>NZ_AWGD01000019.1 GCF_000495795.1 Asticcacaulis sp. AC460
AGGGAGTGGGCGTTACCGGCTGTTTTGGTCATGACCCTGCAGAGCTTCCTCTGTCAGTCCACAGCGGGACCAGGAGGGCGCGAGCGTCTCCAATTGGCATTGTCATGCCCCTGATCAGTCTCCAGGATATTCATCACACCTATACCGGCACGGAACGGGCGGTTCATGCCCTGCGTGGGGTGACGCTCGATATCGACGCCGGTGAGTTCGTCGCCATCACCGGCCCGTCCGGATGCGGAAAATCCACCCTGCTCAACATCATCGGCACGCTCGAAAAAGCCAGCGCCGGACGGTGCGAGTTCAACGGCCGCGACATCACCACCATTCCCGACCGCGACCTGGCCCACCTGAGGGCGACGCAGATCGGCTTCGTGTTCCAGAACTTCAACCTGATCGACCACCTCAGCGTCTATCAGAATATCGAACTGGGCCTGCGCTATCGCCGTGACAATCTGAAGAACCGCCGCGACCTGGTCGTAGAGGCCATGGACCGCGTCGGCATGGGCCACCGCGCCGACCACCTGCCGCGGCAACTGTCCGGCGGGCAGCAACAGCGCTGCGCCATAGCCCGGGCCATTGTCGGCCATCCCGTCATCGTGCTGGCCGACGAACCCACCGGCAATCTCGACTCTCGTAACGCAGCCCAGACCCTGGGGATCCTTAAGGAACTCAACGACAAGGGCACCACCCTGATCATCGTTACCCATGCGCTGAGCCAGGCCGACCAGGCCTCGCGCGTGGTCGAGATGCATGACGGCCGTATCCACATTTCCAGCCGCAGGCTGTCGTGAGCCCGCTGCTGTTCCCTCTGATGCACCTGGTCCGCGTTATCGCCGCGCGATGGGGTGTGTATCTGCTGATGGTGGCCGGACTGACGCTCAGCTATGCTGCTGCCATCGTCGTTACCCTCTTTGTCCATGATGAACTGACCTATGACCGCTTCATGCCCGGCGCCGACCGGGTCTATCTGCTGTCGGCTGATTACGGACCGCAGGGACGGCCGCTGTTGGCCAGCGATCGCACGCCCGCCGGCATGGCCAATTGGATGGCCGCCGACGTTCCCGAGATCGAGCGCGTCACCCGGCTGAACGCTGTCGAATGGCCGCTGCGCAGCGCCCGTCGCCAGGTCAAGGAGCGCTTCTACTGGGCCGATCCCAATGTGTTCGAGATTCTGAAACTGCCGGCGGTGCACGGCGATCTGTCGACGGCCTTGCAGAAACCTGACAGCGTGGTGATGACGCAACGCATGGCACGGGCCTATTTCGGCCGTGAGGACGCCATCGGCCAAAGGCTGACCACGAAGGGGGGAATCCCGCTGACAGTGACCGCCATCCTGAAGGACATACCGGCCAATTCGCACCTGGACCGGGAAATCTTCGTCTCGGGCCGCGGCAGCTATGCCATGCTGAACGTGCTTGACCTGCACCCTGAGTACCAATGGGCCAATGCCTATATCTATGTCACCTTCAAGCCGGGCACGGACGTGAAGGCGGTGGAAGGGCGGCTGATCGACATCAGTACCCGCCATTGGCGTGGCGTGCATAACCTTCCCGGTGGCTATCAACTGGTACCCTTGCTGGATCTGCATTTTCGGCCTCACGGCGACGGCGAGTTGAAGCCGCGCGGCCATGTCGGCTCGATCCTGGCCGTAGTCGCAGTAGCGGCCGCCATCCTGGCCCTTGCCGGAATCAATCTGTCGGGTCTGATCCTGGCCGAAACCCAGGAACGCGGCGCCGAGATGGCCATCCGCACCGCCCTGGGCGCGCGGCGGATCGACCTGATCGGCCAGGTTTTGCGCGAAGCCTGTTGGGTCAATCTGATCGGGCTGGGCCTTGGGTTGGCAGCGGTGGAGCGGCTGCTGCCGGGGTTGAATGCCGGCCTGGGTGTCGACTTACACCTGTGGAAGCAGCCCTGGATCGTCCTGCCGGTGGTGATGGCGATCGCAGCGGTGGTGACGGTGCTGAGCGGGCTGTATCCGGCGATCGCCGTGTCGCGCCCGGCGGCGAAGACGCGGCCCGATCCGTCGGGGGTATTGCCCTGGCGTGGCTGGGTGGTGGCGCAGATCTCGCTGGTGATCGTGCTGTTGATCGCCTCACATACCATTGGCCGGCAATGGCAGTTCGCCACCCGCGATGCGCTGCGCTTCGACGGCGACCATGTGGTGATGATCCGGTTCAGCGATGATCCGGTGGCGAGCCGGGTGTTTGCGGAAAATCTGCGAACGGTGCCGGGTGTCGAGGCCGTGGCGGAATCCTTTGGCACACCGACCACGGACCTGGCCCGGCCGGCTTGGATCCGCAGGCCGGGCCGGGCGATGATCAGCCTGACGCGGATTTCCACCGCCCCCGACTTCTTCACCGTCTATCGCGTACCTATGGTCGCCGGGCGGCGCCTGTCGGGGATCTATTCGGACCGGGAAACACCGAGAGAAATCCTGATTAATGAAGCGGCGGTGAAGGCCTTGGGGTTTGCTTCGCCGCAGGACGCCGTGGGCCGGGACCTGGACTATGAGACAGATCGGCTGCGGATGCGGTCGCGCATTGTCGGGGTGGTGCCGGATCTGCGCTTTGCCACGGTGTATGACCCCAGCGGCCCGATGATCTACGATGGTTTCTCGCGATTCTTCACCCAGGCCAGTGTGCGGGTTTCGGAGAGGGATGTCGCCGGCACATTGGGGCGGATCGATGCCCTGTGGCAGCGCGACACCGGCGGGGTGATGCCGATCGAGCGGCGGTTCTACCGCGATTACCTGCTGGAGCAGTACCACGACCTGCGTCAGCAGATGCAGGTGTTCAACCTGGTGGCGGGGGTGGCGATCGTGTTATCGACCCTGGGGCTGACGGGATTGTGTATCTTCCTGACCCGGCGCCAGGCGCGGGAGATCGCCATATTGCGGGCTCTGGGAGCGACGTTCGAGGACATCTTCGTGCAGCGCCTGACGCCGTTCTTTGTGCCGCTGCTGATTGCGAATGCGATCGCCTGGCCGGCGGCGTGGCTGGTTCTGCGGAGTTGGCTCAGTTCGTTTGCCGAGCATATCCCGCTATCGGGTTTGTCGTTTGTCGGCGCAGCGGTGACGGCGGTGGTGTTTGCGCTGGTTACCGTTGCGGCGCACTCGGCGCTGACGGTCGGAAAGGTCTCGGTGTCGGCGTCATTGAGGCATGAGTGAGGTGCTTCTGGACAGGCAAGGCGGTATTTTTTGCCTCTGACTCTTTTATTGCGAATGAACCTGCGCGGTTGATTCTCGTTTGCGCCCGGCAGCTTTCGTTCTGGCGCGCCATACCCGCCGAATTCGGTGTTGCAGGTTTCTATTGCCGCGGCCAACGCACACGAGCCTGCTCGCAGTGGTGGAGCGTTGCTTTAAAGACACGTCATCTATTTCGATAAACGGATAGCCGTACAGTGCCGTTTTAACCCTATTTGCGACATATTTTCGCTTTTGAGTTGATTCCGCCGCATCGGGCGCAGGTCGGCGTTGCACGAATCTCTGACTGGCCGGTTCCGCATTACCCACATTTCATCAGGAGATTTTCATGACGACCTTTTCTATTGGCCCGGACTCCGAAGAAAACGTATTTGGGGATGGCGACGACTGGCTGATCGCCGACTACAGCACGATGACAACGCCGGTCGGCGTGGGGATTGCTTTTAATGGTTCCGGCTATGAGCACCGATTTTACTCAACCTCTCCCGATGTCTATGTCCGGGTCGGTGGTATTGCGAAATACTTTATTTACGGCGGCTCGGCGAACGACAGCCTGGTTGGCTGGTTCTATGACGATGTTATTAACGGCAATGCCGGGAATGACGCTATCTGGGGCGACATGGGGTCAGACAGTTTGAACGGTGGTTCGGGTGACGACTATATCGTCTGTGCGTCTGCTTTATCGGGTGGCTACTATGACGACGGTGCGGATCAGATCGATGGCGGCGACGACGTCGATACCGTCATCATGGATCTGCGCTATTTCAGCGGTGCCATCGCCTTCAACCTGGATGCCGCTTCTTCCTCAGACGGCACGACGCTGGCAAACGGCACCTTCATCCGCAACGTCGAGCGCGTCGAGCGGCTTATGACCGGCGTTGGAAACGATACGCTCAGCTTGCATCTGGACCTCGGTTTTGCCGATTACTGGAACGGGGGGGACGGTGAAGACCACCTGGTCGCTGACGGTAGCGCCTTGACGGCGGATATGTCTACTCAGGCTGGAGTGTACGCGACCTATACGATATCTGCCGGCGGAACTGTGGTGTTTGCCTCCCAATATGCCGACAAGCTGACGATTGTGGGCGGCAGCGGCAACGATACTTTGGGTACGGTCGACTATGTCTATGCCAGCAACGATTACCTTTCCGGCAATGGCGGCAGTGACGCGCTGAGTGGCAGCTATGGCAATGACACGCTATTGGGCGGTGACGGCAACGACGAACTAAAAGGCGATTTCGGCGCCGACAGCATGGCGGGGGGCGCAGGAAACGACACCTACTATGTTGATGACACGGGTGACCTGGTGGGCGAGAGCAGCAACAACGGTATCGACGTCGTCTTTTCGAGCGTCGGTTTCAGCCTGGCCGGGCGCTACATCGAGGTGGTGAATCTCACGGGTTCGGCGAACGTCAGCATCACCGGAAACAGCTTCGCCAATCAGTTGAACGGCAACAATGGCAGCAATCGGTTGGATGGCAGCTCCGGCAATGATACCCTGACTGGTGGTTTCGGCGACGACACCTATGTCGTCGACAGTCTTAGCGACGTGATCGTTGAAGCTGCCGGCCAAGGGGGTGACACCGTGCAGACCGGTCTTACCTGGGTGTTGGGTGAATTTTTCGAAAACCTTACCCTGACCGGCTCAGCGGCGGTTGACGGTACGGGAAATTCTTCGTCCAACCTGTTGACCGGAAACGGGGCAGCCAACGTCCTGACCGGATTGGCTGGCGACGACGTGCTGGACGGCAAGGGCGGGGCGGACAGGCTGGTTGGGGGCCTGGGCAACGATACCCTGGTCGTCGACGACGTCGCAGATGTGGTTGTCGAGGCCAGCGGCCAAGGCAGCGATACCGTGCAGGCCTCGGTTAGTTTTTCGCTGAGCGGCCTTCAGATCGAAAACCTGACCCTGACAGGGACGGCGGTCCTCAACGCCACCGGTAACAGCCTGGGGAATGTCCTGACTGGCAACAGTGCCGCCAACCGGATTGATGGACTTGCCGGCAATGACAGTATGAGCGGCGGAGGCGGCAATGACACCTATGTTGTCAATTCTGCAGGAGATACCGTCACCGAAGCTGTTGGCCAGGGAAGCGACCTCGTCGAATCCGCGGTTGCCTTCAGCCTGGGCGACAATGTCGAGCACCTTACACTGACTGGGGCCGGCAATATTAACGCCACAGGCAACGGCTTGGGCAACATCCTGACTGGCAACGGCGGCAACAATGTCTTGAACGGCGGATTGGGTAACGACACCTATTATATTCAAAACGTCGGTGACACCGTCGTCGAGACCAGCGGCCAGGGTACGGATACTATCTATTCCACAGTCACCTACTCCCTGAACGGGCGGGTCGTTGAAAACCTGTACCTGACGGGCAGCGATGACCTTTCTGCCACGGGGAACGGAGTCGGTAACATCCTGAGTGGAAACTCGGGTAACAATAGTCTGAACGGCAAGGGTGGCGCGGACCTTTTAACCGGTGGCCTAGGTAGCGATCTGTTTCTGTTCGACGCCGGCAGCGGCAAAGACAAGATAGTTGATTTTTCCGCCGGGCAGAATGACTCGATCAATATCAGCGCTTACACCACAGGGATTGCCAATGAATCTCTTGTCAGCCAGGCTGGTAGCGACGTCTTGATCGACCTGGGTGGCGGCAACTCCATTACGGTGCTGAATGCCGGTCAGGCGGAGGTGCTCGGACACATCGTGTGGTGAGGCGATGAGATTGACGTCGGCCCGGTGGAGCTAGGGGCGCGGTAAAGCGGCAGCAGAAACATTAGGCTGAGGCTTCAGTTGTTCGGTCCGATCGGTAACAACAGAATACTTTGCCGACAGTATTTTTCTGATGGATTGCGGAGTGTGCGATGCCCAGGTCGAATGTCACAGGTAACACCCTGACACTAGATATGCGCTTAACCAGCCTGTTGCGTGACAAGAAAAGCCCTGAGGCGGAACGATTTGTGTGCCTCAAAGCCGAATTGCAGATAGCCTTTGCTGCGCCGGAAACCACTTACGAGCTGCTGGATGTGGAGGAGGTCATCGCGCGCAATCCGCGAGGGAGAAAACCAAGCTAGCGCGATACTGGGACGATGCTTCCGCTTTATGAAAACGTCCGTTTGTCCTCCTGCTGCGCAGCGCGAGAGGCCGTTTAGAGGACCCCTCCGTCTCGACGCGCTTCAGCCCATAGGGGGCCTCGCTTGCTCGCCACCTCCCCATCAAGATGGGGAGGAGAAGGAAGTATGAAATTTTCCCTTGTTCCATGAGCTTCGCGCAACGGTTGAGCGAGATCTCTCGGGGGAGCGAAAAGTTGGCGGACGGCAGTGGACTCGAACCACAAACGGTTTCCCGTTCGATGCGCTTAGCAGGCGATCCCAAACCCTGTCTGGTTTACCGTCCTCAATTGGCGGCGGGTGAAGGAATCGAACCCTCAACGTTCAATACGTTGGCGCAGTTTTCAAGACTGTTTGACCACCATGGCCGCCACCCGCCGGACGCGGGTCAGCGACCCGCTATTAGAGCGAGCTGCGACTTGACGAAATGGTGGCGCGCAGGTTGGTCATGCCTGCCGTATGGCGCAAACGACGGCGGGAGTCAACTTTGGTCGGGGCAATCCCTAATGTCGGACCATTAAGTCCTCTTTTATATCAGTCTGCTAAACTCCTCGCCTAATCCAGAATGGATGGCACAGGGTTGAAGGCGTTCCTGAACAGGCTGAGGCGATTATTTACCGTTTCCGGTGACAGTCCGGAGCTGGTGCAGGCGCAGTTTCGCGCCTTCTGCAAACAGATGCCCACCCTGTACTTTATCCTGACCGTCAGCACCCTGTCCGTCAGCTATACCTTTTCGTCGCGGGCGCCGTTGTGGTTGTCGGTCTACCTGCCCATGGCGATGTGCCTGGTCTGCGTCGGGCGGTTCCTCTGGTGGATTCGCGCCGGCAAGACGCCGGTATCCGACGACGTCGCCCTGCTTCACCTGAAGCACACGAACGTTCTGGCGTCGCTGCTGTCGGCCGGCCTTACCTGCTGGGGCCTCAATCTGTATGGCTATGGCGACGACCCTGCCCAGGGCCACGTCATCTTCTACATGGCGCTGACCGTGATCGGCTGCATCTTCTGCCTGATGCATTTGAGGTCGGCGGCCATTGCCGTGACGCTGATCGTCATCGTCCCCTATATCGTCTTCCTGATGGCGGAAGGCGGGCCGACCGAGCGCGCCATCGCCATCAATCTGGGTCTGGTCTGCATGGCGATGATCAGCGTGCTGCTGACCCATTATCGCGACTTCAAGGAACTGATCGCCTCGCGCCGGGACCTGACGGCCAAACAGGTGGAAACCCAGGCCCTGTCCAACGAGAATTTCCGTATCGCCAATCTGGATGCCCTGACGGGCCTGCCCAACCGGCGGCGGTTCTTTCACGATGCCGATGCCGCCTTCGCCGCCGCGGAAGCGAACGGCAGGGCGATGGCCATCGGGGTAATCGATCTGGATGGGTTCAAGCCGGTCAATGATACGTTTGGGCACGCGGCCGGCGACCGGGTGCTGGTCGAGGCGGCGGAACGGTTTCAAAGCGCCGTCGTGGAGGCCGGGCCGGTGGCCGCCACGGTCTACCGGCTGGGCGGGGACGAGTTCGGTCTGGTCGTTCAGGGCGACCTGGCTGAGGGTGTACTGGAGGACCTGGGGCGGCGGTTGACCGGAACGACGGCGCGGCCGTTTGCGGCGGGCGGCGCCTATGCCCAGATGGCCTGTTCGATCGGTTTCGCGCTGTGGCCGCAGTCCGGGGCCAATGCCGAAAGCCTGTTCGAATGCGCCGACTATGCGCTGTATCATGCCAAGCGCCATCTGCGCGGCCAAACCGTTCTGTTTTCGGCCGAGCATCAGGCGGAGATCCTCAACCAGAGTGTGGTCGAGCGCAGCCTGCAGGCCGCAGACCTCGGTACCGAACTATCGCTGGTCTATCAGCCGATGATCGATTTGCGCAGCGGCGCGACGGTGGGTTTCGAAGCGTTGGCGCGGTGGGACAGCCCGGTTCTGGGACGGATGGCGCCGGGGGTGTTTATCCCCGTCGCCGAGCGGACCGGGCTGATTGGCACAGTGACACGGGCGTTGCTGGAAAAGGCCTTGCGCGAGGCCCGGACCTGGCCGGAAGCCCTGGCGTTGTCGTTCAACCTTTCGGCGCACGACATATGCGCCGCCGAAGGCGTGGTGCGGCTGATCGCCATCGTCAATGCCAGCGGGATCGACCCGCGGCGGATCGATTTCGAGATCACCGAAACCGCCATGGCGGCCGATTTCGAGCGCGCCCGCCAGTCGGTCATCGCTTTGAAGGCTCTGGGGTGTCAGGTGTCGCTGGACGATTTCGGCACTGGCTATTCGTCTTTGAGCTATGTCCACCGGCTGCCTTTGGACCGCATCAAGGTCGATCGCAGTTTCGTCGCCGACCTGGACAGCAATCCGGCCAGCCGCAAGATCGTCAAGAGCCTGACGTCGTTGTGCCTGGATTTCGGCCTGACTTCGGTGATCGAGGGCGTGGAGACGGAGGCGCAACTGGGGGCGTTGTCGGGGCTGAATGGGGACTTGGCGCAGGGCTATCTGTTTGCCCGGCCCATGCCGGCCGGGGATATTCCGGGATATCTGGCGGGTGAAGCCTTGCCGCGGGTCGCGCACGGGGCTTAGCTCGCTTGTTGAGACGAAGCACCTGCGGTGACGGGAACGGTTTCGAAATCGCGATCCACGTCCTCCGAATAGATAAATTTGTGCAGTGCAGCAATTTGAAATATCAAGTTCTTTGACACTGGGCGCGGGAAGCGGCTCAGATGGAGCTCTGCCTGTCGTTTAACCGGGCCTGGAGAACCGAAATGTCCGTCCGCTCAACACCCAAAACTCAGATCGTCGTGGTCGGTGGCGGCGCCGCTGGGCTGGAACTGGTGCGGCGGCTGGGGGCACGGTTCGGGCGGCGGGACCATGACATCATCCTGATCGATCGCAATCGCACCCATATCTGGAAGCCCCTGCTGCACGAAGTCGCGGCGGGATCGCTCGACGCCAGCCTGGATGAGGTCGGGTATCGCGGCCACTGTCACCGCTGGGGCTATCGTTATCTTTATGGCACGCTCGACCGGATCGATCGCGCGGCGCGGCGCGTGCATATCGCGCCCGTGCTCGATCCCAAGGGGCGCGAAGTCGTCGCGGCCCATTCGGTCCGCTACGACTATCTGGTCCTGGCCTATGGCTCGATGACCAACGATTTCGGCACGCCGGGTGTGGCCGAGAACTGCCTCTTCCTGGACAGCCGCGGTCAGGCCGATGCCTTTCGCGATCAGTTGCTGGATCAATGTCTACGGGTCTCGCGGTCCATGCAGACCGATCCGGCGTCCGACGCCCACGTCAGGGTCGTCATCGTGGGTGGCGGAGCGACCGGCGTCGAGCTGGCGGCGGAACTGTACAATGCCGCCGATGCCCTGGGTTATTACGGCCTGGAGGTGTTCGACCGCAGCCGGCTGGATGTGACCCTGCTGGAGGCTGGGCCGCGCATCCTGCCGGCCTTGCCGGAGCGTTTGGCCGAGGCGGCGCATCAGGAGCTCGAAGCGCTGGGCGTCAAGGTCAGGACGGGCACCGCCGTTACGGCGTCGCTGCCGTCGGGCATGGAAACAGCGGGTGCGGGCCAGATTCCGGCCGATCTCCAGGTCTGGGCCGCCGGCGTCAAGGCGGTGCCGATCCGCCAGGGTCTGGATGGGCTTGAGATATCACGGACCAACCAGGTGGTGGTCCGGCCGACGCTTCAGGTTGTCGGTGACGACCGTGTCTTTGCCATAGGCGATTGCGCCTTCTGCAAATTGCCGGGGCAGGAACGGCCGGTACCGCCGCGCGCCCAGGCGGCGCACCAGATGGCAGAGACCGCCTATGCCAATCTGGTTCGGTTGCAGCAGGGAAAGCCTCTGGTCGAGTTTGCCTACCACGACCACGGTTCGCTGGTGTCGCTGAGCCGGTTCTCGACGGTGGGCTCGCTGATGGGCAGTCTGCTGGGCGGGCGCATGGCGGTCGAGGGGCGGCTGGCCCGGTTCGTCTATATGTCGCTGTACCGGATGCATATCCTGGCCGTGCACGGCTGGATAAAGGGCTTGGCGGTGATCTCGGTGGGACACATCAACCGGTTTATCCGTCCGAAGCTGAAGCTGCACTGAGCGTCAGGACGGACGGCCTTAGGATGATATCCTGGGGAGGAATTGGAGCGGGCGAAGAGGATCGAACTCTCGACATCCACCTTGGCAAGGTGGCGCTCTACCGCTGAGCTACGCCCGCTCATGTCCGTAAACGCGGGAGAAACCCGCCGGAGAGGCGCGCCTTATAGCCAGAAGGCCGGATGGCGCGCAAGTGCTTATTTTCCGAAACCTGTGAAAAACTTTTTGAGCCTCACAGCATGGCCGGAATGACCCGATCCGGCGGCCGGTGGCCGTCCTGGAAGGTCTTTACATTCAGGATTACCCGGTCGCCCATGTCGGTGCGCGCCTCGATCGTCGACGACGCCATGTGCGGCAGCAGGATGGCATTGGGCAAACCGATCAGTTCCTGATTTATGGCCGGTTCGCGCTCATAGACGTCCAGCCCGACGCCGGCGATGCGTTTCTCGCGCAACATGGCGGCCAGGGCCTGTTCGTCGACGATCTGGCCGCGCGCCGTATTGACCAGCAAGGCGTGCGGTTGCAGCTTGGCCAGGCGTTCGGCGCTGAGCAGGTGATAGGTGCTGGAACCGCCCGGCGCGTTGATCGAAATCACGTCCATCCGCGACAGCATCTGATCCAGGTCGTCCCAGTAGGTGGCGCCCAGCTCGTCCGAGATGCGCGCCGACACCGGCTTGCGGTTATGATAGTGGACGCTCATGCCGAAGGCGCGGGCACGGCGTGCCAGGGCCTGGCCGATGCGGCCCATGCCGATAATGCCCAGCCGTTTGCCATAGACGCGACGGCCTAGCAGGAAGGTTGGCGACCAGGCGGAGAACTCGCCCTTCTGGACGATCTCGGCGCCTTCGACGAAGCGGCGCGACACGGCCAGAATCAGGCCCATGGTCATTTCGGCCGTGTCTTCGGTCAGGACGCCCGGTGTGTTGGTGATGATGATGCCTTTTTCGGCGCCCTTGACGACGTCGATATGGTCGTAGCCGACGCCGAAATTGGCGATCATCTTCAGCCGCTCCGGGGCGGCGTCGAAGAATTCGGCATCGATGCGGTCGTTGATCGAGGTCACCAGGACGTCGCAGTCCTGGGCCGCCTGCAGCAGCCGGTCGCGTGGCATCTGCGACAGGTCGTACCACAGGGTGGTGTTGAACAGCTCGCGCATCCGCGTTTCCACGGGTTCGGGCAGCTTGACGGTGAGGACCACCTTAAGTTTCGTCGCGCTCATAAAAGCCTTTTATGTCTTTTCGCCGCGTCCGTATTCCGGTTCTTTCCCTAAACCGGCGGAACGGCGATGCATGTGTTTGATGGCGAATTATCTTCCGGTTAACCAAATCTGAACCATGCCCGCCAAGAATGGCACGCAACACGGCGCCCGATCCGGCGCTCCCACACGCTTTTCCAAGCCATGTTTGATAACCGCTGCCCCGACATAAACGCGTTGACCCAGTCAGTTCAAGCCCTTCCCGGCCGTTTTTGGCCTGCCGCGGCGGCTTTTGCCGTGCTGATCGCGCTGGCCGTGCCGGCGCAGGCGGGCGAACCCGTGGAATATGACACGCCGTCCAAGGCGGCCGTGCCGCGCTGGGCCATGTTGGGCAAGAACGAGGTCAATGCCCGCAATGGTCCGAGCCTGGATAACCGCAAGGTGTGGACCTACCGCAAGGCCGGCATTCCGGTGCAGATTATCTCCGAGACTCGCGACTGGCGGCTGATCTGCGATCCCGCCGGCGGTGTCGCCTGGGTGAAGAAGAGCATGTTGCGGTCGCCGCGCAATGTCATCACGCCGCCCCAGAAGCTGGAATTACGAACCGATCCGAAGCCGGACGCCGACGTCAAGGCGATTGTGCGGCCGCGCGTCGTCGCCTCGGTGGAAAAGTGCAAGGACGCCTGGTGCCGGATTTCCGTCGCCGGCCAGACCGGCTGGGCGCCGAAGAATGTCCTGTGGGGCATGCAGACGACGGCGGTCTGCGCCCGGCCCAATCCGCTGGCCGAACGTTAAGCGTTCGCAATCGGTTACAAAAAACGATTGAGCCCCGACGCTGTGTCGTGTAACGCACTCTCCACTTAAGTTACAGATCGTGATCGCACTTACGGGGAGTGCGGGTGCGTGACATGGAGCCCATTGGACGGATGACGGATCGCCCCAACGCGTATGACTACGAAGCCCTGCTGGCCTGCGGGCGCGGTGACATGTTCGGCCCGGGCAATGCCCAGCTGCCGGCACCGCCGATGCTGATGTTCGATCGAATCATCGAAATCACCGACAATGGCGGCACCCACGGCAAGGGACATATCGAAGCCGAACTGGATATCCGCCCGGACCTGTGGTTCTTCGGTTGCCACTTCATCGGCGACCCGGTCATGCCGGGCTGCCTGGGGCTGGACGCCATGTGGCAACTGGTCGGCTTCTATCTCGGCTGGCGCGGCAATCCCGGGCGCGGTCGCGCGCTGGGTGTCGGCGATGTCAAGTTCACCGGCCAGGTGACCCCCGATGTCAAAAAAGTGACCTACAAGATCGATATGAAGCGCGTCATGTCGGGCAAATTGATCATGGGGATCGGCGACGGGGTTGTCGAAGCCGATGGCAAGCTTATCTATCAGGCGTCGGGCCTGAGAGTTGGGTTGTTCGACGCCAAGGACCTGGGCTAAAAGACCCGTCCGCGTCATGAATCTGGTGGGATCGCAAGGACTAGGCATGCGTAGAGTCGTCATTACAGGTATGGGAATCGTCTCCTCCATCGGCAACGGTGTCGACGAGGTTACCCAGTCCCTGCGCGAGGCGCGCTCAGGCGTCGTGGCCGCCGAGGACTATGCCCGGCTGGGCTTCAAGTGCCAGGTTCACGCGGCGCCGAAGATCGAGGACTGGACCAAGATGGTCGACCGCCGCGCCGCCCGCTTCCTGGCGCCCGGCACGGCCTATGGTCACATCGCCATGGAACAGGCGATCGCGGCGTCCGGCCTGGAAAAGTCGGAAATCTCGCATGAGCGCACCGGCATCATCTTCGGCTCGGGCGGGCCTTCGACCCGCGCCATCGTCGACGCCGCCGACACCACGCGCGAAAAGAATTCGCCCAAGCGCATCGGGCCGTTCGCCGTGCCCAAGGCGATGTCGTCGGGACCGTCGGCGACGCTGGCCACCTGGTTCGAAATCCGCGGCATCAACTATTCGATCTCGTCGGCCTGTGCGACCAGTGTGCACTGCATCGGCGCCGCCGCCGAACAGATCCTGATGGGCAAGCAGGACATCATCTTCGCCGGTGGTACCGAGGAACTGGACTGGACGCTGTCGGACATGTTCGACGCCATGGGCGCCATGTCGAGTAATTTCAACGATCGTCCGGCGGTCGCCTCGCGAGCCTATGACCGCGACCGCGACGGTTTCGTCATCGCCGGCGGCGCCGGTCTGGTGGTCGTGGAAGAGTACGAGCACGCCAAGGCGCGCGGCGCCAATATAGTCGCCGAAATCGTCGGCTATGCCGCCAACAGCGACGGCTATGACATGGTCGCGCCGTCGGGTGAGGGGGCGGAACGCTGCATGAAGCTGGCCCTGGCCGAGGCCGGCGGCCGCAAGATCGACTATCTCAATCCGCATGGCACGTCGACGCCGGTCGGGGATTCGAAAGAGATGGGCGCAGTGCGCAATGTCTTCGGCGATAATGGCCCGATGGTGTCGTCGACCAAGTCGCTGACCGGACACTCGCTGGGGGCTGCCGGCGCCCAGGAAGCTATCTATTGCCTGTTGATGATGCAGAACGACTTCGCTGCCGAAAGCGCCCATATTGAGAACCTCGATCCGGAATTCGACGGCATGCCGATCCTGCGCCAGCGTCACGACGGCAAGATCGGGACGGCCATGTCGAACTCGTTCGGCTTCGGCGGCACCAACGGCTCGATCATCCTCAGCCGCGAAGACCTGTAGGCCCCCGCCTTAAGCCCTTGCCATTGCGCGCATAATTTGCTCTTAACGGCCGTATCCTGCCCGTGAACGGGGAGGCGATGAGCACGAGCAGACGAGGATTTGAGCATGGCCGATGAATGGAACTTCCCCAAGGGCGACCTGATGAAGGGCAAGAAGGGCCTGGTCATGGGCGTGGCCAATGACAAGTCCATCGCCTGGGGCATTGCCTGCCAACTGGCCGCCCAGGGCGCCGACATCGCTTTGTCCTATATGGGCGAAAGCCTGCTGCGCCGGGTCGAGCCGCTCGCCCAGTCGATCGGCATCCAGCACTTGATCGAATGCGACGTCACCAATGACGCCTCGATGGACACGGCCTTCGCCAAGTTGAAGGAGATTTATGGTGAGATCGACTTCCTGGTCCACTCGATCGCCTTCGCCAACAAGAACGAGCTGCAGGGCTCGTTCGTCGAGAACACCACCCGCGAAGGCTTCCTGCTGGCCATGAATGTGTCGGCCTTCTCGTTCGTCGACAGCGCGCGCCGCGCCGCCGAACTGATGCCGAACGGCGGCTCGCTGATCACCCTGACCTATCTCGGCTCCGAGCGCGTCATTCCCAACTACAACACCATGGGCGTGGCCAAGGCGGCGCTGGAAGCTTCGACCCGCTACATCGCCCGTGACCTGGGACCGAAGGGCATCCGCGTCAATGCCATCTCGGCCGGCGCCATGCGCACGCTCAGCCTGGCCGGGATTTCCGGCGGCCGTGCCCTGCATTCCAAGGGCAAGGCCTTCTCGCTGATGAAGGAAGACACCGCCATGGAAGGCGTCGCCGGCGCTGCCCTGTGGCTGGCTTCGGATCTGGGCCTGACCACGACCGGCGAAGTCGTCCATGTCGATGCCGGCTTCCATGTGGTCGGCCTGCCCGACGATATGGAGATGTAAGCGGATGCCGCGGTGTTTCATCATCGCGGGACCCAATGGCGCCGGCAAGACGACGTTTGCGCTCAAATACTTGCCGCGCCAAGGGGTAGAGACGTTTCTCAACGCGGATATGATCGCGTCGGGCCTCTCGCCCTTTGCGCCTGAAAAGCAGGCCGCTGCAGCAGGTCGGTTGTTTCTCGAACAGATCGAGAAATGTATAGCAGAAGGGCGCGATTTCGCTTTTGAGACCACCTTGTCAGGCAGGGCGTATCTTAAGCTCATTGAGCGTTTACAGGCATCAGGATGGGCGGTCGAGCTTATCTATTTGGCCTTACCCAGCGCAGACATGTCGATTTCGCGCGTGGCTGAACGCGTTGCGCACGGCGGTCATCATATTCCGTCAACCGACATTATCCGACGATATCCGCGTAGTTTGCGAAATTTGTTGAATGACTATAGTATGAAAGTGGATGAGTGCCATTGTTATCTCAACACCGAGTTCCTGACCCACCTGATTTTCGAAAGGTATGGCCAAGCCCTCGTTATTCGAGATCGTGATGTCTATCTTCAGCTTGAAAGTCTTGCAGGTTTAAACTGATGCCCGTGCCACCTGACGCTAAGAAAAAGTCAGACGCTATCTCCGCTGCCCTTCGGGATGCGGTGGTAGAGGCTATCGACCGTAAGCGCAAGCTGGGCCAGTACTGGGTTGTCTGGGACGGTGAAAAGCCGGTCGAGGTACACCCCGATACCAAGCAGACCGCCGCCGAATGACCATCAAATCCTACGGTGAGGCGCCGACGCTCGACGACATCGAGATCGTTGCCCGTTCCACGCTCAAGAAACTGCCCCATCCGTTCGACAGGCACCTGCGCGACGTCGTGGTGATCGTCGAGGACTTTCCCAACGCCGACATGCTGCAGGAACTGGGAATCGAGGATCCGTTCGAATTGACCGGGCTCTACACCGGCCGGCCGGCGGAACTGGAGACCATGACCGGCGACATGCCGTCGATGATCCATCTGTTCCGCCGCCCCATACTGGACGAATGGGCCGAGGGCGGGGTGACTCTCGAGGACCTCATCGCGCACATCCTGATCCACGAAGCCGGCCACCATTTCGGGCTGTCGGACGACGACATGGATTGGATGGAAACGCTACTTAAGAGCGGAACAGCTCACTAAGCGCGGTCAGTTGTCGGACGAGGTGTCCCGTGTAAAGACGGCAAACTGGCCGTTATCCAGGTCGGCGGCGATCTCATAGCTGATGATGGCGGCCAAACGGGACGCATGGATCTGAACGAAATTATGGAAATTTCCCACGCTTTCACTGTTGCCGACAATCACCACTTCCGCCTGGCCGGTAAGTTCGTCGCAGATTTGTGCAAAAAAATCGTGGACGTCCGTCACGGCTGACCCGTTGTCACGGGCGGCCTTGGCATAATATTCTGCAGCACTGTACAGGATCGGCTGAGTAACCTGGGTGTGTTTCGGCGTGGTAGCGCGGCTATGTGGCATGTATCCGTTCCCGATATGCATCTTTTTTGCGCACAATAGCACCTGCGAATGAAAATTCGGATAAGAAAAATCAAGGAATGCGCACAATTAGATGTTGCGGTGCGATGTAATCGATATCGCAATAGCGATATTGCATCAGCGAAAAACTACGTTGTTTCGCCTGTTTAACGAATTTGCTGTATTAATTCGACGTTAACCTTGAGAATAAATTCCTTATTTTCCAAGTATATTATTTTACGTTTACATTGTTTGTTTTCTTAAAAAACACAGGTTTCAGAACAATCATGCCCTGCATCATAAGGGTATAAGTGATGAGTTTTAATTCAGACTACTTCAATCTCGTACATTGGAAATTAACCCTGCCCATCGACGCCGATGGCGAAAATGACGGAAAGGCCGTCGAAGTTCTCAACCTGGTCGACTACAATGACGACCGCTTCTTCTATGTCGCTCCTGACAATGCGATGGTATTCCGGGCGTCGGTCAACGGGGCAACGACTCCTGGCTCGACCAAGGCCCGCAGCGAACTCCGCGAAATGAACGATAGCGGCCTCGCCGAATGGACGCTGGATCAGGGCGGCACTCTGACGGCAACCTTGTCGGTCAATCGCTGTCCAACCCTGACGGACGGTACGATGGGACGGATCGTGATCGGCCAGATCCACGGCACGGAGGAGGAGCTGGTTCGTCTTTACTACGACAACGGTACGCTTTACTTCGTCAATGACTGTGCCGGAGTTTTAAACATTGAAACCAAGTTCGCGCTCCTGAATGCTGCCGGCGATGCGCCGGATGTCGATCTGGGTGAAAAATTCTCCTACCGCATCACGGCAAAGGATGATGTGCTGACCGTCATCGTCTATGCCGACGGTCAGACCTATAGTTCCGTGACGAAGATCAACAGCGCCTGGGCCAGCGACAGCTTCTACTTCAAGAGCGGTGTCTATCTCGGCGTCAATGAATCCACGGGCGCCGGCGAAGGTATCGCTGCCTTCTATGCCCTGGATTTCGGTCATGGCGCCGGGCAGGGCCTGGGGGGGCTGGCCAGCATCGCCCTGGCCCAGGCGCGGCTTTCGCTGAACGGCACAGTGCGGGACGACGTCCTGCGCGGTGGTGACGATATCGACGTGTTGTATGGGTTTGAGGGGGACGATATCCTCAATGGCAGCGACGGCGACGACAAGCTGTACGGCGGGGCTGGCATAGACCGCCTGCACGGCGGCGCTGGCGCCGACTATATGCTGGGCGGAGCGGGGGACGACGTCTACATCGTCGACAATATTTCCGACAGAGTCGTCGAATATATCCGTGAAGGCGCCGACATCATCTATGCCTCGGTCAGCTATGCCCTGCCGGTCAATGTCGAAACCCTGAAACTGACTGGCACCGACGATATCAACGCTACGGGTAACAAGAACTCAGACGTGCTGATCGGCAACAAGGGCGCCAATGCGCTGGACGGTGCCGCCGGCAGTGACGAGATGCAGGGGCTGGAAGGCAACGACACCTACTATGTCGACAGTTCCGGCGACAAGGTCATCGAAATGGCCCGGGCCGGTAACGACCAGGTCATCAGCAGCGTGTCATACAAGCTGGGTGACAATGTCGAGCACCTGACCCTGACCGGCACGGCGGTGTCGGGCGTAGGCAACGATCTCAACAACCGTCTGTTTGGCAATGCGGCGAACAATTCGCTGACCGCCAATGGCGGGGATGACACGATCGACGGCGGCGCCGGGGCGGATACCATGTCCGGCGGGCTGGGCAATGACAGCTACTATGTCGACAGCGATCTGGACAAGATCGTCGAGGCCAGCACAGGCGGCTTTGACGTCGTGCGGACCTCGGCCAATATCGTGCTCAGCAACTATGTCGAGGATGTCTACATCGTCGCGACGGGCGCTGTTTCCGCCACCGGCAACAGCATCGACAACCGTATCGTTGGCGGCGCCGGCGACAACATCCTGACGGGAAAGGGCGGCAACGACCTCCTGACCGGCGGGGCCGGGCGTGACCGGTTTGTCTTCGACACCGCATTGTCGGCATCGAAGAATGTCGACACGGTCACCGACTTCAAGACGCGCTGGGACCAGATCGTGCTCGATCACCTGGTCTTCACCGCCCTGGATGTCGGCGCCGGGACGGAAAAGGCCTTCGCCATCGGCACGGCGGCGACCAGCCTTGACCACAGGATCATCTACAATCCCGTCTCGGGGGTGCTCTCTTATGATGCGGATGGCAGCGGCGTGAAAGCGGCCGTACAGTTCGCCCTGCTGCAGGGGACGCCGGTGATCACGTTTTCCGACTTCCTGATTGTGTAAAAAGGTTAACACCACAGAATTTGACACGAATTGGCCACAAAATTGTGCGACGCACAATGGTCGTTTTCCTTGTCGAATATGGGGTTTCGGCCCCAACCCGTGGTGTCAGCATGTCCACAATCGGTCGCCGGGCGTTTGTCGCCATGAGCATGGCAGCCCTGTCCGCGGGCGGGGGATGCCGGGGTGCCCGAGCGGCCGTATCGGCTTATGATCCGACGACGCCAGACCTGCAGTTTGCCGGTCTGGTTTCGCCGTTCGATGTGGCAGCCGCGCGCAGCCTGCGCGGCGAGCCGGCGACCGACCTGGACTGCGACAAGGCTCCGAAGCCGGTCACCGTGCTGGACCATGAGTCGAAGTACAAGCCCGGGACCAATTCGTCGGTCGAGGATTCCGACCGCGAGGAAGATTACCAGGAAAAGCTCAAGGAAGTCAGCGGCTTTTACAATCCGCTGACGCGCATCTCCGACCGCTATGTCCGCTCGCAGCCGCGCGCCAGCGAGATCGCCCAATGCGCCCTGCACTGGTTGAGCGGCTGGGCGCAGGCCGGTGCGCTGGAAAAAGGTGTCACCGAGCAGGGGCGCATGGTCCAGGCCTGGGCCTTGGCCAGCCTGGCCGGAAGCTACCTCAAGATCCGCAGCGATCCCTATCTCAGCCCGTCGGCCAATCGCGAGGTGTTGGACTGGCTGGGCCGGCTCAATGGCTTGGTCATCGCCAATTTCGATTCGCGCCAGGACAAGAAGAGCCGGTCCAATAACCACCGGTACTGGGCCAATTGGGCGGTATGTGCCACGGCCATCGCGCAGGACGACGCCGAATCCTTTGCCTGGGCGAAGGCCGGGTTCGAACGGGCCTGCGCTCAGGTCGAGCCGGACGGTGTCTTGCCGCTGGAGATGGAACGCCGCAGGAAGGCGCTGCATTATCATAATTTCGCGCTGGGGCCGCTGGTCTTGCATGCCGAGGCGCTGATCGCCAACGGCCAGGCGGATGCCTATGGGTTGAACGATGGTGCTGTGAAACGTCTGGCCGGTTTTGTGGTCAGCGGGCTGCGTGATCCGGCGATTTTCGCCGAACGCGCCGGCGAAAAGCAGGACCTCGACGGGACGTTGAAAGAGACGCAACTGGCCTGGATGGAGCCCTATTATGCCCGGTTCAAGGACGAAAGCCTGACGCTGTGGATGAAGGACTACCGGCCGCTGGTGGCACACCGGCTGGGCGGCGACCTGACCCTGCTGTTCGGCGCGGAGCTGGCGTGAGTGTTTTAAGCTCTGCTTCTTATCCTCCCCCGCGCGCGGGGGAGGTGGCGAGCAAGTGAGCCCTTCTTCAGGGCGAAGCGCGTCGAGACGGAGGGGGCGTTACGAACTCTGAATTTCGAGCTCTCGGCTCCCCCTCCGCTTCGACGCGCTTCGCTTTTCAAGCTCGCTTGCTCAGCACCTCCCCCGCAAGCGGTGGAGGATAAGATAGGTCAACCCCGCACTTGTCCTTACGCCGAGGCGCGGCAAACGTGGGCCGAGACCGTGCCTGACAGGCGCTGGTCCGGGACCAGGCTGACCCCGGCCAGGTCGCCGCCGTCGCGCGGCAGGCGGATGATCATTTTGTTCGCCGGATACGTCCAGCGACTGGCATCGATATTGAAGCGATCCTGACGCCCGTCTGTGTAGTGTGCATAGACGTGATAACGCCTTGCGTCCGGAGAGGTCAGGTTGACCACCAGATTGGCTGCGCCTTTGATCTTTGAACGCTGGCCGTTGTCGAACGACGCGACCGACGTCTGGCCCAATTTCACCGGTACAGGCTTGGAACTAACCAAAGCCGCTTTGCCGCAATCGCCGTCCACGGCTCCGAGTATGAGCGGAAATCCTTCGGTCGCATCCAGATTGTGATACTGCATCTCCCAGATGAGTAACTTGGGCTTGGCGTTGCGATAGTCATTCGACAGGAGATACGAAAGTATTGAAGCTTCGAACCCTCCGCCGCTGATGGAATAATTTGCGACATTGGTGTGAAGCTCCTGGCGCAGAAAGCCACCGAAGTTCGCGGTGGTTCTGGCGCTGAAGCTGGTGCCGACCAGGGCGACATCAACCCCGCCGCCGTCGAGAAGACTGGCACCCGTGCCCTGAGCCTCCGTCGTTTCGAATACCTTGATCTTGTCGGCCCGATAGGTTGTCTTGCATATACGGGAAGCTTCGCGTCGTAACAGTTGCTGTTCATCGCCGATCGCACCCGGGACGGTCTTGAATTCAACCTTCGGCATGTTCCTGTATTCAGCAAGCGGCGCCAATTCGCGTGCCGTGGCGTTGGCCGAGACATAGGCGCCATAATCCGTCCAGTGCGTATCTGCAGACAAATAGAATTGCCTGTCCCGTCCGGGCAGGGTCAAACCGGCGTCGCGCGCTGTCGCGGTGACATTGGGTACGATAATGCCCGCACCACGCAGCCGATCCAGTGACCTCTGATAGGCTTGCATCGCGACGTCGGGTGAATACCGTTCAGTACCCGGGGTGCCGGGCTCGATGAAATCGCGCATCATTGCGCCACGGGGCGGAGTTACCAGCACGACGAGACGGACGTTGGAGGCCTTCAATTTCTTATTGAGACGGGTAAAGTTCTCTACCAGAGGGGACGCCACAGGCGGGAAGACATTAAAATCGGTACGGCTTCGAAACAGCCAGTCACCCTTTCCCTTGCGAATAAACAGAAAACTTTCGTCGGAATAATATTGGGCGTCTCCCAGTTGGCCGCATGCCGGCGACGGCTGAGACGAGGCCTGTACCACAGGAGCGGCAATGGCCGGCGGAACAGTTGCGGCCGTTCCGGCGACCATCATGAGTCCAGCCTGCAAATTGCGTGCGAAGCGGGCGAAACGGGCTTTGATCATAACGCAGTTTCCAGGTTTTCTTTGCGGTTCCACGCCAAGGTTGCGACGACCGAGACCAGGGTGTAGGCGAGCAGGAGGAGGGGCAGGGAGGCGAATTGCAGCGGATTGGCAAACAGCCGGTCGAAGGCGAACAGGCTCCACAGCAGGAGGCCGGCGCCCGAAGCCAGGATCAGCAGGCCCAGCGCCTTTTGGCCTTTCAGCCATAGGGCCCAGCCGCTGAAGGCCACGGCGCACAGGCCGGCATAGAGGATGATGCCGCTCCAGCCGTCATAGCGGGCCAGTAGCTTGCCGATACGCTCACCGGACCGGTTGGCGATGGCGGCGCCATTGTCGCCCAGCAGCAGGATGCCATCGGTGAAGCGTTCGATGATGAACCCGGCCGTATCCAGTATGGCGAAACCGCGGGCATTGGCCTGGGCCAGGGCCAGGACAATCACGGTGGTCGCGGCGGCGGCGAGATAGGCGGCAAGGGCCGAGAGCAGATCGGCGGGCTTGGTTTCCTGCACCGCCAGGCCGAACAGCAGTGACAGCAGTACGGTCACACCCAGGGCTGAGCCGTAATCGAAGGTGATGGCGCCGGCGCCGAGCAGACCGCACACCGCCAGCCGTCGCCAGGGCGATGTGTCGGTGACAAAGAAGGCAGCGGCGATGGAGGCCGGCCACAGCAGGGCGCCGATGCCCAGCGACAGGCTGGTAGCGGCGAAGACAGCGGCCGCCACGGTGGCGGCGCCCAGAACGGCCAGCTTGACCACCGTGGCGCGGCGGCCGCGGACCAGGAAGAAGGCGGTGGCGCCGCCGATGGCCAGGGCGATCACGGCCAGGGCGATCTGCCAGATCTGGAGCGGGATAAAGCCCAGGGCCAGGCGCGTAATACCGCGAAGCGCGATCGGATTGACCTTGGCGGAGCGGGTGTCGGCCTGAAAGCCGGGATCGCCATAGGCCAGATCGCGCACGGTCTGGCAGGTGTTCAGGACCTCTTCGGGATCCTTGGGCAGTTGCGGCGCCAGCATGTAGCGGCCGAACGACTTTTCGACGGCGATCACAAGCCCGGCCGTTTCACAGTCGGCCCGGACACGGCCCAGCCTGGCGAAGGATCGGTGGGCCGCTTCGTCGGCCACCAGGTGGCCAGCAGCGAAGGCGCTTTTCAGGGTGGGCACGGGCTGGGTCAGGCGCGATACCGCCAGCAGGATAAAGCCCGCGACCAGAACGGCCAGGGCCGCGATCAGGCCGGCCAGCAGGGCATGACGCCAGTTTGGGGTGGTCGTCAAGGTCATGATCTTGCCTTTACGGAGAGAGGTGGCCGAGTGGCGACCTGAGGCGCGGGCAGCGGTGCGGGGGCGGTATGCGGCTGCGCCGTTGCGGCTGGCGGGGGCGCCACAGGCTTGGGCTTCATCTGATTCAGGATGGCCCCGGCGGGCTTGAACTTGCCGGCCTTGGACTGCTCGAACAGGGCCAGGGCGCCAGCGCGGTCGACAGGACCGCCCTTGCCTTCCAGCAGGTAGAGGCCCAACCAGTACTGCGACTCGGCATCGCCGGAGTCGGCGCCGCGCTTCAGCCAGGCCCGGGCCTGGGGTAGGGATTGCGGCACGCCGTCGCCGACCTCGTAACTGTAGGACAGCATGATCATGGCTTCGGCGCTGCCGGCATTGGCGGCGCGCAGATACAGTTCGGCGGCGCGTTGCGGGTTGCGGGCCACGCCATAACCGGTGGCGTAGCTGCGGCCCATCTCGACCAGGCCGACCAGGTTGCCGGCATTGGCGGCTTCCTCGAAGAAGCTGAAGGCGCGGGGCGCGTCGACTGGCACGCCGGCGCCGCTGGCATAGGCCCGGCCCAGGTCGATATAGGCGTCGGTCTCGCCGTGCAGCGAGGCTTCGCGCAGCCATTTGACGGCATTCTGCGACGCGTCCGGCTGTTGCAGGGTAAAGTAAAGGGCGCCCAGCTTGCGCATGGCGCGCGGGCTGCCCCGGCGCACGGCGGCTTCGAGATAGCCCTTGGCGCGCAGGCGGTCCTGGTTGACCACTTCGCCGCGGGCATAGCCGTCGGCCATGATCAGCAGCAGGTTGGTAGAGGTCGCGCCGCTGTCCAGGGCGCTGCCGGCCCAGCGGAAGGCCTCGGCGTCGCTGCGCGGGACGACGGCGTCACCGCTGCTGTAGCGGCTGGCCAGTTCGGTGCGGGCCGCCGTGCGCCCCCCCTTGGCGGCCTGGGTCAGATAGGCGAAGGCGCGCACGGGATCGGCCGTCAGGCCGCGCTGGCCCTTGTCGTAGAGGCCATAAAGCACCCAGGCGGCGCCGGGATTGCCCGCCTGCGCCGCGTCGGTGAGCAGGGCGATGGCTTCGGCCTCTTCCGCCGGTTTGGCCGGCTCGCGCTTCAACAGCAGGTCGGCCAGTTCGTACTTGGCCGAGGCCGAGCCCATGGCGGCGGCGCGGCGGAAGTAGGATTCCGCCTTGGCCAGGTCAGCCGTGACGCCGCGCCCGATCTTGAAATCGACGCCCAGTTCGTTCAGGGCGCCGACCGAGGTGCCATCCTTGGCGGCATCCAGCGCCATGGCGTGGGCCTTCTGCGCTGCGGCAGGGGTGTTTTCGAGGCGCAGGACGTCGATCTGACGCATGCGGGCGGTGTTGCTGTTGAGGCCGGCGGCGCGGTTGTACCATTCGCTGGCCAGGGCGATGTCCTTGGCGACGCCCGCGCCGTTGCGATAGGCGTCCCCGACGCGGACCATGGCGTCAACATTGCCCCCCTTGGCCTCAAAGAGGCTGCTGGTGAACTGGCGGTAGCGGATATCGTCGGCCAGGGCGCGGCTCTTGACCGGCAGGGACCGGCCTTCGATCATCGTGATCAGGGTCTTGGCGGCGCCGGCATTGGTCTCCGAGGCCTCGGTCAGCAGGCGCAGGACCTCCAGCTTGTCGGAATCGGGCCGTTGGGCCAGGTATCCGGCCAGCATGGTGGCGGCCTTGCGGTTACCACCCTGGGCGGCGATGCGAAGGGCGGTTATGGCTTCGTCCGGCGAACGGGCCTGCTCGGGATGGGCCAGCAGCAGCTCGGCCAGGGCGACACGGGCACGGTCGGCATATTGCGGCGATGAGGCGGCGCGGCGCAGCAACTTAGCCGCTTGGCCCGGCGCCGCACCTGGGGCGACCAGTTCCGGCGAACGCAACAGCAGCCTGGCCTGGTAGAAGTCGGCGGCCCACGGATTGGTCGCGCGCAGGCTTTCGATCTGGGTCCAGGCGGCTTTCGGCTTGCGGTCCTTGACCGCCTGGTCGGCCGCCAGGACGACGGCGCGCAGCCTGGCTTCGGGGCGCATCTGCCAGACGGTCATGCCGACGGCGCCGGCACCAGCGGCAGCGGTAAGGGCGATGGAAAAGGCCGCCCATCGGGAAAAAGCTGATTTGGTCATGACTCGTGGCCTTCCTCGGCGTCGAATTCGGTTCCGGCTTCGGCGGTTTCCTGGTCGGGATCGTCAAGGCCGGTGCAGACCCTGCCGGCGCCGGCGGGTGGCAGTTCCTCGACCACGCCGCTGAGATAGCCCTGGGTCATGAACGGGCAGACCTTGGGGACATTGACCGCCTTGCAGCTGGACCGGACGACGACGCCTTCGTTCTGCAGCCGCAGCATTTCGCGGCCGAAGGGTTCCAGGTCGCCCTGCAGCAGCTTCTTCGTCGAGCCGAAGAACTGGTTGCCCTTGACGGCGACCGTACCGAAGCCTGTGGCGGTGATGCCGGCGCCGTTGCGCTTGTCGATGACATTGTCGACCACGGCGACGGTGACGAACTTGGTGTAGGGGTCTTTCTTGGCGTCGCGGGTCGGGAAGCCCTGGACCTCCTTCGGGTCGCCGACATAGATGTTGACGCCGGCGCGCTGGCTGGTGGCCAGGTGGTTGCGGAAGATGCCGATGTCGGTGCTGTTGCGCACCTTCACGACGTCGCCGTGGTTGTCGAAGGCGCGGTTGCCGGCCAGGATGTTGCACGGGCTTTCATAGACGGCCAGGCCGTCCTGGCCATTGCCCCAGACGCGGTTGGCATAGACCAGGTTGCCGGAGGAGATCCGGTCCAGCATAATGCCGGTGCCGTGGTTTTCGAACACGATATTGCCGACGATCCACGAGTCATCGACCTCGCGCGATCCGATGATGCCGTGCTTCTTGTGGGTGCCGTAGCTGACATTGTAGGCGATGATCAGCCGCTTGGAATAGTCGTGCGGGTCGACGCCGTAGATCAGGTTGTCGCGGTATTCGTTGCCGATCAGGGCGATGTCGTCGGCGGCGTTGGTGAAGAAGCCGAAATACATGTTGTCGAAGCTGTTGCCGACGACCACGCCGGTGGGGCGGTTGAGCGCGCCCGGGCGGTGTTGCTGCACCAGGATTGGGCCCTGCGAGTAGGAGAAGCCGTACCCCTTGGCGCCGTTGAAGCCCAGGTGATGGAAGTGCGAGCCGTCGGCATGCATCTGCGAGCCACCCCAGGAAATCAGGAAGGGGCGGAACTGGTTGCGGGTCTCGAACACCATGTCCGGATAGGCCTTGTTGGCGGCGTCCCAGCCGGCGACCGTGATATCGTGCAGCCACAGCTTGCCGGCATTGACGATGAAGACGCCGGTATTGGCGTTCAGCCGCAGTTCCTCGGCATCGGTGCCCGACACGACCAGGCTGGCCTGGGGGCCGACCAGCAGGGGCACGTTCAGGGTATAGCGTGTGCCCTTGCGGACCAGCAGCTCGCCTTCGCCGATGCTGTTGAGGTGGCGTGCCAGGCTTTCCAGGGTCAGGACGCCGGATTCGATATGGATATAGCGCGGATAGCGCGTGCCCTGGGCCTGGACCGGGAAGACCTTTTCCCCGATCTGGCGGAAGGTGTTGTTCACCTGCGACACGAACTTGGTGTTGTAGTAGCTGTACTCCATCGGGATGACGTAGACGGCGCCATCGGTCGGCACCGGCATGTTGTCGCTGACCGTCTGGCGGCTGTAGCGGTTGAGGTTGGGCGGGGTCGGAATGGCCTGACCGACCTTGGAGTCGATATTGTAATAGGTCGCGGCATTGCCCTTCAGGATGACCTGGCGCTCATTGGCCGGGTCGCCGTTGGTCACCACGCTGCCGTCCAGGACGCCGTAGATGTCGAGCGCCTCTGCGCTGGCAGCGGCCAACTGGTGCATGGCGCGGACACGGTTTTGGTAGTCGGGAATCTTGCGGGCATAGAGGGCGGCGACTTCATATTCGTGCTTGTCCGACAGGACATCGACGACGCGCTGCAGCATGTCCGAGGCCTGGTGCTCGTCCAGCGCCCAGGTCAGGGCCTGGTCGATGCGGCCGGTATCGCGGGCCTTTGCCCAGGAGGCCGCCAGCTGGGTCAGGGCGTTGAGATAGTGGACATTGTCGTCGGCCATGGCCTCCAGCAGGTAGGTTTCCGCTTTCAGGGGCTGGCCGGTCGCCGACAGGGCAAACACCGCCGCCGAGGCGGTCTGTTGCAGCTCTTTGACCGAGGACGCCTTGGCGCGCAGGGCCTCGACCTGGGCCACCATGGCCAGAGCCTTGTCGGGCTCGATGCGTTTGGCGTAGGCCTCGGCGGCATAGGCAAAGACCCAGGCCTTGATGCCAGGCGATTTTTGTTGCCGGGCCAGGCCGGCGAGGGCGTCAGGCTGTTCCTTCGCCGCCAGCAGGATCGCACGGAGCAGGGCGGCTTCGTCACGCTGGCCCAGGCTCTTGACGCCGTTGATCGCCTTTTCCGCCGTCGCCCAGTCGCGCGAACCGGTGGCCCGCCGGGCCAGTTCCTGCAGGGTTTGCGCCTTGAGGCCGTTCTCGCCGATGCGGTTGGCATAGGTCAGGGCGCGCGGATATTCGCCGAAATGAATTTCCACGGTGGCCAGGTTGGCATTGATCCGCGACTTGGCGGCGCGCGGCATGAAGAAGGAAGTGATCTTGATCGCCTCTTCCGTCTTGGCCTTGGCTGTCTGGGTGACGTGGGAGCGGGCGTAGCCGGCGGCGATCTGGGACACGACCTGGGCCTTCAGAGCCGGGTCGGTCAGGCTGTTGCCGAGGCGTTCGGCGATCGACAGGCGCGGGCTGTCGGTATTGCCCATGGCTAGGGCGAACAGGGCTTCGTTCTGTTGAACGGCCCCGGAAATGCCGAAGGCAGCCGTCTCGACCGCGTCGCGCTGTTCGTTGGTCGTGGCTTCCTGGACCAGGGTCAGCAGCAGGTTGTCGCGGTCCGGCGTGCCGATGCGGGCTGACAGGGCGGCGGCCAGGGCGGCTTCGGTCTTGCCGTTGACCCGCAGGGTTTCGGCGGCCTCCAGAAGTTCGGTGCTGCGGCGGTCCAGGTCGGCGACCGTCTGGCCGCGGAATGACGCCAGTTCCGGCGCGGGGAAGTCGCCGGTGCGCAGCTTCCAGCGCGCGATGTTCGACACGGCGGCGCCGCGGCGGACGGGATCGGTGATTTCTGTCGCCCAGGCGGTGGCGCGGTCGCGCTGACCGGCGGCCAGGGCCAGCAGGTTGGCCATGTCGCCGACGATCGGATCACGTTGCGCGGCCGGCAGTTTCGAGATGCGGACATAGCCGGCGGTCAGGGTGTCGACGGCGGCGCGATAGTCGCCGAGCCCGATCTGCTGACGGGCGATGGAGAGAAGTTCGCGCGCACCGGTGGCGGGGTCGGGCTGGCGTTCAGAAATGAAGCGGGCGCTGGTCAGCAGTTCGCGCCGGGTTTCGATGGCCAGGGCGGTATCGCCGCCGCGCCGGCTGAGGGAGGTCGAATAGTCCTTCAGCAGGCGCGAGAATTCTTCCGAGCTGCCGAGGGTGGGGTCCGAGAGGGTGGCCTGGTCGTACAGCCGGATCGCCTTGGCCAGTTCGGCTTCGCGTTGCACCGGATCGGTAAGCTTTTGTGCCTGGGTGTAGGCTGCCGCGGCACGGGCTGCGTCCGGCGACGAGGCGGCAGGCTTGGTCCCGGCGCCCTGGGTACAGGCACCCAGAACGGTGAGACAAAGCGCGAGGCTTAACACCCCGGCGGTCGTCCCTGACTTGAAAGGTTTGAAATTCATTGCTTTTTACCACCTTCAGTCTCGTTCGGACGCATCCAAACGTATCGTTCCGGAATTTCCCAAATGACCAGTTCCGGCGTCGCCTCGGTCAGGGTGCTGCCGCTCAGCAGCTTGTTCATCGGCACGAACGGTCCGGCGCCCTTGTCGGCGACATTGACCAGGTCCGCGCCCAGATTCTGTTCCAGGAAGCCGGCGAAGCCCCAGCGCTCGTCGGCGCTGTAGCTGGTGCCGACCAGGATGACGGGGGTCGCCGCGTCGCCGAGCAGGCCGCCGTCGCCGGACGTGTCGTCCGTGGCGACATATTCGAAGGCCGGCTGGGTGAAGGTTTCGGCCTGCGGGCCGTTGGCGCTAAAGGTCGGACCCAGGGGCAGGAACGTCATCAGATCGCCCGTCAAGGCTTGCGCCGGCTTGAAGGTGACGCGCATCTCCTCGCCCTGGCGCCTTGTGCTCAGGCCGCCGGACGTCGCGACCCGGGCAGCGATGGTTTGCGCCGCGGCCTGGGCGCCGGCGGGCGTCCAGTGGGTGTCGGTGCGGAAATAGGCCGGTTCCCTGTCCTTGACCGCCTGAAGCGATGGACGCAGGTCGATGACGTCGAACCCGGCCTGTTGCAGGCTGGTCAACAGGTTGTCGTAGAAGCCGGTTTGGGCTGGCGACCAGGCATAGCGGCCGAGATGCTCGCTGTAGATGCGCGACTTGGCGGGGACGATGGCGATGACCAGACGGACACCCTGGCCTTCAAGAATTTTTCGGGCGGCTGTGGCCCTGGCGACGGTATCGCTGATGCCGGTCTTGAGGCGCGGCGCCTCGAACTCTTCCTTGGTGTACAGCCAGGACTCGCTGCCGGCCACGACGCCGTCGCGGCCTTCATGGAACAGGCTCCAGGAGGCCGCCGTCCAGCCATGGGTCGACGGGTCGCGGATCAGCAATTGCTTGTCGAAGGTTTTGGAAAACTCTTCCGCCCACTTGCCGTGGAACAGGCTGTCGAAGCTTGGCTTTGGCGCGTCCTGGCCGCGCAGGGCCGGGTTGATCAGGCCAGTGACCAGAACGGCCGCGCCGAGGACCACGCCCAGTATGGCCGCTGGCTTTCCGTTCTTCGCGATATGTGTGTCCTGCATGATCGCCCCTCAGAACTGGAAATAGAGGAAGGGTGAGAAGCTGGAGGCGCTCAGCCGGGTCAGACTGAGGATCAGCAACAGCGGCAGGACGAACAGCTCCAGGCGTGAACCGCGCGCCGGCACATAGCCACGGCCGGTCCAGGCCTGGCGGACGCCTAAGCCCACCACGGTCAGGGCGATGGCCAGGAAGGTCACCTGGGTCAGGCTGACGCTCCATCCATCCGCCGGCGCCAGGCCGTGGAAGCCCAGCATGCCGGCATAGACGGTCAGGGCTTCACCCAGGTTGGCGGCGCGGAAGAGCACCCAGCCGGCCAGGACGATCAAAATGGTGGCCACCCATGCCAGGAGTTTCAAAGCCGTGCCTTGCGCCTTGGCGGCCAGGTTGAAGCGGCGTTCCAGCGCCATGACGCCGCCATGCAGGCCGCCCCACAGCAGGAAGGTCCAATTGGCGCCGTGCCAGAAACCGCCGATCAGCATGGTCAGGATCAGGTTGCGGTAGGTTTTGGCCTCGCCCTTGCGGTTGCCGCCCAGCGGTATGTAGACATAGTCGCGCAGCCAGGTGGACAGCGAAATGTGCCAGCGCCGCCAGAATTCGGTGATGCTGCGCGAGGCATAGGGATTGTCGAAGTTCTCGATGAAGACGAAGCCCATCATCAGGGCCAGGCCGATGGCCATGCTGGAATAGCCGCTGAAATCGAAGAAGAGTTGCAGCGAATAGGCGACCGCGCCCAGCCACGACTGGGTCAGGGACGGCGATGGCGAGCCGAACAACTGGTCGGCGATCGGGGCCACCGAGTCGGCCAGCAGGATCTTGGTCGCCAGACCGTAGATGAAGCGGCGCACGCCTTCGGCGAACTTGTCGACCGTATGAACCCGGCCGCGGAACTGGTCCTTCAGGTCCTTGTAGCGCAGGACCGGGCCGGCGATCAGTTGCGGGAAGATGGCCTTGAAGGCGGCCAGGTCGACCAGGCTGGTGGTGGCCTCGACATCGCGGCGCCAGACATCGACCAGGTAGCTGATGGCCTGGAAGACGAAGAAGGAAATGCCGATCGGCAGGATGATGTGCGTCACGAACGGATCGGTACCGGCGACCTGCTTCGCCAGCAGATTCCAGTTCTCGACGAAGAAGTTCATGTACTTGAAGTACAGCAGGGTCAGGACGTTGATGACGACGCCGACACCCAGGAAGAGATTACGCCTTCGTTGTGTCGCCGCCTTGTCGATGACAATGGCGATCAGATAGTTCCACAGGGTGAAGACGATCAGCAGAATGAGAAAGTCGACCCGCCACCAGGCGTAGAAGACATAGCTGCCCAGGACGATGGTGATGTTCTTCCACCGCCCGGGCGTCAGGTAGTAGGCTGCCAGGAAGAGGGGCAGGAACAGGTAGATGAAGATATTGGACGAAAATACCATTTTGCCCTCCTTTCCCGGCGAGAGTGGCGTTAGAGACGGATCAGTTGGTGGTTTCGGAACGAACCCAGACGACCTTCAGCTTGCCGCCAATCTCGGTGACGATGGACGAATAGGCATTGCCGCGTTCGATGGTTTGTTGCGGGACCTGGCCGATCTGGGACGCGCCGTCGAAGACCGCAAAGCCGGTGGTGGCCGAGTTGACTGGACGCGAACCGACGGTGCCGGGCGCTACGGCGTCGACCACGGCGGCCGAGCCGTCGGCGGTCTTCAGCGACAGGGCCGACCGACCGGTCAGGTTATAGAAGGCGATCAAGCCCTTGACCTTGCTATCAAGCTTGGGGTCTTCCATCAGCTGCGCGCGCGGCTGGTTGCGCGGACCGGAGATGACGACGGTGTAGTAACGGCCGTCGGTCAGGCTGACGGTGCGGCCGTGGCTGTCGAGCTTGATCTGGGCCTGGCCGGCCGGAACGACCTTATAGGCGGTGGCCGAGCCCGCCGGGACGGCGTAGCTGGTCTTGCCGACATAGGCGTTGAGCGGCTGGCCGTCGGCGACGATCGAGACGACGCGGACAAACACCGAATTGGGCGGCGGGGCGGCGGCATAGAGGCCGGCATCGGCGTTCTTGGCGCCGGCGTGCATCGGAAGCACGGCGGCCGCGCCGATCAGGGCGGTGATGAGGGCTCTGCGCGTCTTAGATTTGGGGAGGGTGGTCAGGGTCATGTTCGTCTCCATCACGTCGTCTTCTTTGTGGTCTTCTTTGGGGATTTGCCAGGTTTTGGCTTCGGGCCGAAAAGCAGGGTGACATCGCCCCCCAGATTGCTGGTCTTCATCGGGCGCATACCAGACAAACGCCGGCTCCATGGGCTGCGGCCGGGAAAGCGGGACTCGTAGATTTCGAGCCAGGCGACGTCGCCGGCATCGTAGAGCCTGCCGTCAGCCACGGCTTCCTGGGGCGCGCCGGCCAGGGGTACGACCTTGGCGGGATTGTCGAACGACTTCAGGGTGAAGGCGACCAGGCGATGCAGGGCCTCGTCATTGTCCTTGTAGAGGCTCAGGTCGCCGTTGCGGGCGGCGGCTTCGGCGATCATCACCAGGGCACCCAGGGCAAAGGCGTGATAGCTGATGGCGCGCTGCTTGCGCGCCAGTTCCAGCGGCAGGGCGCCGTCGGCGGTCACCTGGGCCAGACCAATGCGGGCGGAATTCACCCCCCAGTCGAACAGGTCGCGGCGGTTGGCGACGATACCGGCCGACAGGACGTTCAGGCCGGCCCAGTAGCGGTGATTGTTGGCGGCGCTCTTGGTGTTCAGCGTGGAATAATGCCGGACCGTGTCGGAAGCGCGGTCGGCCAGCCAGTCGGAAATCTTCGTGCGGGTCTCGGGCTTGATCGTGGCCTCGACCTGCAGCATGGCCAGTGCGGCTGGGCCAAGCGCCGAAAGCCGGCTGAACACCGCGGTTTCCCCGTTGACCACCTTCAGGGCGTCGGCATTAGCCCAGGCGGCCAGCACGCCGCCGGCCTCGGCGGCCGACTTCAGGTCCTTGCCGCAGGAGGCGACATAGCGGTTGGCGGTCTTGCACACCGCCTGCGAAAAGGTGCGCAGCGGCGCGACCGAGCGCTCATAGGCTTCCGACAGTTCCGGATCGACGGTCGAGCGCGACGGATCGTCCTTGCTGTAGCGCGACTCGTTGGCCAGTTCGCGCAACGGCTCTGTCTTGGGCAGGGTCTTGGCCTTGGGCGCCAGGCCTGAGGCCACAGGCACGGCGAAAGGCGGCACCAGTCGCTTGCCGGCGGCCTGAACCGTGGCGGGCAGCAGGCAGGCGCCCGCACTGGCTGCCAGAAGATCGCGCCGTGATAAAAACATGTCGACCTCCCTTTCGATGCGGTCAGAACCGGCGTGAAACGGAGATGCGAACCTGGTTGTCGCGGCGATTGAAGTTGACCTTGCTGTCGTCAATATCGAGATAGGCATAGGTCACCCGCACCTGGGTGTTTTCCTTCCAGGTGGCGACGGGGCCGACCTCGAAGCGGGTGCGGACGATCTTGCGGTGCTCATCGGCGCCGGAGGCCGATTGGCTGATGGCATCATAGCGTCCGGTGCGCAGCGAACCGGCCACGCTACCGTCGATCTGCCACGAACCGCGCGTCGCCACCGGCCAGACATAGCCGGCCGAAAGCGTCACCGCGGACTGGCGCAGGGTGACGTCCGACGGCAGGTCGCGGAACAGCTCGACCCCGCCGGCAAGGCCGTAGTCTCCGGTGGCCGGGGCGACGTCGAACGACACGGTATGGCGCCAGCCGTCACGGCCGGGGCGGCGGTCCTTCATATCCACGCCTTCGTAGCGGCCGGTCAGGCGGTGACCCAGCGCCAGCTGGCTATAGCTGGTATAGACGCCGAAGCCCGAATTGAGCAGCTTGCCGCCACGATGGCTGCGATCATACAGCAGGCCGCCTTCCAGTTTGCCCGACAGGGACGGCAGGTAGATGACGGCGCCGATATTCAGGTCGACTTTTACCCGGTCGATCGGATCCAGTTCCCACTGGTCGGTGACCGTGGCGCGTCCCGAAGCCGTCAGATAGTTGTAGGAACTACCCAGGCGATGGCGGTATTCGGCGCCGGCGGTCACCACGGTCGCGGTGTCGCTGTAGCTCTGCTGCGGGTCGTAGGGCGCCGTGCCCTCTTCGCCGGGGATGGCTGCGACCAGGGCCGGAGCGTTGTCATCATATTGCAGGCCGCCGGCCAGGGTGCCGGTAAAGGCCTGGACCGGGGTCGCGGCGGTGAAGTTCTCGTTGGCCGTGGCGGCGCTGGCCGCCATGGCCGGCGTGGCCGGAGCTGCCGCGACGGCATCGATCTGGGCCTTGGCGCCGGCGAAGTCGTAGCCGCGGCGCAGCAGGGTTGCCTTGCGCAGCTGGGCGCGCTGATGCCATTCCGGTGCGTAAGCGGTGTTGCTGATCACGCCGTCATAGATCGCCATGGCCTTCTGCGGTTGGCGCGTAGCGGACAGGTCGTCGGCCTGAGCCAGCAGGTCGGAGGCCTGGGCATCCAGTTCGCGGAACGTGATACGGCCGGCGATCTCGTCGCGGCGCGCCACCAGGTCGGGCTCGGAGGCATCGACCTGGACCGATGTGATCACCGAACGGGCTTCATCGAAGCGGCCCTGGCGCGACAGGTGGTCCGCCAGACGGATCTGGCCGCCGACGCGCACCGGGGCGGAGGCGGTGGAGTAGGTCGCGAGGGCCTGCTGCTCGGCGGCAACCGCACCGGCCAGGTCGCCGGCCTCAGCCTTGGCGGCTGCGGCGTCGAAGGCGGCGCGGGCGGTGAAATCGAGGCGCTTCTGGACCAGGCCGGTTTCCAGCTCGGTCGCGGCGGCAGCGATATCGGGATCCGTGCGGTCGATGGCGGCCAGCCAGCGGTCGGCTTCATCGAACTCGTTCTGCTTGGCATTGACGGTAGCCAGGCGCAGGCGGGTGCGATCGATAAAATATTCGGGGTGCGGACAGGGCTGATCCAGCAGGGCCAGGAACTGCGGCTCGGAGTCGGTGAGATTCCCCGCCTTCAGCAAAGTATCGGCCTGGTCGAACCGGCCACGCGCCAGGGCGACGCCCTGACGGTAGTCGATGTCGCTCAGCATGTTGGCAGCCTGGGTCTTGACCTTGGCGTCGCGCGAGGTCGAGGCCTGGCGGGCCAGGGCGCGGGCGTCGTCGAAGCGGCCTTGCTGGATGCGGACACGGGCCAGGCGCAGCATGGCACGGTGGGCGGTGTCGTTCTTGTCGCGCGGTGTTTTGGTCAGCTTCAGCAGCTGCGCCTCGGCCTCGCCATAGTTGCCGGCGTCATAGGCGCGGTCGGCGTTGTACAGCCGGCGTGCCGATGGCGACATCCTGGCCAGGTTCGGCTTTTTGGTCGAGGCCTTGCCGGACGGCGCCGCCTGCGGGCGGGCCGGGCAGGTTTCGACGGCGGCGGCATAACCCGCCCCCATCGCGACGGCCAGGGTGGCGGCCGAGACCAGGCCGGCGCGCAGGATTCGGCTTGCCGTTTTCATTATTTTTTGTCCTGGTTGAACAGACGCAGGGTGCTGACGCGGACCGAAGCCGGCTGGCCGACCATGGAGGCAGGCAGCTTGCGGTCGAAGGTGACGCGGACCACGGCCGACAGCTGGATCACGCCCTGGGTGACGCGGGCATAGGCGTTGGTTTCACCGAAGGTCGGCAGGACAACCTTTTCGACGCGGCCATTGTAATAACGGTCGCCGACGAAGATATCGACCACCACATGGTCACCCGGGCGGATGCGGCGGGCGGCTTCCAGCGGAACGATGAACTCGCCGCCGATACGGCCCGAAGTCGGGACGATCTGGGCGATCGGAGCGCCGCGGGCGATGAAGGCGCCGGGGGCTGCCAGGGTTTCGCCCATGATGCAATCGCAGTTGCTGGCGATGTTGACCACCGAGGTGTCGATGGCTTCCAGGCTGCTCAGGTTCTGGTTGGGCAGGACGCGGTCGCCCGGCTTGGCGTCGACCGACAAAACGGTGCCGGCCTTGGGGGCGCGCAGCATCTGGGCGTCGGGGCTGGCCAGGACGCCGTCGGCGCGGACGACGAAGCCGCGGGCAAAGGCGCTGTAGCCGATATAACCGACCAGGCCGAGACCGATCGACCACAGGATGGCCAGCAGGATCAGGCGTTGCACCGTCGGCAGAACGCTCTTCTTCTGGCCCGCGTCTGCCTTGGCCTGCATACGGGCGCCGGTGAAGTTCTCGCGCTTGATGATGGCCAGGACGTCGCCGGAGGTCACCATCTCACCCGACAACTGTGCGCCGATCAGATACTGCAGCAGCGCCAGCGAATTGGGCTGGACGTCGACGAAAGCGAAGCCGGCAAACTTGGTTTCAGGATTGGCCTGTTTCACCTCGCCCTTGATCGCCAGTTCGAAGGCGAAGCCCTCGAACTTGAAGATCAGGGTCAGCGGCACGATCTGGCCGACGGCGGGCACGATGGCGAACGGACCGGCGCCCAGGCCGGCCACCGACCAGTCGCTGGCCTCGTAGGTCTCGTCGCCGATCGTCACGGTGATGGGAACGCGCAGTCTCACGTGCTGACGTTGGGACGAGGCCTCATGAACAATTTTCAACGACATTCATAGTCCTCACAGCAAAGGCAAAAAGGAGAAGGGCTTGAACACGCCCAGATACGTCCCGACACAGGCCAGGAAGAGAAGGATGGCGACGGCGTGCATCGACCAGGAGGTCATGTTGATGACCTGTTTCGAGAAGTCCCCCAGGTTGCGGCTGACCGTCGTGTTCTGCCGCGTCCACTTCTGGCGGTCGAGCCGGAAGAAGATGTAGGTTTTGACGAGCGAGCCGTAGACCTGGTTGAAGAAGAGCAGGAAGGGGAAGGTCCAGGCGACGTCCTTGCGGGCCGTCAGCAAGGCCAGGGTCTGGATGAACCGCGTCACCGCGATCCAGTAGGCATAGACGACCAGCGACATCGGTCCGTAATAAAGGGTCAGCAGGACCGCGGCGGTCGGGCCGACCGTGGCCGTCCACATGCTGACCCGCTGGTCCAGGACCGTCCACCACACAAACAGACCGATCTTTTGCGGCCCCAGCGCCAGGGCGCGGCTGTTGTTGCGCAGCATGTTGCCGAACCAGCGCACCATCAGCATGGTCGAGGCCCGGACGAAGTCGTTGTCGGGCGGGGATTCCACGGTGCTGACGGTCACGTCGGGGATGTAGGCCATCTTGCCGCCGTGGCGCAGGATCCAGTACCAGGTGCTCTTGTCGTCGCCGGTCAGGAACGAGAAGCGGCCGAGGCGCCAGTGGTCGATGGTGTCGGACTCGAGCTGCTTGATGAAGCCCGGATCGGTGGCGACCTCGACGCGGAAGGCCGACATGCGGCCGGTCAGGGTCAGGACGCGCTTGGACAGGCCCATGGAGCACATCAGGATCTGGCGCTGGGCAAAGCGCATATTGTACCAGTCGTGGAACACGCGCGCGCCGCGCACCTCACAGACCTCGTCGGTCGTGAAGGCGCTGATGTCGGGCATGACCTTGAAGAAGGGCAGGCTGCGCTGCAGGCAGTAGGGCTCCAGCACGGTATCGCCGTCGATGACGGCGACGATGGCGCCGGCCGGCGGCCGCATCATCTGGATGGTGCGCAAACCTTGCGCCAGGGCGTCGCGCTTGCCCGTGCCGCCGATGCGGATAAAGGCCAGCTTGACGTGCGGCGGCGGATCCATCGCAACGAACAACTGCTTGACCAGGCGCTGGTCGGCCATCTCCACCAGGGAGGCGACCAGTGTCACCGGGATGTTGGTCCGCGCCGCCTCTTCGATGGCGGCGCGGTAGACATCCGTGCTGGTTTCGGTGTCGATGCGGAAGCTGGTCAGCAGCAGATAGGCATGGCTGGGCATGCCCTCGGGGCCCATGGCATCTGCCTCACGGCGAAGCCGCGGGAAGACGATGTGGCGATAGATCAGCGAGCGCACCAGATGGGTGGCCGCCCAGATATAACGCCACGAGGCTATCAGCCCGATCGCCAGGAGGAAGTGCGCCGATTGTTGGTTGAACAGCTCCTGCGGCATAGCCAAGCTGATGGCCAGCAGCAGAACTGCGTACCCGAGTAGGCCCGTCATGAATGTGCGCTCCTGCGCTTACTGTGCCGGATTTACCAGCACAGGCCCGCGTAATCCTGGTTGTTGCTGCGGACTTCCTTGGACACGCGGACGAAGTCGACGACCAGCTGATCGTCACGCTTGCCTTCGATGGCTTCGCCGAAACGCTTGTCGTTGTTGCCGACGACCAGGATGTCGGCGTCTTCCTTGGCTTCGTCGATCGAGGCGACCAGCAGGTCGGCCAGGTGCGGCAGGTGGGCGCGGACATAGCTCAGATTGGCGCCGGTCAGGGCCGAGTAACGGACGTTCTCGTCGTAGATCTTGACCTTGAAGCCCTTGCCGTGCAGGCGCTCGGCGATTTCCACCAGCGGCGACTCACGCAGGTCGTCGGTACCGGCCTTGAAGCTGAGGCCCAACATCGCGACATTCTTCTTGCCGGTGGCGGCGATCATGTTGAAGGCGCGGTCGATCTGGTTGTCGTTGGAGTCGGCGACGGCGTCCAGCAGCGGGGTCGAGATTTCCATCGAGCGGGCGCTGTAGCGCAGGGCACGCAGGTCCTTGGGCAGGCACGAGCCGCCATAGGCCATGCCCGGCTTCATATAGACGGTCGAGATGTTCAGACGCTTGTCGGCGCAGACGGCTTCCATGACCTTGTGACCATCGATGCCGGCCGCCTTGGCGATGTTGCCGATCTCGTTGGCGAACGAGATCTTCACGGCGTGCCAGGTATTGTTGGCATACTTGATGGCTTCGGCGGTCTTGATGTCGACGATGAATTCCGGCGAGGCCAGCTTGGAATTGATGGCGCGCAGGCGGGTCAGGGTTTCGTCGTCCTTGACACCCAGCACGATGACGGCCGGATCTTCGTAGTCGGCGATGGCGGTCGCTTCGCGCAGGAATTCGGGATAGTAGGCGATGCCGAAATCGACGCCGGCCTTCTTGCCGCTGGCGCGTTCCAGGATCGGGATCACCGTCTTGTCCATCGAGCCCGGCAGCATGGTCGAGCGCATGACGACCGAGTGGTAGCCGGCCTTGTTGCCGATAGCCTTGCCGATGTCTTCGGCGACGGCAGCGACATAGGACAGGTCGAGATTGCCGTTACGCAGGCTGGGGGTGCCGACGCAGACGATGGTGAGGTCGGTATTGTCGATGGCGTAGACGGCGCTGGTGCCGGCGGTCAGGAGACCGTTATCGACGGCACCCTTCAGCAGTTCCGGCAGGCCGGGCTCTACGATCGGGGAGATGCCCTTGCCCAGGGAGTCCGCCTTGGCCTGGTTCACGTCGACCGCATGAACGGAAAAACCATCCTTGCAGATACAGGCGGCGGTAACGGCACCCACATACCCGATGCCAAAAATGCTGACGCGCGGCTTGGTCACTGTAGTCATAGTCAAATCCCCGGAAAGGCTCAAAAAATCGTAAACGCAAACTTAACAAAAGCTTATGACACATTTTTTCGCACCGCACCAATTTTCTTAATGCATCGCAATGATATATTTTCACAAGGATGAAATAAATAATTATATAGCGTTATCGCTCAATGTAAGGCTTTGTTTTAAAATTAATTTTTACAACACCCTATGGTCATTCCCTTTTTGGGTGTCGTTGTAAATCCTGAAACGGGTTTTGAAAAGAAATTTAGCTGTCGCAAAAAATTGTGTTGCGCGCTGCACAATATCATTGGTTAATAAGAGGGAACGCCTGCCCGTGCGCCGTGGCGCAACGCCAGGATGGCACACTTTTGCAGACGTTTTTTGACACCTGAGCGCTTAGCGCTCGCAACAGGATTGCGTGAGAATGTCCGTTCAGATTTTACCCGTCATCATGTCCGGCGGTTCCGGTACCCGGTTATGGCCTCTGTCGACGCCGACGGCGCCGAAACAATTCCATGCCCTGGCCACGGCCAATACCATGATCCAGGAAACGGTCCTGCGCCTGGCCGGCGACGGTTTCCTGAAGCCGGTGGCGATCTGCGGACGCAGCCATTTTGAGCTGGTGACGGCGCAACTGGACGCGATCGGTCATTCGCCCCAGGAAGTGATTCTGGAGCCGTTCGGCCGCAACACCGCGGCGGTGGCGGCCATGGCGGCGCTGAGCGGCCTGGCCCTGGCGCCCGATGCCCTGATCCTGATGGTGCCCGCCGACCACGTCATCGCTCAGCCGGCGGCCTTCCATGAGGTTGTGCTGGCCGCCGCCGAGACGGCGCAGACGCGGATCGTCACCTTCGGCATCCAGCCCAGCTATGCCGAGACCGGCTTTGGCTATATCGAGCGCGGGGCCGAGCTGTCGCCGGGCCATTACGAAATCGCGCGCTTCCTCGAAAAGCCCGACCTGGCCACGGCGACGCAGTATGTCGATGGCGGCGCCCATGTGTGGAATGCCGGCATCTTCCTGTTCTCGCCCCAGGTCATGCTGGAGGAACTGGAGCAACACGCGCCGGAGGTGCTGAAGGCTTGTCGCGCCGCCTACAGTGCGGCTCGCCGGCGCGGCGTGGCCGTCGACCTGGATGACGGTCTGTTCGGTCAGGTGCCGTCGACCTCGATCGACTATGCGGTCATGGAGCATACGACGCGGTCGGCCGTGGTGCCGTGCGATATCGGCTGGGCCGATGTCGGCGGCTTCCGCGAACTTTGGCGCCTGGGCGGCAAGGACCCGGCCGGCAACCACGTCAAGGGCGACGCCATATTGATCGACTCCGCGAACTGCCTGGTCCGCAATGACGGTGGGCCGATCGTTGCGATCATCGACATGGCCGATATCATGGTGGTGTCGACGCCGTCGGGGATTCTTATCTCGCCGCTGTCGCGTGCCCAGGACGTCAAGAAGGCCGCTGAGGCTGCCAAATCGTTCCTGGCGGGCGCCGTATCGTAAAGGCGCCGATCGGATCGGCGCCTTCAGGTTAGCACGCTTCTACCCGACGATGGTTTCGTTCTTGATGCTGCGGATGGCGGCGATCAGGCTGCCGCGGGCCAGGAAACCGCCCACCAGGATCAGGGCCAGGAAGATCAGGTAGACCCAATTGCCGGCGAGTTCGCTCGCGCCGATGTGGTTGTTGACCGTGCCCAGGGTAAAGGTGGTGTCGGACTCTTTCCACAGTCCGACGGCAGCCGGATTGATCATCTTGAGCACGACCGAAACGACCGAACCGAGGGCGATGCCGCCGAACAACAGCGCCCCCATCAGGCCGAAGAAGGCGATGATGCTGCGCGAGGTGAAGCCGGCCAGCGTGGTAACCATGACAATAATCCTTTTCGAAGAGAGCGCCGTATCGAGCGCGTGGTGATCGACAAATCCCTGCGCATAGGTTTTGGCGGATCCGAAGCCGTGCAGGGCGGAGTCGGCCGATAGTCCGGCGGCGAGGCGTTCTTCCAGATGGCCGCGCGCTTCGGCGATCACATCGGCGCGCTGGGCGTCGGGCAGGGCGGTCAGGGCGGTGTCCAGGGCCTTAAGCCAGGTTTCGATGGTGTCCCGGTCAGTCATGACATCAGGTCCTTTGCAGAAAAGCGTTGAGACGGCCGGTCAGGTCCAGCCACACCCGGCGCTGGTCGGCCAGGTCGGCCGCGCCGGAGGGCGTCAGGCCATAATATTTACGGGGATGCGAGGCGCCGGCTTCGTGGCGCCATTCCGCCTGGATGAAGCCGGCCTTTTCGAGCCGATGCAGCAGCGGGTAGAGCGTGCCTTCGGCGAGGTCGAGCCCGGCCTCGTCGCGCAGCTCGTCCAGAATGCGCAGGCCGTATTGGGGCTTTAGTTCCAGCAGGCTCATCAGGGCCAGTTCCAGCACGCCCTTGTACATCTGGGTGCGGCGGCTTTCCGGAGTCTTGTCGGTCGGTGGGGGCATGTGCATAACCATATACTTTGTGATGCAAGGTATATGGTTTTACATGATGCTTGGCAAATTAAATTCGCGTAAGATTCAGGAGGGTTTGGGTTCCAGGCGACTGCGGTGCTTGAGCGCCACAAAGCCCAGGGCGACGAAGCCGCAACCGGCGGCCCCCAGTGGCAGCAGCCAGATGCCGCCGCTCCACGCCTGGCCGATCAGCCCGGAAATAATGCCGGCGCCGATGGTCGAGACCACGCCCTGCAGCGAAGAGGCCGTGCCGGCAACGTGGCCGACCTTTTCCATCGCCATGGCGCCGAAGTTCGATGTCGTCAGCGACATCAGGCCCATGGTCAGGGACTGCAGGATGACGAAACTGAGGATGGTTTCAAGGCCCGCCGCGGTCCAGGCCAGGTGGACCAGGGTCACCGCGATGAAGCCGATCAGGGCGGTGTGCGAGATGCGCTTGGTGCCCAGTTTTTCGACGATCGAGGCATTGAGGATTGAGGCCCCGCCCATGGTGGCGGCGCAGGCGGCGAAGATGCCGGCCATCAGGTCCGGACGCTGAAAGACGTCCTCGAAGATCTGGGGCATGAGCGAGACATAGGCCAGCAGCGAGCCGATCAGGAAGGTGATGCCCAGGGTGTAGTAGAGCGAGCCTGGCTCGGTGACCACAAAGAAGGCGACCCGGCGCAGATGACCCAGGTCGGGCTTGCGGCGCTTTTCCGGCGGATGGGTTTCGGGCAGGCGCAGCCACGCCCACAGGCCGGCTATGACGCCGAAGGCCGCCATACTGAGGAAGATGACCGGCCACGGCGCCACCAGCAGCACCAACTGGCCGAAGCTGGGGGCCAGGATGGGCACCAGCAGGAAGACGACCAGGCTGATCGAGGTCACCTTGGCCATCTTGGCGCCGCTGTAGAGGTCGCGGATGATCGAGCGTGTCACGACGCCCGAGGTTGAGACGGCAAAGCCTTGCAGCAGGCGGATGACCAGCAGCAGGCCGAAGTCGTGGACAAAGGCGGCGATCAGGGCGAACAGGACATAGAGCATGACCCCGCCGATCAGGATGCGCTTGCGTCCCAGCCAGTCGGACAGGATACCGAAGGTGAGCTGGCCCGCACCCATGCCGAGGAAATAGATCGAGATCAGCCACTGCAGGTGATTGGGCACGTCGACGCTGAGGTCCTTGCCGATGGTCGGCAGGGCCGGGAGGATGGCGTCGATGCCCAGGGCGCCCAGGGCCATCAGCATGGCGATCAGGGCAACGAACTCGGCAAACGGCGGGGCCTTGGTTTCGGCAACGGTTTCTGGGGTACGCTCGGACATGGGCCGGATATAGGCCGATTGTCTCGCAGACGCGAGGAAAAACCTGATAAATGAAACCATCTACGCCTTAGGCTCCGCCTGGCGAGGCGCAAGTCCCGTTTGGCGGAGTGCGGTTGCGGGATACAGGCGCAGGGTGGCAGGGATGACGCGCGTGCCTCACCACAGCTGCTGAGGTCTCTCTGTTTCCACGCGCAGGTCTCCCCCGGATGGGTGCGTGGTAAAATGAAGGCGGGGACCGCCGTCCCGGTCCCCGCCTTCAAACTCTTGGCAGATATTACTTCTTCTTTTTCTTACCCTTCGCAGGCGTTTCCGGCGTGATCACCGCCACGGCACCGCCCGACGGAGCCAGTTTCAGCGTCAGGCTGCCCGATTTGTCGGTCGCGTTCGATGCCACATTCAGGCTGTTGACATCAGCGCCGTCCTGCCAGGTTTTCGCCGTGAACTTGCCATCGCCCAGGAAGCTCAACGGCACGGTCACGTCGCGGCCGCTTTCGTTGGTCATGGCGCCGACATACCAGGTGTCGCCCTTGCGGCGGGCCGAGACGATATACTGGCCAATATCGCCTTGCACCACGCGGGTCTCGTCCCAGGTGGTCGGCACCATCTGCAGGATCTCCGCGCCATCGGCCCAGGAGCCGTCCGCCTTCTTATAGGCAGACGGGGAATCCGCCACCATTTGGAACGGCGAGTCGAAGACGACATACATGGCCACGGCCTGGCCGCGGGTGGTCTGGACGAAGGGCGCTTTGTTGCGGCGCTGACTGGCGAATTCCGCCGGCGGCAACGAGCGGAAACCACCCGGCGTATAGTCCAGCGGCCCCAGGATCTGGCGCGTGAACGGCAGGGTGACATTGTGCGTGGCGGTGATGCGGCCGCTCCACTTGTTGTATTCCGCGCCCATCACGCCTTCCTGGGTGATGTAGTTCGGCCAGGTCCGGTTCAGACCGCTGGGCGGATAGGCGCCGTGCATGTCGACCAGCAGGTGGTGCCTTGCCGCGACCGCCATCAGGCGGTGATAGTAGTCGACCATCTCCTGATCGTTGCGGTTCATGAAGTCGACCTTGATGCCCTTCAGGCCCCACGCCTCATAGGCAGCCAGGGCCTCTTCCATCTGGGCGTCGAGCTGGTGCCACTGCACCCAGACCCAGACGCCGACATTCTTGGATTTGGCGTAACGCAGCAGTTCCGGCATATCCAGAACCGGCTTGGCCTTGGTGATGTCGGCTTCGGGGTTGGGCTCGATGTCCGAACCAACCGACCAGCCTTCGTCGATCAGGATGTCGTCCAGCTTCATCGAGGCGGCGAAGTCAACATAGGCCTTGTAGCTGGCTGTGTTGATGCCGGCGTCGGGGATGTCCAGCGCCCAGTCGTTCCACCAGTCCCACGCCGTCTTACGGCCGCGGATCCACGAGGTGTCAGTAATCTGCGACGGGGTGGCCAGGGTGGTGATCAGGTCCGAACCCGTCAGATCGCCCGGCTGGTCGCCGATCATGACCACGCGCCACGGCGTCTGGAAGCCATCGGCATCGAGCTTGACGTCGGCGACGACGGTCTTGCGGAAGCGGTAGTTGCGGTCGTTGTCGAAGCGTGGCGGCAGGTTGGTGCGCACGCCGATGCCGCCATCGCCGCGGCCGGAGATGTAGAAGCCGGGATAGTCCTTGATGTCGGACTCGGCGATGGCGAAGGTCTTGGCGCCGTCGCCGGTCTTGCACACCAGCGGCGCGATGTAATTGTTGTGCTCGCGGATCAACGACGCCTTGATGGCATCATATTCGCCTTCGAAGCTGGTGTTCATGGCGCCCATATTGGCGCCCCAGCAAGTGTAGTCGGCCGGGAAGAAGAACTGGGTGTTCTCGCTCATCACCTTGAAGCCGGTGACGCCGTCCTGGGCCGGGACGCCGTAGCGCAGGGCGACGCCGTTGTCGTAGGCGCGGATGATGACGTTGAATTTGAACTTGCCGCCGCCGGCGGTCAGGGCGATGTCGCTCTGGCTATACCGGTCGGGCACGACGGCGTTCTTGCCGACGACGGGTTTCCAGCTTGAGTCGACCTTGGTTTCGCTGTGGCCGGTGATGGTCGAGCCCGAGCCGATATAGGCGACGTCCAGCCGCCATTCGATGGGGGAGGGGCCGATGATCGCCTTGCCGTCCTGCTCGACCGTGTAGGTCAGGCCGCTCTGCGACTGGTCGAAGCTGATGGCGATCCGGCCGTTAGGCGAGGTCACCTTGACGGTTTCGGCCGAGGCTACGCCGGCGCTCAAGGCCGCGGAAAGCGCCAGAAGGCTTACGGAAAGACGTGACATGTCGGGCTCCCTGATTGTTTTCTTCAGGAATTCCTATTTTGTATTACATTATTCCGCAAGCCACTTTGTCGTGGAAGGTGGTTTACCCGTAAAAGGGAATTATGACGCCCGGTAGTCGGCGATGATTTCGCCGGCCTGGGCAATTTCGGCCTCGTGCGGGGTGTCGCGTTCGGTTTCGGCCAGGCCGCCGGCATACCAGGCCTGCATGGCAGGTTCCTCCAGCATCCGGTCGACATAGGCGCGCGACGTTTTGCTCAGGTCGAAGCCGACACCATAGGTCTGGACGCGGAACACCACCGGGGCAAAGAAGGCGTCGACCGCCGTAAAGGCGCTGCCGGCCAGGTAGGGCCCGCCGAACTTCGTAAAGCCATCCGTCCACAGGGCATCGAGGCGGGCCAGGTCGCGGATCAGGGCGGGCGGGGTGTCGAACAGCTTGACCCGCACGCCGATGGTCATCGAGCAATAGGTCCGCAGCGCGCTGAAGCCCGAATGCATTTCGGCAGCCGCCGAACGCGCCCAGGCGCGGGCGGGCTTATGCGACGGCCAGACCTGGGGGTAGGTTTCGGCGACATATTCGGCGATGGCCAGCGAGTCCCATACCGTCACGTCGCCATCGACCAGGGCCGGTACCAGGGCGGTCGGCGAGAAATCGCGGAAACTGGAATTGTCGGGTTTGAAGAAGTGCTGGTGTTCGGTGAACGGGATGTCCAGCGCCTTGAGCAGCACCCACGGCCGCAGCGACCAGGACGAGTAGTTCTTGTTGCCGATATGCAGTTCGTACGCCATGGGAGCCTCCGTCAGATTTGGCGGCAACTAACTCTGACTCCGATAAAATGGCCATATGGCTTTCCTGCCAATCGGCAGAGCAAATCAGCCAAATTGGTAAGCGCTGATGGCGATGCCCGTCTGGCCCAGGCTGTCCTCGTGATAGGTGCGGCGGGCGGGATCACCGCGGCCGGCGCCGGCCACCACCATCAGCGGCAGCAGGTGCTCCTCGCGCGGGTGGCAGTCGCGGGCATTCGGCGCGCTCGCCCAGCCGGTCAGGCCATCGGGACCCGCGGCCAGGGTCGAGTCCAGCCAGGCATCGAAGGCGTGCGATGCCGGGCCGCTGTTGCCGCCGCGCCCCATCAGACGCGGGATGCTGTGATAGCTCATGCCGGAACCTACGATCAGAACGCCTTCGTCACGCAGCGGCGCCAGGGCACGGCCCAGAGCGAGGTGTTCGGCGGCATCCAATCCATGCTTCAGGGAAAGCTGGATCGTCGGGATTCCGGCCTCCGGAAAGGCCAGAAGCAGGGGGATAAAGACGCCGTGGTCGAAGTCGCGTTCATTGTCGGTGGCGACCGTGATGCCGGCGGCTTTCGCCAGCTCCTGGACGCGCTGGGTCAGGGCTTGCGATCCGGGCGCCGGCCAGGCCAGTTCATAGGTATGGGGTGGAAAGCCGTAATAGTCGAACAGCAGGCCGGGCGCCGGCTTGGTCTGGACGGTGAACTCGGACGCTTCCCAATGGGCGGAAATGACCAGGATGGCCTTGGGCTTTTCACCGATGTCCTGCGGCAGGCGCTTCAGGTAGGCGCCCATGTTGTCCCACATGTCGGCCGGGTTCCAGTCCATGAAAAAGCACGGCCCGCCGCCGTGGGGGATATAAACGGTAGGAGTCGTCATCAGTAAGCTTCTACTTCTATGAGGAGGCCGATGTCGTCGCCGACGACCGGCTCCAGATTGCCGAGGCCGAAGGCCTTGCGGCTGAGTTGGGTGGTGGCGGTAAAGCCCACCCCCGTCTTGAACAGGGCCGGATTGAAGGCTTTGCGGTTGAAGGTGACATCCAGCACCACGCTCTGGGTGACGCCATGGACTGTAAGGTCGCCGGTCACCTTCGCGGTTTTTTCGCCGGTCGGCTCAACCAGAGTGCTGACAAAGGTCGCCTTGGGAAACTGGGTGACGTCGAAATATTTATCGCTTTTCAGCAGGTCGTCGAACTCGGGCAGGGCCGTGGTCAGGGTGGCCATGTCGAGCGAGGCCGTCACCGAACTCTTGGCCGGATCATCGCTGTCGATCACCAGGGAGCCCTGCGCCCCCATCACCTTGCCTGTCGGATGCGACAGGCCGAAATGCGGATAGGTGAACTGAGCCGAGCTGTGCTTCGGCTCTATGGTGTAGGTATCGGCAGCGGCGGCCGGGAGCGCTAAACCCCCGACAGCCATCATGACCAACAGCGCGCGCATGGCTACTGCAGTACGGATTCGGCCTCGATATAGAGGTCGATCTGGTCGCTGCCGCCGGGAATATACTTGGTGATTCCGAACTCGCTGCGCAGGATGAAACCCGTGGCCGAGAAGCCGGCCTTCTTCTTGTCGTCGCTACGCTTGTTCAGCTTGACGTCGAAGGTGACGGGCTTGGTGACGCCGTGCAGGGTCAGGTCGCCGGTTACCTTGGCGGTATCGGCGCCGGTCAGCTCGACCTTGGTGCTCTTGAAGGTCGCCGTCGGATATTTGGCGGCGTCGAAGAAGTCCGGGCTCAGCAGGTGGGCGTCCAGTTCCTTGACGCCGGTGCTGAGGCCGTCCAGCGCAAAGCTGACCTCGACCGAGCTATTGGCGGGCGCGGCGTCATCCAGGGTGACCTTGCCCACGGCGTTCATGAACTTGCCGGTCGGACGCGACAGACCGAAATGGGTATATTGGAAGGTCACCGAGGTGTGACGGGCGTCCAGCGCGTAGGTGTCGGCCGCAAAGGCCGGAGCGGAGGCGAGGCCCAGGGCCAGAACCGAAGCGGCGATAAGGGAGGTCAGATGTTTCACGGGGGAGTTCCTCTGTGGCTTGGATCAAACTATAAATGTAACAATAGTGATTACTGTTTGGCCATGCAAGGCCGACCCCGGAGTTCTTCGGCACTTTATTTTTGTTTCGTGGCCGCCATAAGGCGAACTACGTTGCCGACATACCTATCTTGTGCTTGTCTGACGATCTGAACAAGGGGGGAATTGCCGTGATATCGAAACTCTTTGCCGGACTGTTGGCCGTGACGGCCCTGGCTGCGGCGCCGATGGCGCATGCCGATGCGGGTGCGCTGAAAAATATCCAGGTGGTCGATTGCCGTACGCACGACGAAGCCCAGGAGAAGAAGGATACCGAACTGACGCTGAAGGCTTTGGAAGCCATGAATGCCGGTGGTGTCGACAGGGCCTGGCGGCTGCTGCCCGAACTGGAGGCCGCACTGGCGCGGGCGCCGGACGTACCGTCTTTGCCCGAACGCTGCGGTGACACCATCCACATCTATGACGACGATATGATGCTCCTGCTGGCCATGACGGCCTATGTTACCAGCACACCCGAATTGAAAAACGTATCCGTCGTGCAGCACGAGGCCCTGCCTTACGGCAGCCTGGGCTTTATCGTCGGCTGGCTCTACTATGAAAAAAAGGATTTTGGCGCCGCCCATCGTGCCTATGCCAAGGGGCGGCTGAACAATCCGGACGACTATGTTCTGGTCGCGGAAGACAGCCTGGCCCTGGCCCATATGCACCGCAGCCGCGAGGCCCTGGACCTGCTCGACGCCTTTATCGCCGGCCATCCGGACCTCGAAGACGACGAACTGGCGGCGCTGCAGCGCAAGCGGGGCTATACCCTGATCGAGCTGGATCGCAATGACGAGGCGGAGGCCGCCTACAAGGAGTCGCTGCGCCTGGAGCCGGATAACAGCACCGCCAAGGCGGAACTGGATTACATCACGCAGCAGCGCAAGTCTTCCCAACCGGCGAACTGATCCCCATATGGCGGCCATCCGACAACGGATAACCACCAAGGAGGGCTTTCCATGCCAGATACCGCCATTACCATTGCCAAGATCGATATGTACCAGGCGTCCGTGCCGATCGTGCTGCGTGCCCTGACCAACCTCAAGACCATACTGGGCAAGGCCGAGGCCTGGGCCGCCGAGCGCAATGTCAAGGAAGAGACGGTGCTGAACGCGCGCCTGGCGCTGGACATGCTGCCCTTGGCCCGACAGATCCAGATTGCCAGCGACAATGCCAAGGGGGTTGCGGCGCGCCTGGGCAATGTCGAGAATCCGTCCTATTCCGATGACGAAAAGACCTTCGCCGAACTGCATGAACGTCTGCAAAAGACGATCGACTTTATCAAGTCGGTGCCGGAGGCCGGTTTCGAAGGCTCCGAAAGCCGCGAGCTGGTGCTGAAGTTCCCGAACCGGACGATGGAATTTACCGGCCTTAGCTATCTGACCGGATTCGCCATTCCCAACTTCTTCTTCCACGTCACCACGGCCTACGCCATCCTGCGCCACTCGGGCGTGCCCCTGGGCAAGCCCGACTTCCTCGGCGGCTGAGTCTGAGATTTTTGGCTCCCGAAACGCCATATTTCGGTCACACTGCGTGTCGGAATTGACACGTTCGGGAGCCATTGCATACCCGCTAAGGTTGGGATCGCGTCCACCCGGTTGAAATCGTTGCTATTTCCGCTTAGCTGGCGGTGCGCAATCTTGCGCGATTCGAGGTAGGGGAAATTCCTATGTATAAAATACTGCTCAGCGCGGCTGCCGCCGCGTGCGCGCTTGTCTGCGCCAGCCAGGCTTCGGCCGATGAAGCTGCCGCTGCCGGCAATACCACGTTCGAGGTGGGACTGACCCGCGCCAGCGCGTCGGACATCGACACCTCTTACAATGTCCTGACCGGCCGTATCGGCACCAAGTTCAACAAGACGTTCGGCGCCGAATTCGAAGCCGGTGTCGGCATCAACGAAGACACGGTTGAATTCGGTGGCTACGACATCGACACCAAGCTGGAATATTCGATCGGCGCCTTCCTGACCGCCGAAGTACCGGTCGGTGAACAAGTCGGCCTGACGGGCCGTGTGGGCTATGCCAAGACCCAGATCAAGGCCAGCGCCGGCGGTTATTCCGAAAGCGCCAGCGGCGACGGCGCCGCTTACGGTGTCGGGCTGAAGTACACCACCAAGAGCGGCAACTATGTCGTTCGTGGTGACGTGTCGCGTTATCAGATCGAAGACGGCGATGTCGATGCGGTCTCGGTGACCCTTGGTCGCAAGTTCTAAGCTGCTTCACGCCGCATGAACGGGGCTCCGGCGTTCGCGCCGGGGCCTTTTCACGCACATTGGGAAGATTGGGAAAATCCATGAGCAAATTCATTCTCGCGGCGGCCGTGGCTCTTGCCGCTGGCGCCTTCGCCCAGACCGCCGCCGCAGACGAGTCTGGGGCGAAGCATTCGGTTGAGCTGGGTGTCAGCCGGGCCGAATACTCCGACGGCTACAAGGTCAGTTTCAACGCCTTGACGGCGCGGGCCAGCACGAAGTTCAACCGTTATTTCGGGGCCGAGGTCGAAGCCGGGTTCGGGGTGAACGAACAGTCGATCACCTACGGCGGTTACGATATCGACGCCAAGATGGGTTACAGCGCCGGCCTCTTCCTGACCGGTGAATACCCTCTGTCGGACAAGATCACCCTGGTTGGCCGCTTGGGCTATTCGAAGACCGAGCTCAAGGTCGAATATGCCGGTTACAAGGAAGCCGATGCCGGTGACGGAGCTGCTTCGGGCATCGGCGTCAAGGTGTTTCCGGATGGTGGCGCCAACGGGTTCCGTGTCGACTACACCCGCTATCAGTTGGATGGCAGCGATGTCGACGGCCTGTCGTTTACCCTGGCGCACCGCTTTTAATTTTCGAAGGTCTTTACGGCGAAGGGTTCCAACTCCGCGAGGTAATCTTCGAGACTGACCTTGCCGACGCAAGGATAGGCTCCGGCTTCAAGGCCGGAGCCTTTTTCGTGGATGCGCCGTGCCAGGACGATGGCGGGAATGCACGGGATGTTGGGGCCGTCGCCATTTTCGGCAACGATGGTCCAGGTCTTCTGCAGCGGCTGGCCGTTGTGGCCTGTGCCGCGCAGGCGCATATACATGCCGCCGGTGTCGCTTCCGAAGATGTCGAACCATCGGCTGACGGTCAGCAAAAGGCCGGAAAAGCGCGTCAGGTTCAGCGGCCATCCCCAGCGCACCGGCCAGGACAGCAGCCACAGGAACCACTGCATGAAGCCGAGTTCGACCCCGGCACCGAAGCGGATATCCCTTATGCCGTAAGCTACCGGTAGCAGATCGAGATCCGGAATGTCGCAATTGGCCAACCACCGCTTCCCAAAAACTGGAAACGTCCAGGATCGCATATCCTGCCAGCCATAGGCCTTCGGGTGACCGGCGAAGGGTTGGAGGGGCTTGCCGACATAGCTCAGGATGGCGCGGATTGTGGCCAGGCCGCGTTCGGTCTTCTGGCCCGGCGTGATGGCGTAGTCGATGCTCTCGAGGCGGGCAAATTGCGGGCAGTAGTGTTCGATCACCGCCGAGGACAGGCCGGGCACCGTCGAGGCGCCGGTGATCAGGGGCACGCCGGCGGCCCTGGCTTCGGCGTCGAGTTTCACAAAATCACGAACGAAGTCGCGGCCATCGGCGAGATCGATATAGGCCACCCCCGCGGCGATGCAGGCACGCGCGACGTCGAAACCGGCGCCCTGGAACGGGCCGCAGGTATGAACGACCACGGCGGGCTTTTCGCGTTCCAGGACAGTGGCCAGGTCGCGGGTAATGTCGACGGCCAGACCGCGGGCGCGGGGCAGGGTGGCCGCCATTTGGTCGGCCTTGGCGGCGTCGCGGCCGGCAATGATGACCGGGATGTTGTGGCGGCTCAGGCCGGCGCAGATGCGTTTGCCGAAATTGCCGTAACCGCCGAGGACCAGAACTTCACCCGTCAAGCTTCACCTGCGTAATGCGAAAGGTCCCGGCATAGCCGATCAGAGGGCCCGTGTGCAGGGCGTGGGTGAGGGCGGTCTGCATGGCGAAGCTGTTTTCGTCGACGGCGGCTTCCCAGGCGCCGCCAGTACCAAACAGGTATTTCAGCAGGCCGGGCAGGGGGATGTGATGGCCGAACAGCCGCCAGGTGAAGCCCTTGTGGCTGATAACGACCTTGCCGTTTTCGACGCTGTAGTCAGCCTTCCAGCCGCCGCCGAAGCGGAAATATTCGATGACCTCGTGCGGGCCGGTGACGACCAGTTCCGATGTGAAAATATGGGGCGGGCGGCCAGGCGGGAAGAAATGGCGTTCGAAGAGATAGCTGTCGGATTTCGCGTCGCTGCGGGTGTAGACGGTGACCGGGACGGCCTTGCCTTCGAACGGCACCAGAAGCCCGCCCAGTTTCAGCAGCCACGAAAAGCGGCGCATGACCGGCGACAGGGTGATGTCGAGCGCGCCTTCATGGGTGACGACGTCGCGGGTGAAGGGCCGGTTGGCATAGTGCGCCTTGATCGGCGGCGGAAGGGCGTCCCACTGGTCGCCGAAGGCTTTAGCGAAGATCGGGGTCATATCGGCCTTTTCCCATTGAGCTTCAGCATCAGCCGGCGGACCGCCTTCATGGCGGGATAGAACAGGGTGACGGTTGCCTTGTTACGGAACAGGGCAACGTTCAACCGGTTCAGCCAACCCCGCTCCGAGCCAATCATGGCCAGGAGGTGCAGGGCCTCTTCCCCATGATAGAGCCGGTCTTCGAATTTGACGACGATGCCCTGGTTCAGGTCGAAACCACGGGCGGCGATTTCGGCGTCCAGGGGTGTCCCGCCGATCTCGCGGGCATTGAGAATCTGCAATGCGCCGACGGCCTGTTTGATGCGGACCATTCTGGCCGACGCCGTACAGAACGGACAGTCGCCGTCATAAACCAGTTGGATCGGTGGCCCCTCGCTCATGGCTTGGAGATTAGCACTGCTTGTCCGGTGGGCAATGCGGCAATTGATCCTAACGTCATCGTGCATAATTTACCGGCTGCTCTTGCCTTGGTTCAACCCGCTCCCATCTGAAACCCATCTGAGAGGAGCCGATCATGATCCACCTGTACACCTGGGGTACCCCCAATGGCCGCAAGCTGACCATAATGCTGGAAGAGCTGGGCGTCCCCTACGACATCCACCCGGTCAATATCGGCAAGGACGAACAGTTCGATCCGGCCTATCTCAAGATTTCACCCAACAACAAGATCCCCGCCATTGTCGACGATGAGGCCGAGGGCGGGCCGCTGAGCCTGTTCGAATCCGGCGCCATCATGATCTATCTGGCCGACAAGTACGGCAAGTTCCTGCCGGCTTCGGGCCCGGCGCGCTACACCGCCATCCAGTGGCTGATGTGGCAGATGGGCGGCCTGGGCCCCATGTTCGGGCAATTGGGGTGGTGGGTCGTGTCCGATAAGGAGCAAACCCCCAAGGGTGTCGAACGCTATGCCAAGGAGTCGGAACGTCTGCTGAGCGTTCTCGACAAGCGGTTGTCGGAAGCGGCCTATGTCGGTGGCGACGACTACACCATTGCCGACATGGCGATCTGGCCGTGGATTTCGCAATACCGCACGCGGGTGAAGGACCATATCGAGCCACTGGTGCAAAAGTACCCGAACGTGTTGGCCTGGCTGGACCGGGTCGGTGCGCGTCCCGCGGTGCAGAAGGGGTTTGCTCTGCCTTAGGGCAGACGTTCGATCCCGACGTCCTTTTCCCAGGTATGGCTTTCGGCCCGCTCCTGCGCCGTCTGGGGTGGACGGGGTTTGAACGGCAGGACCGGCTGGGCGGAAGTCAGCTGCCAGGCATTGCCGGTCAGTACCGCTTCCGCCTCGAACGCCGGGGCCTGGTTTTCGCCGTCACGGTTACACCGCAGCTTCAGCCGCAGGGCGTCGCGCCACGCAACCGGCTCGCACCAGGAATCGCTGTCCACGATGGCGCGCGGTGACGCATGCCAGTCGACAATTTCAATCAAGCCGTCGGAAAGCGGTGAGGCCATAATGCCGCTGGCAATGTAGCGCCCGCCGGGTGATGCCATGGGAGCTCCGGCCAGCCACTGGCTTTTGCCGGAGCGATCAAAGAGGATATAGTTGTCGCCTTCGCCATGTTCGCGATAGACCACGGCCACGGGGCCGTCCTTGAGCTGGATCAGGCCCGCGAAAGACCACAGGCTGCAGGTTTCCCAACCTTCACAGGCGCTTTCCGGGGTGCTGGTCAGGCGGACGATGTCGCGGCCGTCATAGCTGAGCACCAGCTTGTCGCCCTCGCGCCGGGCGAATTTGGGATAGGCTTTCAGCGCGGCGGCTTCGTCGTCGTAGAGGCGGGCTTCGACGGCCTTCGGGCCTGACTGCGGCGGGGGCGGGGGTTGCACGGTGACCGGCGGTACAGGCTTGGTCGAACAGGCCGCGACCGTTGCCAGCAATCCCAAAACCCACAAGCGTTTCATGGCATTATCCCCTCTGGCGGAACGCTACCATGTTCGCCGAAGTCTGGAAACGAAACTCAGTCGGCTTTTTCACCTTTCGGTGGTTTGCGGCGGACGTACAACACCTTGCGTACCCTGGCGATCAGGACGCCGTCGGTATCCAGGATGTCGACATCGTATTCCGGCGTCACCTTCTCGCCGGCATCGGCCAGGGCGCGGACGCGGGCGATTTCCTCCTGAGGGATGTGAAATATGGCGCGGACGTGCTTGCGTCCGGGTTTCAGGAACTGGATCGAGGCGGCCTTGTCCCAGACGATATAGTCGCGGCCCAGATTGGTCATCAGGATGGCCATGAAGAACGGATCGCACATCATGTACAGGCTGCCGCCGAACTGGGTGCCGACGACGTTTTTGTTCCACCAGCGCAGCTTCATCTCGACCGTGATCGAGGTGACATCGGCATTGGTGGCGACCACCTTGATCCCGGCGCCCAGCATCGGCGGGTACCAGTTGATCATCCGGAACAGTTTTGCATTGGCCATGGGCTACCTCTCGTTGGCCATTAATATGCAATTCAGTACAAAATTCAAGCCGTGTAACCCGATTTCGTTGTAGGACGTATTGGTGATATGGATTTGGTGCTGGGGCTGTCGTTGTCGTTTTTTCCGAACCCAGGCAGTTGTTAGCCACAAATTCTTTCTCCTCTCCGGCAAGCGGGGAGGAGAAAGCGGGATGACCTTGAAAGGTTTATGCGTGCATGGCTGAGGAAAGTGACAAAAGTTCCGTGCATCCGTGGTGGCTGCGCATGGTGCACTGGATGAATGCCGCCGGCGTCATCATCCTGATCCTCAGCGGATGGCAGATCTATAACGCCACCGGCTTCATGGGCTTCAAGTTCCCGCGCGAAGTCACCCTGGGGCGCTGGCTGGGTGGTGGCATCCAATGGCACTTCGCCGCCATGTGGCTGCTGTGGGGCGTGGCCGTCTTTTATCTCGTCATGGCGACTGTCACCGGCCGGTGGCAGCGCAAGTTCTGGCCGGTGTCCATTCCCGGCATCTTCCGCGACCTGAAGGCCACGTTCACCGGCAAGCTGAGCCATACCGATCTGCGCATCTATAATTACGTCCAGAAGGCCGCCTATCTGTTCGTCATGCTGGATATCACCGTGCTGATCCTGTCGGGCCTGGTGTTGTGGAAGAACGTCCAGTTTCCGATCCTGCGCATGCTGATGTTCGGCTACGAGGGCGCGCGGCTGATCCATTTCGTCGCCATGGTCGCCATGTGCGGATTTATTGTTGTCCATGTCGTCATGGCGCTTCTGGTGCCGAAGACGATCAAGGCCATGTTGTGGGGACGTTGAGATGGACCGGAAACTGCCTCCCGAAGTCGCCCGCGACAAGGACGCCATCCTGAAGGAGGCCAACGGCCTGCTGAAGGATCCCGGCAAGCGCCGTTTGCTGGGTAATGTGCTGACCCTGGGCGGGTTGTCGCTGGCCACGGGCATACTGATCCGTGACGAGCAATCGGTGAAAAAGATCCTGCAGCGGATTTCGCGCTTCAATGACGGCGCCCAGGCGGCTTTGTTCGACCCTAACGACATGGCGCCGGAATATCCGCGATCGGATATCTCCAATCCGTTTCCGTATAACGCCTTCTATCCGCTGGCTAAGGTACCAAAGGTCGATGGCGACAGTTTCCGGCTGCAATTGGCGGGAAAGATCGCCGACAAGCGGCCGTGGGATCTGCCGGCATTGTATGCCCTGCCGCAGGTCAGCCAGGTCACCCGCCATATCTGCGTCGAGGGCTGGAGCGCCATCGGCGAGTGGGGCGGGGTGGTGTTTTCCGATTTCCTGAAAAGGATCGGCGCGGATACGACCTGCAAATATGTCGGCTTTAAATGCGCCGACGGCTATCATACTTCGATCGACATGCCGACGGCGTTGCATGCCCAGACGATTCTGGCCTTTACCTTTCGCGGGCACACCCTTCCGACCTGGTATGGTTATCCGATGAAGCTGCGCATGCCGACGAAGCTGGGCTATAAGAACCCTAAGCACATTACCGAAATCTTCGTCACCAATGATCATCCCGGCGGCTTCTGGGAGGACCAGGGTTATAACTGGTTCGGCGGGAGTTAGAAATCGACGCCTGCTGTGCGATTGCGAACTTATTCAACGGCCTTTGGGACTGCTCGCGCCTATCCTCCACCGCTTGCGGGGGAGGTGCTGAGCAAGCGAAGGCAAAGCCGTAGCGCGTCAAAGCGGAGGGGGAGCCGGAAGCTCGGAACTCGTGACTCCCCCTCCGTCTCGACGCGCTTCGCCTGAAGAAGGCTCGCTTGCTCGACACCTCCCCCGCAAGCGGGGGAGGATAAAGGTCGTGCCGCTGGCGTTACCTATTGGACTGTTGATTGATGAGTTAACGTGAATCGATCCGTCCTCTGAACGGCGTGGAAACAAACCGTGTAAGAATCACTGACATCGTCAGGTTGCCGCGATGTTCCCTACCAGATGTGGTGGGGAATCACCGTCTTAACCATACGGCTTATGCGACCTTGATGACACCGCGGCGGATCTGGTCCAACTCGATCGACTCAAACAGGGCCTGGAAGTTGCCGTTGCCGAAGCCCTCATTGCCCTTGCGCTGGATGATCTCGAAGAAGATCGGCCCGAAGGTATTCTCAGTGAAGATCTGCAGCAGAATGCCTTCTTCGCCGACCTTGCCGTCGATCAGGATGCGGTTCTTACGCAGGCGTTCCAGGTCCTCGCCATGGCCCGGGACTCGCTTGTCGACCAGGTCGTAATAGGTGTCGATCGTATCCTGAAGCTTCACGCCGCGGGCGCGCAGCTTTTCCACCGTCGCATAGATGTCCGGCGTCGTCAGGGCGATATGCTGGATGCCTTCGCCATTGTACTGGCGAAGGAATTCCTCGATCTGTGAGCTGTCGTCCTGGCTTTCGTTCAACGGGATGCGGATGGCGCCGTCGGGGGCGATCATCGCCTGGCTGAACAGACCTGTCGCCTGGCCCTTGATGTCGAAATACTTCTGCTCCTCGAAGCCGAAGATCTGGCGGTAGAATCCCGACCAGGTCCGCATCTCGCCGCGCTTCACATTGTGCGTCAGATGGTCGAGCAGGTCGAAACCGACGCTGTTCTTGGCTTCGGCTTCGTCGGCGCCGGGTATCGGCGTCCAGCCGGCAAAAGGATCGCCGTCGACCAGGTACAGCAGCGAGCCGCCGATACCTTCCAGCACGAACTCCGGACGCAGGCCCCCTACGGTCGCCGGGCGGGCGCCGCTTTCCAGGGCCAGGTCATAGGCCTTGGCCGCGTGCTTGACGTGGAAGGCCATGCCGCTTGCCGAAGGGCCGTGTTCGGCAGCGAAGGTTCGGGCGTGTGGCGTGGCCAGGTGGTTGACCACGAAGCGGATACGGCCCTGGCGGTAGAGTACGATGTCCAGCGACGGATGGCGCATGGCGGCAGTAAAGCCCAGCAACTCCAGCTGCTGCGCCATGGTCGCAGTATCGGGGCCGGTGAATTCGACATAGGCGAATCCGTCCAGGCCCAAGGGATTAGCGGTCATGAAACCGTCTCCTTCTTGAAGCTCTACAAAACGGACCGCAAGGCGCTCGCGAACACCGGCAGGTTGCCCTGGTTCAATCCGGCGATGTTGATACGGCCAGACTCCACCATGTAGATGCCGTGCTCGATTCGCAACCGGGTGACCTGGTCGCGATCCAGCGGCAGCAGACTGAACATGCCGGACTGTCTCTTTACGGTCTCAAATTCAGGTACGGCCGTGGCCAAATCATGGCGAAGGCCGGTAAGGCGTTCCCGCATCACGTCCAGCTCGCTACGCCACAGGGCGTTCAGCTGCGGCGTCGTCAGGATAATACGGACCACGGCGGCGCCATGGTCGGGCGGCATGGACCACAGGGTGCGGGCCATCAGGTTCAGATTGGTGCGGGCGCGGCGGACACTATTGGGGTTGCTGCCCTGGACCCACAGGGCGCCGGCGCGGTCGCGGTACAGGCCGAAATTCTTCGAACCCGAAACGCAGACCAGGGCTTCGGGTACCTGGGTCAGGACATGACGCAGGCCCCAGGCGTCGTCGTCGAGGCCGCTGCCCAGGCCCTGATAGGCCATGTCGAGCACCGGCACGACGCCGCGGTCGTTGAGGAATTGGGCGAGAACCTGCCACTGATCGTGGCTGAATTCGACGCCGGTCGGGTTATGGCAGCCCGACTGCAGCACGATGGCATCGCCGCGGCGGACCTCATTCAGCGCCGACATCATGGCGTCGAACAATAGCGTCTGTGTCGGCTTGTCGAAGAAGGGATGTTCGATGACCTCGAGGCTGGCCGCTTGCATCAGCATGGCGTGATTGACATAGCCCGGGGTGCCGATCCACACGCGACAGTCCGGATTGGTGCGGTGGAGCAGGGCGGCCGCCAGGCGCAGGGCGCCGGTGCCGCCGGGCGTCTGCATGCCCCATGCGGTGTCGTCGGGCTCAGTGCCGAACACGATCGGCGCCAGCGCGGCGACAAAGGCGGCATCGCCTTCAGGCGAGAGGTAGTCCTTGCTGGTCTGGGTTTCGATCAGGTGGCGCTCGGCGGCCTTGACCGACTGCAGGATCGGGGTGTGGCCGCTGTCGTCGCGATAGACGCCGATCCCCAGGTCGATCTTGTCCGGACGCGGATCATTACGCAGCAGGTGCAGCACCATCAGCATAGGGTCCAGCGGCTGTTCGGCCAGGGTGTCCATCAGGCCGGGGGCAGGGCGGAGATCCAGACTCTGAGGGCTCATGGCGGAACTCATATCGGCACCAGTCGTTGCGAATGCAATTGTATCTATTGAAACTATACCTGCATTTAAGATCTGGCAATCGGAAAGGGCCGCGTTTGGAATTTTTTTGGACTTTGCCGCTATAGTGGGGAGTCAAAAGGCTGTGAAACGGCGGTTTCTCGCGCCTCATGTAAATTGGGAGCAGAAGAATGTCTGACCATTATCCGTTGTATATCGCCCTGCGTGGCCTGATGGTGCGCGCGGCGCCCGCCATGCAGATCGGCAAGGATGCACTGGGTGAATTCACCCTGAACGTGGCGCGCGACATCATGAATTCCAAGGATCCGGTCTGGTTCGGTTCCGTGCGCATGAGCGGCAACAATGTGTCCTACTACCTGCCGCCCCTGGCCGCGCGCGAAGGCCGCGACCTGATCGTGCCCGAGGGCCTGAAGCGGCTGTCGACCAGCAAGACGTGCTTCGTCTTCCACGACCAGAATGCTGACCGCTTTGCGGAACTGGAAGACCTGACGCGGGCAGCGGCCGACAAGTTTGCCGGCGCCACGCGGGCGGCTTAAGGGCTATTCGGCTACGCCGGTTTTCTTGCCCGTGGCCAGGAAGATCAGCACGGTGAACATCAGTATCTGGGCGGCGGTGAGGACCGAGCCGATGCCCACAACGGGTTCGAACCACGGCGCCTGGATCTGGGCGCCGTATATGCCTGGGATAAAGAAGATCAGGCCCAGGACCGCCAGCGCATAGTGGATTGTGGTCAGGCGCTTCGAGACCTGCGGATGGGCGTTGTAGAACAGGCCCGCCAGGAACATCCACACACCGCCGACCAGGTTCATGTGCGCGTGAGTCGGCGCTTGGACGAAGTCATGGGTGGCGCCCATATAGAGGCCGATTCCGATACCGCAACACAGGAATACCGCGCTGGTGCGCAGGAACAAATTGCCGTTCATTGGAGCCCTCCCAAGCTCTGTGGAAGGCAATTGATTACAATTGAAACCCTGATTTGGCAAATCGCCCGCTTGCCGGTGATGGCAAAGCGCGGCATTGTCACGCCAACAGCCTGTCAGAGCTGAATTTGAGGAGACACCGATGAGCTTTTCCCGATGGCTGGCTGCCGGCGCGGCCGTGATGATGTTCACCTGCGGTTCGGCCTTTGCCGGCGACGGGTTCAAGCTGGCGATCACGGTCGATGACCTGACGGTGCATGGCGGCCTGCCGCCGGGCACGACGCGTAAGCAGGTGGCGGACAACTTCCTCAATGCCTTCAAGGCGCATGGCGTGACCGAAGCCTGGGGCTTCATCAATGGCAAGAGCCTGAAAGACGATCCGTCCAGCTATAGCGTGCTGGAATCGTGGCGGGCGGCCGGGCATCCGCTGGGCAATCACGGCTTTACCCATATGAACGCGTCACAGAATACGGTGGCCGCCTTCGAAGGCGACATCGAAGGCAATGAACCGATCCTTAAAGACCTGATGGGCGACAAGGACTGGCACTGGCTGCGGTTTCCGTTCCTGAACGCCGGCACTGACGCCAGCCACGGCGAAATCATGCAGTACGTCAAGGACAAGGGCTACAAGGTCGCCGATGTGACCGTCAGCTTCAACGACTGGGCCTATACCGACGCCTATGCCCGCTGCGCCGCCAAGGGCGACACGGCGGCGGTCGCCACGTTGCGCCAGAAGTACATGAGTGATGTCGTGGCGTCGGTGAAGCGCGCGCGCGGCCTGTCGCAGAAGATCTACGGCCGCGACATCCCGCACGTCCTGCTGATCCATATCGGCGCCTTTACCGGCGAGATGCTGCCCCAGGTGTTGAGCGCATTCGAGGCCGAAGGGGTGGAGTATGTCACCCTTGAACAGGCGGAGAGCGATCCGGCTTATGATTTCAGCGGACCCAAGGCGGCCCAGGGCTCGATGCTGGAGCGGGTGGCCCAGGAAAAGGGCATCAACATCTATGACGGCACGATCGCGTCGCTGAACGATGTCGGCCCGATCATGGGCATGTGCCAGTAGGCGTCAGGACGAAATCCGCACCGACGAGATGACCTTGGTGAACAGGGCATTCATGGCTTCGGAAATGCCTTCGCTGGGGCTGACCTCGAAAAACAGACCTTCGGAGGCGCATTCCTGCATGTTGGCGGCCAGTTCCGATTTGGGCACGACGAACTTGGCCATGTTGTCCTTGTACCACTGATTGTCATACTTGCCGTCGAGGTGCAGATAGGTCGTATACAGCACGGCGATCTTGACGCCGCGCGCCTTCATGGCCTTGCACTGGGTCGTGTCCATGCCGCCCAACCGCCGGCAGGTGCCGCCGTCCGACCGGGAGCAGTCATAGCTGTCCGTTGCGCCGTCGGACACGAAAAACAGGACCTGTTGGGGCTTGGCGGACGAAGAGCCGTCGCCTGAAGACGGGATCACCTTGTTCATACCGAGCATCATCGACTTGAAGTTGGTTTGCCGGTCGGAATTGTAGTTCTGTTGCGGGATGGTCATCAGGTCGATCTTGGCGGCGTTTGAAGCCGAAGCCGTCAGATCGGTCGTCAGGCCGCTGACCAGATAGGGTTGTGGGTTCTTGGCGTCGATCGATTCCGCCGATAGCCCGAAATGGTAGATGGCCATGCGGTACTGGTTCGACAGGGTCTGGGTATTCCCCGCCATCGTCATCAGGTTCTGCGTCGCCTTGCGTACTACGTCGATGCGCATGGTGAAGCCGATCTTCTTGGCCAGGGTATAGTAGTCCTTACCGGCACGTGCGCCGGTTTCGTGACAGGCGAAGGCACAGTTACCTTCGGTGCCGTAAATAGAGGTTGGCGTTGCCTTCACCAGTTTGTCGATGTCGGCATAGGTCGCGCCCAGCCCCATGGACGGGCTGTTGTCCAGCAGCAGGTAGAAGTCGATAAATGGCGGGAAGGTCGAGGATGAGGTCGAATTGACCGTGATCGGCACCTTGTTCATGCCCATCAGGCCCAGCAGGTAGGGGCGGTAACTGGCTGTAACGGAGACCTCGGACACCAGGTTGGTCTTCTGTTTCTTGATCTGGGCCTTGACCTTGAGGCTGTTCAGATCGCCGTGCTTCTTCACATTGGAGTTGAAGATGGCCAGGGCCTGGTCTTCGCCCGTCTTGAAACTGCTGTTACCCTTGGCATTGGCCTTGTAGGCGTAGGAGTTGACCGCGACAGAACTTACGCTGGCGACATCGGCGGCGTCCTGCAGTTCCTTTTTGAGCTGGAAGACGCGGCTGAAGTCGACGGCGCCGCCGATCGCCAGGAACACGACCGGCAGGGCCAGGCCGATGATCATGACGACATTGCCCCGCGTATTGCGGAAGAACCGCTTCAGTCCGTGCAGCACTTTTTGCGCCCCAGCCTTTTGATAAGGCGCCAGTATGCCACAGACTGCTTAATCAACCGTTCGATTCGGCAGGGGACAAGGTTTTCAGCGCCAGGGCGTGCACCGGGCCGGCCAGTTCCTCGGCCAGTTCGGTGTTGACCAGGCGCTGACGGGCCACACGACCCAGCCCTTCAAAGCGATTTGATACGATCACAACGGAAAAATGGCTCTCGCCCCCTTCACGCGCGCCCATATGTCCACTATGTTTGGCGCTGTCGTCGAGAATCTCCAAACGCTGTGGCGTGAAGGCCTGTTCGAGCTTCGATCGGATGCGGTCCGCGACACTTCCCATAATTCGGCCCTCTTCGCCGTGTAGATTTTCGACGTTTTGTTAAGTTTTCAAGGTAATCTTCATCATATGAGCGAAGGATTTAAGTACAAGCCCAAATTCATGGACATGCGCATTCGTCCGCCCAAGGAGGGTGAGGAGCATGTGCGTCGGCCTGAAGATGATGTGCTGCATCTCAAGCCCGGCCAGAAGCCGTGTGAGTGGCCCGAGTGCCATAAGGCTGCGACGGCCCGTGCGCCCAAGTCGCGCGAGATGATGAATGAGTACTATAATTTCTGCGTCGCTCACGCGTCGGAATACAACAAAAACTGGAACTTCTTCGCCGGTATGAGCGAGGGAGAGGCCCGCAGCCACCGCGAAGCCATCATGACCGGCGGCCGGCCGACCTGGGCGTTCCGCGCGTCGCGCCTGTCGCGTGAGGCGGCCAATATCTCCGCCAAGGGCACGACGTCCAAGGGCTTTTACGATCCGCATTCGGTGTTCGGCGCCGGTGCTGCCCCCAAGCGCGACGAAGCCGCCCCGGCTCAGCGCCAGTACGGCAAGATCGAGCGTCAGGCCTTTGCCGACCTGGACCTGGAAGTTGGCGTCGGCGCCGAGGTGGTGCGTGTGCGCTATACTGAGTTGCTGAAGCGCTGCCATCCGGACAACAACGGTGGCGACCGTTCGGCCGAGGACAAGCTGCAAAGGGTCATCAAGGCCTACAAGGTCCTCAAAAAAATGAATCTTACCTGATCAACGATATGAGGAGAGGATGTCTCTGACATCCCCTCTCCCCGTTCTTCACGGGGAGAGGTTAGGGTGAGGGGCTTTTGTAAGTCTCGCTGAACCTGAATTGTCCGAATAGCCCCTCACCCGATCGCGTTCACTTCGTTCCGCTCTCGTCCTCTCCCCGCAGGCGGGGAGAGGGGAGTAACGGCGCTACCGTCCTTTGAAATAACCGTCGCTGTTCGTGCTGGCGCCGGCCCGGCCGAACAGATTGACCTGCCACAGTTTGCGCGGCTTGAAGCCGGCGCTGTCATACACCCGGATCGCCGCCGTGTTGTCCGGAAGCGAGTGCAGGAACGGTGTACGGCCTTCCGCCACGATGCGATTGCCGACCACAGCCATCATCTGCCGCGCCAGGCCGCGGCCCTGATAATCCGGATGCGTGCATATGGCCGTGATCTCGGTAAAGCCCGGCAGGCACATGCGTTCGCCCGCCATGGCGATCAGGCGGCTGCCGTCGAATGTGCCGGCGAAATATCCCTTTTCGATCGTGCGCGTGCCGAATGGGCCCGGCCGGGTTAACTCGGTCAGGGCCAGGATCGCCGGCACATCTTCGGCCGTCAATTGCCGCGTCTCAACCGTCACCGGCGCCGGGCGAAAGTCTTCGGCGACCAGTTGCAGCACCGGAAACGCGACCAGGCGTTCCAGGCCGACGGGCGCATCCAGCACAGCATCGGCCCAGATCAGGTTATTGCCGCCGTCCGGGATAATCTCGCCCAGGTTTGCCAGGGCTTGCGGTGTTTCCAGCGCCGCGAAGGGCGACACCTCGGGCGGGTAGCGCAGAACGGGCGGGGCTCCGACCGCTAGGTGAGCGTGGCGGCTGGTCAGGGCATGCCAGACGGGGTTGTCCAAAGGGTGCATGACGCCGAAGTAGGGCCGGGACTCATGGGCGTCAAGATGCTGTCGCAAACCGTCCGGGAAAAGGGTAGAGCGAAGACAAAAGGAGTCCATGATGACCGATATCCATAAGGGCGGGTGCCAGTGTGGTGCCGTGCGTTTCGAAGTGAGCGGCCCGCTCGGCAGGGCCTCGGTGTGCCATTGCCGAATGTGCCAGAAGGCGTTCGGCAATGTCATCGCTCCGCTGGTGTCGGTGCGTGAGGCGATCCTGACCTGGACGAAGGATGAGCCGGCGCGGTTCCAGAGCTCCAATTTGGTCAGGCGCGGCTTCTGTCCGAAATGCGGTACGCCGCTCACCTACGAAGCGCCCGACGGTGTCGCGGTGGCCATCGGGGCGTTCGACCATCCGGCGGGGATTGTACCGGACATCCAGTACGGCATCGAAGGCCGCGTCCCGTGGATGGACCATGTCAACGACTGGCCCGGTTGCACGACGATGGAGGACATCGAGGCCGCGCCCTTCCTCGATAAGCTGGTCAGCTATCAGTACCCGGATGAACCTCAAAACGGCTCAAAGCAGTCGTAATTGCGTTGGTTCACGATTTTGCCGTCGCGCAGGGTGAAGACGGTCGAGATATGTGCCGTCATGACATCGCCGGGCTGAAGCTTGCCCAGCGGCACGGCGATCACGCCTTCCCAGGTTGCTTCGACAGCGGCGTAATCATCCGTGCAGATCAGGGTCTTGATGTCGTAGGTCTGTGACCGCATCACACCCTTGCCGCGTTCGAAATCGCTCTTCAGCTTTTCCAGGCCGCGGCGGTCGCCCTTCGGTTTCAACTGATTGGGCCATTCGGTCTGGATCACGGCCGGGTCATACACAGCAAACAGCGCCTCGCCGTCGCCGGCTTCCAGCGCCTTGTAATAGCTGAGGATGAGTTCGCGGTTGCTATCCTGGGACATCGGGGCTTCCATGGTTTTCTTACGTTTCTATAGCACGAACCCTGCGACAAAAAAGTTCGCAGATTGCGAACATTAGGGTTGTGCGCAGGGGCGCAAAGTCTTAGCTGACTGTCACGTTATTTCGCTTTGAAAGCCTGATCCCGCCATGTCCGCCGAACTGGAATACAACGATCCCCTGCTGTCGCTCGCGCCCGATAAAAAGGTCAGCATCCGTGAGGTTTTCGGTGTCGATTCCGACATGATGGTGCCGGCCTTCACGCATCGCGACAGCCACGTGCCCGAGATCGACGAAGCCTACCGCTTCGATCCGCAGACGACCCTGGCCATCTGCGCCGGCTTCGCCTACGATCGCCGGGTGATGGTCCAGGGCTTCCACGGTACCGGCAAGTCGACCCACCTCGAACAGATCGCCGCCCGCCTGAACTGGCCGATGATCCGCGTCAACCTGGACAGCCACGTGTCGCGGATCGACCTGATCGGCAAGGACGCCATCGTGCTGAAGGACGGCCAGCAGGTCACCGAATTCCGCGAAGGCATCCTGCCGTGGTCGCTGCAACGCCCCGTCGCTCTGGTGTTCGACGAATACGACGCCGGCCGCCCGGACGTGATGTTCGTCATCCAGCGCGTGCTGGAGGCTTCGGGCCGCCTGACCCTGCTGGATCAGAACAAGGTGTTGAAGCCGAACGCTTTCTTCCGCCTGTTCTCGACCACCAACACCATCGGCCTGGGCGATACCACGGGCCTCTATCACGGCACCCAACAGATCAACCAGGGCCAGATGGACCGCTGGTCGCTGGTCACCACGCTCAACTATCTGACCCACGATGCCGAGGTCGAAATCGTCCTGGCTAAGGTGCCGGAGTTCGATACGCCCGAACGCAAGGGCATGATCGATGCCATGGTGCGCGTCGCCGACATGTCGCGTTCGGCCTTTTCCAACGGCGATATCTCGACCGTCATGTCGCCTCGGACGGTCATTACCTGGGCCCAGAACACCCTGATCTTCAACAACGATCCGGAACTGGCCTTCCGCTTGTCCTTCCTCAACAAGAGCGACGAACTGGAGCGCCATACCCTGGCCGAATTCTATCAGCGCGCCTTCGGCACCGACGTCAAGGAAAGCGCCCTCAAAGTGAAGGTTATCTAGCTCTCCTCCCCACATGTGGGGAGGGGGACCGCGAAGCGGTGGAGGGGTATCTTGCCGGCTGTGAATGGACCCCTCCGTCTCGACGCGTTTCGCCCCGTAAGGGGGCTAACTTGCTCGCCACCTCCCCATCAAGATGGGGAGGAGAAGTAGAAAGATTCTCCGGTCCTATGGCGCAAAAGCCGACCATCCTCAGTGAACCGTTCAAGAAGGCGCTGATCCATTCGACCCGCGCCCTGGCGGAGGATGCCGAGCTGGAGGTCGTCTTCGGCTCCGACGGCCCGCGTCTGGACGGCAGCAAGCTGATCCTGCCACATCCGCCACGCGACCTGGCGCCCAAGCTGGCCCAGCGGGTGCGCGGCCAGGCCGACCGCATGGCGTTGCGCCGCGCCCACCACGATGCCGCCGTCGACGCTCGCGCCCGTCCACGCGACAGCCTGTCCGGCGAAGCCTTCGACGCCCTGGAAGCGGCCCGCCTCGACGCTATCGGCGCGCGCGCCATGCAAGGCGTGCGGCTGAACCTGCAGGCGGCGCTGGAGAATGACCTGGAACGGTCGGGCCTGATGCGCAAGGAAGACAAGGCCGATCTGGGCCTGCCCGAGATCCTGGGCCTGATGGCGCGCGAAGCCGTCACCGGCGACCCCGTGCCGGCGTCGGTCCAACGCGTGGTCAACATGCTGCGCCATGAGATCGCCGACAAGACCGGCGACGGGCTGGAAAAGCTGGCCGGGCTGATCCACGACCAGAAGGCCTTTACCCAGCAGGCGCGGAAGGTTCTGACCGCACTCGATCTCGTCGACGACAGCCTCGATGCCGAGGAGGAAAAGCAGGACGAGGGCGAGGAGGGCGAGAATGACGGCGACAGCCCCCAGGACGACGCCGAACAGGACGAACAGCCCGACGAAAGCGAGCAGCAGCCTGACCAGCCCGAACCCGACCAGCAAGGCCAGGAACAGGCCCAGGAAGGCGAGGACGACTACACCCAGATGTCGGGCGATCCGCAGATGGCGTCCGAAAGCTCGACCGACGAAGTACCCGACGGCGAGGCCGGTGAGGCCGATGTCCGCGACGAAGCGCCCTTCGCTGATAAGGTCAAGAAGGACTACGACGTCTTTACCCGCCAGTTCGACGAGGTCGTGCCGGCCGAGGAACTGTGTGAGCCCGAGGAACTGGAGCGGCTGCGCGGATTTCTGAATGCGCAACTGGCCAACATGGCGACCATCGTGTCGCGCCTGGCCAACCGGTTACAGCGCAAGCTCATGGCCCAACAGAGCCGGACCTGGTCGTTCGACCTGGAAGAGGGCGTGCTGGACGCCGCCAAGCTGACGCGGGTGATCGTCGATCCGTCGGCGCCCTTGTCATTCAAGCAGGAGAAGGACACCGAGTTCCGCGATACGGTGGTCACGCTGCTGCTCGACAATTCGGGCTCGATGCGCGGGCGGCCGATTATGGTCGCGGCCATCTGCGCCGATGTTCTGGCGCGAACCCTGGAGCGCTGCGGTGTCAAGGTCGAGATCCTGGGCTTCACCACCAAGGCGTGGAAGGGCGGGCTGTCGCGCGAAAAGTGGGTGCGTGAGGGCAAGCCGGCCAATCCGGGCCGTCTCAACGATTTGCGCCACATCATCTACAAGGCGGCCGATTCGCCATGGCGCCGGACGCACAAGAACCTGGGTCTGATGATGCGCGAAGGTCTGCTGAAGGAAAACATCGACGGTGAGGCGCTGCAGTGGGCCTATGGGCGCCTGGCCAACCGGCCGGAGCAACGCAAGATCCTGATGGTGATCTCGGACGGGGCGCCGGTCGACGACTCGACGTTGAGCGTCAACAACGGGCATTATCTCGAAAACCACCTGCGCCGAGTGATCGCCGAGATCGAGGGCGCGCGCAAGGTCGAGCTTGTCGCCATCGGCATCGGCCACGATGTCACGCGCTATTACAAGCGCGCCCTGACGCTGATTGACGTCGAGCATCTCGCTGGCGGGCTTATGGATAAGCTGACGGAATTATTTGAGGAGAAGTGACGCTCAGGGGGCGGGTTAGCCCTTGGCGAGCAGACGTTCCTTGGCGCGTTGAGAGGCCTTCTGCGCGTCCGCCCAGTTCCGTTCAACGCCGGTTGCGACGGGGGTGCCGCCGGCTTTCGGCCAGATCTTCCATTGGCAGCTATTGGGGCCGCGCGGATAAAGACCGATTTCGTATTCTATAGGTTCAGTTTGCATCGGCAGATGATATCAGCAAGGCGGATGGATTACAAACCGAGACGCACCATGAAATGGCCTTACCTGACGATCGCCGCGATTTTACTGGCCTGTCCAGCCGCGGCGGAATTGCGCCCCTATGGCAGCGAGAGCGTCAGTTTGAAGCCTTTGCCGGCGGTGACAGATACCAAACCGGCCAATCCGAAGGTGCGCTATGTTGGCGGCTATGAGATCGTTGCGCACGGCACTTCGCAGGTCACCGGACTGTCGGACCTGGAAATTGGCAGCGACGGTCAGGTGACGGCCCTGAGCGACTTCGGCACCACGCTGCGGTTTTCGCTGAATGGCGGGCCGGTGAAGATCGACCTGCTGCGCGACAGGGACGGCAAGACCTCGATCAACCGGGACTTTAACGATTCCGAAGATCTGGCCACAGGGCCCGACGGCACGCGCTATGTCAGTTATGAGCGCATGCATCGGGTCATGGTCTTTGCGCCGGGCACACAGTGGAACGGCACGCCGACGCAATTGCCGATGGCCGGGCTGCCGGGTATGCCCAACAATGAAGGTCTGGAAGGCCTGGCCTGGCTGGACGGGCAACTGCTGGCCGGTGCCGAATCGGGCGGGTTCTGGCTGTGCGGTGTCGCTAGGCCGGGCTGCAAGGCCGTCGAAGGCCCGCCCGTGCCGGGTTTTATGTACAAGCTGACGTCGCTGGCGCCGGTGCCCGGCCGCGATGATGAGGTCCTGGCGCTGTATCGCTACTTTGTGCCGTTCAGCGCGCCGCGCTCGACCTTAAGCCGGCTAAGGTTGAAGGACGGGCGCCTGGTCAAGGTCGAGGATCTGGCGGTCGTGGCGCCGCCTTTGGCGGTCGACAATTATGAAGGCGTCGCGGCGGTGAAGACCGAGGCGGGGTATCGTCTGTACCTGATCTCCGACAGCCTGGCCGACGATGGCCGGCCGCGGCTGCTGATGTACGACTGGATTCCCTGATCCTGCCTTTCGGCAAGGTCACTCGCTTTCGCCGGCGACCGAGTCGAGGCGGCCGATCACCTTCACCCATCCGTCACTCATATTGCGGTAGGCGCTGTCGTTCTTCGGCAGGACGAAGCCGGAATGGACCAACTGGACGCGGGTACCGGCCTCGACCGGGGTCAGTGTCCAGGTAACGACCGTATCCAGCGGCGCGCCGTAGCCGGTATTGCCGGCGTCACCGCCCTTCCAGGCATAGACCAGACGACGCTTGGGCACGATCTCCAGGACCTGGCAGCGGATGGTGCCATCCCATGCCCCAGCCGGTTTGGTCTGGAAGGTAAAGGCTTGGCCTTCGGCGGCTCTGAAGCCTGTCGGCTGCATCATCCAGCGCGACATCAGTTCGGGCGTGGTCAGGGTCTTCCAAACGGTTTCGGCAGGGTGCGGAAAGACCTCGTCGATGACGATGTCGCGGGTGTCGGTGGGCAGGACCGTTTCGGTCATGGATCTATCTCCTTCAGGAGGCTGCGCAGGTTGGTGAAGCGGTCGCGCCAGAAGACGCCGTAATGGTCCATCCAGGTCACCAGGGGCTCCAGCCCTTCCGGAGCGGCGTGGTAAAAGACGTGGCGGCCTTCGGCGCGTTCAGCGACCAGGCCGGCCTGTTTCAGCGATTTGAGATGCTGGGAGATGGCGCCCTGGGTGACGCCGCTGCCGCGGGTCAGATCGGCGACGGAGATTTCTTCGCTGTCGAAGACTCTTTCGAACACGGTCCGCCGCGTCGGATCGGCCAGGGCGCGCATAAGGTTGGACATGGTAACGGCTTCGGTCATGGCAACATATTAGCTATGGCTAATGCATTAGTCAATGCTAATATATTTGGACAACAAAAAACTCCGGACCATGACGACCGGAGTTTTTCGCGTGTTCGACCAGGAGTCGGAAACTTAAGCCTTGGCGGCCAGCTTGTCCTTGATCTGCTTCTTCAGGCGACGGGCGCGCAGCGACAGATCTGCATCGTCGGCCTTGACCAGGAAGGCATCCAGACCGCCGCGGAAGTCGAGCGTGCGCAGGGCAGCGTTCGAGATCTTCAGGCGATAGGCCTGGCCCAGCGCTTCTGATTGCAGGGCGGTTTGACGCAGAGACGGCAGGAAGCGGCGCTTCGTCTTGACATTTGAGTGGCTCACGCTGTGGCCGACCATGGGACCGACACCGGTGAGTTCGCAACGACGCGACATGGGTTCTACCTTCGAATAAAGATAATAGGGTTCGGCGGCCAGAGGACCTCGGGCCGCCAAGAGGGGCGTTCCATAACCAACCCCCGCCGTCAGGTCAAGGGCAAAACCGCATTTTTACTGTGCTGGACTGACTCAAGGCCAGCCTTCTTAACACAAAAAAGCCCCCGGCACACAGGTCCGGGGGCTGGCTTAAAGCACGGGTGGGAGTCACCGTCTTAGAAGAAGCCCAGTTTCTGCGGGGCATAGGAGACCAGCAGGTTCTTGGTCTGCTGGTAATGGTCCAGCATCATCTTGTGGGTTTCGCGGCCGATGCCCGACTGCTTGTAGCCCCCGAAAGCCGCATGGGCCGGATAGGCGTGGTAGCAGTTGGTCCAGACGCGGCCGGCCTGGATGCCGCGGCCGGCACGGTAGGCCAGGTTCATGTCGCGCGACCACACCCCGGCGCCCAGGCCATAGACCGTGTCGTTGGCGATCTCGATGGCTTCCTCGACCGTCTTGAAGGTGGTTACCGACACGACCGGACCGAAGATCTCCTCCTGGAAGACGCGCATCTTGTTGTGGCCTTCGAAGACCGTCGGCTGGATGTAGAAACCATCATTGAGGTCACCGCCCAACCGGGTGATATCGCCGCCGGTCAGCACCTTGGCGCCCTCGCTACGGCCGATTTCGAGATAGCGCCGGATCTTGTCGAACTGTTCCTGCGACGCCTGGGCGCCGATCATCGTGCCCATGTCGAGTGGGTCGCCCTGGGTGATAGCCTTCACCCGGGCCAGGGCCTTTTCCATAAACCGGTCGTAGATCGACTCATGCACCAGGGCGCGCGACGGGCAAGTGCAGACCTCGCCCTGGTTCAGGGCGAAGAAGGCGAAACCTTCCAGCGCCTTGTCGAGGAAGGCGTCGTCTTCGGCCATGACGTCGGCGAAGAAGACGTTGGGGGACTTGCCGCCCAGTTCCAGCGTGATGTTGGTCAGGTTGTCGGCGGCGTAGCGCATAATTTCCTTGCCTACGGCGGTCGAGCCCGTAAAGGCGACCTTGGCGATGCGCGGGCTCTGGGCCAGGGGCTTACCGGCTTCGATGCCGGTGCCGTTGACGATATTGAGCACGCCCGGCGGCAGCAGGTCGTGGATCAGTTCGGCGACGACCAGGATCGAGGCTGGGGTCTGTTCGGCCGGCTTCAGAATCACACAGTTGCCGGCGGCCAGGGCGGGGGCCAGCTTCCAGGCTGCCATCAGGATGGGGAAGTTCCACGGGATAATCTGGCCGACCACGCCGAGCGGTTCATGGAAGTGATAGGCGACCGTGTCGTTATCCAGTTCGCCGATCGAGCCTTCCTGGGCGCGGATGCAGCCGGCGAAATAGCGGAAATGGTCGATGGCCAGCGGGATGTCGGCAACCGTGGTTTCGCGCAGTGGCTTGCCGTTGTCCCAGGTCTCGGCCTCGGCAATCAGCGGCAGGTTGGCCTCGATACGGTCGGCGATCTTGAGCAGGATATTGGAGCGTTCGGTCACCGAGGTCCGGCCCCAGGCATCCTTTGCCCGATGGGCGGCGTCAAGCGCCAGGTCGATATCCTCCAACGTGGAGCGCGGCACTTCGCAGAGCTTGCGGCCGTTGACCGGCGAGAGGTTGTCCATGTAGCGGCCCTGGACCGGCTCGATCCACTCGCCGCCGATATAGTTGCCATAGCGCGTGCGGAACGGGGTTCCGGCCTCGATCAGGCGTTCGAATTTCGTCATTGTTTCCTCCTGTGAGCCTCGTGCCAAAAAGTGGACGCCACTTTTTGGATCGACACGAGGCGTCTGCTCTATCCAAGCGGTTGAGCCCGCCCGGCTTGACAAGGAGGCTGCGCCTTGAGGGCAGCAGGCGGCAACCAAAAGCCGGCGTGCAGGCGGTGTTGGGACGCGGTTTTCGAGCGGTTTGAGGCGCCCCTGTCGCGGGCTGCGGCGGTTGTCGTGGCGGTGTCGCAAATTGCGACAGGTGTTGCGACGCAGACCATCACTCTTGCCGTGATACCGCGCGATTTGGCTTGCGCATGGGCGGCTATGGGCATTCATTCGGTTTCAACGAAAAAGTTTCAGGGAGGCGGGACTTGATCCCAGCCCAGCCGCATCAGATCGAAGCTGCCCGCAAGACCTTCTTCGCGGGCAAGGGATTGCCTGTCGACCAGATCGGCCATGCCATCCTGCGATCGTGGATTCGCTGCGCTGACATGGGATTGGACGAGGCTGCTACCCCTGATTTTGCCGCACCGACCCGATCGGAACTCAAGGTTTTGCAGGAACGCCACGAGGCTTTGCGGCGGATTTGCCGGCCGGAGCTGGACGCGCTGTACGGCGAAGCACGCGAACTGGCCGGCATTGTCATCCTGACCAATGCCGGGGGCGAGATACTGGACGCGGTCGGTGATCCGGCCTTTGCCGGTCAGGCGGCGCAGGTGGCGTTGCGGCCGGGCGCGCAATGGAGCGAGGACGGCACGGGTACCAATGCTATCGGCACGGCCATTGCCGAACGTCGCGCCGTGGTGGTCAACGGCGCCGAGCACTATTTTCGCGGCCACCAGAATTTGAGCTGCGCCGCCACGCCAATTATCGATCCGCGCGGCGCCACCCTGGGTGTTCTGGACATCTCGACGCCGTCGACCCTGCCGGCCGGACAGATGCTGGGCATGGTGCGCATGGCGGTGGAGCAGATCGAGCACCGGCTGTTCCGGGGCGGCTTCGAAGGTTGTCAGACCTTGCGTTTCCAGACCGACCCCGCGCTGCTGGGCGCGGCGCGCGAAGGCATTTTGGTGTTCCGCGACGCCGTCGTGGTGGCGGCCAACCGTCGCGGCCTCTCTTTGGTCGGGCGAAGCTGGGACGGACTGGACAGCCTGGCGCTCGAAGAGGTGTTCGAGGCGACAGCTTTGGGCAGTGGTCTTCTGCGCGGTCGTGATGGCCGTGAATTCGTCGCCCGGCTGGATGACGATGGTGTGGCGTCGGCGCCTTTGCCGGTGGTGACGCCCCTGGAGGATCTGGAACTGGCGACGATCCGCAATGCACTGGCCGTGCACAATGGCAGTGTCAGCGCCGCGGCCCGGCAACTGGGCATCCATCGCAGCACGATCTATCGCCGGATGGCGGGGCAATAAAAAAGCCTCCCAGGTTTCCCTGAGAGGCTTATTCATATCCGACATTGGGACGGCTTAGGCCGCCTTGGTCAGGTTCTTGTTGAGCAGGGCAACGGCGGCGTCACGATCGATCTTTTCGATCGCGGCGACTTCGCGGGCCATGCGGTCCAGGGCCGACTCATAGAGTTGGCGCTCGGAATAGGATTGTTCCGGCTGGCTGTCCGAACGGTACAGGTCGCGCACGACCTCGGCCAGCGACACGAGGCAGCCGGAGTTGATCTTGGCTTCATATTCCTGGGCGCGACGCGACCACATGGTGCGCTTGATACGGGCGCGGCCCTTCAGGGTGACCAGAGCCTGCGACATGACGGCTTCGGCGGCCAGGTGGCGCAGACCAGCGGTCTTGGCCTTCTTGGTCGGGACGCGCAGGGTCATCTTCTCGTGGTCGAACGTGACGACGAAAACTTCAAGAGCGTAGCCGGCCACTTCCTGTGTCTCGACGGCCGCGACGGTACCGACGCCGTGGGCCGGATAGACGACCTTGTCGCCTACGGAGAAGTCAAAACGGGAAATGTTGAGGGTGTCTGCGGACATGGGTGCGTCCCTTTCGCTCAAGGTTAAGCAAAACCGGCTGTTAACCATAGTCTTCTTAGAGTGTCAGAAATCGGCAGGCCTGCTCCGGGGAGGGGGCAGACATGTCGAAGGCGCACGTGAAAAAAGACCGGGAAGGCATTCGCCCTCTGGCCTCGATGTGCGCATCATTCCAGACTAAGACAAGGTTGGCATCCGACCTGCGTCGATGGCGCGTCACAGGCTGGGCTAGCCCGGTCTGGACGCAAAAAACAAAAGAAGATGTTGCGCGGATCGTGAAGGCCGGTTTATGTCAGCAAAGACATGGGTTGACCCGTTCGACTCTTGCAATACCAAACTTTATATCACAAATTTGCGACAAGATAAAGGCTCTGTAAGCCGCGACCCTTCGCGACCGCAAACAGGCCGGATTCAACCGTTTACACAGTTTGCACGGTATTTATTTACCGTTGCCGGGCTTTTCTGAAAAATATTTTTCGTATTTTTCGGTCTCGCGTTCAAAGTCTTCGCGATCGGCGGGTGGGGTGCCCTTTTCCGAGATGTTCGGCCAGACGGCGGCATATTTCGTGTTGATTTCCAACCACTTGGTGCCTTCGTCCTCGGTGTCGGGCTTGATCGCGTCGACCGGGCATTCGGGTTCGCAGACGCCGCAGTCGATGCATTCGTCCGGGTTGATGACCAGGAAGTTTTCACCTTCGTAGAAGCAGTCGACCGGACACACCTCGACGCAGTCCATGAACTTGCATTTTACGCAGGGGTCGGTGACGATGTAGGTCATAGCGGGTAAGCCTTTTTGAACACGTGCGTCATGCAAACTTAAGGCCCCAATGTCAAGCCTATGTCGCTGACGGCAAAGCCATTTGTTCTAAACCGAAGCCTTAGCCTGATAGAGAGTCCGGGCTTCGGGCGCCGGGCCACGCCGTTCGCCGGTATCGAGGATTTCGATGTCGATCAGGCGCGTACCCAGGGCGAAGATCAGCCGGTCGCCGGGTTTGACCGCCTGCGACGATTTGTCCACCCTGTTAACCAGGCCGAAGCGTTCCAGACGGACATGGCCCGATTCGCACATTTGGGCTGACAGGGCGCGCGTTTTGAAGAAGCGGGCGCGCCACAGCCAGACATCGAGACGGACGGATTGAGTGGGTTCGGCCATGGAGCGGATATGGTTGGCCGTGGCGGGGTTGTAAAGCTTGGAGGCGCGGAAAGGCTCGTAAGAATTTTAACACGAACCACACGAACCGCCGCTCTGCGGCGACACGAACTTCAGGATGAGTTTGAGATGACGAGTAAGGCTAAATCTACGTAAGGGAGGGGAACCACGAATAAGGTATCTCTGGGCCCTGCCAATCCAGGTCGTCCTGAAGTTCGTGTCGCCGCAGAGCGGCGGTTCGTGTTGTTCGTGTTAAAACCTTCCTTCACATACGAAAAAGCCCCGCCGGAGCGGGGCTGATCGGGATCGATCTTGAACGCCTTACTTCGGCGCCAGGATCATGATCATCTGCTTACCTTCCATCCGAGGCTCGTATTCGACCTTGGTGGTGGGCTCGAAGTCGGCCTTGACCTTGTTGAGCAGCTTCATACCCAGTTCCGGGTGCGCCATTTCACGGCCACGGAAACGCAGCGTCACCTTGACCTTGTCGCCTTCCTCGAAGAAGCGGGTCATGGCCTTGGCCTTGACCTCGTAATCGTGGATGTCGATGTTCGGACGGAGCTTGATTTCCTTGATTTCGACGACCTTCTGCTTCTTGCGCGCTTCGGCCTTCTTCTTCTGCTCCTGGAAGCGGAACTTGCCGTAGTCAAGAATTTTGCAGACGGGGGGATCAGCCGTCGGAGAGACCTCGACGAGGTCCAGGCCAGCTTCTTCTGCGGCTTCAAGCGCGGCGGAGGTCGGCATGATGCCTTGCTTTTCGCCGTTCTGGTCAATCAACAATACGCGCGGGACCTTGATGTCCTGATTGATGCGGGGGCCGTCTTTGGGAGGCGGGGCTTGGATCGGGCGACGAATAGGTCGTTCTCCTGTCACAGTTGACGATAAGGGTGAGGCTCGTTTCAGAGTCGCGCGGGATTATGCCGAAAGGGAAGGCTAACCGCAATTCCTAATATGCCGAAACGGTTAAATTTTCAGGAATTAGCGCGACTGTTGTACTTGCGTGACGTCAATATAAGCAGCGCGCGATAGACATCAAGGGTGCGTTCGCACATCACGTCCAGGCTGAAACGTTCCTTGACGCGGGCGCGGCCGGCCACGCCCATCTCGAAGCGCTGTTCATCCGACAGCGCCATGGCGGTCTTCATCGCCTCAGCCCAGGCCGCAGCGTCGCCGGGTTTCACCAGCCAGCCTGTGACGCCGTCGACCACGGTTTCGACGGTGGCGCCATGATCAGCGGCCAGGGGCGGGCGCTGCATGGCCTGGGGCTCGACCGCGGTGCGGCCAAAGGCTTCGGGCTCGAGCGACGGCGCCAGGGCGAAGTGGCACATGCTGTAGGCGCTGGGCATGTCGCTGACATGGCCGACCAGCTTGACATTGTCCTGCAAGGCGTGGGTTTCGATCAATTTTTCCAGTTCGGCGCGATATTCGGTGCGGCCCTGGTCGTCGCCAGCGACCAGGATCAGGAAGTCGGCGATGCCCTGTTCTTTCAGCAGTTTCGCCGCTTCGATGACTAGGACCTGGCCCTTCCAGCGCGTCAGCCGCGCCGCCAGCAGGAAGCGGTTGCGGGTGTCGTTGTCGCCCGTGCCCCAGGTCTCGTCCAGCTTCATGATTTTGCGAACGTCGAAGCCTTCCGGATCGAAGCGGTGCAGGTCGACGCCGCGCGGGATGCTGATCACCCGTTCCGGCAGGGCATGGTTGTAGGTCTTCAGGATATGGTCGCGGGTATAGTCCGAATTGGCGATCGTCATGTCGGCGCGCGTCATCTGGCTGTTGTACCAGCGCTTCAGGCCGGACCTGGCGTTGTAGATACCGTGGTAGGTGGCGACGCTGCGGATCTTTTCGGCGCGTGCGGCGCCGATGGCTGCCATGGCCGGAGCGCGCGACCGGACATGGACGATGTCGACCTTTTCGCGCCGGATCAGGTCACGCAGGGCATTGTGGTTCTTGAGTTGCGTGAATGGGTTCTTGCTGTGAACCGGCATCAGCACCACGGTGGCGCCGGCCTTTTCCAGGCGTTCGACCAGCCGGCCGCCCTTGGTGGCGACGATCGAGCGTCCGCCGGCCGCCAGAATAGCGGCGCTGACGTCGAGCACGGTCTGTTCGACGCCGCCGGTATCCAGTTCAGGCACGACCTGCAAGACGCAGCCGGTGAAGGAAGAGGTGGTCATAAGCCTTGTCTGCCGTCTCCGGGCGTTTTAAGTCAAGACCATGTTGACTCCTTCCTTTCTCGATACGCCCTCTTTTCTTGAGTCGTCTGGGGGCGACCGCATCGCCTATCGTCATCTGCGCGGTGACGGCCCGACCATCCTGTGGCTGGGCGGTTTCCTGTCCGACATGAACGGCAGCAAGATTGCCGCGATCAGCGCCGTGGCGGCGGAGCGCGGCTGGGATTTCCTCTGCTTCGATTACTTTGCGCACGGCGAAACCGGCGGGGTTTTCGAACAGGCTCGGGTCGGGCGGTGGCGCGACAACGTCCTGGCCGTGGCTGATGCCCTCACGCAGGGGCCGGTGGTGGCGGTAGGCTCCAGCATGGGCGGGCATATGCTGTCGCTGCTGATCCGCGAGCGGCCGGGCAAGGTGCGGGCGGCGGGTTTTCTGGCCCCGGCGGCCGATTTCGCCAGAAAGCTTATGCTGGCCAGCCTGTCACCGGAGGACAGGCGGCAACTGGAGACGACCGGCGTCTACATGATGCCCGGCTATGACCGGCCGGTGCCGCTGAGCCAGGCGTTTTTCGATGAGGCCGCCGGCCATGAGGTGCTGAACGCGCCGATTGCGTTTGATGGGCCGGTGCGCATCCTGCACGGCATGAAGGACGATCTGGTGCCCTGGCAGCATGGCGTGCGCCTGCTGGAGACGTTTACGACACCTGATGCCCAGATCCGTCTGATCAAGGACGGCGACCATCGCCTGTCGCGGGAACAAGACTTGGCCCTGCTGGTGCAGATGGTTGGCGATCTACGCGATAATTGACATTTCTGAATAAATCTGTCAGATTGTTCTTGTTTCGACAATCGGGTGCTGAAATGTCTGAAGCCTATTCCTACGGTCCGGGGTTCGACGAGGCCCCCTTTACGCCTTCAAGCCATTTTCCTGTGCAGATAGGGCCGGATGGCCGGATACTTATACCGGTCGAAATACGGCGGGCCATGATGATTGGCGAAGATCGCAGGCTGACCGGGGAACTGGTCGATGGCGAACTGCGTCTCATCTCACCGGCCATGGCCTTGAAAAAGCTGCAGGATATGATCCAGGCCGTCGATACCGGAACCGGTTCGATCGTTGATGAGCTGATCGCCGACCGGCGCGCCGAGGCAGCGCGCGAATGACGGCAGTCCTGGATTCGTCCGCCGTCCTGGCCTTGCTGTGGCGGGAGAAGGGCTGCGATATCGTCGAGACCTATCTTCGCGACGCCATGATCAGCACCATCAATCTGGCCGAGGTCTACACCAAGTGTACCGAGCGTAGCGTCGATCCGGGTGTCGTTGCCTCAGTATTGGCCAAGCAGTCCGTGACGATCGTCGACTTCAGCGCGCCCCAGGCTTTGCTGGCCGGGAAACTGCGCCAGCAAACCAAGGCTCTGGGATTGTCGCTGGGGGATCGCGCCTGCCTCGCCGTGGCCATGATGGAACGGGCAACCGTGGTGACAGCCGACAAGCCATGGGCGAACGTCGGGTTGAACCTAAAGATTGTGGTTATCCGTTAAACCAGCGCCTTCAGGCCTTCGCGATAGGTCGGATAGCGCGGAAACCAGCCCAGTTCGGCCTTGGCGCGGGCGTTGGAGACGCGTTTGTTGTCGCGGTAGAAGCGCTGCATGGCCGGGAAGCGCGGATCGTCCCAGGCGGTCGGTTCGGGCACCGGCAAACCGGTCAGGTCTGCCGCATACAGCAGCACCTCATCCGCCGGGGCGGGTTCGTCATCACACAGGTTATAGATGCCGCCCGGCCGGGGCCGGTTGAGGCTGGCCAGCAGGGCGGTGGCGCAGTCGTCGTGGTGCAGTCGGGAAAAGACATGGCCGGGTTTGTGGATGCGCCTGGCTGTGCCGTCCTTAAGCCGCTCGATGACATTGCGGCCGGGACCATAAAGCCCAGGCAGGCGGAAGACCTGGGCGCCGGCGGACAGCCACTGGCTTTCGGCCAGGACCCGGCGGCGGCCTTCGGCGGAGGTGGGGCGCAGCTCGCTGTCTTCCCACACCCAACCGCCGTCACGGTCGCCATAGACGCCGGTGGTCGACAGGTAGCCGATCCATTGGCCGCTGCGCACAGGTTGCAGGGCGGCAAAGGCGGGACAGCCATCGTCTCCGGGAGCAGGGGTAATCAGGATGGAATCGGCGGCTTCGAAGGCGGCTTGGCTGTCGACGGGATCGACGGCGGTTATGCCCTGGCTTTCCAAATGCGCGCGTTTTTCGGGATCGCGGGCAGTGGCGGTAATCCGGGCACCCTGCACAGCACGGGCAAAGGCCGCACCGATAAAGCCATAGCCGAAAACGAGAAGGTTCACTCGACGCCGGCGCTGTCAGCGACTTCGGAGATTACGGACGACGCGACCGAAGCCTCGCTTGCCTGTTGGGCGCGACGCTCCTCTTTCTCGACGGCTTCGCGCTTCAGGCGGGCGTCGCGTTCCTTGACCATGCGGTAGTAGTCCGGAAGCTCCTCGGCGTGGCCGAACGGCGGAGGCGAGCGCGTCCCAAGGCCCTGCGGCCACGACATGGCAAACGCGATCAAGGCGATCGCGATGACGGCGGCCAGGGGGTAGAAAATCTTGTCGTCCAGCAACTTCATGGCGGTTTTATAGGCGGATTGTGGGCCGCACGCCAGCGATTTTCGGGGGTGGCTCTTGTGCGATGTGACGGTCACACCATATCGGCTGGCGTGGCGGTCGCTTGACTTCGAGGGCCGTCAGATTCATCCGCCGTCAGGGGAACCCAAGCATGAATATCGAGAAATATTCCGAGAAAACCCAAAAGCTTATCCAAAGCGCCCAGAGCCTGGCCCAGGCCAGCAGCCACCAGTATTTTACCCCGGTCCATGTGCTGAAAGCCCTGACCGAAGACAAGGACGGGCTGAGCTCGCGTCTGGTCGCCCTGGCCGGCGGCAATGCTGATGCCTTTGCCGGCGCGGTCGATGCCGCCTTTAACAAGATCGCGTCGGTTTCGGGCGGCAATACCCAACTGTACATGAACAACGACACCGCAAAGCTGTTCAACGAGGCGGAGACCGAAGCCCAGAAGGCCGGCGACAGCTTTGTTACCGCCGACCGGTTGCTGGTCGCCGCGTTGAACACCGGTGATGGTGGCGCCATCCTCAAGGCGGCCAACCTCAACCTCAAGACCTTGAAGGACGCCCAGACGGCCTTCCGCAAAGGCAAGACGGCGGATTCCGCCTCGGCCGAGAACGGTTTCGACGCGCTGAAAAAGTATGCTCGCGACCTGACCGAAGCGGCGGCCGCCGGCAAGATCGACCCGGTCATCGGCCGCGACGAAGAGATTCGCCGCACCATCCAGGTGCTGGCGCGGCGCACCAAGAACAATCCGGTGTTGATCGGGGAGCCGGGCGTCGGCAAGACCGCCATCGTCGAAGGCCTGGCCCAGCGCATCGTCAATGGCGATGTGCCGGAATCGTTGAAAGACAAGAAGCTGCTGTCGCTCGACATGGGCTCTCTGATCGCCGGAGCGAAATACCGCGGCGAGTTCGAGGAGCGGTTGAAGGCTGTGCTCAACGAAGTCACGGCCGCCGAGGGCGAAATCGTCCTGTTCATCGACGAGATGCACACCCTGGTCGGCGCCGGCAAGTCCGACGGCGCCATGGATGCGTCCAATCTGTTGAAGCCGGCTCTGGCGCGCGGTGAATTGCACTGTGTGGGCGCGACGACCCTGGACGAATATCGCAAGCACGTCGAAAAGGACGCCGCCCTGGCGCGGCGGTTCCAGCCGGTGTTTGTCTCCGAGCCGACGGTCGAGGACACCATCTCGATCCTGCGCGGGCTGAAGGAAAAGTACGAGGTTCACCACGGCGTGCGCATTTCCGACTCGGCCATCGTGTCGGCGGCGACCCTGTCGAATCGTTACATTGCCGATCGGTTTTTGCCGGACAAGGCGATCGACCTGGTCGACGAAGCGGCGTCGCGGGTGCGCATGGCGGTCGATTCCAAGCCGGAAGAGCTGGACGAACTGGACCGCCGCATCGTCCAGCTCAAGATCGAGCGCGAGGCGCTGAACAAGGAGACCGATGCGGCGTCGCGGGCGCGGCTGGACAAGCTGACCGACGAGCTGGAGGACCTGGAACTCCGCTCCCTGGACCTGACCAAGAAGTGGAAGGCCGAGAAGGACAAGGTCGGTTCGGCGGCACGGGCGCGTGAAGCCTTGGACCGGGCGCGGATCGAGCTGGCCAATGTCCAGCGCGCCGGCGACCTGGCGAAGGCGTCTGAGATTATGTACGGCCGGATTCCCGCTCTGGAGAAGGAACTGGCGGCGGCGGAAACGGCGTCCCAGGAAGCGCCCTTGACGCCGGAAGTGGTGGACTCGTCGCAGATCGCCCAGGTGGTGTCGCGGTGGACTGGGATTCCGGTCGACAAGATGCTGGAGGGTGAGCGCGACAAGCTGCTGCGCATGGAAGATCAATTGCGCAAGCGGGTGGTCGGTCAGGATGAGGCTCTGGCGGCGGTGTCGGATGCGGTGCGCCGGGCGCGGGCAGGGTTGAAGGACCCCAACCGGCCGATCGGGTCGTTCCTGTTCCTGGGCCCGACGGGCGTCGGCAAGACCGAGCTGAACAAGGCCTTGGCCGAGTTCCTGTTCGACGACGACACGGCGATCACGCGTCTGGACATGTCGGAATATATGGAAAAGCATTCCGTGTCGCGGATGATCGGCGCGCCTCCGGGCTATGTCGGTTACGACGAAGGCGGGGCCTTGACCGAAGCCGTGCGGCGCCGGCCATATCAGGTGGTTTTGTTCGACGAGGTCGAAAAGGCGCATCCGGATGTGTTCAATGTGCTGTTGCAGGTGCTCGACGATGGTCGGTTGACCGACGGCCAGGGACGGGTTGTGGACTTCCGCAATACGCTGATCGTCATGACCTCGAACCTGGGTTCGGACGTGCTGGTCAATATGGCGGATGACGAGTCGGTGGAAACCGTGCGGCCGCTGGTGATGGATGTGGTGCGCCGGCATTTCCGGCCGGAGTTCCTGAACCGGATTGACGAGACCATCCTGTTCCATCGCCTGGACAAGGCGCATATGCATGACATCGTCCGCATCCAGCTCAAGGGGCTGGAGAAGCTGATGGCCGACCGGGAGATGACGCTGAGCATCGATGATGCGGCGCTGAACTATCTGGCGGACAAGGGTTTCGATCCGGCCTATGGCGCGCGGCCGTTGAAGCGGGTGATCCAGAAGACCCTGGTCGACGGGATTGCGCGCAAGATCCTGGCTGGAGAGTTCGGCGATGGCGATGTGATCCAGGTCGGGTTCGACGGGGAGGAACTGCAGATCGGGAAGCCCACTGTCAACTAACGGGGTGTGGGGTCTGCGACCCCACAAAACCTTTCTTTTCCTTCCTTTGACCTCGCCCCCTTTGAGGGCGAAGTCAAAGGAAGGAAGGGGAAGTCTTGGGGCCGCGGGCCCCAAACCCCATTACTCGACAGTGCTGCTCTCGATCTTCCCGGCTAACCACTGTAATCCCGCGAGATGCTGCTGGTCATGGCTGCACAGATAATGCACCAGCCCGCGCAGGGTCGTGACGCCGTAATCTTCGAAGTCGCACGTCCGGCGCCACTGTTCGGCCGAAACCGTGGCCAGCAGAACCAGGGTCTCCTCGCGCGCCTGGCGGATGTCATCCAGCACATCAGGGGCGAACGACTCGGAATAACTGCGCAGAACCTTCAGCCGGTCGCCATCGACGCCCGGCAGAAAGGGACGATCCTCTTTCAAGGTTCGCACAAACCGAACATGATACCCGTCGATCTCAATGTCGCGGATGTGACAGAGCTGCTCCAGCGCCGAATAGGGCTCACTTGGGCAGCCGGTCCAGGATGAGGGTGTCCAGAGCTCGAAACCATCCGGAATGGCGCGGTAATGCGCTTCCAACTGGTCCGGAAACCCGGCCAGGGCATCGAGCGTGGCAGAATCCATCAGTCCCTCAGCAATTCATTGATGCCGGTCTTGGACCGGGTCTGGGCGTCGACCCGCTTGACGATGACGGCGCAGTACAGCGACGGCCCACCCTTCGGATCGGGATAGGATCCCGGCACGACCACCGAATAGGCCGGCACGCGGCCGCGGAAGACCTCACCCGTAGCGCGGTCGACAATGCGCGTCGAGGCCGAGAGATAGACCCCCATCGACAGGACCGAACCCTGCTCGACCACCACGCCTTCGGCCACTTCCGAACGTGCGCCGATGAAGCAGTCGTCCTCGATGATGGTCGGATTGGCCTGCAGCGGCTCCAGCACGCCGCCGATGCCGACGCCGCCCGACAGGTGGACGTTCTTGCCGATCTGGGCGCAGGAACCCACCGTCGACCAGCCGTCGACCATGGTGCCTTCATCGACATAGGCGCCGATATTGACGAAGGACGGCATCAGCACGACGTTCTTGGCGACATAGGCGCCCTGACGTACGATGGCGCCCGGCACGGCGCGGAACCCGGCCTTCTGGAAGTCCTCGGCGCCCCACTTGGCGAACTTGTTCGGCACCTTGTCCCAGTAGGGCCCCAGCGGCGCCTGCTCGAACAGGCCGCGGCCGGTATGCATCAGCTCATTGGCGTTCAGACGGAAGGACAGCAGCACCGCCTTCTTCAGCCACTGGTTGGTGTGCCACTCGCCATCGACCTTGTCCGCGACGCGGAAACGGCCGCTGTCCAGCAGTTCGAGCGCGCCGACCACGGCGTCTCGGTACAGACCGCGATAATCCGGGTTCAAGGTGTCGCGGACCTCCCAGGCGGCTTCGATATCATCCTTGAAGGCGGCGAGGTCGGACATGAGGAGGCTCCAGACTAGAGATTTCGCCTGTCCCTTAATGCCCTAGCTCTCGCGTTGCAACACGTAGTTTACGCGAAATGGGATCGCAGGAAGTTCTTGAGATTCAGGCCGCGGAAATCGACCCAGGCATCGCCATTGCCCTGCGCCTTCGGGCCGACCAGGATGGTCTTCATGCCGAGATCGAAAGCCGTCTTCAGGTTCTTCGGGCTGTCCTCGAAGAAGGCGGCGGTCTTCGGGTTGACGATATGCGCTTTCATCATCAGCTCGAAGGTCGACAGGTTCGGCTTGGGGACATAGTTGGCGTGTTCGAGGTGAAAAACACCGTCGAACAGGTCGGTCATCTCCAGCTTCGCCAGGATCCGAACGGCGTGAAAGTCGTCGCCATTGGTAAAGACGATGCGGCGGCCTTTCATGCCGGCCAGCAGGGCGTTCAGCTCCGGATCGGGCTTGAGACCGTCCAAAGACACGTCGTGGACCTCATCCAGGAAGCGGCGCGGCTCGACGCCATGGTGGGCCATCAACCCGGCCAAGGTGGTGCCATGCTCGAACAGATAGGACTTCTGCAAATCATAGGCTTCGGGCTGGGACAGGCCGGTTTCGCGCGCCACGAAGGCGGTCATCTTGCCCTCGATCAGGGCCATGACCTCGGCCTCATGCGGATAAAGGGTCTGGTCGAGATCGAAGATCCAGGTGTCGACGTGGGCAAGAGCGGTGGGGAGGGGCAAGTTTTCAGTCCGTCTGGCAGGCAATCCAACGGTTTCCCGGGGAAGTCTGATCAGGCTATCAGAAGCCGCAGGCGCTCACAAGGCGGCAGGTTCACGTCAGGCTTTAACAGCGCCGTCAAGCTGCCGGCGCATATCGGCTGGCGGCATCGTCTTTTGTCTCTTCGGTTTAACCTGTGGTGGTATTATTTTATCGTATCCTTGTTATATATCCGTTTGAATTGAAAGCACTTCGGCAGGGTGGTCAAGCGGTGGTGATCGTGTACATTGTTACCGTATTCTTAAGGCTATTTTAAAATCCGGGGCAGCCATGCGCAGCTACACATCGATCGATACCTCTGGCCTCCTGTCGGGGACGAGCCTGGCGACCACGCCTGCCGCCGACAGCCAATGGCAGGAGATCGAGACCAGCGCTCCGGTCGCCAGAGCAGCGGTGACGGAGTATGTACCCGCCGATGCGGCGACCACTGCGGCGCCGGCAGAGGCTCCAGCGGCGATCGTGGGCGCGCTGACCTCGCCTTCCAACTACCAGGCCGGGCTGGTTCTCAATCAGTCGGTCGTGGCCTTGGGGGCGTTTTCCTACACCAACGGGATGTTTTATATCGCCGCCGTCCGCACCTTCGCCGGCAATTTTACCATGGCCGACGCCTACGCGGCCAATGGGGCGTTGCTGACCTATCAACAAAATCAAATTCTGGGGATTATGCTCAACAATGCCTATGGCGGCGACTGGAGCAATAACTTCAATCTGCCGAACCTGATCGGCAGAACCGTCACCGGCTCGGACGGCTATTACGGGTGGCAATACGGCTCGGCGTCCATGGGGACGCTGTACAAGCTCGACAACTATGTATCGCAGGGTGCCCCGCGTCTGCAGGCGGACAATTATGAACCGTCCCTGGTCATGCATTATGGCATCAATGTTGCCGGTCTTGATCCGTCGCAGGAAAACTTTCCCGCCACCGCTGAAGTCACAGGCGCGGTGCGCCCCTTCGCCGGCTTCGCCCTGCCGGACGGGTGGATGAAATGTTATGGCCAGGTCCTGAATATCGCTGACTATGCGGCTCTGTATGCGGTGCTTGGCACCCGGTACGGCGGCAACGGTGTCACCACCTTTGCGCTGCCCGACCTGCGGGGCCGTACCGTGGTCGGTGCCGGAAACGGCGTCGCGGTGGGCACGGTCATGGGATCTTCCAACGTGGTCATCACCAACGCCAACCTGCCAGTGGCCATGGGCGGCGGTGGCGAAGGTTTCGACAACCGGCAGCCGTCGCTGGCGCTGCAATATCTGATTGCCGTCCATGGCGACTTTCCGGTGCGCAACGGCGTTGCGCTTGGCGAATACCTGGCGCTGGGCGAAATCGTCGCCTTCGCGGGAAATTCCGTACCAAGCGGCTTTCTGCCGTGCGACGGCCGCCTCCTGCCGATTGCGCAAAATACGGCGCTGTTCTCGATTCTGGGCACGACCTATGGCGGTAATGGGACGACCAACTTTGCGTTGCCGAACCTGGTCGGGCGAAACATCGTCGGGGCAGGCACAGGTTTCAACGTGGGTCAGTTGGTCGGAAGCAACACCACGACCCTCGCCTTGTCGGACATACCCGGGCTCAATTTTTCCGGCTTTTACAACGACAATGCCCTGTACGGCGGTGACAATAACGACACCATCAACGGTTGGGAGGGGCAGGACGCCCTGACCGGCAACAACGGCAATGACAGCCTCATTGGCAGCGCAGGCCATGACACCCTGGATGGCGGCCTCGGAGACGACACCCTGACCGGGGGCGAAGGGGATGACGTCTTCATCATCGATACGGTCTCGGATTTGATTCAGGAAGCCGCCGGTGAAGGCAACGATACGGTTCGTACGTCGTTGACCTGGACGCTGCAGAACGATGTCGAAAACCTGGTCCTGACCGGAAGCGCTTCTGTCAACGGTACGGGCAACGCAGCGAACAATGCCCTGACCGGCAACAGCGGCAACAATGTCCTGGAGGGCGGTACCGGCAACGACACGCTGGACGGCGGCGGCGGTACCGATACGCTGAAAGGCGGCGAAGGCGACGATGTCTTTGTCGTCGACACGGCGTCGGACGTCCTGGAAGACAGCGGCGGCAACGACACCATCCGTTCGTCGCTGACCTGGGTGCTGCAAAACGGTTATGAGAACCTGGTCCTGACTGGAAGCGGGCACATCAACGGCACCGGTACGGCCCTGAACAACACACTTACCGGCAACCTCGGCAATAATGTGCTGGACGGCGGCGCGGGCAACGACACCCTGAGCGGCGGCGCCGGCGACGACACCTATTACGTCGATGCGGCCGGCGACCAGGTTATCGAAGCCTCGGGGGCGGGACGCGACAGCGTCATCGCCTCCGTGACCTATTCCCTGGCGGGGCAATCCGCCGAAAACCTGACCCTGACCGGCAGCGCTCATCTGAATGCCACCGGCAACGATCTCGACAACGCCCTGACCGGCAACAGCGGCAACAATGTCTTGGACGGCGGCGCGGGCAACGACGTGCTGACCGGCGGCGCCGGTAACGACACGATGACCGGCGGGGCCGGCGACGATACCTTTTATGTCGATGCCGCCGGCGACAAGGTGATCGAGGCGTCGGGCCAGGGGCGCGACACGGTCATCGCCGGCGTCAGCTTTTCGCTGGCCGGCCAGGTCATCGAAAACCTGATCCTGACGGGTACCGGCCATCTCAACGGCACCGGCAATGGCGTCGGCAACGCCCTGACCGGCAATAGCGGCAACAATGTGCTGGACGGTGGCCTGGGCTCGGACAGCCTGGACGGCGGCGCCGGTAACGACACGCTGAAGGGTGGCGCCGGTGACGACACCTTCGTGGTCGACAGCCTTGCGGACGTGGTCGAAGAAGCCGACGGCGGCGGAATCGACACGATCCAGTCTTCGCTGAGCTGGACCCTGGGCGCCGCTTTCGAAAACCTGACACTGACCGGAACGGCCAATATCAGCGGCACGGGCAACGACCTGAACAATGTCATCTCAGGCAACGGCGGCGCCAATACGCTGAGCGGCGGGGCGGGCGACGATACCTACTATGTCGACAATATCGGCGACAAGGTTCTGGAACAGTCCGGCAAGGGCAAGGACCTGATCTATGCCTCGGTCAGCTACTCGCTGGCCGGGCAGGTGGTGGAAAACCTGATCCTGACCGGCGGGGCCAATATCAACGCCACCGGCAATTCGCTCGGCAACAGCCTGACCGGCAACAGCGGCGGCAATGTTCTGGATGGCGGCGCCGGCGCGGACACCCTGGCCGGAGGGCTGGGCGACGACACCTATGTCGTCGACAACACCGGCGACAAGGTCATCGAGGCGTCGGGCGAAGGCAATGACCTGATCCTGTCGTCGGTCACCTACAGCCTGAACGGACGGACGGTAGAAGCCCTGACCCTGACCGGGACGGCCCATATTGACGCCACCGGTAACTCCCTGGCCAACAGCCTGTTCGGCAATGGCGGCAACAATGTGCTGGACGGCGGCGCCGGCAATGACAGCCTGGACGGCGGGGTGGGCAACGACACCCTGCGCGGCGGCAGCGGCAACGACACCTTCGTTATCGACAGCGCGCTGGACGTGATCGAGGACAGCGGCGGCGTCGAGCTGGTGCGGGCGTCGTTCAGCTACGGCCTGGCAGCGGGACTGGAAAACCTGGTTCTGACCGGAACGGCCGCGATCATTGGCACCGGCAACGCGCTCAACAACAGCCTGACCGGTAATTCGGCTGGCAATATCCTGGATGGCGGCGCCGGCAATGACACCCTGGCCGGCGGGCTGGGCGACGACACCTATTATGTCGACTCCACCGGGGACAAGGTAATCGAGGCTGCCGGCGAAGGCCGCGACGAGGTCCGGGCCTCGGTCAGCTATTCGCTGGCGGGTCAGGTGATCGAGGCGTTGGTGCTGACCGGCGCGGCGAACCTGTCGGGTACCGGCAACGGCGTTAACAACCTGATAGTAGGTAACGACGGCCATAATGTGCTGGACGGCGGCGCCGGCAACGACACCCTGCAAGGCGGCGCCGGCGACGACACCTATTACGTCCAGTCGTCCGGCGATGTCATCATCGACACGTCAGGTTTCAATCGCGTCTTCGCGTCGGTAAGCCACAGCTTGACCGCAGGCTTCACCGGACAGCTTACCCTGACCGGGACGTCCGATATCAACGCCACGGGCAGCGAGGTGAGCAATATACTGACCGGCAATACCGGCAATAACCGGCTGGATGGCGGCGGCGGCGTCGACATCATGGAAGGTGGCGGTGGCAACGATACCTTTGTCGTTAACTCCGTCAATGACACCATCACGGGCGGCGGCGATGGCGGCGACCTCATCGAAGCCGCGGTGTCCTTCAGCCTCAGCCCGGCTTACCTGGCCGCCCTGCGTTTAATCGGAGCGGGCAATATCGACGCCACCGGGAACCATTTCGACAATGCTCTCACCGGCAATGCCGGCAATAACCGCCTGGACGGTGGCGCCGGCAACGACACCCTGGAAGGCGGGGCAGGCGCGGACAGCTTCTATGTCGATTCAGCTTTCGACCAGATCGTCGACGGAAGTCCGGACGACCAGATATTCGCCTCCGTGTCCTGGACGCTGCAAGGCGGCAGCGCCTTCGCCCTGCATCTGACGGGTTCCGGCGATCTCTCCGCCACCGGGAATGGTCTCGCCAACCTGCTTACCGGCAATGCCGGCAACAATGTGCTGGATGGTGGTTTGGGGCCCGATACCCTGATGGGTGGAGACGGCAACGACACCTATCATGTCGATCCCTGGGAGGATGTTGTCAGCGACAGTTACGGCGACAATCTGATCCTGGCTTCGGGCACGATCAGCCTCGGCAACGACTTTGCCGGCGGCGTGACGCTCCAGGAGGGTGGATATTACAACGCCACGGGCAACGCCTGGAACAACTACCTGACGGGCAACACCGGCAACAATCTGCTGGACGGTGGCATGGGCGAGGATACCCTGGCCGGCGGGGGCGGCAGCGACACCTATTTTATCGACTCAGCTTTTGACATCATTGTGGGCGGTGATGGGGATGACCATGTCTTCGCCGCCGTCAGCTACAGCCTGGAGCCGGACTCCATTGGTAATCTGACCCTGATCGGATGGGACGGCCTTTCGGCGACCGGTAACGGTTCCAACAACACGTTGAACGGCAACCTCGGCAATAACCTCCTCAACGGCAAGGGCGGGGACGATCTCCTGACCGGTGGTCTGGGCGCGGACACCTTCCAGTTCGAGCTGGACTGGGGCTGGAACACCATTACAGATCTCCACGGCTTCGAAAACGACATGATCGATGTCAGCGCCATTACCCACGGTACGGTGGCGACGGATGCCGTGTTGCAGAACGGAGGCGACATCAACATCCAGCTCGGCGCCACGACGATCATCGTCTTGAACGCTTCGGTCGGCGACGTGCTGGCGCACATGATCTGGTAAGCGTCCCGGGAAGGGCGGCGCTTTACCCTGCCTTGATCAGCGTACCGGCGCCGTGTTCGGTGAACAATTCGACCAGCATGGCGTGGGGACGGCGGCCGTCCAGGATGACCACGGCTTCGACGCCCGATTCCACCGCGGCAATCGCGGTTTCCAGCTTGGGGATCATTCCGCCCGACGCCACGCCGCTTTCGATCAGCCCGCGCGCTTCTGTGACGGTCAGCTGACGGATCAGTTCCTTGTTCTCGTCCAGCACGCCGATAATGTCGGTCAGCAACAGCATGCGCTTGGCATTCAGCTTGCCCGCCACGGCGCCGGCCACCGTGTCGGCGTTGATGTTGAAGGTCTGGCCCTCGTCCGACACGCCGATCGGGGCGATCACCGGAACATAGTCATGGTTGGGATCGCCGATCAGGGTGCGGATCAGCTTGTCGTCGACCACCTTGGGCTCACCGACATAGCCGAGATCGACGATCTGTTCGATCATCGACTCGGGGTCCTTCCGGGTCCGGGTGGCCTTTTCGACCAGCAGCAGGCCGGCGTCCTTACCCGACAGGCCGACGCCGCGGACATCGGCTTCCTGGCCGGCGCGGGTGATCCAACTGGCGATTTCCTTGTTGACCGCGCCCGACAGCACCATTTCGGCGATTTCCATGGTGGCGTTATCGGTCACGCGCAGGCCGTCGACGAAGGTCGATTTGACCCCGGCGCGGCCCAGCATGGCCGAAATCTGCGGACCGCCGCCATGGACCACGATCGGATGGATGCCCAGCAGCTTCAGCAGGACGATATCCGAGGCGAACAGTTTCGCGGTCGCTTCCTCACCCATGGCGTGGCCGCCGTATTTCACGACGACGATTTCGCGGTCATAGATCTGAATGAAGGGAAGGGCTTCGGCCAGGGTTTTGGCGGTGGCCCAGCCCTTTTCCTCTTCTTCGGTGTAGGTGGCGTCGGAAGTTATCTTGGTCATGGCGCGCGCCATAGCTGAGAAGTTTTACGCTGTCATCACAGAATAATACAAAAGCCATAGTTTCGGACCTGGCTTGACCCGGTCCTGCGCCGGGACTAGCCTTATCCTACCGCAATCGACCGCTGGAGGGTGCCATGCCCGTTGTGTCCGATTATACCGCGTTGTTATCCGGAGATTCCTGGAACGGCCTGGAGCAGAGCAGCGCCCCGGCCATCGTCACCTTCAGCTTTGCCGCCGTCGCCCTGCCCACAGACCTGTCGGTCATGGGACCTGACGCCTATGCCACCTTCCTGGCGCTCAGCAACGCCCAGCGCGATCAGGCCCGCGCCGCCATGCAGGAATGGGCGGCCGCCTGCGGTGTCACCGCCGTCGAGGTCGCGGCCGGCAATTCCGACATCACCTTCTCGTCCTACGATTTCTCGGCCTCGCCCTATAACGGCCGTGACGGTGTCGGCTTTTATCCCTTCGGCGACTGGAACTATTACAGCTATCCGCATTTTTTCGACGGCGGCTTCGATGTCGCCGGCCATGTCCTGCTGAACACGGATTCGACCAGCGGCGGCCTGTTCAACTACGGCCTGCTGTTGCACGAAATCGGCCATGCCCTGGGCTTCAAGCATCCTACCGAGGTCTTCACCAACTACGCCTCGGGCGTCACTCACGACCAGGTCCTGGCCGGCGACAACGGCAGCGACACCATCATGACGCAGCAGCCGGGCGGGCCGCAGCACCTGACGGCGCTGGATATCGCCGCCGCCCAGCACGTTTACGGCACCAATGCCCAGGACGGCAGCCAGTATGCCGCCTGGGCCTACAATGCCGGGACGAACAGCTTCACCTTTACCGCCAAAACGGCCGGCGGGTTCACGCGGGTTTCGGCGGTCGACGACCTGGTCACCGGTTCGGCCAATGGCGACGAGGTTGTCGGGCTGACCGGCAACGATACGTTGAACGGCCTGGGTGGCGCCGACGAAATGTTCGGCGGCAAGGGCAATGACCGGCTGGACGGCGGGACGGGCAATGATACCCTTTACGGCGGCAAGGGGGACGACACGCTTGTGGTCGAGAGTCTGTCGGACTCGACCGTCGAATTTGCCGGCGAAGGGACTGACACAGTCGAAGCCGGCCGCAGCTGGGTGCTGGCGGCGGAGATCGAGAACCTGATCCTGACGGGCAGCGGAAACTCTTACGGCACCGGCAACGGGCTGAACAATGTCCTGACCGGCAATACCGGTGGCAACGCACTGGATGGCGGAACCGGCGCTGATACCATGTCGGGTGGCGCGGGCAACGATTTCTATTATGTCGACACGGCCGGCGACAGGGTCATCGAAAGCAGCGGTCAGGGGACAGACCTGATCTTTTCCAGCATCAGCTACAGCCTGGTCGGCCAGGTGGTCGAGAACCTGATCCTGACGGGCGCCGGTGACATCACGGGCACGGGTAACAGCCTGAGCAATCTCCTGACCGGCAACAACGCGCATAATGTTCTGAACGGCGGGACGGGCAACGATACCCTGTCCGGCCTGATGGGTGACGATACCTTCTATGTCGATGCCGTCGGCGACAAGGTGATCGAACTCAACGGCCAGGGAACGGACACCATCTTCGCCAGCGTCACCTACGACCTGGCCGGGCGCTATGTCGAAACCCTGACCCTGACCGGGACGGCCCATATCAACGCCACCGGCAATTCGTTGGCCAACGCGCTGAACGGCAATGCCGGCAACAATGTGCTGGACGGCGGGGGCGGCAACGATACCCTGAGCGGCGGTCTGGGCAACGACACCTATTATGTCCAGACGGCCGGCGACAAGGTCGTCGAACTGGGCGGGGAGGGGACCGATGTCATCTTTTCGAGCGTCACCTATTCCCTTAGCGGCCGCTATGCCGAGACCCTGACCCTGACGGGTTCGGCCCACATCAACGCGACCGGCAATTCGCTGGCCAACGCCCTGAACGGCAATGACGGCAACAATATCCTCAATGGCAAGGGTGGCGCGGATGTCCTGAGTGGCGGCCTTGGTGCGGATATTTTCCTGTTCGAAACCGGAAGCGGCGCCGACACGATCGGCGATTTTTCCGCCGTCCAGGGCGATACGATCGACGTCCATGCCTATACCGGCGGGACCGCCAATGCCGGCCTTGTCACCCAGAACGGTGGCGATGTCGTGATCACCCTGGGCGGCGGCAACGTCATCATCGTCCAGAGCGCCGTGCGGGCCGATGTGCTGACACACATCGTCTGGTAATGCCCGGTTAACTGTCGGTGGTATTATGCGACTCATCCCCCTGTTTAGAGTCTGGAGATGGGTATGGCGTGGTTCCTGCGCGACGAGTCTGATGGCGCTGTTGCGCTGAACCCGGTGACCGCCGCGCCCCTGGCGACCTTGTCCCTGATGTCGGCGACCCTGACACCGTCAACGTCGGCGACGGCCGCTGACGCCCCCGACGCAACCGAAAGCGCACCCCCCGGCATCAACGCAGGATCGCACGCCGGCCTGTCGGAGGTCATGACCTATACCCGCGACCTGGTCGACGGACGCTACGAATATACCGGCAATCAACTGGTCGATGCCGTCCTGTTCGGGCCGCGGTGGACGGTGACCACCATCACCTTCAGCTTCCCGGCCACCGCAGAATTCTACGAGACGCCCTATTACCAGCCGGGCCACCTGGCCAACCACATCCCGTTCAACGCCGCCCAGCAAACCGCCGCACGCTACGCCTTCTCCCTGCTGGCCAGCTACACCGGCCTGACCTTTACGGAGGTGACCGAAAGCGCCGACACCCACGGCATTATTCGCATGTCCCAGACCAATGACGACGCGACCCTGCCGTCGGCCGAAGGCAACTTCCCGGGCTCGGACGCATCCGACGGTGATATCTGGTTCGGCGACAACAACCAGCCCTTCTACCTGACTCCGGCCATCGGCAACTGGGGCCAGGCCACCATGATGCACGAAATCGGCCACACCATGGGACTGAAGCATGGCCATCAGGACTATACCGGTCTGGATCTGACCAACGGCGGGTATCTCGACGGACCGGGGCCGCATTACGGCACGGCGGCCCTTCCGGCCAACAAGGACGGCTGGGCATGGTCGCTCATGACCTATCGCTCGGCGCCGGGATACACTGCGAATTTCCAGGGCGACCGCTACAACCAGCCGCAAACCTATATGCAGGCCGACATCGCCGCGCTGCAATTCATGTACGGCGCCAACTTCACCACCAACGCGACGGACTCGGTCTATACCTTCAGCGCCACCACGGGTGAGATGTTCATCAACGGCGTCGGCCAGGGCACGCCCGAAATCAATGCCGCCACCGGTATCGGCAAGATCTTCCGGACGATCTGGGACGGCAACGGCATCGACACCTACAACCTGGTCAACTTTGGCGACAACCAGACGATCGACCTGCGTCCGGGCCAGTTCTCGACCTTCAGCCAGGCGCAACTGGGCGACTCACGGCCGCTTACGGCGGGCTTTTCCGCTCAGCCGGGCAATATCGCCAACGCTCTGCTGTACCAGGGTGATGTCCGCTCGCTGATCGAAAACGCCATTGCCGGTTCGGGCAACGACATCCTGATCGGCAACCAGGCCGCCAACGCCCTGACCGGCAATGACGGCAACGATGTCCTGGACGGCGGCGCGGGCGACGATGTGCTGACCGGTGGGGCCGGTGACGACACCTATGGCGTGGACGCCGTGGGCGATGCCGTCGTCGAAATGTCCGGCCAGGGCACCGACCTGGTCGCCGCGACGATCAGCTACACCCTGGGCGAAGAGCTTGAAAACCTGACCCTGACCGGTACGGGTAACATTGACGGCACGGGCAACGGCCTGGCCAACCGCATCACCGGCGGCGCCGGCAGCAATATCCTGAACGGGCTGGACGGCAACGATACCCTGATCGGCAGCTACGACTACCGGACACCGGCCCAGACGATCGACGAGATCAATCTGGCGACCCACAATACCATCGCCACCGCCCTGGCCCTGTCGGGCTTCGGCGTCAACAGCGATCCCGATATCGCCGATGCGACGACGGCGCCGCATGTCACCGTCATAGGCAACGGCGCCGGCGGCACCTACGACATGTACAGCTTCGTGGTCGAGACCGTTGGCGTCGTCGGCACCTTCGACATCGACCTGACAGCGGTTCTGGACAGCTTCATCGAACTCTACGACGCGTCGGGCACACGTCTGGCCTATAATGACGATGCCGCCGTCATCGACAGCGCCGGCGGCAGCTACGCCGCCAACGACTCGCTGCTCAGCTATACATTTGCCGCGGCGGGGACCTACTACATCCGGGTCGGGCGGTTCGTGAACGCCACCACGTCGGCGGTGCTGCTGGCGGGCCACAGTTACACCCTTCAGGTCTCGCTGGCGGGCAATACCCCGCCGCCGCTGCTGGACGGCAACGACACCATGGACGGCGGAGACGGTGAAGATAGCCTGAACGGTGGCCTGGGGAGTGATTGGCTCGACGGCGGCGCCGGGATCGATGCGCTGAATGGCGGCGTCGGCAACGACACCTATGTCGTCGACAGCCCCGACGACGCGGTCACCGAAGCGGCGAACGCAGGCAACGACACCGTTCTCTCGTCGGTTACATGGTCGCTGGCCGGCCGAGAGATCGAGAACCTGACCCTGATAGGTACAAGCGATATCGACGCCACCGGCAATGCCACGTCCAATGTTCTGACCGGCAATGGCGGTCACAACCACCTGGACGGCGGCGACAGCGCGGACAGCCTGGCCGGCGGCGCGGGCAACGACACCTATGTCGTCGGTACCGGCGATCTGGTGACGGAGCTGGACGGTGAAGGCACGGATACCGTCCTGTCGGCGATCACCTGGACCTTGTCGAGCGAGGTCGAGGCCCTGACCCTGACGGGGAACGGCGATGTCGATGGCACCGGCAACGGGCTGGCGAATGCCGTGACCGGCAATGACGGCGCCAATCATCTCAACGGCGGCGATGGTGACGACACTTTGACGGGCGGAGCCGGCTCCGACAGCCTGGCCGGTGGCGGCGGTAACGACAGCTATGTCGTCGAAACCGGCGATGTGGTGACGGAACTGGCCGGTGAGGGCACGGATACGGTCGTGTCGGCGGTGACCTGGACCCTAGCGGACGAGGTCGAGATCCTGACCCTGACGGGCGCCGCTGACATCGACGGCAGCGGCAATACCGGCAACAACCTTCTGACAGGCAATACCGGCGCCAATCGCCTGGATGGCGGCGCCGGCAATGACAGCCTGACCGCCCTGGGGGGCCATGACTGGCTGGAGGGCGGCAGCGGCGCCGACAGTATGGTGGGCGGCCTGGGCGACGACACCTATGTCGTCGACGATGCTGGCGACGTGGTCAGCGAACTCAGCAGCCAAGGCAGCGACACGGTCCGGTCATCGATCACCTTTAGCCTGATCGGCAAGCAGGTCGAGACGCTGGTGCTGACGGGCGTAGCGGCGATCAATGCCACGGGCAACAGCTTCAACAATCTGGTCACGGGCAATGACGCCGGCAATGTGCTCAACGGCAGCACCGGTAGTGATACCCTGGCCGGTATGGGCGGCAACGACTCGCTGATTGGCGGGGTTGGCGCGGACTCCCTGGCCGGCGGCCTGGGTGACGACACCTATGTCGTCGACGATATCGCTGACGCCACCTTCGAGGCTGACGGTGAAGGCACGGACCTGATCCAGACGGCCCTGGGCTGGACCTTAAGCGACCAGATCGAGAACCTCACCCTGACCGGATCGGCCGCGGTCAATGCCACAGGCAACGGTCTGGGCAATGTTCTGACCGGCAATTCCGGCGCCAACCGCCTGGACGGTGGAGCGGGCGCCGACAGCCTGGCCGGCGGCGGCGGGAACGACACCTATGTCGTCGACACGGCAGGCGATGTTATTACGGAGACCTCCGGCGCCGGTACCGACCTGGTGGAGACGGCCCTCAGCCACACCCTGGCGGCCAATGTCGAGAACCTGACCCTGACGGGCGGCGCCGCCATCGACGGCACCGGAAATGGGCTGAACAATGTGCTGACCGGCAATGGCGGCAACAACGTCCTGACCGGCGGGGCGGGCAATGACACTTACTATGTCCAGAACACCGGCGACAATGTCGTCGAACTGGGAAGCGGCGGTACCGACGTCATCTATTCGACGGTAACCTATTCACTGAATGCCCGCTACGCCGAGACCATTATCCTCACGGGTTCGGCCAATACCAACGCCACGGGCAACAGCCTGGCCAACACCCTGACCGGCAATGACGGCGTCAATACGCTGAACGGCAAGGGCGGGGCGGATATCCTGACCGGAGGTCTGGGCGCGGATATCTTCCTGTTCGACATCGGAAGCGGGGCCGACACCGTCATCGACTTCGGCGCGGCACAGAACGATATGATCAATATCCACGCCTATACCGTCGGTACCGCCAATGTCGCCCTGGTCAGCCAGAGCGGCGGCAATGTCGTGATCGCCCTGGGCGGGAGCAACACCATCACATTGCTGAATGCCCTCCAGGCCGACGTCCTGACCCACATGGTGTGGTAACCACGCCTCATATTTGACAGGCCCCGGCATCAGCGTATCCTTCCCCCAAAGATGAGCGGATATGGGATGGGGAAGCCCCCTTTCTCAGAGGCTGGCACCGTGCCGCCATGATACGAGATTGCACTTTTTCGCCTGCGGCAAGGTCCTACCGTGACAGCCGAATGGAAATGTGTAGAGTAGGCCACATTGTAACGAGTTTTCCCTGATTGTTATTTTTGACGGAGGCTGAGATGGCCCGGATTTTACGCGACCATATGAACGACTCGATCTGGACGGCGCCGACCGGCCAGACCCTCACCCCTCTCCAGGCCGGGATTTCGGCCGCACCGACCTTAACGCCGGTCACCGTGACCGCGGCGTTCAAGCTGATGTCGCTGACGGGCAGCGCCGCCGTGAAATTCGCGCCCCTGGACCTGGCCGACGCGGCACCGTCCCGCGGCGCCACCTCCGCAGGCACCCTGGGCAGTGGCGGCTTTGGCGACGGTCACGCTCATTCGGGTGGATCTTCGGGCGGCATCCGTGACGCGTCCATGGCCGGTATTTCCGAGGTCATGACCTACACCTACGACGCGGTCGACGCCCGCTATGAATATACCGGCAACCAGCTGATCGACGGCGCCCTCTTCGGTTCGCGCTGGACGGTGACCAACATCACCTACAGCTTCCCGGCCACCGGCGAATTCTACAACACCCCCTATTACGACCCGGCCTATCCGGCGGAACAGGTTCCGTTCAACGCCGCCCAACAGGCGGCCGCCATCTACGCCTTCGGCCTGATCAGCAGCTATACGAACCTGACCTTCACCGCCGTGACGGAAAGCGCCACCACCCACGGCATCATCCGGATGTCTCAGACCACGGCGGATGGCGCCGGCTCGGCGGAAGGCAATTTCCCCGGTTCGGACGCGTCGGACGGCGACATCTGGTTCGGCCAGACCAACCAGCCCTTCTACCTGACACCCCAGATCGGTAACTGGGGCATGGCGACCGTGATCCACGAGATCGGCCACACCATGGGACTGAAGCACGGCCATGACGACTATACCGCCTTCGACCTGACGGTCGGGGGCTATCTTGACGGGCCGGGCCCGCACTACGGCACGAAGGCGTTGCCTGCCGACAAGGATGGCTGGGCGTGGTCGGTCATGACCTACCGCTCGGCGCCGGGCTATACGGCCAGCTTCCAGGGTGAGCAGTTCAACCAGCCGCAAACCTACATGCAGGCCGATATCGCCGCCTTGCAGTTCATGTACGGCGCCAACTTCACCAGCAACGCCACGAACTCGGTCTACACGTTCGATTCCACCACAGGCCAGATGTTCATCAACGGTGTCGGCCAGGGTGTGCCGGAGTTCGACGCTGTCGCCGGTGTCGGCAAGATCTTCCGCACCATCTGGGACGGCGACGGCGTCGATACCTACGACTTCTCCAACTTCAGCAACAACCAGGTCGTCGACCTGCGACCGGGCGCATTCTCGACCTTCAGCCTGGCGCAACTGGGCGACTCGCGGCCGCTCACGGCCGGCTTCACGCCGCAACCGGGTAATATCGGCAATGCCCTGCTGTATAACAATGATCTCCGCTCGCTGATTGAAAATGCCATCGGCGGGTCGGGCAACGACGTCTTCGTCGGTAACCAGGCCAACAACACCTTCATCGGCAATGCCGGCAACGACACCTATTTCCTCGACGACGCCGGTGACATCGTGATTGAAGAGTTGGGCAGTGGTACGGATTTCGTCGTCACCACCTTCACCTATACGCTCAGCGCCGATGTCGAAAACCTGACCCTGGCGACCAGCAATGCCGCGGACGGCACCGGCAACAATCTGGCCAATGTCATCACCGGCGGTACCGTCGCCTATAACAATCTCTACGGCCTGGGCGGGGACGACCTGATCATCGGCAGCAGCCTCCTGCCGGCGCAGGCGCAAACCCTGAACGAAACCGGCCTGCCGCAGCACGACACCATCGCGACCGCCGTCAACCTGCCGGCCGCGTCATTCGGGCTGAACTACGACGCCAATATCGCCGATTCCATGACGGCGCCGCATACCACGGTGACCGGCACCGGCGACGGCTTCTACGACATGTACAGCTTCACGGTCGACGCGGCCGGAGTTATCGGCACGTTCGACATCGACGCTTCGCTCAGCCTGGATTCCTTTGTCGAGCTGTTCGACGCCGGCGGTACACGCCTGTCCTTTGACGATGATTCCGGCACGACGGAAGGCGGCGGCGGCAGCACCAGCGGTGCGGATTCCTTCCTGTCCTACACCTTCACGGCCGCCGGCACCTACTATATCCGCGTCGGCAAATATTCCACGTCTTCAACGTCTCTGCCTCTGGATGCCGGCGACAGCTACACGCTGCAAATCTCCCTGGCCGGCAATACCCTGCCCGCCGCCGGCCCGGATCCGACCGATGGCGGCGACTTCATGGAAGGCGGCGACGGCAATGACACGCTTCTGGGCGGCGCCGGTGACGACATCCTTGACGGCGGCGCGGGCAATGACAGCCTGGATGGCGGTGCCTGGACCAACACGGTCCGCTACGCCTCGGCGGCCTCCGGTGTGACGGTATCCCTGGCCCTGCAGGGCGGCGCCCAGAACACGATCGGCGCCGGCATCGACACACTGAGCGGCTTCCGCGATCTCACCGGCTCGGTCCATAACGACAGCCTGACCGGCGACACCCAGGCCAACTTGATCAACGGTTTGTTCGGCGCCGATACGATGGCCGGCGGCCTGGGTGACGATACCTACTGGGTCGAGTCGGCAGGTGACAATGTCGTGGAAGCCTCCGGCGCCGGTATCGACGCCGTCAATTCGCTGATCGACTATTCGCTGGCCGGCAAGCAGATCGAAAACCTGTTCCTGGCGGGCGGCGACAATCTCAACGGTACCGGCAACGGCTTGAGCAACACCATCATCGGGAACAGCGGCAACAACAGCCTGATCGGCGCCGGCGGCCACGATCAGCTTCTGGGCGCCGAAGGCAACGATATCCTCGATGGCGGCGCGGGCAACGACACCCTGACCGGTGGTCTGGGCAATGACACCTTCGTGGTCGATGCGGTCGGCGACCAGATCAGCGAAGCGGCGGGTGAAGGCGCTGACGAGGTTCGTTCCAGCATTACGTTCACGCTGGCGGGCAAGCAGATCGAGAACCTGACCCTTCTCGGAACCGGCAATATCAACGGCACCGGCAACGGTTTCGCCAACATTCTCATCGGCAACAGCGGCAACAATGCGCTGGACGGCGGGACTAACCACGACTCGATCGTCGGCGGCGCCGGCAACGACACCCTGCTCGGCGGCACCGGTAATGATACCATCATCGCTGGCGCTAACTCAGACGGCATGGATTCGGTTGAGGGAGGTGACGGTAACGATGTGATCACATCTTCCGGGGACGGGACCTATAACGGCGGGATCGGCAACGACTACGTCTATGCCGGCGTCACCTTATTCAGCGAAATCATCAATGGCGGCGACGGCAACGACACCATCGACGGCTCCCTCTTCGGTGGATACTACGTCATTGACCTGGCGACCGGGCTGACAAATTACGGCGAAGATTTCGACAACTTTGAAAACGCCGTCACCGGCGAGGGCAATGACACGGTGACAGGTACGGCGGGCGGAAACTGGATCTTCACCGGAGCGGGCAACGACTCGCTGGACGGGGCGGCGGGCAACGACACCCTGGTTGGCGGCGAAGGCGATGACACCTATGTCGCCGACTCGGCGGGCGACACCGTCACCGAACAGGCAGATGACGGCAATGACTGGGTCAAGGCGTCGGTCAGCTTCACCCTGAGCGACAATCTCGAATCCCTGGAACTGACCGGCGCCGGCAATACCAGCGGCACGGGCAACAGTCTGAACAATACGATCTATGCCGACACCGGCAACAACAGCCTGAGCGGCCTGGGCGGCGACGACGTCCTGGATGGCGGCGCCGGCAATGACAGCCTGTTGGGGGGGATCGGCAACGATACCTATGTCGTCACGGAGGCCGGGGATGTGGTTGCCGAACTGGCGGATGAAGGCAACGACCTGGTCTATGCCGACATCGGTTATACGCTGGGTGCCAATCTGGAAGAGCTGGGCCTTATCGGTACCGCCAACACGTCGGGTACCGGCAATGAACTCGCCAACTATCTGTTCGGCAACATCGGCAACAACACCCTGACGGGCCTGCTCGGCAACGACTACCTGGACGGTAACATCGGGGCCGACAGCCTGCTTGGGGGCCAGGGTAACGACACCTATATCGTCGACGATGCCGGCGACGTGGTCAGCGAAATCAGCAACCAGGGCACCGACCTGGTCATCAGCACCGTCACCTTCAGTCTGGTCGGCAAGCAGGTCGAGAACCTCAGCCTGAACGGTTCGTCCGCGATCAATGCCACGGGCAACAACTTCAACAATGTTCTGGAAGGCAACGCCGGTGACAATGTCCTGACCGGCAGCCTCGGCAATGACACCCTGATCGGCGGCTTCGGCAACGACTCTCTGGTCGGCGGCGCGGGCCAGGACCAGATGTCAGGTGGTTTGGGCGATGACACCTACGTCGTTGACGATGCCGGTGACTCCCTGTCGGAAAGCCCCGGTGAAGGCACGGACACCATCCAGACCGCCCTGGCCTGGACGCTTGTGGACAATTTTGAGAACCTGATCCTGACCGGCGCCTCCGCGGTCAACGGCACCGGCAACGCGGCGAACAATGCCATTACCGGAAACAGCGGCGGCAACACCCTGACGGGTCTGGGCGGCAATGACCTTCTGTCCGGCGGTGGCGGTTCCGATACCCTGGTGGGCGGGCTTGGCGACGACACCTATGTCGTCGACGACGCCACGGACGTCATCACCGAAATCAGCAACCAGGGCATCGACGAGGTTCGCACCGACATCACCTATACCCTGACCGGTAAGCAGATCGAAAACCTGACCCTGACCGGCCTTGCCGCGGTCAATGCCACTGGCAACAGTTTCAACAACGTGCTGACAGGCAATGCCGGCAACAACGTTCTGAGCGGCAGCACCGGCAACGATACGCTGAACGGCGGTGGCGGCAACGACTCGCTGGTTGGTGGTACGGGGGCCGACTCCATGTCCGGTGGGCTGGGCGACGACACCTATGCCGTCGATGACGCGGGCGATGTTGTGATGGAAAGTGTCAGCGAGGGTACCGACACCATCCTCTCGTCCCTGACCTATTCTCTGGCCGGCAAGCAGGTCGAGAACCTGACCCTGACCGGGGCGGTCGCACTGAACGCCACTGGCAATTCGCTGGCCAACCTCCTGACCGGTAACGCTCTTGCCAACACGCTCGATGCCGGCGGCGGTCATGACCGTCTGGACGGTCTCGCGGGTGCCGATACCATGATCGGCGGCACGGGCAACGACACCTATGTCGTTGACGATGCTGCAGATACGGTCACTGAGGCGGCCGCGTCCGGCACCGACCTGGTGGAATCGGCGATCACCCTTACCCTGGGCGCCGAGGTCGAAAACCTGACCCTGACGGGCGCAGCCAATATCAACGGTACCGGCAACGGGCTCAACAATGTGCTGACCGGCAATGGCGGCAACAACATCCTGACCGGCGGCCTGGGCAACGACACCTATTACGTCCAGAACACCGGCGACAATGTCGTCGAAGTGGGCGGTGAAGGTACCGACGTCATCTATTCAACGGTGACCTACAGCCTCAACGCCCGATTTGCCGAAACCATCATCCTGACGGGCGTGGCGAATGTGAACGCAACCGGCAACAGCCTGGGCAACACCCTGACCGGCAATGACGCCATCAATACGCTGAACGGCAAGGGTGGAGCGGATATCCTGACCGGCGGCCTGGGGGCGGACATCTTCCTGTTCGAAACCGCCAGCGGTACGGACACGATCACCGACTTCAGCGCGGTCCAGAACGACAGCATCAACGTCAATGCCTATACCGGCGGCGTGGCCAATAATGGCTTCGTCACCCAATCCGGCGCGAACGTGCTGATCTCGCTGGGCGGCGGCAATGTCATTACGGTGACCAGTGCCCTCCAGGCCGACGTTCTTGCCCATATGGTGTGGTAGCCGGCTATTTGCCCGCACCGGCTATCCTCCCTGGATAGCCGGTGTGTGGCGCGGCAAATCTTTACCGTGACTTAGTTTCACGACTGTGCCACTTTACCCTTTTTTAACGGCTGCCGAAGAGCCGCCATATTTTTAAGGGGCTGTGTCGTGGGATTATTTCGCAAGGCCGATAAGGATGCCGTTTGGCTGGACGAATCGGAAGCACGGGTGGCCTTGCGGGCCGACTCCGGGGTGCCGGTCCTGACGGCCGTCAAGATCACGGCCCCCCTTGAATCGCATACCGTCGCACAGAAATTTACCGCCGCCGTCACTCTGACGCCGACGGTCCTGAAAGATATCAAGTCGGCTCCGGCCACCGAAGGTACGACGAGCGGCGGTCATGTTCATGCCGGAGGCGCTTCCGGAACCTCGTCCTCTGCCGGCATCCGCGAAGGCTCGCATCCCGGCATCTCGGAGGTGCTGACCTACACCTACGACCCGGTCAATGTGCGCTACGAATATACCGGCAACCAACTGGTCGACGCCACGATCTTCGGTTCACGCTGGACGGTCAGCAACATCACCTACAGCTTCCCGGCGACGGCCGAATTCTACGACACGCCTTACGCCGAACCCACCTTCCTGGCCAACCACATCCCGTTCAACGCGGCGCAACAGACCGCGGCGCGCTACGCCTTTGCCCTGCTGGCCAGCTATACCAACCTGACCTTTACCGAGGTGACGGAAAGCGCCGACACCCATGGCATCATCCGGATGTCACAGGCCAATGACGATACCAACCTGCCCTCGGCGCAGGGCATGTTCCCTGGCTCAGACCCTGGGGACGGCGACATCTGGTTCGGTGACAACAACCAGCCCTTCTACCTGACCCCGGCCATCGGCAACTGGGGCATGGCGACCGTGATGCACGAGATCGGCCATACCATGGGGCTGAAGCACGGCATGAGCGACCTGACGACAAGCGACCTGGTGCCGGGCGGTTATCTCGACGGGCCAGGGCCGCATTACGGCACGCGCGCCCTGCCGCAGTTCAACGACGGCTGGGCGTGGTCGCTCATGACCTACAATTCGACGCCGGGTACCAGCGGCTTCCAGGGCGAGCAGTTCAACCAGCCGCAGACCTACATGCAGTCGGACATCGCGGCCTTGCAGTTCCTGTACGGCGCCAATTTCAACAGCAACGCCACGGACTCGGTCTACACCTTCAATGCCCTGACCGGCGAAATGTTCATCAATGGCATCGGCCAGGGCACACCGGAATTCGACAGCGTCGCCGGCATCGGCAAGATTTTCCGCACCATCTGGGACGGCAACGGCGTCGATACCTACGACCTCTCCAACTTCAGCGATAACCAGAGGATCAACCTGCAACCGGGAGCGTTCTCGACCTTCAGCCAGGCGCAACGGGGCGACTCGATTCCGAAGCTGGAGGGTTTTAGCGGGCAACCCGGCAATGTCGCGAATGCCCTGCTGTATCAGGGCGACGGGCGTTCGCTGATTGAAAACGTCATCGCTGGTTCCGGTAACGACATCATCATCGGCAATACGGCCAGCAACTACCTGAAGGGCATGGGCGGGGACGACCTGCTGGTGGCAGCGAGCCTGGTCCCGAAACAGGCCCAGGTCCTGGACGAAAGCAGCCTTCCGCAACACGATACCCTTGCCAATGCCATTCACCTGGCGCCGTCCGTTTTCGGACTGAACCCGGACGACAATGTCTTCCGCTCGGACAGCCAGGCCCACACCACGATTACCGGCACCGGCAATGGTACATACGATATGTACAGTTTCGTCGTGGCTCAACCCGGCACCGTCGTCACTTTCGACATCGATCAGTCGGCCAATCTCGACGCGTTCATCGAACTTTTCAATGCCGCGGGCACGCGCTTCAATTCTGACGATCAGGCCTCGATTACCGAAGGTGGCGCAGGTAGCGCGACCCAGGACGATCCGTTTTTGAACATCGTCTTCATCGAGGCGGGGACCTACTACATTCGGGTCGGAAAGTGGCTTTCGGGTACAACTTCAGCGCCGCTGGACGCCGGCAGCGCCTACACCCTGCACCTGACGATGAACAACCCCCTCCCGGCGGGCACGAAGGATTATAGCGATGTCTCCCCGGATATCCTGGAAGGCGGCATCGGTAACGATACCTATATCGTCGACAGCGCCAGCGACAGCGTGATCGAAGCAGCGGGCGAAGGCACCGACCTGGTCGTCGCCTGGAGCACCTATACCCTGGGCGACCATGTCGAAAACCTGACCCTGGCAACCACCGAGACAGCCTACGGCATCGGCAACGGCCTGGCCAACATCATCATCGGCAACACGGGTTTCAACGCCCTCTACGGCCAGGGCGGCGATGATATCATCTATGGCGCCGTCCTGACCAGAACCGCCCAGAGCATCAACGAGTCCGTCCTGCCTGTGCATGACACCATCGCCACGGCTCTCAACCTGGCGGCAACCGCTTTCGGCACGACCGGCCATGCCGATGTTGCCGACGCGACCTGGTTCCCGCACACGACGGTCTTCGGAAGGGGCAGCGGCGCCTTCGATATGTACAGCTTCACCGTCGATGCTGCCGGCGTTGTCGGCACCTTCGATATCGATACGTCAATCAGTCTGGATTCGTTCATCGAACTGTTCGACGCGTCGGGGACCCGGATCGCCTTCAGCGATGACTCCTCCGTCAGCGACGGCGCCAGCGGCAGCTTTACCCCCGCGGATTCCTTCCTGACCTATCAGTTCGCCGCCGCCGGGACCTACTATATCCGTGTCGGCCAATTTGCGACCGCCACAACCGCCTCGGCTCTGACCACGGGCCAGGCCTATAACCTGCATGTCTCGCTGAAGGGCAATACACCACCGCCGCTGGAACTGGACCCGAACGACGGCAACGATGCCATCTATGCCGGAGCGGGCAATAACACCGTGTTCGGCGGTGCCGGTGACGACTTCCTGTTCGGCGGCGGCGGCGATGACAGCCTGGATGGCGGCAGTGGCATCAATACCGTAAGCTATGTCGATGGCCCCGGCGGTGTCACCGTGTCCCTGGCGCTGATCACGGCGCAAAACACCGGGGGCGGCGGCACGGATACCTTGGTCAACTTCCGTAACCTGACCGGATCCGCCGGTAACGACAGCCTGACCGGCAACGACCAGGATAATTATATCGAGGGCGTGGCGGGCGCCGATACGATGGCAGGCGGCCTGGGCAACGATACCTACACGGTCCAGCATACCGGAGACAATGTCATCGAAGCCGCCGGCGCCGGGACCGATCTGATCTTCGCCGAGGTCGACTATTCTCTGGCCGGCAGGCAGGCTGAAAACCTGTACCTGACGGGAGGTGCGCTTATCGGCACCGGTAACGGCCTGGCCAATGACATCCGCGGAACGGAGGGCAACAATACGCTGTCCGCCGGCGGTGGCCACGACATGCTGACGGGGTATGGCGGCGAGGACCGGCTGGATGGCGGCACCGGCAACGACACCCTGGAAGGCGGCAATTACAACGACACCTATGTTGTCGATGCGGCCGGAGATGTCGTGGTGGAATTCATCGACGGCACGGGGATCGACCTGGTCGAATCCTCCATCACCTACACCCTCGGAGACTATGTCGAAAACCTGACCCTGACAGGCTCTGCCAATCTCAACGGGACGGGCAATGCGCTCGACAATGTGCTGACGGGCAACACCGGGACCAACATCCTGACCGGCGGCCTGGGTAACGATACCTATTACATCCAGAACACGGCCGACAGCGTCGTCGAAGCCAGCAATGCCGGCACCGACCTGATCGTCTCGAGCGTCACCTACAGCCTGTCGGGCAAGCAGGTGGAAAACCTGACCCTGGCCGAAGGGGCTGGCCATATCAACGGCACCGGCAACGGACTGGCCAATGTCCTCATCGGCAACAGCGGAGGCAATGTCCTGGACGGCGGCGCGGGCCACGATTCGATCTCCGGTGGGGCGAGCAGCGATACCCTGATCGGCGGCAGCGGCAACGATACGCTTCTTGCCGGTAGCGGGATGGACTCGGTCGAAGGCGGCGACGGCAATGACGTCATCACCTCCTCGGGTGACGGCACCTATAATGGAGGCATCGGCAACGACACCCTTTATGCCGGCCTGACGGACTTTTTTGAAGTCATGGACGGCGGCGATGGCATAGATACCATCGATACCACCTCTTTCTCAGGAAGCTATACCCTCAACCTGGTCACCGGTCTCACCGATTACCCCAGCGAAAGCTACGTCAATTTCGAAAACGCGATCACCGGTGACGGCTCCGATACGGTGACCGGGACGGCCGGCAACAACGCCATCTCCACCGGTGGCGGCCACGACCGGCTGGACGGCGGCGCCGGCAACGACACCCTGATCGGCGGTGAAGGCAACGACACTTACATCGTCGATGCCGCCGGCGATGTGGTGACGGAACAGGGCGACGACGGCGACGACCGCGTCGAGGCTTCGGTCAGCTATACCCTGACCGACCATGTCGAAAGCCTGCAACTGACCGGCAACGGCGATATCAATGGCACCGGCAACGGGCTGAACAACTTCCTGTTCGGCAATGCGGGCAACAATGTCCTGAGCGGCCTGGCCGGAGACGACTATCTCGATGGCGGCGCCGGCAATGACAGCTTGCTGGGAGGACTTGGCAACGACGCCTATGTCGTCGATGCCGGCGATACGATAACCGAGCAGACGGGCGAAGGGGATGACCTCGTCTACGCTGGCTTCAACTATATCCTGGGCGCCAATCTGGAAAATCTTATCCTTACCGGCAACGGTGGCGCGTCGGGCACCGGCAATGATCTGGCCAACGTCCTGGAAGGCAACAGCGGCAACAACCTGCTGAGCGGTCTGGGCGGCAACGACGTCGTGGATGGCGGTGGCGGCGCCGATACCCTGGCCGGCGGCGCGGGCGACGACACCTATATCGTCAACTCTACGGGCGTTGTGATCACCGAAATTTCGGGCAACGGCACAGACCTGGTCCGCGCCTCGGTCAGCTTCTCGCTGGCCGGCCAGGTGATCGAAAACCTGACCCTGACGGGCGGCGGCAACGTCAACGCCACCGGCAACACCCTGGGCAACGTGCTCACCGGCAACGGTGGCAATAACGTCCTGGATGGCGGCGCCGGCAACGACACCCTTATCGGTGGCCTGGGCGACGACACCTACTATGTCGGCGCGACCGGCGATGTCGTCACCGAGTTGACGGGCGAGGGCACCGACACCATTTTTGCGTCGGTCACCTACAGCCTGGCCGGCAAGCAGGTCGAGAACATCACCCTGACCGGGGCCGCCGCCATCAACGCCACGGGCAATGGCCTGGCCAACGTGCTTATCGGTAACGGCGCGGTCAACACCCTGGATGGGGGCACCGGCCATGACCGTCTCGACGGCGGTGCAGGCGCCGACAGTCTGATCGGCGGTACCGGCAACGACACCTATATCGTCGACGATGCCGGCGATACGATCACCGAAGGCGCCGGCGGCGGCGGCGATCTGGTCGAGTCGTCGGTCACCTGGACCCTGGCCGCCAATGTCGAGAACCTGAACCTGACCGGGAGCGGCGCCATCAACGGCACGGGCAACGACCTCAACAACGTCCTGACCGGCAATGGCGGCGTCAACGTCCTCAGCGGCGGTCTCGGCAACGACACCTACTATGTCCAGAACGCGACGGACAATGTCGTCGAAGCCGGCGGGGCGGGGACCGATGTCATCTATTCGATCGTGACCTATAACCTCAATGCCCGTTACGCCGAGACCATCATCCTGACCGGATCGGCCAATATCAACGCCACGGGCAACAGCCTGGCCAACACCCTGACCGGCAATGATGGCGTCAATACGCTGAACGGCAAGGGCGGGGCGGATATCCTGACCGGCGGGCTGGGGGCGGACATCTTCCTGTTCGACGCCGCCAGCGGCCTCGATACGGTCACCGACTTCAGCGCGGCCCAGAACGACAGCATCAATGTCCACGCCTATACCAACGGCGTCGCCAATGCCGGCCTGGTCACCCAGTCGGGCCTGAATGTGCTGATCTCTTTGAGCAGCGGCAACGTCATTACGGTGAGCAGTGCCGTCGCCGCCGACGTCCTGGCGCATATGGTCTGGTAGGCGGCGGGCTTTATTTCCGCTTCGAAAAGCGCAGGGCGGTCAGGGTGCCGGAAACACCACTGGTCTTCGTATCGACATAGCCCCGCGCATGCAGGTGACGGCGCACTGTGGCCTCAGGCAGTGGGGACCGGGCGCCCTTTGGATATACGATCCACAGCGGGGCCGCCGGCAGCAAGGCGATCACGTCGCCCAGCCCCGTGGTCAATGCGTCTTCGCCGTCCGCCACGATGACGCCCTGCACGGCCTGCGCCGGCTCGATGGCTATGGCGTCGGACAGCGCTTCGGCCAGGGCCGGGTCAGAAATATCGCCGCGTACCAGCACCTTATGCGCTGCATCCACGCCCAGCTTGGCAGCCAGGGTCGGCAGAGGTGTCGTCAGTTTCTTCACCCAGGCCCCGACCTTGCCGGGCGGCAGGCTCAGCGTCCAGGTTTCGCCGCCGTGTTCGAACAGCAGGCGGTCGCCTTCGACGCGGGGATGCAGGATATCCTTGCGGGCGAAGGTCTTGCGAAACGCACCGCGCAGGATCAGTTCATGGGTTTCCAGCAGGGCTTTGACGGCGACCTGACCGTCAGCGGTGAGCAACACGCTGTCGGCTTCCAGGCCCATTTACGGTGTAACCTCGCACACCCGCATGATCTCGGCGCGCAGCTCGGCGATGCCGAAGCCGGCTTCCGATGAGGTCGCCAGCACCAGCGGGTGGGCCGCCGGACGCTTCTTGACCCCGGCCTGGGTGGCTTCGATGACCTTTGCCAGTTCCGCCGGCTTGATCTTGTCGGCCTTGGTCAGGACGATCTGATAGGACACCGCCGCCACGTCCAGGGCGTCCATCGGCTCCTTGTCGACCTCTTTCAGGCCATGACGGGCGTCGATCAGCAGATAGGCCCGCTTCAGGTTCGGCCGGCCACGCAGATAGTCGCGGCCCAAATTCTGGAATTTCTTGACCGTTACCTTCGACGCCTTGGCCCAGCCGTAGCCGGGCAGGTCGACCAGGTGGAGCTGGCCGTTGACGTTGAAGAAGTTGACCTCGCGCGTGCGGCCGGGCTCGTTCGAGGCCCGCGCCAGGGCCTTCATGCCGACCACGGCGTTGATCAGCGACGACTTGCCGACATTCGACCGGCCGGCGAAGGCGACTTCGGGCTGCGACGTGTCGGGCAGTTGCTCGACCTTGGCGGCGCCCATGACGAAGGTGGCGGGGCGGGCAAACAGCAGCCGGCCCGCCTCCAGGGTTTCGTCGTCGTAAGGGGACTCGGTCACGCCGCCTTCTTCTTGTCGAGCAGCGCCTTGATCTTGGCGACACCGTTATCGATCGGGTTTTCGACCTTCAGGCGGTGCATGATGGTCCATTGCTGGAAGATGGTCAGGATGTTCGACCAGATCCAGTAGATGATCAGGCCGACCGCGACCTGGGCCATGAAGAAGGTCAGGATGACCGGCATGAAGGCCAGCATCTTCTTCTGCATCGGGTCGACATTGGCGGTCGGGGTCATCTGCTGGCTCAGCCACATCGAGCCGCCGTACAGGATGGCGACGACGCCCAGGTGCAGCGGTCCGGCCAGGATGCCGCCGATCAGCGGGACGTCGGCCGGGGTGAAGGGCAGCAGACCGAACAGGTTGACGAAGGAGCTCGGATCCGGCGCCGACAGGTCCTTGATCCAGCCGAAGAACGGCGCGTGGCGCATTTCGATGGCCAGCAGCAGGACCTTATACAGCGCCCAGAAGACCGGGATCTGCAGCAGCATCGGCAGACATCCGCCCAGGCCGGCCATCGGATTGACCTTCTCGTCCTGGTACAGCTTCATGGTTGCTTCCTGCTGCTTCTGCTGATCGTCAGGATAGCGCTTCTTGATGTCGTCCAGCTTGGGCTTCAGGCGGTCCTGCACCTGCTTCATCTTGGTCATCGACTCGTAGGCGCGGTGGGCCAGCGGGTAGAAGACCAGCTTGACGATAACGGTCAGGGCCAGGATGGAGAAACCGAAGTTCTTGAGGAAGCCGTACAGCTTGTCCAGCAGCCAGTACATCGGATAGGTCAGGAACTGCAGGGAACCCCAGTCGGTGGCATAACCGAAGCGCGGGATCTTCAGGTCCTTTTCATAGGCCTGGAGCTGGGCGTTCAGCTTGGCGCCGGCAAAGATATGCGACTGACTTTTCCAGGTCTGGCCGGGGGCGACGGTAACCGATTGGTCCTGGTAACCGGACTGGAAGATCGGCTTGCCGTTCTGGACGGTCGTCTTGGCGGTGAACTGGACGGCCTGGTCCTGGGCCGGAATGACGGCGGCCATCCAGTAGCGGTCGGTCAGCCCGAACCAGCCACCCAGTGACGGCTTGTCCTTGAGCAGCTTTTCGTCCGGCTTCTTGACCATGTCCTTGTACTTCAGGGACTGGGTTTTGTAACGGTCGACCTTGCCGTTTTCGATCTTGTTCGGGAAGGTGGCGATGGCGCCTTCATGGACGACGCCGGTGCGTTCCGGGTGCAGCGGCATGTCATAACGGATGACCGTCGAATAGGGTGAGAAGGCCACGGCGCCCGGGCCGGTATTGGCGACGGCATCTTCGACGGTGATCATGTAGTTGTCGTCGATGGTCAGGTTGCGCGTGAAGACCAGGCCGGCGCCGCTGTCGTAGGTCAGGACGACGGGCTTGCCCGGGGCCAGGACATCGCCGGACGCCACGGTCCAGACGGTATTGTCATCCGGAAGACCCGGGATGTTCTGCCCCAGATAGCCGGACTGGATATAGTAGGCGCGCTCCGAACCCCGCGGCAGCAGCAGTTCGACATCGGTCGAGTTGGGCTGCGTGGAGTCCTTGTACTTCTTCAGGTACAGGTCATCGATGATCGCCCCCTTCAGCGACAGGCTGCCGCGCAGGGAGGGGGTGTCGATCGCGACGCGTGGCGCTGCCGCCAGCGCCTGTTCCCGCGTCAGGGTGGCAGGAGCGCCCACCGGCAGGCCGGCGGCGACCGCGGCGCTGGACGAGGAGGCCGACTGCGACGCCGCGACGGCGCGCTGGGCTTCCAGCTTCTTTTGCTGCGGACCGGTGACGAAGTACTGATAGCCGAACAGCAGAACCATGCTGGCTATCAGGAAATAGATCATGTTCCTGGTGTCGGGCGCGTTGTTGTTCATTAGAACGTCTTTTTCCTGATGGCGGGACGGATGTTACTCAAGGCTCCGCGCGGGCCGGTTTATTCGCGCCGAGCCTTATCAGGGCGGCTTTGACATCGTCAAGTAAAGCCTGCCAGGGGCGGTCGAAAGTACCGGCGCGCGCGATGAAGACATAGTCGTGGCCGGGACGGCCCAGATCGGGCAGCAAGCTTCGTGCCGCCTCGCGCAGGCGCCGCTTGACCCGGTTACGGACCACGGCATTGCCGACCTTCTTCGTCGCGGTGAAGCCCACCCGGATGTCGCTGCTGTCGTCTTCGCGCGGCCTCGCCTGGACCACCACGCCGGTGCGGGCGGCGTAGGGCGCCTTGGCGGCCCTGAGAAAATCGGCGCGGTGCTGGAGGTGGATCATTGGCGAGAGAAATAGGGTGGCTGTGCGGACATGCAAGAAGGGCCCCCAAGCGAACTCAAGGGCCCTTCTCAAACAGATTCGGAATCTCAGCCTCTGATTAGGCGGTCAGGCGCTTGCGGCCCTTGGCGCGGCGGCGGGCGACAATCTTCTGGCCGTTCTTGGTGGCCATGCGGCTGCGGTAACCGTGACGGCGCTTGCGGACCAGGCGGCTCGGCTGATAGGTACGCTTCGTTCCCATGAGGGTAACTCCGGATGATATCGGGGCGCCCGTGCAGACGCCGAAAATTGCAAAGAGGCGGGTGGATAATCCAGCCTATCCGGCTTGTCAATCTTATTTGCACGTTTTGCGCCCTAATTCAGTTATAGTATGTTGGGGCCACCCGAGTCACGGTCCATGTTTACGGGAACAAGGTTTAGTGTTCGATCAAGGCAAATCGGGAAAGTTCGATACCGGTCCTTCGCGGCGCGGCGGCGGTAAGCCGCCTGCCAACCGTAAGGAGCGGATGGGCTTCTATGCCGATCGCCTGGCGCGCGCTCTGAACCTTCTGGCGGCGCTGTCGCTGAAATACAGCCTGACCGCCTTCGACGCCGCCCGCCGTTTCGCCGTCAGCCTGTCGGGCCAGCTTCTGGTCATGACCTTCGGCTTTATCCTGATCGTCGAGGCCGTCATCCTGATCCCGTCCCTGGCCGCCGACCAGGAACGCTGGCTGGACGACACCATGCGCCGCGCCGAAATCGCCTCCCAGGCCATCGACACCTCGGTCGAAAACACCGTCTCCAAACAGATGTCGTCGCAGCTCTTAAGCAGCGCCAATGTGCTGTACCTGGCCATCGAGGACGGCTCACGCAACTACCGCCTGTTCGACCCCAACACCGTGGTGCCCAACCAGGTGATGCAACTGCGCCGGCCGCGCAACAACCCGATCGACGACCTGCGCTATCTGTGGGCGCCGTGGAAGACCCTGATGGGCGCGCCGAACCGGCTGATCCACGTCCAGGCGCCGCCCACCGTGCGTTCCGGCCAGCTGATCGAAATCGTGGTCAGGGCCGAACCGTTGCGCCAGGTGCTGAAATCCAGTCTGCTCAACATGCTGCGGGTCAGCCTGGGCATCTCGTTCGCCGCTGGCGTGCTGGTGTTCGCGGCGCTGTCGGGGTTCATCGTGCGGCCGATCCGGCGCCTGACCAAGGTCATCCAGACCTTCCGTTCGAATCCCGAAGACCCGAAACTCAAGGCGGCCCATTCCCATCGTCGTGACGAAATCGGCCAGATCGAGCGTGAACTGGCCTCGATGCAGGAAGAGGTGCGCAATTCGCTGCGCTCGCGGGCGCGGCTGGCGGCCCTGGGCCAGGCGGTGTCGAAGATCAATCACGACCTGCGCAACATGCTGACCTCGGCCCAGATGGCGTCGGACCGCCTGTCGGCCGTGTCGGACGACCCGACCGTGGCCAAGGCCCTGCCGCGCCTGGAACGCGCCCTGGACCGGGCCCTGTCGCTGGCCACCAATGTACTGACCTACGGCAAGTCGGACGAACACGCGCCGCAAATCCAGATCGTCAACCTCAAGGACCTGGCCGAAGCCGCGGCGGAGGATGCCGGCCTGGGCATGACGGCGCAGGCGCCGGAAACCGTGAAATTCTCGCTGAAGGCGTCGAAGGGCTTCCACCTGGAGGCCGATCCGGAACAACTGCACCGTCTCCTGGTCAACCTGATGCGCAATGCCCGCCAGGCAATCGAGCTTCAGCCCAATCGCAAGGCCAAGGGCCGGATCACGGTGACGGCGCTGAAGACGGCGGACGAAGTGTTGTTGCTGGTAGCCGACAACGGCCCGGGGATACCGGAAAAGATCCGCGAGAAGCTGTTCCAGCCGTTTACGTCTTCGCTGACGCCGGGCGGCTCGGGTCTGGGGCTGGCGATCGCGCGCGAACTGGCGCAGATTCACGGTGGCGACGTGCGCCTGGCTGCCACCGGCGCCGGCGGCACGACGTTCGAGATCAAGCTGCCGCTGAAGGGGTAATCCCCCCGCTTATACCTCCCCGCGAGCGGGGAGGGGGACCACCCGAAGCCAAAGCGAAGCGGAGGCGAAGGGTGGTGGTGGGGCGACTTTCTTTCGGAAGCGCCGTACCGTCGGTTAGACCGTAGCCGGTTCTTCATCAAGTGAGGAGTTCGCTGAAAATTCTTACTTCCTTCTCCTCTCCACGAAGTGGGGAGGGGGACCCCGAAGGGGGGGAGGGGTATCTTTCTTACTTCCCAGCCAACAATTGCTCGACATATTCCGGCACGACCTGCGTCGCCGGCCCGAGAATCTTCTCGTCGAACAGCGAATGGCCCAGCGACGGTTCGAGGTTCAACTCGACCGTATGGGCACCGGCGCGGCGGGCCTCCTGGACAAAGCCGGCGGCCGGATAGACATTGCCCGAGGTCCCGATCGACAGGAAGAGATGGCTATTGCCTAGCGCCCGACCAATCACGTCCATATCCAGCGGCATCTCGCCGAACCAGACGATATGCGGACGAACATCGCCGTCAGCGGCCATATCGCCGGACCAGGCCGAAACATGACCGGTCTCAAGATGACGCGCCTTCAGCAATTCGCCATGCATATGCAGCACCCGATCCACGGTTCCGGTCGCCACATGGGCGCGGTCATGCAGGTCATCGACATTCTGAGTGACGACCAACACCTCGCCGCGATCCCATTCCGCCGCCAGTTTGGCCAAGGCATGGTGAGCGGCATTGGGCTCAACCTCGGCCAGTTGGCGGCGGCGCTGGTTATAGAAATCCTGAACCAAGGCTGGATTGGCCTCGAAGCCTTCCGGCGTAGCGACCTCTTCCACGCGATGACCACACCACAGCCCGTCCGAAGCTCGGAAGGTCGGGACACCCGATTCCGCCGATATGCCGGCGCCGGTCAAAATGACGATGTTTCTCATGCTTACCAGTCCCGCCATGAGTCGATCTCATCCACCAAAGCGTCCTGGCGCGCCACATGGGCCATTTCTTCCAGCAGCTCGCAGATATCCTCGCGTTCTTCGGTTTCGATGACGTCACCGGCCTCGGCCCCGGCGGTATTGAACCATTCGACAGTGGCCTTCAGGATCCTGCGGACATCGGCTTTACGCGGTTTCGCGCCCAGACCGCGAAGGTCCATGCAGGCCTGGCGCACAACCGATCGGGCGGCGAGGGTAAAATCCTCGGGCGGAAACGGTGGCGAAGGCGTCCAGCCTTCGAACGGCGTTTCCGACAGAAGCTGCTCCCAGGTCAGCTTGCTCAGCCGGCTGCGGAAGCGCTCGGCAGCTGCGGCACGCTCGGCCTGGTCCCTGGCCTTTTGCTGTTCGTTTTCCGCCAGCAGGGCATCCCGATCGTGAGCCCATCGCCATTCGCCCTCGGCGGACCAACTGACGGAATGCAGCGGCCCGAAAGAAACCCCAATGGTGCTGCGCCCGAAAAGATCGGCGCGCTTACGTTCCGCATCGGTCAATCCGGCAACGCCCAGGAGGACGATGTCCTCAAAGCCGTCGAGTCTCCACCCGTCCCGTGACAATCCCCTGACGGCAGGCTGTCCGCTGTTTATGTGAAAGAAGCAGTTCTCGTGCAAAATGTCGGCGGTCTGGGCGTCTTCCAACGTGGGGACCTTTGGCCAGATCCCATCAAGGACCACAACCGCGACCTGCTTAGGTGTCACGACCAAGACCTTGAACACGGCATACCGACCGGTTTGCGGAGGCGAAAACTCGTTGAACGGCGTTGTGCGGAAAGCGTAAATCTGGCCTGTGGCCGGTTCGGTCATTCGTTCCCCCCCTTCATCACAACCCCGCTGCGGCGCGGATCCGAGCCGCCATCGAAACTGCCGTCCTTCTGACGCAATATGCCGTTCAGCCCCGATTCCTCGCCCGACACCGCCGTCATCTGATAACCCATGGCGACCAACCCGTCCCATACCTTGGGCTCCATGCGCTCCTTTTCGATGCGGATGGAATCGCCACGCGCCACCACATTGGGCAGATTGATGGCGTCCTGCATGGGCAACTTCCAGTCTAGCACCCCGATCAACGTCTTCAGATTATAGCTCAAAATAGAATTGCCGCCGGGCGAACCGACCGCGGCCACGACCTTCCGGCCCGTCGCATCGAACACGATCACCGGCGCCATGGACGAACGCGGATGTTTCCCGCCGGCGACGGCATTGGCGGCCGGGGTGCCGTCCGGCGCGGTCGGGCTGAACGAAAAATCAGTCAGCTGATTGTTGAGGAAAAACCCGCCGACCATCCGCCCGGAGCCGAAGATGCTCTCGACCGTCGTGGTCATACTCAACACATTGCCATAACCGTCACGGATGACGAAATGTGTCGTGCCGGCAGGCTCCAACGTCGCGTCGATGCCGGGCTGAACGGTGACAACCGGCAACTGGCCGGCTTTCGGCGTCGCGCCGGCCTTGCCGATGGTGATCGAAGCCGCGCGCGACAGGGCATAGTTGCCGTTGAGATAGGCGGTCTGCTGGGCGGCGAACAAAGGCGTGTCGCCTTCATAATAGTCGCGGTCGGCATACATCAGCCGCTCGGCCTCGATCAGCACCTGCCAGGCGCGCGGATCATGCACGCCCCACTGCCCCAGCGGATAGGCCTCAGCGATGCGCAACCCCTGCAGCACGGCGATCCCGCCGGACGGCACATTGGTGGTGCAGACTATATAGACGCGGTAGGGCACGCACAAAGGCCGGCCGCGATAGTCGCTGGTGGCCTTGTAAGGCTTGATCGTGGTCGACTTGACCTTGTATCCGGCGAGATCGGCCAACGTCATGCCGCCGGGCAGGGGCTCGGCATTGCTGCGTGCGACGATGGCCTCGGCGATCGGGCCCGAGCGAAAAGCGTCGCTGCGCTGCGCCGCCAGCGCGCGCAAGGTGTCGCCATAGGCCGGGTTGGTCATGACGTCGCCGGTCTTGCGGAAGCCGCCCTGGCCGTTGCCGAAATAGGCTTTTGTGTCAGCCGTGGTCTTCTGCGGGAAGTCGCGGTTCTGCAGATAGTTGCCCAGGCGCTTCGACACGGTGAAACCCGTATCAGCCAGGCCGATGCCGGCATCGAACAGCGTATTCCACGCCAGCTTGCCATGATCCTTGTGCGCCTGGTCAAGCATGAACACCGCCCCCGGCACACCAGAGGCGCGGCCTGAGGTCACCGCCGTCGGCCAGGGCAGGGACTTGCCATCAGGCCCTAAGAAACGATCAGCGGTGGCCGAAGCCGGCGCGACTTCGCGGCCGTTATAGTCGGTGATCTCGCCGGTGGCCGCGTCGTAATAGAGCATGAAGGCGCCGCCCCCCAGGCCCGAGCTTTGCGGCTCGACCAACCCCAGCACGGACTGGACGGCGACGGCGGCGTCGGCAGCGGTGCCGCCGCGCTTCAGCACGGCCATGCCGGCTTCGACGGCGACGGGCTCGGCTGCGGCAACGATCGGCTCGACCTTTTGCGGCTTCGCCCAAGATGCTGAAACAAAGCCTGGCGCTGAGAGGGCGACCGCGACCAGGGTCACGACATGCAGGGTTTTGACGACAAATCGCGGCACCGGGTGAACTCCATACAGGCGGGGAGGCCTTATATGGGTTCGATTAGAGCGCGGCGCTGCTGTGGGGAACAACAAAAATCGCGAATAGATGTGAAAAAATGCGCGATTCCGCCTTGCCTTTGCCGGGAAGCTCAACTAAATGTCCCGCCTCTTCGCGGGGCTTAAGGCCTTGCGGCTTGTGGAAATGCACTCGTAGCTCAGCTGGATAGAGCATCAGACTACGAATCTGAGGGTCGGGCGTTCGAATCGCTCCGAGTGCGCCATCCACTTTTTTAAACAATTACAGCCCCTTACGGGGCTGTTTTTGCGTCTGGGGTATGAGCCTCAAAGGGGCTGTTACAGCCTTGTTACAGGCCTTGTTACAGCTCAGGTTCCGCCCTTGTTCCGAAGCTCGGCCGCGCGGGCGGCGCGGAGGTGGCGGACGTTGTCAACCTGGTCCTGGGCGTGGTCGGCCATGCCGCGGCGTTCGGCCTGCCGCCGGTAGATCGCCGCCGCCCGAGTCGTGGCGTGGTCCAGCTGGGACATGATGCCGGCATCGCTGGCGCCCGCCATGGCCAGTTCAACGCCGCGGCTGTGCTTCAAGCCGTGCAAAGTCAGGGGGCAGAAGATTTTACCCTCTTCGTTCATATCGGCGCGGACCTTGCCCGCGCGGGCAAGCGAATTCATCAGCCGATCGAAGGCATGGCCCAGGGCGCGCGACTTCCACGGCGTGCCGTTGGCGTCATAGGACAGGGTAAGTGCGCGATTCGGCGTCGCATCGAGGATCGCCGTCAGGCGTTCGTCTTCGCGGCGGTCGGCCAGGACCTTGCGCTTTTCCGTGATCCAGTGGATGCGGCGTTCGGGGAGGCCTTCGGCGTTGTGACCGATCACGCGGGCGCGCATCGGAACGGCCATGATGGTGCCTTTGCGGAAGCCGCCATATCTGGCCAGGGCGATGGCACGGGCCAAGCCGGGGTGTTGGCGCTCGATCGCCGATGCGATGGCGGTCTCGACCTCGAAATCTTCCCAGGTCGGGTTGCCTTCGTCCAGATCGTGCGGCCGGCGGACATTATCGACCTTATTGAACGGATCGCCCTTGATGCGGTTGTCGTTTTCGTCGGCGATGATGGGTGTCAGGGCGTTTTTCAGCAGCTGAAGGCGCATGTTGGCGGCGCGGTAGCCGCGCAGGGCCCAGGCATCGCGCAGGGACATGATCCAGCTTCGGGTGATGTCGGACAGCAGGACATCACCGGAATCGTCCGTGATTTCGTCGATATAGTCCTGATATCCGTCCTGGGTGGACCGGGCCAAGGTGATGAAGTCGGCAGATTTGTTATATTCCTTCAGGGCGCCGCCCAGAGTGCCCGCCCTGGGACGGGCGACGGCGGCCGAGCTGGCGGCCAGGCGCTTCAGGATGGCATCGACTTCGTTTTTCAGGGCCTGGGTGCCGTCTGGCGATTTCAGGGGGCCTTCGCGGTAGCCGCTTTTGCGGAAATACAGGTCGGTATGGCCGTTGGCGCGCTTGACGCGCTGGACGTGCTTCACCTCGATCCATTCAGGCGCGGCGTCGTTTGCCATGATGTCCCCCTGTAGCTCTGGCGATGGCGCGGGTGATGGCGTCGTCGCGACGTTGGTCGGGTGTGTCGACCATAGTTTCAGCGGCCGGCGCGGAATCGTTAACCGCCGGGGCGGTGGAATTCAAGCGCGGTCGCAGGCCTGATGCCCAAGTGTCGAGATCCGCGCGCCGGTACCGGACGATATTGGCGCCGATATCGACGGGAAAGACTGGGCAGATTTTATGAAAGGTACGGCCGTCCATCCCGCCCAAGTAGGCGCAGGCCTGGTCGATGGTCATCAGCATCGGCCAGGCTTCAGGTATGGGATGGAGTCCGCCTTCGCGCATCAGATTTTGACGTCCTCAGGGCGCATCAGTTCGGCCTTCAGGCCTGGGGGCAGGTTCACCACGGTCGCGGGGCCGGTGTAGCCGCGCTGATAGTGAAACCATGCGAATTCCTGAGGTTTGTTCGCCGCCGGGTCATAGAAGCCCAGGACCATCGGCGTCCGTTCGGTGCAGGGCAGGAAGGTCTTCAGGTTGCCGAGTGGGTTCCTGTGGTGCAGTTCGTAGCGCCCGGCGCCGCAGATCAGGCCCAGGCGGGCCAAGATGATGACGTTGTCGCAGGTCTTTTGCGCCTGACGGACGATGTCTTCGGCCAGGGTGAACGGCGGGTTGGTGCACATCAGGCTTGTGGCCGGCGGCGTCACGGCTTCGAAGGCCAGGGCATCGGCCAGGGGGAAGCCGCGGTTCCAGTCCTCGATGTCGGACGGGCGAACGTCAGGGAAAAATTCGCGCAGGGGCGCGACCTGGTGGCCCAGGCCTGCGCATGGCTCATAGACAACTACGTCTTGCGGAATCGTCGGCCAGGATCCGAAGATCAGCGGGGCGAGGGTCTGGACCATGGCGCGGACGTTCCAAGGCTGGGTCGGGAACAGTTCGCGTTCCTGCATCCGCTTTTTTTCTTCCTGAGATAGGAACATATCGAACTGTTCGTGCTGTTGGATGTAGCGGTTTGAGCCTTCGTTGACGGCGGTACCACGGGCCGCGCGCTGGGCGTCGGACAGTTTCATGCTGCACACTGATTGAATTCAATCTCAGCCTGCTTTACGTTTGCTCGTTGACTTTGAAGGGGACGAAAGTGCGGCTGCCAAACCTCAAATCCTGGACTATTCGCGAGCGATGGATGGGAGGAATGGCGGCGGCCTTTGCTGCTCTCTTCTTCGGGTTTGTGCTGGGCCGTGCAGATTTTGACCCGGACTGGGTAAGTGCAATGGTCGCGGCCGTTGCGCTTATCGCAGCCATTGTCGCGTATCTTTCCAGCGAAGAAACAGGGCGCCGTGAGCACAGGGCTTATGTTGAAGTCGAACCCGTCAAAGCGTCGATTGCAATATTGAAATTCGTTGAGGTGACCTTCAAGGTACGAAACTATGGTCGAACCCCGTGCAAATTTATCCTCCATGCTCAGATGAGAATGCTGAACAACAACATACAAGAATATCCGTACACAGGTATGAGAAGTGTCCAAAATCTGCATCCTGGCGAAGCTAAAGAAGTCGTTGTTTGTTTGGAGAAAGAGCTCACGGACGACGATTTTGGTTACGCTATGGCCCCTGGAGCTATAGTTGGCATTCAAGGTTGGTTCGACTACTTCGATGTTTTCGACACGACACATCATGAGACCTTTGTCGATAGAGTAGTGGATTTTCGATAGTTTCTTCATGCCGGCACCTGTGACGTATCGACGGCCAGGGAGACCGCCAGGGGGCGGACCCAGATGGGCGTGTTGCTGAGAAGGAAGGTTTCGCCGGCCGAGGCCAGCAGCAGGGTCATCGCAAAGCAGCTGCCCATGGCCTTTGCCGACAGCCGCGGGACGCCGTTGCCGATCTGCTCGCGCCACTGGCTGTCCGAGCTGCCGTGAAGCCACCACGAGTCGGGATGATCGAGGTCGATCAGGCTTTGCAGCGCGGCCAGTTCCAAGGTGGTGAACGGGCGGTGCCATGTGCCGTCCTGGGCGGTGATGACACAGGTCAGGCGGTCCGCCGCCGCCGGCATGATGATCGGGTTTTCGACATCGAGGACGGTGGGGCGATGGTCAGCGACGGACCATGCGCCGTTGTCGTGGCACGCGAAGCCGGGGACGGCCAGGCTGGTGTCGGTATAGGCCAGGACGCCGTAGTGGCGCTGGCTGTTGTAGTGGTCGCGGTCCTGCGTCATGCCGTTGGGGCGCGGGTCGGCCACGGCAAAAGCGCCATTGCCCGTGGTGCTCGCGGCGATGACAGTGCCGGCGGCTTCGTCCATCGCCGTGACGCGGTATTTGGTCTGTTTGTAGTCTTCGCGCTGCGCGGGTCTCGGATCTTGCACACATTGACCGGAGCCGTGAGCCGACGAAATAGCACCGGTGTTAGCGGAATAGGGAACGATCCGGAATTCGTTGGAGTGCTTAGCCGGTCCAGTATGGCGGATGTCGGCGACGGAAAAGTTACCTTGCCCGGGCGAGCGAGCCGAGGTGACGACACCGGCCGTGTCTTCGTAGCGCAGGACGCCGTACTGGCTGTATTGTTCGGCGTTCGCAGGCGGGCGCATGTCAGCCACGCTGAAGGCGCCGTTGCTGGGCGTCGATCGGCCGGCCACGGTGCCCATCGGGTCGCCCCAGGTGTTCACGCCCAGGTAACCGGCGCGGTATTCCGGCACGATCAGGAAGTCCTTCAGATAGCCGTCTTCGACGTTCAGCTTGTTGAGGCTGCGCCAGTCGCTACCGGCTTCGACGAAGGCCAGGCGGACCCATGTCTTCCATTGCAGCGAGGGGATGCGGTGCATCGGGCCGCCGGCAGGGTCGCCGGGCAGTGGCATCAGGTCGAGGACTTCGCCGACACCGCGCAGCTTGTGCTTCGGCGGCTGGTACAGGAAGGGCGGCACCTTTTCAGGGTGACGGGCGACCATCAGGAAGCGCTTGCGGCTTTGGGCGAGGTTGCCGATTTCGCCGCAGTCGTGTTCGGTCTCGGCGTATTGGTAGCCGTAGGACCGGAACAAGGCCTGGATCAGATCGAGCAGGCGACGGCCGCGCGTGCGGATGCGGGGGACGTTTTCGAAGATAATCAGGCCCGGCGGGTCGTTCTTCCACGTTTCGAGCATGAGCCAGACGCCGCGCAGGGTCAGCTCGTTGAGGGCCTGGTACTTGTCGGTCAAAGACGTGGTCTGAGACAGAAGACCGGAGAAGCCTTTGCACGGGGCGGACAGGAAGACGATGTCGGGGCGTTCGAAGCCGGCGGCGCGCTGGATATCGGCCGGGGTGGCTTCGCGCCAGCCAGGAGGCGGGGCTTTGCCGTGAAAGGCGATGTACTGTTCAAGGGTGAACAGGTCCATGCAGGTGCCCTTCACGCCGGCGAAGCGGTCGAAGTTGGCGATGGCGTCTTTATCGACGTCGATGCCGCCGATGCAGCGCATCTGGGCTTCGAGGTTGCCCAGGCGGGCCGTGCCTTCGTTGAAGCCGGCGGCGCCCATGCCAATGCCGCAGAAGAAGTGGAAGTGGGTGAATTCGCGGGTTTCGAGGCGCAGGCTCATGCTGCACCTACGATCATGAAGATGCAGGCCATCGTCCACAGAGCGGCGGCGACGCCATAGGCAATGGATCCGGCAATCCAGAACCACGATACGGCTTTGACGTAGTACCAGTAGCCGCCGGCGTTGCCTTTGCGGTCGGCTTCGTTGCCCTTACCGATGTGGTACAGGGTGGCGGCCGAAAGGGCGATCGCGAGGGCGGTCACACCTACTGCCAGGGCAATAATCGTTAGAATGAACATGCTGTTTCTCCTCAGCATTGGGGTGGTGGTCGCCTAAGCGGCCTTGTTTTTCAGGGTGGCGGTGATGTCGGCCTGGGCGGTTCGAAGGTCGGCGAAGCTCATGCCGTCGATGACTTTGGCCATCAGCAGAAACGAGTTGCCGACCGTCCAGTCGCGGCCGTGGACCAGGGTTTCGTTCGGATCGAAGCCGATGCCGCTCGACAGCGTGAACTGGTTGGGCGGCATCTGGAGCAGTTGGGCCAGGTACTGAATGACCTGCGACGGCGTGGGCTCCGGAATGACCGGCCAGCGCGCGAAGTCGGAGCCGGGAAGGTCTTCGCAACCCGGCGCCGCCCGCGTGAGGTAGATCCTGACGAACGCCATCGGTCACATGCCGATGCTGGAAATGTAGAGGTCGAAGATGGCGTCCTCTTCCTCGCGTTTGACCTTGTCCTTCTTGCGGAAGGTCACGACGCGCTTCAGGATCTGGACATCAAAGCCTTCGCCTTTGGCTTCGGCGTAGACTTCCTTGATGTCGTTCGCGATGACGGCCTTGTCCTCTTCCAGTCGTTCCACGCGCTCGATAATCGTACGCAGGCGGGTCTGGGCGGCGCCGGTGATGACGTCGTTCGAGCTGATCGAGGCGGCATCGCCGCTGGCGATCGTCCGGCACAGGGCCGCGTTCTCGATCTTGGCGCGGTCGGTACCGCCGCAGGGCTGGCAAACCAGGTACGTGCCCAGGGAGATACTCTCGCGGGTTTCCCAGCCAGCGGGCAGGCCGCTGCAATATTCGGTCGCATCGCACCGGGCGCATTCGTAGGTTTTCGGCGGGCCTTTAGGCTCGGCAGGTGCGGGCGGGGCCGGAGTTGAAGGAAGATACCCCTCCACCGCTTCGCGGTCCCCCTCCCCACGCTGTGGAGAGGAGAAGGAAGACGGATCTGTCGGGCCGACCAGAATGTCACGCTTCCCGACGTGGTCGGCAGCGGTGACGACGCCGTTCTTTTCCATCCGCTCCATCAATTCGGCGGCGGAGTTGTAGCTGATTTGCAGCCTGCGCTGGATGAAGCTGGTCGAGGCTTTGCGGTCGTTGGTCACCGCGAAGACGGCCTTGTTATACAGATCGTCGGCCATGGTCAGGACGCCTTGACCAAGGTCAGGATGACGGTGTTGACGTCCGTGCCGCTGGCCTTGAACGAACCGGCGGGCAGTTCTTCGAATTCGGGGCTGTGGGCGGCGATGGCTTCGCGGAAGGCCTGGGTTTTGCGGTTCTCGCGGAACATGACGCCGGCGGCCATGACGGCGACCAGGCGCCCGCCGACTTTGAGGAAATCAATCGCGCGCAGGACGTGGTCGAGGTCGACCTGCTTGGCGAACGGCGGGTTCATCACTACGCGGTCGTATTTGCGCAGCTCGGAATCCAGCGCCAGGAAGTCCATGTTGGCGACGGCGAAGTGCTTGGGTTTAAAATCTTCGAAAAGCCTTGCCAGCTTGTCGTAGTTCTTCCGGTCGTATTCGATAGCCGTGACGTTACAGCCGGCTTCCAGCAGGCGGCGGGCGATCTTTCCGGTACCAGCGGACGGTTCCAGAGCGTCGAGACCTTCCGAAAGTTCGGCCTTTTCGATCACGCGATCGAGGGCGGCGCCGGTCGTTTCGAAGAAGCCGATCTCCTGGGGCGTGGTGACCGTGCCGGCTTCGATCAGTTCGTGCAGGGCGGTTTCGTGTTCGACGTCGGCGTGCTGGTAGACCTTGGGGCCTTTGGCCCATTTGAAACCGGCGGCTTCCAGGGCCTTTTTGACCTGGGGGAACACGCCTTTGTCGAGCTGTTCGACGATGCGGATGCCGTTGGGCAGGATTTCGGCGCGGCGCAGGATGTCGATCACATGAGGGGCGACCTTCATGTCAGTTACCTTTCTTGTTGGCAGGGGAGCGTAGGAACACCCAGCAGTGCAGGTGTTTTTCGATGACGGTGTTGACCGTCGTGGCCTCGACGAACGGTCGGGACTTCGAGGATTTCAGATGCTTTTTGAGATCGTCCAGCGGCGGGCAGGTGTTGCCGGAATTGCGGCAGGCCGCTTCGAACTGGAACAGGTTGATGGCGATCTTTTCAGCAGGCGAGCGGTGCAGGTTGACCGGCGGCTTCTTCTTGAGGTCTTCCAGATTGGCGGTCGGGTCTTCGCGGCTTTCCAGCAGGTCGAACATTTCCCAGAAGTTCGCCACCATCGGGTGGTCGGACTCCATCGACCGGTCGCGGGCGGCGGCCAGGCCGTTGATGTGTTCGTGGGTTTCGAACAGCATGCTGTCCGGGATCTTCATCACCGCTGCCAAGGCATCGAGGCCGGCGTGCAGCTGGGCATGGCATTTGCGGACGCGGGCGTGCCGGATCTTCTGTTTGCCGAGGTCGGCTTCCCACTTGGTGAAACCGGCGCGGAAGGCGGCCATGTAATCGGCCTCGCGCTTGATGATGTGGATCATGACGCCGGAGACGGAATCGCGCGGCCACTGTTCGATCTTTTCGGCGGCGGACTTGGTGGCCGGCGACCAGCCTTCCTTTGTCCATTCGGTGGACATGATCCGCGACAATACCGGTTCTTCGGAATTGACCGGGTTGTTCTGTTCGATGATCAGGGCGCCGCGGAAGGGCGGTTCATAGGTTTCGTTGCCGCCCGACTTGACGCCGGTGGCGCGGCCGATCTGGCCGTTGAACAGGCCCTTGATTTCCGACCAGTCAAAGCGTTTGGCGTGAGGTGTCGTCTCGCTGCGGTCGGATTCCACGAAGACGACGGGCAGGTTGGCCACACGCGACAGGGTGCGGATATAGCCGACCATGGTCGATTTCGACGGGTCGATGCCTTCGTAGCTGTCGTTGATCAGACCTGCCAATTTCCAGAGAAACAGAATAATGGTCGATTTGCCGGTATTGGCCTTGCCGTGCATTTCGAGGTAGCCGAGCGAGGCGTATTCGGCGCGGATCTGTTCGGCGAAGAAGGCCATCACCCAGAAAACGACGGTGACCAGGCCGTTGCCGCGCCAGGCGGTGAAGACGACGTCCAGCCAGGATGTGTCGAGCTGGTCGGGATCGTATTTGTGCGACAGCATTTTCTGCTGCGACTTGATCTTCAGCTGGACGCCGCCCAGGTCGTAATAGTCTTCGGCGTTGACGTTGACGACGCGGCCCTTGTGGACGGCGTAGTCGCCCAGGACCCAGGCCTGGTGTTCGCGGGAATAGCCGGTGAAGCCCAGGGCCTCGATCTTCTTGGCGACCTCGATCTGGCGCGCCATGATGCGGTCCAACTGGAAGGTCGAGCCGGTCCATTGGCCCGGTGACACGGACATCAGGCGCTTTTTGAATTCGCCCGCGGCGGACAGCATCGAGCCGCTGAAGGTGGCCTTGGTGTTGGAATTGTCGCGCGGGAAGTTGAGCTGCAGAAACCACTGACCTTCGTCGGTCAGCTTGTCGTACTGGAAATACAGGACCTGAAAGGCGCAGTTGCCGATCTGGTTGACCTCGACACAGTGTCTCGCCGCGGCCTTGGGCGTGATGCCGTCTTTCGACATCATTTCTTCCATGCGGGCGGTGTTGAAGCTGGCCCAGTAGGTGCGGGCCTTGTGGACGAAGGGAAAGGACGTCCATTCGTGCTTTTCGTGCAGTAGCAGGGCCTTGTCGGTGGCGGTCTCGGCCAGCAGCACGCGACCGTTCCACAGGTAGCCCTTGATATCGTCGGGCGTCAGTTTGCCGGCCAGCTTCAGGTCGTTCCAGTCGGCCTTGTCGGTTTCGCCTTCCGGCCGGGGCTGGGCGGCGGTGGCGAGCCAGCCTTCGTCGATGGCCTTGGCAACGAACTTGCGGGTGTATTCGGTACCGGCGCGGCCAATATCGAGGGCGAAGACGAGACGCGGGCGCTTTTTCAGGTTCTGCCGCTCGACTTCCTGGCGGAGTCGGGCGAGGAAGTGCTCCGGCCAGTTGTTGCAGGACATCAGCGAGACGGCATGCAGGCCTGCGCCGGGGTTGGGATCGCGCAGGGCCCAGGCGTCGAAGATACCTTCGGCCAACCAGATGTCGTTGGCGCGGGCCAGGACCTCAATCGGCTGGTCCGGGGCATGCCAGACATGGCCGGCATGGGAGCCGCCATATTTGAAGCGGGCCTTCTTGTCGAAGCGGCCGGGCTGATCAATCAGGCGTTCCCACCAGGTGTCGTTGGGCAGGGGGAAGCGGACGGTGGCCGTGGTCAGGCGGCGGTCGCGGTCGGCGTAGGTTTCCTGGCTGTAGCAGCCGCGCATGTTGAGCAGGTTGAGGCCGCGGTTGTGGTAGAGGTAGGCGTCGGCGGCGGCGTTCGGGTCGGTTTCGGTCGCCTTGAACCGGTTTGACCAGGTATCGAAGATTTCGGGGTAGTGTTTGCGGACGCTGACTTCGTTGCCGCAATTGTCGGCACGGCCGCAGCGCAGGACCCATGGGGCGGATTTGCGGGTGAACAGTTCCTTCTTGCCGCAGGACGGGCACAGGCCCTTTTGCAGCCAGTCGCCGTTGCCCTTAAAGCCGAACTCGGCCGTGATGCGTTGCACCACGTCTTCGAGAATATGTGCGTCGTCGGGTCGGGACATCAGGGGCTTTCAATCGGCAAGGCGGTAGCGTTCGCCCGGACAGGACGGGCGGCGGGTGGTGGTATGGGTTGTCCGGAAGGCCGGTTACCCGGAGGGCGGTGGCGAAGATTGCTGCCTGGGGCGCAGTCTCAGGAAGGGGACGCTTTCGATGCCGCCGGCAGGCGGCGAAACCGTGGTGATGTAGGTGTTGTGGTTGATCCAGGTATGGCCGCAATCGTGGTTCGGGCAGACGTAGCGGATCTCGATGACCTGACGGCTGAGGACTTCCGATGATCGGACCAGCGCCTTAGTGGCGCAGACTGGACATGGGAAGGTCGGTTGGCGGTTAAAGGTCCGCGCGCCATCGGTTGCGTTGACGGCGCCCCAGCGCTTGCTTTCCGGTTTATTCATGTCCTGGCCCCTGTGGTACGCGGTTTACTATTCGGTGATGGTGAAGGCGCGCTGCAGGCGCTGCATTTCGGCCAGGACCTGGGTGACCTGACGGGCGGTGACTTGGTCATTGCGGCCGAGCGTTGTGTTCAGCGCCTTGGCGATTTCGTCCGGGTTCATCAGTTCGTCGCGCAGGCGGATGGCTTCGGCGCCGATCAGTTTGGCGAGCCGCGAGGCGGTGGCGGGCGGTGTGATGCCAGGCGGCGAAACTTCGGTCGGTTGCCCCCCCTTCACTGAAGTTTCGGGCGGCAGGGCCTGAGGTGGCGTAGCCTCTGTCTTCGCTGGGGACTTGTGACCCTGCATGGCGGTCGGATTGGTGCGACGCAGGCCCAGCTTTATGGCGCGGTTGCGGATGGCCTGATCGTTCATGACGTAGCCAGCCTGGGCGACGGTGTCACGGATGGTCGCGAACGGCACATCGGCGGGCCAGTCTGCCCTCAGAATGCGGTCGAGGTGCGCCCATTCGTCCGGGTCGGGCGTCGGGTCGGTGATGGCCAGCGGCGTGAGCGGCGTGGCTTCGATGATGACCGGTTCGGCGGCTGGGGTTTCCAGCGCCATGGCCTGCTTTTCCGCCTGCCAGACCAGACGGTCGTTGGTTTCCTTGGCGGCGGCTTCGAGTTCTGCGATGCGGGCATTGGCTTGGGCAAGCTTTTCTTCAAGTCGCAGATTGTCGGAAAACTGGCTGTCCGACACGTTGCCGATGCGCTCGATCTCTGCCCAGTGGCCGGCGATTTCCTCTTTCGCGTCCTGTTCGAATTTCACCAGCCGGGCGACTTCGTCGATGGCTTCCTTGTCGCCGGTGACCACGCCGACAGCGCCCAGGGCGTGCATGTATGTGCGGTCGGCTCTTTCGGCGCCAAAGAAGATCGGCTTTGAAGGCGGGGCGAAGGTGTCAGGCCCGAGGACGGTTTCGCAGAGCTTGGACAAGGCCCACGTCACGTCGGTGACGTGCGAATGGGGCGGCATGCCCATCTTGGCGCAGGCTTCGACAGCCGAGTGCGCGACACAGAAGGCATACCCGAAGGCGTAGATTTTCCGGCTCATGCCATCCCCCGGAAGCGCGGGTTGGCTTCGTGGCCGGCGGGGACGATGCGCTGTTCGGCGCAGGCCGCAAAGACCAGACGCGCCGGGCATTTGGCCCGGACAGAGGCGACGCCAACGAAGACGCCGGACCTCACCAGGTCAACGGCGGTTTGGACGGGGGAAACGATGACGGCGTTCACTGGTGGACCTCGCTTGAAACGGGCAGGGACGGAACTTCATGGGCGGTCAGAGCTTTCAGAATGCGCTGGCCGATCTCGCTGTTGGCATCTGGCTCGACTTCGCCACTGGCGATCTTCCGGACCCACTCACGCGAGCAGCCGAAAAGACGGCCTGCGTCACGGAAGGTCAGGTGGTTTTCGTGCAACCATTTCTCAAAAGCGGAGCGAGGTCTGTGGCGATTCGTGATCATTCTGTTGCGCTTCACGTGATTTGTTGCTTTTGTCAACCAAGATGCTTAACACCGGGTTAACAAGGAACTGGCAGCAAGTGACTGGCGCAAACTATTTTGCGCCCATGATGAAACGCGCCTCACAAGACCCGCACCTGGCCCAGGCCCTGAAAATCCTTCGAATGAAGGCGGGGAAGTCGCTTAAGGAAATCGAGCCATCCGTCGGCGTGACGAGGCAGGCGGTCAGCCGTTGGGAAAATGAGACGGCCACATTCCCTGAGGAAAAGGTCCCGCTTTATCTGCGCGCCATCGGCAAGACGCAGGCTGATCTCGACAAGGAAATCATTGGCTTGTCCGAGGATGGCCCGACCTATTCAGGCCCCGGCGCGTACTCGGATTTTGCGGCTTTGCTTAAGCATCAGGTGACGGACGAGAGCATGTCGCCGTGGGTCGAGCCCGGCGAATGGGTATGGTATCAGCATGGCCTTCATCCGCGAAGATCAGAAGGCTGTGTTCTCGAACTGGTCGATGGGACTTTGCTGGTGCGCCTGTATCTTCGGGAAAAAGACGGATTTGTCTTTCTGCAACGGATTAACCCGGAATCGGTAGAGCAATATCTTCACTCAGATGTGAAGGCGATCCACAAGGTGAAGGTGCGCGGAAACTAACGCCGTTGCGCGCTGGTTGACAAAAGCAACAAAAAATGTGACACAATGCAACCTGTGGCGACTTGCGCCATGGGAGCCTTTTGCATGGGTCAGGTCATCCATCTGCATCATCGCGGCATCTTCGGACGCGCCACGAACGTCAATGACAATGTTTTCTTACGGCGGGAGGTCATCACCACACCTTCGGCCCAGCCGGCGGCGGAAACCCCACAAGCCGCCGGCGACTATCTGCGCAAGCGTGCCGACTCATTGACGGCGAAGCAAGCACGCGAGCTGGCGCTGATCACAGCGGCCGGTCTGGCGAAAGACCCGGAGGCCCGGGCCATGCTGCAACGAAAGGCCGACCAGGTGGCGCTGGGCTTGCCTTCGGCGATGTCGCTGCCGCCGATCGAGGCGGTCGAGCCGGTGGCGGGCGAAGGCTGGACCGACGGCGTGCAGCGCTGGCCGCTGCCGTCCGATGCCACGGCATACCGCGTGAAATCGCCCCTCTATCACAGCCGCCACAAGCCAGTGACCTTGATGCCGTGGATACTCGGCCTGCTGGCCGTGGCGGCGGTTCTCTCTCTTCTTCCCCCTTTGTTTTCCTGAGGTCCATCATGCAAGCGATCACGGCCGAGCAAGGCCACAAACCCGCCATCCCTCTTTTCGTTGTCAAGGCGAAGCGCCCCGCGGCCTTCATCGCCCTGCGCTGCATCAAGACGATGCCTGAGCACGGCGTGGTGTTCGGTGACATCTATGGCGGCGCGCCATCGACGCGCAGTGGCGGGCAGCACCGTCATGCCGGCAACGCCACGTTCCTGGTCCGCGTCGGCGACGGCAAGCCGCAGGAGATCAGCGCCCACCTGTTCGAACCCGTCAATCCGGGGCGGCGCTACCTGTGGCCAGGTCTGAACTGAGACCACATTGACACGTTAAGCAAAAGGGCGCTGGAGACGGCGCCCTTACCCATTTCTGTCAGCATGCTCGCGCATAACGTTAATATCGATTAACGCGTCTTGACTCGGTCGCAAAATAGAACATTATGAGAACATTCGGAGAACACGAGAGGAGAAACTCATGAATGTGCAGCCGAGACCCGAGCCCGTTGATGGTGGCGAAAGCCTTGCCGCCACGGTCATTCCGCCGCGTTTTTTGACCATCAGCCGGTTGCCCGGACACGTCATGGTGACCTCGCGGTGCCAGGATTGCGGGACGGAAAGTCAGTATAGCGTGGCGCAACTGGTGCGCGAAAAGGTCGGCTCGATGACAGTGGATGATCTGGCGGCGAAGTGGCGGTGCCGGCGCGATTCCTGCCACGGGCCGTTGGAAATGGATGTCGGGGAGGCGGATTAAACGGACCTCTGAATGGAACAATCGGCGTAGTCTTATTGGGGGTTTTTTATGAGTGTTTTTTCAGTCGATATTCAGGACGCTGCCAGCGATGTTCAGCGGATCAATATGGCGATTTCGCAAGCTGTCGGTAGCGTGGTTGATGGACGTCCTGTCGCCCTCAATGAGCTGATGGTCCTGGTCGGTGCAGCGTCCGAGCTGGCCAGCGACAAGGCCGAACTTATCAAAGCGAGTGCATCTCAGGCGTCTTGATGCCGCGTTAAAATCAATAAGCCCCTTCGTTTCCGGACGAAGGGGCTTTACTTTTAGATGTATGGTGAAAGCGACTTAGCGTGATTTCAGCGTCAGGTCCGTCATCTTTCCTGTATGGAGCAGTCCGTAAAAAGCCAGGGTCGGGGATTCGCCACTCTCATGGGCTACGTTGCTGGACGGACGGAAAGGCTTAAGCTCTTTCTTCATGAAGGGTTTGACGGTCAGGGTATATGTGCGGTCTTCCTCTTCGGCGACAAGGTTCTTGTGCAGGAACTCGGTTGAGATCATGCCCAAAAGCCACGGATATTCCTCAGATCGGACGCTCGGCTTTCGCATGAAGCTGTCGTAGTGCAGGTCATTTACCCGAAAATGGGCGACCCCGCCCGACAGGCGATCCACGTAGAAGAGGGCCAAGAGCTTACCCTTCTCAAGGGTGAATTTCAGGTCCTGGTTTTGCAGTTCAATTGTGTCGACTGAGAACCGGCTGTTGGCAAACGGCGTCAAATCTGTGTTGAAGTCTTTCGTGCCAACAGCACTGGCGTTTCCGAAGTGAAGCGGATCGAGCGGATCCGGTAGCGGGACGGGGCGCGGGTAATCACCGGTTAGCTGCCGCACAAGGCGCTTGGCGGTTTCCATGACCACGATGGGTTTATAGTGGAAGCCGTCCTTGTAGACCTCATTGGTGAAGGCGCGTTCGGCGCCAAGGTCGTGCAAGACCGGCGACGCTATGTCGATCAGTTCCAGCTGGTAATAGGCTGTTAGATAGTGAATGCCGGCATAGACGTGGTTCAACCGCCGCGCCTGTGGCTTGGTCTTGGCTTCCAGGATGATCGAAACGATGCGGATATTGGGATTGACCTCTCGGGCATACCGGATGACGCCTTCGTAACAGCGGGACCAGTGGGTCACTATGCCCTTAGGATTCTTGCTGTCGTCGGCATAGGTCGGGGTGTCGTTCAAGGCATATTCGATGATCAGGACATCGGCTTCTGCCAGCTTTTCCGACCGCTTCAGGCCGAACAAACCATTAAAAATGTTCGTACCGCCTACGGCGTGATTTTCGATAACGTCTAACGTGACGCCGGCTTCCTTTAGGCTTTTGATCGCGGCCCAGAGGTAGTTTTTTTGAATGATCGTATTCGATCCGCCGATTACAACGGCTTTAATGACTGGCTTTTCCATCATGCGTAAAAAGCAAACGAATTGGTGCGGCGCAACTATTTTCGTCACATAGTCGTGATTTTGTGTCCTGCGTTTTCGCCAGATTGCTATTCTTTTCCGACCTCAAGAAGCTCTAACAGCGTGGGATTTCCTTCAGTTAGATCTGCCTCGGGCATTGTCTCGTTTGATGGGATCATGCTAGCAATCCCTTGCGATCCCTTTGCTGCCTCATGCGCGACCATTCGCATGTCCTCGTCAATCTCTTCGGGGGCCAGTTCCCCCATTAACATCAAGTACATCATGTGCCGCGCATAGGACGCCAGAGCAGATCTTTCGCTCGGTGTCGTGGCAATCCGCTTGAGTTTGACCAGGTTTCTGAATTCCGACATTCCGAAGCATAAGTCTGGCCACCATTTATTGTAAAGCCGCTTCTGAAACCTGCGCGAGTCTTATTTCACTCGCCGCACTGCCGGGCGACTGTCTGGCCGTTGTCCCATTTTTTGACGTAGATGGCCTGGCCGGCTTTGATCTGGGCGCAGGATAGGCTTTTGCCATCGGCGCGGACGTCGGCGATGGTGCGGCCGTAGCGATCCTTGCCCAGGCGGACGATGGTGAGGGTTTTGCCGCGCATGGCTTCGGACAGGGCGTCACGGCTGGCGAACGGGTCGCCTTTGACGCAGATGCGACCTGAGGCGCAGTGGCCCGGCATTTCGGGGGCGTCGATGCCAACCAGGCGGACGCGTTCGGAACCGCAGCGCAGGGTGTCGCCGTCGGTGGCAAGGCAGGACAGGGCGGCCATGAGTAAGAGCATGGCCGGGACGGTAGGGTGATTCCCTCTTAGGCCTAACCTATGTCCCCAAGCTTGAGCGGCTTGAATTTGACTTTAGTGTTGTTCCGTGTATTGAATGAATCTTCCCCTTTTTGATGTGCCTTCAGACCATGTTTTTTTGGTCCGTAATCCAGTTTTGGTTTCGTTTGGAGGCGTCAATGGTGAAAATCCTGCATATTCTGTTTAGCAAATGTGAGTTGGGGTTGTCTTCCGATCCCACTCAGGGCTTCAAAGCGTTTGCGAACGGGCCCTTGCCGGTGTTTGCGCTGGTTGTAATCATCGGAATCATGTGTTTAGCGTTTGGCTCTCTCGGCTAATTAGGCCAGCCCCTCACCCGAACGCGTTCGCTTGGCTCCGCTCTCGTCCTCTCCCGCACGCGGGAGACGTGATTAACTACCTGCCGACTCCAAGCGCAGGCGGGTGGTCAGGCCGCCGCTGCCGTCCATGGTGTGGGTCGCTTCCTCGATCAGCCATTTTTGCGCGTTCAGTTCCGTCTTGTCGCCGGTCAGGGTCAACTTGCGGCCGGGGTACCAGTCCGGACGGCCCAGAGACAGGGTTGTGTCATAGGTCCACTTGCCGCGCGACATGCGGGCGTGCTCGGCTTCTGCGGCCTGGGTGGCGTCGGCTTCGTTGTGGTAGACCTTGCGCAGGCGTTTGGGTGTGCCGGATCCGCTATGGCCGATCGTGACGCTGTGCTGGGTAGCGCTGGCCTTGTCATGCCAGACGGCTTTGACGCCGGCGGATTCCTGCTGTTCGGCACAGGACCAGGTCCGCTGTGGCGCGTCCCGGCGATCGAGCGCGACGGAGTTGATGGTGGCGCCGCCGGCCGTCGTGTCGGACCCGGAGGGGGCGAAAATCAGGACGCCGGCCTTCACGGTGGCGGTCGCGTCGAAGCGGCGGCCCAGCTCACGCAACAGCGCGCTGTCGCTCTTGGCGGCATGGCCCAGGGCGGGGATGACTTTTGATGCCACGGCGGGCGCGACGGCTGCCTTGAGGCCGTTGGCCGAGGCGATGGCGGTGATGACGTGGCTGACGGTCTGGCCGACATAGCTGCGTTGCCGACGGACTCGGAAGGCATCGGTAAAGTCGGCTGAACGGCCGCGCAGGGTGATGGTGTCGAACGGGCCGCCCCCTCCTACCTCATCAACCTTGAACGCGCCTTTATCGATCAGTCCGATGGGCAGATTGTCGCACTGCATCCAGCCCATGGCCACGCGCAGTACGGCGCCCTTGGGCGGGATGGCCACGGCGCCGTCTCTATCGTCCAGGACGATGTCCAGCTGGTCGGCGGCCTCGCTGCGCTTCTCCGTGATGGTGACGGCGATGACGCGCGGGTTCATGACCGGCGTCAGGTCGACACCGTCGAGGAACACGGACCAGGAGGCTTTGGCGACAGTCATTCGTCGACAAGTTCGAAGTGCGGGGAGTCGGTTTCGCCACGCTCGCGCGGCTTGCCGTCGCGGTCCCAGTCGGCGCCCCAGCGAATGGGTATGCCCAGCTCGATCGAGGCGGCGAACATGGCGTCGGCGAGCTGGTTGAAGGGGCGCGGGTCTTTCCAGTCGTAGGGGGCGGGCAGCAGGTCGACGGCATGGCCGTAGCCGGTCCTTGGGTCGACGAAGTGCTTGGAGCGCAGGGTCCAGGTGACGACGGGCAGTTCCGGACGGGAGAGGTCCGGCTTGACGCCGACCTTGCGCAACTCTGCCGGGGTGCGGCCCTGGCCGTACAGCTGGTGTTGACGGTGCAGGGTGCGCACGCCTTCGATGGCCATAAAGTCGACGTCGCTGATTTCCAGCGCGCGGTTGATGACGCGGATCATCTTGGGGTGGACGTTCTGCAGGTTGGCCTGGGAGCGGGCGGACAGCTTGAACATAGGAGCCTCAAACGGTGACAGGTTGGACGGCAGGAAGCGCCGCCGGGAGTTCGGAATCGGGGGCGCGGCTGAGTTCGATCGTGAAGGACACCTTGCGGGGGGCGCCGTCTTCGAAGAACAGGGACTGGGTTTCGTCCAGGCTGGTGATCAGGTACTGGCCCAAGACATCGCCGTAGCCGGTGACCAGCAGGTAGGCGTCGCCGGTGTTGCCCATATCGCGCAGGCGGGTGATGGCGCTGTAGTCGCCGATCTGGCCGGGATAAAGGACACCGGGCAGGCTGATGGTGTCGTCGCCCGGGCCGAGGTACTGGGCGGTTGCCAGCGCGCCGAAGCGTTCGCCGCGGGCATGGCGCCACGCGGTTTTGCGCGATAGCTCCTGGTAGGCCAGGGTGCCGATTTCGAAGATGAACATGCCAAGCGCCATCATGTGCATCAGTCGTTATCCCTGTACTTGGAGCGCTCGGCGGCGGCTTTGGCTTCTGCCTTCTGCGTCAGGATCGCCTCGACCTGGGCGGCGATGTCGTAAGCGCTCTGACCTGGCGCGGCATTGACCACGATCGAGCCGGGCGCCAGCTGGACGATGACGGGGCCGGTACCGGCGGGCATGCCCGCGAGTCCTGGCGTAGCCGTTCCCACGGCAAAGGCGCCCGCTACGCCGGCGGCTAAGGTGCGGGCCTGTTTCATGGGCCGCGACATGGTCTTCTGCATGCCGATCGCCAGGCCGTTGGAGATGTGCCCGCCGAAGCCCATGAAGACGCGCGAGGGCGACTTGATGCCGAGGACGCCCTTAAACCAGCCGATGACCTTACCGGCGACGCCTGTAATCATGGTTTTGATGGCGTCCAGCTTTGATCGAATGCCGGAAATCAGACCGTCCATCAGCTGGCCGCCGACTTTCAGCATGCCCGGTACCAGCTGGAGCAGCCAGCCCATGGGCGTGAACTTCATGAACAGGCTGAAGGCCATCTTCACGCCGGCGCCGATGGCCGCGGTGATGTTGCTCCAGGCCTGTCCCATCCACTGGCCGGCGGCGGCGAAGGCGGCTTTGACGTTCGCCCAGACTTGTTGCAGGTAGGCCCAGCCCTGGGCGAGGTAAACCTTGATCTTGTCCCAGTTCTTATAGATCAGGTAGGCGGCAACGCCGATGACTGCGACGACGGCGACAATGGCCAGGATCATCGGATTTGCCAGCATCATCATGCCCGCCTGCATCAGGCCGCGTGCCAGAAACAGGGCCGCGGTGCGCATGATGCCGAAGGCCGTGGCCATCATTGGTCCGGCGCGCGCCAGCATCGTGGCCACCGGGCCGAGGTTCTTCAGCCAGATAAAGGCGTTATAGAGCTGCACCATGGGCCCGATGACCGTACCAAGCGCAAAGCGGATGGCGCCGACGCCGACGCTGAAGGCGGCGAAGAGGGCGATGCCCTTAACGATCATGGCCAGCAGCTGCGGGTTCTTCTGCGCCCAGGCGGCAAATTTGTCGGTGACCTTGATGGCCGACTGGGCCAGGTTGTTGAGACTGGGCAGCAGGGCCGAGCCGATATTGACGGCAAGCGTCATCAGATTGCCCTTCAGAGCGCGCGCCTGCACGCTGGCGTCCTGGCTTCGGATGGCGAAGTCGGCGTCCAGCGTGCCCGAAGCGTTCATCGCCGCCGCGCGAATCTTGCGGTATTCGTCGATATTCTGGATCAGCGGGCGCAGGGCGCCCTGGGCCTGCATGTCCTGGAAGAGGAAGGATAGCTTCGACAGATCGCCGCCGGTGGCCTGTTGTGACAGTTCTGCGATGGCTTCGAGCGGCGTCTTGCCCTGGGCGTAGGCCTTTTTTAGCGCGTTGGGCAGGTCGATTCCGAACTTGGCGAACTTCTTCTGGGTCTCTTCGGTGTTGATCTTGGCCAGCAGGTTCTCAACGTTGGTAGCCGCCTTCGACGCGTCACCGGCGCCCTTGCGCGCGATCTGCAAGGCGGCGGACAGGTCGGCAACGGCACTGACGCCGGTCTGGCCGAAGGCCTGAGACTGGGCGGTCAGGGACGGGAAATAGGTCGCCATGTCGCGCAGTTCGAAGTTACCCATCTTGCCCGCCTGGGCCATGGCGTCGAAGGCGCGCGTCGTGTCCTGGACCGGAACCTTCAGGTTGCTGAAGTTGGCGAAGCTGGTCGCCGACAGGTCTGCGATTTCCGCCCGGTAGGCGGTCGCAGCCTTGCCGATGGGCGTCGTCATAGCCATGGCGCTTTTCGTGTCCATGCCCGCGCCGATCAGGTTGTCGACGCCCTGGCGCATGTTTTCCGGCAGCTGATGGGCCGCTTTCGCCGCGGCCTCGATATTGCGCTGCATCTGGGCGGTGGCTTCGGCGGACATGTCGGCCTTGAGCCGGATATCCGTCATACCGTCACCGAAATCCGACGCCTGTTTGGCCAGGATGAAGAGACCGGCGCCCACGCCGGCGCCGACCATCATATTCTGTTGGCCGGAGGCGCGCATGTTCGAACCGGCCATATCGGCGCGGTTCTGGCGGGCCATGGCGGCACGCTGGCGGTCCAGTTGGCCTGTGGTGCGGCGGATCTGTTCTTCGAGCGCCCGTTCACGGTTGAGCAGGTCCGTGAGGTTTCCGGAGCCGCTGCGGATCTGGGCTTGCAGATCGCGCAGCTCGGTACGCTGGGTGCGCAGTTCGTTGTTGAACCGGCGCAGGGTGTTCTGAGCCTGGCCACCGGCACCGGTCAGCCCCCGCAGGGCATTGTTGAGGTTGCCGCCGCTCTGGAACAGGACCCGAAGATTGAGAGAGCGCGTGCTCACGGTTATTCGTCCTTAATGCCGTTCATGGCGCGGTAACGCTTCATCGCGCGGCCGTGCCAGATCAGCAGTTCTTCACAGTCCATTTCCCAGAGGGTCGGCGGCGGCCAATGGAAAACGCAGGCGATGTCGGCGATCAGTTCGTCGACGGATTCCGGAGAAGGCCGCGGGCCGCTTTCGTCATAAAAAAACCGACGGCCGTATCGATCACGTCGGCCAGATCGTCCGACTCCATCGCCGCCATGTCCTGTTCCGTCACAACCGGGCTGGCGATACGCGGGATCAGGGTGATGTGCGTGTTGACATCGCCCATCTGGATCTGCGCCATCGACAGGCCGCGCAACTCACCGCCCTTCGGCTTGCGAAGGGTCAGTTCGGTGATTTCGTTGTCGCCGCGCTTGATCGGGGCGGACAGGGTGACGGTCTGGGTTTCCATGTTTTCTCCTGGAAGTGGGGTGGCGCCTCAGGCGCGGGTTACAGCGAGACGCCGAAGGTGAAGGACGGGCCGCCGCCGATGCCGAGGGCTTCGCGCATTTCCTTCAGGCGATCGACGCCGCCGACAACGAAGATCGGGGGCAGCAGGCCGTATTCGATCTCGACCACGCCGTTGACGGACAGGCGGTAGTAGGCAACGTTCGTCTTGACGGACCATTCGTTGTTGTCGCCGCCTTTGGCGGTGCCCATGTCGACCTCTTCGTGACGGCCGGTGACCAGGATCTCGGCCTGGGTCCACGTGCCGCTGCTGTCGTCCTGATAGGCGCCGGAAAAGCGCAGCTGGACGCCGGTCAGGCTGGGGAGACCGATCTGGCGCAGAACGGGGACCATCAGGCCGCCCGGCTTCCATTCGAAGTCCATGGGCTCGCCGCCCATGTCGATACGGGCTTCGCTGTCCATACCGGCGCCGCGGAAACCTTCCATCTTGCGGACAATCTTGGGGATGGTGACTTCCGCGACCTGGCCGAGGTAGGACTCGCCGTTGCCGTGGACATTGAAGTTTTTTAGCTTCTTGGGCAGAGACATGGTCGAACTTTCTTTTAAGACGGCTTCCTGTGGAAGCCTTTGGCTTCTTAACCCAGCTGGGCGAGTTGGGCGCCGAGGTCGGCGTAATAACGATCGGTGATGCGGCCGGTCAGGCCGAGGTCTTCAAGCGGGGCGCAGGGCGTGAAGTCGTAGTCGATCTTCACCTTGCCGGCGGCCAGGTCCGAGGCTTTGTTGACGTCCGGGTCGTACCAGAAGCGCAGGCCGATCACGCGGCCGGAGGTGACGAACTCGCGGGCCTTGTTGTTCAGGCTGTCGATGATGTCCTTGATCAGCTGGGCCGTGATGGGCTTGTCCATCGCCCAGAGCAGGCCTTCGTCGATAGTGTCCTGAATGACGAAGTTCGTGCGGGTGGCGACTTCGAAGGCGTAGAGCGGTTCGTCCGAGCAGGTGCGCAGGCCCCAGAAGCGGTAGCCCGTGTTGCGGATGATCGTCGTGACCGGCGCGGCGTTGAGAGCGGCGGCATCGGTGCCGCTTCCCTGCATGTTCCAGCTGATCGCCCGGCTGATCCCCGTGACACCGGAGACGATGTTGTTGGACAGGCTGTGGTGCCAGCCTTTGGTGTGGTCGATCAGGGCGCGCAGCCCCATGGCCGAGGCGATGGCTTCGCCGGTGTAGCCGGTGAAGTCCGGATAGAGCAGCATCAGTTCGCGGTCGCCGTATTCGTCGCGGTAGTCGACGGCTTCGGCCACGGTGTCGGCGGTGTCGCAGCTGGCGTAGACGAAAGCGCGCAGCTTCTTGGCGGTGGCGACCAGGGCCGTGGTGACGGCCTGCGTGTCATAGCCGGGAACGCCCAGGATTCGCGGCTTGACGCCGGTGACGCTCTGGGCGCTTTCCAGTAAGGCAATGCCGGCGATGATATTGTCTTCGGTGGCGTCGGCATTGAGACCGGCCGCGACACGCACAACGACGATCTGGGGCGAGCAGATGGTGGTGATGGTGGTCAGACACTTGGCCAGGTGCGTGCCCGCGCCCGCGTCGGCGATGGCTGCGCGCGGGTTGGTCAACAGGACGGCGGTGTTGAGCGGGAAGGTGTCGGTTTCGGCGGTGGCCGAGATCGCGACCAGGCCGATGACGGCCGTGGCGGCGGTGACCAGGGGGCGCGGACCGACAAGCGATTCCGTCTGCGTGATGCCGTGAGTCATGGGCGAAGCCTTTTAAAACGGGATGGTCAGGTTGACCGGTTGAGCGTTGACGATGCCCAGCGGCAGGACGTCGAGGGTGAGAGTGCCGCGGCCATCGGCCGAGAAGGTTGGCTGGCAGCGCAGGACTCGAACCTTGCGGATCCAGCGGGTGATGGCGCCGGCCGAAGCCGCGACCAGCAGCATGGCGGTTTCGCGGTTCTGAGGACGGCCGACCAGGTCGGGAAGGTCGGAGCCGTAGTCGCGGCGCATAACGCGCGAGCCCCTGGGCGTGGTCAGGACGTCGCCGATGTCCTGAATGATCTGGTCGATGCCGGAAATGGGCGCGCCGGTGTTGCGGTTCATGCCGGTCATTTCGCCTTCACCTTCGTGGAAGGCGTCATATCGGCCAGCATCACAAATTTGGTAGCGCCGACGCCGAGGACGCTGTCTTCCGCGACGGTCAGCGATTTGATGTCGACAGCCGCATCGATGGTCGTTGTGCCGAGGACGTCCAGCTTGGCGGACAGGGTCACGTCGTCGGTCACTTCAAGCTTGCCGGTGACCTTGGTGTCGCCTTCGAATTCAAAGCCGCCGGGCGCGATGATCTTGACCGTGCCGGAAGCCGGAAGGGTGAAGGTCAGGGCGTGGGCCGCGGCGTCATATACGAAGGTGGCGTTGTCGGGCGCCTTCAGCAGGGCCGAGAGAAGAGAGGTCACCGGCGAAGCGATGGCGTCGGAATAGAGACCGTTGAGGATGATGCCACCCGCGATATCGCCGTCCGGGCAGATCACTGTAACCTGGGCGCCTTGCGAAGGCGGCATCCAGACAAGCCAGGCGCCGACAATGGCCAGCCAGGGCAAGGGCGGGGAAATAACGTCGCCACACTTGACGACTGCCCGCGCGCCATCAACCGATTGAACGGTGCCGAAGCGGATCAGGTCCGTCAGGGTTTCGTTGGCGCTATCGCTCATGAGCGGCATGATGGGCGCGGGTCATACGCGCGCCAGAGCGGGGGCTTGTGATGACGGCAATCACAAGCCCTAAAGGACGCGGATCAGGTACCAGATCGCGGTGTGGTCGGGCACAGCTTCGTCGCCGCCTTCTGACCCTGTGACACCGCCCGTCAACTGCTCGTCGCTATTGTCGCTGTGGGTCAGGGTCTGCATATTCAGCGCCCCGCCGAGTTCTGTCGGCAAATCGTGATCATGTTCCTTGTTCTGGTTATCTTTGCGCTTTCCGAGCGCGGGGCGAACGACGCCATCGACCAGGTCATCATGCCAGATGCGGGTGAACTGGCCGCGCATGTCTGGCATGTGGACGTGCGATCCGGGGACAATGTACCACATCGACGGGTTGGCCGCCTTTTCCTCGATCGTCGTGGCAAGAAACGGGTCGCCGTCCAGCGCGTCGGCGAGATCCTGATAGGCTGGCAGCGGAAGAAGCTGGCCGTTCGGGTATTTGTAATAGTCGGATTCCGGCCATTGGCGGTGGAAGGTGCGGCCTTCGCCCAGCTGCGTGCTGTGCGGGTTGTTTTCCATGGCCGCGACAAGGTCGGCGACGGCGGCAGCGAGGTCCGCGGGCGTTGCTGCGTAGTCGGCCAGTTTGGCCGCCAGAGCGGCAGGCGTGACGGCCCTGTCGGTATCGGTGCCCGCGATGGCTTCCGCATTGGTGGCCAGTTCGACCTTGCCCTGCGTCGTCGCGGTGGCCTGGGGGACGCGATCGTCGATCGCCGCGCGGACGCCGGCGGGCGTGGCTGCGCGGTCGGTGTCCGTGCCCGTGGTCATTTCCGCATTGGTGGCCAGTTCGACCTTGCCCTGCGTCGTCGCGGTGGCCTGGGGTACGCGGTCGTCGATCGCCGCGCGGACACCGGCAGGCGTAGCGGCGCGCTGGGTATCTGTGCCCGTGGTCATTTCGAGATTTGTGGCCAGCTCGACCACGCCCTGCACGGTTTCTGTTGCGGGCGGCAGGACAAAGTCGGCGTCGTTGAAAGTGATATCGGCCGCGGCGATGTCGACCAGGGCGATATCAAGGGCCAGCAGGATCGTAATGGGGGCAGTCTTTTCCATGATGACGCCAGCCTGGCTATAGACCGCGAACAGGGTGCCATCGTCCAGATACAGGGCGAAGGCGCGCAGGGTGTAGGCGTCGGATGTGACATCACGGATGGTCAGATGGATCTGATCGGCCGACACAGGGGCGCCCGCGATCGTGTCTATGCGCTTGACTTCGCCCGGAAGAGCCGTGGTGGCTTCGGTGACAGCGGTGTTGGTGGGAGAGACGCCAACTTCGGAGATGACGACAGCGTCGGTACCGCCCAGGGCGGCGATGGCCGCGCGGCCGGCCGTGGTGACAATCAGTTGCAGGGTCATTCGGCGGGTGCCTCCATGGTCAGGCGGGTGTAGGCGGTCAGGCGCGCGGCGGCGATGAAGCCGATTCCGCCAGTGGTGCGGTGCTTTTGCGTGAGGTCGAAGTGGGCGCGAACCGGCTTTGTGCGGACGGTTTCGCGGAGGATGGCGGCGAGGTGCGATCCGGTCGGTGGCGCGCCGTCGAGGCCTTCGAGATCGAGACTAAGTGCGAAAGTGTAGGCGGGCGCGGGCGGGTCGGCTTCGAACCATTCGACGATATCAACGTCAGGGCCGCCCAGGACGGCGATGGCGTCGGCAACGCTTTGGCGGGTACCTTTGATGCGCTGAAGGGCGATGGCCTGGCGGATGCGTTCGCGTCGCACCTCGACCGACCAGTCCGGGTTCCAGTTGTCGATCGATAGCGCCCAGGCGAGCCAGGGCAGAAGCGCAACCGGGCACAGGTCAGGGTTCCACAGGTTGCGCATGGTCGAGGGTAGGGCCGGGATCTGCACCGCGGCGGCCAGAGCCTTTTCCAGATTGGTGGCATTGGGTGGCAGCAGCTGGGTCATTCCGCCACGCCGCCCGGGGTGATGACGATGCCGGTGCAATGGCCAGCCTGGGTGTCATCCATGACGATATCGGCCACGGGCGAAGCCAGGACGGCGTTCTGGGCGCCATCGGCCATCATGGCGGCCGTATAGCCGGCGCGGGTGACATCGCGGCCCAGCTTGCGCAGGGACTGGCGGTAGGCTTCGGCGCGCGTGGCAGCATTGGCCAGGACAACGGAGCTGTCGGGGCCGTCATAGGTGTAGACCGTGGCGGCGACGGCATAGTTGACGATCGTCGCCGACTGGACGGTGACCTGGTCAGTCAGGGGGCGGACGGTCTGAGACGACAGGGCGTCCTGTACCGTGGCGATAAGGCCACCGGAGGCCGCACCATTACCGATGGCCGACAGGATGGTGACGATGACTTCGCCGGGTTCCGGACTGGTGGCGGTCGCGTCCAGGACATCGAGGCTGGCGGACAGGGCGTGGTAGATGTAGGCGGATTCCGGGCCGGCCACGGAATAGCCATCCGGCGCCAGGACGATGCGGCGGCGGAAACGATCGTCCAGCTCGCCTTCCAGACGGGTCACCTGGAACAGGGCGCCCAGATTGTCGAGATCCGCGCCGGTGGCATAGGCGACCATGACGGCTTTCGCGTCGTCATTGGCTTTGGCGCGATCGAGCAGGCGGCACCAGGCGGCGACCTGAAGGACCTTCACGGCCGGGTCGGCTTCGTTCGTTCCGTCGAAATCGGGGATACCGTCGAAGACGCCGACGACGCCGGTCTGCATGAGGGCGACCATTTCGGCGAGGATGGTCTCATAATCCAGCGCCGCGATTACGTTCGGGGCGGGCAGCTGGGACAGGTCAATGGCGTTGCTGGTGGACATGCGCGCGCTCTGCATCGGAGCGGTACAGCTCCTTAAAATGCGCAGTGTGGTGATGGCCTTCGCGTGGGCGAGCGCCGGGGCTTGTGATTGCCGTCATCACAAGGGGGCGCGCTGGCGCGCGTGAGGGCCGCCACCACAGTGGGGGTATGTCGAAACTCGAAATCGCGATCTTTTGGACACTGGGGTTTGCCGGCGCGTTGACCATGGTGGTCGGCAAGCTGGGCATGCTCCTGTTCGGCCTGGGCTCGGCTCCCCCCGAAGACCCGGCGCAGGCGGCGCACTGGCACCGCAAGCGGCGCTGGCTGGCCATTTCCGAAATGTCGGCCCTGCCGGCGTTCGCGACGATCGGCGTGACCGCAACGATCTACTGGAACCTGCCGGCCATCACATCGGTCCTGATTTCGATGGTCCTGGGCGCGCTCGGATTCGGCTTCCTGCTCAACGCTGTTCGGTATTTCGCCAAGCGCAAAATCGGAGAGATCGAATGATTGGCCTCTTCTGGATCCTCGCGGCCGTATTCGCTGTCCTCAGTCTGGCGGCGCTGTATCGCGCCTGTCGCCACCAGGTGAAGGAAGTTCACGCCCAGCATGATCTGATGCGGGAGCGTCGTCGTGACGGGCAGTAGATCACCTCTTAATCGCAATGATATCCTGCACGCCCTGGGGGCGGAACCGCTGGTTCCTCTGACGGGCGGCAAGGCGAAATATGCCAGCTACACCGGCGGCGTCCTGCGCTCGCTGGAAGATCGCACGCCCAGGCTGCGGCTTGAGCTGGCCGATTTCCCGCGTCCGGAGGGGCAGTCCTTCCGACTGTGGATGCAGACTGCTGTCAACACGCTGAAGGCCATGGCCGCCGGCAGCGCGGCGACTCTGGTCGTGGCGGGTTCGGCGATGGCGACCGTGTCGGAGCCTTTCGGGCCAGACATGGGCGGTACAGCCGTCTCGATCACGAACTGCAACATCACCATCGACATCGAAGGCTGCGCGCTTCGGCATACCGGGGCCAAGGCGTTCGAATTCAGCGGCTGCATCGGCGGCGGACTGGTCGGTAATGGAACCCTTACCGGGCCGCACAACACGTCGCAGTATCAGGTCCGTGCGGTTGACAGTCCGGGCCTGGTCTTTCGCGGTGTGAACTTTTCGACCGGAAATTCCGGCATCGAGGCTTATAATTCGCCGTTCTGCAAGTTCAGCGACATCACCTTCCGCGAGATGGTGGCCGTCGGGATCAAGGCAACGCGCGGCAGCATCGGCTGTGAATTCACCAATATTTCCGGCCGGAACCTGGCGGGCTTCCTGATCTATGGCGACCGATGGTCCCACCGCGGCACGGTCGTTAATCCGCGCAAGTGGATGGACGAATCCAAGCTGACGACACTTTTGCTGGACGAAGTCGAGTATTCGGCGGCGGGTTCGGACTCGCGCGGTTCGTACGCGGCCAGCAAGTATATCGGCGAAGAGGGCGTCGGCGTCACGGTCGACAATGAAGGCTGGACCGTAACGGGCGGTGAGATCGCCAATGTCGCCGACAATGGAATTTCGATTTCGGCGAAGTATTGCCGGGTCAGCAATATTCTGCTGCGCGACAACAAGCATGACGGTCTGCACTTCTACGGCAGCTTCAACGTCGCGGTTAACGTCACGGGGCTGAACAACGGCAAGTACAGTCAGGAGATTGACCCGGAGACGGGCGAAGTCGTCAGCAGCACGCCGACTAATGGGTATTGCGTTGGCGTGCGACCGAATGCCGGCGCCTGTGCGCTGGGTAACCGCATCCTGGGCTGTATCAGCATCGGCAACCGCCTGGGCGATTTCAGCGATGGCGATGCGCAGTTGTACCGGTTCTGGGAAGCGAACAAGGCCGATGTGCCCAACACGGCACCTCCGGGCCAGCCGAGCAACGCGGTCGACAACGTCAAGCGCTATGCGATGTATAACATCAACGGCTGGACGACGGTGTGGACGGCCGAGGGTACAGCGGTCCCGACTGCCATGGGTGGCGTGTCGCCGGTAGCTTACGGCATCGATATCGACGCGGCGACCGGCCTTCCCAAGAATGCGCCTTCGACCGGCGACAATGAGGGCTATGTCCGTTGGTTTGACGGTCTGAAGTGGTATTATTTCCGGTCCTCGGTCAAGATCGGCAAAGGTCCGTGGGCGTGCGAAACGTCGTGGCGCGGCTGTTATGGCGACCATCCGACGCGGAACTATTATCAAAGCTCTTTCATTCCGGCGGGCGCCGGCAACAGCTTTGAGAATCCGGCCGTCAGTGTGTCGGACGCCTATGTCTACGCCGTCGAAGAGGTCGTCGCAAAAGCCCAGTCCGGCGTGCTGACGGTTCCCGCGGCGGGCCTGGTCAAGCTGAATGCGAGCGTCGAGGACGGCAACCAGACGGTCACCGCGATCGAGTCGCCGCTGGGCGTGGTTCATCAGCGCGTTATCCTGCGCAACGGCAACAGCCGCCGCTGGACCTTTGTGCACAATGCCGACACCTTGCGCATGATGGGCGGCTATACCGTCACGCTGGGTAACAACGACACAATCGAGTTTATCCAGGTCGGCGCGTTCGACGACTACATCTGGGCGCATGTCGGCGGATCTGTGCAGGGGCGTCCTGCAGGTGGCCGGTTTACCGGGCGGCCGATCGTCAAGAACGGCGAGTTTCAGCACTGGTTGAACACCAATGTCGCCGTCGGTACCGTGCCGACAGAGTTTGTGCACGGCTTCTGGGCGGCCCGCTTTGGTGGACAGGCGACGCTGGTTCGCGCCCAGGGCAGCTATGGCCGGTATGGCTTTGAATATCAGCGTGACGAAGGCACCAATGGTGTCGGGCCGCTGTATTTCGCTGCTGTGGTCGACAGTGAGGACGAACTGGCCGACCTGCGCGGCCGACAGGTCGTTGCAAAGTACAAGATGACGCCCGGAGCCAATCTGTCGGATGCAGATGGCGCGCCGACCTGCTCTATCTTTTACGAGACGGTCCCTGGAGCGCTCGACAGCGACCTCGCGCCCAGTGGCGCCGTGGTTATCGGCAGCGGCACTATGGTGCCGAGCGGTGTCACCGGCGAATGGATGTTCACCACGACCAGTATTCTGCCCATTGACGCCGCGCGCGTCATCGCCCGGTCGAGTGTGACACCGGTCGGCGTGGCTGGGCCTGCCGACAAGTTCAAGGTTGAACAATTCATGCTGGCCCCGGCCGGCACTGATGCCGACTTCGAGCGCCAAGCCCCGGAAAACGTGGCCCAGCGACTGGGCCTATAAGAGGAGAGACCGCCATGACGGCAGGTATCACGACTGAGGACTATACCGACAAGTGGAACCGCCAGCGGGTCCGCCGCATTTCGTCCAGTGACGACACGGTGCATGGCGAGATCAACGACACGGTGACCGTGATCAATTCTGCCGGCGTGGAAGCCCCGCTGGGCACCGCGGCCGATCCGTCGTTCGTGGTGGCCGGACGCACCAAGGGCGTGACGGTTTCCCCCGCCGTGACGGCGGGTGCCTATTCCGCCGGCGAAGTCGTCGGCGGCAAGCTGACGTTTGACGGGGTGATGGGGGCGCTGTTTTCCGGCGTGATCCAGAGCCTCAGGGTCAATTGCAAGTCGGTCCAGAGCACGGGCCTGAAGCTGTATCTGTTCCGCGACGATCCGACGTCTTCAACCTTCACCAACAACGAAGCGCCGGTCATCCACGTCAACGACTATAACAAGCTTGTCAGCGTCCTGACGCTGGGGGCGGCGGACAACGGGCTGGGGACGCACACCATCTGGGAGCTGCCGAATATCGGCAAAGCCGTGGCGTCGGCGTCGGACGATCTGTACGGCGTCCTGATCTGTGTCAGTCCAACGACCCTGGCTTCGGTGTCGGATATTTCCGTCACCCTCAATACCCTGACGGACGCAGGCTGATGCACATCGGGGTCCGGCGCGCTTTACTGGCTTCCGCGGCGATTCCTTTGTGGGTCGCCTCCGCCGCCGCGTTTCATATCAAGCCAGCGGCGGGTCTGTCGTGGATCAATGGCCAGGCGCGGACCAGCTGGGCCAATCTGATGGCGGCGCCGACCTCGGCGACCTTTACGCGCGCGTCGGTCCAGTATGCCCGCAACTCGGCCGGGTCGTTCACGGCATTTACCTCGGGCAATGCCGCCATCACGGATCGCGGGCTGCTGTATGAGCCGTCGGAGACGACGGTTGCCAACTATACCATGCGGCCGGGATCTTGGGGCGGCGGCACCAATGTCACACGCACCACGGGCCAGGCTGACACCTTCGGCGGTACCAATGCCGTCCTCTACACGTCGAACGGCACGGCTGCGGTGGCGCATTATGCCACGGGCGGCAGTGCGAGCGTGGTCAATACGACCTCGTATATCACCCAGGCCATTGTCAGCGGTCTGAGCGGTGGCTTTGTGCAGCTGGCCTGCCCATCGGCGGCCTTCGGGTCGAACGCCTGGGGGAATTTCGACCTGACGGACGCCGGCGCGCCCGGCACGATGGGCAGCGCTGTCACAGACTACGGGATCGAGCGTCTGGCAGTCGGAAAGTACCGGATCTGGATCAAGGCGCCGGCAACGGCGTCTTCTTCGGGCACGCCGATCATTGCCTTTATTCCGGCAAGCAATTCGACGCGGCTGGCGACATCGTCATCGACGGCGACCATGGTCATTCATGCGTGCATGGTTTCGGCGTCTTCGAAGCCGGGGTCTCCGATCGATAACACTACGTCGGCGGCAACGCGGGCGGCCTGCGCCCTGGCGCTTTTCCCGCCAGCAGGAACCTACACGGTGACGTTCAAGTTTGGCGACGGCACAGCCGACCAAACGGTCGCCGGCGTGGTGGTGACCGGAAGCGGCTACACGCCGGATCCGGCAACGTTGAACGGGCGGTATATTGTGGACATCATAGGCGTGCGAACATGAGCTGGTTTAATCCTTCCGTGATGGACGGGCCTGTGGCTGTGGCTGCGTCGTGGGGCCCGGAGCGGATCGACGAAGAGTCGGGCGAGACGGTTCGCGATGTGACGGCCTGGTCGCCTGGCTATCATCTCAATGTCGCGCCTTCGGTCATTGAGGGCCGCGAGATCCCCGAAGGCGTGCGGGTCTATCCGGAATCGCCCAGCCAGGCCTTTGCCGGGGCGGACAATGTGTTTCTGCGGTTTGCCGATGAAGCGGCGGCGGCAGAGTTTTTCGCTCTCGTACGTAGATAGTAACCTTCGGCGAAATGTTATCCGCTTAGTCTGCGACTGCGCGGGTTTGCCTTGCTTTTGCGTTTCTAGCGTGACCACCTCGACTCAGACTAAAGTCCGGCAGTGTTGCAACGCAGCGGCAATCATCCAATACACGAAATTTTCGCCTTATTTTGGTCACATATCTACCCGCCTCCTGTTGTCTCACCTAACGATCTAGCGACGCTAGTAGCGACAGACTGGGAGGAGACGAGCGTGAAAGTTAATCATCGTGTACGAGAAATTGGCACTTCTCCATTGATTGCGTTCTGCATTGTTTGCAGTGCAATCGCCCCACTGTCACAGACGGCAGCAGCTGCTACGACTTCTACATTGAGCATCGATAAGATGGTGGCTGAATGCGACGAAAAAGCGGGTGCGTTTTATGACAAGGATCGACCAACCAAGAACGGCTACGTGGAGTTCGTAGCGATCAACCCTGTCGAGGCTATATCATCTTGCCAAAAAGCGTTTGATTTGCGGGGCAACGATCGACATGTCGCGTTCAATCTGGGCCGAGCATATGTGTCTGGAAAGAATTATGCGATGGGGAACGTTTTTCTTGAACGGGCGATCGATCAAGGAAGCACTGCAGCGATGGTCGCACTTTCAACTATTTATGCAGACGGTATCGGGACAGATATTGATACACGTAAATCTTTCGAGTTGCTGAGCCGTGCTAGCGCTGCCGGCAACGACACCGCTACAGCAACTCTGGGCGCTGATTATTTATGGGGGAGAAACGGGCTCACTCGCGATGTAGCGAAAGCGTTGCCACTGCTGAAAACCGCGGCTGACTTGGGAAATGCGCAGGCGATGTACTATCTCGGCGAACATTCTTGGGCCGGACTGGGGCCGAAAGGGGATTTTTCAAGCGCCAGATACTGGTTTGAAAAAGGTGCTGCAGCGGGTGAACCGAATGCGATGGTTAACTTGGGAAGACTTTATAGGTTCGGCGTCGGCGGCCTTAAGAAGGACTATGTGACAGCGAGGTCCTGGTATGACAAAGCGAATAAACTTGGCGCTAGGTCTGCTCCTACCCAGATAGGCCTTCTCTACGAGGAAGGTCTTGGTACTCCTCAAAACTACGGCTTAGCCCGCCAATGGTATGAAAAAGGTATCATTACAGGGGACCAAGAATCCTTCGCACTTCTCGCCAGTCTTTACGAACGGGGACTTGGAGTTACAAAAGATAATGAGAAGGCTGCTGCACTGTACTCGCAAGCTGCTGCTAAAGGATCCTCATTTGCCATGCAGCAGCTTGGACAGATGTACATCAAAGGAAAGGGTGTGGCGAAGGACGTCGTTCGAGGCGAAAAGCTGATAGCTGATGCCAAATCGAAATATATCGCGAGCTGCAACTGTGGTCGTGATCAAGCGTATTAATGGCATGGCTAGCAAGTTAATTGACCAAGCACCTGGCGTACGCAATTGCCCGATCGGCGATAATTAAGGGAACATGCCGGCCAGGGCGTCCATGATTTCGTCCTCGGCCTGTTGCGAAAATCCCAACAGACGGCGTACCGGATAGCGGGTGCGGATGCGACCTTCCTTATCAACGGCGCCTTCCAGACCGAAGTGATGGATCGAGGCGATGTCGGACACCTTGCCCGGCGGGAAGCCTATTTCGATTTCGGTGTCGCTGGTTTTAAGGCGCAGGTTTCGCAGCTGGCGCAGAGCCTTGAACATCTTTCCCCGATTGGCGATCGAGCCGCGCGGGCGCTTTTTGCGTTTCGGCATCGGCTGGCCGTCCGGGTCGACGTTGGCGGCGATGTTCTTCTGCTGGCGCTTTCGCAGGGCCTGGCCCATCTTCCGGGCCAGCTTTCGGCGCATGGCCGGCGTCTGGTTTAAGGACCAAGCATCGAGGACATCGATCAGTGGTGAAAGATCATCCGTCATGCGGGTGCGTTCGGGTCTTTGGTCATGACGCTGCCGTCCGGGTGTAGACGAAGTTCGCCGTAGTCATTGACGATCAGGACGATATCTTCCGGCAGCAGCGCCAGACCTTCGTCGCCTTCCATGCCGCATTGCGGCGGCTCTCCACGTTCCGTCATGCGATAGACGCCGTTCGGGTGGCGTCGGACGTCGATGGCTTCGGTCAGTGGCAGCTCGATCGAGAGGTCATAGGTCGAGCGGTCTAGGATATCGACTTCGAAGGCCAGAGCGTTGTCCGCCTTGTCGTGGTTTTGCAGCAGGTCGATCTGGTTTGTGCGGATCCAGATCATCACGGGCAGGAGGACGCTGTGGATGTGTTCGGTCAGGCCCAGGACCAGGATGTTGACGCGGTACCGCATCTCAAAGCCCAGATTGTCGCCTTGGCGCGTGACCAGATTGCCGTCGACCACCTGCATGCTGATCCGGGTCGGGTCGCGCTTCAGTTCCGGGCAGGAGTCGAGCAGGAAGGTGTAGAGGGACTGGGGTTTTTTCATCGGCTGGAATCCGTCACGTCCAGAGCTGGACGATCGTCAGGGTTTTGGCGGGGGCGACGGACAGGGCAGGCAAGGTGACTTCATGCCCTTCGGGCAGGGCGTCGGCGATGGCGGCCAGTCCGGGGTTGAGGCCGAGCACGGTTTCGACGACTTCGGCCGTGGCGCCCAGGACGCGCCAGACCAGGGCGTCGAGGGTTTCGGATTGAAGGGCGGTTGCGGTACGGGTAGCCATCAGATCAGGCTCGATCTGGTGCGTTTCAGGCCCTGAAGCGCGCGCAAAGCCTGGGTGGCGTTGCGGCGGTAATCCCCGGCGGTCAGATAGGTTTCCTGGTCGCGGCCGGCGCCGGCGGGCGTGGCAGTGATATCGCCGTGGGTTTCGGACAGGTCCGCGGCGGCGGTGTGGTAGACGGCGCGGCGCCACAACATGACCAGCTTGGTTTCATCGCCGATTTTGGGCGACGGGACTTCGATCAGGAGATCATAGCCGGCTTCGACCTTCAGCGCGGTCCATTCCGTCAGGTCCAGGTCGACGGACAGCATGGCCTGCAGAAGGGCTTCCTTCATACGGTCGTTCGGGATCGAGGTGCCGCCGATGCGCATAGCATCGCGGAAATGGTTGACCGAAGGCTGGGGCCAGAAGGACCCCGCTTCCATGGCGACGGCATCGCATTCCGGCGACAGGGCCGGTTCGGGGGAGAAGGAAACGCCGTTTGTCATCGGTCACCATCGCAGGAAATAAGTTCCGGGGGTGGGGATCAGGACCCGGACGGGGGAGAAAATCCCGCCGGGTCCTTCACCGCCCCCGGGCGCCGCGGGGGCAGCTATTCAGGCGTTTTGGCCAGGATGCGCTTTGCGGCATCGAGGTCTTTAACAACGCCAATATCATCATAGAGTTCGAAAGCGCGCGTGAGGTGGTCGAACGCGGCCTGGGCGGCGGCGCGTTTGGCGCCGGCCGGGCCGTCAGAGGTCGGTTCGGTCGCCAGGGCGTTGCGCAGGTATTGTTTGCCAAGGGCCTTTTGCAGCTTGGCGCGGACGATGTCGTTGACATCGAAGGACTCGGCCACCGGAACAACGCGGTTGAGGATGTCGATGTCGAAATCCTTTTCCAGCTTCAGGACCTTCAGGGCCGCTTCAGCGGTTTCCTCGACGATCAGGGTGGGCAGGGTGCGGTTGTAGCGTTCCGGCAAGGCCAGGCCATATTTCAGGGCGTGTTCCGCCATGGTCAGTCCGAGGTCGAAATCGCCGACATCGATGCGCCAGATCATTAGTTCGACAAAGACTTCGTCCTGGGAGGCTCTGCCGGTTTCTTCGGCCGTAGCCAGGACCGTGGTGACGTGATCGTCATAGGCTTCGAGGAAGGTCTTTTTCGCCTCGATCTTGCGTTCGATCGACTTGATGCCCTTGAGCTGGACCATGTGTTCGCCCAGCTGGGCGCGAAGCAGGTCATAGGCAGAGGCGGCGGGGCCATCGGTCGGGCGGGCCGGGGCGGATTCGCCGATGACGGCTTCGACTGCGGTTGTACGCAGGAGGTGGCGCTGGGCCGGTGACAGGGTGGTCTTGCGTTCGCGGTTCGGTGTCAGCGTCTGGGCGAATTGCTGAGGTCTAGGCCTGCGCGCCTTCTCGGCGCGTTCTGTTTCAGCTTCGGCAGCTTTGACGCCGTCGGCAGTGACCTGGGCTTCGTAACGTTCGCGGTGGCGCTGGGCCGGGGTGAGTTTGGTCATAGGCGGGGTTTCTCCTAAAAGAAAGGGATGGCGCATGACACCATCCCTCTCGACTCTGCGGTGTCTGTTTCGGCGGTTAGGCCGCGTCGAGCAGTTCGATATTTTCGACCATGCAGGCCAGTTCGAGGTCTTCGATGACGTAGGCGTAGTTGCCCGACTGATAGTCCTCGTACTGGTCGCGCTTGGCGTTATCGACCAGGGTGCGACGGTGGGCGCCTTCCTGTTCGTAGATCGACAGGTTGTCGTAGGTAGTGATCAGGACCTTTCCGGCCGGGAAGAACGGCACGGTAACAGCCGGCTTGCCGCCCAGGCGCTTGGTCGACATGACGATGTCGCTGGCGACCATGTTTTCGCTGTCCTGGTCGCGGTTGATGATCGGCAGATACTTATCGTGCAGCAGGCCGGTGGAGGTGATGACGATCAGGTTCGGGTTGTCACGATGCTGAACCGGGATAAGCGTGTTGATTGCATCGTAGACCAGGGCGTCGAGGTTGGCATAGTCGGCCGTGGGATCTGTGCCGTAAGTGACAACATCGTCTTCGGCGCCTTCGGTCATGACGCGGGCGGCATTCTCGGTCCGCATCTTTTGCAGCCAGCCGATATTGACGTCCTGGAGCAGCGGATAGGTGCCGCGGTTGGTGGCGGCAGCGGCCGACGTGCCGTTCCAGCCGATCATGATCATGTCGAGCGCGATGCGCTTGATGATTTCGTTCTGGATCCGCACCTGGAAGTCCGGGAACTTGGCCCAGAGGTCGAGCTTGGCATAGGTCAGGGCGGTGTCGAAGTTGGTCTGTTTACAGTCGTAGCTGCGATCGTCGAGCGCCGACGGGTCTTGCACCGGACGATCCGTGGTCGCCGTATTGACGCGGCCGGCCAGGGTCGAGGAGATTGACAGGCCGATGATCTGGGCAGACTTTTCGGTCACCAGCGGCATGTTGATGCGCGAAAGGAAGTCGCTCGACTCCTGAAGCTTGGTGACCAGGGTCTGCTGGACCTCCGGGGCGGCGACGAACTTTTCCGTCGCATCGGCCACCCCGTTGATGAGCGCGATGTGCGAGACATACTGCTTCATCGCAATGCGGGTCGTGGTTTTCATGTTCGTTTAGGCTCCGGAAGGGCAGGAAGAGGTTAGGGCGATCAGCAGACGGCGAGGACGCGACCGTCGCCGCCGGTGGCGGCTGGGCGTTGCGTGTAGGAGGCGTCGGGGGTCTTCTCGACGATGGCCTTCAGCGCGTCGAAATCGCGGCGCTGGGTGTCGAGATCGGTGCGCAGGGCGCCGAAGGATTCGGTGACGGACTTGGCAAGGGCCGCGGTGGCATCGGCTTGGGCCTGCATGCCCGCGGCGAACAATTCCAGGCCTTGGGGTGCGGGGGCGTTCGGGGTGATGACCTCGACCTTCGGCACTTCCTTATTGCCGCCGGTCAGGGCGGTGACCGCGGCGGAAAGCGACGACAGGGCGATCGTCAGGGCGTTTTGGGTTTCGGTCGGCTTGTCTTCGTCGAACTTGAAGCTGTCGTGTTCGTGCGGGTCGGTCGGGACGGTTGCGAAGGCCTTGGAGAATTGCAGGCGTTCTGTGCCGATCGAAGCCGGCGTGTCGGTGACGGCAATGCCGGTCAGGCCATATTTGCCGGTCTTGGCAAAGTCTGGGTAGAGTTCGATCGAGGTGTAGACCTTCTGGTCCGCCTTGTTCAGATCCTTGGCGCGATCGTTCGGCAGGATTTCAGCGTAGAGACAGGTGCGCTTTTCGGGCTTTCCGCCGATTTGCAGGGTGTCTTCCTGGACGGAGAGGCCGACAACGTCGCCGACCATGCCGAAGGGCTTGTCGCCGCTGATACCGCGGATATGTTCGACATTGACGCGGACGCCGTAGGTGTTCGGGTTGAAGGTTTCGGCGGCCTCGCGCAGCCAGTTCGGTTCGATCGTGCGGCCGTCGATGGTCGGGCCGGATACGGCGACGCGGAACTTCTTGGGCTTCATGGGACGGGCTCCAGGGTCGAAAGGGTGGCGTCTGAAACGCCGAAATTGAGCCCTATTGACGCGCGCAGCCGGGTCGGATTGGCAACGCGGACGCCTTGTGATTGCCGTCATCACAAGGCGTTGACGTCATCAGACTACGGGCGCGCGCGTAACCATGGCCGGCATGAAGCAAAAGCCGGCATCCACCTCAGACAAGGCCGTCAAGCCCTTCGATCCGAAGCGGCATGCTCGGACTTTGTATTGGTGCGGATGGTCGGTTTCGCAGATTGCCGAAGAGATCGAGCTTCCACGCACCACGGTCCAGTCTTGGAAGGACCGCGACAAATGGGATGACGCTTCACCTTTGATGCAGGCCGAAACCTGCCTGACCACGCGGTTCAATCTGCTGGTCATGAAAGAGGAAAAGACCGGCCACGATTTCAAGGAAATCGACCTGTTAGGCCGCGAGATGGAACGGCTGGCCCGGGTGCGCCGCTATGAAGCGCCAGGCGGGCATGAAGGCGACCTCAATCCGAAGGTTCAGAACCGGAACAAGGGTGACCGCAAGAAGGCCAGCAAGAACCTGATCAGCCGCGAGACGGTCGAGAAGCTGGATGCTGCCTTCCGGGAGGGGTTGTTCGGGTATCAGGAAAACTGGCTAAGTACCACGGGCCGCCGGATTCGGATGTTGCTGAAGTCGCGCCAGGTAGGAGCGACCTGGTACTTTGCGCGCGAACGGTTCATGCGGGCGCTGGAGACCGGAAACAACCAGATCTTCATTTCGGCGTCACGCGCCCAGGCGAACATCTTTCGCAACTATATCGTCGATTTTGTCTACAAGGTTTCCGGCGTCCAGCTGACCGGCGACCCGATGGTTATCGACCGCGGCCAGGACGCGGACGGCAATATCCTGGAGCCGGTGACCCTGTATTTCCTGGGCACCAATTATCGCACGGCCCAGGGTTATACCGGCGATGTCATCATAGACGAATATGCCTGGATCTACGGCTTCGACGACATCTTTAAGGTGGCGTCGGCGATCGCGACCCACAAGCGGTTTACGATCACTCTGTTTTCGACGCCGTCGACGATTGCCCATCCGTCCTATCCGATGTGGACGGGCGAACGGTTCAACCGCAAGCGCAGCAAGGCCGACCGGGTCAAGATCGATATCAGCCACGAGGCACTGAAGGCGGGCGTGGTCGGGCCGGACGGCATTTACCGGCAGATCATCACGTTGCAGGACGCCATCGAGGCGGGCTTCGACCTGGTTGATATCGAAGAATTGCGGCTGCAATATTCGATCGACGAATTCGCCAACCTGTTCGGGTGCGAGTTCGTCGACGACAGCAAGTCGTCTTTCCCGCTGTCGCTGGTGAAACCGTGCATGGTCGACAGCTGGGATGTGTGGGACGATTTCCAGCCTTTGGCCTTGCGACCCTATGCCGGCGAGACGTGGCTCGGTTACGATCCGGACGCCAGCGAGCAGGGCGACGGCGCCGGCGTGGTGGTCTGTGCCGCGCCGAAGAACAAACAGGACAAGTTCCGGGTTCTGGAGCGGCGGAAGTTCCGCGGGCTGGACTTCGAACAGCAGGCCGAAGAGATCCGGAAGCTGACCAAGAAGTACCATGTGACGGAAATCGCCATCGACTGTACGGGCGTCGGCAAGGCGGTCTTCGACTTGGTGGCCAAGTTCTTCGTGCGGGCGCGGCGGATCGACTATTCAGTCCATACCAAGAGCCTGATGGTTCACAAGGCGCAGAACGTCTTCCGGAATCGCCGGTGCGAGTTCGACCTGGGCTGGACCGATCTGGCCGCGGCGCTGATGTCCATCCATCCGGAGCTGACCAAGGGCGGGCGCGAACTGACCTATGTCGCGCGGCGGTCGGCGGAAACAGGGCACGGCGATATCGGCTGGGCGCTGTTGAATTGTCTTTATTGCGAACCGTTGGACGCCGGAGAGGGCGGCCAGAAATCCAGAGTGAGGGTACTCCATGACGACTAAGGCCAAGGCCAGCCCAGGCAAGGGGCGCATGTTCACGTTCGGCGAGCCGGAGTCCGTTCTGGATCGGCGCGATGTCGCTTTGTACGCAGAGGCCTGGCGCAATGGTCGATGGTACGAGCCGCCGGTGGCGATGCGCGACCTGGCGCGGCTGTTGAACGTCAATCCGCACCACAGGTCGGCTATCGACGTGAAGCGTAACCTGCTGGTTTCGTTGTTTGTGCCGTCGTCTCTGTTGAGCCGCGGGGAGTTTTCGAAGTGGGCCAACGACTTCCTGTGGGCCGGCAACGGGTATGTCGAGCGCGTGGACAGTATCGGCGGGCGCCCGATGGCCCTGCGGCATTCGATGGCGATCAACACCAAGCGAGGGTTGAAGGACGGGGAGTTCTTCTTCGTGAATAATCGATGGGATGTGCACGAATTCAAGAAGGGATCGGTCTTCCAGCTGATCGAGCATGACGCCTGCCAGGAAATCTATGGTCTGCCCGGGTATCTGTCGGCGATGCAGAGCGCGCTGCTGAATGAGGAGTCCACGCTGTTCCGTCGTCGGTACTTCAAGAACGGGGCGCATGCCGGGTTCGTGTTCTACCTCAACGAAGAGACGATCGATGACACGTCGGCCGATGAGATCGAGGAGAGCCTGAAGGGAACGAAGGGCAAGGGGAACTTCCGGAATATCTTCATTCATGCGCCGAAGGGCAAGAAGGACGGGGTGCAGATCATACCGATCGGGGATGCCTCGGCTAAGGATGAGTTCCTCAACATCAAGAACACCACGCGGGATGACATCCTGGCTGCGCACCGCGTGCCGCCCCAGCTGCTGGGCGTGGTGCCGTCTAACACCGGCGGGTTCGGGGATGTGGAGAAGGCGGAGTCGACGTTCATGCGGGTGGAGATCCTGCCGTTGCAGGCGCGGTTTCTGGAGCTGAACGAATGGCTGGGCGTTGAGGCGGTGGCGTTCGTGAAGTGGGAGCCGCCAGCCGGAGCCGCTGCTGCGTAGGGAGTCTTCACGGTTGCGTTACCCGCGTTGCACGGGCCTAGGTTGTCGCCTTGCCGTAACTACATAGGGGCTCCTCATAAGGAGAAATCTATGGAAGTTAAAACCCAGTATCTGGACGCCACGGACCTGCGTGACGTCAACAATAAGATCAACGGCCTGATGGCTGTGGTCGCATCCCTGCCCGGCGTGGGCGATATCAACCCGGCATCAGCGCGGGCGTATCTCAAGGGCGCCATCCTCGACAGCGATAACGACAAGATCGGAAACGATCAGCTCGCCCGATCGATGTACTTTGCCCAAGCTATTATCCAGATGGCCAGGGAAGGACAGCCGAAGGTCGACTAGGCCGGGCGAACCCCAGACTAAGAACGATCCCAAGCCGGCAGGGGCGACCTTGTCGGCCTCTTCGATTGTGTAGCGCAAGTGCAACACATGCCGTGCCAAACCCCGAGCCCGCGCTAGGCCCCGCGCCTCGCCCGCTGGCTTCTTGCATGGAAAAAGACGCAAATCGGCGATTGCGATGCAGACCGGGCAGGGCGGTGTTATGTTGGCCTGTCATGGGCTTAGTTTGGATTTTCGGAGTTCCAAGCCCAGACGCAGTTTGACGCGGTCAGAGGGCGTTTTTCGCCGGATTTTTGGACATTATTTTTAGAATGGTTGCGCTCAAAATTTGAGGGTGCACGCGGGAAAAGTCTTACCTGCCTAAAATAGCGCAGTTCTCTATGTCGCAGATATCAAAAAGTGTAATTAATTCTGATGCTTGCTGTGTCTCGCGCGGGTAAGAAATGGCGTCTAACCTCGTCTTACATCTGATGGCCGATTTCCTTACCTCTTTGAATATATACAACTTATTTTTTATAAAAAGTAATATTATAGGTTAGTTACTTGGTAAGGCTCAGGTAAGACAAAAATAAGATTGAAAACCACGTAAAAACAATGAGGTAAGGTAGGTAAGATTTTTCCCGCGTACCCCCGGACATTTTGGGGTAGGACCGAGAAGTAGAAAAGGGGATGCTCAAATGCAGGATAAAAAACGCTTCAGTGCACGGTTCACTGAATTGCTCGCCCAAGCGGACGAACTTGAGCGGCATAAATACCGTTCAGACAGCTATGAGATGGTAGACCATGAATCCTATCTAACTTGGAAAACTAAGACTAAAAATCTGATACAGCTAGTATCCGGCCGCGATTCTGAACATTATCACGCAGTTCTCGTCGCCGAAAAACCTAGTATGTACTCGACGAACCTTGACCATCTACGCAAAATTCGAGCAGCGCTGCGCGCCACACAAGAGGACTTTGAATCAGGTTTTCTAAATTCTCTCCGTAGCCTGATACATGCGGAGGTTTTTAGCGAAGAATTGGAAATATCGAGGGAATTGTTTGTCTCGGGATATGTGTCGCCGGCGGCGGTCGTAGCCGGCATAGTGCTTGAAACGGCTCTTCGGAGCCTCTGCACGGATCATAGTATTGACCACGGCAAAATGGACAGGATGAACGCCGATCTTGCGAAAGCGAACGTATACAATAACCTCGTTCAAAAGCGAATTACGGCCGCTGCCGCAGTACGCAACAGCGCGGCGCACGGAAAACCGGAGGAGTTTACAAAGTCAGATGTTGATGAGCTTATTCGTTTTGTGGGAACCTTTTTGAGCGATTATCTTTGACCAGGCAGTAAGGATCGACAGTTACGAAAGTCGTCCGATACTCTGGGGCTGAAAAGACTAGGCCGTTGGACTTGGTGAGGTACGTGTGAGAATGCCATGCGGCGTTGTTACAGGCTAAGCCTGCCTAACCGCATGAAAGATGGTGAAAATTTGGTAGACTACGAATCTGAGGGTCGGGCGTTCGAATCGCTCCGAGTGCGCCATCCAAACCAAAAAGGCCTCCCCCTGCGGGAGGCCTTTTTGGTTTGGATGGCACCCGGATCGTTCGAACGCCCATTGCGTTCGGCGCGACCCGAAAGGGCGCGCGACGCCGCAGCGAAGCGGAGGCGCCCCGTAGGGGTAAGCGGCGTTAAAACGCCGCGCATCAATTGCTCCGCACCGTCACCAGCGGTAGGATTATTATTGAGTGGTGCCCGCCCTGACCCGCAAAAATCTCGAAAGCCATTGGATAGATTTTTGGAGGAAGGATTTGCTCGTGGACTTAAGGCGTGAGAGAACAAGTGTATGTTTCAAACGAAAGTTGAGATATGAGAAGTTTTTTATCTCTCGTGCCTTCTCGACCTGAGTGATCACAATATGAGCGAATACCACGGATATAATCAATTCTTAGTAACTCGGCCTGAGGAAGCGCGTCTCAGGACTGGTATTTCGACAGCAGTAATTCCAAGCTTTGGAGCTGTGACGCAAGCTGTTGATCAGTATAGAGCAGTTTCAATTTATGATACGAATCTCCCGGATATGGGGGCATCATTCCTGGATGTCGCTTCGGTAGCAGCTATATCAAAAATCGCAGAGGGGGGCGTCACGAGTTATTTGGACATTGAGCGGGCTGAACTAGCTTGTCAGGCTCTTTTGCTGAATGAAGTTGTTCATGTTATTTGTCACGGCGCGAAAGTTGAAATTGATTCTGGATTGATAACTTACTTAAGGGGTAGTGAAAATAGGTCTGAATTTTCTTACGAATTAATGTCGATGGCTCATTCTATAGATTATATTATCGCGCCCGAATATGTAAAATCAGAAAATGGTGTAATTGTTGATGCGAGTTTCTCGAAAAGTCCATTGTTAGGTAAAAAATTATCGGAAATTTCTATTGATGAATATTGGAGCAAGGATGTTTCCGATGCGATTAACGCATCCGTGTCAGGCTTCGGAATTCCGGCATATTTTTCTGATAGTAGGCTTAATCAATCACGCCGGGGAGATGGTTTTCAAAAGCGATTTTACGGTGGCTTGAATATTTCCTGGGAAAAATCGGTTGGGAATAGCCCTCCTATTGTTTGCACATTCAGGCTTCCGCCACTATTATCTATAGTTCTGGATAGAGCCAATAATAGGCAGGATATTAAAAATGTAATACGTGATTTACGTGATGAACTTTCCATTGTTCGAAAGGAATTGTTGAATTTTAATCAAATTGTTACAAAGCCTAAAAGTGAGATAGAAATTTCAAAAATGGTCAAGTGGATTGATGAGTCATTTGAAGCAATTTTACCGGAAGCCGGGCTTACTTCTGGCCAGAGAATTTCCAGAAAAATATTCAATATACATAAAATTGTCCGACCTATCGTAAAATTTATGGCTGGATTTGTTATGAAAACTGGACTTAGCTACGATGATGTTCTTGGCTACGCAACGAACATACATGAATATGTCCTCGAATCGGAAAGCGTAATTGATCGTACTCAAACGTCAAAGATTTTTTCAAATCTTGTGAAAGTTGAGTCTATACAATCGCTTGTACGTCATCATTTTTCGCAATCTGAAATAAACGCAATAGAAATTTCCATTTCAAATAAGTAATTTTCTATTTTTTTTTACTATATTTATAATTTGAAAAATATATGTATATTGTATCAATTGCGTCATTGAGGATTCGCTGGGTCGTGTCCTGCACACGACCGTGTGACTGCAAACGGGTAGGGAAAATCCTCCGCCCCCATGCTAACCTTCCGGCATGAACGATCGATCTTCCCGGGGGCGACCGCCGGATCCCGATATCCTGACTCCGACGGAATGGCAGATCGTCGAGGCTGTTCGCCACGGCCTGACCAATCGCCGGATCGCCGCCCTGCGCAACGTCAGTCTCGACGCGGTGAAATACCACGTCAGCAATGCGCTCACCAAGCTGGGGCTGACGCGCCGGGCGCAACTGCGGCAATGGCCGGGTGTCGCCCTGCGCAGCGCCCTCCGCAATCGACATGAAACGAGAGACACCATGAAACTGGGACCCGTTGGCCAGATCGCCCGAGGCGTCAAAAATATCGAGGAAGCCCGCACATGGTACGCCGACGTGCTGGGCCTGACGCACCTCTATTCCTTCGGCGACCTGGCCTTTTTCGACTGCGGCGGCACGCGTCTCTTTCTCTCGCCGTCGAAGGGGGAGGGCGACTCGATCTTCTACATCCAGGTGGCGGATATCCATGCCGCCCAAAACCAACTGGAAGCCCGTGGCGTGGTCTTCATCAATGCGCCGCACATGATCCACAAGCATGACAACGGCGTCGAAGAATGGATGGCCTTCTTCAACGACAACGAAGGCCGCCCCTTGGCATTGATGGCGCAGGTCGCACAGGTCGCGCCCACGTGATGGCTTGAATGCATTGCATGCAACGCTGGCAGCGTGTACACTGTACTGTGCAGAGAGGTGCGCCATGGGCATGTTGACCATCAGAAATCTCGAAGACAGCACGAAAGAGCGCTTGCGTGTGCGCGCCGCCATGAACGGCCATTCCATGGAAGAAGAGGTGCGGGTAATTCTGCGGCAGGCGGTGAGCGGCGTCACGGGGCCTGAACTGTGGAAACTGTCCCGCGAACTGTTTGGCGGCGCGAACGCCGTCGAACTCGAACAGCCCGATCGTCAATCGGAGCGTTCCATCCCCGATTTCAGCAGCAAAGCCTTCGGTGAATGATCGTTCTGGATACCAATGTCGTCTCGGAATTGATGAAGGCCGAACCTGATGTACGTGTTCAAACCTGGCTGACAGCTATAACCAGCGTCCCGATTGCGACAACGGTCATCACAGTCTTTGAAATCGAATTCGGTCTGGGTCAGCTTCCGGAGGGCAAACGCAGAACCGATCTTCATTCCCGCTTTGAACGCCTGCTCGATACCATGAAGGTCCTGTCCCTGGATCACCCGGCGGCGCTGAAAGCGGGGCAATTTCGGTCCGAACGCAAGTCGGCTGGATTTAATGTGTCGTCGGCCGACCTGATGATCGCGGGTATTGTTGCGGCAACGGGGGCTACCCTGGCGACCCGAAATATCAAGGACTTCGAATCGCTCCCGCTTCACATGGTCAATCCATGGGCCTCCGCCTGAGGCGGATCGTCCCGGCGCATTGGATTTTTACCGACGATCCGGTTTAGGTGAGGCCAGGAGAATAAGATGATGTTTCGCATGATGACCGGCCTCTCGCTTTTGTTCGGAGTGTCGATAGCCATAACGGGCTGCGGCAAGGCGGAGACAACGACCTCCGTGCAGACCACGGAGACGGTAAGTTCCATTGTTGCCTCGTCCACCGTTTCGACGGTGTTGACGTCCGAACCCATTTCCTGCGCGACCGAGATCGGCACTGGCCCCGCCGACCACCTCGCCGAAGTCTGCCGCAATGTCTCGCCGGCGACCCATCCGCCCTGCAATACGGCCAATAGCTGCGCCATGATCGAAGACGAGATCGCCCGCAGTTGCGCCCTCTTCGACGACAAGGAACCGGCCATGGACGGTTGCGCTCCGGCGCCGAAAAGCTCCGAAGCCGCCGCTGCCGTGATCACCCGCTACTATTCCGCGCTCAATGCCCGCGACTTCGACACGGCCTGGCGGCAGTGGGGTGACCACGGCCAGCCCAACCAGACCCGCGAAACCTTCCAGGCCGGCTTTGCCCACACCCAATCGACGCGCGTCACCATCGGCAAGCTGGAGCCCGCCGAAGGCGGCGCCGGGTCGATCTACCAGACGGTTCCGGTGACCATCGATGCGACGCTCGACAACGGCAAACGCCAGCGCTTCACGGGCGACTACACGGTCCGGCGGGTCAATGGTGTCGACGGGGCTTCGGCGGAGCAACTGCGCTGGCATATCGACGCCGCCCACCTCAAGGCCGTGGCGGCCAACTGAACCGTCACAGCTACCGCCGCGGCCGTTGGGTCGTCCGGTTGCCGCGCGGCCCGGTCAGGACCTGCGTGTTGCCGGCGTTTTCTTCGGACAGTTTGCGCCACCGGGTCAGGCGATCCTGGTCCAGCTCTCCCGAAGCCACCGCCGCCCGCACGGCGCAGCCCGGCTCATGGTCATGGCTGCAATCGCTGAACTTGCACTGAGGCGCCAGCTCGGTGATTTCCGCGAACAGGGTGTCGATGCCGGCGGTAAAATTGCCGACATGCAGGTTGCGTATCCCCGGCGTGTCGATGATCCAGCCGCCGCCAGCCATGGCGTGCAGCGAACGCGCGGTGGTCGTGTGCCGGCCCTTGTCATCGTGCTCGCGCACGCCGCCCGTGACCTGATCGGCGCCGGACAGGGTGTTGACCAGGGTCGATTTGCCGACGCCTGACGACCCGGCCAGGGCAATGGTCTGGCCCGGCTGACACCACGGCATCAGGGCGGCGATAGCTTCAGCCGAACGCCCGTTGACGGTCACAACCGCCAGGTCTCTTTGCAGCGCCGCGGCCTCGTCGGCATAGGCGCGGCCGTCGGTCACCAGATCGGCCTTGGTCAGCACCATGACCGGCGTGGTCCCGGCTTCGTTGGCCATGGCCAGATAGCGTTCCAGCCGCGCCGGATTGAAATCGGCATTGCACGAGGTGACGATGAACAGGGTGTCGACATTGGCGGCCGCCAGCTGCGGCAGGACCTGACCGTCGACGGGGCGTTGCAGCAGGGTCCGTCGCTCCAGGCGCCGGCACAGATCCTGCGTCTGCGGATCGACCAGGACCCAGTCGCCGACGGCGTATTCGCCGGTGTTGGTCCCGACCGGCAGGTTCAGCCGGACGGGCCCTGCCGCTGACAGGCCGCTCAGACGGGCGCGGTGAACCTGGGCGATGCGGCATGGCACCAGGTGGGTTTCGTCGTCGGTGACCTGGTCGGCGAAGAAATCCGTCCATCCCAGGTTTGCTCTTTGGCCCAGGTTTGTTTCTTGGCCGAGATTGGTCATTTGGCTGGCATCATCATGACGACGGCTTTTATCGCATTGCGGCGGCAAAGTATCGTCCAATCCACATGCCCATCCACCGCCATCGGCTCTTTTGCTTTTCCAGGCTTTGGGTTACAGATCGTGCGGGCGGAGCTGGCGCAATTAACGCCGGCCGACAGACACGCATATGCCGAACCACACGCAGGGACTGGAAATACGCAGCGTTGTCAAACGCTTCGGAGACCTGCGCCTGTTCGATGACCTGTCCGTCGCCATCGCGCCCGGTGAATTTTTCATCATCCTGGGGCCGTCCGGCTGCGGCAAGACCACCCTGCTGCGCCTGATCGCCGGGCTTGAAACGGTCGATGGCGGCGAGATCCGGTTGAACGGCCGTCCCATCCATGACCTGCCCGCCGGCGATCGCGGCGTTGCCATGGTCTTCCAGGATTTCGCCCTCTATCCCCATATGACGGTCGAACGGAACCTGGCGTTTGGCCTGCGCAACATGCAGGTGCCGGCGACCGAGATCGACACCCGCATCAAGGCCACCGCCGGCGCCCTGGCCATCGACGGCCTGCTGGCCCGCAAGCCCGCCACCCTGTCCGGCGGCCAGAAACAGCGCGTCGCCCTGGCCCGTGCCCTGGTCAAGAAGCCCGATCTGCTGCTGCTCGACGAGCCCCTGTCCAGCCTGGACCCGGGCTTGCGTCTGCACACCCGGCGAGAACTGGCGCAGCTCAGCCGCAGCCTCAACGCCACCTTCGTCATGGTCACCCACGACCAGGTCGAAGCCATGACCCTGGCCAGCCGCATCATGGTCATGCACGAACACCGCATCCAGCAGGTCGGCACGCCGCTGGAGATCTTCACCCGGCCGGCCAACCTGTTCGTCGCCCGCTTTGTCGGCGCCACCCCGATGAACGTGCTGGACGGGACCATCGCCAAAGCCCGCAATGGCAAGGCGGACTTCGACCTGTCGGGCCACAAGGTCCACACGGCCATCACCCATACCAGCCTGCCGGCCGGGGAGGGCTGGCAGGTGGGCCTGCGCGCCGAGCACGTCGCCATCACTGCACCCTCCGCTACGGCCATCCCGGCCACGGTCGACTATGTCGAACGCCTGGGCGAGCAGTCGTGGATTCATGTCCGCCTGGCCGACGGCCGCGAGATCGTGGCCAACGAGACCGGGATCAGCCCGCACCAACCCGGAGATGCCGTCGGTCTCACCCTCGACGGCGCCCGCGCCCACCTGTTCGACGCCGAAGGCCGCGGTTACCACGCGGAACCGGCATGATTGGGCGCCTGAACCGCCAGGGCTGGCCGAACCTGCTGTTCGCCCTGCCGTTCCTGCTGGTCTATGGCTGGCTGCTGGTCTACCCGCTTCTGGCCGGCATGGGCCTCAGCCTCAACCGCGCCAACCTGTTCGGCGGCGCGCGGTTTATCGGCTTCGAAAACTATATCCGCCTGTTCCGCGACGCCACCTTCCTGCAGGCCCTGGGCAACAGCCTGCTGTTCGTCGTGATGTGCGTGCCGGTTCTGGTCGTCCTGGCGCTGGGCCTGGCGCTTGCGCTGAACCGCGCCACCCGGTTTGCCGCCTTCATGCGCAGCGCCGTCTTCGCCTCGTCGGTCCTGTCGGTGACCGTGATGACCATCATCTGGCGCCAGATCCTGGCCATTGACGGCGGCCTGCTCAGCCACGGCGCCCATGCGATCGGCCTGCCCGCCTTGCCGTTCCTCAGCGATCCGAACCTGGCCTTGCCCAGCCTGGCCGCCGTCACCGTCTGGTGGAGTCTGGGCCTGCCGATGATGCTGTTCCTCTCCGCGCTGCAACAGGTGCCGCGTTCCGTCTTTGAGGCCGCCGCCCTGGACCGCGCCACGCCATGGACCGTGTTTCGCCAGATCACCCTGCCGGCCATCACCCCGGCCCTGGTCCTGGTCACTGCCTATGAATGCGCCCTGCAGTTTCAGGTCTTCGGCCAGCCGCAACTCCTGACCCAGGGCGGGCCCAACGGCGCCTCGCGACCGCTGGTGCTCTACATCTACGAAACCGGCTTCAACCAGTGGGACATCGGCTATGCCGCCGCTGCGTCGCAGATGCTGTTCGCCCTGATCCTGGTCGCCGCCTTCGTGCCGCAACTGGCCCAGCGCCTGTGGAGGCGGGCATGACCGCCGTGGCGCTTCCCGGTGTACGCGGCCGTCAGCTCTGGGCCTGGGTGCGGATCGCCTTCTGCGCCGTCATGCTGGCCCTGGTGCTGGCGCCGCTGCTGTGGACCGTGTTCCTGTCGTTCCGCACCAATATCGACCTGCTGCGCCAGGCGCCGCTGGACCTGCACGGGCCCTATACCCTCGACAACTACGCAGAATTGCTGCGCAACCAGACCCTGTTCCGCTGGTTCTTCAACTCGCTGGTCGTCTCGACCGCGACCGTGGCCGGCGTCCTGACCCTGTCGTCACTCGCTGGTTACGCCTTCGGCCGGCTGGAGTTCCCCGGCCGCAACTGGCTGTACCTGATCGTCCTGGCCGGGCTGGCCATCCCCGATCAATCCGTCATCCTGACCCGGCACCAGATATTCTCCGACTTGCACTGGCACAACACCTACCGCGCCCTGATCCTGCCCGGCCTGTCGGCGCCGCTGGGGGTCTTCCTGATGACCGAAGCCTTCCGCGCCATTCCGCGCGCCCAGGATGACGCCGCCCGGCTCGACCGCGCCAACAGCCTGGCCACCTTCTGGCACGTCCTGCTGCCCCAGACCGTGCCGGCCCTGGCCAGCCTCGGCATCTACACCTTCCTGCTGTCGTGGAACGACTACTGGTGGCCGCTGATCTCGGCCACGCGCCCGGCCATGTACACCCTGACCGAAGGCATGGCCGCCGCCCAGAGCAACTATGTCGAGGTCCTGGGCAAGGGCGTGCTGATGGCCGAAGCCGTCGTCGCCGGCCTGCCGGTGCTGATCGTCTACATCCTGTTCCAGAAGCACATCGTCAGCGCCGTGACCGGTATGGTGAAGCTATGAGGCGGCGCGTCTTCCTCACCGGCCTGGCGGCTTTAAGCGGGTGCGCCCGGCCCGATCCACGCCCCACCATCACGGTGCAGCGCATCTTCGGCGACTGCCGCGCCCACGTCCCGAAAGGCGGAGCGCCGACCCAGAACATCAACGGCGAATGCGAGATCATCACCGGCCTGCTCGACCGCTTCGAAGCCGAAAACCCCGACATCCGCCTGAACATCAACACGGTGGCCTGGCCGGGCTACGACCAGTTGTCGGCCCAGATCGCCGCCGACGACGCGCCGGACCTGGTCACCATGCATATGGCGGTCATCCCCGACTACCAGATCCACGGCCTGCTGACCCCACTGGACGCCGGCCTGAAAGCCCAGGGCGTGACCCCGGACCAGTTCACACCGGTGGCGCGGCGGGCGGTGACCATGAACGGCGAGGTCTACGGCCTGCCGTTCGACGCCTGGACGCAACTGTTCCACATCAATATGAACCTGTTCGCCAAGGCAGGGCTGGTGCGTGGCGGCGAACCCGTCCTGCCGCGCAGCGCCGCCGAACTGCTGGACCAGGCGCGCCGGTTCCGCGCGGCAACGAGCAAGCCCTATCTCGTCCAGTCGGCGGTCAATGAACGCGCAGCCTATGCCCGCAACCTCTACACCTACCTGTTGTCGGCGCATGAGGTCATCTTCCCCGATCCGCACCATATCCGGCTGAACACGCCGCGGGCGCGCGAAGTCGTCGGGCTGTTCAAGCGAATCCATGACGAACGCCTGACCACGCGCGACCTGGACTATGTCGCGGCGACCACGGCCTTCATCAACGGCGAGGGTGGGGTCTATATCGTCGGCACCTGGATGATCGGCAATTTCGACAACGAAGCCGCCCAACCCGGCCGGCCCCTGTACCGTGGCTATCGCGTCAAGCCCTATCCGGCCCTGTTCGGCGATCCGGTCCTGCCGGCCTTTGTCGACGGCCATGCCTGGGTGATGCCGAAGAAAGCCCGCACACCGGCCCAGGAACGGGCCGCCTTCCGCCTTCTGAAGTTCCTGAGCGTGCATGAAGGTGACTGGACCCGGTCGGGGCACCTGACCTCGATGGCGGAGGTGGTTGGCGACCCGGTCTACCAGGCCCAACCCCACCGCCGCGACCTGATGGCGATCACCAGCTACGGCCAGGGCCTGCCAACGGATGTGCAACGCCAGTTCGCCATCCAGGCCATGCTGAGCGAAGAGCTGGCGGCAGCGATCACCGGCATCAAGCCGGTGGAGAAGGCCCTGATCGACGCCGAACACCGCATCAACGACATGCTGACCAACCTGTCGTGAGCTAAAAATCACCTCTCCCCGCTCGCGGGGAGAGGACGAGAGCGGAGCGAAGTGAACGCGATCGGGTGAGGGGCCTTCTGAAGACGATTGTGCGCCGACCGCCTATCGCCCCTGACCGCAAAAACTCCCGGTTTTCCGGAAGTATCGATTTGCAGAAATGGACATCCCGATCCCGTAATATCGCATTGACGTGTCCGACCACGTGTGGCAATTAATTATCTTATAAATCGGATAATTATAATCCACAGGGATAACCATGCACAAAACAGCACCCCTCTGGGTCGCGCCCGTCCTCATGCTTATGGCCACTACGGCCCTGGCCGGTGAAGCCAAACGTGCCCCCTTCGGCCAGCTCCCCGATGGCGGAAAGGTCGAGGCCATCACCCTGACGAACGCCAAGGGCACCTCGGCCACGGTCATCACCTATGGCGCCGGCCTCCAGGCCCTGATCACCGCCGATCGTGACGGCAAGCCCGCCGACATCACCCTGGGCTATGCCGACCTCGCAACTTACGTCTCGACGCCGCAATATTTCGGCTCGACGGTCGGTCGCTTCGCCAATCGCATCGCCAAGGGCCAGTTCACCCTCGACGGCAAGACCTATCAGACCCCGGTCAATAACGGCGTCAATTCGCTGCACGGCGGCACCAAGGGCTTCGACAAGGTCAACTGGACCGTGGTCTCAACCAGGTCCGGCGACACCGCTTCGGTCGAGCTGGAATATATCAGCCCCGATGGCGACATGGGCTATCCCGGCCAGATGACGGTCCACGCCGTCTATGCCCTCAACGAAGCCAACGAACTGACCATCCGCTACACGGCCACCACGACCAACACTACCATCGTCAATATCACCAACCACGCCTACTGGAACCTGGCGGGGGAGGGCAGCCACCGCTCGATTAATGAGCAAAAACTGACCCTTATCGCTGATGCCTACCTGCCGACCGATGCCGGCGCCATTCCCACCGGCGAAATCCGCAAGGTCGCCGGCACGGTGTTCGACTTCCGCACCCCCACGGCCATCGGTCTGCGCGTGCGTGACGCATCGGATCAGCAGATCGTCTACGGCCGCGGCTACGACCATAACTGGGTGGCCAGCCGCACGAAGACCGCCCAACCGCGCCTGATGGCCGTGGTTGAGGACGACGTCTCCGGCCGCAAGCTGGAGCTGCTGTCGGACCAGCCGGGCATCCAGTTCTATTCCGGCAACTTCCTCGACGGCACCTCGTCGGGCAAGTCCGGCCACATCTACCGCGAAGGCGACGCCTTCGTGCTGGAGCCGCAATTCTTCCCGGACACGCCCAACCAGCCGGACTTCGGATCGGCGGTGCTCAAGCCCGGCGAAACCTATGCCAACACCCTGATCTACCGCTTCAGCGCGAAATAACCACCGCCATGAAACCCATGCACCTGTTCCTGGCCGGCGCGGCCGCTGTCTTTATGATCAGCGGTCCCGTCCATGCCGAAACCCAGAAATGGACCGCTGAGGCGGCCAACACCTGGTACGCCGGCCAACGCTGGCTGGTCGGCAGCAACTACCTCAACACCTCGGCCATCAACCAGCTTGAGATGTGGCAGGCCGACACCTTCAATCCTGAGGAAATCGACCGCGAACTGGGCTATGCCGAAAGCATCGGCATGAACACCATGCGGGTCTTCCTGCATGACCAGCTCTGGCAGCAGGACCCGGAAGGCTTCAAAAAGCGCATCGATATCTTCCTGAACCTGGCGAAAAAGCACAATATCAAGCCGATGCTGGTCCTGTTCGACTCCTGCTGGGATCCGTATCCGCATCTGGGTCTTCAGCCGGCGCCGATCCCCGGCGTGCACAATTCCGGCTGGGTCCAAAGCCCCGGCGCCATCGGCCTGCGCGAAGACAATACCGAAAACCTGAAGGCCTATGTCACAGGCATCGTCAGCCACTTCGCCAAGGACGACCGCATCCTGGCCTGGGACATCTGGAACGAACCCGACAACCGCGACGGCCAGACCGCCGACTGGACGGTCGCCGGCAAGACGGGCGTCAGGGACGGCGGCCGCAGCGACCAGGCGGTGAAGGTGGCCAATGTCGAACGGCTTTTGCCCCAGGCCTTTGCCTGGGCCCGCAGCGCCGACCCCAGCCAGCCCCTGACCTCGGGCGTCTGGGTGACCTCCAATGACTGGTCGCCCAATGGCAAAAAGAGCAAAACCGAAGAAATCCAGCTCAACGAATCCGACATCATCAGCTTCCACAGCTATGAATGGCCGGAGGGTCTGGAAAAGCGCATCCAGATGCTGCAACCCTATGGCCGGCCGTTGATCCTGACCGAATATATGGCGCGCGGCCACGGTTCGACCTTCGACAGCTCGCTGCCGCTGGGCCGCAAATACAATGTCGCCATGATCAACTGGGGCTTCGTGCTGGGCAAAAGCCAGACCAACATGCCGTGGGATTCGTGGCAGCGGCCCTATACCAAAAATCCGCCGACCCTGTGGTTCCACGACATCTTTTACGCCGACGGTACGCCCTACCGTAAGGCCGAAACCGACCAGATCCGGACCCTGACCGCCGAGGCGGCGGCGACATTCAAGACAAAGAGCAGGAAAGCAAAGCCATGAAACCGATGAAATTCTTTCTGACGGGCGGCGCCCTGGCCCTGATCCTGGCCAGCCAGGCACTGCCGGCGGCCTATGCCGAAACCGTGCAATGGACACCGGCCCAGGCGCACGCCTGGTATGGCAAGCAAAGATGGCTGGTCGGCAGCAACTACCTCAACACCTCGGCGATCAACCAGTTCGAGATGTGGCAGGCCGATACCTTCAACCCGGAAGAGATCGACCGCGAACTCGGCTGGGCGCAAGGTCTGGGCATGAACACCATGCGGGTCTACCTGCACGACCAACTGTGGGCGCAGGATCCCGAAGGTTTCAAAAAGCGCATCGATACCTTCCTGACGATCGCGCAAAAGCACAAGATCAAGCCGGTGCTGGTCCTGTTCGATTCGTGCTGGGACCCCAATCCGGTTCTGGGCAAGCAGCACCCGCCGATCCCCGGCACCCATAATTCCGGCTGGGTCCAGAGCCCGGGCAATGCCGGCCTGATGGACGAAGCCGGTTGGCCGAAATACGAGGCCTATGTGAAGGGTCTTGTCGGCGCCTTCGCCAAGGACGATCGCATCCTGGCCTGGGACGTGTGGAACGAGCCCGATAACCGCGGCGGCGGCAATTACAAGCAACTGGACGAACAGGTGAAGATCGCCCAGGTCGCCAAGCTGCTACCGCAGGTCTTTGCCTGGGCGCGCACCCAGGACCCGCGTCAGCCCCTGACCAGCGGCCTGTGGCACAACGACAACTGGGACGTCAAGGATCGCCTCAACGCCGTCGAGCGCGTCCAGGTCGAGCAGTCGGACATCATCACCTTCCACAATTACGAATGGCCGGAAAGCCTGGAAAACCGCATCAAGTCGCTGCAGGTCTATGGCCGGCCGATGATCCTGACGGAATACATGGCGCGCGGTAACGGTTCGACCTTCGATTCGGCCCTGCCGATCGCGCGCAAGTACAATGTCGGCGTGATCAACTGGGGTTTCGTGCTGGGCAAGAGCCAGACCAACATGCCGTGGGATTCGTGGGAGCGGCCCTACACGGCCAACCCGCCGACTCTGTGGTTCCACGACATCTTCCACGCCGACGGCACACCGTACCGCAAGGCCGAGGTCGATCAGATCAAGGCCATGACGGCGGAGGCCGAAAAGGCCTTCAGCCAGAAGAAATAAACCCAAACCGGGGAGGGCGACCTCCCCGGTTTTTTTGGATTGATTTTCGCTTTTTTGCGGCCTTCTAAGGCCGAAAACGTAGAATAAAAGCCAGCAATATAAATAACTTATCCCTCCCCGTTATACGGGGAGGTGGATTATTTGCTGGAAGCAAATAAGACGGTGGGGGATTTGGCCCGCTGGTGTTTCCGCTTACAAAGTCCATCTACCGCGCCGCCATCATACCGGCGCGCGCAATGAACTCCCCGTGTCCAGGCAAGCCCTCCGCCGCCGCCTCGATCACCGAGCGGAATTTCGCCAGCCACGCGACACCATCCGCTTCGCGATAGGCCAACAGCGGATCGTTACGCTGCGGAAAATTCATCTGGCCGATATGCACGGCCAGCCACGACGGATCTCCGAACAGATCCAGTTCCCGATGGACAATCTTGCCATACCGCCGGAACATCTCGATGGTTTCGCGCAACGAGTCCGGAATATCCATCGCGGCACAATACCGCCACAACGCAGAATCATCGCGCTGGGTCAGCTTGTAATGCAGGACGATGAAGTCGCGGATGCGCTCGAACTCAACCCGGGTCAGCCGGTTGAACTCATCGACCAGCACCGGATCGAAATCGCGATCGGGAAACAGGGTCAATAGCTTGGCAATGCCCGACTGGATCAGATACAGACTGGTCGATTCCAGCGGCTCCATAAACCCGCTCGACAGGCCGATCGCGACAACATTCCTGTTCCAGAACCGGTTGCGCCGGCCGGTGGTAAACCGCAACGGCCTTGGATCGGCCAAGGGCTCACCGTCGAGATGACCCATCAGCACGGCGGCAGCGTCCTCATCGCTGATATACTGGCTGGCATAGACATGGCCGTTGCCGGTGCGGTGCTGCAACGGGATGCGCCACTGCCAGCCGGCCTGGTGCGCGGTCGACCGGGTGTAGGGCGTGAAGTCGGCGGACGACGTGGTCGGAACCGCCAGTGCCCGGTCGCACGGCAGCCAGTGCGTCCAGTCCTGATAGCCGGTTTTCAACGCCCCTTCGATCAGCAGGCCGCGAAAGCCCGAGCAATCGATGAACAACTCGCCGGCAATGCTGCGGCCGTCATCGAGCGTCAGAGTCTCGACGAAACCCGTCTCGCCATTCAGCCCAACATCGACGATCTTACCTTCCAGGCGCTTTACCCCCTTGGCCTCGGCATACCGACGCAGCATGGCGGCATAGAGGCCGGCATCGAAATGGTAGGCGTAGTCGTAGGTTGACAGCACGTGGCGCGGATCGCCCGACGGCGGCGCGAAGCGGTTCCGTTTGGCGGCGGACCAGGCCATGCAGTAGTCGTCGAGCCCGCCGGCCTGTCCGGCTTCGAACGCGGCCTGCCAGTGGTGATAGACGCCGGCCATGTCGAAGTCGCGGCCGAAACTGCCGAACGGATGAAAGTACGAATGGTTCAGCTTGCCCCAGTTGACGAACTGTATGCCCAGCTTGAACGAGCCCTGGGTGGCGCGGACGAACTCGGCTTCATCTATGCCCAGCGTCTTGTTGAAGCGCAGGATGGGCGGGATGGTCGCCTCACCAACCCCGACCGTGCCAATCTCCTCGGACTCGATCAAGGTGATGCTGCAATCCTTCTGCAAGGCGTTGCTGAGCGCGGCGGCGGCCATCCAGCCGGCCGAGCCTCCGCCGGCAATGACGATATTGCGGATATGGCGATCCATGTGTTTCTCCCCGCGACATCCGGCCTGTTTGCGCTATGCTTTGACGTCAGCGCAAGCCCGCGCCACGTCCTGAATACCGCCCAAATCCGAAATGCCGATTGAATTATATTATAATACTGATAAATCATATAATGACAGAAAAAACGCCCTTGCGGCATCAAAAACAGGGTTGAACTGACATGAGATGGATTCGCGCGATCGCAGCCGTAACGCTGGCCATGACCTGCGGTTTCGGCGCTGCCTGGGCCGACGAACCCGTCCAGCGCCAGCCCGTGCTCGATGTCAATTTTCCCGACCCCTTTGTCCTGGTGACCAAGGACGGCCTGGTCGCCTATGCCACCAATAGCAACATCGGTAACCGGCATCTGAACGTGCAGTTGTCCCGCTCGGCCGACGGCCTGACCTGGAGCGCGCCGGTCGACGCGATGCCGCGGACGCCGTCCTGGGCGCGGCGCTATGGTTCGGACATCTGGGCGCCGGAAGTCATGAAGGTCGGCGACAAATACGTCATGTATTTCAGCGCCCGCCACGCCCGCAAGCTGCGTCCCGACGGCCTGACCCTGTGCGTCGGCGTGGCGGTGGCCGACGCGCCGGAAGGGCCGTTCCTCCCCAAGGGCGAGCCTTTGACCTGCGGCGGCGATATCGGCGCGATCGACGCCAATCCCTTCCGCGATGGCGATGACCTGTGGCTGTACGTCAAGACCGACGGCAATTGCTGCGGCGTGCCGACCGGCATCATCGCCCAGCGCCTCAGCCCCGACGGCCTGGCCCTGACGGGAGAGCCGCACGTCGTGTCGGGCGTGACCAACGACATGCCGTGGGAAGGCGGCGTGATCGAGGCGACGCAGATGATCAAGCGCGGTCCGATCTATTGGATGTTCTACGCCGGCAATGACTACAGCAACGAAAAGTACGCGACCGGCTATGCCATGTGCAAGACGCCGATCGGGCCGTGCCTCGACGCCAAGGAAAACCCGATCCTGAAGAGCGAGCCGGGTACTCCGCCCCTGACCGGGCCAGGTCACCAAAGCCTGTTCGAGATCGATGGCGACATGTGGATCGCCTATCATGGCTGGCTGGGCAGCGATGCGGACCATAACCGCCGCCGCGCCATGTATATCGACCTGGTCGACTGGAGCACCGGCCTTCCGGTGGTCGTGGCGAGGTGAACTCCTGGCTTGAGTTAGCCGAAAAATCAATTCTACCAATAACTTATCCCTCCCCGTTATACGGGGAGGTGGATCATTTGCTGGAAGCAAATGAGACGGTGGGGGATTTGGCCCGCCGGTGTTTCCATCGGACCGAAGACGAATTCTGCGAGATTTACCGGCCGACGATGCGCAAGAGGCCGGAATAAAATAGTCACTCGGACAAACGCACCGTCCCGAAACGCGCCTTGCACTTGCCGTCCACATAGTCCGTCACGATCGACAACACCGACGCGCCATCCTCCGACGCCAACACCGGTGACGAATAGTTCTGGCAGACATTGCCGTCCGCCGGGATATCCCGCACATCGACCGGCGCAGGCGTCATCCGCCAAGGTCCGACGCCCGTGCCACTGTCATCTATAAACAAAGTAACAGCCGCGTCCGGCTGGTGGACGCCGTTACGGTAGACGCGCTGGCCGGTCACGACCAGCTTGCCCGACCCGCGGGCCAAGGCATGGGTCGGCGTAGCCCGCAACGTGAAGCCTTCAGGCGTCATAAGCGATTGCCCGGCATCGGCCGGATCGCCCCAATCGACGCCATCAACCGAATAACGGCTGTAAACATCGCAATTGTGAGCGGGGCCGCAAATCTCATAGGTCATGAAAAACCGCCCGTCAGACAAGCGCGAGACGACCGGCATGCCCGGCCGGTCACCCGGGGGCGCCAGTTGAACGATCGCCTTCGGCGCCGACCAGTGAACCCCATCCGAAGACAGAGATTGCTGCAAGATCTGCGAATGACCAGAAACCGTCTCATCGGAAAACAGGCAACCCAACCTGCCATCCGCGGTGATCATGAATTCGACCTCCCACAGCCCGCCGCCCTTGCGCTGAACCGGCGCCGTATAAAAGGTCGACAGATAGGACCAGGTCGCCCCGCCATCGTCGCTGTGATGTATCTTCAGATGCATGGGTTTGTCGTCGACGCCCTGTCCGACAGAGCCGGCATACAGTAGGGTTCCGGCCTTCAGCGCACCGACCGCCACCGGCAGGCTATAAAGACCGCCGCAGCACAGGCCCGTGCTGAAATCCGGATCGCGGATCTCGCTGACCTTGCGAAAGGTCTTGCCATCGTCGTCGCTGCGGAAGATGTCGGCATGGGCCCCGCCTTCAAAGGCGGTGACGCTGGCCACCAGTGGTTTGGCGGCGCTGGCCTCTTGGCGAACCACCCTCGGATACATGGCCGTTCCCTCGTCAAGCGGCGTGCCGGTCTGCGCAAATGCCGGCGCAAAGGCCAGAAGGCAGCCAATCGGAAGCAGGCAGGCCAGGGGCCGTTTTGGCTGAGTCTTCATGCTTTTTCCTCCAAAAGGCACGCAGCGCCGATTTAAAAGTACGATAAATAAGAAGAAGGCGTTAGGTGCCGTTGTCAACGCAATCCAGAAAATCAGCGACTTTTGGGCTAAAATTCCGATTAATGAATTGAATTTATTTAATAAATTAAATTGTATCATAATTGCACCAATTGCGATTTTCCGACGGCCAACCGAAAAAACCGATTGATCTCGTGATCATATAAATCATATATCATGCTCAAGAACGTCGCCCAGCCATGAGGCGCCGAAGCTGACAAACAAGAACAGAGGGAAACCGGATATGAAACTCAAGGCCTTTATACTGGCGACCGCCTCGACCGTCTCGATTATGGCGTGGGGTGCGTGCGCAAATGCCCAAACAACGCCGGAAGCCGCACCGGAAACGTCGGCGGACGCTCCGGCCGATTCGGGCGCCATCGTCGTCACCGGTCTGCGCCGCAGCCTGGCGTCGTCGCGCGCCCTTAAGAAGAACTCCGAACAGATCGTCGATGCCGTCGTCGCGGCCGAAATCGGCAAGCTGCCCGACACAGCTGTGTCCGACTCGCTGGCACGCGTGACCGGCGTCACTGTCGGCCGCAACGGCGGCGAGGCCGACAGCGTGCTTGTCCGCGGCCTGCCCAACATCGCCACCAGCTATAACGGCCGTGATATCTTTACTGCCGAAGGCCGCTTCGTCGCCTCGCAGGATTTCGCCGCCGGCAACGTTGCCGCGCTGGAAGTCTTCAAGTCGACCACCGCCGACCAGGTCGAAGGCGGCATCGCCGGCCTGATCAATGTCCGCGGCCGCCGTCCTTTCGATTTCAAGGGCCGCGAAATTTCGGGCATGGCGAATTATCTCTATGCCAACCAGTCCAAGGACTATGCGCCCAACGGCAACCTGCTGCTCAGCAATCGCTGGTCGACGGGCGCCGGCGAATTCGGCGCGCTGCTCAACGTCTCCTATAACCGCTTCCACTTCCTGGACTCGAAGCGCTTCATCGGTTCGTTCGTCAGCGCGACCCTGCCGGGCGGCGCCGGCACACCGGATGCGTCGAAATATGCCGGAAAGCGCTTCGGCGACCTGATCGGCATCAACTACGCCGAACACGATCGTGAGCGTCCGTCGGCCAATGCGGCCCTGCAATGGCGCCCGAACGAGGAACTGGAGCTGTACGCCGACTTCCTCTACCAAGGCTATCGCGCCAAGGTCTACGACCGCAACATGGAAGTCCCCTTGTGGGGCGGCAGCCAGTATCACGATATCGAACTCAGCCTCGACAACAGCCGCGTCGAAAGCATGACGGTCGACAATCCGGTCCGCGTCCAGGGCTGGCAGGCCGCCACCACCGGCCGCACCGACACCTATCAGATCGCTACCGGCGGCAAGTGGAAATCCGGGCCGTGGACTGTGTCCGCCGACCTGGCTTCGACCCAGTCCAAGTTCTTCCTGTCGGTCTATAGCTGGGACTACGCCTTCACCAGCAGCCCCTCGGTCCATGTTGACTACGATGTCGGCTCGGACGGCGGCGTGAACTTCACCTTCGAGAACTTCGACTCGACCGATCCGGCCAACGGCAAGTTCAGGGGCTTCTTCGACCGGCAGCTGTCGGCGCGCGGCCGCGACTGGCAGTTCCGCACCGATGCGGAATACCGCACCAACCTGTCCTACCTGCCCCGCGTCCGTTTCGGCGTGCGCTCGGTCAACCGAAAGGCCGCCTTCGACAACGGCGAACGCTACAACAACGTGGAAGGCCGCAATATCCTCCTGTCGGCCACAGGTCTGGATATCCGCACCACCCAGCCGGGTTTTGTCGGCGAGACCTACCCGTCGGTCCGTAGCTGGGCGGGGCCGACCTCGGCCTCGGTCCGCGCCAATGCCAATTCCCTGCGTGCCCTGGTCGGTTTCCCTGACGGTCCGCCGCCCTACAATCCCAACCAGCACTTCAGGGCCAATGAAAAGTCGACCGCGCTCTACGGTCAAATCGACTATGAATTCGACTGGGGCATCCCGGTGGATGGTATTGTGGGCGTGCGCGTGGTCGACACGGACGAAAGCGTCACCAGCAGCCAGCGCACCCTGAACAGCGGCTATACCGACACCCTGCCGACGGCCAGCATGCGTCTGCATCTGACCAACGACACCCAGGTCCGTATCGCCGCCAACAAGACGCGGACGCGGCCGAACTTCGGCGATCTCAATCCGAACTATGTCGTCAATTCCGGCACGCGTGTCGAATACGACTCGGCGACCAACGAGTATTTCCGCTGGGGTGGCGGCTCCGGCAATATCGACCTTAAGCCCTACACCTCCGACAATTTCGACGTGACGTACGAACATTATTTCGGTGCGACGGGGCTGTTTGCGGCCAACATCTTCCACCGTAAGGTCGACGGCTTCATCAACTACCACGTCATCAAGATCACCGACGATAAGTTCACCAACGATCCGACGCCCGATCCGAACAACAACGGCTACGCAACCGACACCCAGAATGTCCGCATCAGCGCGCCGTACAACGCCAATACGGTGAATTTCAAAGGCGCGGAAGCACAGTTCACGACCTTCTTCGACTTCGACTTCCTGCCGACCTGGGCAACCCGTTTCGGCATCCAGGCCAATGTCACCTACATGGAAAGCAACTCGCCTTCCTCCTACAAGCAGGACAAGAACCAGCCGGGCGTGTCGCGCCTGACCGGCAACCTGACCGGCATGTATGAGAATGGTCCGTGGTCGGCCCGCCTGGCCTATAACGCCCGCAGCAAGTGGCTCAATGTCTGTGACGCGGTTCAGGACTGGGGCGGCAACCCCGGCTGCGAATACACCAAAGGTACGGCCCGGCTGGACTTCTCGGCCAGCTACCGGATTTCGGACAATATCTCGATTGCCACCGATCTCAACAACCTGTTCCCCAAGCCCCTGCGGACCTATCGCGTTTACATGAACGACATCGCCGGCGGCGGTAACGGCATCTACAACACCCAGATCCGCAACGAAGAAACGGTCTACTCGGTGGGTATCCGTTTCCGCTACTAGGTTTGGTCACTTCCCCCTTCTCCCTGAAGGTTCCTCCTGCCTCCCTTCTCTTACTGAGGAGGGAGGCTTCTTTCTTTCCGGATTTTTGTCGCCCGGCGTTGACGATCGACAGGAGGTATGGAAGGTTTGTTCATATAAATCTTATTTATTCGTGGTTGTCTTTAAGCACGATCAGTTGGGTAAAGTTCATGGTGTCTTCCAGTCAGGCGCGGACCTCGATCAGCGCGGAGTCGACCGAAAAGCGCTGGACCGCGCCGGCGGCGCAGCGCTGGTATGACTGTCAGCCCTGGCTGGTTGGCAGCAATTTTATACCGTCCACCGCGATCAACCAGTTCGAGATGTGGCAGGCGGCGACCTTCGATCCGGTGACGATCGACCGCGAACTGGGGTGGGCGGCCGGCATCGGCATGAACGCCGCCCGGGTCTTTCTGCACGACCGGGTCTGGGCCGATGATCCCGATGGACTGATTCGCCGTATAGACCACTTCCTGGGCATGGCCGACGCCCATGGTATCCGGCCCATCTTCGTGCTGTTCGATTCGTGCTGGGACCCCAATCCGCAGCCGGGTCCGCAACGCACGCCTCGCCCCGGAACGCACAATTCCGGCTGGGCGCAAAGCCCAGGCACCGATGGCCTGCGCGATGCCGCGCAACATCCGCGGCTGGAAGCCTACGCCAAGGCGGTCGTCGGCGCCTTTGCCAATGATGCGCGCGTCCTGGCCTGGGACGTGTGGAACGAACCGGACAACCAGGGCGGCGCGACCTATGCCCAACTCGCCGAAGCCGAAAAGATCGAGCTGGTCGCGAACCTGCTACCGCAGGTGTTCGACTGGGTCCGCAGCGCCGGGCCCATCCAGCCCTTGACCAGCGGCCTGTGGCATAACGAGGACTGGTCGCCGGACGGCCAACTCAATGCCGTCGAACGCATCCAGCTCGAACAGTCCGATATTATCAGCTTTCACAATTACGACTGGCCGGAAAGCCTGGAGATGCGGATCGCGCAACTGCGGCCCTACGGCCGGCCGCTGTTGCTGACGGAATATATGGCGCGTGGCAACGGTTCGACCTTCGATTCGGCCCTGGCCGTCGGTCAACGCGAACGCGTCGCCATGATCAACTGGGGTTTCGTTGTCGGCAAGACGCAAACCAACATGCCGTGGGATTCGTGGCAAAGGCCCTATATCGACACCCAGCCAACCCTGTGGTTTCACGATATCTTCCACGCCGACGGCCGGCCGTATCGCCAGGCAGAGGTGGATCTGATCCGCCGGCTCACGCGCGAACCGAAGGCTTAAAGCGCCCTTTTATCGGCCTCTTCCTGAGCATGGATGGTCAGGAGCACGTCGTTGACGATGAGGTGCATGGCGGCATAGGCGCGCTTCGGATCGCGATCGAAAATGGCCTTCATGATATTCTCATGGGCTTCGATATTCGGCATCGACTGGTTGACGCGGGTGGTAAACTGGATCGATGTCATCAGCGCGGTGCGGATCAGTTCCTGGAACTGGTAGTAAAACGGATTGCCGGAGGCAAACAGGATCGAGACGTGAAAATCGATATCCGCCTGAGTTGGGTCACCGTCGCCACCATCGGCCCGAACCATGCGCTCGAAAGCCGCCTTCATACGCTGCAAATCTTCATAAGCGGCATATTGCGCCGCCAGTTCCGCCCCCTTGGGTTCGACCGACACGCGCAGTTCGGTAAACTGACGCAGCAGACGCAGTGAAAATTTGCGCTCCAGCAGCCAGCGCAGGACATCCTTGTCGAGCAGATTCCATTGCAGAGTCGGTTGAATGACGGTGCCTTGTCGCGGGCGTGCGATCAGCAGTCCCTTGGCAGTCAGCATCTTTACGGCTTCGCGGGTGACGGAGCGGCTGACGCCATATTGGTCGGCCAGGACGGCTTCGGTCGGGAAGACCTTGTTGTCGTAATGACCGACAACGATCGCCTTGCCGAGGTGGTCCAGCAGTCCGATGGTCAGGTTACGGCCCAGATCCAATGTCGAGCCAAACTCTTTTTCAACGTGCATCGATGGCTGCAATACCGAAAGATTGAAATATTCAATCCATTGATAGGGTCAAACCGCGCAAACGGCAAGTCGTTTGGCGTTTAATTGTATTATAGATCGGATGGATAAGCCGTCGCACCGTGGCGCCGGTAACCGCCGCAACCATCTCGCCTTTAAGCCGCGACGGGAAATGCCTGGATTTCGGTTGCGTATCCTTCGCGCCTTCGTTATTATATTATAAATAAGATAAATATGGGAATGGACAGATATGCTGAGGTTTTTGCCCCTTTTCGCCGCCTTTTTCCTGGTGTCGCCACAGGCCGGCGCCGCCGAAACCTTCACCAACCCCTTGATGGATTCAGGGCCAGATCCATGGATCACGCGCGACGGCGACACCTATTACTACATGCACACCATGGGCAACCGGATCGTCATCTGGAAGACCGACGACATCGCCGCCCTGTCCAAGGCCAAACGCAAAACCGTATGGATTCCGCCGCGTCAGGGCCCCGCCTCGATTTCGCTGTGGGCGCCGGAGTTGCACCGGATCGATGGCAAGTGGTACCTCTATTACACGGCCGCCGCGTCGGGATTCGACGACGATGCCCATCGTGGCGTCTTCGTACTCGAAAACACCAATGCTGATCCCACCACAGGAGAATGGGTCGACAGGGGACAGATCAACACCGCCCACACCGGCATCGACGGCACCGTCTTCGAATATGGCGGGCAGCGTTATTTTGTCTATTCGCCCTATGTCGGCCCCGACAGCGTGCTGAGCATTTCGCGCATGGCCAACCCCTGGACCCTGGCTGGCGGAGAGACCATCATCGCCCGTCCGGACCTGGCGTGGGAACGCCAGGGCGGCCGCCAGATCCTGGAAGGGCCCGAATTCCTGCAGGGGCCTGACGGGCAGTTGTTCCTGACCTATTCGGCCAGCGCCTGCTGGTCGGACGACTACGCCCTGGGCCTGCTGAGCGCGCCGGCCGGCAGCGATCCGCTGAAGGCCGCATCCTGGAGCAAGTCGCCGACGCCTGTTCTGGCCAAGTCCGAGGCCAATGGCATCTACGCTACGGGCCACAATGGCTTCTTCACCTCGCCGGACGGCAAGACGACCTGGATCATCTACCACGCCAATCCCGGTCCGAAGATGGGGTGTACGCCCAAGCGCTCGCCGCGCATTCAGCCGATAAGCTGGGGCGCCGACGGCAAGCCCCAGTTCGCCGAGCCCCAAAAGGACGGCGTGCCCATCGAAGCGCCGCAATAGCACCAAAGGCGCTGTCAGCTTCAACTTTTTACGCCGACACGCGGTCCAGGAAGGTCAGGATTTCCGTCTTCAGGTGCTCGGTCTGTTCGGACAGGATATGCGCCGACGACGAGGTCTTGCGCGCCGACACAGTGGCATCGTCCGAGGCACGGCTCATGTCCTCGACATTGTGGCTGATCCGGTCGGTGTTCATCGACGCCGTGTTCATATTGGCGGCGATGTCGGCGGTAACCACGCTCTGTTCCTCGACCGCCGAGGAGATGCTGACGGCGATCTGGTCGACCGTATCGACGCCGCGGCTGATGGCGTGCAGCACCTGGATGACGTCCTGGGACACCTCGCGGATATTGTCGATATTGACGGTGATCTCGCTGGTGGCGCGGCCGGTCGCCGTGGCCAGTTGCTTGACCTCGTTGGCGACCACGGCAAAGCCCTTGCCGGCGTCGCCCGCCCGTGCCGACTCGATCGTGGCGTTCAGCGCCAGCAGGTTGATCTGGCCGGTAATGTTCTGGATCAGGTCGACGATCTCGACGATGCGCTTGGTGGCCTCGTCCAGCTTCTGCGAGGTCGTGCTGGCCTTATGCATGTGCTCGACCACGTCGCGGATGGCCATCGAGCACGATCCGGTCTGGCTGGCGATTTCACGGATCGAGGCCGACATTTCCACGGCCGCTGCGGCGACCATCTGGACATTGCCGGAGGTTTCGCCGGTGACGGCCGTCACGGTGCGCGACTTGTCGTTCACCGAGGTGACCATATGCGTCATGTCGTCGGAGGCATGTTTCAGGTCGTGGGTGGCGCCGCCCAGCTTGCCCATGATGTCGCCGACCGTGCCCTTGAAGGCGTCGATCTCGGCTTCCAGCTGCGCCTTCTGCTCCAGCTTGGCCAGGGCGTCCGACTTCTGGACGTCCTCCAGCCGGCGGGCATCGCTCAGGCGTGCGTTCAGGTCCTGCAGCGACCGCGTCATGACGCCGATTTCATCGCGGCGCTCATCACCCTGGGGCGGCAGTTCCTTGCCCTCGGCGAGGGCCGCCAGACCGTGGGTGATCCGGCCCAGCGGCACGCGGATATCGCGAGCGATAATCCAGCTCACGCCACCCAGCACCAGCAGGGTGAACAGGCCGATGGCGCCGAACTTGGTCAACTGGGCCATAAAGGCGGTGTTGACGTCATCGATATAGATGCCGGAACCGACGATCCATTTCCATTCGGGAATGGCGGAGACGTAGGAGATCTTGGCCGTCGGCTTGGTCTTGTCCATGCCCGGCTTGGGCCAGCCATAGCGCACGAAGCCGTCATGACCTGCCTGCACCGCGACCGTCATCTCGGAGAACAGGCGCACCCCGTTCGGATCCTTGATATTGGAGGCGTCGGTACCGTCCAGTTCCGGCTTGAACGGGTGCATGATCATCTGGGCATGGTCGTCGATGATCCAGAAATAGTTCTGGCCTTCGTAACGCAATGCCTTGACCTGGGCGATGGCGGCGGCCTTGGCCTCGGCCTCGCTGATCTCGCCCTTCTGGAAGCGCTCGTATTGCGCGCGGACGGCGCTGCCGGCGACCTCGACGACGTTGCGGGTCTTGTCCATCCGGTCGCCCAGCATAACCTGGCGGTAGTCCAGCAGGGCCACCGCCGACACGGCCACAAATGCCACCAGGGCCAGAGCCATGATCAGCTGAAGTTTCTTCGTGACGGATATGTTTGCCAGCTTGAGCATAGCGTTCCTGTCGTTTTCTGCCGCCGCGCAACGCGGTCTTGTCTGATTAACTATATTGATTTTCATGTGTTAAAATTGTCCTGTCAGAGTGCCAAATTCCATTCGAAACCGGACGGCCATTAACCCGAATTAACTTGCCGCAGATGTTTGCATCTGAAACGAAGGGCACCCGCCGCCTGAACGGCCGCGGATAGGCCAGGAGGGGCTACATGACCGGAACAGAACTTTACGCACCGAGGACGCCTCGGCATCGTCGCACCTGGACGGCAGTCGCCATCGTGCTGCTCGTCGTTTTCTTCATCCTTGGGCAGTTAACGACCATCTTCGGCATTCTCAAGCCGATGGGTTTTCGCCAGGCCGACCTCGAGACGCAGTGGCAGCCCCTGAGCATTCTTCTGGCGGGTTTTGGCGTTACGGCCATCCTCGTCTTTGCCTGGGCCTGGCTGTTTGAGCGCCGGTCACCGGTCGCGCTGGGGTTCAATGCGCACGGGCTTGTGCGTTACGTGCGCGGACTTCTGGTGGGGTTTGCATTTCTGGGGCTTGTGGTCGGCGCGATCTGGGCCCTGGGCGGTTATCGCGTCGAAGGCGCCGGCGTGTGGGCGGCGCCCGCGCCGCTTCTGTTCCTTCCCATCCTGTGCCTGTTCGGTGGCTTCATGATTCAGGGGGCGACCGAGGAAATCCTGATGCGCGGCTGGCTGATGCAACTGGTCGCCTCTCGCCACGGCCTGATCCTGGCCATCGTGATCAATTCGATCGTCTTTTCCCTGCTCCACGCCGGCAATATCAATCTGTCGAAGGAACTGATCCTGGGCCTGGTCAACATCGTCCTGTTTGCGGTGATGATCAGCCTCTATGCTATCAAGGAAGGCTCGCTGTGGGGCGTGTGCGCCTGGCATTCTGCCTGGAACACGCTTCTGGGAGTCGGGTTCGGACTTGAGGTCAGCGGCGGAAAGATCGCGGTGGCGTCCCTGGTCGTCGATCTGGCGCCCGCCGAAGGCGCCCCGTGGTGGTTGACCGGTGCGGCCTTCGGACCGGAAGCCAGTGTCGTCACGACAGCAGTTCTGCTGGTTGCCTCAATCGGCTTTATTGCAGCGGGCGCATTGAAGCCCGGACGCGGGCACGCAGCGCCTGAACCGTCCACTCGAAAAGCGTGACATCGGGGCGCATTTCGATACGGATCGACATGCGCCCTAACTTCCCAGCATCCGTTCCCGCAGGGGCTGGAGAACCTCTTCGATGCGCACATTCTCCATACGGCCGGTGTACAGCATACCGCAGAGCGCCAGGGTCGGCGACGGATTGACCGGATGCGGCGTCATGCTGCGCGGCGTCACGGTCTTGGCGATTTCGCCGTCGGCGACCGGCGAAATCGTGTAGGTAGAGGTTTCCGGCGGACGGTTGACATCGGGCGGATACAGGAAGTCGCAGCCCGTGGCCGCCACCAGAAACTCGAAGTTGCCGGCCGTGATGCCGGGCTTCATGACATTGACCTGGTACAGCAGATCACCGCACCGCATGAAGGCCGGTCCCGTGCTCAGCTCGCAGACATAGTTCATTCCCAGCAGCTTGCCCTCGACCAAAGTGAAAACAAGCCGCTTGCCGGCCAGTTCCAAGCCGTCTGCATGAAACCGCCGGTTGCCGCGATGGATGCGGGGGCCCTCTGGCAGATTGTCCAGACCGGCTGCCGTCGCGTCGGCGAAGTGGAAGGGGTCCATGGGTTCCGGCAGGTCGCGCTTGCGGCGCCGTTTGCTGACGGCCTTTATGAGCTCGCGTGTCAGAGCTTTTTTCGTCATTTCTACCGCGGGGGCAGCCAGATGGTGCGAGTCCAGATAATAGAGGTCGCTGCACGCCTGTTCCGGGCCAACGGCCTCCACGAGCGTTCGAGCGATATCGATCACGCGTGTGCGGTAGACGTCCGACAGACGATGAATAGCGGCATGGATCATGCTCAGGCGCCGTTCGGCCGGCGCGGTGCGCGACTCCAGGATCACCGAGATGATCTGTAGTCGCGGATTCTGTGTCAGGGCATAACGGATAACGCCCTCATAGGCCCGGGCCCAGTGTTGCAGCAGTTTGCGATCTTTTTCGTGCCCGGACGTGTCGTTCAGCGCATATTCGACAATCAGGACATCGGCTTTCTTGAGCTTGGAACAGCATTTGAGCCGGAACAGGCCATTGAAAATGGTGGTGCCACCCACCGACAGATCATCGATGACGTCGAGCTTCCAGCCCCGTTTCTTGCACGCCCTGAAGGTTTCCCACAAATAACCGATCCGATAGTCAGGATTCAGACCCATGACGGTGTTTGAGCCGCCGATCACGACGGCGCGGATTCGTTTTTTCGATTTGGACATTCTGTCGGGTCTTATGTCTGATAGACAGCGTTGTTCTTAGGATATCTGATCCGGCCTTGCCTTCCAAATCGCCCGGCTGGCGAACAGCCCCTCAGCCCGCGTAACGTTCCTTCGCCGCCAGGCCCAGGCCGCTGGCCACCGAGGCAAAGCGGTCGCCGTAGTGCACCCGGGCCTGAGGAAAGGCCGCGCGCATGGCGGCTTCGAAGCCGGGCAACCCCGTCGAACCGCCGGTCATGAACAGGGTCTCGATTCCGGCAGGTTGCAACCCTGCGCGCGCATTCACCGTGTCGATCGCGGCATCGACCACCTTGCGCACGTCGGCGGCAATAGCGCCGATCAGGGCATCGCGCGTCACCTCGTGCGTCCAGCCGTCATCGATCCCGGTCAGGTCCATCCGGGCCGCTTCGCCATCCGAGACGGCGATCTTGGCCTGTTCGACCTTGCTGGCGATCTCGTGGCCGGCGCGGTGTTCGATCGTGGTGATCAGGCGTTGGGTCAGGCTGCGGTCGGCCGCCTGGTGATGCAACTGACGCACCCCGGTCATGGTCTTCTGCGTATAGAGGAAGTTGATCAGGTGCCAGGTCGACAGCTGGTGATAATAGAGGCCGGGCATTTCCAGCCCGCTCTTCAACGGACTGCGATACCCCATGTCGCGCATGACGGTAGCCAGGCTCAAACGGGTGTCGAAGTCGGTGCCGCCGATATGGACGCCGCCATTGGCCAGGATACGGTTGTCGCCGCCGGCTGGGCTCAACTCCACAACCGAAAAGTCCGACGTACCGCCGCCGATATCGACGACCAGGACGGTTTCCCTTTCCTTCAAACCGGACTGGTAGTCCCGCGCGGCGGCCAGGGGTTCGTATTCGAATGCGATGTCGCGAAAGCCTTGCGCCTGCGCAATGCCGCGCAGCTCGGCCTCGGCGCGGGCATCGGCGACATCGTCATGATCGACGAAGCGCACCGGACGCCCCAGAACGACCTGGTCGATCGTGTGGCCGGCAAAGCGCTCGGCCCGGGCCTTCAGCTCGCCGATATACATGCCGATGATGGCGCGGAAATCCTTGCGCCGCTCGCCGACTTGGGTGGTTTCGCCGATCAGGCTGGAGCCCAGGATCGACTTCAGCGCCCGCATCAGCCGGCCGTCATAGTGGTCGAGATATTCGGCGATGGCCCGGCGGCCATGGCTGACCGTCTCGGTTTCGAAGTTGAAGAAGATGGCCGAAGGCAGGGTGACGGACTCGCCTTCGATGGGCACCAGGCGGACGCTCTCGCCCAGCCCGACGCACACCGCCGAATTGGAGGTGCCGAAGTCGATGCCGCAATAGGGTCGGGACATAGGGGTTGCGCCAAACGGGGGAGGGGCGCGGTGTGTAGCGAAGAATGGCCGTTCTGACGAGCGGAAAAAGACCGATTTCGCGTCAAAAAACACTGTAACGCAATTTTAGCGCCTGTCGATTAAGGTAGTCCCCTACAGAACGTAAAATGCGTATTCTCAGGGACTGTAAACATGGCCAAACGCGCGCTCGTGCTGGAAGACAGCCGCACCCAGGCAACCATCATCTGCAAGATGTTTCAGAAGGCCGGCTTCGACGCCGTCTGGGTCCAGGACCCGGCCGCCGCTCACGACGCCCTCAAGGCCGACCGTTTTGACGTGCTGATACTGGACGTCTTCATCGAAGGCTACAACACCCTGGATCACCTGAGCGAGTTCCGCGACCTGGCCGGTGGCGCCCCGATCGCCGTCATGACCGCCGGCCGTATCGACGATCCGGAATCCGGCGCTGATGCGCTGAACAAGGCCCGCCGCGGCCGGGTCAACTTCCTGTTGCCCAAGCCCTTCTATTTCGACGACATCAAACAGATCTGCGAAGACGTCGACGCCTATTGGCTGGCCCATCCGACCGAAGCCGTCGCGTCCTGAGGGGGACTTCAACCATGAGCGCTGTTGACCTTAACCGGCCGACCTTCGCGGCCGATATCCTCGGCATGTTCGATCCCGAACTGCTGCGCATGACTGCCGTGTCGGAGGAACTGCTGGGCCTGCTGGAAGGGTTTTTCCGGCGCCTGGACAAGCATGCTTCGGACGAACTGGTCGGCATTGCGCGCGACATCGCCCAGACCCGGACCGAACTGCGCCGGCTGTGCCCCAACCAGATGGGCGACAGCCTGCCCCAGGCCGGTGCCGAGCTTGACGCCATCACGCGTGACACCGAAACTGCCACCAACACAATCTTGAGTGCCGCCGAGGCGCTTATGGACCTGGACGACGCCGATCCCGGCATGAAGGACAAGGCTGACGACCTGGTCATGCGCATCTTCGAAGCCTGCTCCTTCCAGGACCTGGTCGGCCAGCGCGTATCGAAGGTGGTCCGCGTCCTGGAACAGATCGAAGGCCGCATCGCGCGCCTGGGTGAGATAACCGGCAGCGCCGACCCTGAAGTATCGGTCGATGACGCCGAACAGCGCCGCCGCGACCTGCTGCTGAACGGTCCCGCCGTCGGCGGTCCAGAAACCAGCCAGGCCCAGGTCGACGCCTACTTCAACTGATCAAACATATATCACGCCAACGGGACTGGCGTCTGACCGCTAATTGAAATGGTTATTCTTCCTTCTCCTCCCCATTTCTCCAATGGGGAGGTGGCGAGCAAGTGAAGCTGGGCCGAAGGCCGACAGCGAACGCGTCGAGACGGAGGGGTCCTCTTAGCAGTCAGCCTCCAATGCCCAGGGTATCGGACCTAACGCGGACGAGGCCGTGCTCCCTTCGCGTCTTGGCGTGAAACCGTTCTTTACCTGACCGCTGACACTGGGGCCTGACCCGCCTGTAGACAGCATGTTTCACGCGAAGACGTGAAGACGCTAAGGGAGGACGCGAAAATCAGCGCCTCGCTCTGCCCGCCAATAACGTCAAGGTCACCCCGTCAGCCGCACCTTGCTCAGCTTGCCGCCGATGGTTTCGAACGCCTTGATCAGGTCGGCCGAGCTCTTGGCGTCGAAATAGTGCTGGGCGTCGGTGGCGCAGGCCTTCAACGTTTTCAGCGCCGTGGCGTCCGTCACGTCGAAGCCGATGGTGTAGATCTCTATATTCTTCGACTTGGCGTAGTCGCAGACGCGGATCTGATCACTGTAGGTCACCGCGACCTGGGTCGCATTGGCCACCGCGATCCCGCCCGAGGTGTTGGCGTAAAGGGTATTGGCGCCGTCGGTCATCAGAACGATCGTCTTGCGCGGTTCCTTGTTGTTCTTGTCGTAGGGCTTGCCCTCGGTGAACGGTGCCGGCGGGGTCAGGGTATTGACGCCCCAGATCATTCCGGCCGGAATATAGGTTTCGGGCTTGTACGAGCTGATATTGACGACCAGGTTCTTGATCGAATTCGTCACCACAGTGGCGTCGTTGCTGAGCGGCAGGATCGGGTTCAGGCAGGTCTGGCTGGTCTGCAGGATACCGGCATAGGCCCCCGTCGGATCCGGCATGACCAGCTTCGACGAGGCCACCTGGTTCTTGACGCAGCCATACCATTTGTAATTGGTGGTCGTCCCGCCGGAACAGCTTTGATACGGCGTGACATTGACCGTCTTGCAGGTCTGGGCGACGATCCAGCAGCTATAGGTATAGGGGACGCCGTCCTGGGTGCCGGTGCAGGTACCCTTCGTCCCGCCCGTGCACTGCGTCGCCGTCGAGACGGTGGTGCAGGTCTTGGCAGAGGTGGTCGCATAGTCGGCCCCGACACTGACCCACGACGCCGACCGGTTGCCCATGCCGACATTGACATAGTCGGCATAGGGCACGACAGCGATCTTGACATAGTCCTTGTTGTCCTTGGTCAGGATGGTCGAGACCAGGCTCTGGGCCGCGGTCTTCAGCACGTCGATCTTGGGCGTGCCGCCGACCGAGGCGCTCATCGACCAGGTGTTGTCCAGCACCAGCGCCACTTCCAGCGTGCCGTCTGCGGCCTTGATGGCGTCGGCCTTGACCGAATAGGGCAGGTCCTTGAAGCCGAACAGCTGCATGATGACCGGATCATAGCTGCCGCGGGCCGTGGCCTTCACCGTGCGTGCCTTCTGGTCGTATTTGAAGGCCGTGATCTTGGCGTCCAGGTCGGTGCCCTTCAGGTTCTCCTTGAACGCTTCGCCGGCCAGCTTTTTCAGTTCGCCTTCATTGGAGTTGTTGATGATGGCGGCGGCCAGGACGGCGGAGTCCAGCGCATCCTGGGTTGTGCGCTTGGCGCGCTGCAGAACGGCATAGTCGATGGCGGTGCCCAGCGCGGCCAGGATGGCGAAAACGGCCAGGCCAAAGATCATGGTCGTACTGGCGTGACGCGAGCGCAGGAAGGCCTTAACAAAATACCGCATGAAATCCTTTTCCACCAGGTTGCGGCCATGGGTTCGAAATACCGCCGTTCCCGAATATTGCTGGAAAAAGTTTAAATTTTTGCGGTGAAATCATACGCGCACGTAAGAATTTGGGCTGCCGGCCAGTGTTCAGCGCCCGGCCTTGCGCCGCCGTGACGATGCGCTAAGCTATCTCGAATGACCGCCAGTCTCCGCTTCGACCGCTTCGTGCTCAATCCCGACAACCGCCGCCTCAGCCGCGATGGCGTGACGGTGGAACTGAACGCGCGCTATCTCGATGCCCTGGCGCTGATGGTGCGCGAACCCGGCAAGCTGATTACCAAGGATCGCTTCCTGGAGGAGGTCTGGCGCGGCGTCCCCGTTACCGACGAAGCCCTGACCCAGTGCATCCGCACCCTGCGCAAACAACTCGGCGACGATGCCGCGCGGCCGCGCTTTATCGAGACGGTGACCAAGCACGGCTACCGCTTTATCGCCCCGGTCGAAGCCGTGACCGAGACGTCACCGCCGCTGCGAACCCGCGACTGGCGGCAGGTCATCCGGCCGGGCGTGGCGGGAACGGCCGGCGCGGTTGGTGCCGGCCTCATCGGCGGCCTGCTGTATGGCTCGGCCATTGCGGCCCAGCCCGTGGCCGCCGGCATGGGGACCGTGTCGGTGCTGCTGGTGGTGCTGTGCATCAGCCTGATCGTCGCCATCCTTGGCGGGGCAGGGGTATCCTTCGGTATCGCCTTGGCGGCGATGGCGCCGACGCGCGGCGTGCACTGGAGCGTGCTGGGCGGACTGGCCGGCGGGATCGTGGTCGGAGCGGTGGTCAAGCTGGTCGGTCTGGACGCCTTCAACCTCCTGTTGGGCCAGGCGCCGGCCAACATCACCGGCGCGCCGGAAGGCGCGCTGGTCGGCGGCGCCGTGGGCCTGGGCGCCTGGCTGGCCGGCCGGTTTAGCGGTGTCCGCAAGGGCGCAGCCCTGGCCGCCCTGACCGGAGGCGTGGCCGGTGTCCTGGTGCCGCTGCTGGGCGGGCGGATGATGCTGGGCAGCCTGGCCTTGCTGGGCGAGCAGTTCCCGGGCTCACGCCTGCACCTGGACGGTATCTCGGCGCTGTTCGGTGAAAGCGGGTTCGGTTTGATCAGCCAACTCGTCACCGGTGGCCTGGAAGGCGCGCTGTTCAGCGGCTGTATCGCCGCGGGATTACGGATGGGTACGTCTAAGCCCCGCGCGCAGGGCGAGGAGAGCTGAGGTCTTTTCACACATAGCCGTCATGCGGCCAGTTGGTCTGGGTAAACACCCCGCCATCGACCACCAGGGTCTGGCCGGTAATAAACCCGGCCTTCGGCCCGGCCAGAAAACTCACCGCATCGGCCACCTCCTGCGGCGTCCCGACCCGGCGCAGCGGCGTGATCTTCGACCAATCGCGGGCATAGTTGGGCGCTTCCTGCTGCGTCCGCTCGGTCTCGATCGACCCCGGAGCGACACAGTTGACGGTGATCCCATACGGCCCCAACTCGACCGCCGCCGACTTGGTCAGCATCTCGATCCCGCCCTTCGATGCCGTATAGTCGACCAGGTTGAGGAACGGCGTCTGATTGCAGCCCGAGCCGATATTGATGATCCTGCCGGGACGCTTGGCCTCGACCATCTGCCGCGCCGCCGCCTGGGTGTTCAAAAAACAGCCTTTCAGATTGGTCCGAATAACCCGGTCCCAGTCCTCCTCCCGGAGTTCCAGCAGCGACGACCAGGTCTGCACGCCGGCATTGTTGACCAGCACATCCGGCGCCGTCCCGGTTCGCTCCCTAACCTCAGCATAGAAGGCATCGACATCGGCCTTGATCCCGGCATCGCAGCGTATGCCGGTCACGGATTCGCTTATCGCCGCAAACTCGTCGACGCTATGGAGCCAGGTTACGAATACCTCGTACCCGTCCTGGACCAAAGCCAGCGAAATGGCCCTTCCGAGATGGCTCCCGCCGGCCGTGACAATGGCTACCTTGCTCGAATGAGGCATCGAGGGATCTTTCTAAAATCACCTCTCCCCGCCTGCGGGGAGAGGACGAGAGCGGAACGAAGTGCACGCGATCGGGTGAGGGGCCTTCTTACTCACTCTGCCCCAACCCCGTGGCTGTCCAGTAAATCCCGCCCAGCAGATGCGCGAGATACTGCGGATCGCGGTAAGCCTCACCATTGTGCCCCAAGGTCGTCACGAACACCCGGCTCTTCCCGACGAAGTGATACCAGGCAATGGGATGATCCTTGCCCATCGGCTTGACCACCTGACCGGGCCAGATCTTCTCCGGATCGTAACTGGACTCATCGACGTTCAACACCGGATGAATCTCCACCCCATACGGATTGGTCGTGGTGTAAAACTCATCGCTCCACACCCACCGCTGCGACAACCCGAACACCGCCGGAAAACCCTTATCCTCCACCGTCACAACACCGGTCTGCAACATAGGATGCACGCCGACGGTCCGCCCGACCAACTGCTCATACCAGGGCCAGCTTTGCGCCGGCAAAGCGATCGCGGCCCGATGCACGACCATGACGTGCCCGCCGGCCTTCACATAAGCCTCGAACTTTTCGCGCTGAACCGGCGTCAGATCCTCCACCGGCGTGTTCAGCAAGACGATGGCGCGATACCCGCTGAGGTCTTGCTCTAATGCCCACCCAGCCCCCGCCCAGCTGATCTCGAACTCATGCAGCCGCGCCATCTTCTCCAGGCTGTCGCGGGCGATCGGGACATATTCGTAATGATACTTGCTGGGCATGGCCAACACCATCAGCTTGAACTGGCTGTCGGCCCAACTGACGGAGGGCACCCACGCCGCCAACAGGGCCACCAACACCAAAACCAACCGCTTCATGGGCGTCCTCACAACCAAACCCCTGGCCACATCAATACATCCAGCCGAACACGTCCGCGAAGCTGGCGATGGCGCGCGCGATGGGCAGTTCCAATACCGTTCCGGCCAGGGCGAGGCTTGCTGCCTCCGCTGCGGCCGAAATGCCGAGCCCCACCCACCAGGCGGGATGGATCTTACGGCGGGTGGCGAAATCATGGATCATTCCGGCCACAATGAAGACTTTCGTGGACATAAGCGCGGCCGGCATGGCCCAATCCTGAAAGCCGATGGCGGCGACCCATAACCGCCAGGTTGCGGCGGCGATCACCGTGGCGGCCGCGCTGATCATCAGCCGCTTGTGCCAGTCGGGCCGATGGCGATTGAGCAAAGCGGCCAGATAAAAGCCGAGGAACAGCACAAGCCCGGTCGCGATCGTTATACCGAAGGCTTTCCAGAACTGCGCACCTTCCCCCAGCACGGCGGCCTTTACCCTCACGCCGATAACGAGAAAGCCTGTAAAGGCCATGGCGGTCGTCAGCAACAGGCTGCCCACCCCCAGCGCCCGGTGCACAGTGAAGGCCCGCCGTGCCAGCGACGCCTGTATCGGCAAAAAGGCACACCAGCCCAGATAGACGATCCCGTGCGCATGGACGGCCCAGGACACGTCCGGATAGGTACGTGTGGCCAGCGGCCCGAGATAGGTGATGGCGAAGCCGGCGAAGGCTGTCAGGGAAATGGCCAGGGCCAGCGCTGGATAGAACAGATCTCGCTTGTCTTGCGACGGCATGCCTTCCTCCCTCTTCCGATATAGCCAAGCTACCTGCCACCGCCTTGGCGGACAAGAGGGGACGTCATTTGACGGCGCTGAGCTATTTTTCTCGTCCGCTGGGCAAGGAAGGCGTGGAGAGCCGATTTTTTTGTGTTGAGATCGTCCGGGAATTGTTATTGTCACGAAAAAACCACCCAGGGAATGGGGCCGGTGAGGCGTTGGCCCGCTGACACTTTCCGTCCGGCTTTCCTGTAACTGTTCCGCGCATCTGACGGACTATTGCCCAAGGGAGCCCCTATGAGCCATTTCATCTGGTACGAACTGATCACGTCCGATCTGGACGCCGGTATCGACTTCTACAGCCAGATCATAGGCTGGACCGTGACCAAGAGCGACACGCCCGGCATGGACTACCGCATCATAAATGCGGGCGATGCCCAGGTGGGTGGTATGATGAAGGCGCCGGATGGGGCCATGCCGCCAGCCTGGTTCGGCTATCTCAATGTCGATGACGTCGACGCCCAGATCAGGGCTTTCGAGGCCGCCGGCGGCAAGACCTACATGCCCGCCACCGATATCCCGGTTGGCAGAATTGCCATGGTCGCTGATCCCCAGGGAGCCGCCATCTACGTCATGACGCCGACCAGCGAAGGCGAGAGCACAGCCTATAGCCCTACCGATGGCGAAAAGCCGGGCTTGGCCGGCCATTGCGGCTGGAACGAGTATCATGCCAAGGACTGGGAAGCCGCTTTCGCCTTTTACGCCGATCGCTTCGGATTCGCCAAGGATACGGCCATGGACATGGGCGCCATGGGCATCTACCAGACCTTCATCGCCGATGGCGCCCGAGGCGGGGGCATGATGAACAATCCTCTGCCGCAGCAGGCGTGGCTGTTCTACTTCAACGTTGGCGACATCGACGCGGCGGTGGCGCGCCTGGAAGCCTTGGGTGGCAAGATCCAGTTGCCACCGATGCAGGTGCCTGGCGGGCAATGGGCCGTCGTGGCCATAGATCCGCAAGGTGCCATGTTCGGACTCTTGGGCACTCGCGCTGCGGCCTGATAGGCAACTTCGATCGAACGGGCGAGCCCGATCCCCGGCCGCAACGCTTGCGAATGCGGTTGGGGGCTTTAAGGTTTGTTAAATCCCAGTTTCGCGGCAAGCCTTGAAAAGAAGCCGCCGGACGAGCCGCTCGGTTTGCGCGCCTGGTTCGGCAGATATAACGGCACCTGCAAATCGCGAACATCCTGCGGGCACGCGGCATGCCAGGGGAACAGATCTCTGCCATTGGGCGGCCAAAACAGCTGCATCGCGGGGAGTGGGCCTTTCGGGTTGTCGTACCCCCAGAACCACATGGCCGAATTGAGATAGTCGCGGACCATATTGGTCGGATGAACCGTGCGGCTAATACAGTCATGATCCGTCAGCACGTTACTCCACCGCATTCCGTCTTCCGGCATCTTCCCGTCCCGAATCTGGTGAAAGACTTGCCAAAGCATATGATGCATCAACTCGCCGCTCAGCCCGAAAACGATGAACTCCGGACAGCCAAGGGTCTTTGTAAATCCGACACTGTAGGCGAAGCCTGGATCCTTGCCTTCCCGCGATCTGGTGCGGCGAGACTGCGAACGCCGCGGCCAGGAATTGACCCTGGACGAACTGCGTCAACTCGTCGTCGACGCCCGTGCCAGCGGAACCAGCGCCCGCACGGTCGAGGATATCTTCGAGGAAGCCAAGAAGATCGTACGAACTCGAAACGGGGATTTGCGAGGCTGATTATCGGAAAATACGGTGACAGCTTAGGGAATGCGGAATTACGCACGTCATAGTCCGTGAATCGCACCACCTTAGGCCATCCCACTCTTATCCCGCCCGGTGATAGTCCCCGTTTCGATCGGATCGGTGTGGACAGGGAATCGGCGATCATTTTGTAAAGACTCGCCACCCACCCCGGTTGGCCCTTACTCACGCGCCGCTCCGATGAGTCCTGTGACTTGATCCGTGCCGGTTCGCCATGTCACAATACCGCGAAAGGCGCGGCCATAAATGCGCCGATGAGGGAACACACCGATGAAATCTGCACTTCAATCTGCCGCGCGGGCTGTACTGGTCGCGTCGATCCTCGCCGGTGCAGCAACAGCGCAGGCCTTGCCGCAAGCGCCTCAGGCGGTTGCGGCGCACGCCATTTCGCCCGGGCGTATGGATCGCGTCGGGCAGGTCCTGCAAACCTATGTCGACCAGGGCCGGATCGCCGGTGCGGTGGTGCAAATCCAACAGGACGGCCGTGAGGTCTATTCGGTTACCGTCGGATGGCGCGACAAGGAAGGCAAGTCGCCGATGGCCAAGGACACCATCTTCCGCATCGCCTCCCAGTCCAAGGCGCTGACCAGTGTCGCCATCATGATGCTGAGCGAAGACGGCAAGCTGCTGCTGAGCGATCCGATCGGCAAATATCTGCCCGAATGGTCGAAAACGACCGTTGCCGTGGCCAATCCGGATGGTGGCTACAGCGTCGTGCCGGCCAAACGCCCCATCACCATCCGCGACCTGCTGACCCATACGTCCGGTATCTCCTACGGTTACGGTCTGGGCGAACAGGCCTGGAAGGACGCCGGTATTACCGGGTGGTACTTCGCCGACCGCAACGAGCCGGTTTCGGCCGTGGTCGCGCGGATGGCGGCCCTGCCCATGGCCGCGCAGCCGGGGGAAGCCTTCGTCTATGGCTACAGCACGGACATACTGGGGGTGATCGTCGAAAAGGTCAGCGGCAAGACGCTCGATGCCTTTCTCACCGAACGGCTTATCCAGCCGCTGGGCATGAAGGACACGTCCTTCTACCTGCCGCGCGACAAGGCCGGCCGCCTGGCTGCGGTCTATGCCGCGGGCGAGGGCGGCCTCCGCCGGGCCGACTCCTCCGGCCAGGGGCACTATCTCGACGGTCCGCGCATCGCCTTTTCCGGTGGCGCGGGCCTGTTGTCGACGGCGCCCGACTACAGCCGGTTCCTGGAAATGCTGCGCCGGGGCGGGGAGCTGGACGGCCGACGCTACCTCAGCCGCAAATCGGTGGAACTGATGACCAGCAACCATCTCAATATCCCCTACGATCCGGGCAAGGGCTTCGGCCTCGGGTTCAGCATCCGCACCGATGTCGGCAAGGCCGGTGAACCGGGCTCGCAAGGCGAATTCGGCTGGGGCGGTGCCTATCATTCGAGCTATTGGGTCGATCCGGCGGAAGGGCTTACCGTTGTCTATATGACGCAGCTGATGCCGGCCGGTGACATCGATGACCATGGCAAGCTGCGGACGCTGATCTACCAGGCGTTGGAATGAGCAAAGCCCGAAGAAGCTGATCCAAGCAGGGCGACATGTGGCGTTCAACCACTATCGCGCTATAAGCATCCCCGCGCTCCAACACCCCGGTGACTCGCATGTCTTTTGCTCGCTCCCTTGCCCTGGCCCTGGCCGTTACCTGCATCGCTTTACCCGCCGCCGCAGAGACGCCGAAATGGATTCCCGCCTGGTATGCCGCGCCGGAGCCCGACTCCGGCGATGCTAAGCTGACCGACATGACCCTGCGCCAAATCGTGCGCGTCTCGGCCGGCGGCACCTCCGTCCGCATCCGCCTGTCCAACGCCTACGGCAAGACACCGCTGAAGCTGGACGAGGTCCGCGTCGCCCGCCGCGACTCCGGCAGCCGCATCGATACCGCCTCCGACCGGGCCGTCACCTTCAATGGCCAAACCAACCTGATGATCGCCCCCGGCGCCTATGCCGTCAGCGATCCGGTTGATCTCGACGTTGCCGACAATTCCGACCTGGCCGTCAGCCTCTATGCGTCTGGCACCGTGCCCCTGACCACCATGCACGACATCCAGCGCGCTGTGATGTTCACCGCCAAGGGCCGTCAGACCTCCGCCGCCGATATCCCCGGACCGGCGGCCGATATAGGTATCGGCGCCTCCTTCCCGTGGCTGGCCGGGGTCGATGTCTCGGGCAGCAAGTCGCGCGCCGCCGTGATCGCCTTCGGCGACTCGATCACCGACGGCTTCGGCATCGCCCAGGACCAGGGCGCCACCTGGCCCGACGTCCTCAGCCGCCGTCTGGACGAGGCAGGCATCCCCTTAAGCGTCGTCAATGCCGCCATCAGCGGCAACCGCATCTGGCACCACGGCAACTGGGCGCGGTTCGGCGAAGCGGCCCTGGCGCGCTTCGACCGCGATGTTCTGGCCCAGCCCAATGCGGCAGCGGCAATCGTGCTGATCGGCATCAACGATCTGGGCCACGCCGCCGGCCCTGGCCACGATCAATATGTCTCGGCCCAGGACATTATCGCGGGCTTAAGCCAGATGGCCGACCGCGCCCATTCGAAGGGATTGCGCATCTACGTCGCCACCCTGACGCCGTTCAAGGACACGGTGTTCAAGGACTATTACACCGATGCCAAGGAGACCGAACGCGTGGCGGTCAATGCCTGGATCCGGCAACAGACGGTGTTCGACGGCGTGTTCGACTTCGACAAGGCGGTCGAAGACCCGTCCCGTCCGGGCTATCTGCTGCCGGACTTCGACGTGTCGGACCACCTGCATCCGGACACCGAAGGCGTCGCCACTATGGCCAACGCCATCCCGCTCGAAGCCTTCAAATGGGCGAAGAAGCTGAAGAAGTAGTCGGGAAGCCTTCGCGCGCAGCGCTTCAAAAAAGCGTCCTAATCCCACCGGCGATACCATGCGGGCGCTGTTCATCTGGCTTCTCTGGCTTATCTGTGGACAACCCTTGACCTACGAAGCGGCTGGGCTCCGCCGGTGACCGGACGGGCGAAGATCGCGGCGGCGGAACGGCCGGAAAGGGCTATCCACAGATAAGCCAGATAAGCCAGATGGACGGCGTTTACGTGAATAACGCCTTCAGAGCGTGCGCAATGTGAAGGCGCTTCGCGCCGGAGGTTCCGTATTTTCTACAGCCGGCACCATCTCCCGCATTGTACGACTCCGCTCCGGCCCTATAGACTGCTCGCCGGAGGACCGACATGGCAGACGGCGACACCCCGACATTCCTTCGAGACCGGCGACTGAAAGAGCGCCACGCGCTGCTCGACCTGTCGACGCGCAACGCTACCGCTAACATCGCCTCGCCGTTCGGGTTAAGCCAGTTGTCATCCGAGAGGCCTGAACTCTCCGACTGTTAGCCCAAACTTCTTGAAGATGTTGAGGGCTCTCTCTGAAATGACAAGATCCTCACCGCGATTGCGTCCGAAATCATCCTTGCCTTGCTGGCCTACCACCTTCATCCAAACAAATTTAGGGAGCTGGACACCCGGCCTAAGCATGGAAAATTGAGGATAAGTCGAGACCTCCACGTCATCGAATATTACGCCTGTCAACTCGTCATTTAATATTTCGATAGATGCCGCTTCCGTCACAATATAGCAATGTGACGACGTAACGATGGAATCACCAAACCAGTCTTCGAACACATAGTGCAGCTTATGAACTGTCGTGCCAACAGCTGGCGTGCGTTCAAAAACCGTGTTTTCACCCCATCCGCCGGCCACCTCAGGCTCAATATAATAAAACGTCATTGTACGCCTGTTCCATATCTAATCTGGTAGAGCGGATGATCTGAACCGCTCAGAGTTTGCAGGAAGATTGATAGTTGGATTCAAGGCACCATAGCGAACTCTTTCCGTTGTAATGACTCAAAATTACGGTTCCATGATATCAAATGCGTTTTCTGGACCGTCTCGCTGGTGATCAATCTGAGCCAGAGGTCACGAATAAAATGGCCAGCAAAGATTCCATCTCCCGCATTGTGCGACTCCGCTCCGGCCCTATAGACTACCTGCCGGAGGACCGACATGGCAGACGGCGACACCCCGACATCCCTTCGCGACCGGCTTTTGAAAGAGCGTCACGCGCTGCTCGACCTGTCGACACGCAACCGGCTGCTCAATGTGCCGCTGCGCCTGACCCAAAGCCGCACGGTCGAAATCGTCGACGAAAAATCCGAAGACGTCTTCCGCATCCTGACCGACAGCCGGGCCATGACCTTCCTGCCCGGCACCCAGATCGGCGTCGAGGACCAGGAAACCCTGCCCACCGACAGCCTGGCCCAGCCCGGCGATAGCGACAAACCCGCCCGCCACACCGATACCAAACTTCAAACCCGCCTGACCTCCGAAGCGCTGCAGAAACGCCTGTTTGACGTCTGGTACGACGCCCAGACCCTGGAACAGGAGCAGGGCGTCAACATCCTCTATCTCGCCCTGGGCCTGCTGCGCTGGTACGATGCCGACGACTCCGACGTCGTTCGCCACGCCCCCCTGGTCCTCCTGCCAGTCCAACTGGAACGCGGCAGCGCCGCCGAAAAGTTCAAACTCAGGGACCGCGACGAACCGCCGTCACCCAACCTGACGCTCCAGGCCAAGATGAAGTCCGAGTTCGGGTTGACCATCGAGGACTTCCCCGACGAAGACGAACTCGACCTCAACGCCTATTTCACCAAGATCGCCGACACCATCGCCGGCCAAAAGCGTTGGGAAGTCCTGCCCGACGCCATGGTGCTGGGCTTCTTCTCCTTCGCCAAGTTCCTGATGTATCGCGACCTCGACCCCGATACCTGGCCTGAGGAAGACCCCATCTCGGCCCACCCGCTGATCACTGCCCTGCTGCGCGACGGCTTCCCTGAAAGCGATCCGATCGTCCCCGACGATGCCGCCATCGACGACGTCATCCCGCCCCAGCGCCGCCACCACGTCGTCGACGCCGACAGCTCCCAGACCGTGGCCATCGCCGAAGCCGCCGCCGGCCGCACCCTGGTCGTCAAGGGGCCGCCCGGCACCGGCAAGTCCCAGACCATCACCAACATCATCGCCGCGGCCGTGGCGCGCGGCAAGAAGGTGCTGTTCGTCGCCGAAAAGATGGCCGCGCTGGACGTCGTTCATCGCCGGCTGAAACAGGTGGGCCTGGGCCCGCTGACCCTGGAACTGCACTCCAACAAGATCAGCAAGCGCGCCGTCCTCGAAGAACTGAAACGCACCCGCGAAGCCAGCCTGCTGCCGCCACGCCGCGACCCGTCGGTCGAAGACAAGCTGGCCGCGGCCACCGACGACCTCAACGGGTTTGCCAACCGCCTGCATGCGCCGTTGCAACCGTCCGGCCTGTCGCCGCAGCAGATCCTCGGCCGGCTGATCGCGCATTCTAGTAAAGATTTGGCCCCCGGCACCGCCCTGGCCCTCGAAGGCGCCGAAACCTGGACGCCCGACGATGTCGCCAAGCGTCGTGGCCTGGCCGAAGACATCACCGGCCGCCTGAGCGCGACCGGTCCGCTCTCCGACCATGCCTGGCGTGGCGCAGGCGCCGATCCGCTCGACCCGGCCCAGACCGAACAGATCGCCCGCGACATCACCAGGGCGCAAACCGCCCTCAATCAGACCATCCAGGAAGCCAGGGTCGCCATTCGCCTGTTCGGTGCGCCCGCGCCCGGCACTGTCTCCGAACTCGAACGGCTGCTGGCCTTCCTGCAGTTGACGCCGCTACCGCGCGAAGCCGACCGCACGGCTTTCAGCGATGACGCCTGGCGTAACCCCAAGGCGCTCAATCAACTGATCGAAACCGGCAAGACCCTGGTCGACCTGCGCCACCGGTCCAAAGCCGTATTCAACGATATCGGCCTCACCGTCGACTACACGACCCTGCGTGCCGGGGTGGTGACCAAGGGCAATGGCCTGTTCCGCTTCCTGGATGGCGGCTACAAGGGCCAGATCGCCCTGCTGCGCTCCTACCTGAAGGATCCGCTGCCCGAAGGTGTCGAACCGCGCCTGAAACTGATCGACCTGGCCATAGCCCTGCAAAAGGCCGAAGCCGCCTTTGCCGCCGCCGAGCCGCTTGGCCGCGCCTGGGGCCGCACCTGGCAGGGCAGCGACAGCGACTGGGAGCGGCTGGACAACATCCTGCGCTGGCGGATGTCGCACACCTCGCTACCCGACAGCGTCTGGCCGAAACTGGCTGCCCTGACTGACGCCGACCTGGCCGAAGCCGACCGTGCCCGTCAGGCCCTCTATGCCGCCACAACCGAACACCGCGCCGCTCTGGATGCCGCTTCCCAGACCCTGAAGCTCGACCCGGAAGCCCTCGACATCACAGTCACCGGCCGCGAAAACCAATACACCCGCTGGCTTAGCGACCCGGAAGGCCTCAACCGCTACATCGCCGTCGCCTGGCGCGGCCGGCAACTGGCGGCGCTGGGTGCTTCCAGCCTGGTTGCCGGCCTGCATGACAACAGCCTCGCCGCCGCGGACCTGGTCCCGGCCTTCGACCGCGCCTATGCGACGGTGCTGCGCGACCGGCTGTTCCGCGACTGGCCCGACCTGCGTGCCTTTGACGGCGATGACTACGAACGCCGCGTGGCGCAATTCCGTCAGTTCGACCGCGCCCATATCGAAGCCGCCAAGGAAGAGATTGCCCATGCCCACGGCGAGGCCCGTCCCAAGGGTACGGCTGGCGTCGGGCCGTTGGGCGTGCTCAATGCCGAACTGGCCAAGAAGCGCAGCCACCTGCCGATCCGCGTCCTGCTGGAACGCGCCGGCCCGGTGATCCAGCAACTGAAACCCGTCTTCATGATGTCGCCGCTGTCGGTGGCCCAGTTCCTCAAACCCGGCGCCTTCGAATTCGACCTGCTCGTCATGGACGAAGCCTCCCAGATCGAGCCCGTCGACGCCCTGGGCGCCGTTGCCCGCGTCAAACAACTGGTCGTCGTCGGCGACGAACGGCAACTGCCGCCGACCGCCTTCTTCAAGAAGCTGACCGGCGAGGACGAACCCGAAGACGACGACAGCGTCACCCTGCAAGCCAAGGATGCCGAGAGCATCCTCGACCTGTGCCTGGCCAAGGGCGCGCCGCACCGCATGCTGAGCTGGCATTACCGCTCGAAACACCAGTCTTTGATCGCCGTCTCCAACCGTGAATTCTACGAGAACCGGCTGTACATCGTCCCCAGCCCCTATGATGCAGCGGCCGGCATGGGGCTGAAATACCACCGCCTCGACACCGTCTATGAACGCGGGACCAGCCGGACCAACCCCCTGGAAGCCCGCAAGGTCGCCGAAGCTGCCATTGCCCACGCCCGCGACAACCCGCACCAAAGCCTGGGCGTGGCGGCCTTTTCGGTGTCGCAACGTCAGGCCATCCTGCGCGAACTGGAAGTCCTGCGCCGCGCCCATCCGGAAACCGAGGACTTCTTTGCCGCCACCGGCGCCGAACCCTTCTTCGTCAAGAACCTGGAAAACATCCAGGGCGACGAACGCGACGTCATCTTCATCTCGGTCGGCTACGGCAAGACCGCCGAAGGCGCCTTACCGCACGCCTTCGGCCCATTAAGCGCCGAAGGCGGCGAACGCCGGCTGAACGTGTTGATTTCGCGGGCGAAACTGCGCTGCGAGGTCTTCTGCAATTTCAGCGGCGCCGATATCGACCTGGAACGCACCCCCGCCCGCGGCGTCGCCGCCCTGAAACTGTTCCTGACCTTCGCCGAGACCGGCCGCTTCGATGCCGGCGATACCGGCACATCCAGCCACGACAGCGTCTTCGAGGAAGAGGTCGCCCGCCGCCTGACCCAGGCGGGTTATGTTGTGCGCAACCAAATTGGCGCCTCGGGCTTCCGCGTCGACCTGGCGGTGGCCGATCCGGACAAACCCGGCCGCTTCGTCCTGGGTATCGAGTGCGACGGGGCGCAATATCATGCCTCACGGTCGGCCCGCGACCGTGACCGGCTGCGGCAACAGGTCCTCGAAGCCCACGGTTGGATCATCCACCGCATCTGGAGTGCCGACTGGTACCTGCGCCCGAACGAAGAGCTCAAAAAACTCGAAGCCGCGATTTCGGCCGCAAAATCGAGCTGGGCCGCCCGCGACGCCGAAGGCTACCGCGCCCCCCAACCCGTGACCGCTGCCCCGGCCGAAATCGCACCCGTTGTGACAACACTTCCAGTTTTTGCGAAGTCTAATCCGTACCGTGAAGCTGACCTTAAGGTCAATTTTCCGCTGACCGATTCCGTCGTTCAAATCATCGAAATCGAGGGTCCGATTCACGCCGATGAACTGACCGCCCGCGTCCGCGCCCTGTCCGGCCTGCCCAAGCTGACACCCCGCCTGAAAAGCGATGTCCAGTCCGCGCTCCGCACCGCCATCAACGACGCGCGCATCTCACAAGTCGATGATTTTTATGACATTCCTGGCCGAGCCGTCACAGTTCGCGACCGCTCCGAAGCCTCATCTTCCCTGCGCAAACCCGACCTTTTGCCCCCCTCCGAAATCGACGCAGCCCTGATTCAGACGGTCGCGGAAAACTTCGGTGCCCAGCGTGGCCAACTGGCTGTTGCCGTCGCAAGAATCTTAGGTTTTTCAACGACTAGCGCCCCGCTGAAGATCCGTATAGAAGCGCGTCTGGACCTGTTGCTAACGATCGGCGCCCTGGAAGAAAAAGGCGACCTGATCAGTTTACCCTGAAAGCATGACAATGACGATAGACTATGAACAGAAAGCTCTTGAATGGTACGCCGCGTGGAACTCACGCGACGCCCAGAATATCTGCGAACTCTACGCTGAAAACGTAGTCTTCATCTCGCCCTTTGTTGCAAAACTCGAATTTTCCGAGCGCGGAGTCTTGACCGATATTCAAGCGCTCTACCAATATGTCGTGGCCACCTTGCCGCGTGTTCCCAACCTGAAGTTCGAACCTGTCGCCAACTGCGTCGGCGCCCAGGGCCACACCCTGGTCTACCGCAACCAGTCCAGCCATATCGTCGCCGAAACCTTTGAATATAACGACGAAGGCCTGATCCGCCTGGCCAATGTCGCCTTTTCCACAGCGCCCATAAAACGGAAAAATTACGGCAGCCGCTGATCTGAATACTTGGGTTGCGGCATGTTGATATTGGCAAATGCGGCGTCGTCGGTGGTGATGACCTTGCACACCTGAACCTGTTCCAGGAAACGCCACACAGCCAACCCGCCCGTATCTCGGTTCTCATCCAGCATGGCCTTCAGCTTCTCGGTCACCGTTGTTCGCCATAGTCCGCACAACGGGTATTCGCTGCGACCGGTAAAGTAGACGACATCGGTTTGCGGCGCCGATTCCAGTTGCGCCACCAGGTCCAGCGGTAGATCCGGCATGTCGCACGGCACGGTTACTACCGTCTCTTCACCGCGTGCTGCCGCCAGTTCCAGCGCGGTCAGGACGCCGCTCAATGGCCCCAGGGCTGAGAAATCGGCATCGTCCATCACCAGGGGCAGGCCCAGGGCTTCGAACTCGGGCGTCAAATGCTTGCTGGCATTGACGTACAGCGCGCCGGCCTGGCCACGCAGCCGGGCAATCACCGCCTCGATCAAGGTCGAGGCACCGTGCGCATGGAAGGGCTTGTTGCCGCCCATCCGGCGGCCCTGACCTCCGGCCAGGATGACGACGGTGGTCATGCAAACCGTGCCTGAGCGAGGCTTTGCGGCATGCGGGCATAGGCGAAGGCGTCGCCGATCCCCATCAGAACCGGCCCGTCCCAGGCTTCAGCGACCACGGTCGCAGCCAGGTCGCGCAAGGACAGCTTACGGGCACGGGCATGAGCCCGGCCGGCGTTTTCGATCAGCACCACGGGCGTCGCCGGCGAGCGGCCGGCGCCCAGCAGGCGGGCCTGGATATGACCGGCATTGTGCGACGACATGTAAAACACCAGGCTCATCTCCGGATCCGCAACCGAGGCATCGCGCAGATCGATACTACCATCTTTCGTACGGCCTGTCAGGAAGGTCACGGAACGCGCCTCTCCACGGTGGGTGAGGGGGAAGCTGAACTGTGCCGCCGCCGCGGACGCCGCCGTCACACCGGCCAGGGTCTTGTGGGGAATACCGTTACAATCCAGGTAGTTGCGCTCTTCTTCCACCCGGCCGAACACCGACGGATCGCCGCCTTTCAGGCGCACGACATGCAGGCCACGCCGGGCCAGGCGCACCATCAGAGCATTGGTCTTGTCTTGCGGCACGCTCAGACGATCACCGCGCTTGCCGACGCAAATCTTGATGCAGCGCTGCGGCGCAAGGGCCAGGATATCCTCGCTGACCAGGGCGTCGTACAGCAGGGCCTGAGCCGATTGCAGCGCCTTCAACGTGCCCAGGGTCAGCAGGTCGGCATCGCCGGGACCAGCGCCGGCAAGCGTAACAAAACCATTATGCAGCATGCTGGGACTCCTTGGCACTGTGAATAAGCAGGCACTGTTTCAGTTCGCCCTTGCACGACCCGCAGGAGGTGCCGGCGGAGGTGGCCTGGCCGATGGCTTCGACGGTGAGGGCGCCCTCGGCAATGGCGGCCTGGACGGTCTTTTCGCCGACATTGCGGCAGGCGCAGATGATGCGGCCCTTGTCCTGGACGCCAGGGAGGCGGCCGATTAGCAGGGCGGCGCGGTCCTGGGCATTCAGGCCCATATCGCCGAAGCGTTCCAGCAGCCATTCGCGCGACGGCAGGCGCTTGTGGATCGGGGCGACGAACAGGACGCGGTTCAACCGGCCGTCCTCGATATTGACGCGGCGGGTGACGCCGGTGCCGATGTCGTCCAGCATAACGGTGGCGTCCAGCTTCGACTCGAACGGAGCAATGCCGGCGATCTCGATGCAGTCGGCAAAGGCGTGGGCGGTCCGGCGCCACACCGTATCGGCGCTCCATTGCGGCGCCTCGCCATCGAAGTCGCGCGGCAGCAGCAGAAAGCCGTGCCAGGTCTCGTGATAGGCCTCGACCGTGGCGGGTGTGTGCTTGAATTCCGGTTGGCCCGAAGTCGGGTCGACCGCCGGATTGATCAACTGGTTCGAACGGCCGAACGGCGCGAACTGCTTGGTCCAGTGCATGGGCAGGTGGAGATTGCCTTCGCGGACGTCGTCGGTGACGCGTGCCTTGGCGATGGCCTCGCCATACCGCGTCTTCACGCGGGCCAGACGGCCATCTGCAATACCCAGCCGTTTGGCGTCCCTGGGGTGGATATCGAGCAGCGGCTCGGGCGTGTGGCGGTTCAGCTCCGGCGCCAGGGCCGTGCGGGTCATGGTGTGCCAATGGTCGCGAACGCGGGCGCTGTTCAGGCTGAAGGGATAGTCGGGCGAAACGGCGTTAGCGGGCGCTTTGGCTTCGGTCGGGATCAGCCGGGCGCGGCCATCGGGCGTGGCGAAGCGGCCGTCGCCGAACAGCCGGCCGGCGGGTTGCTTGCCTTTGGCATACGGCCACCGTGTCGGCGTCAGGGCGTCGTAGCCGGCCATGTCCAGCCCGGCGAACCCGCCCAGGTCGAGGAAACGGCTGCCATTGTTCTCGAAGGTGGTCAGGCCGACATAGTCCTGGAAGACGTCGTTGGGCGTGCGCCACGAGAACGCCTTGTCCCAGGCCGAATTCATGCGGCGGGCGACCTCGGCGATGATGGCCCAGTCAGGGCGGACCTGGCCGGGCAGGGTGGTCATGCGGCGCTGGCGCGAGATAACGCGCTCGGAATTGGTGACCGTGCCGTCCTTTTCGCCCCAGGCGGCCGCAGGAAGTTGGATATGCGCCATGTCCATGGTGTCGGTGCGGGCGATGACGTCGGACACGACCACCATCTCGCAGATTTCCAGCGCCTCACGGATGCGGTTGGTGTCAGGCATGGAGACCATGGGGTTGGTCGCCATGACCCAGATCGCCTTGATCTTGCCGCTGTGCACGGCTTCGAACATGTCGACAGCTTTCAGGCCAGGCTTCGGCGCGATGGCCGGCGACTGCCAGTAACGCTGGACGCGCGCCTTCGACGCATCATCGAAATCCATATGAGCAGCCAGCATATTGGCCAGCCCGCCGACTTCGCGCCCGCCCATGGCGTTGGGCTGGCCAGTGATAGAGAAGGGCGCGGCGCCGGGCTTGCCGATCTTGCCGCTGAGCAGGTGGGCATTGATCAGCGCCAGGCCCTTGTGCACGCCTTGGGTCGACTGGTTGGAGCCCTGGCTGAACAGGCTGACCGTCTTTTCGGTATGCAGGAACAGGTCGTAAAAGCGCTTCAGGTCGGCGACGGCGATGCCGCAGTCCTCGGCAACGGCGTCCAGGCTCTGGTCCTCGGTCGAGAGGGCCGCCATCAGGCGCGAGAAGCCGCTGGTATGGCGGTCGACGAAATCGTGGTCGAGGGCATCGCGGGCAATCAGGTGGGCGCACAGACCGTTCCACAGCCGCACATCGGTCTGCGGCTTGATCATCAGGTGCAGGTCGGCGTTCTTGGCCGTGTCGGTGCGGCGCGGGTCGATGCAGACGCGGATTTGACCTTCGCGGGTCTCGATGCGGCGATACAGGACCGGATGGGTCCAGGCGGCATTGTGACCCGAAAAGATCAGCAGGTCGGCTTCGGTCAGGTCGTCATAGACGCCGGGCACCAGGTCGGCGCCGAAGGCTTGCTTATGCGCCGCCACCGCCGACGACATGCACAGGCGCGAATTGGTATCGACATTGGCCGTGCCGATATAGCCCTTGGCCAGCTTGTTGACAGCGTAATAGTCCTCGGTCAGCAACTGGCCCGAGACGTAGAAGGCGACGGCGTCCGGGCCGTGCTCGTCGATGACCTGGTTGAACTTTTGGGCGACGGCGTCGAGGGCTTCGTCCCAGGAAGCGGAGCGGAAGCCGTCGCCGTCGCGCATTTTGGGCTCAAGGATGCGGCCTTCCAGTCCGAAGGTGTTGCCCAGCGCCGTGCCCTTGGAACACAGGCGGCCGTGGTTGGCCGGGTGGTTGATATCGCCCTTGACCTTCAGCCGGCGGTCCGGCGAGAGGTCGGCCTTCACGCCGCACCCGACCCCGCAATAGGGGCAGGTGGTCTTGGTCGTAACAGGCGTGGCGGGATCGAACATAAGAACGGTTTCCGGATGCGGAGGTTCCAGCTTTGTTGGGTGGGAGGCTGGTCTTTCGACAGCATGCCCCTCACCCTAACCTCTCCCCGTGAAGAACGGGGAGAGGGGTTTTTAAGGCAGTCCCAGCAGGATGCGGCCGTCCGTGACCTTCAGCGGCACGGTCGGGGTGCAGCCCTTGCCGGCATCGGCGCCCAGAGCCTCACCGCTTTCCAGCGAGATCGACCAGTTGTGCAGCGGGCAGGCAATGGCGCGGCCGTGGACGATGCCTTCCGACAGCGGCCCGCCTTTATGCGGGCAACGGTCGAAGACGGCATAATATTCGTCGGCCACGGTGCGGAAGACGGCGATGGGACCCAGGGAGGTCTCGACGCGGCGGGCGCTTTGGCGGGCCACTTCGATCGCGGCGCCGACATCGGTCCAGTTTATGTTGACATTCGCATTCATTCGGCAGGTTCCTGGGTCGTCGTCAGATGGTCCTGGGTGACGCCGTCGCGCAGGTCGGCGAGCGGCGAAAACACCTTGGCGGGTTCGGATTTCGGGGCGTGTTCGGCCCACGGATCGACCTGGTAGACTTCCTGGGATTCCAGGAAGCGGGCGACCAGGGCGGCGCGCTGTTCCGGCGTGGCCAGGCCGTCCTTGACGTACTGCAGCCCGACCCGTTCCACCCACGGGGCGGTCCGTTCCAGGTACCAGGCGTCTTCGCGGTAGAGCTGGACGTAGGCCATCGACCATTCCAGCGCTTCTTCCTCGGTCGCCACCTTGGTCAGCAGGTCGGTGACGCGGACATGGATGCCGGCATTACCGGCGACATGCAGCTCATAGCCGCTGTCGACGCAGACGACGCCGAAGTCCTTGATGGTCGCCTCGGCGCAGTTGCGCGGGCAGCCGGACACTGCCATCTTGAACTTGTGCGGCATGTAGCTGCCCCAGGTCGCCTGTTCGAGTTTCACACCCAAACCGGTCGAATCCTGAGTGCCGAAGCGGCACCATTCCGAACCGACACAGGTCTTCACGGTGCGCAAGGCCTTGGCGTAGGCGTGACCCGAAACCATGCCGGCGGCGTTCAGGTCGGCCCAGACGGCGGGCAGGTCCTGCTTCTTGATGCCGAACAGATCGAGGCGCTGGCCGCCGGTGACCTTGACCATCGGGACGTCGTACTTGTCGACGACATCGGCGATGGCGCGCAGTTCCTTGGCGGAGGTTATGCCGCCCCACATGCGCGGCACGACCGAATAGGTACCGTCCTTCTGGATATTGGCGTGGTTGCGTTCATTAACGAAGCGCGAGCGCGGATCGTCCTTGTATTGCTTCGGCCAGGCGCACAGCAGGTAGTAGTTGAGCGCCGGGCGGCATGACGAACAGCCGTCGGGCGTGCCCCACTTCAGCGCCTGCATGATGTCCGGGATGTTCATCAAACGCTGTTCGACAATGGCATTGCGGACATGGCTGTGGCCGTGCTCCGTGCACTTGCACATCGGCTTGGGGCCGGTCTGGGCCTTGAACTTGTCGCCCAGGGTGCACTTCAGCAGGCTCTCGACGATGCCGGTGCACGAACCGCACGAGGCCGAGGCCTTCGAGCAGGAACGGACCTTGTCGAGCGTGTCGTTGCCGGCGGTAATCGCCGCAACAACCTGACCCTTGGACACGCCGTTGCAGCCGCACACTTCCGTGTCGTCGGGCCACGCCGCAACGGCGTCAGAAGGGTCCTGGCCGGCCAGGGCATGGGTTACGGCCTGGCCGAAGATCAGGGTGTCGCGGATGTCGGCGACGCTTTCGCCCTTCTTCATCAGGTCGAAATACCAGCCGCCGTCGCCGGCTTCACCGAACAGCACGGTGCCGACCAGCTTGTCGTCTTTGATGACGATGCGCTTGTAGACGCCGCGACCGGGATCGCGGAAGACGATGTCTTCGCAGCCTTCACCGCCCGAGAACTGGCCGGCGGAGTAGAGGTCGACGCCGGAGACCTTCAGGCGGGTGGCCAGGTTGGAGCCGTGGTATTCGGCATTGGGGTTCTTTTCGGTCAGGACGTCGGCCAGGGTGCGGCACATGTCCCAGATCGGCGCCACCAGGCCGTAGCACTGGCCGCGGTGCTGGACGCATTCGCCGACGGCAAAGATGTCCGGATCGGAGGTGCGCATCTGGTCGTCGACGACGATGCCGCGTTCGACCGTCAGGCCAGAGGACTTGGCGGGTTCGACGTGCGGGCGGATGCCGACGGCCTGGACCAGCAGGGTCGCCGGAATGATCCGGCCGTCTTTAAGTTTCAGGCCTTCGACATGGGTTTCGCCCAGGATGGCTTCGGACTGGGCATTGAGGATCGAACCGACGCCGCGTTCGGCCAGGGCCTTTTCCAACAGGCGGCCGGCGGCTTCATCGAGCTGGCGCTCCATCAGCACGTCGACCAGGTGGATGACGGTGGCCTTCATGCCGCGCTTGGCCAGGCCGTAGGCGGCTTCGAGACCCAGCAGGCCGCCGCCGATGACCACGGCCTCACCGCCACGCTCGGCAGCTTTCTGCATCAGGTCAACATCGTGCAGGTCGCGGAAGGCGACGACGCCGGCCAGGTCGGCGCCGGGCAGGGGCAGGCGAATCGGGTCGGAGCCCATGGCCAGGATCAGCTTGTCGTAGCCGATGGTTTGGCCGTCGTGCAGGGTGATGGACTTGGCGACCGTGTCGATCGACTGGACCCAGTAACCGAAATGGGTTTTGACGGCATTGGCGTCGTACCATTCCTGCGAGTGGGTGACGATGTCGTCGAACACCTTTTCGCCGGCCAGGACGGGCGACAGCTGGATCCGGTCATAGGTGGCGCAGTTCTCGGCGCCGATGATGGAAATTTCGAAGCGCTGTTCATCGCGCTTGAGAATTTCTTCGACGATACGACCGCCGGCCATACCGGCACCGATAACGACGAGACGCTCTTTCAACTGGGTCATGGGTACCTTTGAGCCAAAAAAAAGAGCCCCGGACCGCACACCTCTGATGAGGTGCGGTCCGGGACTCCGTTGTCCTTGATGGTGCGCTGCGGAACCGCCGTTGGTTCAGAAGCGCGAATGGGGGTGATCTACAGTGATCAGACTTTTAAGAATACGGCTAAACCCTATTTTGTCAACGGGTATTTGCGATATTGCAGTGCGAGATAAGCGAAAAGGCGCTGCCATATCCGGCTTGCAAAGTCTCCTCCCTACGAAGTGGGGAGGGGCACCGCGAAGCGGTGGAGGGGTATTCTTGCATAAGGACGGGATTGTAATAAAATTATATGTTTTTAGTGACTTACTTTGAAGCTGCGGAGTGCGTGGCATGTACCCCTCCACCGCTCCGCGGTCCCCCTCCCCATAAAATGGGGAGGAGAAACTTACTTCATACCTTATAGCTTAGCGTCCGCCGCACCAAACGCCTGCCAGGTGCCGCGCCAGCGCTTTTTGACGAAGGTCAAACCGCTCAGCGCCACCAAGGCCAGGATGGCAAAGCCGATCAGGCCCAGCTGATAGCTGCCGGTCGCCTGTTTCGACAGGCCCAGCGACGCCGCCAGGTAGAAGCCGCCGACACCGCCGAACATGCCGACCAGGCCGGTCATCACGCCCATCTCATTGCGGAAACGCTGCGGCACCAACTGGAAGACCGCGCCATTACCCATACCCAGCGCACCCATGGCGACCAGGAGCACAGCCATGGCCATCCACACGGTCGGCATACCGAAGCTCAAAACCACCAGGGCTGCCGCGGCGACCGAATACATGATGCTGAGGGTGCGGATGCCGCCGATGCGGTCGGACAGGCCGCCGCCGATCGGACGCAGCATCGAACCGGCGAAGACGCAGGCGGCGGTGAAGAAGCCGGCATTGACAGGTTCGATGCCATATTCGCTGTTGAAATAGATGTTCAGCGACGACGACAGGCCGACGAAACCACCGAAGGTAACGCCGTAGAACAGCAGGAACCACCAGGCGTCGGACTGCTTGAAGATGTTGAGATACTGCGCCCAGGTCTTGGCCGGCGGCTGGTCGGGCGAATCCTTGGCCATGAACTGATAGATGACCAGGGTGATGATCAGCGGGATGGCGACGATACCGAACACGGTGGTCCAGCCGAACGCCTTGGCGAGGGATGGCGCGAACAGCGACGCCAGGACGGTGCCGGAATTGCCGGCGCCGGCGATGCCCAGCGCGATGCCTTGGTACTTCGGCGGATACCAGCGCGAAGCGAGGGGCAGGGCGACGGCGAACGAAGCGCCGGCCATGCCGAGCACGATGCCCAGGGCCAGGACGCCGCCGTAGTTGTTGATTTGGAGAATCCACGCCAGCAGCAGGCCGGAAATGACGATGACCTGACCGATGGTGCCGGTTTTCTTTGGACCGATGCGGTCGACCAGGACGCCATTGACCAGGCGCAGCAAGGCGCCGGCCAGGATCGGCACGGCAACCATGAAGCCTTTTTCGGCGGGGGTGAGGCCCAGCGAGGCCGCGATCTGCACGCCCAGGGCGCCCAGAAGCACCCAGACCATGAAGCTCATATCGAAATAGAGGAAGGCGGACAGAAGGGTCGGGGTGTGTCCGGCTTTGAAGAAGTCCTTACTGATCATCGGAGTCTCTTACTGCATAAAGCATAAAAAAACGCCCCAAGCCGAATCCGCCCCAGGTGGAGAGGATAGGTCTTGAGACGTCGTCGTCTGTTAAAGCTTTGCGTCACCCCCGTTGGCGCTGCAAAGCGGTCATGCGATCGCCCTTGATCGCACGATCACAGTTATCCGAAGCGCAGCGTTCGTCAAATCCTGCGTGCACAGGGCCGGGCCGCAAGTTTGCTGCGGTGCAAAAATATCACAAAAGGCGCCGGATTCGGCCCGCCTAGGCCATCCGGCGCAGTTTCTCGAAAACAAGGTCAAGTGGTTTCAAATGAAATCACGCGTCTGTGAGCTCTTTGGCGACCTTGTCATGCTGCTCCAGGAAGCTGACGATCTCCTGGCGGCAGCGCAGGAATTCCGGGTCCTGGAAGGCGCTGAGTCGGCTGCGCGGACGCGGGCAGCGGACATCGACGATCTTGCCTATGGTCGCCTTGGGGCCGTTGGTCATCATCACCACGCGGTCGGCCAGCAGGACGGCTTCGTCGACATCGTGGGTGATCATCAGGACGGTCGCTTTGATGCGTGAATGCAGGGCCATGACCGTGTCTTGCAGGTGGCCGCGGGTCAGGGCATCGAGCGCGCCGAACGGCTCGTCCAGCAGCAGAACCTTGGGTTCCATGGCCAGGGCGCGGGCGATGCCGACGCGCTGTTTCATGCCGCCGGAAATTTCACCGGGGCGCTTCTTGATGGCGTGGGTCATCTTGACCAGGTCGAGATTGGTCATGGCGCGTTCATGGAGCTGGCTCAGGGTTTCCTTGCCGCCATAGATCTTGTCGACGGCGAGGCGGACGTTTTCATAGACCGTCATCCAGGGCAGCAGGGAGTGGTTCTGGAAGACCACCGCGCGGTCGGGACCGGGGCCGGTGATCTCCCGGTTGCCGAGCAGGGCGGCGCCTAACGTCAGCGGCACCAGGCCGGCGACGACATTGAGCAGGGTCGACTTGCCGCAACCAGAATGGCCGATGATCGAGATATATTCGCCGGTATTGACCGACAGCGAGACGTTGTCGAGGACGCTGGAAATGACACCGTCGCGTTCGAAATCGACATAGACGTTTTCAAGAGAGAGCAGGGGAGGCATGGAAGGCTCCATAAGCGGAGGGTGAATTCTTGGTTCTCCTCCCCTGCTTGCGGGGGAGGTGGATCCTTGCGAAGCAAGGAGACGGAAGGGGCTCTTCCACTGATGGTAAAAGCCCCTCCCACCGCTTCGCGGTCCCCCCTCCCCGTGAAGAACGGGGCGGGAGAGCGATTTGTGTTTTAGTCGGCTGCGGTGCCGCGGGAGACCAGATGACCCAGGCCGGCGACCAGGCGGTCGAGGACGAAGCCCACCAGCCCAACCCAGACCAGGGCGACGATGATGTCCGAGATGCGTGCGGCGTTGTACTGATCCCAGATGAAGAAGCCGACGCCGACCCCGCCCAACAGCATTTCCGAAGCGACGATGGCCAGCCAGCTCATGCCAACCCCGATACGCAGGCCGGTGAAGATGTGCGGCGTCGCCGCCGGCAGCATGATCTTGAAGAAGAACTCGATCGGATGGAGCCGAAGGACGCGCGACACATTGATATAGTCGACCGGGATGTTGCGCACGCCGACCGCCGTGTTGATGACGATCGGCCACACCGAGGTGATAAAGATCACGAACAGGGCCGAGGGCTGAGCCTCACGCAGCATGGCCAGCGAGATCGGCAGCCAGGCCAGGGGCGGTACGGTGCGCAGGACCTGGAACATCGGATCCAGCCCCTTGCGCGCCCAGCCGACCGTGCCGATGAAGGCGCCGGCCAGCACCCCCACCACGGCGGCGATGCTGAAACCGATCCCCACCCGCGAAAGCGAGGTCAGGATGTGCCAGAACAGGCCCTTGTCGACCCCGCCGCGGTCGAAGAACGGATCGGTGATCAGTTCCTGCGAGTCGGTCCACACCTGCACCGGACCGGGCAGGCCGCCCGGGAAGGCCTGAGCCGTGGCCTCCCAGGAGGCCAGGACGATCCCAAGGAACAGGGCCGGCATGATGAAGGTCGAGGCCTTCTCAGCGACCTTGCGCAGGCGGGCCGCGTCGATCTGTTTCTTCTGGGCGGCGATCAGCAGAGCCGAACGGTCGACCTCAGGCGGCGGAGAACTGGGGGCCATGGTCGCTTTCTTCACAAGATCGAAGGGCATACTTTACTCCTTAGGACAGCTTCTTGATGGCCTGGCTGTTCAGGTAGGCGTCCGGGTTGGCGGGATCGAACTTCTTGCCGTCGAAGAAGGTTTCGACGCCGCGCGAATCCGACGCCGGGGTGGCGATGCCGTACTGCTTGGCGACGTCGCGCCACATGTCGGCGCGGTTGACCTTGTTGACGAGGGCCTTGGTGTCGAGGCCGGCGCTGAAGTTGCCCCAACGCTTGTTCTCGGTAATGAACCAGGCGTCGTGCGACTTGAACGGGAAGGCAGCGAAGTCGTTCCAGAACTTCATGACGTGCGGGCTGCTGGTTACCTTGCGGCCATCACCATAGTCGATCGTGCCCTGCAGACGCGGAACGATGTCGCCGGTCGGCACGTTGATGTACTGGCGGCCGGCCGTGATGGCGCACATGGCCGCACGGTTGCGTTCGCACCACTGCTGGGCTTCCATGGTGGCGGCGATCAGCGCCTTGGCGGCGTTGGGGTTCTTGTCGACCCAGTCGGCACGCATGCCCAGCGCCTTTTCCGGGTGGTTCATCCAGATTTCCGACGTCGTGGTCGCGGTGTAGCCGATCTTCTGGCTGACCAACTGGCCGTTCCACGGCTCGCCGACGCAGAAGGCGTCCTGGGTGCCAGCCTTCATGTTGGCGACCATCTGGGGCGGCGGGATGACGATGGTCGAGCAGTCGACATCCGGATTGATGCCGCCGGCGGCCAGCCAGTAGCGTAGCCAGAGGTCGTGGGTGCCGCCACGGAAGGTCATGGCGACCTTGGCAATATTGCCGGCGGCCTTGAGCTGGGCGAACTTGGCCTTGAGGCCCGAACTGTTGAGGCCAACCTGGACGCTCTTCAGGTCGTTGCCGACGCTGATCCCCTGGCCGTTGACGTTCAGGCGCGCCAAAATGTACATCGGCGTCGCCTTTGCGGACTGGCCGGTGGTGATCAGGTAGGGCATGGGCGACAGGATGTGGGCGCCGTCGATACCGCCGCCCTTCGAGCCCAGGACGATGTTGTCGCGCGTGGCCGCCCACGAGGCCTGCTTCAGCACTTCCACGTCTGGCATACCGTATTTGGCGAAGAGGCCCTTTTCCTTGGCGATGATCAGCGGCGAGGCGTCGGTCAGGGCGATGAAGCCCAGCTTGGCGGCGGTGGTTTCTGGGCCTTTGCCGGCGGCGTGGGCGCCGCCCGGGAAGAGGGCCTGGGCAGCGGCTACAGTCGCGGCGGCGGCGGTGAGGGCCTGGCGGCGGTTCAAGCCCTTGGTGTCGATAGAGTCGGTCATAGTCGTAAATTCCTTAGGGCTTAGAGCTTGTACTGCAGCATGATCCAGGTTTTGGTGCGCGAGGCCGGCATGGTCGGGCTGGCGCGCTCGAAATCGGCATATTTCAGCATCAGGCTGAGGTTCTTGGTGATGCCGGCGGTCAGGATCGCGTCCCACTCCGTGCCGATGTCCTGGCCCAGGCGGTCGGTCTGGAAGTCGTGATAGATGACGCTGAGGGTCGGGTTCATGAACCATGGCGCCCACGGCTTGGTGTGGCCGGCGATGGTCAGGTTGTAGCTCAGGTCCTTGATGCCGTTCGGATGGGTCTTGTTGCCGCCGACCGAGGCGAAGGCGTCCGCCCAGCCTTCGAAGGCGTGGACCGTGCCCAGCGGGGTGACGAAGCCCTGGGTGCCATTGCCTTCCAGGATCTCGTAATTGACCTTGAAGGTATAGACGTCCCAGGTGGCGGCGCCTTCCAGCATGGTTTCATGCAGGGTGTAGTCGGCGGCCGGATTTTTGCCGGACGGCGACTGGCCGGCATATTGGGCGACATAGTTCAGCTTGAACGACGACACCCAGGTGCTGCCGTAGGCGCGCAGGCCGGTGGTGGACACTGAGGAAATCTTGGCGTTGGCGATGTCGGCGGCCGTCGGCGCGGTCGCCGTGGTTTCGAAGTCGAACGTATAGTTGAAGGCGGTGAACTTCAGGGCCTCGTTGACGCTGTAGCTGGCGTTCAGGACGTAGGAGTTGGACTTCCAGTCCTTTTCGTCGCCCTGGATGCGGTTGACGCGGCCGATATAGGCGCCGGTGACCTTGACCGGGCCCAGCATGGTGTCGAGGCGGATGGCGTCATAGGTCTGTTCATCCTGGCGCCAGCCGACATTGCCGATGAAGCGGGCGTCATCCAGGATGATGCGCTGGCGGCCGACCGTCAGGGTCGTGGTTTCGGTGGCGGCCCAGCTCAGTTGGGCGCGGTTGATTTCGGTGACTTCCGGGTCGACGACGTTCGGGAAGGCGGTCTTGCCGTTCAGGGTCGAGTTGTAGTTCTCGGTCAAGGCCTCGACGCTGTCGACCTCGATGATCGCCTTGATGCCCTTGTATTCGCCGGTGGTGAAGCCGAAACGGTTGCGCCAGGTCAAGGCTTCGGCCTTTTCGGCGAAACCGAACTGGTCGACGGTTTCCGAGCGCAGGCTGGATTCGAAGATCGGCTTGGAGGCGCCGATCGCCTCGGAGACGGTGTCCTCAGCGCGGGCGCCGGCGGCCACGCCCAGCGCGGCGACAGCGGCCGTTGTGGTGAGGAGGATGCGGATACGATTTGTCACTTAAGTCCCCTTGAGAATAAAAAAAAGCGCCTCAAGCGGAACCTCACCCGAAGGTGTTGGTTGACTTGAGACGCCAGTGTCTATGTGCGCTGCAACACGCCGCCATTGGCGGTTTCAGCGAGAATTTCGGTGCGGCCTTCCTTGGCCACACAGGGACGATCATCCGGGTTCCGACATTCGTCAACGCGGATTCTGCGGCTTTGTTGCAGTGCGAAATCGCGTTGCGTCAAAATTATCACGAAAACGGCCCGGAAGGGGTTTCAACGGGCGTTTTATGAAACTTGTGTGAAACCGAGATATTTGGTTTCTGTTGAAATCACTATTCTGTGATGGGTTGGCACGAGTAGCGTTATCGTCCCCTCTCCCCGTTCTTCACGGGGAGAGGTTAGGGTGAGGGGCGGGGCGTCTTCGGCGCGCTCCGTCCTCTGAAGGCCCCTCACCCGATCGCCTTCGTTTCACTCGGCTCTCGTCCTCTCCCCGTAAACGGGGAGAGGTGTATAATTACCGGCACATAAACACGCCGCCGTCGAACAACTGGTTCGCCGGCATGATGATCGGCGAAGGCTGAGCCGGCAGTTGCCACGGCTCCGGATGCCCGCCTTCGTCCTTTTCGTCGGCCTCGGGCGCATTCAGCCCCAGGCTGGACGCGGCCTGACGCCACAGGTCCGGGCGGTAGATATGCCGTGCCAACTGGTCGAAGTCGTGCTCCGGCTCCAGCCAGCCCCAGCGGACCAACTGGCCCATGAACCATTTTGCATGGCTGATCCACGGGAAGGTGGCGGCCTCCGGATCGAGCGTGAAGCCGGCGCCGCCCTGGCTGAGCGCCAGGGAAATAGCCTCCTGAGGCGCATTGACATAGACATGTCGCGCCAGGATGCGCATCAGGTCGTCGCGATTGGCCGCGCTATTGGCCCACAGGGCAGCCCGTAACAAGGCGCGGACCAGGGCGGTCGTGGCGTCCGGGTTCTGCTCGGCCCAGGCGGCGCGCACCCCCAGCACCTTTTCCGGCTTCAGGCTCCAGTAGTCCGGGTCGGCAAAAAGAAGTTGCCCGCGCCCCATCAGATGGGCGGCCTGGGGCCAGGGCGAGCCGGAACAGAAACCGTCGACCACCCCGTCCTTCAGCATATCGGCCATGCGCGACGGTGGCAGGACCACCCACTGCAACTGGCGTTCGGGATCGAGGCCCGCTGCCGCCGCCCAATGGCGCAGGACGAAATGGTGCGGCGACCATGTAAAGGGCACGGCGAAGACCAGACGCCCTTCGCCGGCCTTGCGGCGGCGGTCGACTTCGCGGGCCAGCAGCCGGGCGCTGCTCATCAAAGGCGTGTGGCTGCTGTCGTCGTCGCTTAATCGCGCCTTCAGGTCGTGCGATACCACCACGGCATTGCCGTTGGCGCCAAGGGCCATAGGGGCGATGATCCGGCCCATGGACGGGCCCAGGCCCAGGGCGGCGGCGAACGGCACCGGCGCCAGGATATGGGCGGCGTCGATCAGGCCATAGGCCAGCTTGTCGCGGATGTTGGACCAGTTGGCCTCGCGGCTTAAGGTGACGCGCAGGCCTTCACTGTCGTAAAAGCCCAGCGCCTCGGCGACCAGCACCAGGGCGGCGTCGTTGAGCGGGCTGTAGGCGATCTTGACGTCGGTGACCATTCAGTCCTCTCCCGGCTTGAGCAGGCCGCTGACGGCCAGGATGTCGGCGGCAACCGCATGGATGGGCCGGCCCGTATCCATGGCGTGCTTGCGCAATGCCTTATAGGCATCCTCTTCGCTCAGATTTCGTGATTTCATCAGAACGCCCTTGGCGCGGTCGATGACCTTGCGCGCCGCCAGGTCCGCCTTGGCCTTGTCGAGGTCGCGGCGCATCGCCTGGGTCATGGCGAATCGCTGGGCCGCCACGGTCAGCACCGAACTGATGCGGCGCGGGTTGAAGCCATCGACGATATAGGCGGCGACCCCGGCTTCCAGCGCCTGGGCGGTGGCATTGGCATCGCTGCGGTCGACGAACATGACCACAGGGCGCGGTACCTGTTCGTTGGCGACCTGAAGCGCCTCCAGCATATCGCGGTCGGGGCTCTCGCAGGCGATGATGACCATGTCAGGATCAAAGTCGCGCAGCATGCGCAGTTCGAAGTGCGTACCCTGGCGGATGGTGGTTTCCTTCTCACCGTGATCGGCGCGAATGCCCTCCGCCACCAGGGCGGCGCGCGCTTCGTCGGGATCAATGATGAGGACGTTCATGGCCTATGGGTAGCGCAGACCATGGCCATCACGCAAGTGCGAACAATCCGCAAAGCCTTATCAAATAGGTTGTTGCATCCGTCGAATAGTTTTTCTGCAAAGGTCGGATAGATTTTTTCCTGCGCAGCGCAAACATCTCCGAAGGCTTAGTTCGGAACGTCATAAGCTAATGAAATTTCTTGAAAAATTAACGCGCCGGCCGCCGCTGCGCTGGTGTTTTGCTACCCAGTGCAGGTTCACGACCCGGTTGACGTCGAAAACTCCATCAAATAAGTGGTGATTTATATACCACCAAGTTAGTGTGGATTTGGAGCCCAACCATGGTACAACGCCGCCGCCACCTCGGACTGAACGTCTTCTTCCGCGCCTTCGGCCATCATCCCGGCGCCTGGCGTCATCCGGACTCGCCGCAAAGCGGTCAGCCGGACCTGCAATACTGGGTGAAGCTGGCGCAGTTGGCGGAAAGCGCCAAGTTCGATGCGGTGTTCGTGGCCGACTTCGTCGGCCAGGCCGGCGGCCAGCTTAACGAACTGGCGCACCAGCCGCTGGGTTACCAGTTCGAGCCCCTGACCCTGATGACGGCGGTGGCCGGCGCCACCAGCAAGATCGGCCTGATTGCCACCCTGTCGGCCAATTTCAACGAACCCTATAATGTCGCCCGCCGTTTCGCTTCGCTGGACCATATCAGCGGCGGCCGCGCCGGATGGAACGTGGTTGCCTCGCTCTCCGACAGTTCAGCCAAGGTGTTCGGCATCGACAATCCGCTGGACCACGCCTCGCGCTACGAACATGCCGGCGAGTTCCTGCAGGTCACCAAGGCGTTCTGGGACAGCTGGGATGACAATGCTTTCGGTAACATCGACAAGCAGAGTGGCGACTATCTCGACATCCGCTCGGCGCATCCGGTCAAGCACCACGGCAAGTATTTCAACGTCGAGGGCCTGCTCGACATCGCGCGCCCGGTCCAGGGCTACCCGGTCATCGTCCAGGCCGGCAACAGCGATACCGGCAAGGCGTTCGCCGCCCAGATCGCCGAGATGGTCTATTGCTCGTCGCAGTCGCTGGACGTGGCGCAAGCCTACTATGCCGATGTGAAATCGCGCATGCCGAAATACGGCCGCGATCCGTCGGAGCTGCTGATCACGCCGGGTCTATCGCCGGTCATCGGTTCCACCGAGCAGGAGGCCCAGGACAAGCTGGGCGCCTTGCAGGACCTCTACGACTTCCGCAATGGCGTGAAGCTGATGGGCTTTGACCTGTCGGGCCACGACCTGGACGGTCCTCTGCCCGACCTGCCGGAAACCGAAAACGGCAAGGGCCGCCGCCAGCAACTGATCGACCTGGCGCGGCGCGAAAACCTGACCATCCGGCAACTGGTTCTGCGTTTCAGCGTGGTGCGCGGCCATAACCTGGTCGTCGGCACGGCCGAGCACGTCGCCGACGTCATGGAAGAATGGTTCCGTGGCGAGGCGGCCGACGGCTTCAACGTCATCCCGCCGCTGCTGCCGACCGGGTTCGAGGATTTCGTCGCCGGCGTGGTGCCGGAACTGCAACGCCGCGGCCTGTTCCGCACCGAGTACGAAGCCACTACCTTGCGTGAAAACCTGGGCCTGAAGCGCCCGGCCAACCCTCATACCGTTCAGGAAAAGCCGCGCGTCTACGCCGACGTGCTCTGAGAAAGCCAAGACTATGACCACTGTTGCTGAAGACCTCGCCGCGGCGGCTGCCGACGGTGTCCGTATCCTCACGCTCGGAAAAGCCCTGTCGCCGGCGCGTCCCGGCGTCCTGGCCCAGCGCCGGGCGGACGGAATCGCCTTCGCCGAACTGCGCGCCGGGCCGGTGCCGGTCGATGCTGAGGTTCCGGCGGAAGCCAAGCCTTTGCTTGAAGCGGTCTTCGCCGCCCATAGCGATGCTGGTGCGGCCGTGCTGCTGCGGGCGCCGCGCCTGGCCGCCTGGGGTCTCTCGGGTCGTCCCTTGCCGGTGCGCTACTTCCAGATGTTCAGCTACACCAAGACGCAGGATCTGCCGGTGGCCGACGCCGATCCAGCGGCGGTAGCGGCGGTGCTCAACAATCGCCCGGAAGCGCCAGCGCTTTTGCTGCGTGACGGCCGGGTGCTGATCTGGGCGCCCAATGCCGCCCGCGCCATTCGCCTGGTTCTGTCGCTGGAAGAGGCGGCCTATGTCACCGGCCTGGCCGACCGCATCGGCGGCGCCCAGGACTATCCGCAGGAGGCCCGTGACAAGATCTACGGCTCGCTGCAGGCCCAGACCCGCGCCGACAACGACACCAAGACCTACCCCATCGTCGGTGCGCCGCTGTCGGATTTCGCTGTCCACGCCAAGCGCGAGATCGACTCGGCGGTCGCCCATCTGCACGAGACCAACAGCCTGTCGATCGTCGGCAATGGCAATGCCGCCAAGCGCTACGGCGATCGCTTCGTCATCGGCGGTTTCGAAGGCCCGCTGAAGGGCGGCAAGATCGCCGTGGTCGTGCTGGATCACGACGAGAACGTCCATGAAGGTGAACTCTATTACCATCACGAGGAAGTCCTGCCGCTCTATTCGGCCATCCTGACCGAGCGTCCGGACGCCAAGGTCGCCATCCACACCCATTCGCCGCATCTGGTCGCCTGGGCCCTGGCCCAGAAGGCCTTGCCGGTCACCGACTTCCCGGAACTGGCGGCGTTCGGCCTGCGGTCGATCCCGGTCACCGAAGCCGCCGCACGCTACGACGCCGGCCCGGTCGTCGACACCCTGCGCGCCTTCCCCAAGGCGCCGGCCCTGCTGCACGCCAATCACGGCCTGCTGGCCTGGGGCGACGACTTCGCCTCGCTGGCCCGCCTGGTGGTGGCGCTGGAAGAAGCCGCCCGCCTGCAAATCGAAGCCGCATCCCTAACCTCCGCAAAATTGGCTGAAGTCGCCTGAAGGAGCCAACCATGTCTAACCCTGACGCTATCTGGTATTCGCACTGTGGCCATTCGCCTCTGGCCGTCGCCATTCAGAACGGCTGGTTCGCCGATGAGCTGAAGCCGCTCGGCATCGCGCTGAAGTCGGTCAAGCGCGACGGCGACAAGCAACAGCAGCTGTCGCACTACGACCACCACATCGAATATTCCATCCGCCAGGGTGGCAATGTCCCGGCCATCTGGGCGCGTTCGACGGGTGTCGAAACCCGCCTGGTCGGCATCAACTGGCTGGACGAATACCAGGCCGTCCTGGCCCTGCCGTCGTCGGGTATCAAGACCGGCAAGGACCTGAAGGACCGCAAGCTGGCCCTGCTGACCGCCAACCATCCGGTCGACCACACCCAGGCGGCGCATCTCCGCGGCTATCTGACGGCGCTGGAACTGGCCGGGCTGTCGGAAAAAGACGCCGAGTTCGTCGAACTGCGCCAGGTGCATGACAATTTCGGCACGCCGGGTGCGGAAGAGGGGGCGCGCACCTTCGAAGGCGGCGGCCGTGCGGTCGACGCCCTGCTGAGCGGCCAGGTCGACGCCATCTTCGTGCGCGGTCCCCATGGCATCGCCATCAAGGATCGCCTGAACGCCACAGTGGTCAGCGAGATCAGCGCCCATCCCGATCCTCTGGTCCGCGCCAATAACGGTACGCCGCGCCCGCTGACCGTCCATGCCAGGTTCATCGAAGATTATCCCGAACTGGTGGCGACCTTGGTCCGGCGTGTCGCCGAAGCCGGTCCGTGGGCGGAAACCCATGCCCGTGAGGCGGCCGAACGCATTGCCCGCCAGGACGGCACCTCCGCCGAGGTGGTCGAGCGCGCCTACGGTCACGAACTGCATAACCGACTGCACACCACCCTCAACGACACCGCCATCGCCGGCTTGAGCGCCTACAAGGATTTCCTGTTCCAGAAGGGCTTCATCCCGAACGACTTCAGCATCACCGACTGGATCGATGCTCGCCCGCTGGATACCGCTCAAGTTGCTTCAACGCCTGCATACGAAACGACCTAGCTGAGCTTGTCTTCTCCCGCCCCGTTTACGGGGAGGGGGGACCGCGAAGCGGTGGGAGGGGCTTACCGCCAGTGGAATGGCCCCTTCCGTCTCATGGCTTCGCCATGATCCACCTCCCCCGTAAACAGGGGAGGAGGAAGAAAGCGAAGCGGCTCTTACGACTTAACCACCTCCTCCTTCCACGCTGTACGAGATCACTTGATCAGCGACCAAAAAATCCAAAACGATCAAGAAAGTCTCGCACATGACCTCCTCCAAACTGGCCATCCTCCTGGCCGGCACAGCCCTCGCGGCTGTGCTACCCGCCATCGCTTTCGCCGACGATACCGCCCCGGTTGTTGCCGCCGGCGCTTCGACGGCCTCCATCTCCGATGCCGACAATAGCGGCGTCAATGTCGTCATCACCGCCCAGCGCCGGTCGCAAAAGGTCCAGGCCGTGCCGGTGGCCGTCACCGCGCTGGGCGGCAACAAGCTGCTCGAAAGCAATATCGCCACCGCCAACGATGTTGCGCGCTTCGTGCCGAACCTGACCGGCGCCAACGGTGGTGGCCGCGTCGCCCGTCCGCGCTACTTCCTGCGTGGCGTCGGCGTCAACGACCCCTCCGGCAACGTCAACAGCCCGACCGGCATCTATATCGACGACGTCTATTACGGCGACACCGCCTACCAGACCTTCCCGCTGTTCGACCTGGACCGCATCGAAGTCCTGCGCGGCCCGCAAGGCACGCTGTGGGGCAAGAACACGATCGGCGGCGCCGTCAACACCCTGTCGCGCAAGCCTTCGTTCGAAACCAGCGGCTATATCCGCGGCGAAGTCGGCAGCAACGAATCCAAGGCGGTCCAGGGCGCCATCGGCGGCAAGCTTATCGACGGCCTGCTGGCCGCCCGCTTCTCGGGCAGCATCGAAGACCGCGGCGACTGGTACGAAAACACCTTCGACGGTGAAGGCCAGGGCGCGACCAAGGATTCGGCCTTCCGCCTGAAGTTCCTGCTGACGCCGCACGACGACGTCGAAGCCATCCTGACCCTGCACACCCGTGACCTCGAAGATGGTGGTGCGCCGGGCTACAAGATCGGCACCGGCGTCGGCGGTGCCGACTCCTATGGCTACATCCCGGCCTACGGCACCAGCCCGTCCCTGGGCGATGCGATCAGCAACGACTATGACGGCGGTCCGGCAACGCTGAACAGCAGCGGCGTCAACCTGAACGTCAACTGGCACATTGGCGGCCTGGCCCTGACCTCGATCACCTCCTACGATGAACTGTCGCGCGAAGCCTTCGCCGATGGCGACAATGGCCCCCGGCCGGCACAGCTGTCGCACAGCGCCGTCGACAGCAAGCAGGTCAGCCAGGAACTGCGCCTGTCCTCCGACGCGGCCGACCGCGTCAGTTGGACCGTCGGCGCCCACCTGTTCGAAGAAGACTTCCATTCCGACGCCGGTACGGCGACGCTCGCCAATGTGGCGGCGGGTGGTGGTCTTCCGGCCCTGCGCTCGGCGTTCCAGAACACCATCTATGACCAGAAGACCGAGAGCTTCGCGGTGTTCGGCGAAGCGACCTGGACCGTCACCGACCGCTTCAAGATCGCCGCCGGCGCGCGCTGGACGACGGAAACCAAGTCGATCGACCTGGGTGGTGTCCAGGCCGTCACCGGTTCGGTCACCTTCAGCGATCCGAGCCGGTGGTGGCAGCGTTCGGCGGTCAGCTCGACCCTGAACCCCAATGCCACCCTGGTCGCCGAAAACACCTGGGAACGCGCCACCTACTCGCTGACCCCGCAGTATGAGATCAACGACAATGTCCGTGTCTATCTGCGCTATGCCACCGGCTTCCGTTCGGGCGGCTATAATGGCAATGTCACCTCGCAGGTGGCGGTCAATACGGTCGAGCCCGAAACCCTGACCGATATCGAAGCCGGCCTGAAGAGCGAGTGGCTGGATAACCGGCTGACCTTCAATGCCTCGGCCTTCACGTACGACTACCAGAATATCCAGGTGAACGTTCAGGGCCAGCTCAACGGCCAGTCGGCTACGACCCTGCGCAACGCCGCCAACGGCAAGATCGACGGTATCGAGCTGGAACTGGCCGGCAAGCCGACCCAGAACCTGACCCTGCGCGCCAATGTCGGCATCCTGACCCGGGCGGAGTACACCGACTTCCACACCACGGTGCTGGTCGGCGGCGTCCAGACCCCGACCGACGCCAGCGGCAACCAGATTGCCCGCGCGCCCAAGGAAACCGCGACGATCGATGCCGACTATGTCTTCCCGCTCAGCAATGGTCAGCAGATCGTTATCGGAGCCGACGCCAACTACCGCAGCCATATCTTCTTCAACGCGGTGGTCCAGAACGACCCGATCCAGGAGCAGGACGCCTACACCCTCTACAATGCCCGTCTGGCCTGGCGTTTCCCGGACAAGGGGCTGACGCTCGGCGCCTATGTCTACAATCTGGAAGACCGGGAATACGTCCACAACGCCAATGCTGCGCGTAACGGCGCCTACCCGGTGAGCTTCGGCCCGCCGCGCACCTGGGGCGTGACCCTGACCAAGTTGTTTTAAACAAAGTCTGTTGGAGAGCCTGCCATGCGCATCCTGACCCCCGTTTTCGCCTTCGCCCTCCTGCTTCTGGCCGCCTGTTCACCGGGCGGTCAGAATACCTCCGCCGCCGACCAAGCGAAGGTGGTTCGCATTGCTTCCATCGGCTACTATGCGGACGGCAAGCTCAATGTCGGCGGTAACCAGACGGCCGCCGTCTACACCCGGAAAGTCCTTGAAGAGCGGCTGGCCAAGCGCGGGGTAACGGTGGAATGGGTGCCCATTTCGCAGTCCCTGGGCGGGCCGGGCTTCAATGAAGCCCTGGCCAGCAAGAAGGTCGATTTTGCCGCCTATGGCGACTTCCCGGCCATCATCGCCCGTGCCGGCGGCATCCCCATCAAGCTGGTGGTGCCGGCCGGTCGCGGCAGCAACTCTTACCTCGTGGTCCCCGCCGGTTCGAAGGCGCAGTCGATCGAGGACCTGAAGGGCAAGAGCATCGCCCTGCAACGCGGCCGTCCCGGTGAACTGGCCTTCAACCAGCTGATCTCGTCGAAAGGCCTGACCCGGGCCGACTTCAAGATCTTCAACATCGCCGCCGATGCCGCTGCGTCTTCGCTGGCCGCGGGCCAGATCGACGCCGCCTTTATCGGACCGGCCGCCTACCTGTTGGAAGACAAGGGCGTCGGTCGGGTCATCTGGTCGTCCAAGGGCACCAACTGGAAATGGCGGTCGGAACTGTTCGTGCGCGAAGACTTTTCCCGCGACAATCCCGGCCTGACCCAGGAAGTCGTCGAAGGCTATATCTCCGCCGCCTACTGGTCGTCCCAGGACGCCAACCGCGAAGAGGCCCAGACCTTGATCTCGCGCAACGGCACGCCGTTGTCGGTGGTTCAGCGTGACTCGGAAAACGACATCGAATGGAAGGCCAAGTGGTCGCCGCTGTTCGACGGCTATATGGAAGAGCATTACCGAGACGCCGTCGCCTTCACCTCCAGTGAGAAACTGATCCCGCAGGCGTTTGACGTGAAGGACTTCTTCGAGCCGAAATATGTCGAACAGGCGCTGAAAAATCAGAAGCTGGAAGGCTACTGGACCGCACGTCAGGGCTCGAAATGATCGGAGCCGTCGCCGCTCCTGCCGACAATGGATTCCTGGCCCGGTTCATCACCCTGTCGGTGCTGGCCGGGACCACCATCGGCATGGGCAATGTCATCACCACCCTGTTCGCCCTGCACCTGAACGCCACGCCGTTCCAGGTCGGGCTGATCTCGGGCTCGGCCACCTTGGGCATGATGCTGGTCACCTTGCCGGCGGGGTTCCTGATCGCCAAATACGGCGCCAAACGGGTTTACCTGCTGGCCAGCCTGAACTGCATGGCCATCTATCTGGTGGTGCCATTCCTCGGCGCCTGGAGCGCTTTGGCCGTGGCCCGCAGCCTGGTCGGCGCCTCCGTGCCGTTTCGCACCATCTCGATGAACTCGACCTTCCTGCAAAGGCTAAAAAGCTTTGGCCAGGACAAGGCTGGCTGGTTCCGCGCCTCGCAATCGACCGGCATGGCGGTTCTGGGGCCGTGGGTCGGCACCTTGCTGACCGGATCGGCCAATTTCCTGGTCTCCTATATCTGCCTGGCGGCCCTGTTTGGCCTGATGGCGTTGTGGTCGCAGAACTTCCTGCCCGAGGCCGAAGCGGTGGTCGAAACCTCCGTTGGGCAAGGGGGCGGGGCCGGTCTGCTCGACCAGTTCCGCCTGATGTTGAAAGACCTCTGGGTCGGCGAAAGCTGCCTGACCGAGTTCGTCAACTCGTCGGTGACCTCGCTGTTTTCCAGCTTCATTCTGGTCCTCGCCATTACCGACCTGCACCTGCCCAAGGCCATGGCGGTCGCCCTGGTGACCACGCAAGGCCTGGCCACCATTGCCGCCCTGTTCGTGCTGGGGCCCTTGCTGCGCAAGGTGCGGCTGGTCTGGGCTTACGCGGCGAGCCTCGGTTTTGCGACGGCGGCGCTGTTGCTGGTCGGGTTCGGCCGGGAATGGCTGGTGCTGATGCTGGGCGCCGTCTGCCTGGCCATTGCCGCGGCGACCATCCACCTGGTCAATATGCAGCGCCTGGCCCATTCGCCGATCGCAAAAAGCAAAATTTCCAGCCTGCTGAACCTGTCCGGCCAGACCGGTTCGCTGCTGGGGTCGGTCGCCGGCGGCAGCCTGAGCCTGGCCATCGGCCTGCAGAACATCTTCCTCGCCTGGATTCCGTTGGTCTGGGTGACCGCCGCCTTCTGTTTCTGGCGTCACCGCCAGGCCGCCAACGCGGAACTTAACTCATGACAGCCTTAGCGCTTACGAAAGCGCCTTCTCGTCGCGCTAACGCTTCGCTCCTTGAGCGCGGCTGGAAGGTGCCCAAAGTCGTCACCGCCATAGCCTCGCCGCTGATGGTCCTGGCCCTGTGGTGGGCGACTGCGGCCTCCGGTGTCTTCCCGAGCCAGATCCTGGTCTCGCCGGAACGTGTGGTTTCTGCTCTGGTCGAGACCTGGCAACTGGGCGAACTGAGCACGGCCCTGGGCGCGACCTTCTACCGTCTGGCAGTCGGGTTCGGGGCCGGGACCCTGCTAGGCCTGGCCTATGGCGTGGCGGCGGCCTTGTTCCGGCCGATCGAGGACTACACCCTGCCGTTCTTCACCGTTATCCGCACCGTACCGACCATCGCCTTCGTGCCGGTGCTGATCCTGTTCTTCGGCATCGGTGAAACCTTCAAGATTCTTATCGTCGCCAAGGCCACCTTCTTCCCGATCGCGCTGGCGGCTGTCGAAGGGGTGAGGGGGATACCGCAGCGGTACAAGGACGTGGCCCAGGCCTGGCGCCTGCCTTTGCCGGATACCCTTCGCAAGGTCATTATCCCGGCGGCTTTGCCGGACGTGGTGACCGGCGTGCGGCTGGGGCTTGGCCGCTCGTGGGGCGCTCTGGTCGCCGCTGAACTGATCGCTTCCGAAGTCGGCCTCGGCCAGATGATGGAACTGGGACGCCAGATGTTCCGGATGGATGTCGTTTTTGTCGGCGTCGCGATCACCGGCCTGGTCGGCTTCGGTCTCGACCGGGTGTTGCGCAGCGCAGAGACGCGGCTGTCGCGCTGGAAGGCAGGCTGACCATGACCGCATCGATCAAAAGTCTGGCCAAGGCCTGGGCGTTACCGCTGGTTCTGATCCTGGCCTGGCATATCGCCTCGCTGCAGGGCAAGTCGGCGGCCTATGCCTTTGTACCGCTATCCGACATCTGGGCCAGCGCCGTCGATCTGTTGAACGGCGGCGAACTGGCCATGCACCTGTTTGCCAGTGTCTCGACCGCCCTGATCGGCCTGGCCGCCGGCACCTTGGCCGGCATAGCGCTGGGTACCGCCATGGCGCTGAGCCGGACAGTCGACTGGTTGATCGGGCCGATCTACCACGCCCTGCGCCAGGTCCCGACCATGGGGCTGATCCCGATCATCGCCCTGTGGTTCGGCACCGGCGAGTTCTCGATCAAGCTGCTGGTCGCCATTGCCGCTTTCGAAGTCATGGCGCTCAACACCTGCGAAGGCCTGCGCGGGGTCGAGAACCGCTACCGCGAACTGGGCCATGTCCTGACCTTGAACAAGGTTGAGACCTTTACCCGCATCCTGTTTCCGGCAGCCTTTCCGCAGATCCTGACCGGCCTGCTGCAGGCGACGTCGTTTGCCTGGATCGCCACGGTCGGCGCCGAACTGCTGTTCACGGTTGGGCCGGGCCTGGGGGTGATCATGGAGCGGGCGCAACTGGCCATGCGCATGGACCAGGTGATCGTCTGCCTGATCTTCATCGGCGCCATGGGCTACGCCACCAACCGCCTGTGCGTCGCCATCGGCAAACACGCCCTGCGCTGGCGCAAATAGTTTTTTAGAGCGCCGATCCGGAAGAATCGGATCGGCGCTCTAAGCTTTTGTTTTAACGCGCATCCCGAAAAGTGCGTCACACTTTTCGGGATGCGCTCTAGAAAGGTGACCGATATGTTTTGGAACCGCGATAATCCGACCCTTACGCCCGACCTGCCGGCCAAGGCCGCCGGCGCCCTGTCCATCAAGGGCGTGTCGAAGCGCTTCACCATCGAAGGCAAGACCAAGACGGTGCTGGACGGCATCGGTCTCGACATCCAGCCCGGCGAATTCGTCAGTATTGTCGGCCCCAGTGGTTGCGGCAAGTCGACCCTGCTGCGCCTGATCAGCGGGCTGGATACCGACTATGACGGCGACATCACCCTGGGTGGCGAACGCATCACCGGCCCGGGCCTGGAACGCGGCATCGTCTTCCAGGATCACCGCCTGCTGCCGTGGCTGACCATCGAGGACAATATCGACCTGGCCCTGATCCGGCGCAACCTGCCCAGGGCCGAGCGCCAACAACTGATCCGCGCCCACCTTGCCCTGGTCAATCTCACCGGCTATGAGCGCGCGTTTCCGCACCAGCTTTCCGGGGGCATGGCCCAGCGCGCCGCCATCGCCCGTGGCCTGGTCAACGAGCCCGGTATCCTGCTGCTGGACGAGCCATTGGGGGCGCTGGATGCTCTGACCCGTTTGAAGGTCCGCACCGAGCTGGAACGCATCTGGATCAAGCATCGCAACACCATGATCATGGTCACCCACGACGTCTCCGAAGCCGTCCACCTGTCCAACCGGGTGGTGGTCATGGCGTCGGATCCGGGTCGGATTGCGCGCATCGTTTCGATCCCGCTGGACTATCCGCGCGAACGGTCGTCGGCGCTGCTGCTGGAGATCGAGGAGGATATCCTGCAGTCGATTCTCAGCAGGCCCCAGGGCGGTTGAGCGGTATTACTGTCCACAATCCGCAACCATTGAATTGTGACCGTCCTGTCGTCGCGTGGTTAATCCTATATTATGAGTTGCCGCGTTAGCCTCCCGCAAAATAGAGCCGAATTTTGGGAGAGACTCGGACATGCTTGGGAAGTTGCTATTCTCGATCCGGGGAAAGATCGCACTGGCGTTTGGCGTGCTGATGGTCCTGTCGGTCGCCACGGGCGCCTTCTCCATCTATAAGCTGAACGAGGTTTCCGCCATCGGTACCCGTCTGGCCACCGAAATGAAGGCCGTGTCGACCCTGGGCGACCTGGCGCGAATCAGCCAGGCCCTGGGCGTTACCTCCTTCCTGGAGCACAACGCGGCCGGTGCGGCCCGCGATGCCTATGCCGCCGAAGCCGCCACGGCCCGCAACGAGTTCTCCAAGTCGTGGAGCGATTACAGCACCATGGTGGCTGGCGACGAGGAAGCCCAACTGGCCGCCGCGCTGCGCGGCGCCTGGCAGCACTTCCTGGCCGTTCAGGAAGAGGTCGCCGACCTCGACAAGGCCGGCCTGCCCGACATGGCTCAGGACGTGCTGATGAACGACCTGTCCAAGGAACGCGAAACCTTCTACGCCGCCGTGCGCAAGATCCAGGACTACCGCCAGGCCAAGGCCGACGCGGCGGTTGCCGCCTCCACCAAGGTCAGTGAATCGGCCCGTGTGTGGATCATGGTCGCCTTGGGCTCGCTGGCCGTCTTCTGCGTCCTGGTGGGCTTTGTCCTGACCGCCGGGATTTCCCGCCCGATTTCGCGCATGACCCAGGTCATGCTGAAGCTGGCCAATCACGACATCAATGTCGCCATTCCCGACACTGGCCGCCGCGACGAAATCGGCGGCATGGCTTCGGCCCTGAAAATCTTCAAGGAAAAGCTGGTCGAGGCCGAGGATCTGCGTACGCAGCAGGCCGCCCTGGAAATCGACATGCAGAACCAGCGCAAGGTCGAGGTGGTCAAGCTGGCCGATGAATTCGAACACGCCGTCGGCGACATCGTTCGCGCCGTTTCCAACGCCGCCTCGGAACTGCAGGCTTCCGCTCAGACGTTGTCAGCCGCTGCCGAAGAGACCAGCGTCCAGTCGTCGGCTGTCGAAGCCGGTGCCCGCCAGGCCGCCGACAATGTCCGCTCGGTCGCCGCCGCCATCGAGGAATTGGCCGCTTCGGCCCGCCAGGTCGGCGGCGAGGTTGCACGTTCATCCATGATTGCCAGCGACGCCGTCCAGCAGGCCGGCCGCACCCGCGGCAGCATGGACGCCCTGTCCGGCGACGCCGCCCAGGTCGAGTCGGTGGTCAGCATCATCAACGCTATCGCCCAGCAGACCAACCTTTTGGCGCTGAACGCCACCATCGAAGCCGCCCGCGCAGGCGAGGCCGGCAAAGGGTTTGCGGTCGTTGCATCGGAAGTGAAGGGGCTGGCCAACCAAACCGCGACCTCGACCACGACCATCGGGGTTTCGATCGCCAAGATGCAGGCTTCGACCCAGCAGGCGGTCGGCGAAATCACCGGCATCGAGGACACCATCAGCGAGGTCAATGCCATCGCTTCGGCCATTGCCGACGCGGTCAGCCAGCAGGAACAGACCACGGCCGAGATCGCCCGCAACATCCACGAAGTGTCGCAAAACACCTCGGAAGTGACCAACAACATCAACAGCGTCACCCTGGCCGCCCAGGAGTCGAGCGCCGGCGCTACCCAGGTTCTGGGCGCCGCCAAGGCCCTGTCGCGTCAGTCGGATATGCTGAAGGGTGAGGTCGACAAGTTCCTGGCGCGCGTAAGAGCCGCTTGATTTATAAGGGGAAACGATAATGAAGAAGCGTACCCTGATTGCCGCAGCCGCCCTGATGCTGGCGGCGTCGCCGGCCCTGGCCAAGCACAAGATCTATGTGTCGATGGCGCGGTCGGATGATACTTTTGTCGGCATTTTGAAGGATTCGATCATTGCGGCGGCGCAGGCGAACCCGGACGTCGAGCTGACGGTCGAAAGCGCCAACAATAACGCCGACATCCAGATGGGCCAGGTCCGCAAAGCCATAGCGGAAAAAGCCGACGTGGTGGTCGTGCTGTCGGTCAACGGCGATTCCGCCAAGACCGCCATGGCCGAAACCGCCAAGGCGGGGGTGCCGCTGATCTTCTTTAACCGGTTACCGCCGATCGAGCGATTCGAGGGCAAGGTCGCCATCGTCGCGTCGAACGATCTGGTCGCCGGACGGCTGCAAATGCGGCTGTTATCTCGACAAATCAATGATTCCGGAAATGTGGTGATCCTGCGCGGCGAAGAGGGCCACCCGGCTGCCCGCGACCGCACCATCGGCGTCAAAGAGATTTTGGCGACGAAGCCTAATTTGCACGTCGTGGCGGAGGCCACCGGCAACTGGAAGCGTGAACAGGGCGAAGCCCTGATCGGCCAGTGGCTGGACGAGGGCAAGGTCATCAACGCCATCGCCGCCAACAACGACGAAATGGCCCTGGGCGCCATCGCGGCGCTGCAGAAACGCGGCTACAAGCCCGGCCAGGTCGCCATCGGCGGGGTGGACGGCACCACCTTCGCGCTGGATGCCGTCAAGTCGGGCTGGCTGACCATGTCGGTGCTGCAGAACGCCGAGGCGCAAGCCGAACAGACCCTGGTCGATGCCGTCAAGTTCGCCAAGGATGAATACGCCCAGCTGTACGACTGGGTGCCGTATCAGGTCATCATCCCGTCCAACGTCGACGAGTTCATGGCAAAATAGCCACACCTGTTGCATTCGTAACAATCCGGCTTGACCTTACGTCGGGCCTTGGCCATACAGCCACGCATTATGACAAAACGCGCACACACCATGAGCTATTGCGATCGGTCCCAGGAACTGGGTCCGGTTATGGCTGCGCGCGTTTTGACAGGAGATCCGAGACTGTAACCGGTCTCTCTCGCTTCAAAAGTTCGCAGCCCTTTCGACCCACGGTCGGAAGGGCTTTTTCGTTTCCGAAACACGCAACAAAGGAGAACAACAATGCAAGTGTTTCAAGGCGCCCGTGGGGGCTTGATCAAGGCGTGGATCGACGGTGTCGCCGTCGAGGACCAGGCGCGCAAGCAGCTGGACAACATCGCCGCCATGCCGTTCATCCACAAGCACGTGGCCATTATGCCCGACGTCCACTGGGGCATGGGCGCGACCATCGGTTCGGTGATCCCGACCAAGGGCGCGGTCATCCCGGCCGCGGTCGGGGTCGACCTGGGCTGCGGCATGATGGCGGTGCGCACCACCCTGACCGCATCGGACCTGCCCGACAACCTGTCGGGTGTGCGTTCGGCGATCGAGGCGCGCATCCCGCACGGCCGGACCGACAACGGCGGATCGAACGACCGCGGCGCCTTCGGCAAGGTGTCGCCGGCGTCGGACGCGGCGTTCGGAGGATTGCACGGTGAACTGCAAAAGATCATCGACAAGCACCCGAAGATCAGCCAGGCGGCCGCTCGCGCCCAGAACCACCTGGGGACGCTGGGGACCGGCAACCACTTCGTCGAGGTCTGCCTGGATGAAAACCAGGCGGTGTGGATCATGCTGCACTCGGGTTCGCGCGGGATCGGCAACCGTATCGGCTCCTACTTCATCGAGCGCGCCAAGCACGAGATGAAGCGCTGGTACATCAACCTGCCCGACGAGGACCTGGCCTACCTGCCGGAAGGCTCGGAGCTGTTCGGCGACTATATGGGCGCGGTGTCGTGGGCCCAGCGTTTTGCCCGGACCAACCGGGAACTGATGATGACGGCGGCTCTCGAGGCGCTGTCGGTATCGGTGCCGAAGCGCTTCACCTGCGACTGCGAGGCCGTGAACTGTCACCACAACTACGTGGCGCACGAACGGCACTTCGGTTCGGACGTGTTGGTGACCCGCAAGGGCGCCGTGCGAATCACGCCGGAGACGCTGGGGATCATTCCGGGTTCGATGGGCGCCAAGTCGTTCATCGTGCGCGGGATCGATGGGTTGGCGGCGGCCGAGGCCCTGTGTTCGTGCTCGCACGGCGCCGGGCGGGCCATGTCGCGCGCCGAGGCCAAGCGCCGCTTCACCGTGGAGGACCACATCAAGGCCACGGCCGGTGTGGAATGCCGCAAGGACGCCGACGTCATCGATGAGACGCCGGCGGCTTACAAGGACATCGACGCCGTGATGGCTGCCCAGGCCGACCACGTCGAGATCGTCCACACCCTTCGCCAGGTTGTCTGTGTGAAGGGTTAGGACCGGCAGGGGGCTGCCGGATGAAGGGGCCTCCCCGGTCAATTCGGGCCGGGGAGGGATGGGGGTATTGGGGATGTAGGTGGGGGAAATACCGGCGGGCCAAATCCCCCACCGTCTCATGTGCTTCCAGCACATGATCCACCTCCCCGTATAACGGGGAGGTATAAATTTATTGTGGCCATGATGTCGTTGGAATGTAACAGAATTTATACGCATCTCGGATGTGTTGGTAAATAATTTGTCAGTATTTATAATGCTGTTGACTTGACACATTTGATACTTTATCAGGCCGGCATAGCCAGTCCCGGCAAGACCCTGAAGCAGGAAAGGAGACCATCATGCGAGCCACGTTCCTGAAACTCGAAACCAATCTTCTTACCCTTACTCTTCAGGAACCAATTGCATGGGCAATTTCCTGTCAGGCGCACACGCACGCCTGATCTGTTCCGGCGGCGCAGGCAGCGCTGCCAATACCTGTAAATGTTGCGAAATCACGCTCATCGGGCGCGATCCCGCGCGCTTCGATCCGTTGGCGCTCGATCAACTGGACGCCACCGCGCGGCTGGAAGGCATGGGCAAGGTCGTCGGCCTGCCCGACCTCCACGCCGGCAACGGCATCGCCGTGGGCGCCGCCTTCTGGTCACCCGACCGGATCTGGCCGCATCTGGTCGGCAGCGATATCGGCTGCGGCATGGCCTTGTGGGAAACCAGCCTGACGGTGCGGAAATTCCGCGTCGGCCAGGTGGACCGCCGGTTGCACGGGCTGGACGACCCGTGGGACGGGCCGGTCGAGGATGTCCTGGCCGCGGCCGGGTTGCCGCGCGAACTGGCCGGCCCGTCGCTGGGCACGATCGGCGGCGGCAACCACTTTGTCGAGTTCCAGCGCATCGAGGAGGTCGTCGACCCGCAGCGGTTCGCGGCCCTCAATCTCCAGGGCGATCGCGTCTGGATGATGGTGCACAGCGGCTCACGCGGCTTGGGCCAGGCCATCCTGTCGGCGCAGACGGAGCTGACGGGTAAGTCGGGTCTCCTCGCGTCCAGCGAAGAGGCCAGGGCCTATCTGACACGGCACGACCAGGCCGTGGCCTGGGCCGTCGTCAACCGGCAGATCATCGCCGAGCGGTTCCTGGGCGCCATCGGCCTGTCCGGTGACTGCGTTCTCGATATCACGCACAACAGTGTCACCGGATATCGTGACGGTTGGCTGCACCGCAAGGGCGCGGCGCCGGCGGATTGCGGGCCGATCGTGATCCCCGGGTCGCGCGGGGACTTCAGCTATCTGGCTGAGCCAGTCGCGGAGCATGCGGAAGCGGCGCTGAGTTCGCTGGCGCACGGCGCCGGGCGTAAATGGAGCCGCAACGATGCCCATGCGCGGTTGTCGCGGCGGTATAAGGTGGCCGATCTGCAGAAGACCAAGCTGTCCAGCCATGTGATCTGCGAGGACCGCCGCCTGATCTTCGAGGAGGCGCCGGAGGCCTACAAGGATATCGCCGGCGTCATCGGCGATCTTGAGGCGGCCGGTCTGATCCGGGTGATCGCGCGGCTTCGGCCCCTGCTGAGCTACAAGACGAGGGGGTCATGACCGAGATCATTCTGCATATAAGCTCCGGCAAGGGGCCTGATGAGTGCTGCTGGGTCGTGGCGAAGTTGGCGCAGGCCTTCACGCGCGAGGGGGCGGAGCAGGGGATCACCTGCGACGTCCTCGATGCGGGGGAGGCGCTGCCAGCATCTCTCCTGCTGAGCGTCAGCGGTGAAGCGGCGCCGGCGTTTGTGCGCGAGCGGATCGGGACCATCCAATGGGTGGGCGACAGCCCGTTCCGGCCGCTGCACAAGCGTCGCAACTGGTTCGTGGGTGTGGCGTTGGCGCCTTCGCCCGAGAACGTGCCCGATCTGCGTGATGGCGAAATCGCGTTTTCGACCATGCGGGCCAGCGGACCTGGCGGACAGCATGTCAACAAGACGGACAGCGCTGTGCGGGCGGTTCACCGGCCGACCGGATTGGTGGTGACGGCCCAGGAACAGCGCTCGCAGCATGCCAACCGCAAGCTGGCGAAGCTGAAACTGGCGTTGATGCTCGAAGAGCGGCGGTTGGAGACGGGGGCGCTTGCCCGGCGGGATCAGTGGTCTGCGCAGCAGGGGCTGGAACGTGGCAACCCGGTGCGGACCTATTCCCGGACGGGGTTCAAGCTGAAGGTCGGTAAGTGAGGTGGTTGATGTCGCGGGGCGGGGAAATCTGTCCCGCGATAGAAGGCGTCCGCAAGAAATTGGGGATTACGTATCGTTGTCTAATTGATTTCAGGCAGCTCAGAACTTCGTCTAATGCATTGTTTTATCACAGTATATAGGTGTCGCGCGCAGGCCGCATACGGCGCAGCACGTCGCTTGACGGGCACAGAGAACACGCCTCACGGACGATCTTTTCTCGTGAGCTGAGGTGCTGATTTCGGCTTCAGAAGATGTCCCTGCCGCTCGTCGCGGACACTGGCCTTCCGATAGCCCTACAAGAGTCTTGGGACAGGCTCGACGACGAGCGATATTGCGCAAAGCCGGTGGCTATGGTTGTCTACGGGGTCACGGATAGCTTTGGAGCTTTGAGCGTCCGTGCCGCCAGGATCGCGGTCAGGCGGTTGAGCAATGGCTCGATAAAAGTGGGTGTCTCTTTGTCACCAACGAGGTCTTCGCCTCGCAGGATACCCCGAGATCACCCCTCTGGCGTCGACGTTTCGATTGGGGGTTGCGGTCAGGCGGCTTCCCAATCGAAACGCTTGTTCGACAGCCAAAGCTTGTGCAGGAGTGCGGCGAGCTTACGGGCAACAGCGACACGGGCCCGTTTGGCACCCTTGGTTGCAGCTAGGGCCTTGCCCCAGGTTTGCAGGGCGAACGGCTTTTTGACACGCGACAGCAGGATGTTGGCGGCCTCGTATAATGCGTGGCGCAGGTTGCCATCGCCGGCCTTAGAGATGTGGCCCTTGCTATCGCGCTCTCCTGACTGGAACCGTCGTGGAACCAAGCCGGCATAGGCGCCGACATCGTTGCTGTGAGCAAACCGCGTTGGGTCTTCGATGCTGCACGTGTACGTCAAAGCGGTGATCGGTCCCACGCCCGGAACGGTCAACAAACGCTCGCACACCTTGCCCGACTCGCCTTTTTCGAAGATGATCTTGTCGAAGGGGCGGTTGAACCAGTTGGTCTGTTCGGCGCGCTGTTCGGTGCCTTCGTTTTCGACGTACATGGCGTCGGCGGTGAACAGCCAGTTTTCCGTCGGGCGGAACTGGACCGTCGCGCCGATATTGGTGCGCTCGTTATGGGTTTGCGACAGGGCGTAGCGGCTGTCGTTGGGGTAGGCGACCAGGCTGCCGGCCGGCGGGGCGTTGGTGATCTGGGTCAGCAGGGTGGTCTTGTCGGCGGCGTAGCGCAGGCGGCCGCTGTTGGGGTCGAAGAACTGGGCGCGGGTGTCGAGGTTCCAGCTGTTCTGGGTGGCTTGGCGCGAGGCGACGTCGCGCTCGGAATACTGGCCGAACAGGGCGATGCCGAAGGACTTGGCGTCATTGGTCCAGCTGTAGGCGCCGGTGACTTCCGGGGTCAGTTCGTCGCCGTCGACCATGCCGTCGCCGTGCAGGGCCTTGACGCTGAGGACGCCGGTGGCGCCGGCCTTGCTGATCGGGCGCAGGGTCTTGATGTTCAGCGTGGCGCCGATGCCGCCCGACGCGACGTGGGCCTTGCCGGTCTTGTAGACTTCGAAGCCGGAGACGCTGTCGGCGGCGATGTTGGAAAAGTCGAAGCTGCGCGAGCCGCCCATGGCGTTGGTGACGCCGGTGCCGATCAGGTCGATGCTGGCCGTCGGCATGACGCGGTTGTTCAGGGTCACCAGGTTGAAGCCAGGGCCGAAGCCGCGGACCGTGACCTTGGAGCCGGCGCCGTTGACGCGGTCGATCGAGACGCCCGGAATGCGCTGGACGGATTCGGCCAGGTTGGTGTCGGGATACTTGCCGATGTCTTCGGCGGAGATGGCGTCGACGACGCCGGTGGCGTTCTTCTTGATGTTCATGGAACGCTGCAGCGAGCCGCGGACACCGACGACGACGACGACATTGTCTTCGGCGGCGGGAGCGGGGGTGTCCTGGGCGATGGCCGAGCCGGCGCTTAAGGCCAGGATGGATGCGGTGCCGAGGATGGCTTTGCGCAGGTGGTTATGGTCTTTGTGCATAGGTTCTTCCCTTCTCAATCACATTTTTTTTTGGTGGCCCGACTGGAAAATGATGGAGCCGCAGGCTCGTGCGACCCCAACCAGTTGGGAGGTACCACCCGGCTGAGAGACGTCCGGACCGGCAGGGGTACTGGACACGGAGAGCCGTTCACTCAACAGGTGGGTTTATTGGTAACTTTGGTTGGGAAGGATGAATTGTAAAATTTTAACCTGATCAGGCAGGTTAGGGAAAATATAGACTGTCGTTTTTATTTGACGATTATTTGATGTGGCTGCGGATAACCCAGGCGGCGCCGGTGATCGACAGCGCCATGCAGGTCATTGTCCACTCGACCTGGTTGGTGGGGGCGGCGATGAGGCGCGGGAGATGCAGCAGGATCACGAAGGCCGCGCACATGGCGGCTTCCATACCGGCCGCGAGGCGCGCGCGAAGGCCGGAAACCAGGGCCAGGCCGGCTAAGAGGTGGCCGGCGCCGGTGAGATACGCCCAGGCCAGAGGGAAGGGCAGCCAGCCGGGCACCATCTTGGCGGTGACCTCGGCGTAGACAAAGTGGCTGAGGCCGAAGATCACGGCGCACAGGCCGAAGATGATCCGCGCAGCCAGGGTAATGCGGGTGTTGTCGTTGGCGGACAGCGCCAGGCCGGCGGCCATCAGGCAGCCCGCCTCGGCGACGCCGAGCCACAGATAGACCTGCGCCGGTTGTTGCGCCACCAGGGGACCGTGGAAGATCAGGGACCAGAGGCCGAAGAGGACGGTGGCTGAGACGGCGCCGGCGAAGGCCAGACGCGGGATAAGCAGCGCGATTCCGGTGGCGATCAGCCACACGGCATTCAGGATCACGGCGAAGGGGAGGGCCTTGAACCAATCCGGAGCGGACTGCCATTGCAAGGCGAAGTCGTGGAAGGCCAGACAGACGGCGCCCAGGGCCGTAACACCGGCGGCAAACGGCAGGCGGTCGATCAGAATACGGTTGTTCATCTTGACCTTCGGTTCGGGTGGAGGCGACTTGTCAGTCTAGGTCAGGGCGGGGGTGGAAAATTGTATTTATTTTACCTGATGTGAAAAATATTACCCTGCGATTCCGCTTGAAAATATCACGGGATGGCGGACAATGGAGCCATGTCTTTTCAGGTCTACACACCGGCCTATCCGCTGCATCGCTACGTCCGGTATTTTTATAGCCCAACGGGCCGGATGCCGTACCGTGAGGAAAAGGTGTTGCCGTCGCCGCAGACCGATCTGAAGATCAATTTCGGTGGCGGCTTCGTGGCCAGGCGCGCCGACGGTACCGGGACCTTTGCCGTTGATCACAAGGGCTGGTTCATGGGCGTGTGGGACCAGTACCACACGGTGGTCTGGCCGGATGATCCCGACTTTATCGGCGTCACCTTCTGGCCCGGTGGCGCCCACGCCTTGATGGGGATCGACATCAACGCCGTGCATAACCAGTTCGTGCCCCTGGACGCCATCTGGGGCAGTTTTACCGAGGAGTTGCGTGAGCGGCTCTACGCAGCGCCGGGGTTCCATGCAAGGTTCATGTTGTTGGAGCGTCTGTTGACCGCGCGCATCGATCGGACGGCGAAGTTCGAAAAGATCGCGCCGGCGCTGCGGGCCTTGCAATCGGGCCAGGCGGTGGCCGAGCGGGGCTTCAGCCATAAGCATATGATCTCCCTGTTCAATAGCGTCGCCGGGGTGCCGCCGAAACGGCTGGCGCGGCTCTATCGCATTCAGGAAGTTATCGATGCCGTCGATCAGGCGCGGCCGATAAGCTGGACGGCGGTGGCGCAGGATTTCCTGTTTGCCGACCAGGCGCATTTCAACAAGGAATTCAAGTTCTTCACCGGCCATACACCGCGGGACTATCTGAAGCGGCGCCGGCGCGTGTTTACGGAAACCCCGGAACACGCGGTGCATACGCGGCTGCTGCCGATGGCCGGTGATTAGGCTCGGGGTAGCGATTCGAAGGCGCCGGTGAAGACGCTCACCAGGTGGCCGTAGGCGTCGATGGCGTCGCCCGACTGGCACAGCCCGCCCGACAGACGGTCGATCCGGCCCGTATCCGCCATGGTCAGGGTCAAGGCGCCCGTCAGCATGTGATAGGCCCAGTACATGTCCTTCGGCGCGACTCCGGGGAGGGCGGTGTGCAGGGCTTCGATAAAACGGGCGATGAGGGTGTCGAAGTGCGAGGTCATCATCCCCGCCCACACCGCCGACGAATTGACCTCGGCGACCAGGCGGCAATAGTTGCGCCAGCCTGGATCCTGGGAGCTTTGCGCCGTTTTCACAGGGCGGACGAAGGCGTTCAGGATTTCCGCGACACGGATGGTGCGGCTTTCGGTCTGGGCCGCGGTCAGGGCGGCGTCCAGTTCGTCGCTGCGTTGCTGGTTCAGGACCTCGGCGCGGCGCAGGAACACGGCGTCGAACAGGCCGCGCTTGGATTCGAAATAGTAGTTGGGCAGGGCGACGTCCACCCCGGCCATGTCCGCCACCTGACGCACCGTCACGCCGTAAAATCCGCGTTCGGAGAATAGGGCCTCTGCGGAATCCAGCACCAGGTCACGGCGGCTCTGGAGGCCGGCAGCTTTGGCTGAGGCGGCTTTGCGCGGGGCTCTCACGAAAATGGTACCTTCCTGTATTTTTCCACCCTGTGACACGACTCAAACGGAACGGTCAAATTTTCAATGATCGTTGAAAATATGTTGACACTCAACGGATGTTGAAAAATAGTATCTCTACAAACGAGATAAAGCGGCTTAGATAGGTCGCAAAACAAAACAGGGAGTGGGCGGTGTCCACCAGTTACAGCGATATCCGGTACCAGAGTGCCGACACGCGTCTGACCCTTTACGCCCGCGATTATGGCGGCAGCGGTATGCCGGTGCTGTGCATGCACGGGCTGACGCGCAACTCGGCCGACTTCGAATGGATCGCCGGCCATCTGTCGACGCGGTATCGGGTTATCAGCGTCGACCAGCGCGGCCGCGGCAAGTCGCAATGGGACGATCAGCCGGCGCACTATACGCCCGGCGTCTATGTCCAGGACATGTTCAAGCTTTTGGGGGATCTGGGGATTCCTCGGGCGGCGCTGATCGGGACGTCGATGGGCGGGTTGATGGGCATGATCATGGGGGCCTTCGCGCCGCAGATGGTCATCGGCATGGTGATCAACGATGTCGGGCCGGAGATCGATCCGGCGGGTCTGGCGCGCATCGCGAGCTATACCGGCAGGGGTGTCGCGGTGACGACGTGGGAAGACGCTGCCGCCCGGGCGAAGGAGACCAATGGTGTCGCCTTTCCGGATTATCATGACGACGACTGGCTGGCCTTTGCGCGGCGGACCTATGAGGTCAGGCCGGACGGCACCATCGCGCCGGCCTATGATCCAGCCATTTCGCAGGCCTTTGCCACGCCTGAGCCGACCGTGGCGCCACCCGACCTGTGGGGGATGTGGGACAAGCTGGAAGGCCTGCCGATCCTGGCGGTGCGCGGTGAGATTTCCGACCTGCTGTCAGCCGAAACCTTGAAGCAGATGGGTGAGCGCCATGCCGGAATGCAGGCCGTCACCGTGCGTAATCGCGGCCACGCCCCGATGTTGGACGAAGGCGAGGCCGTCACCGCCATCGAAACCTTTCTGGAAGGATTAGTGCCATGAAAGCCGCCATTGTCGGTTGGGGACATACCCCGTTCGGCCGTCTCGACATGTCGCTGGAGGAGATGATCCAGGCCGTCACCCGTGAAGCCCTGGCCGATGCCGGGCTGACTGGCGAAGACATCGACGCCGTGTGGCTGGGCAATTTCAATGCCGGCATGGTGCCGGACGGGTTCTGCGCCTCGATGATTTTGGGCGCCGATGAGGGGCTGCGGTTCAAGCCGGCGGCGCGATTGGAAAACGCCTGTGCTTCGGGTTCGGCGGCCTTGTATGCCGCCATGGATGCCATCGCGTCGGGCCGGGTGAAGAGCGCCCTGGTCGTCGGGGCGGAGAAGATGACCGCCGTCGATGGTCCGACCGTGACGCGGGCTCTGGGGGCGGCCAGCTATCAGCGCGAAGAGGCGGGGATGAGTTTCCCCGAGATCTTCGCCCAGTTCGCCCTGGCCTATCAGGCCAAGTACGGCGATCCGACCGAGGCCATGGCCCATATCGCCACCAAGAACCACGCTGCCGCCGTGCACAATCCGTTCGCTCAGCTGCGCAAGCCGCTGGAGCTGGATTTTTGTCGCTATGCGTCGGACAAGAACCCGATCATCGCCGCGCCTTTGAAGAAGACCGACTGTTCGCTGGTGTCGGACGGGGCGGCGGCGATCGTGCTGGTGCGTGAGGATATGGCTGGGGATTTCCGGCGGGCCGTGGGCTTCCGGGCGGCGCAGCAGGTCAATGATTTGCTGCCTTTGTCGGCCAAGGACATGACGGCATTTGAGGGGCCGCGCCGGGCGTTCGCCAAGGCCTATGCGCAGGCGGGCGTGTCGGTCGGCGATATCTCGTTCGCCGAGGTCCATGACTGTTTCACCATTGCCGAGCTGCTGTCGGTCGAGGCCATGGGGTTGGCTGCGGCGGGGCAGGGGCGTGAACTGGTCATCGATGGCGGGACGGGGCGTAATGGCCGTTTGCCGGTCAATATGTCGGGTGGCTTGAAGGCCAAGGGCCATCCGGTCGGCGCGACCGGGGTCAGCATGCATGTCATCGCCGCCAGGCAACTGACCGGCGAGGCGGGCGAGATGCAATTGCCGGATCCGAAGCTGGGCATGTGTTTCAACATGGGCGGCGGAGCGGTCGCCAACTACGTCTCGATTTTAGAGAGGCTGTAACTCCATCATGACATCGCGATATCTGGAAGGCCGCACGGCGCTGGTTACCGGCTCCGTGAGTGGGATAGGCTTGGCCGTCGCCCAGGCGCTGGCGTCCGCCGGAGCGCGGGTCGCGGTGCATGGTTTGGCAACCGTGGAGGAGGCCGAGCGGGCGGTCGTGGCCATGCGGGCGGCGGGGGCGCCTGAGGCGCGGTTCTTTGCCGGCGACCTGCGCGATGCGGTGGCGATTTCAGGGATGATGGCGGCGGTCGAGGCCTGGGGCGGGCCGGATATCCTGGTCAACAATGCCGGGATGCAGAAGACGGCGCGATTATCGGAGGTGTCGGATGAGACCTGGGATGGTTTGATTGCCGTCAACCTGTCGGCAGCGTTTCACACCATGCGCCATGCTCTGCCAAAGATGGCGGTGAAGGGGTACGGCCGGGTTATCAATATCGCTTCGGTGCATGGCCTGGTGGCTTCCGAGGCCAAGGCGCCGTATGTGGCGTCGAAGTTCGGCCTGGTGGGTTTGTCGAAGGTGGCGGCGCTGGAATATGCCTCCGCCGGCACGCGCGAGAGCGGCGGGGTGACCGTCAACTGCATCTGTCCAGGGTGGACGGAGACCGCCTTGATCGAGCCGCAAATCGTCGCGCGGGCCGCGACCCATGGTGGCGATCGGGCGGCCGGGGTGGCGGAGTTATTGGCCGAAAAGCAGCCAAGCCGGCGAATGTCCGATCCCGCCGAGATCGGGTTGCTGGTGATGTGGCTGGCCAGTCCGCTGGCGCATAATATTACCGGGGCATCGATTCCGGTCGATGGTGGATGGACAGCGCAGTAGCGGAATAGCCTTAAAAAACATGATAGTAGGTGAAGCAAGCTCTGGCGGGCCAAATCCCCCACCGTCTCATTTGCTTCCAGCAAATGATCCACCTCCCCGTATAACGGGGAGGGATTATTTTAAGTGAATTCAGTAGTTTATAGAAATTGTTCGATAGTTTTGAAGTAAGTGGAGTGAGCGATTTGGGCTAAAATTATACCGCTTCAGAAAGTTTCATATCTAACGGAAATGTAAATTGCGACTTCCGCTCAGTTCGCTTAGATGGCGAGGTTTCAAAGCATATTTTCAGGAGATTGGGTTATGGGTAAGGCGCGTATATTTCTGATGCGCGGCGCTGCGGCCGCCGTGATTGCCGCTCTGATCGCCGGTCCGGCGTCAACGGCAACCCCAACCAAACAGGTGGTCACCGGACCGGTCGCCTCCTACTGGGTCGATACTACCACCAGTTCCGGCTTCAATATGGCGGGTATGGGCAAGGGCAAGCCTTCCATGTCGTCCATGATGGGCATGATGTCGGGCGATGCCAGCCACAATGTCACTTTGACGCTCGGGTCCAACCAGGTGGCGAAGACCGAGACGACAGGTGATCACTTGATGACCGCTGCCGATCTGCCGCTCTATTACAAGCGCACCGAGGCCGGGCCGGCCGGGCCGGCGCAACCCTACACGCCGGGGGAGCAGAGCCACGAAACACCCAAGGGCAAGATCCTGATCTACTGGGGTTGCGGTGAGCACGCCGCCGCCGGTCAGCCGTTGGTTATCGACCTGGCCAAGATCACCGACCCGAACCAGCGCATGGCCATGGTCAAGCAACTGGCGCCGTCGGTGAACCTGGATACGGTCAACAAGCCGACGCCCGCGACCTACAAGGCCTACGGCGAATGGCCGAACGCGAAGACCAACAGCGCCTTTACCGGCCAGTCCCTGACCGGCGCCCATACCGTCAAGACCGACTATGCGCCGCAGATCGATTTTTCGTTGAGCCAGAGCCAGGACTTCCTGGCGCCGATCAAGGTTTCGGGCAACCAGAAGGCGGCATCGGGCGCCGTGCCGCTGACCTGGGCGGCCATTCCCAACGCCAAGGGGTTTGTTGCCACGGCCATCGGCTCGGGGCGTGAGCGCGACACCTTCGTCATGTGGACCTCGGCGGCAAGCAATACCGGCTGGATGGGCATGGCGCCGGATTACCTGACGCCGGGCGACATTGAGCGTTTGACGGCGTCGAAGGTGTTGCTGCCGGGGACCGCGACGGCCTGTACCGTGCCGGCCGAGGTGGCAGGCGCGACCGAAGGCGCCATGTACAACATCACGGCTTATGGCGGTGAGACGAACCTGAGCTATCCGGCGCGGCCGGCAGACCCGAAGGTGGCGTGGAACATCCAGTGGACCACCAAGATCCGCTATCGATCAACGACCGGAGGATTGCTGGGCCAGGATATGGGAGGCATGAATGGAGGAATGTTCGGTATGGCCGGGCAACCGTCCGAGCCAGAAGAGCAGGCTCAGCCACAGGACAACAACACCGGCAACGGTGACGGCAAGAAGAAAAAGAAGAAGGGCGGCGGTTTGTTTGGCGAGATCGTCAAACAGGGTGTCGGCAGCCTGATCCCGTAGGACAAGAGGCCCGGAAGCGAGACTTCCGGGCCTTTTCTTTTACCAGACGATATGGCTGAGCACGTCGGCGACCAGGGCGCTGTTGACCGTGATGACATTGGCGCCACCCAGAGCGATCACCACATTCCCGCCGTTCTGGCTGACCATGGTGGCATTGGCCACGCCGCTCGTGTAGGCGTTGATGTTGATGGTATCGTTCTGCGCCGCGCTGAAGTCGGTGATCGTGTCCGTTCCGCTGTTGGCGTCGAAGAAGAAGATGTCGGCGCCCAGGCCACCGCTCAGGTTATCCGTGCCACCCTTGCCGTTGATCGTGTTGTTGCCGTCATTGCCGCCCAGGGTATTGCCCAGCGAATTGCCGGTGGCGTTGACATTGTCAGAGCCGATCAGGTTGAGCGTTTCGGCATAGCGCAGGTTCAGCGAATAGGTCACCGTCGAGAAGATGACGTCGCTGCCGTTGCCCGAGGTTTCGACGACATTATCGCCGACATTTTGGATGTAATATGTGTCGTTTCCCGCACCGCCGGTCAGAACGTTTACGCCGGCATTGCCGGTGAGGACGTTGTTGAGGGCATTGCCGTTCGCGTTGAGGTCTGCGGAACCGGTGAGGGTGACGTTTTCAAGATTGGCGCCAAGGGTGGTGGTGAAGGGCGTCTCGAGGGTGTCTATGCCTTCGTTGAGGTTCTCAGTGACGACGTCCCCGGCGGCACTGATCACGTAGGTGTCGTTGCCAGCACCGCCCGCCATAGTGTCGTTGTTGGCGCCGCCGTCCAAGACGTTGTTGCCACTGTTGCCGGTCAAGATGTTGGCGAAACCATTGCCAGTGGCGTTGACGTTAGCCGAACCGGTCAGGGTCAGGTTCTCGACCTGGCGGCCGGACAGGCTGTAGCTTACGGTCGAGTTGATCAGGTCGGTGCCTTCATTGGCCGCTTCGACAACATTGTCGCCGGTATTCTGGACGTTGTAGGTGTCGTTGCCCAGGCCGCCGGTGAGGACGTTCACGCCGGTATTGCCGGTCAGGATGTTGTTGCCGGCATTGCCCGTGCCGTTGATGTTCGCCGAGCCCGTCAGGGTCAGGTTTTCCAGAACGTCGGCGAGGGTAAAGGTGATGGCCGATTCAACCGTGTCGATGCCTTCATTGGCGTTTTCATTGATCACGTCGCCGACATTGGAGATGACATAGGTGTCGTCGCCCAGACCGCCGGTCAGGGTGTCGTTGTTGGCGGCGCCGTCCAGCCGGTTGTTGCCGGTATTGCCGGTGATGAGGTTGGCCTGGCCATTGCCGGTGCCGTTGATATTGGCCGAGCCCGTCAGGTACAGCACGTCGAGGAAGGTGAAGGCCAGGCTGAAGGTCGCGGTGGCGAAGACGTAGTCATAGCCCTGGCCGCTGTTGTCGATGATGCTGTCGGCGGTGGAGTCGACATAGTAGGTGTCATCGCCGAAGCCGCCGTCCATGGTGTCATTGCCGGTGCCGCCGTCGATGCGGTCGTTGCCGTAATTGCCGACCAGGCGATCGTTGCCGTCGAAGCCGTTGAGGAAATCGTTCTGGTTCGCGCCATACAGATTATTGGGCGCGCCATTGCCGTTCAGGGTCATGCCCGGAAACAGGTTGGTCGAGAGGGTATAGGTCTCCGCGCCGCCCCTATCGCCCAGGATAGTGCCATTGCCGGTGCCGACGGCCGTGCGGCCGCGGAAGTCGGGCAGGGCGAAGTTGGTCGTGCCGTTGCCACCATAGGTCGTGCCGAGGAGGGAGAACAGGGCCTGGTTTTGGGCGATGCTGAGCAGTTGGCCTTGACAGAGCGCCCAGCCCCTGGGGACATAGTTGATGGCCGTAATAGCGATCTCACCGAGATACTGCATTTCCTCGTCGGCGTCCGTTAGGGCGCTGCGTGAAGGAAAGATGCCTGTCAGGGCGATCATGTAGTTAAGTGCAAGAGACGGCTGAGCATTGTTGACGGCGGAGTTGCTGCCACCCATGTCCCCCGGCATCTGGTTTTGCGAGAGATACTGGTTTTCCGTGCCGAACTGTTCACCCAGGTTGTGGAACGGAAGACCGGGACCCTGACCGGCGCCAACAACGGTGCGGCCGCGCAGATCGGGCAGGGCAAAGGTTTCGACACCGTCACCGCCGTAGGTCGTACCGAGCAGCGCGAAGAGCACGTCGTATTCGCCGATGGACAGCAGGCGACCGTCACAGGGCAGGTAGCCTAACGGCGTGAAATTGCCGCCGAACTGGACCACCAGACCCATCTGGTTCATGTCATTGTTCATCAGCCCGTTCGAAGACGGGAAGATGCCTTCGACCTGGATCATGTAGGTCGTGGCCAAGGTGGGCTGACTGTTGTCGATACCGAAGCCGCTGCCGCCCCCGGAGGTGGGGATGACGCCCGCATTGATTTCAAGTGTGTTCGAGCCAAACTGCTCGCCGATGACATAGTCGCTAAGCCCCGGGCCCTGGCCGATCCCGACGACGGCTTTACCCTGCAGGTCTGGCAGGGCAAAGGTGGTGATGCCGTTGCCGCCGTAATAGGTGCCAAACAGGGAAAACAGCGCGGTGTTCTGGGAGATGCTGAGGATTTGGCCGGCGGCAAAGGCGTCACTGTAGGGGGCGAAGTTGCCAGCGAACATCCGCATGCCGCCCATGTAGGCGGAGTCATTGATACCGCTTTCCGGGGCGTCGTGCAAAGCCGGTCGGGGAGGGTATGCGCCTGACAGCGGGACGAGGAAGTTGATGGCCAGGTAGGGCTGGTGGTTGTCGATGTAATAGGGCGCGCTGATCAGGCCGTCGGTGGGGGCTGTGGCGATGTCGAACGCCAGGGTATCGGCGACGGCAAAGGTGGCCGCGGACACGGTGTCGGCGCGTCCATCGCTGACCGTACCGGTCTTGGCGGCAACGGCCGACAGGCTGGTGGCGTTGGCGACGTTTAACGCGACAGGCGCGGCGCCAGGGCTGAAGGCCCGGGTGCCGGCGGCGGACTCGAGATGCGACAAACGGAACGCCGACTCCAGGTCGGTCGTAGCGAGATAGACGGGTTTCATGATATAGGCCCCTGCAAACGATTTATGGGGCATTCATACTTCATTGACCCGCGGGCTGTCGCGTCTTTTCTACCAAACGATGTGCGCAAGTACCTCCGTCTGGAGCGCGTTGTTGACGGTAATTGTATTCCCGCCGCCCAGGTCGATCAGGACGTTGCCGCCGTTCTGGGTAACGATTCCGGTATTGGTCGCGCCGTTGGTGTAGGCGTGGATGTTGATGGCGTCGTCCTGGGCGGCGGTGAAGTCGGTGATGACGTCGACGCCACTGCCGGCTTCGAACAGGAAGATGTCGGCGCCCAGGCCGCCGGTCAGGTTGTCGGCGCCGCCCTTGCCGTTGAGGGTGTTGTTGCCGGTATTGCCGCTGAGCGTATTGGTCAGCGAGTTGCCGGTGGCGTTGACATTGTCACCGCCTGTCAGGTTCAGGGTCTCGGCGTAGCGCTGATTCAGGCTGTAGGTGACGGTCGAGAAGATGACGTCATTGCCCGAACCGCCGGCTTCGACGACATTGTCGCCGACCGTCTGGACGTAGAAGGTGTCGTCGCCCAGCCCGCCGGCCAGGACATTGACGCCGGCATTGCCGGTGAGGATGTTGTTGCCGTCATTGCCCGTGCCGTTGATGGCCGCGGCGCCCGTCAGGGTCAGGTTTTCGGAATTGGCGCCCAGGGTCCAGGTGATCGAGGCTTCGATCAGTTCGGCGCCGCCGCCGGCGTTTTCGGTGATACTGTCGCCGGCATTGTCGACGACGAAGGTGTCGTTGCCGCTGCCGCCGATCATGGTGTCGGCGCCGGCGCCGCCATCCAGCCGGTCGTGACCGGTCCCACCGTCCAGGGTGTTGTTGGCGGCGTTGCCGGTCAGGGTGTTGGCCAGGCTGTTGCCGGTGCCGTTGACGGGGTCGCCGCCGATCAAAGTCAGGTTTTCGACCTGACGGCCAGCCAGGCTGTAGGTGACGAAGCTGTTGATCAGGTCCGTACCTTCGTTCGAGGCCTCGACGACATTGTCGGTGGTGTTCTGAACGAAGTAGGTGTCGTTGCCCAAGCCGCCGGTCAGGATGTTGGTACCTGTGTTGCCGTAGAGGATATTGTCCAGCGCGTTGCCGGTGGCGTTGATATTGGCTGAGCCCGTCAGGACGATGTTCTCGAGGTTGTAGCCCAGGGTGTAGGTGACGGAGGCCTCGACCGTGTCGGTGCCTTCGCCGGAATTTTCATAGACGACGTCGCCGGCGACACTGACGATAAAGGTGTCGTCGCCGAGGCCGCCATACATGGTGTCATTGCCGGCGCCGCCGTCCAGGCTATTGTTGCCGGTGTTGCCGGTGACGGTGTTGGCCTGGCCGTTTCCGGTGCCATTGAGATTGGCGCTGCCGGTCAGGGTCAGGGCTTCGACAAAGGTGCCGGCCAGGCTGTAGGTGACGCTGGCATAGACCAGGTCGGTGCCCTGACCGCTCGGTTCGATGATGCTGTCGATCTCAGAGTCGACATAGTAGGTGTCGTTGCCGGCGCCGCCGGACATGGTGTCCGTGACAGCGCCGCCATCCAGGACGTCGTCGCCGTTGTTGCCGACCAGGCTGTCATTGCCGCCGTAGGCGTGGATGGTGTCGTTCTGGCCGGCGCCGATCAGGGTGTTCTGATACTGGTTACCGTTCAGGTCGAGCGCCGGCATGTAGGTGGAGGACAGGGTGTAGGATTCGCTGCCGGCCTGCTGGCCCAGGCTGAAGCCGGTGTCGGTACCGACCGCCGTACGGCCGCGGAAGTCCGGCAGGGCGAAGTTGGTGGTGCCATTGCCGCCGTAGGTGGTGCCCAGGAGGGAGAAGAGGGCGGTGTTCTGGGCGATGCTCAGGAGCTGGCCCTCGCAGAACATCCAGCCGCGCGGCGCATAGTTGATGGCGGTGATGGCGATTTCGCCGATATACTGCTCTTCGGGATCGCCTTCTGTCAGGCTGTTGCGGGACGGGAAGATGCCCTGGGTGGCGATCATGTAGTGCAGGGCCAGGGAGGGGCCGTTGTTGGTGACGGGGTTGCCGCTGCCGGCCATGTCCGCCGGCAGCTCGTTCTGATCGATATATTCGCGGTCGCTGCCGAAGGCCTGGCCCAAGGAGTGGCTGGCGGAGACCCCGACGACGGTACGGCCGCGCAGATCGGGCAGGGCGAAGGTGGTCGTGCCGTTGCCGCCGTAGGTGGTGCCCAGCAGGGAGAACAGGGCGATGTTCTGGGAGATCGACAGGAGCTGGCCTTCGCAGGCGAGGTAGCCGCGGGGGACGTATGAACCGGCGAACTGAACCACCAGGCCCATCATGTCCATATTATTGCCGATGAGGCCGCCGTCGCTCAGGCCGTCGTCAGCAAGTCCATCCTGGGAGGGGAAGATGCCCTGGATCTGGATCAGGTAGCGGGTGCCCAGGGACGGGTTGTAGTTGTCGAGCGAGGCGGCGGTGCCGCCGGCGCTGTAGGGCAGGTTGGCGGAGGCGATGTTAAGCGTTTCGGCGCCGAAGACCTGGCCGAGCGTCCGTGGCGTCAGGCCGGCACCGGTGCCGATGCCGACCGTGGTACGGCCGCCGAGGTCCGGCAGGGCGAAGGTGGTGATACCGTCGCCGCCATAGGTGGTGCCGAACAGGGAGAAGAGGGCGGTGTTCTGGGCGATCGAAAGGAGTTGGCCGGCGGCGAGCGCATCGCCTTGTGGGGCGAAGTTGCCGGCGAACATGCGGATGCCGCCCATATAGGCGCTGTTGTTGACGCCTTCCTCAGGCGCACCGTTCAGGCCGTTCTGAGGCGGATAGATGCCTTCCAGTGGGACCAGGAAGTTGATGGTCAGGTAGGGCTGCCAGTTGCTTATGATATAAGGAGCGGCAATCGGCCCGGCGTCGGGGATGGCTGTGGCGAAGGTCAGGGCGTTGGTGACCGTGAAGGCAGCCGTGGACACGGTGTCGGTGCGGCCTTCGGCGAGGCTGGCGGTCGTGGCGGACACGGCGGACAGGCTGGTGGTGGAGGCAATGCCCAGCGCGACTGTCGCGGAAGACGCTGGGCTGAGGCCGAAATCGGAATGCCGGGAACCAAAGGCGGACAGGGATTCAGGCACGCTTAGGTACAACGGTTTCATGAAAATTCTCCCTCCGAAAAAAGCTGTCTATAGCATGGCCCTGCCGCTGCGGCAGTCACAATTGCTCTACCGATAGATGTGATTCATGACGTCCGCATGTCGGCGGCCGTTACCAGACGATGTGGTCCATGACGTCGCCGACATTGGCGTGGGTTACCGTGATCACCGGACCTGCGATCAGGGTGATGGTGACGTCCTCGCCGCTCTGGCTGATGCGGCTGATATCCGAGACGCCATGGGTATAGGCATGGATATCGATACTGTCGCCTTCGGTTGAATTGAAGTCGGTGATGGTCGGACGCCCTGCGCCGGTGGTGAACAGGAAGATGTCGGCGCCCAGGCCGCCGGTCAGGAGGTCGCGGCCGCCGCCGCCATTGAGCGTGTTGTTGCCGTCATTGCCGGTCAGGACATTGTTCAGCGAATTGCCCGTGCCGTTGAGGTTGCCGCTGCCGGTCAGGATCAGGCTTTCGGCCGCGCGGCCGAACAGGGAGTAGGTCACGGTGGCGTAGACCGTGTCGGTGCCCTGGCCGTGCTGCTCGACGACATTATCCTGGGCATGGTCAACATAATAGGTATCGTCGCCCAGCCCGCCTTTCAGCACGTCGGCGCCGGCGCCGCCGTCCAGGCTGTTGTTGCCGGCAGTGCCGGTGATCGTATTGGCCAGGCTGTTGCCGGTGCCGTTGAGGTTTCCGTCCCCGGTCAGGATCAGGGTTTCGACCGCCCGGCCGAACAGGGAATAGGTGACCGAGCTGAAGACCGTATCGTTGCCCTGGAGGTGCAGTTCGGCGACATTGTCCTGGACATGGTCGACATAATAGGTGTCGTTGCCCAGGCCGCCGGCCATCCGGTCGGCGCCGGTGCCGCCGTCGAAGCTGTTGTTGCCGTCATTGCCGGTCAGGCTGTTGTTCAGCGAATTGCCGGTGACCGTGAGATCGGCGGTCCCGGTCATGATAAAGGTCTCAATGGCGCGGCCGAACAGGGAGTAGCTGACCGAACTGAAGATGGTGTCGGTGCCTTCGGTATGCAGTTCGACGACCCGGTCGGTGGCGTTCTGGATGTAGTAGGTGTCGTTGCCGCGGCCGCCGGTCAGGGTGTTGACCCCGGCATTGCCGGTCAGGACATTGGCCACCAGGTTGCCGGTGCCGTTGACATTGCCGTCTCCCGTCAGGGTCAGGTTTTCGACGTGGTTGCCCAGCGTGTAGGTCGCGTCGGTTTCGACGGTGTCGAGGCCTTCCAGGAGCTTTTCGACGACGGTATCGTTGCCGCCCATTAGGACATAGGTATCGTCGCCCAGCCCGCCGGTCAGGATGTTGACGCCGGCATTGCCTATCAGCAGGTTGCCGAGATCGTTGCCAGTGCCGTTGTCGTCACCGATGCTGGTCAGGGTCAGGTTTTCGACATGGGCGGGCAGGGAGAAAGTGCCCGCGGTCATAACGGTATCGATACCCTTGTTGGCCGTTTCGACGATGCGGTCGGGATTGCTCGCCCGGAACTCGACGATATAGGTGTCGTTGCCGGCGCCGCCCTCCAGATAGTCACGCCCTCCGCGGCCGTCGAGGATGTTGTTCTCGCTATTGCCCTTGATGGAATTGCCCCTGTCATTGCCCGTCCCGCGGATGGCGTTCCCGGTCAGTTCCAGGCTGTCGATGTTGTAGGCGTGAGCGTCATCGAGCGTGAAGTCGATGGACGCTCGGATGACCGCCTCGATGTACTCCTGGCCGTCCTCCTCGATGGCCACGTCGCCGGGGTTGTCGATGGTGTAATAATCCATCTCGAACCCGCCATACATGGTATCGGCGCCGGTGCCGCCATCGAGGCCATTGCTTTCGTCGTCACCGTACAGGACGTCGTCGCCTTCGAGGCCGTAGAGGGAGCCGCGGGGAAACTCATCTGGGGTGCCCAGGTGAATGATGTTGTTCTGGGCGTTGCCGTAAGCGTAGTTGCCGTGCAAACTCAGGTTTTCGAAATTGTCGGGCAGGGTATAGCGTTCAGCGATGACGCGTATTGTATCGCCGTCTCTCTGCTCGTCATTTTCGACAATAACAGCGTGTTCGTTTTCACCGATATCGTAATAATCGCCGCCGCCGCCGCCGATCAGGAGATCGTTACCGGAGGTTCCTCCCAGTACGTCATTGCCCAGGCCGCCGCTAAGGGTGTCATCACCGATGCCACCGTCCAGCCGGTCAGTGCCAACCGTGCCGGTCAGGGAATCGTTGCCGGCGCCACCATCCAGGTCGATCACTTCGACATCGTAAAGCACGGTCGTGCCGAAACCCGCGATATCGATGGCGTAGCCGCCGTCGGATTGCGGCGCCGCGATGATCGACGTTCCGGCCGGAGCGGCGGTGTAACTGATCCTGGCTGTGTCGTTGCCGCCGCCGGCGTGCCAGACAAACGGGCCGTGTGAGTAGGCGATGATCAGGGTGTCATTGCCGCTGCCCGTGTGCAGGGCCGACAGCCGCTCTACATTGCGGATCAGCATGCCCAGCGCCGTCCAGCCGGTCGCATTCCCCGCCAGGTGAGCGCTGTACTGGATGTTCGCCGTGGCCGCGCTGAGGTCGATGGAAATGACGTCCGTGCCGGCGCCGCCGTCGACGGAGTCGTTGAAGCTGATGCCCGTGAAGGTGTCGTTGTCCGAGGTGCCCTGGAAAATATCGGCTTCCGGTGTGCCTACATATGCCGCCATGATTATGTCTCCCGCCCGTTTCCGCGGCGGAGATTAATCCTGTTATGCCGGGATACAACCGGGTTTATTGGTCACACCCCGTCACCGTGCGGTCACAGTCTACCAGACGATCTGCGCCAGCACGTCGGCGCGGACGGCATTGAGCAGGGTGATGACATTGCCGCCGCCCAGGTTGATCACCGTATCGGCGCCGGCCTGGGTGACCAGGCCGGCGTTGGCGACACCGCCGGTATGGGCGTTGATATTGAGGGTGTCGTTCTGGGCGGCGCTGAAGTCGGTGACAGTGTCGGCGCGGCTGCCCAGCCCGAACAGGAAGATGTCGGCGCCGCCATTGCCCGTCAGGATGTCGTTGCCGCCGAGGCCGTTCAGCGTATTGGCGCCGGCGTTGCCGATCAGGGTGTTGGCCAGGCTGTTGCCCAGGGCGTCGATATTGGCCGATCCGGTCAGGTTCAGGGTTTCGGCATAGCGGCCGGTCAGGTTGTAGCTGACGGTCGAATAGATGATATCGGTGCCTTCGCCGCCGGCCTCGACGACCTTGTCGCCGGTCGCCTGGACATAATAGGTGTCGTTACCCAGTCCGCCGGTCATTGTATCGGCGCCGGCGCCGCCGTCGAGCAGGTTGTTGCCTGTATTGCCGGTCAGCTTGTTGCCGACACCGTTGCCGATGGCCGTCAGGTCGTCGGCTCCGGTCAGGGTCAGGTTTTCGACCACCCGGCCGGTCAGGTTGTAGCTGGCGCTGGCGATGACGGTGTCGGTACCGGCGCCCGAGGCTTCGGTGACGATGTCGAGGCTGTCGTCGACATAATAGGTGTCGTTGCCCAGGCCGCCGACCAGGGTATCGACCCCGCCGGCGCCATCCAGGACGTTGTTGCCGTCATTGCCGGTAATGACGTTGTTCGACAGATTGCCGGTGCCGTTGGCGGCCGTGCCGGTCAGGATCAGGCGTTCGACCTCGGCCGACAGGAGGTAGCTGGCCGAGGCGTAGACGGTGTCGAGGCCGCCATCCGCGCCTTCAAAGATTTCGTCGGACGCGACATTGACGAAATAGGTGTCGTCGCCCGCATTGCCGACCATGATGTCGACACCCGCGCCACCATCCAGCAAATTGTTGAGGGCATTGCCGTAGAGCTGATTGGCGGAGCCGTTGCCGATGGCTTCAACGGCCGTGTCGCCGGTCAGGTACAGGGCTTCGACGTAGCGGCCGACGAGGCTGTAGCTGACCTCACTATAGATGACGTCGTTGCCGGCATTGTTGGCTTCGACGACCTTGTCGCCGGCGTTCTGGATGTAATAGGCGTCGTTGCCCAGGCCGCCGCTCAGGACATTGTCGCCCGTATTGCCGGTCAGGGTATTGTTCAGGTCATTGCCGGTGCCGTTGATATTGGCCGTGCCGGTCAGTGTCAGGTCGTCGACGTGGTTGCCAAGGGTATAGTTGAAGGCGGCAAAAACCACATCGATGCCGCCGCCATCGGACTCGGTGACGATGTCGCTGTTGCTGTCGACATAGTACTGGTCGTTGCCATTGCCGCCGATCAGGGTATCGCCGCCGCTGCCGCCATCGAGGATGTCGTTGCCGGCGCCACCTTCCAGGAAGTCGAGACCGGAACCGCCGTAAAGGCGGTCGAGGCCGTCGCCTCCGACCAGTTCGTCGGCGCCGGAACCGCCGTCCAGGCGATCGTTGAGGCCGCGCCCGAACAGGATGTCATCGCCGCCCCGGCCGTAGAAGAATCCCGGCGCCCAGTTACTGCCCAGGATCTGGTTGGCGGCGTTGGAGCCGTAAGCGAAAATGTGGTCGGCCATGTCCAGGAACGGGTCGCCGGGAACGAAGATTCCGTTCTGCACCTCAAAGGTCAGGTTTTCGACACCGACAAGGCTGTTGACCTGGCCGCCGACCTCCATATAGCCGTTGGCCAGGTCGATATAGATACCGCCGATGCCGGTCGGATCCCATTCTTCGCCGCGGGTTTCGTCGACATATATGCCGCGCGCGAAGGCGAGGACCAGGGTGTCATTGCCCGCGCCGCCATCGATGGTGTTGCCGGAAAAGGTGAGGGTCGCCAGGCCTGAGGCGCCGTTGATCCCGTTACTTGCGCGTTCACCCAGGTCGGCGCCACCCAGGCCGCCTTCGCCGCCGATGCCGCCGCGGCCGCCGTTGAGGACGAATTCCAGCTTCAGTCGCTCGTCGGCGGGGGTGCCGGTGATATGATTGTTGGTGAAGGTGATGGCGACATCGCTGCCGTCGCCTCCGTCACCGCCGCGGCCGCCCGCGCCATATTGGCCGGCCGTAGTGCCGGCCCCGCCGCGGCCACCGTCGCCGGCAATGCCGCCGAGGGCGCCGATGACTTCGATGCGGTGGCTGTTGAAGCCTGTGTCGAACGAGAGGTAGACGCTGTCGACCAGGACTCCGGCTGTGCCGCCATCGCCGCCACGGCCGCCGTCGCCGCCATCGCCGGGTGTGTCGCCCGCGCTGCCGGTCCGGCCGAAACCGCCCAGCATGTAGCCTGCGGTGAAGCCGGCAGTCAGGTTCAGCCGTGCCGACGGATGCAGAGGATCGGTGATGACCGTGCTGTCGGTCAGGCGGATCAGGACGTCGCCATTGTCGCCGCCGTTTGCCGCCAGTCCGGCCGCGCCGCCCGTACCGGCGATGCCGTTACCGCCCAGGCCGCCGCCGCCGCCATAGCCGGCCGTGCCGCCAGTCGCGATGATGGTCATGACTTCGGTGTAGGAGATGCCCGTCAGGTCGATGGTCAGGTCGCCGCCTTGGCCGCCTGTGGCGCCGTTGCCGCCAATGCCGCCCGGCGCACCGGCATTGGCGTGGCCGCCGCCGCCACCCTTGCCGCCCGAACCGGAGGTTGCCAGCAGGCTCTGACCGCCGAGCAGTTCCTGGATATTTTCCTCAGTGATGTCGATGACCAGGCTTTCGCCGCTGCCGCCGGCCGTGGCGTTGCCGCCATCAGCGCCGTCATTGCCCGGGGGCGGGGTCGCGCCATTGGCGCCGTCGGTGCCGTTGATACCCGTGAACGTCGTCATGGTATTGCTTCCCTGCGCCAAACGGCCTGAATTTGCGCCGTAACATGACATGGGACAGCGTTACGTCAATACCGCCTCACATGAACTCCAGACTGAATTCTTTATACAGAACGGTTTTGGTCCCGGCGGTAACCGTGTAGGTGGCGCGATATTTGCCTTTCGGCCAGGATCCGCCGGGTGGCCGTTCACCTGTGAAGGCCATGTACTGGGCCTTGTTGCGGTCCAGCATAGGCTGGGCCGAGGTCACCAGGACCTTGCCGTCGGGCTTGTAGATGGTCAGGGTCTGAACGTCTCCGGACTGCAGGTTGATGGCGCGGACCCAGGCAACCAAGGCGGGGCTGGACCTGGTCGCCATGGGGATATTGCCGCGCTCGATGGCATCCATGGTCACAGGGCCGGGGGCAAAGCCGGCATTGAGCATCTGGCGGCCGGCATAGACCATCTGCTGTCTGACGCCGGCGTTCCACAGGGTGGTTGCTGTCGTGGGGGAGCACGAGGCCGACAGGTTGAACGGATCGACGGGCTTGTTGTCCTTGAATACGCCCAGGTGCAGGTGCGGAAATGCCGCCCAGCCGGCCTGTCCGACCAGGGCCAGCTTGTCGCCGGCCTTGACCTTCTGGCCGTCCTTCACACTGATCGAGCCCTGGCGCATGTGGCAGTACTGTGTATGCCAGCCATTGCCATGGATGACCACCACGCGGTTGCCGCAGGCCCGGTCGGACGGCACGGCGGCCTGGTTATAGGCGCCGACCTCCCAGTCGGGCGCGCCGTCTCGCACGCCGGCCACCACCCCGTCGGCCACGGCCAGAACGGCGACGCCGCGCGCCTGGGCGACCTTGTCCGGGATGCGGAAGTCGGTGCCGTCGTGGCCGTCATAGGTGGCGCCGCCGCAGGTATAGTCGCTGGCCGGGCCCTTGTTCGGATCGCGGTCGGCATATTGCTGGATGACGCAGTCCTTGCCGATGTCGCAGGCGATGGGCGAGCCCATGCTGAAGCCGCCGGGCGCCTGAGTCAGGGTCGGCTGCGGCACGGGCTCGACGGAGACGGCCGGCGCCGTGTCGGCCTTGGGCGGAGAACAGGCGGCCAGTAAGGCGAAGCCGGCGGCGATCAGAAGCGGGCGCTGGGTCATGGGGCGAGCCTAACCCAATCGCGGGAATTCGGCCAGATCACTTCGCCCGTTCGTAGACCTTCAGGGTAAAATCGTGATCGTCGAATTCGGCCTTGGTGAAGGTCTCTTCGCGCACCACCTGCCAGACGGCCGGATCGATGGCCGGGAAGTGGGTGTCGCCTTCGACCGTGGCGTGGACGTGGGTGACGTAGAGCCGGTCGGCCTTGGGCAGGGTCTGGGCGTAGACATTGGCGCCGCCGATGACGCAGATCTCATCGACGCCGTCGTCGGTGGCGTGTTCTTTGGCGATATCCAGCGCTTCGAACATCGTCGCGCAGATGATGCCGCCGGGGGCCTCGAACTTCAGGTCGCGGCTGAGGATCAGGTTCAGCCGGCCGGGCAGGGGTTTTTTCGGCAGCGAGTCCCAGGTGTTCGAGCCCATGAGGATCGGCTTGCCCTGGGTGATGTCCTTGAACAGTTTCATGTCCGAGCGCAGCCGCCAGGGCAGGGTGTTGTCCTTGCCGATGACGCCGTTGTCGCTCATGGCCACGACCAGAGCCAGTTTGGGTTTGGTCATACGGCGACCGGCGCCTTCAGCGCGCCGTGGCTTTGGTAGTTGGCGATGGTGAGGTCAGCATAGTCGAAGCCGAACAGGTCGGTCTTCGGCGCCAGTTCCAGGGTCGGGAAGGCGAAGGGCGTGCGCTCAAGCTGCGTCTTCGCCTGGTCGATGTGGTTGCTGTAGAGGTGGACGTCGCCGAAGCTGTGGACGAAGTCGCCGGGCTTCAGGCCGACGGCCTGGGCGACCATGTGGGTCAGCAGGGCGTAGGAGGCGATGTTGAACGGCACGCCCAGGAAGATGTCGGCCGAGCGCTGATAGAGCTGGCACGATAGCTTACCGTCAGCGACGAAGAACTGGAACAGGCAGTGGCACGGCGGCAGGGCCATGTCCTCGACCTCGGCCGGGTTCCAGGCCGAGATGACGTGGCGGCGGGAGTTCGGATTGGTCTTCAGGTTTTCGACCAGTTGCGCCATCTGGTCGATGGTGCGGCCGTCGGGGGAGGTCCATGAGCGCCACTGCTTGCCATAGACCGGGCCGAGATTGCCGTTCTCATCCGCCCATTCGTCCCAGATGGTGACGCCGTGATCGTGCAGGTATTTGACATTGGTGTCGCCGCGCAGGAACCACAGCAGCTCGACGGCGACCGACTTGAAATGGACCTTCTTGGTGGTCAGGAGTGGGAAGCCCTGGCTCAGGTCGAAGCGGATCTGGCGGCCGAACAGGCCGTAGGTGCCGGTGCCCGTCCGGTCGTCCCGGCGCACGCCGTTTTCCAGGCAGTCGCGCAACAGGTTGAGATACTGATATTCCGGATGGTCGAACATGGGCGGTACTTTAAGATAGGCAGCGATTCTGATCACTATAGCCGAGGCCAACCGCTATGTCCCTTCCCGTTTATCGTGATGCCGACTGTGACCTGTCGCTGATTGCGGCGTCGAACGTGTTGATCATCGGTTATGGCTCACAGGGGCGGACCCATGCGCTCAACGTACGCGATTCCGGCGTGGCGCAAGTTAAGGTAGCACTTAAGCCGGGCTCGAAAACACGTGTGAAGTGCGAATCAGACGGCTTTGAAATCGTTACGGTTTCGGACGGTGTCTTGTGGGCGGACGTTATCGTGGTGCTGACCTCCGACGAGGCCCACCAGAGGTTGTTTGCCGACGAGGTCGCGCCCTATTTACGAGAAAATCAAGCGTTGATTTTCGCGCATGGCTTGTCGGTGAACTTTGGTCTGGTGGTGCCTCCGGCCGGTGTTGACGTCCTGTTGGTCTCGCCGAAAGGGATCGGTCCGCGCATCCGCGACATCTATGTGGTCGGCGACGGGGTGTTCTGTCTGTTTGCCGTCCATCAGGATGCTTCCGGCCGGGCGAAGGCGCTGGGACTGTCCTATGCGGCGGCTTTGGGCTGTGGGCGCAAGGGCATTCTCGAGACCACCATGAAGGACGAATGCGAGAGCGATCTGTTCGGTGAGCAGGTGGTGTTGTGCGGCGGGACGCGGGAGCTGGTGACTTCGGGTTTCCAGACTCTGGTCAATGCCGGATACCCGCCCGAAGTGGCGTGGTTCGAGACCTGTTACGAGTTGAAGCTGGTGGTCGATCTGCTGTGGGAACTGGGGATGTCGGGCGGCTTCGGCAAGATTTCGAACACGGCGGAATATGGGGCGTATCTGACCGGTCCGCGAATAATCAATGATTCATCGAAAGCGGAGATGGCGGGGGTTTTGCAGGATGTGCAGTCTGGGGCGTTCGTTCGTCGGCTTATGGCCGATTACGATGCGGGCAGTCCGGATCTGAATGCCCGGCGGGAGGCGTTGAGGGATAATCTGCTGGATGCGACGAAGGCATATCTGGATGGTGTGGCGAAGGGATGAGCTGTTCTTATCCTCCAACGCTTGCGGGGGAGCGGGGCGGCCCGTGCCGTGCTGAGCAAGCGAAGGCAAAACCGTAGCGCGTCGAAGCTGAGGGAGCCGAAGCTCGGAGCTTGTAACGCCCCCTCCGTCTCGACACGCTTCGGCCCAAGGGGGGCCTCGCTTGCTCGCCACCTCCCCCGCAAGCGGTGGAGGATAAGTTGGTCTCTCATGGCCGCTATGGTAAGCAGTCATGGTGTTGGAAGATTAAATGACGCTAACTCGGATTAATACAGACCCTCAAATTATGGGAGGTCGACCTTGTATCAGCGGCTTTCGCGTCACTGTGAGCATGATTGTGCGGCAACTGGGAAGCGGGAGATCAGTTGACGACCTACTTGCCGATTATCCGTTTCTTGATCGGGAAGACGTATTGCAAGCTCTGCTTTATGCTGCCCGTCGTGTTTCACGACAATAATTACCACCCCAAGACCTCTTCGCCGCGTAGGATCGCTTCGACTTCGGGTGTGTGTTTTCGGTTGCCTTGGTCGTGCAGAACAAGCGGAGGTAACAGGCGCAGCGGCGCCTTGCCCAGGCGTTTGCCACAGACCAGGATTCTTTTGGCGTTCTTTTCGATAAACGGTTGAATGGGCCGTACCCGGAAGGAACCCGCCTTTGACGACAGGCCGGTCAGGATGTCGCCCAGTCGGTCGGCCCGGTGGATGAAGACGATGTCTCCGCCGTCCTTCACCGCCGCCAGGGCGAAGTCCAGCCAGGCGCCCAAACCGTCATCGGCGATCCAGGCTGGGCGCTTGGCCTCATGCGGCGGGCGCAGGGTGTCCGGGTCATCGAAGAAGGGCGGGTTGCTAAACACCAGATCGAAGCGGTCGAGGCCCAGAGTTTTGAAACCGGCGCCGATATCGCCGGTCATTACTGTCACATCGTCATGGCTGTTAAGGGCGGCGTTGCCGCGCGCGAGTTCGGCGTAGGCCGGTTCGCGCTCGATGCCGGTCAGCGCTAAATCAGGGCAACGCGCCTTCAGCGACAGCATGGCGCCGCCGGCGCCGCAGCCCAGTTCCAAAGCCTTCCCGCGCGGCGCCAATCCGGCGCAGGCCGCGGCCAGCAGAGCGCCGTCCATGCCGATGCGATAGCCCTTGGCGGGCTGCATCACTTTGACGCGCCCGCCCAGCAGGTGCGTCGGCGTGGTTTCTGTGGCACAATCAACCGGTGATGAAGCGGTCTCGGTCCCCATAAGAGATTGTTTTCTGATCATTTCGCCGCCTGTATGGCAGCTACGGTTGAAGTTTACTATCGCGGGCCATTGCCTGCACCGTCAAGGCGGTTTATGGCCTTTACCGTTTGTGTCAGGAGTTAACACCTTGGATTCGGCCAATATCGAGACTGTACGCCCGCCGGTCGCCAAAGCCGACGTGAACGCCCTGGTCAGCCTGACCGCCGCGGACATGGTCAAGGTCAACAGTCTGATCACCGCCCGGATGCAGTCCGAAGTCGCCGTCATTCCCGCCCTGGCCGAGCACCTGATCGCCGCCGGCGGCAAGCGCCTGCGCCCGCTTTTGTGCGTGGCCGCCGCGCGCCTGTGCGAGGTGCGCAACGACAACCATCACAAGCTGTCGGCCGCCGTCGAATTCATCCATACCGCCACCCTGTTGCACGATGATGTCGTCGACTCGTCGTCCCTGCGCCGCGGCAAGGTCGCCGCCCACCTGATCTGGGGTGCGCCGTCGTCGGTGTTGGTCGGCGACTTTCTGTTCGCCCGCGCCTTCGAGCTGATGGTCGAGACCGGTTCGCTGCGGGCGCTCGACATCCTGTCCAAGGCTTCGGCCGTCATCACCCAAGGCGAAGTCCTGCAGTTGATGAAGGCGTTCGACCTGAACCTCAGCCAGGCTGACTATATCGAGATCATTTCGTCGAAGACTGCTGCTCTGTTTTCGGCGGCGTCCGAAAGTGGCGCCGTGGCCGCCGGCGCTTCCGAAGACAAGATCACGGCGTTGTACAGCTATGGCCTGAACCTGGGCCTGGCCTTCCAGATCCAGGACGACGTGCTGGACTATCACGGCGATGCCGCCGACCTGGGCAAGAATGCCGGCGACGATTTTGCCGAGGGCAAGTCGACCCTGCCGCTGATCCTGGCCATGCAGGCGACCAAGGCGACGGACGAGGCCTTCTGGGCCCGCACCATCGGCGAGCGCAAGCAGCAGGACGGCGATTTTGCCCATGCGCAACGGTTGATGATTGAGTCCGGAGCGCTGGACCAGGCGCGCGCCGTCGCCCGCGGCTATGCCGACAAGGCCCGCGCCGCGCTTTCGGTGTTCGAGCCCGGCCCGTGGCGCGCCGCGTTAGAAAACCTGGCGCTGTACAGCGTGGAACGGCAAAAGTAGACAAGGCGCGACCTTGACTCAGGACACCACGCGCAGCACTGAGGCCCGGTTTTTCGAACTGGATATCCTGCGCGGCATTGCGGCGTCGATGGTGGTGCTGTTTCACTACAAGCACTTCCTGCTCGATGACACTGGCAATTTCGACTATGCCCGCATGCCGCTCTATGCCTTGCTGGCGCCGGTCTATGTCTATGGCCAGTTCTTCGTCGAGCTGTTCTTTTCGATCTCGGGCTATGTCTTTTTCTGGCTGTATGCGGAAGCCGTGTCGCAACGGCGGGTGGGGTTGCGCAGCTTCTTTATCGCCCGGTTTTCGCGGCTGTATCCGTTGTTTTTCCTGACCTTTGTCGCGGTCGCTCTGATCCAGTGGGTGTTCGTCAGCCTATATGGCCAGGCCTATATCTATCAGGACAATTCGCCGGGCCAGTTCGTGCTCAACCTGTTCATGGTGCATCAGTGGCTGCCCGGGGCGCAGATGTCGTTCAACGGGCCGTCGTGGTCGATCTCGGTCGAGGTCTTTCTCTATGGCGTTTTCTTCGCCCTGTGTGCTCTGCGGCTGAACAAGCCTTCGATGATTGCTGCTGTGGTGGTGCTGGGGCTGCTGTTCAAATATCTGCAACCCCAGCCGGCGCCGGACTTCACGCGCGGTATTCCGAATTTCTTTCTGGGTGGGCTGATCTTTTACGCCGTACAGTATCTGAGAGATCATGCCCGGGCGGTGTGGCTGGAACGGGTGGAGAGGGTGCTGGTGTGGCTGGTGCCGGCGCTGTGGCTGGTGGCCTATGTCATTGGGCATGATCTGATCTGGGGACCGGTCGGCGACTGGATCGAAAGCCACGATATCGGCTCGAAATCCGTCCTGTTCAGCACCGACAGCTTTGTCTATGTCCTGGTGCCGTTGACCTTGCTGGCACTGGGTCTGCAGCAGGGGAAGTGGCTGAATGCCGACAAGCTCGAAAAATGGGCCTGGGTTGGTGATGTCAGCTATTCGGTTTACCTGATCCATTTTCCGTTGCAGCTGATGATCATGGTCGGGCTGGCGCACCTGCCGTTTGAGGTGCGGGCGGGCTTTTTTGCCTCGCCGCTGGTGTTGCTGCTGTTTATGGCGATCGCCCTGGGACTGGCGCGCTTGAGCTTCCTCTATTTCGAAATGCCGATGCGCCGGCTGCTGAAGGATTGGCTGACGCGCAGACTGGCGCCGGGGACACCGATCCTTTAAAACGGTCGCGTCTTAGAGGAGCGACTCAATGTCCGATCTGCCGGGAGCCTTTGTCGGCCAAGGTACCAATCCGCAAATCCTGCTGTACAGCCGCGCCAACCGCCACGGCCTGATCGCCGGCGCCACCGGTACCGGCAAGACCATCACGCTCCAGATCCTGGCCCAGGCCTTTTCCGATGCTGGGGTGCCGGTCTTCGCCGCCGATATCAAGGGCGACCTGTCGGGCCTGTCGCAGCCCGGAACGCCCAATGAAAAGCTGCTGGAACGCGCCAAGGGGATGAACCTGGACCTGACGCCGGCCGCGGCGCCGGTGGTCTTCTGGGACCTGTACGGCGAAAAGGGCCACCCGATCCGGGCGACCATTTCCGAGATGGGGCCGCTGTTGCTGGCGCGGTTGCTCGATTTGAATGATGTCCAGGAAGGGGTGCTCAACATTGCCTTTGCCGTGGCCGACAAGGAAGGCCTGTTGCTGCTGGATCTGGATGATCTGCGCGCCATGCTGAAATACCTGTCGGAGAACAGCAAGGAGATCGGCGCCACCTACGGCCAGGTATCCCCGACCACCATCGCTACCATCCAGCGCAACCTGTTGACGTTGGAGAACCAGGGTGCGGCCAAGTTCTTCGGCGAGCCGGCGCTGCGGCTGGAAGACCTGATGCGGACCAACATCAGCGGCAAGGGCTATGTCAATATCCTGGCCTCGGACCGGCTGATGCAGAACCCGAAGCTGTATTCGACCTTCCTTCTGTGGCTTATGGCCGAGTTGTTCGAGGAACTGCCCGAGGTCGGCGATCCGGAAAAGCCGCGCCTGGTGTTTTTCTTCGACGAGGCGCACCTGCTGTTCAACCAGGCGTCCAAGGCGCTGCTGGAAAAAATCGAGCAGGTGGTCCGCCTGATCCGGTCGAAGGGCGTCGGTATCTACTTCATCACCCAGAACCCGGCCGATGTGCCTGATGCCGTGCTCGGGCAGTTGGGCAACCGGGTGCAGCATGCCTTGCGCGCCTATACGCCGTCGGAACAGAAGGGCTTAAAGTCGGCGGCGGACTCGTTCCGCGTCAATCCCGAGTTCAACACGCTGGAGGTGCTGCAGCAACTGGGCACCGGCGAAGCCCTGGTGTCGCTGATGGACGAGAAGGGGCGGCCGAATATCACCGAGCGCGCCCTGATCCGGCCGCCGGCGTCGCGTATGGGGCCGGCCACAGAACAGGAGCGGGCGGCCATCGTGGCGGCGTCGCCGGTCGGCGGCATGTACGACACTGAGCGCGACCGCGAGTCGGCCTATGAGCTGTTGTCGGCGCGCGCTGCCAAGGTGGCGGCCGATGCCCCGCCCCCGCCGCCTTCTGCCGAAGAAAAGGCGGCTGCGAAAGCGGCTGTCCAGGCGGCCAAGGACGAAGAACGCCAGCGCGTCGCCGACGAGAAGGCCAAGGCTAAGGCGACGGCCGATACGCTGAAGACGGTCAAGCAGGTGGCCGTGCCGATCATCCGCTCGGTCGGGATTGCCATTGTCGGCCAGCTGATGCGCGGTATGTTCGGCACGACCAAGCGGCGGCGGTAGGGTTTATCTGCCGCGACCGAAAAAGGCTCTGAACAGGGCCAGTTTTTCCGGCAGGAGGATCGGGCGCGATGATACCGTTTCGTCGAGGATGGCGATCGTAGGGGCGCTCGTTGCGTAGGGCTGCCATAGGTTGGGATTGCCGTTCGCGACCCAATTGACCCAGATTGCCATCATCTGTTCGGAGATAGCGCGGTCGGTGTCGGTGAACGGCCGCCCAGGTGTATCCAGTACGCCGAAGACATAGGGTATTTCTGACGAGTGGAAGGCCCGGTAGCGCGCCGATTCCGGTCCCGGCTCGATATGGGTCCACAGATAGGCGTAGATGGGCTGCCGGCTGGATTGCATGCGGTCCCCGGCCCAGAAGGCCATGGCGGCCAGGCCCTGGTCGCGGGCCAGGTCGTCACGTGAGGCCCGGGCTTCGGTGTCGGTGGTGCCCGCGGGATAGACTTTGAGAACCTGATCGGCAAGCGGTCCATAGGTCTGCGCGATCATCGTCCGGTAGGAGTCAGGCGTCAGGGTGTCCGGCTGGAAGAAGCTCTGCGCGCTTGTCTCATTGGCCGTCATGCCGGTCATGATAGGGACGTCGTTGATCGGCGTCGTGCCGGGCAGGACGTTGCCGTCGATGATCGGGCGAAAGGCGAGGCCGCTCTTGCGCACCGTTGTGTCGAGGTCGGCCGGGCTGAGGCGGCGCAGGTCGTTGAGGTTAGCGACGCCGGCGGCGGTGACAAGGGCTTTGCCGTCTGCGTCCGCGCTCGACCGGTCGGCGAAGCGCAAGCCGATACTGGAACCGCTCTGGGCGATCGCCTGGCTGAACAGGCCGCTGGCCTTGGGGCTGGCCAGGAGGGCATGGACGGAAGCGGCGCCGGCGGATTGACCGGCTACCGTGACGCGGGACGAGTCACCTCCGAAGGCGGCGATATTGTCGTGGACCCATTGCAGGGCGGCGATCTGGTCCTGCAGGCCGTAATTGCCGGAGACGCCGCTTTCGGTCATCAGGTCCGGGTGCGACAGGAAGCCGTAGACGCCCAGGCGGTAATTGATCGTGACGACGATGATGCCTTTGTCAGCCAGGGCCGCACCATTGTAGATCGGCACGGCGCCGGACCCGCCCGTGAAGGCGCCGCCATGGATCCAGACCAGGACCGGGAGTTTTGCGTCGGCGGTTTTGGGTGTCCAGACATTGAGGTAGAGGCAGTCTTCGCTGACCGGTCCGGTCGGAAGATATTCCGGCGTCCAGGGGCCCAATCCGCCGGGCGTCAGGTTCTGCTGGCAGTCCGCGCCGAAGTGGTCGGCCTTGCGGGTACCGGTCCAACTGGCCGGTGTTGCGGGTGGTTTCCAGCGGCGTTCGCCGACCGGTGGTGCAGCGAAGGGGAGGCCCAGATAGGCGGTGGTGGTCTTGTCCGGAATGACCTCGATATCGCCCTGGGCCGTGTGGACGGTGCCGGCGAGGGCAGGCGTTGTAAGCGCAAGGGCCAGGACGGCGATCAGGGGTTTGAGCATGTGCCAAGCCTTCCAGAATATGAGCCATCGTAACAGGAAAATTACGGCGGGCCAAATCCCCCACCGTCTCATTTGCTTCCAGCAAATGATCCACCTCCCCGTATAACGGGGAGGGATAAGATATTGAAAAATCTAGTCTTCGTATCCTGGTCTAGTCGTCCAGGCCTTTGCCGGCCAGGATCTGCGGGGCGGCCTTGTCGATGCGGGCCTCGCGGGTCTTGGATTGTTTCGCCGAGGAAAAGTGCAGCAGGTAACCGCGCTGGCGGCCCGGTGTCAGAGCCTCGAACGCCATCCTCAGCGCCGCGTCCTCGTCCAGGCGAAGCTGGAACTCCTCGGGCATGGAGAATTGCGAGGTCGGCTTGAAATCGACCTTCAGACCGGCCTTTTCGACGCCGATGGCGCCATGGATATAGGCCTTGAGCAGGTTGTCCATGCCGTCGATCTGGTCGGCATTGGTGAAACGGATCTGGCGCGCCGACTGGACGTTTTCCGTCTGTTGCACCAGGACCCCGTCGGGATCGCTGATCAGGGCGCCCTTGAAGAACAGATAGGCGCAATAGTCCTTGAAGCCGTGGATCAGCACCACGTTCTGCCCGTTCAGCGTGTAGCAGGGATGACCCCACTTGAAGTCCTCGGTCAGGTCGCAGGCCAGGGCGATCGCGCGCAGCTTGACGAAGGCGTCGTGCCAGGACTTTTCCCGCGCCAGGTAGGAATCGACCTTGGGGTTGCTCATCAGGCAAGCCCTGCCGCAATCGAAAGGGTAGCGGCGTCCCTGAAGGCGCGGTCATTGTCCTGGTCGAGCGGCATGTATTCCAGCCCGAAGACGCCGGTATAGCCGGCGGCGCGTATGGCCTTCAGCAGGTTGACGTGATTGACCTCACCCGTGCCGGGCTGATGGCGGCCCGGGACATCGCCCAGTTGGACGTAGCCGACCTGGTCGATGCCGGCCTGGAACTTCTCGATCAGATCGCCGTCTTCGAGTTGCATATGGTAGAAGTCCCATTGCAGCTTGACCATCGGTGAATTGACGGCGCGGCAGATCGACACCGCCGGGCGCGAGCCGTTGAGCAGGTGGTTGGGGTGGTTGACCGTGTTGAACGGCTCAACCAGGGCCATGACGCCGGCAGCTTCCAGCAGCGGCGCGATGCGCATCAGGCCAGCAGTATAGCCGCTGAGCATGGCTTCGCGCGACAGGTTGGGAACCACCGCATGGCCGACCAGGGTGATCGCCTTGCAGCCCAGCGTATTGCAGTCGACGATGGCCTGTTTGATCATATCGGCCAGTTCTGCGTGCTTGGCCGGATCGGAGAAGGCCGGCGCCGCCGGGGCGAATTGCGAGACCTTCAGGCCATGCTGATCCAGAAGAGCGCGGACCTTGACCGCGTCGACGCCCTCGCGGTTGACCGGCCAGAACTCGACCGTGGTAAAGCCGGCCTTGGCAGCGGGCGCGAACCTTTCAAGGAAAGGGAGTTCGCGGAACCATGTGTCGAGATTGATGGCCCACGGCTTCAGCGCCTTTTTGACGTCAATCGCAGCCGGGGCGGCGCTGGCGGTAGAAGCGAGGCCGAGCCCTGTCAGGCCTGTCAGGCCGGCGAGGGCGGCGCGGCGGGAAGTGGTCATGTGCATTGTCCCTGTCTTTATTGTATGACTATCTATGCCGAAAATAGCGCGTTTGGCGAGGGGCGATTTCTTGGCGACGACCCTTAAAGAAGAGGTTTGCAGATGAGGGAAACACCTGCGGGCCAAATCCCCCACCGTCTCATTTGCTTCCAGCAAATAATCCACCTCCCCGTATAACGGGGAGGGATTAAGTTATTTATATTGCTGTCTTTTTTGGTCGGTTTAGAGGTCGAACATGTCCATGGTCTTCCAGTTCAGGTGTTGGCCTGAATCGACGCAGATCATCTGGCCGGTGACGCTGGGGGCGCTGAGCAGGTAGACTGCGGCCGCGGCCACCTCTTCCGGCGAGGTCGGCTTCTGCAGCAGGGTCGAGCGGGCTTCGCGTTCGAAATCCTTGTCGCTCTGGTGGATGGATTTGAGCGTCGGACCCGGGCCGATGGCGTTGACGCGGATGCGCGGCGCCAGGGCCTGAGCAAGTGTGCGGGTAGCATGCCACAGGCCCGCCTTGGACAGGCCATAGCTGAAGAAGGGCGGCGAGGGTTTCAGCACCCGCTGGTCGATCAGGTTGATGATCGAAGCGCCATCGGGCATCGGGGTCTGCGCCGCGAAGGCCTGGCTGAGCAGGATGGGCGCCAGCAGGTTGGTATTGGTGTGGGTGGTAAAGCTGTCGACCGTCACCGTGGCGGCGCGGTCGTCGGCAAAGATCGAGGCGTTGTTGACCAGGACATCCAGCGGGCCCAGGGCCCTCACGGCATCGGCGATCAGGTTGGCAACGCAGGCCGGCTGGCTGAGGTCGCAGCCGACCGGGGCGGCGCGAACACCGATGGTTTCGAGTTCCGTGACCAGTTCCAGCGCGTCGTCGCGCGAGCGGTTGTAGTGGACCGCGATGTCATAGCCCTGCCGCGCCAGGGCCGTGGCTATGGCCCGGCCGATGCGCTTGGCGGCGCCGGTGACCAAGGCCCGCTTGGGGGCCCGCTTAGTCAACGCGGCGGAAGTCGATCAGGTTCAGGACGATGTTCAGAACGAGGTAGCCGGCGAGGACGTAGATGGCGGTCATGGCAAAAAAACTCCGGAATTTCTGTCCCTGTTAAACGTGTCGGGCAAAACGGGCAAGTAGGCTGATTAAATTCTTGAAATGTCCTGCATTGTCCACTTGCGAAATGGTCGCAGGACGTTCACATCTAGAGCCATGGAAGACTGGAAGAGAATTGTCGAGCCTTACTCGCGCCCGTTCTTTTTCGCCCTGTCGCGAACAACGCGGGGCAAGACGTTGGGCGTGCGCGGCCTGGTGCTGGACAAGGACCAGCGCGTCCTGCTGATCGAGCACACCTATCTTGAAGGCTGGTGGCTGCCGGGCGGCGGGGTCGATGCGGCCGAGACGGCGCATGAGGCCGTGGCGCGCGAGTTGCGTGAAGAGGCGGGGGTTCATCCGCTGGAACTGCCCAAGCTGTTGTCGGTCCATTCCAACGAGCAGTTTTTCCCTGGCGACCATGTGCTGCTGTTCCGCGTCGACGAGTGGGAGCCGGTCGAGATGAAGGCGCAGGGCGAGATCAAGAATGTCGGCTTCTTCGCGCTGGACAAGCTGCCGGATAATATCAACGGCGGGAGTTTGCGGCGGATCCAGGAAGCGTTGATGGGCTTCCCGCCCGATCCGATTTGGTAGAACCGAGCACCAGCCATACCTCCCCGCGAGCGGGGAGGTATGGCTGGTGGATTATCGTGCGCCGCGGGTTGACGACAGGGCCGGGCGCAGTTGCGCGCGGCCGTTCGTGCGCACCGGCGCCGGGTCGGTCTGGGCCAGGGCCGCAGGACGGCTGGTCGCGTCCTCGTTCTCAAAATGATAGGCGCCGGCCTGCATGGCCAGGCTGTCACCCGAACCGTCGGTGCGCTTGACGTCGGCCATGGCGACCATGGTGTCGATTTCGCGCTTGCGGGCACGGAAGGCGATCAAGTCAGGGCCCGTAAGTGTGTTCGACTGCGGCACCTTGGCGCTGCGCGGATCGATCGGACGCTTGTCCTTCCAGACTTCGAAGTGCAGGTGTGGACCGGTCGAGCGGCCGGTGGTGCCGACATAGCCGATAACCTGGCCCTGGACGACCTTCTGGCCCGGCTTCACGGCAATCGACGACATGTGGGCGTAGCCGGTTTCCCAGCCGCTGGTATGACGGATGCGGACCCAGCGGCCATAGCCGCCCCACCACTTGGCATCGACCACGACGCCGTCGCCGGCGGCTTCGATCTTGGTGCCCGTCGGCGCGGCGAAGTCGATGCCGGTATGCATCTTCATGAAGCCGACGATCGGGTGGAAACGCATGCCGAAGCCGGACGAGGTTCGCGCGCCGGAAATCGGGGTCGCCAGCAGGAAGCCTTTGATATTTTTGCCGAATTCATCGTAGTATTCGACGGTCTTGGCGCCCTGAGCCTGGAAGGAATAGAAGCGGTCGATGCCACCCTTGGCCTCGATCTCGGCATAGAGCAGATTGCCTGCCTCGACGGTGCGGCCGCTTTCGGTGACCTTACGGTCGAAAACCAGTTTGAAGGTGTCGCCGGACTTGATGTCGCGCTGGAAGTCGACCTTGTGGGCGAACAGCTTGACGACCTGCTGGGTCAGGGACGGGGTGGCGCCCATGGCAGCGGCGGAGGTGAACAGCGAGCCGTTGATCTCACCGATCGCCACGCGGCGCTCGGCACGGATGGGTTCTTCCAGGGCGCGGAGGCGCATGACGCCGTCGCCCGATGTGGTCAGAGCCAGTTGCTTGGCCGGGCCGGTGCGGACCGTCAGGCCCAGTAGTTGCGCCGGCTTGGACGGATCGAGCGGGCGGGCAATGGCGGCTTCCAGGCTCTGGCCCGGACGCGGCGCATTGACGTCGAACGCCTTGGACAGGAGGCCCACAGCCACCTTGGCTTCACCCGGTGACACGCCGGCGCGGACAATGGCGTCGGCCAGGGTTTCACCCGCGCGTACGGAAATGGCGACGTCTTCGGGCTGGTTGTAGCCCGGGCGGGCGGCGGCTTCAGCGAAGGCCTGAGTTTCCAGCGCCATGGCGGCGATAGGATCCAGCGGCTGGGAAAAGCCCGTGACCGGCTGCAGCACGTTCCACAACAGCACGCCCAGAGTCAAAGCGGTCGCCGATGCAAAGATCATCGGCGTTACGCGGACGGGCTGTCGGCGGGGATCGTGTTGAGCCATGCTTGTCGAAAACGTCCTGGTTTTACAGACGTCGGACGTCAGGATATTTGCGGTTTTACGTCCGTTCATATCCGTCTTTACCGACCCTGAGGGGCTACCTTGACCTGAGTCTTGATCTCGCGAAAGGCCCTGCTTACGCCGAAAAAAGGCGAAAATGAGGCGACTTTCATTGCCTCCGGACCGGTGAATGGACCGCACTTTTACGGGCTCTTGGTTAAAATGAGCCTTAAAAAAGCTTAACGAAAGGTTTACAAAAACCGTGTTCGCGAGGAGTCTGCGCCTAAGGGCTTCTAAAGACGTGAAAAATTTACGCAAAACGCTACTGAACCCAAAATGTCACTGTCAAGGCTGGATAACCGTGATTTGTGGCGGAAATGGTGACTTCGAGGGAAAAAAGAAAAGCAATGTGTCCACAATTTTTAACAAGTTTGAGTGATATAGTCGTTTACCAAACCTCAGAGCGCGCAGAAGCCCAACCCGTCTGAATATGAGCAAAAGTCCGTCCCTGAGCGATGATGAAGCCTTGTGGTTCCCGGTGCATAGCAGCGGCGGCGACAGCTTTTCCCGTCCGGTTTCGCCGGACGGCGCGCCGCGTGACGGCGTCGATCTGGGGGGCGACGACGGTATTGGCGTGCCTGCCAGCCGCGCACCGCGCGGCCCGCGGCCGCCGCGAAAAGGTATCCGTCCCTCGAGCTGGCTCTGGCTGACCCTGTGGGGCGCCGCCGCTTTGGGCATCGTCACCTACGCGGCGCGCAAGGAAATCGCCACCGTCGCCATCGAAAACTGGCTGAAGGGGCAGGGGGTCGAGGGCGCCCACCTGAAGATCACCTCTCTGGGCTTCGGGCAGGCGTCCGGACAGCTCTATGTCGGTGAAGCCAAGGAGCCGGAATTCTCCATCGGCAAGTTCGATGTCGATTATAAGCTTCAGCCTTTTTCCGGCGGTGGTCAGCCCTTGGCGCGGGTCAGCCGTATCCACCTCAGCCGGCCGCTGGTCCAGTTCAGCTTCAAGGACGGCAAGCTCAATTTCGGTTCGCTGGACAAGCTGATCCAGAGTGCATTGACGGCGCCGCCGTCCGACGCGCCGCCGCCCGAGTCGATCGTCATTGACGACGCCACGGTGCGCGTGGTCACCGACTACGGCCTGGTGCGTGGCCGTGGTGGCCTGACTCTGACGCAGGGCCGGATTACATTTGCCAAGGTCGAAATGCCCGGCGCAGAGCTGTCGGGTCCGATGGGGTCGGGTGAACTGCTGGGCGGTGTGATAACGGCCAAGAGTGTCGGCGTGGCCGGCCCGGGCGACCAGCTCCATGTCCAGGCGCGTTTCGAGGCCAGGGACTGGGAGATGCGCGCTGCCGATCCGGTGGAAACCGCCGATGTCAGCCGCCGTCCGACCAACCTGCAGAATGTCACGCTCGATCTCGACTCGCTGCTGCCCTACCGCAAGACCACATCTGTGGCCGAGGCCTTTAGCGGACCGACCGAGCATACCGTCGCCATAAGGGCAGCCGGTGTCCAGACGGCCGATGCCGACATGGGCGGGCTGGAGGCCAATCTCCACGTCAAGGGCGCGCTGAAGACCACGGCCAGCGGCGCCAACCTGACGGGTACGGCCTTCACAGGCCAGGGCCGTCTGCTGGCCCGCGCCGACAGCGTGATGTCGGGCAATATCGACAGCCGCGATATCCGTATGGATGGCCAGAACCTCGCGGTTTCCGCCAAACTGTCGATGACCGAGCCGGCGGCGATCGAGATCAAGGGGCCGGTGACCGGTTCGGCCGGCGCCCTGCGGCAGGACGACCTGTTCGCCAAGGACGCGCGCCTCAACCTTAATGATTTCGCCCTGGCGGTGGACGGCGACGGCGTCGAAGCCGACTTCGGCGGCACGGCCACGGTCGGCCATGTCGCTGTGGCCGACATCGCGTTGGATGGGATGCGCCTGTCGTTGACCGGTACGGGTGGCAGCGATGCCACGACCGGCCATTGGGGTGTCGACATCCAGAGCGATGTGGCCAGCGACGCTGGCAGCTATGGCGGTCTCAAAGCCATGGCGACCTCACGCGTCAAGGCTGAGGCCGAACTGGCCACCAAGCCGCCGGTACCCGGCGCGCCCAACCCGCCGCCGCCCGATGCCGTGGTCATGCTGGACCGGGCTCTGACGCGCTTTACGTTGCGGGCGAAGAGCTTGAACCTGTCGGTCAACGGCACCGCCGAGGCCGGCGCCCCGGCGCAGTTTACGCTGAAGGCCCGCAGTCCGATCGAGCTGGGCTTAAGCGGTGGCGGCAAGGCGACGGTCGTGCCCGATCCGCAGAAGCCCTTGCTGGGCAGTAGCCAGGTCGGTGCGTTCGGTGTGTCGCTCAGTGGCCCCGACCTGCCCAGTGTGGCTCTGACGGCGAACAACGTCGGCCTGACCGATACCGGCCTGTTCGCCGGCACCTATGCCGCCAAGGCCGATTTCGACTTTTATCCGGTATCGGGCGGCCGTTTCGAAGGCGAGGGCCGGTTCACTACCACCGCTGACGCCGGGTTTGCCGTGACCCTGGCCAAGCCCGCCACGGTTACGGCCGCTTCGGCCGTTCTGGGTGACAACTTCACCGATGTGTCGCTGAAACTGGCCCAGACCGGCCCGGTCTTCCTGGCGATGGACAGCAAGGGCGGTTTCCGGGTGGCCGGGGCGCTGAGCGGGCTGAACCTGAACGCACCCAACCTGCAGGCGCGAATGGGTGGCGGCGAGGGGCCGTTGGAGGCCTTCGCGATTCCTGGCGCGGAGGCTGTCGGCCTTAAGATGGGGTTGACCGCCGGCGTGCTGACCGATGGTTTGACCGGCGAGCAGCAGCGCTTCAACCCGCTGACCCTGACCGGCACCCTGACCAATGACGCCAAGGTGCTCAAAGGGCGTTTCATCGCCGCAGTTCAGTCGACCAAGCACAAGCTGGCCAATGTCAATCTCGACAATAATAACGTGACGGGTGTCGGGTCGTTGAGCTTCTCGACGGCCGACTACCTGACCTTCTCGCCGGAAGGCCTGCAGCCGGTTTATCTGAGCCCGCTGGTTGCCGCCATCTTCTCACGCGATGTCACCGGCAAGGCGACCTTCAACGGCGCCATCACCTGGGACAAGACGACATCAGGCAGCGGCGGCGTCATGACACTGGACGGGCTGGACTATGTCGGCGCCACGGGCATTTCGCGTGGTCTGAGAGGCCGGATCGTCTTTACGTCGCTGGCGCCGATGCTGAGCGATCCCGGCCAGATGATCAGCATCGACTCAATGGATGTCGGTGTGCCGCTGTCGGACCTCAAGCTGAGCCTGCAGTTCAAGGGTGAGACCATCGCGCTGGAAAGTGCCGTGGTGCAAAGCCCGGGCGGGCCGCTGTTCCTGGAGCCGGCGGTGTTGCCGCTGGATGGCAAGTCGGCAATTTCCGGGGCTGTCAAGTTCGACGGGCTCGACTTCGGCAAGATCATCGCGGCCACCGACCTGGCGACCTCCATGACCATGGAGGGCAAGCTGAGCGGACGGTTGCCCTTCAAGATCGAGAATGGCCGGGTCAGCATCTCCGATGGCCTGATGAAGTCCGACGCCGCAGGGCTGATTTCGATCAAGCGCACGTCGGTGACCGGCATGGCGGCCACTGGCACGGTGACGGCGGAGGATCCGAACGCGCCTAAGCCGGTCGCGCCTCAGGCCGATCCGAACTTCAACCCGTTCCAGGACCTGGCCTTCCAGGCGATGGAATGGATTCACTACGACCAGATCGATGCCCGCCTGAACTCGATCCCGGGCGGCAAGCTGAACATCAACTTCCATATCAAGGGCCGTTTCTCGCCGCCGCAGAAGCAGAAGGCCAAGATCAGCCTGTATGACTATATTACCGGCAAGTGGATGCAGAAGCCGATCAAGCTGCCGTCGGACACGCCGGTCGAGCTATATCTGGAAGTGCCGATCAATCTGGACGAGATCCTGGACGACCTGACGGCGTTCAATGTGCGAACGGCGGCGAAACCGCAGGCAGTGCAGTAAAAAGGCAGTGCAATAACTACTCCACCGCCTTTTCCGTCCGGGTAATCTCGACGATGACATCGCCGGCCTGCAGCGCCCGGGCCTGGGCTTCCCAATAGCCGTAGACCTGGCCGTCGCGGCAGATGCGCAGGCCCAGCCCGGTCTCGATACAGTTCAGCGGCCGGCCGAGCTCGGCGGGCGTCACTTCGCGCTCGCGCAGGACCACCTTGCCGTCGGCCGAGGCCAGGTCGGCGATATAGTCCACAACATGGCCGCCTTCCGAAGCGCGGGCCAGCAGATGTCCGCCCATGCTGACCGGATTGATGATGTTGTCGACCCCGGCCTGGCGCATCAGGCTTTCGTTCTCGGAGGCGCGCACCGTGGCGCTGATCGGCACTTTCGGATTGATCTGGCGCGCGCTGAGCACGATCAGCACGGTCGAGTCGTCGCGGTGGGTCGAGACCACCACCGACCGTGCCGTGCGGATGCAGGCGGCTTCCTGGACGGCATTGACCGTGGCATCGCCTTCGATGGCGGTGACGCCGCGCTCGGTGGCCGCTGCAATGCGCGAGGCGTGCTGATCGACCACGACTATGGATTCCGGCGCCACGCCCTGGCGCAGCAGCTCGGTGACGGCCGCCTCTCCGGTGGCGCCGTAGCCGTAGACGATGATGTGGTCTTTCAGGCCTTGGCGGATCATGCGTGTGCGAAACTGCTCCCAGGTGCTTTTCAAGGCCAGAGTATAGGCCGTGCCGAAGAAGATGATCCAGATAAAAAGCCGTACCGGCGTGACGACGAAGGTGTCGAACATGCGCGCCCGGTCGGATACCGGCACGATATCGCCATAGCCGACCGTGGTGATGGTGATGGCGGTAAAATAGACCACGTCGGTTAAGGACACCTGGCCGTCGATATTGTCCTTCAACCCGTCGCGGTCGGCCAGGTGCCCGCCCAGGGCGATACCGATCAGGACCAGCACCAGGACGGCGCGCAACAGCAGGGATTGCCAGATGTTCAGCCGGCCCTTGCGCTTGAGGACCGTGGCGGCCGGGGAGGGGGAGGCGCTGAGCAGCATGACAAATTCCGTAAGGTGCGACGACGGCTTAGCACACGGCTTTATATGCGGAAAATATGCTTTCCGTTCAGCCACGGTTCAGCCTATATCTCTTATTACTGTGACACACGCTGTTGGAACGGCGGGATGAGGAGCCATATATGAAGAAGGCAGTTGCTATGGCTGTGGCTGGGGCGAGCGCGGTGGCGTTGATGGCATGTACGCCGTCGGTGAACGTCAACGTCAATCTGGCTCCCATCTACGCCAAACTCGATGTCAATGTGAAGGTTCAGCTCGACGAGGACGTGAAGGCCCTGGTGCAGCAGAACCCGAACCTGTTCTAACCGCGTGATCTGAGTGAGAAACACCATGAAAACGAGCAAATTTTTCAAAGCCGTGCTGACCGCCGTCGCCGTGACCGCTTCGGGCCTCAGCGTCGCCGCCATCCTGGTCACGCCGGCCGCTGCCGATATCGCTTCGTCGAAGGCCACAGTCGATGCCGCCAAGCGCGCCGGCACGGTCGGTGAGAAGCCCGACGGCTTCTTAGGGGTTGTCGGCGGTGCCGACAGCGCCACCCAGGCCGCGGTCGTCGAAATCAACGAAGGCCGCCGCCAGGTCTATGGTCAGGCCGCCGCCAAGAACGGCGTGTCGATCGAAGCCGCCGGCCAGTCGGCCTTCGTCAATGTCATCCTGCCGAAGCTGAGTTCGGGTGAATATTACCAGGACGCCTCGGGCAGCTGGGTGAAGAAGTAAGCTAAGGCTGATTGCGTTTTACAGACCCCTTCGCAGGCGACTGCGGAGGGGTTTCGTTTTTCCGACAGGGGGAACCCCATGCGGGTGTTGACATCGATACCGGAAATGGATGCGTGGCTGGCGGACGGCGCGCGTGTGCTGGCCCAACTGAAGCTGTTGCCGCCGGACCTGCCGGCGTTCGACACGGGTGTCTACACGGCGATGGACCTGTATGCCGGCCTGCGGGACGACGGCAGCAACTGGGAGGCGACGCCCGACCATGCGGGCTTTCGCTGGTTCATGGAGGGACCGGGAAAGCCGCGCGCGCTCAGCCTGGCCGAGATGATTTCGGCGCGGCTGCACGATTCGGTGCAGGAACGCGACGTCATGCGCTTCCTGGAGGGGCGCAAGGTGGTGGCGATCATGGGCGGGCATGATGTGCCGCGCCAGGTCGATGCCGGGCCTGACGTCTACTGGCAGTGTGTGTCGATTGCCAAGACCTTGTCGGAAAAGGGCTTTTTGATCCTGACCGGTGGCGGGCCGGGCTTGATGGAGGCAGCCAATCTGGGCGCCCTGCTGACCGGGGCGGATCCGGCTTTGGTCGAGACGGTGCGTGGTCTGCTGCCCAACGCGCCGTTCGGCTCGGCGGCTTGGCGGGCCAGCGCTTTGGCGGCGCGGCGGGCGATCCTGGGCTACGCGGCCCCGGCCGGGCATCAGGAGAGCCTGGGTATACCGACCTGGTTCTACGGTCACGAGCCGCCGAACCTGTTCGCCAGCCACCATGCCAAGATGTTCTACAACAGCCTGCGCGAGGACGGCCTGGTCACCTGGGCGAACAAGGGAATCCTCTATTTCGAAGGCAATGCCGGCACGGTGCAGGAAATCTTCCAGGACGCGGTGCAGAACTATTATTGCGCGTCAGGGACGGCAGCGACGCCGATGATTTTCTTTAATGGCGACTACTGGGACCGTCCGTGTGACGCCCTTTCGACGTCCGATGACCGGCCGATGGATAAACGCAAGCCGTTGCTGCCGTTGATCCGGCAACTGGCGGCGGAACGGGCGTTCAGCCACGCACTGCTGGTCACGTCCGATCTGGAGGCGGTGGTGCGGTTTATTGTGGAGGCCGATGCCGTGACGGTGCCGCATCAGGCCGACGTCAAGCTGAACCAGGCAGGTGACATGTAAATTTGCCGGAAGCGGGAGTGTTGCGCGATCGATTTTTTATGCCGCGCGGCGCTGCATGGCCGAAACCGAAAACCGCGAGGCTGCCATGCGCCATGTTCTTCTTGCCTGTACCGTCCTGATTGCGGTGACCGCCTGTTCTCCGAAGGGTGGCGTTCCTGCGGCCTCGTCGTCTGTGGCGGCCGGGGTGCACTATATCGACCAGACCGTGAAGGTCGGCAACGCCGAGGTGGTGGTCAACGAAATGTGGTCGATCGTCGACTATCCTGAGGCTCCAAAAGGCGCCGTGGCCGTGGCGGTGCGCTGGACCGTGCACAATGCCGGCGATAAGCCCCTGACGGACAAGGCGTTTCCGGTGATGCGACTGGTCGACGGCAAGGGTGTCGTCTACAATCCGGACAAGGCCCTGACCGAGGCCATCCGTGACGACCGTGCCATGTCCGACCCGGACGGCAGCGACCTTAATCCCGGTTTGGCGGAGACGCGGCTGGCGGTATTTGAAGTCGCCGCGGCCCGCTTTAACCTGTCGGACTGGTACATGCTGCCGGCGGACGGGGTGAAGATGGCGTTCTGTAGCCAAGCCCAGGCGCTGGACGGTAAATGTCCGGCAAGCATGGGTGTATCCGCCTCTTGAACCTGCGCGAAAAGCATGTTTTACCCGCTATAGAGGTGTGCGTATGGCGGGGGAATTTTCCAATCTTGTAGAGCGTGGTCGCATCTGGCTTGAGGCCGGGCGGGCGGCTGTGCACCTAGCGTTGGATCATCCGGTATGCAGTAGGGCTTTCCAACTTCTGCATCGCCGACGGCGTATGGTGGCTGTGTCGGGATCAGTGCTGCTGCATGCTGTGGTCCTGCTGGCATTTCTGTTGCCGGCCGTGCGGATGGGTGGCTTGTCGGCCGGCGGCAGTGTTGGCGACGGCATGGGCGTGGGCCAGGGTGTGGATTTGACGCTCTATGAGTATGCTCAGCCGGCGCCGCGGCAGGTTGAGGTCAAGCGGCTGGATGCCGAGGATTTGCAGGAACTGACGCAGCTGGACGTTGCGGAACTTTCGGATGAACCGGTGTTTGAGATCGCTGACACCGTGTTCAGCGAGTTCGCAGCGATGAAGGTTGTCGAGGTGTCTGCGACCGAACCGTCCACCTCCGAGAGGGCAAGCGAAGCCAATCGCGGCGCAACGGGTGTTGGCGGTCTGACCCAGGGCGAGGGCGATGATCTCTGGGCGGCGATCGCGCCGTGCTGGAGAAAGGTACTGGATGAACACACGGTGCCTGTGACGCTGGAGGTCACGTTTTCGGCGGGCGGGGGGCTGGCGGAACCGCCGGTGATTCTGCGCGGAGAGGCTTCGGCCAGCGATCCCAAACGGCTGGTGTCGGAGTCGAAAGCCATCCAGGCTCTGGCGGAATGCGGCGCCTATCCGATGGCCGGCGGCCAGAGTCATGTATCGATCAACTTTCCGGCCCTGTAAAAAAATTGCACGCAAGGGTTATTGCGTTGGGAGCGAATTGGGTTATGGTCAATTCACGGCTGTTACCGAAGGGGGCAATTCATGTTGAACGCGATACGCACCGCTGTGTCTTTGCTGGCCTTGGCCGGCTGCCTGATGGCGGGCACGGCGGCAGCAGGCGAAACCAAGTACAAGTATGACGCGCTGGGGCGTGTCATCGAAGTCCTTTATCCGGACGGCTCCAAGATCACCTATGCCTACGACGCTGCCGGTAACCGCACGCAGACAAAGCGTACGGCGGGCAGCTAATTCCGGTTGCAATGAAGGCCTGTGTAGCTTTTTGATTGCGCATTTGATTTTGCCCGCCTCCAAGCCGGTACCCACGCGGTCGAGTTGGGGCTCTCGGCTGAGGCATTCGCGCAAACCGCAACACCATCACCGTTAATTATTTCAGCGTTTTTACGGAATCGCAGGGTTGGATTTTGGAGTTTTTTGGATGCTCGACGGAAAATCTTGCATATTGGTGCGGTTGCCATTGCTGAGCTTGATGGTGGTTTGCCTCGGCACTGCGGTGTCACATAGCGCCAAGGCTCAGAGCGGCGTGGGCATTTTACCTCCGACGGTTTCGGCTCGCGACGTCAATGGCGTCGATTTGATTGGCGGGTCATTGACCGTGCCGATGTCTACCCTGGCAGCGGGTAGTAACGGCAGTGGCATTTCCAGAACCGGCCTGGGCTATAATCCGATTACGGATAATCTGTCCGGTACGATCACTGCGGGATTTTACAATGGTGATAAGTACAACGGCATGGTCAATGTCAGCGTGAACGGCACCAGTGAGTGGTTTTATTTTCCCCAGTGGACAACTGCAGATAACGTTAATTTTATAGACGGGTATGGCAAAAGCGAGGAGACGGGCTATGACTGCTCTCCCCAAGTTGCGGGGTCGCCGGATGGTCAAGGGTTTGGCTATGACGAATATTTCACACATTGTCAGCTTAACGGGCAGGCGTCTGAGTATACGGCGACGACTTTAAATTGCACTGGATCGACCTGTACCTTTGTCATGCGCGACGGCTCGGTGGCGACGTTCCTGCGGACGCACATGGGGCCAAGGATGCTGGGCTTGCAGGGCAATTATGGACGCATCACCAAACTGGTAAAGCCAGACGGTGAGGTGTTGGAATATTCTTATTGGCACCTGTATATCACTCAGAATGCATACCCAATTTCCATCAATATGAATGCCCTCTCCCCGCTTCAGGTGACGAGTTCGCTTGGCTGGACGGTAAGATACCAATATCAGAGTTCTTTCGGGCCGCCGCCGCCAGAGAAGATTGCCATCGTTAATGCAACTTTGGACTATTGCGATCCTACTGCGAACAGATGTGCTGCCGCGGACCAGGCGACATCTCCGTACCTCAGTGGTCAAGGTTTTTATCCGAATTCCGGGCAGTCCATCGGCGTGACGGCGGGGAATACCAACCCCTGGCAAACATGGTATGTATCCGGCTATTCAAGTCCTGCGGGGGGAAGTGTCTCGACCACGCTTTTTCCGACCCACACGGGTACCAATGCCTTTTGGTATTGGGATAATGATAACAAAGTCAAGACATTGACGCGCAATGGCAAGACGTGGTCCTATGCCTACTCGCTTCCTTCCGGCAGCGGTATTAGTACAACAACCGTAACCAATCCGGACAACACCAAGCGTTACCTTAAATTTTTGGGCCATCCTCGCCCGAGCAGTTATCGTTACGTGCCTGTCGAGTCCGTTGAGGATGAGTTGGGCCGCACAACAAAATATGTTTTCGCCAGACCGCCCTACATCGGCAAGGTGATCTCTCCCGAGGCGACCTATAGTGGTTCGACCCTCACGGGGGGATACACACAATACGACTACGATTCCCGGTGGAATCCGACGCAGTCGAAAACCTACCCGGAAGGGGGCGGGACACCGATCACCGCGTCGGCGGTATATCCCGCCACCTGCACCAATCGTGTAACCTGTAACAAGCCTACATCCGTGACCGATGCCAACGGAAACACCACGACCTTTACCTACGACGCTGTCCATGGCGGCATTTTAACCGAAACCGGCCCGGCGGTTAACGGCGTCCAACCGCAAAAGCGATACAGCTACAGTCAAATTACGCCTCGGCTCAAGTCCGCCACGGGCACTATGGTGGCCCAACCGCCGGTATGGCGACTTACCGGAACGTCTGTCTGTAAAACCATGACGCTTGCGACCTGTGTCGGGACATCGGATGAAATCAAAACCACCATCAGCTACGGTAGCGACAACACAAACCCGGTCTATAAGAATGTCCTGCCGGTATCGGTGACAACTCTCGGCGGGGGTGGGTTGTCGACTACGATCTCCTACACCTATGATAATTTCGGCCATGTCACCTCCGAAAAAGGGCCGCGAACGGATGTCGACGATACCCGATACACGACCTATGACCTGTATGGGCGTCCCCGTCTGAAAATCAGTGCGGATCCGGATGGTTCCGGTCCCCTTCGCAGACAGGCAACGCGGACGACCTATGATCCTGAAGGCCGGGTTTTGCAGGTCGAGGCCGGCACGGCCAACACCACGTCCGGTTCAGATTTCACCGCCGCCAGCTATGTTTTGAATACCTATGACACCACCAGCGGCATGCCGACCAAAACGCAGACTGTGGTGTTGCCATGACCTTTAAAGGCCTTCTGACGAGCTTGCTGGCTGTGTGTGCGTTCGGCGCGGCGGTAACACAGAGTGCGGCGCAAACTGTCGTAAATGTCACTCAGATTAATTATGACGAGTATAACCGGCCGATCTGTACCGCGGTCCGTATGAACCCGGCGGCTTATGGTGCTTTGCCGTCAGACGCCTGCGCTTTGGGACTTGAAGGAAGCTTCGGTCCTGATCGCATTACGAAAAACCAATATGACGTGGCCGGGCAGTTGACGGATGTCATCCGGGCTTACGGCGTGACACAGGGCAACGGTTTTCCGCAGACCCTGCAGCAGACCTATGCCAAATATACCTACACGGTGAGCGGTCAAAAGGAGACGGAGAAGGACGCCAATGGCAATCTGACGACCTTCGAGTATGATGCCTTCAATCGGTTGAAAAAGCTGCGCTATCCCAATGTTGCATTGGGTGCCGGTTCTTCCAGCACGACCGATTACGAAGAGTACGACTACGACGCCAACGGCAATCGCAATTATTGGCGCCGTCGTAACGGCACGGTTATTCGTTACTGCCATGACCCTCTGAATCGTACGGTTCGCGAAAGTGTTTCCGGGGCACTCTGCGGCTCGCCCGGGCAATCCGTCGATGTCTTTACCGGCTACGATCTCATCGGGAATATTCTCTATAAGCGCTTTAGCGGCACGGCCGGGGGAAACCCCGGGGTGACCTATGCTTACGACGGCCTGGGTCGGGTAAGCGACAGCATGGACATGTACGGACGGGCGGTGCACTATGATTATAATCAGGCCTCGGCGCGATCAAAACTGACCTATCCCGACGGCAAATGGCAGCCCTACACCCGTGACACGCTCAACCGGCTGACGTCCTCGGGGATGGGGGCTTACAGTTTCACGCTCGGTTATGACAACCTGGGGCGCATGACGTCCGTCTCGCGCAACAATTCAACCACCACGTCTTATGGTTACGACAATCTCGGCCGCCTGACCTCCATGGGACATGATATGGCCGGAGCGGACGACGATATCAACTGGCTTTTTAAGGAACGCAATCCGGCGGGCCAGATCACAATCTGGGACGCCAGCACAACCCGTTACGACTATGATGAACAGACGTCCAGCACGGAAAACCCGGTCTATGACGGCCTGAACCGCGACGCGACACTGGCCAGCATGACCGGTGGTTATGATGCCAATGGCAATCTCGCCAAGGAAGGCAGCGCGTCCGACAAGCGCTGCATGACCTATGACAACATGAATCGTCTGGTGTCTGTGGCATGGTGCAATACACCGTCCATACCATTCCTGACTCTGACCTACGACCCGGAAGGACGGCTGGCGGCCTACAGCTACAATCTGGTCACGACCCAGTTTGCTTATGATGGCGTTAACCTGATCGGCGAATACCAAAACGGTACGATGAAGCATCGCTACCTTCACGGTGGCGGGACGGACAATCCTGTTATCTGGTACACAGACTCGAGCGTCACGAGCGGCGCCCACTTTTTCGTCACCAACTACCAGGGCAGCGTTATCGGGACGACGAATACGTCCGGCACGCGGATGGAACTGTACAAATACGATCCCTATGGTGTGCCCAAGAATTTCTACAATAATAACTACTGGGGCGGATCGCGGTTCCGCTATACCGGCCAGTACGCCATTCCGGAAGCCAAGCTTTACTACTACAAGGCGCGGGTCTATGATCCGAATTATGGCAGGTTCCTGCAGACAGATCCTATCGGCAGTGATGATGACTTGAATCTTTATGCGTACGTCGGTGCGGATCCAATAAACTTCGCTGACACCACTGGCACGCAGGTTTGTTCACAGTGCGTCTATGCCGATCCAGCAACGATGCCGGATCGGGAGGGATATCGTCAATTTGGAAACGCCTTGGCAGATCTTGCTGAGGGGGGGGCAGAATTTGCAGATAACTTCGGCGCTGGCGTGGCTGGAATGGGTGGTGAATTTGCACTAGGCGACTATCTGGTGGCGAGGCCGATCTCAGCGCTTCTCCGCGGGATATCGGGTGGGTTGAGGAACTCGCGCACCGCACCTGAGGCTCAGATTCTTCTTAATAAGGCTGCTGGAGACGCATTTCAAGCTCAGGTCGCTGCGCAGAAAGCGGTAACGAATTCGAATGTGCAGACCGAGATTACCGTAGTCACTAGGAGTGGGGTCAAGACGCGCCTAGATGTTGTATCGAGGGACACAAAGGGTAATATTGTTTGCACTGAATGTAAGGCGTCTAACACTGCTCCCTTGACTGGAAATCAAACGGTGGCTTTCCCAGAAATCGGTCAAACTGGCGCGACTGTTGTAGGTAAGGGTAAACCTGGTTACCCTGGCGGCACTCAAATTCCCCCCACTACCGTTGAGGTTGTCAGAAAGAAAAATGGGTCGTGAGGATTAAGTTATGACTGTAGAGAATGTAGATATTATAGATTTTATCAGTTTAGATAATGAATGTGGTGATGTCGTGTTGACAATATCTGATCATTTAGAGTGGGGCGGTGATCACATAATAATTCTGCAAGAAAAAATCAATACATACTTATCTTTTATAGAGAGTGGTCAGATTTTTTTTTCTTACCCTTTGGCAAAAGGAAAAAAAATTACCATAGAAGTTGTCCACAAATATCCACCTGATGAAATTGGACTTTCTTTTTTTCGTAGCGCCGCGCCAATAATCTCTTCTGCAGGAATGAGCCTTCGTCATAGGAATCTATGATTGAGAATCGGCGTACAAAAAGGACCCACTTAATCGGGGTGATCGGTGCAAAAAGACCTATGAGGGTAGCAGTCATGAGGGTAGAAGTCGTAGAAGTCGTAGAAGTCGTAGAAGTCATAGAAGTCGTAGAAGTCGTAGAAGTCGTAGAAGTCTAGAAGTCAGAAGTCGGAAAAGGGGTCAGAGTCACTGCTGTCCCACAGGCCTTGAAGTATAAGGCGGCCTGATTCTGCCTCTTGTGATACAATGGCATTACCACATCCCATTGATTCACAACGGAGAACCAGACCCTGGCGCACCATAGCACAGTTTTTGGACAATTCTTACGTTTAGTCCCGAGACATGAGTTCGATAGCCTGTCGCGGGCACATCACGCAGGGGCTCCGCTGCGGTCAATGAGCCGTTTTTCACAGTTCGTGGCGCTGGCTACCGGCCATTTGGCCCATCGCATTTCCATCGCATTTCGGGGACAGGTTGTTAATTGCCTAATTTAAAATTCGTGTTAACATGACGGCCTTTCGGAAACCGGAGTTGCGTCGATGGCTCGTCTTGCCCGTATGGTCATTCCTGGCGTTCCTCACCACGTGACTCAGCGTGGCAATCGCCGCGAGCGGATATTCTTCGAGGCTGGCGACGAACAGATTTACCTCGACCTCATGAGCGCACAACTGCGGCGGCACGCCGTCGAGTGCTGGGCCTACTGCCTGATGCCGAACCATGTGCACCTTATCCTGACGCCGTCCGACGAAGGCGGTTTGGCGCGGGCGGTCGGTGAAGCCCATCGCCGTTACACGGCCTTTGTCAGCACGCGGGGGCGGTGGAGCGGGCACCTGTTCCAGGCGCGCTTCGGTTCCGTCGCCATGGACGAAGATCATTTGATGGCGGCGTTTCGGTATGTCGCGCTCAATCCGGTCAAGGCGAAGCTTGCGGACAGGGCTGAGGCATGGCCATGGTCGAGTACCCAGGCGCACTTCGCGGGCAGGGATTCGGATCACGTCACGGTTGCTCCAGGGCTTGATCGCATTGGGGATTTTTCCGCATTCCTTACGGATGTGCCTGAGGATCACGCTTTGTGGTCTGAGGTTTTGATGTCCGAACATACGGGCCGGCCGGTCGGGACCAAGGCATGGATCGAGCAACTGGAACAGGCGTCAGGCAGAACGCTCTCACCCCAAAAGCGCGGCCCCAAGCCAAAGGTCAAGTCGCAACGAAAGGATGATAGCCTGCGTCTATTTTGATATTTGACAACCTGTCCCCGAAATTTTACTGGCGACGCAACAGGGGGCGGACATCTGGCAGGCACCGGGATCCCTGGGAAAACCGAATTCCCGGCGAGTTGGTCTGCAGACAAAATTATGACTACACTGTCTGACATAGTAACAATGCCAAGCCCAAGCGGCGGTAGGGTTGTGCAAGGTTCAAGAACAGTTACTAGTCATACAGTTGACGGTGTAGAAATCAAAGCTGTTGATAATGGAGTAGACATTATTACAGGACATCCGACCAATTTACCATGGAATCCATAGCTATGACTCAGGAAGAAAGGGAAAATTTATTTATCATACAGACTGATATTATGAATATTGGTTGCGCTTTTAGTAATTATATTAGGCCTACCTTATCACATGAAGAAAGTAATCATCTGTCTGAATTATTTTTGGCAAATGAGTACGGGGAGGCAATGTATTTTGTAAATTGGATGATATCTGAAGGAAAATTGAAAATAAATGATGAGAGTGGTGGGTATTTAAATAAAATTACGGATCTCATTAGGCAGGTTGAGAAAATATATTCAGTTTAGAAGAATTGGGGGGGCGGTATGCGTGACCCACTGGGGATTTCGGGAACAGGTTGTTATATTGTGTAAATTGGTGTCGTGGCGCGGTGAAGGAGCGTGGCATTCACCTTAGAGTCCACAATCCAGGCACGCTTCCTGCACTTGATCCGTCAAATTCCCGTTTCGGGATAATTTCCGACGCCAGCCCTAGCGGTATCTTAACGCCGCTGATCCAGGATCGAACACATGCAGGATCACCTCAAGCCCCTGACCTCGCTCCGGTTCTTCGCCGCCGCGTGGGTCGTGCTCTATACCTATATCCATGAGCTCAATACCCCCATCAGCTTCGGGCTGATGGAGCACGGCTATCTCGGTGTCGACCTGTTCTTCATCCTGTCGGGCTTCATCCTGTCCCACGTCTATCTCGACAGCGTGGGCGAGGGGCGGTTCTCTTATGGCACCTTCGTCAATCACCGCCTGGCGCGGGTTTATCCGCTGCATGCCGCCACCCTGCTGTTCGCCATCCTGCTGATCGGCGCCGCCGCGCTTAAGGGCGTCCAGCTCGATCCCAATGCGCAGAACTGGGCTGCGCTGCCTGCCCACCTGACCCTGACCCAGGCGTGGGGCCTGGCGCCCAGCGCGTCGTTCAACCATCCGTCCTGGTCGATTTCGGCCGAATGGTTCGCCTATCTGTGTTTCCCGGTCGTTGCCTGGGGCGCCTGGCGGCTGCGTCACCGTCCGATCACCGCCGTGGCCATCGCTGCCGCCGTCGTGGTCGCGCTGAACCTCGCCTTTGGCGCCATTGCCGGCTTCCCGCTGACCAAGGCCACCTTCCAGTGGGGAGCTTTGCGAATCGTCCCGACCTTCCTGTTCGGCGCGGCTCTGTACCTGGCCTGGCGCAATGGTGCGGTATCCAACCCCAAACTGGCCGTCGCCGGCGCCGTGATCGCCAGCCTGACCGTCATCATTGCGACCTCGTTCTACGGCATCGACACTATTTCCGTCCTGGCCTTAGGGCTGCTGGTCCTGTCCCTGGCAGGGTTTGGGCGTGATGAGCAGGGCGCCGAGACCGGCGGTATCCTGTCCAGCAAGGTGCTGGTTTACCTTGGGGAAATCAGCTTTGCCACCTACATGATCTACGTGCCGTGGAAGTGGGTCTATCTGAAGGGCGTGAATATGCTGCTGGGCAGCGAAGGTCCGCTGCCGTTCTTTTGGTGGCTGGCCGGACTTATCGCCCTTATCCCGCTCAGCATGCTGGCGCACCATCTGATTGAGCGGCCTTTCCGCAATATTATCAGAGACTTGGGTGCGCGTTGGGCCTCTCGCAAACGCGAGATTCACCTCTCGTTAGGGGAATAATTCAGTTAACAATTTACGTGATCGGCCGAAAAGTTTGTTGAAATTTTATAATTCTGTTGTATCCAAGTCACGGGGCTCAACTTTCACGGAGCGAGTACGTGAAGAAAACCGTGTCGGCAATAGTATTGGCCGCTTTCACTTTGTGCGCTGCACCCGCGTTTTACGCCACCAGTGCGGCCGCTGCAACGGCTAAACCCGCCGCCACCAAAAAGGTCTCGATTCAGACTCCGTCCAAAAAGGCCAAGGCCCGGAAGGTCAAGGCGATCAAGACCTCCGTCCGCCAATCCCGTTCTTTGGCCAACAGCGGTTCGCGTTCCCCCTACTGGCAGTGCGTCACCTTCGCCCGGTCGCTGACCGGAATGCAGATTTTCGGTGACGCCTGGACCTGGTGGGACAAGGCGAACAACAAGTATGAGACCGGCAATGCGCCCAAGCCCGGCGCCGTCATGGTCTTCCCGCGCCAGGGCAAGATGAATCGCGGCCACGTCGCCGTCGTGTCGCAGATCATCACCGAGCGCTATATCCAGATCACCCACGCCAACTGGTCGCCGATCAACGGCCGCCGCGGCCAGGTCGAAAAGGACGTCAACGTCATGGACGTCTCGGCCCGCGGCGACTGGTCCAAGGTTAAGGTATGGTACGGCCCGCTGAACGATTTCGGCACCACCGTCTATGCGACCAACGGCTTCATCTATCAGGACACGCCGGAAGGCCAGGCCCAGGCGCAGAAGATCATCGCCGAATCCGAAGGCCTGCCGCCGGAGCCCAAGCCTTACACGGCCAGACCCTATCAGCAGATTGCCGCCGCCACGCCGTCGACGCCGGCCCCGGAACTGCCGGCCGTGCTGAAGGCCGCCCTGACGCCCGAAAACGACCGCGGCTTCCTGGCCGTGAAGGCCAATACGGTTGCCGCCCATGTCACCGGCAGTGACGCCGCGGCCATCGTCGCCCGCGTCGAAGCCGACAAGACCCAGGCTGCCGTCAAGCCGAGCAAGGGTGCGACCGCCGCGAAAGCCCCCAGCAGACCTTAATCCAGACGAAATCCGACAAAAGGCGGTGGCTCACCCTTGAGCCGCCGCCTTTTTTCATGCCCAAGCGGTGGCGCCTCTTGAGCCACCGCGTCTTTTCATGAATGGTGCAACGGAAAATCGGGGATCTCCATGCTGACCTTGCACACCTGTTCGCTGCACGACACCACGCCGGATGCGCGCGGATTACCAGCCAATGTCGTGTGGATCGACCTGCATAACCCGACGCGCGACGAAGAGCTGCGGATGGAAGGCCAGTTGGGCGTCCTGCTGCCGACGCGCGAGGATATGGCCGAGATCGAGCTGTCATCGCGGCTGTATGTCGAGGATGGTGCGGCCTTCATGACGGCGCAGTTCGCCTATCATGGCGGGCACAAACAGTTGCAGTCGGGGCCGGTGACCTTCGTGCTGACCGGCGGGCGGCTGGTGACTATCCGTTATATAGAACCGGCGACCTTCAAGGCGTTCGGCGACAAGATCGGCAAGCAGCCGGCCCATTGCCAGGATGGTCCGACCACCTTCCTGAACCTGCTGGACCTGTTCATTCAACGTGCCGCCGACCTGATCGAGACCTCGGGCGCCACCATGGACAGCCTGTCGCAGTCGGTTTTCGTCAAGCGGCGCAAGACGGGGCTGGAAAATGTGCTGATCCAACTGGGCGCCGCCCAGAATGACAATGCCCGCATCCGCGATTCACTGGCGTCGTTGAAGCGGCTGATCGTGTTCGCTTCAGATCTGGAACCCGGGACGGCGGGGCTTAACGTCGGCCATATCAAGGTGTTCCGTGAGCGCCTGGCAACCATGGCTCAGGATGTGGCGTCTCTGGCGGAGCATGCCGCCTCGATCGCCGGCAATATCGCCTTCCTGCTGGAGGCGGCCCTGGGTCTGATCAATATCGAACAGAGCACCATCATCAAGCTGATTTCGATCACCTCGGTGATCTTCCTGCCGCTGACCCTGATCGCCTCGATCTACGGCATGAATTTCGACTACATGCCTTACCTGCATAGCCCGGAAGCCTTTTGGGGCGTCTGCGGGCTGATGGGCGGGATCATCATCATCCTACTGATATGGTTTAAGATCCGGCGCTGGATTTAGTCTTAAATTCGCTTGAATCGAGCCGGAACCTGTGGGCCTCAAATAGGGGATGTTTCATGCGCGCTGTTCTTCTGGCTTTCAGCCTGAGCTTCCTGCCGGTGGCGGTTTTCGCCCAGACCCCGACGGATAATCCGGGGCAATCCTCGCTGGATCTGACGGTGCAGACGGCGGCGGAGACCTTCTTTGCCGACGGATGTCATGTCGGCCTGTCCATGGCGGTTTACGATCGCGGCAACGTCCACTTCTACAATTACGGCACGACGTCGAAGGCGAAACCAGTCCTGCCGTCCAAGGACAGCCTGTATGAGATCGGCTCGGTGACCAAGACCTTCACCGGGGTCTTGGCGTCGCGCGCCATCCTGGACGGGAAGATGACGTTGGACGGGGATTTCCGCGCCTATCTGAAGGATGCCTATCCCAACCTGGAAAAGAACGGCAAGCCGGTCACTCTGCGGACCCTGGCGTCGCATACCTCTGGCCTGCAGCGGGATATTCCGGACAATGATGCCCTGTTCGTCAATGCCGATTTTGAAAAGCTGCCGTATCAGTTGCTGGCGCTGGAAAAGGGGTATGACCGACCGAGGTATCTGAAGGAACTGCATGATGTTCAGCTTCGGACCGAACCCGGCCAGACCATGGCCTATTCGAATTTCGGCATCAAGCTGATCAGTTTCGGACTGGAGCACGTCTATGGTGACGACTTTGAGGACCTGCTGGGCAAGCAGGTGTTCGAACCGCTGGGCATGACGGATACCGGTTTTACCGTGTCGTGGCGCGATCGTGGCCGGCGGGTCAAGGGCTATGGCATCAAGGGCGCCGAGGTGCCCTATATCCGGCCCAATGTCGGCGCGGCCGGTGGTTTGATTTCGTCGACGGCGGATATGGTTCGCTATGTCGCCTGGCATCTCGACGAAAGCGATCCGGTCGTCGCCAAGGCGCATGACCTGATCTTCGGCGATGTGGCGACCTATGGCGAGGGCCTGATCTGGCAGGTTAATACCCGCAATGGCGAGCGCAAGCTGTGGCAGAGCGGCGGGGTGTTCGGCATGTCGAGCCAGGTGATCCTGTTCCCGGACGCGAAGCAAGCCTATGTGTTGCTCGCCAACGATGCCTGCATGAACACCCAGGGCCAGTTGGAGACCCTGGCCTTGGCTGTGCATGATTCCATGAAAAACTAGACGGCCTTCAGGCGGTAGTGGCCGACGCCCCATTCGCTGCCGCCGGCATGGCCCCATAGTCCGGCGGTGGCCAGGAAGAACAGCCGCCAGCGCCGCCGCCACAGTCCGGCCTGATCGCCATAGACGCTGCGCAGGATCGGCATGATCCGTGCCTGGTCGTCGTCGAAATTGTCCAGCCAGTCCAGGGCCGTGCGGCGATAATGTTCGCCCGACCAGCGCCATTCCTGTTCGACCGCGAACAGGTCGGGGAAACGGTGCACCAGGTCGTGTGCTGGCATGATGCCGCCGGTGAAGAAGTACTTGCCGATCCAATCGCTGCCGTCATTGCGGAAGCGGTAGGAATGCTTGCGGTGGGTAAAGACGTGCAGGAAGAGCCGGCCGTCCGCTTCGAGCCAGTTACGGGCGCGGCTGAGCAGGGCGCGCCAGTTCGACATGTGTTCGAACATCTCGACGCTGACGATCCGGTCATAGCGGCCGTGGATGGAGAAGTCGTTCATGTCGGCCGTGATGACCGTCAGGTTCTTGAGGCCACGCCGCCGCGCTTCCGAGGTGATGTATTGCCTTTGGGAATGCGAGTTGGAAACGGATGTTATACGCGACTTTGGGTAGAGCTCGGCCATATACAGCGACAGCGAACCCCAGCCGCAGCCCAACTCAAGCACAGTCTGGCCGTCGCGCAGATCGGCATGATGGCAGGTCTGCTCCAGGGCGTGAATTTCCGCTTCGGCCAGGGTCGTGCCGTCCGACGGATAGTAGCAGCAGGAATATTTGCGCCGAGGCCCGAGGCTGAGGGCGAAGAATTCCGGCGGCAGTTCGTAGTGCTGGGCGTTGGCGTCGGCCGTGTGTTCGGCGATGGCGTAGTCGCGCATGGTTTTGGCAAAGGCGTCCTCGCCCATGGCACCGCGCTGAAGCTGGCGCTTGGTCTGGCCGACCAGCCAGTCGATGGTCGCCAGGGTCACGGCATCGGGTATGGGCGCGCGTTCAGCGGCGGCGGCCAGCAGGCTCATCGGCGGATTCCTTTTTGGGCGGAAGGGGAAAGAAGGCGCTGACCCGGCGCTGGTAGGCACGGAAAGCGTCGCCGCGCGTGGCCAGCATGTGGGCTTCCAGCGGCGGAATGCCCGAGGCGTAGACCAGCAGGTAATACATCAGGGCCGGGGCGGCGAGGGCGAGCAGGCTCCACGGGTTGGCTGGATCGAAGGCCAGGACCGCCCAGCCGACCCAGCCCAGCCATTCGAAGAAGTAGTTGGGGTGGCGCGACCAGGCCCACAGGCCTGTGTCGCAGACGGCGCCCTTGTGCGCCTTGCCGAAGCGGCGCAGTTGCATGTCGGCCAGGGCCTCGCCGGCTATGGCGGCGATCAGGAGGGCAAAACCGATCAGGTCGGTGAGGGCGGGAAATGGCTGCGGGTTGAGCGCGGCGAGGCGCACGGCCAGGACCAGGACAAAGGCCGCGGCCGCCTGGATCTGCAGGAACAGGAACAGGTTGCGCGGGCCGTGCCTGCCCCAGTCCTGCATCAGCTTGGCGTAGCGCGGATCATCCTGTGCGCCGTGGGTGCGGGCGATGATATGGGTACCCAGCCGAAGGGCCCAGATGGCCACCAGGATACCGAGCGTGAGGCGGCGTTCGTTGAGCCCGCCGATCTCCGGCCATGCCGCGGCGGCGATCCCGCCCAGGCCGACGGCGATCGACCAGATGGCATCGATCCAGCCGCTGGAGCCCGTAACGCGCTGCACGACCCAGGCGGCGGTCATGAGCAGGCTCAGGCCCAGGGCGATGACGATCAGCGGGACTGGGTCCATCTGTGGCTCCTGTTTTTCCCTCTTACGCATGGGGGCGGCATCTGGTTCACATCAGGAATTTATGGCGGGTGGTCATCCATCGCGGCGCACGACACGTAAGGTGAGAAAGGAGTTCGCGATGAGACATACCCTGATGACTGTTGTTGCGCTGGGCGTTTTGTGGGCTATGCCGGCCATGGCCTCGCCAGAGGGCGATTGGGCGCGCGGTGATGGCAAGGCACGGGTAAAGATTGCGCCGTGCGGCGCCGACCTGTGTGCGGTGAATACCTGGATCAAGGCGGGGGTGAAGGACGAAAAGGTCGGCGACAAGCTGGTCATGTCCGTCAAGAACGAGGGCGGCACTTGGAAGGGCAGGGCCTTCGACCCGCAGCGCAATCTCCACTACCGCTTGACGATTACGCTTGGCGGTGAGGCGATGACGACGTCGGGCTGTGTGCTGGGCGGGCTGGTGTGCAAGAAGATGACCTGGACGCGGATCTGACGGTTCGTCGGCGACCGTGGTTCCCTCGGAAAAAGCCAAATATTTCTATCCCCCATGTACGGAAGTCTCCTTCTCAGGCATCTAATCCTGCAGGAGGCAGAGTATGGAGTCGGCGCCGGACCACATTATCCGCTGGGTAGGATCGCAGATCCTGCCGCACGAAGCGGATGTGCGCGCTTGGCTGTACCGTGCCCGGCTGGCGCGGGAGGACGTCGAGGACATCCTCCAGGAAGCCTATTGCAAGATCGCCGAGCTGAGCCAGGTCGACCATATCCTGTCGCCGCGCGGCTATTTCTTCACCGTTGCCAAGAACATCGCCCTGATGCGTGTGCGCCGCGCCCGCATCGTCCGCATCGACAGCGTCGATGAGATCGACCGGCTGGACGTCATGAGCGACGCGCCGTCGCCGGAGCAGGAAACCGTGGCGCGCTATGAACTGGCCCGGGTCATGCGGCTGATCGCCGAACTGCCGGCGCGATGCCGCCAGGTGTTCGAGATGCGCAAGATCCAGGGGCTGCCGCAAAAGGAAATCGCCCGGGTGATGGGCATCAGTGAAACCATTGTTGAGAACGAAGCCGCCAAGGGGCTGCGGCTGATCATGCGGTCGATGACCGAACAGGACCGCAACACCAAGCCGCAAAAGGAGTCGCCGCGTGACGCCGCCCGCCGAAACTAGCCCGGAAACCGCCGAAGCGATCGAGATCGCCGCCAGCCATTGGGCCGTCAGGGAGCGCCCGCTGAGCGCCGAGGACGAAGCCGCGCTGCGCGCCTGGCTGAGCGGGGATCCGCGCCGGCGTGGCGCCCTGCTGCGCGCCCAGGCGGCGTGGTCGTCCCTGTCGCGCGCCAAGGCG
>NZ_AWGD01000020.1 GCF_000495795.1 Asticcacaulis sp. AC460
TCCGCGGCCGGGGCGGCAACCGGGGCTGCCGGAGCCGGCGCATAGGCCTGGGGCGCGACGGCATAGTTGGACACCGGGGCGGCGGTCAACTGGCGCGCGACACGGATCTTGAGGTCGCCCTGTTCGACTTCGATCTCCGTCAGCTCGGTCTCCTTCAGGATGTCGGCGAGCTTGCGGACCAGCTTGGGATCGATCGGGTCAACGGAGGGTTTTGCGGTCGTCATGTAGGAACCTTGATTGAGGCCTGAGCGTTACGGAATCAGGCTTTGAGCATGGCAAGAACGGCCTGGACGGCGAGTTCATAACCAATGGGACCAAATCCTGCAACAATCCCTTTGGCAGCCAATGACACATAAGAGTGATGGCGGAAGGGCTCGCGGGTCTGGGGGTTGGAAAGGTGGCACTCGATCACCGGGATCGACAGCGCCTTGAGCGCGTCGAGCAGCGCGACGGAGGTGTGTCCATAGCCGGCCGGGTTGATGATGAGGGCGCAGGCGGATTCGCGGGCTTCGTGAATCCAGTCGATCAGTTCGCCTTCATGATTCGATTGCCGAAAGACCAGATCGGTGCCCGTGCCCGACAGGCGGGTACGGCAGCGCGATTCGATGTCGGCCAGGGTATCGTAGCCATAAATTTCCGGCTCGCGGACCCCAAGAAGGTTGAGATTGGGGCCGTTGAGGACATATATGGGTTTGGACATGAACCTGCTTGTGGGCAGTTGGCGAAAGCGGGACTTGTAGCGCGGAGATTTCCGGCTCACAAGCGCAAGTCTCGCGGATGGTTACGCATTTGCACAAAAATGGCGCAAAAATGGTGAAAATTCTGTTGAATGGCGAACCGCGTGAGGTTACGGCGGGCAATCTGGCGGCGCTGATCGATGAGATCGGCCTGGACGGACGTAAGGTAGCCGTGGAACGCAATCTCGAAATCGTTCCGCGTTCGACCTATCTGGCGACTGGTCTCGAAGACGGCGACCGGCTGGAAATCGTGCATTTTGTAGGTGGTGGCAACTGATGGCTGATACGGCAGTACAACCGGAAACCTGGAGCGTTGCTGGACGCACCTTTAATTCCCGCCTGATTGTCGGCACCGGCAAGTACAAGGACTATGCCCAGAATGCGGCTGCGGCTGAGGCCTCGGGCGCTGAGATCGTCACCGTGGCGGTGCGCCGTGTGAACATCTCGGATCCCAAGCAGCCTATGCTGATGGACTTCGTCCGGCCGGACCGCTTTACCTACCTGCCCAATACGGCCGGTTGCTATACCGGCGAAGACGCTGTGCGGACCCTGCGCCTGGCGCGCGAGGCCGGCGGCTGGGACCTGGTCAAGCTCGAGGTCCTGTCTGACCCGAAGACCTTGTATCCCGATATGGAAGAAACCCTGCGGTCCCTGAAACTGCTGGTCAAGGACGGCTTCCAGGTCATGGTCTATTGCTCGGACGATCCGGTCTATGCCCGCAAGCTGGAAGAGGCGGGGGCGGTGGCTATCATGCCGCTGGCCGCGCCGATCGGTTCGGGCCTGGGCGTGCAGAACCCCGTGACCCTGCGAATCATCATTGAAAACGCCAAGGTGCCGGTCCTGGTCGATGCCGGTGTCGGCACGGCGTCGGACGCGGCTGTTGCCATGGAACTGGGCTGCGACGCGGTGCTGATGAACACGGCGATCGCCGAGGCCAAGGACCCGATCCGCATGGCGCGGGCCATGAAACATGCGGTCATTGCCGGTCGTGAGGCCTATCTCGCCGGCCGGATGCAACGAAAGTTGTATGCCGACCCGTCCTCGCCCTTGGCCGGATTGATATAGACATATTTCGTCAGGGATTAAGCCCTGAATGCGCGTTGACCTTATAACGAATATTGGTCATGACTTGTCCTGGCGGTTCGACGGGGACACGGAGTCGAACGCCTTGCGGGGGTTCCAAAAATGGCGCGTTTGATGAGCGATCCGGGCGGCGACACCTTTAATGGTGACGCGAGCAGTAGAACAGCCGTGGGCAATGCCAGCGCGTGAATGCCGACCGGGCTGAACGACCGTCACCCGGCGTGAGCAGCCCCATGGTAAATCCAGAACACAACTTAACAGAACCGGGGAAACATAATGGCCAAGACCTATTACACCGACCAGGCTTCGAAAGTGGCGCCCGACGATACCACCGAGTTGGGATCGCAGATTTTCAGCCAAATCGCGCGATTGGAGGATGGCGGCTACGTCATCACCTGGAGCGACTGGCAACAGGGTAAGATCGTCGTCCAGCGTTATGACGCATCGGGTCACGAGTCGGGTGCTGAAATCGCCGTCAGCCAGGCGGGTTGGTGGGTGTCCAACAGCGACGTCATCGGGTTGAGCGATGGTGGCTTCCTGGTCACCTGGATGGGCCAGGGGGTGGACTGGGTAAATTACGAATTTTCCGCCAACATTCTGGCGCGGCGCTATGATGCGTCGGGGAACGCTGTTGGGGATGAGTTCATCGTCAACGCCACCCGTCCCGGCACCCAGGATAGTCCGGTGATGGCGCAATTGGCCAATGGCGATATCGTTATTGCCTGGACGTCGATGTCGACGACGACAGCGCAACTGCCGGAACTGTATTTCCAGAGATATGACGTCTCCGGTGCGGCAATCGGTGGAGAAACGCGTATCGACGTCACCTCGCTGACGGTCCGGGGCACGGATTATGCCTATCCGGTCGTTGCCAGCCTTACGGCGCTCGACGGCGGCGGCTTCGTGATCACCTGGACCAGTAATGCGCAGGACGGCGACGGTTTCGGTGTTTCGGCGCGAATGTTCGACGCCAGTGGTGTTGCCATCGGCGAGGACTTCCTGGTCAACGGCGTGGGAGCCGATGATCAATACCTGCCGAGCGTCACCGCGCTGGCCGATGGCGGTTACGTCATCGCCTGGGACAGCGCCGCCGACTGGTACACGACGGCCGGCGCGCGCCTGACGGCCCAGCGTTTCGATGAATCCGGCGCGCGAGTCGGTGGCGAGTTTCAGATAGGTTCGGCGGCAGCCGTCTCGTCGCATGGCGTTAAGGTCGCGGGCCAGGCCGACGGCAGCTTCCTGGTGGCGTGGGGTGAATACGACGGCGCGGACATGACCGCCTTTGTCCAGCAATACGGTTCGGACGGGCAAAAGGCCGGAGGCGCGGTAGAGGTCGCCCGGGGAAGCCTGTGGGGCATCGACGTCGTGGCGCTGGACGATGGCGGCTTTGCCGTCACCTGGACGGTCAATATCGCAAATTCACAGCACATCTACGAACGCCATTTCCTGGCGGCGGGAAGCGCCGGCCAGGATAGGCTCACCGTCGGCGATGCAACGTCAGAAACCCTGACTGGCGGGGCTGGTGACGACGCGTTGCAGGGTGGCGGCGGCAACGACACCTTGATTGGCGGGCTGGGCGACGATACCTATTACGTCGACAGCGCCGGTGACAGTGTACGCGAAAACCACCTGGAAGGCAGCGATACGGTCATCAGTTCCGTCAGCTATTCGCTGTTTGGCCGCGCGGTCGAGACGCTGACCCTGAATGGCTCCGGCAACCTGAACGGCACGGGCAATTCGTTGAACAACGAGATCACCGGCACCGGCGGCGGTAATGTTTTGGATGGCGCCGGGGGGAACGACGTTCTGGACGGCCGGGGCGGTGACGATACGATGATCGGCGGGCTGGGCAACGACAGCTATCTTGTCGACAGTATCGGCGACGATGTGCGCGAAAACGCGTCGGAAGGTACGGATACAATCATTGCGTCGATCAACTATACCTTATCGTCTGGCATTTCGGTGGAAGGGTTGACCCTGAGCGGTGCGGCCGACCTGATGGGAACCGGCAATGCGACAGGAAATACTCTCACTGGTAACGACGGCAATAACACCCTGGACGGCTTGGACGGCGACGATACGCAGAACGGCGGCGCCGGAAGTGATACGCTGATCGGCGGCGACGGTCGCGACGCGCTGGATGGCGGAGCCGGCGGTGACGTTCTCTATGCGTCCGCTCCGCTGGGGGTCTACAATACACCCTACTATTACATTCCCTACGTTTCACCGGTTCTGGACCGCGACGCCGGGGCCGACACATTGAGCGGCGGCGAGGGCGAAGATATTCTGTCGGCGGGGTACGGTGACAATGTCGACGGAGGTAGCGGCGCAGACAAGCTGTTCATCAGTTTCCAGGGAGCGACAACGGGCATCACCTTTGACCTGTCGCTGGGCAGCCAGACCATCGACGGCGCCTCGATTCAAAACGTCGAGTCGCTTGGCTGGATCGAAGGCAGCGAATTCAATGACGTCATCCATGGCGAAGGATATGGCTGGGGCGGCAGCGCGCCGGTTATCTTCGGCATGGGCGGCGAAGATAACCTGATCGCGGGTTACTACACTGTCGGTGTATATGGCGGGAACGGCGATGATGTCGTGGACGGGCGTTATTCCCAGTATCTCCAAAGCGTCGAAGGTGGCGCGGGGAACGATACGCTGGACACCAACAGCAATACCTTTGCGATCGCCTACGGTGGTGACGGTGACGACCTGATCCACGCACACGGCAGGACGTTCGGTGGCGCGGGCAATGACAGCATCGTCATGACCTACAGCTACTACGACGGCGAAGTCCATGGCGACGAGGGTGATGACGTCATTGACGGCTCGGCCCAGTTCATTTCAATGCTGTTTGGCGACGCCGGCAACGACACTGTGACCGGCAGTTACAACAGCGACACGCTCATCGGTGGAGCTGGCAACGACGTCCTGAACGGTGGCGATCATTCGGAAGCCATGACGGGTGACATTGCGGTCTACGGCGGCGCCAGCGCCGACTATCTGGTGACCCAGAACTCCGAGACACTGGTCGTGACCGTAGTCGACATGCGCGACGGTTCACCCGATGGCACCGATACGCTCCACGGCGTCGAAGCGCTGAGATTTGCGGACGGCACCTATCTCGTTGAGGTGGTCATCGCCGGCGTTGGCCTGGGTGTAATGAACTTCGTCGGCGAGGGCGGAGACGATGCCTTCGTCGGCAGTGAAGAGGGCAACACTGCGGTCGGCAATGGCGGGAATGACAGCTTCCGGGGAAATGGCGGGAACGACACACTGGAAGGCGGCGCCGGCGGTGACCTCCTGAACGGTGGCAAGGGAGATGATCGTCTGTACGCGGAATCGCCGCCAGGCGATTATCACGGACCCTACTACGGCGAAGACAGCTATGTGGCGCCACAACTTGACCGCGGCAGCGAGGTCGACACCCTGAGCGGTAATAATGGCGCAGACTGGCTGTCGGCGGGCTATGGTGACAATGTCGATGGCGGAGAGGGCCTGGACAATCTGCTCATCAGCTTCCAGGGCGCAACGGCTGGCGTGACCTTCGACGGCAACCTCGCCAGTCAGGTGATCGGCGGCGGCACGATCCAGAACATCGAGGGCACCGCCTGGATCGAAGGCAGCGACTACAACGACAGCCTTACCGATGTCGGCAATCCCTATGGAGCCTTCGGGCTGGTCTTTGGCATGGGCGGCAATGACAGCCTGATCGCGGGCTATTACACATCCGGCCTGTTCGGCGGCGATGGCGACGACCTGGTCGACGGACGCTATTCGCAGTACCTGGACCGTGTCGAGGGCGGGGCCGGCAACGACACGCTTTACACCAACACCAATGGGTTTGCGACTGCCAGCGGCGGCGATGGCGACGATCTGATCTATGGCAACGCCGGAACCTACGGCGGCGCCGGTAACGACACCATCCAGATGCAGTGGACCTACTATTCCGGCGCGGCCTACGGCGGCGACGGAAATGACGTTATCCAGGCGGCCGAATGGCTGGGTGCCACGATGTATGGCGAAGCCGGCAACGATATCCTGCGCGGCGTCAACGGCAGCTACGATGCGATGTCCGGCGGAACCGGCAATGACACCTACCTCATCGATTTGGGTGATGCCGTAACGGAATATGCCGGTGAAGGCATAGATACCGTACGATCCACGGTTACCTATTTCCTGGGTGACGAGGTCGAGAATCTGGAGCTGTCGGGCGACGGCGCGCTGGAAGGCCGGGGCAATTCCCTGAACAACCGAATTACCGGCAACGCCGGCGATAATGTGCTGGATGGCGGTGCCGGGGCGGACCGTCTGGTCGGCGGCCTGGGGAATGACACCTACTATGTCGATAATTCCGGCGATAGTGTCGGCGAAAACCACCTTGAAGGCACAGATACCATCATCTCGTCCGTCAGTTATTCGCTGTGGGGACGCGCGGTCGAAACACTGACCCTGACGGGATCGGGCAACCTTACCGGCACCGGCAATTCGCTGAACAACTTCATCGCGGGTAACGACGGCAACAATACGCTCGACGGCGCGGCCGGCAATGACGTGCTGGACGGCGGTGCCGGTGCCGACCGCATGTTGGGCGGGCTGGGCGACGACACCTACTATGTCGATAATGCCGGCGATAGTATCGGCGAAAACCACCTGGAAGGCACCGATACCATCATCTCGTCGGTCAGCTATTCGCTGGCTGGACGGGCCGTGGAAATCCTGACCCTGACGGGCGCCGGGGATCTCAATGGCAGCGGTAACTCGCTGAACAACACGCTCACCGGCACCAGCGGTAACAACGTTCTGGACGGTAGCGGCGGCGCGGACAAGATGGTCGGCGGTCTGGGCAATGACACCTATTATGTCGACAATACCGGCGACAATGTCCAGGAACTGCATTTCGAAGGTACCGACACGGTCTTCAGTTCGGTGACCTACTCCCTGTTCGGTCGGGCGGTCGAGGTGATGAACCTGACGGGATCCGGACATATCAATGCCACGGGCAATTCGCTGAACAATACGATCACCGGCAACAGCGGTGACAACCGGCTGGACGGCGGCATCGGCAATGACATCCTGGCGGGTGGACTGGGATCGGATGTCTTCGTGTTTATGAACGGCACCTGGAAAGACACGGTGACCGATTTCAGCGCCGCCCAGAACGATACGATCGATATCCATGGCGTGACTAACGGCGTGGCCAACAGCGCGATGGTTACTCAGGTCGGAGCGGATGTCGTCATTAATCTTGGCGGCGGCAATACAGTTACCGTGCTCAGCTCGACCCAGGCCGATGTGTTGAGCCATATCGTCTGGTAAGATGGCCCAAAGGGCTCCACACGCGCATGACGAAGGCTTGCGCGTGTGGAGCCTTTACGGCGACTCCACGATTTAATCGAATTTAACCCGTTCGGGGTTATGACTGATTCCCAAGGCTGGGCCGCCGGAGCCCCGTCCAGGAATCTAAAAAGTCATGGCACCGACGCGTAAAACGTCTTCGCTTTTTAAAACCCGACACGACGCCAAACGCGGCCCAGACCAGCGTCGCCTGGTCAGCCTTGGCCTGCGCTGGGAAGTGGCGTTCCAACTTCGCCTGCATTCCGGCGATAACACCGCCCAGGTCTTCGACTGGATGGCGGTCCCCGCACAGGGCCTGATCGAGATTTTGCGCAAGGATTTCGACGTCTTCGCCCCTGAGCACCTTTACCTGGTCGATACCGCTAACGGCCAACTGGTCGCCGACCGCGGCACCGGCGTGCGTTTCCACCACAGCTTCGACCATCCGGCCCATTATCTGGCCGACTATGCCGCCTTCAATGCCCGCTTCCGTCACCTGGCGGCGCGCTTCCGCCAACAGGCCAAGAGCGAGGCCATCACCTATGTCCGCCGCGACATGAGCGAAGCCCAGGCGCTGGAGCTGGAAAAGGCCTATTTCGAGCGCTATCCCAATACCGACGCGCAGTTCCTGTACCTCAACGACCGCATCGCACCGTTTGCGACGCCGCATGGCCAGGCCGTCTTCTTCGCGCCGGAGACCCATTTGGGCGATGCCACCGCGTGGGCGGAATTGCTATCCGACTATAAGCTCATCGCCGAGCCCTATCGGCTGTCCCCGATTGAAATCCTGGGTCATGAACCGGAAGGGCGCAGCCTGATGCGCCTGCGCGGCCTGCCGCTGGATCAACTGGAAGCGGCCATGGAGGCCAATCCCGACAATCCGGGCTTTCCCTACGAACTGGCCCGGCAATATCGCCTGCAGGGGCAACTGGTGGAAGCCGAGGCGGCGATCGCTATCGCCCTTCGCAAGTCACCCGACCATCCCGTCATGCGCCGGGAAGGCCTGGCCATCCGCCGCGCGGCCAACCGCATGGGTGAACGCGCCTATGCCGATGCGCTGCTGGAAATGGGGGCGCAGGACGATGCCGAGGCGACCCTCATGGCGGCAGATGCCCTGGGCGCGCTCCAGGAGTATGAGGCGGCAGCCGAGGCCTATGGCCGTTACATGGCGATTCACCCCATGGATGCCAATGCCTGCTACGGCAAGGCGGCCTGCCTGCGCCGGCTGAATCGCTTCTCGGAAGCTGAAATGGCCGTCACCCTGTGCCTGCAACTCTCACCCGACATGGCGCGGGCCCATGTGCTGCGCTCGCAGATTTTGCTGGCCATGAGCCGCAACTGGGATTCGATCGCCGCGGCCCAACGCGCCTGCAAGAACGACCCCTCGCCGCGCGGACTGTACAATCTGGCCGCGGTCTATGAATCGCTGGAACAGATGGAAAAGGCCGTCGAGGTCTATGAAGAGATCGAGCGTCTGGGCGCTCAGGTCAATCTGAAGGCCGTGGAAAAGCTGCGCATGCTGCGTGGCGAACCGGCACAGGCCGCCAACCAGGAACCTCTGGAACTGTCCAAGCCCGCCACCCGGACCTGGGGTAAGCGGGTGTTCGGCGCCAGGTAAAAGACTGTTGGAAAGTCCGTCAGGCCGGCCTGCAAAGGACCGTTTTCTGCGCTTCCGGTGCTCACGTACTTGAGTACGCTCCGCTCCGGTTCTCGAAACCAGCCCTTTTCGGCTCAGCCTGACGGCTTTCCAAACAGTCTTTACGACTTCTGCTTCTTGCGCAGTTTCTGGACCGCGGCCTCCAGGCCCGGTATGTCGGTCCCGCTGATCGGCTCCCCATCGACGATGAAGGTCGGAGTCGCATTGACTTCCAGATCCTGCCCCAGCATCACGGTCTGGACGACATAGTTCTGAATGTCTTCGGATTCCTTGCGTGCCTTGATCGCCGCGGGATCCAGCCCCGCGGCCTTCAGAATGGGCGCGACGTCCTCGTCGCTGTCGACCTGCTCGGTCATGAAGGCGTAGTGCACGGCCTCGTATTGGCCGGCCTCGGCCGCCGCCAGGGCGTAGGCCGCGAGATGCGAGTTCTTGCTGATGATCGGATATTCCTTCACGATGATCGCCACGTCCGGATTGGCGTCGAGGAAGGCTTTCAGGTGGGGCGATCCGGCGCGGCAAGCGCCGCACTTGTAGTCGAGGAATTCAACGATCTTGATCGCCGCCGCCGGATTGCCCAGGATCGGATCCATCTTGTTGCCGTAAAGCGTGGTTTTCAGGCTCTCGGCGCGGGCCTTGAGGATTTCGCGCGTCTTGGCGTCCATGGCCTCATTGGCCTGCCTCTGCAGTTTTTCGCTGGCGTCGCGTAGCATGGCCGGTTTTTCGAGGAGGCCCTTCTGGGTCTGCCAGGCGGAGACTTGCGGTACGACATAGGGCGCGCCGGCAAGGATCACGGCGAACACGGCAAGCCCTGTGGTGATGTGGGCCTGGATGTCGCGCCAGCCCTCGGCCTTTGAGGCCGTGTTGCGGGTCGCGGAGGTTTCGGCGGCAGGTATCTCGGAATCGGACACGTCAGAACTTTCAGAAGTTAGTAGGGGCGGCGGCGCTTGGTTTCGCCTTCGACGGGATTGACGCCCATTTCGGACGAGGTCACCATGACCAGGTCGCGGGCGCGGCGGAATTCCGGCGTTGTGGGCTCGAAGTATTTCTGGGCCCACACCGCGGAGGTACGCGCGCCTTCGTAATTGCCGTTGTAGAACTGCTCTTCGGCGGTGGCCAGACGCGCCATGCCGGGCTCATTCAGGGCGTCATAGGCCTGGGCCAGTTGCCGCCAGGCGAAACTGTTGTCTTCCTCGTACTTCAGCGATTCCCGCAGGTGAAACACAGCCTGGGTGGCGTCCGCACGGTCGCCGGTGGCGATCAGGGTCTGGCCCAGATTGACCCGCAGCAGCGGCGCCTGGGGCATCAGTTCAACCGACTTCAGGTGTTCCGGCTTGGCCAGGACGGCGCGGCCGGTTTCGAAATATATCTGGCCCTTGAGCTCATGAAGGTAGGGATTTTCGGGCTGCTCCGCGATCAGCATGTCCAGGTCGGTCAGGGCCTTGTCCCAGTTGCCCTGCTTGTAGGTAGCGATCACCCGGGCATAGCGCGCCGGATACGACGTGTCGCTTTCGGGATAGGCCTTAAAGGTCTTGACCGGGTCATCCATGAAACCCGCCAGCTTGGCCTGGACGATCCGAAACTCCTCGACCACCTCGGGCGGGTCGACTTCCTTGTAGTGGGGCTGCTGCTGGGCCAGGCGGGTCAGCGACTGGATGCGCTCACGCGACAGGGGGTGGGTGCGGAAGAAGGCGTAACGTTCCGCGTTCGAGTAGATCTCGTAGTCGCGCAGGTTATAGAAGAAATCGACAAGGCCCTTGCCCGACATGCCGGCCCTTTCGAGCGCCTTGATGCCGGCGATATCGGCGGCGGATTCCTGGGTCTGCATATAGCGCAGGGCGTTCAGGGTGCCGAAGGTCGGCGAACTGCCGATAATGGCCATGGCGCCGTCGGGTGACCCGGCCATGGCGGCGATGATGCCGAGGCCCAGGGCGACGGCCATCGGGGCACGGGCCGAGCGTTCGATTTCGTCGGTGCGCATCATGTGGCCGCCGGAAAGGTGGCCGGTTTCGTGGGCGATGACGCCAAAAAGTTCGTTGGGTGTCTTGGCTTCCAGGATCAGGCCGGTGTTCAGGCCCATGCGCAAACGGAAGGTGGCGAAGGCGTTGAGGTCGTCGCTGGCGACCAGCAGGTACTGGACCTTGTCGGCATCGAGACCCGCGGCATCCAGGATCGGCCGGGTGCGCTTATGCAGGAACTGCTCGATTTCGGTATCGCGGATAACATTCTGGGCGTGGACCGCTGTTGACGCGGCCAGCACGGCGAGCCCGGCAACGACACCGGCGGCGGCCTTCAGCAGGCGCCGGGCGAGGGGAGTGTGAGAAGGCTTGTCGTGCATACGCAGAAGACCCCGAGAACTCAGACTCTAGATAGGAAGCAAGCGTGACAAATCTAAGGCGTGCGGCTGAACCGTGGATGAATGCCGGCTCAGGCGTATCACAAATTGCGCTTTTTGAACGGTACGTCCGCCCCCTAGGGCACAATCTGTGAAAACCATGAATTTACAAAAGACTACGGCCCGCTTGTCAAGCGGGCCGTAAACTTACTTGCGCCACCAGCCGCGCTTGGGCTTTTCGGGCGGGGCGGTGATTTCGTTGGGGTCGGGCTCGGCGGCGACCGGCTCCAGCACCTTGACCGGTTCGGGCTCGGGTTCCGGCGCAACCTCTGCCACCACCGGCGTCAGATCTTCGACGGCCGTTTCCTGAGCCTCTACCACCGGCGCGGCCTTCTTGCGCGAACGGGTCTTCTTGGCCGGGGCCGGAGCTTCCGGCTCGATCGCCACCACGGCCGGCGCCGTTTCCGGCTCCAGTTCCGAGGCAACACCGGAATCGACATCGGTCGAGGTCGGCATAGGCGCCGTAATCAGCGATTCCGAATGGTCTGGCGTCACTGGATCGGCGGCATCAACGCCACCCTTGCGGCGGCGCGGCGGCCGCTGGCGCTTGGGCGCCGGCTGGTCGCGCAGGTCTTCCGGCACCAGCGAGGTCGGCGACGTCACTTCGGCACCCAGCACCTGAACCACGGCTGCGGCAACGGAAACTTCCGACGACACGGAGGCCGTTGTGGCGGTAAAGTCGCGGGTCCGTTCGGTCTGTTCGAAACGCTTTTGCTGCTCTTCGAACGGATCGATCCAGACGTAAGGCGCTTCCAGCGACGGCGTGCGGGCACGGACCCAGCTGTAGGTCTCGCGCGGACGGTTGTCGAAACCGGCGCGGCGGCCGCCACGACGGCCACGACGGCGGCGGTTACGGCCGTGACGCGGATCGGAACCATCGCCTTCGTCCTCGTCGTCGCCTTCGTCACCCTCGGCCTCATCACCGGCCTCGGCACCTTCGGCCTGCACCGGTGCGCGCTCTTCGTTCTCGAAGCGATCACGGCCGCCACGGCGGCGGCGGCGGCGTTTGCCGTTACGATCGCCACGGTCGCCGCGATCACCGCGCGCTTCCGTCCGTTCGCCTTCCTCGCCCTCCTCATCGGAGGCGACGATTTCTTCATCCTCTTCGCCCAGGGCTTCATCCTCGGCAATCTCTTCCGGAGTCGGATCGAAGGCGATCGGTTCCGGGCGAACCGGCGGGATGAAGTCGACCTCGGTCGCCAGGACCGTGCGGACGATCTGCAGGTCGGTATGGCTCAGGTCGTTGTCGATTTCGATATTGACCTTCAGGCCCCATTCCAGCCGCAGCTTGGCCAGGTGGACCTGCTTTTCATTGAGGATGTACAGGGCAACCGCGGTCGGCAGCTTGACCGTGATGGCGCCGGCGCCGTTCTGCATGGCTTCCATATCGATGCGGCGCATGGCCGACAGCGCGGCCGAGTCGACCGAGCGGACGCGGCCCATGCCTTCGCAGTGCGGGCAGGTCACCGTGGTGCCTTCCAGGAAGCCGGTACGGCGGCGCTGGCGGCTGATTTCCATCAGGCCGAAGCCGGAGATCTTGCCCATCTGGATGCGGGCGCGATCCTCGGCCAGGGCGTCCTTCAGTTTCTTTTCGACCGAACGGTTGTTCTTCGCCTCATCCATGTCGATGAAGTCGATGACCACCAGGCCGGCCAGGTCGCGCAGGCGCATCTGGCGCGCGGCTTCCTCGGCGGCTTCCATATTGGTCTTCAAAGCCGTGGCTTCGATATTGCGTTCCTTGGTCGACTTGCCCGAGTTGACGTCGATGGCGACCAGGGCTTCGGTCTGGTTGATGACCAGGTAGCCGCCGGACTTCAGCGGCACGACCGGAGAATAGATCTTCGAGATAAGGTCCTCGACGCCGTAACGGGCGAAGAGGGGGGCGTTGGCCTTGTAGAGCTGGATCTTCTTCGCCTGGGACGGCATGATCATCCGCATGAAGTCCTTGGCGCCCTTGTAGCCCTCGTCACCCTCGACCAGGACCCCGTCGAAGTCCTTGTCGAACATATCGCGGATGGCGCGCTTGACCAGGTCTTCTTCCTCGTAGATCAGCGCCGGTGCGTTCGATTTCAACGTCGTCTCGCGGATGGTCTCCCACACCCGCAGCAGATAGTCGTAGTCGCGCTTGATCTCCTGCTTGGTGCGCTTGGCGCCGGCGGTGCGGACGATCAGGCCCATGCCGTGTGGCACGTCCAGCGATTGCGCGACGGCCTTCAGACGCTTGCGGTCCGGAGCATTGGTGATCTTGCGTGAAATGCCGCCGCCACGGGCGGTGTTCGGCATCAGCACGCAGTAACGGCCGGCCAGGGACAGGTAGGTGGTCAGCGCGGCGCCCTTGTTGCCACGCTCTTCCTTGACGACCTGGACCAGAAGGATCTGGCGGCGCTTGATGACTTCCTGGATCTTGTAGCGGCGGATCAGGTGCTGGCGCAGGCGGCGCTCTTCATCGGGCAGGTCGTCGCCGTCATCCTCGTGATGATCGTCGTCGTCGGCATCTTCGCCGCCGGCGGTGTCGCGGTCGCGCCCGTTGTCCTTGGCGTGGTCTTTAGCACTTTGGGCCTGGGCGGCCAGTTCGGCCATCAGCTTCTCGCGGTCGGCGACCGGGATCTGATAATAGTCGGGATGGATTTCGTTGAAGGCCAGGAAGCCGTGGCGATTGCCGCCGTATTCAACGAAGGCCGCCTGAAGCGACGGTTCTACCCGTGTGACCTTGGCAAGATAGATATTGCCGCGAAGCTGTTTCCTGGCGTGGCTTTCGAAATCAAATTCTTCAACTCGTGAGCCGTTGAGCACGACGACACGGGTCTCTTCCGTGTGGGTCGCGTCGATTAACATAGTCTTTGACATTAATAGTATCTCCGGAGCGCTCGGACGCACGTCCCGGCGGAGCCGGACGGACAGAGGCGTGGCGCTTAAGGGTGGGGTGAGGGCGCGCGGCCGCCGCGGCGAAGACGCCGGCGGTGGCAGGAGTTCCGTTATGGAGGCTCAAGGCGCAGCCCATGGATTCGTTTCTACTCAGTGGCGGCATGATGCGCGCCGGTTCTTTTTTACGGACGTGACGCCGGTTCCGGGCGAAAACTGCCGCCAGGCATCTGGCGGCGAGATAAGACCTCGGTCCCGTTATCACAAGGTTCGCAGACGCAAGTCGTCCCTAGCTACAGCCGGACTCGCGGGGGAGCGATACCAATTTGCCACATGTCGGTAAATTGCGTTTCACGTCAACTGTTTTTATTGACGGGTAAGGAGCCGCGTGCCGTTGCGATAACGCCGCTCGCAAAAACTCAGGGTTGCAGCAACCGTTTCTTAACTACCTGGAAACCAAATAGATTAAGCACGGGGAAACCCTGCCGCTTAATCGTATTTCCATTCGTGTCTGCCATAGTCACCCCAAGCCTCATACCAATTCAAGTGGTCCGCCACTTTTGGATCCATGTGAGGCGTCAAAAACAAGGTCTTACGACTAATACATAGAACATGTGGTGCGTGGAGTAGTGAATGTTCCGACGGTATAATACCTTGGTACATCGGTTGAGTTTGGTGCGCGTTTTCAGGGTTTCGCGGATACTGGCTGCCGGTTTTGCGGGGGCGGGTGTCTGCCTGGCGCCTGCCGTAATGGCCGCGCCGGTCAATGTCTCGGGTGACATCGTGAAGGTGCGCCTGGGCGGTGACGCCACCCAGACCCGTATCGTCATCGAACTCGACAGGGCGGTCGACGCCAAGGTGGTGACGCGTGACAGCGAAACCGCCCAGCAGATCATCGCCTTGCCGGATGTCGAGATGGGGAAGGCCCTGTCGGGAACCGGCATGGGGCTGATCGCCGACTGGAAGGTCGAAAACATCGCCGGCTCCACCCGCCTGAAACTCAACTTCAAAGGGCAGGGCAAAATTCATCGCCGCTTCCTGCTGCCACCCGCCGACGGTATCAGCGTCTATCGCTATGTCGTCGACATCGTGCCCGGCAATGCCGACACCTCGGTGGACAAACCGTCTCCGGTCCCGGTGATCGCCGCGCCCGCTTCGGGCAAGACCCAGATGGCGGCCGCTGCGACGCGTGACAAGAAGGTCATCGTCATCGATGCCGGCCATGGCGGCAAGGATCCCGGGGCGCTGGGCGGCAACAGCTACGAAAAGGACGTCAACCTGGCCGCGGCCAAGGCGCTGAAGGCGTCGCTGGAAAAGACCGGGCGTTACACCGTCATCATGACGCGTGAGACCGACGCCTTCGTCGACCTGCCGGCGCGGGTGCGCATCGCCCGCAATGCCAATGCCGACCTGTTCATCTCATTGCATTCGGATGCCGGTGGATCTGGCGACACCCGTGGCGCCTCGATCTATACCCTGTCGGATTCGGGCACCGAACGCGCCGCCAAGAAAGCCCTGGTCAAGGGCGACTGGTCGCTGCCCGACATGCCGCAGTCGGACGCGGTGGTCAGCCGCATCCTGATCGACCTGACCCAGCGCGCCACCAAGAACCGTTCGGCGACCTTCGCTCAGCTGGTCATGGACCATATCAGCGCGTCGACGCCGCTGTTGAAGACCAATCTGCGCCAGGCCGGGCTGTTCGTCCTGCTGGCGCCCGATGTCCCGGCCGTGCTGCTGGAGATGGGCTTCGTCAACAACAAGGAAGACGAAGCCATGCTCAGCGATCCGCGTCACCGTGAGGTGATGATGGGGCAGGTGGCCCGCGCCATCGACGTCTATTTCGCCAACGAAGTGCGCTACGCCTCCTTCGCCGGCCTCCCGTAACGAGTTAGTAGCGTGTGTTGATCAGAGCCTTGGCCCCCGTCGCAGGACGGGGGCTTTTTTTCGAATCAGGCACCGGATTCCTGCGGCGTTTCACCGGGCTTTCTTGCCGCTAGGTCGGACGAAAAACGCGCTGTACCCTTAAATGGTGTGGACGGGCGTGAATTTTCACCGAAGTCCTTTGCCTAATTCCCCCACTTTGGTAAACGTGTTCCGATACCCGCGCTTCGAGCGCCGGTGGCGTGCGTCGGAGGTTGCTTGTTAAAGTCGTCTGAGCGTTGGTTCCAAATGGCGGGCGTCGCCCTGATGACGGTCGTGGCCATTGCGGGCTTTGCCCTGACCATCTATGCCGCGTGGCTGTTTCACGACATGCCCGATGGTTCCGAACTGGCGGACTTCCGGCCGGTCAATTCGGCGCGCGTCTTTGCCTGGGACGGCACCCTGATCGGCGAATATGGCCAGGAGCGCCGCGTCAACGTGCCTTACGACCGCATCCCTGAGCGCATGCGCAACGCCTTTCTGGCGGCCGAGGACCGCGCCTTCTTCCAGCACAGCGGCGTCGACGTCAGCGGCGTGTCGCGCGCTATGCTCAAGAACGTCTATAACTTCGTCACCGGCCGCCGCTTCGAAGGCGGTTCGACCATCACCCAGCAGGTCGCTAAGAACCTGCTGCTGGGCAATGAGCGCACCCTGGGGCGCAAGCTGAAGGAAGTCATCCTGGCGCGGAGGCTGGAAAGCTCGCTCAGCAAGGAACAGATACTCGAACTCTACATGAACGATATCTATCTCGGCTATCGTTCCTACGGCGTCGGTTCGGCGGCGTTCAACTATTTCGGCAAACCTGTGGACCAGTTGTCCCTGGCCCAATCGGCCTATCTGGCAGCCCTGCCCAAAGGACCGGAAAACTACCGTCCGACCACGCACAAGGCCGCGGCCATGGCCCGGCGCAACTGGGTCATCGACGAAATGGCCCAGGCGGGTTTCGTTACCCGTGCCGAGGCCGAGGAAGCCAAGAAGGAAGATCTGATCGTCCAGGACAAGCCTCAGCGCGCCCATTATCACGACGCCGACTATTTCGTGTCCGAGGTGGAACTGCGCGCCCGCAAGCTGTTCCCGAACGATCCCAACGCCATCTATACCGACGGCTACTACATCAAGACGACGCTGGACCCCAAGCTGCAGACCTATGCCCGCCAGGCCCTGATGAACGGCCTGGAAACCTACGACCGCCGCCATGGCTGGCGCGGCGCCTGGGGCAATGAGAAGCCGGCGTCCAACTGGCAGAGGATTGCCGCCGAAAAAGAGCCCCCGTCGGAACGGGCCAGATGGATCCAGGCTATCGTGACGTCTGCCACGAAAGGCAGCGTCGCGATCGAAACCATTACCGGTGACAAGGGCAGCCTGATTTCCAGCGACATCGCCTGGGCCTTTGCAGGCCGCGGACTGAAGACCGGCGACCTGATCTTCGTCGAACCCAATCCAGAAGGTTCGGGCTACCGCCTGCGTCAGGTGCCCAATGTCAACGGCGCCCTGGTGGCGGTCGATCCGTTCACCGGCCGCACCCTGGCCATGGTCGGCGGCTATTCCTACTCGGTCTCCAAGTTCAACCGCGCCACTCAGGCCAATCGCCAGCCGGGGTCGTCGATCAAGCCCTTTGTCTACGCCGTGGCGCTGGAGCGCGACTTCACGCCGGCCTCCATCGTCGAGGATGGTCCCATCACCATGATGGGCGGCGACGGCAAGATGTGGTCGCCGCAGAACTATGAACACGACTATATGGGACCACAGCCGATCCGCCGCGGTATCGAGCTGTCACGCAACCTGATGACCGTACGCCTGGCCCAGAAGGTCGGGATCAAGCCGATCACCCAGAAGCTCGTCGAATACGGCATCTCGGAAAAGGTGCCGGCGGAAATGTCGATGGTGCTGGGCGCCGGAGAGGTGACGCCCTTCAATCTGACCGGAGCCTATTCGATCTTCGTCAATGGCGGACGCAAGATCCGCCCGCACCTGATCGACCAGGTGCTCGATCGCGACGGCAAGGTGGTCTATAAGGCCGACGACCGCGCCTGTCCGGTCTGCGCCCAACCCTTCAACGGCACGGAAAGCCCGCGCCTGACCGCACCCGGTCAGTCGGTGATGAACCCGATCACCGCCTACCAGGTTAACAGCTTCATGCAGGGCGTGGTCGAACGCGGTACCGCCCGCTCGGCGGCGTCCCTGGGCATTCCTATGGGCGGCAAGACCGGCACGACCAACGACTACCGTTCGGCCTGGTTCGTCGGCTTTACCGCCGACATGGTTGTGGGCGTGTTCGTCGGCTTCGACGACAACCACACCCTGGGTGACAAGGAGACCGGTTCACAGGCGGCCCTGCCGATCTGGATCGACTTCATGCGCAATGCCACCAAGGGCAAGCCGAAAAAGGACTTCCAGAAGCCACGCGACGCTGTGTTCGTGTCGATCCGCGGCCGCGAGGAGGCGTTCAAGCCGGGCACCGAGCCCAAGTACCAGCCCGGTGCGGAGGATGACGGTCCGCGGCCGTACCTGGACACCTGGACCGACGGCGACCTACAGACGCCGGCGCCCGTGGAAGCACCGACCGTCCAGACACCGGCGGCCCCGAAGAAGAAGACCCTGGACGACGCAAGCGAGCTGTACTGACACTTCAGGGGTAATTTCCACCAGCCCATCCAACCTCATGCTTGCCATCGCGGCCGCGCGGGGATAAACCCGCACCTCCAAGATTTGAGGCCAAGACTTTAGGAAGCACCATGCGTTTGGATATCGAGACCGCCGCGTCCGAAATCGAGCAGTCCATCGGACTGCTCAGGAGGCGTCTTTGACTGGGATGTCGCACTACGCCGTCTCGACGAACTGAACGCCCGGGTCGAAGACCCGACCCTGTGGGACAGGCCCGACGAAGCCCAGAAGATCAACCGCGAGCGCTCCAAACTCGGCGCTTCGATCGATGCCGTGAAGACGCTCGAAAAGGAACTCAAGGACGCCATCGAGTTCGCCGAACTGGGCGACATGGAAGGCGACGAGACACTGATCGAAGAGTCCCGTGCCATGCTGAAGGGCCTCAAGGCCCATGCCGGCCGCGCCGAATTGGAAGCGCTGCTGTCGGGTGAGGCTGACGGCAACGATGCCTATGTCGAAATCAATTCCGGCGCCGGTGGCACCGAATCCTGCGACTGGGCCGGTATCCTGCTGCGCATGTACACGCGCTGGGCTGTGGCTCACGGCATGAGCGTCGATGTCGAGGAAGAAACCGCAGGCGAACAGGCCGGCATCAAATCGACGACCTTGTTGATCAAGGGCGAGAATGCCTATGGCTGGCTGAAGACCGAGGCAGGGGTTCACCGCCTGGTCCGCATTTCGCCGTTCGACTCCAACGCGCGCCGTCATACCTCGTTCGCCTCGGTCTGGGTCTATCCGGTGGTCGACGACGCCATCGTCATCGACATCAACCCGGCCGATGTCCGTACCGACACCTATCGCGCCTCGGGCGCCGGCGGCCAGCACATCAACAAGACCGACTCGGCCGTCCGCCTGACCCACATCCCGACCGGCATCGCCGTGGCCTGCCAGGCCGGCCGCTCGCAGCACGCCAACCGCGACGAAGCCTGGAAGATGCTGCGCGCCCGCCTGTACGAACAGGAACTGCAGAAGCGTGAAGCCGCCCAACAGGCGCTGGAAGACCAGAAGACCGACATCGGCTGGGGCCACCAGATCCGCTCCTACGTCCTTCAACCCTATCAAATGGTCAAGGATCTGCGCACCAATGTCGAAACCTCCGATAGCCAGGCGGTGCTGGACGGTGATCTCGACGCCTTCATGGGCGCTTCGCTGGCCCAGCGCGTCGGCGTGACCCGCGACGGCGCGGACGCGTAACGGGTCCAGGGTGCTTCGCACCCTGGCCGCCGGAGGCTCCTTCTTACAATTCCGGCTTGGCCTGCTGCGGTTCGGTCTTGGCGATATTGACGACTTCGGCATTATCCGCCGCGTGCGCATTGTCCGTGGCCACCGTATGAGCCGGGGCTTTTCTACGCCCTTTCTTCAGGATGATCTGCGCGCCCATGTAGCGTGAATAGACCTGCGTAAACTCTGCGCCCAGGAAGAATATCTGCGTCGAATAATAGATCCATACCAACACCACGATCAGCGACCCTGCGGCGCCATAGGTGCTGCTGAAGGCGCTGTGGGCCAGATAGATACCAATCAACAGCTTACCGAAGGCAAACAGGAGGGCTGTAATGGCCGCGCCGATCCAGGTGTCGCGCCATTCGATATGCACATCCGGCAACACCTTGAAGATCATGGCGAAGACCAGGGTGATGATGATGAATGACACCAGGTTGTGCAGGAAGTGGACGGCGAAGCTGATCGGGATCACATTGCCGAAGGCCGAGGTGAGGGCCGGCAGGATCGCCGAAATCACCAGGCCGATCAGAAGGATGACGCCGCCCCCCGCGATCATGACGAAGCTGAGCAGGCGTTTCTGGATAAACCATGTCCAGTGGGCGCTCTCGCGCTCTTCGATGTTCCAGATGGCGTTGAGCGCGTCCTGGAGCTGGGCGAAGAAGCTGGTCGCCGAGACGATCAGGGTCACGAAGCCGATGATCGAGGCGATGAGATTGGCCTTGGGGTTGCTGGTATTGGCCAGGATGGTCTGGACGGCTTCGGCGCCCGCTGCCCCGATCAGCTTGTTGATCTCGTCGAAGATATAGCCTTCGACGGCGGCGCGCCCGAAAGCCATGCCGGCAAAGGCGACCACGATCAGCAGAAGCGGACCCATGGATAGCATGGCATAAAAGGCCAGGGCGGCGCCCAGGCGCGGTACCTTGTCATCGTTCCATTCCCGCGCCGTTTCCTTCAGGATGAACCAGAAGGCCTGAAGCGTCAGGGGCGGACGGGTCTTGGTTTTCCGGGCGCTGGCGGGGGAAGGCGGCATGAACGGGATTCGCAGGCGATGAAGCGCAAGAGGTAGCATGGTCCGGCCCAAGTTCTGAACTTGAATCGCCCGACAGTGGTCAGATACAGTGTGACGAAATCAAGAGGGAAATGACGATGATCCGATCAGCAACGGTTATGCTTCTATTGACCGTCCCTACCGCGACCCTGGCGCAGCCCGCCACGGTGGCGCCCGAGTCTGTGATCAGCACAATCACGGCGGACTGGAACGAGGACGGCGGCTTCGACCGTGCCGTTCTGGTGCAGTCGCAAGACAGCGTCGATCTTATCGTCTACATGTCCGACGGCGATACGATGAAGCCGGCCGCCTTTGCGCCCGGACTGGTGTGGAGCGGCAGTATGTGGGGCACCCAGCCGTCGCTGCAACTGTCGCCGGCCGGCGGGTTGCAGGTCGTTTCCGGCAACGACGCCATCGGCCGGTCTCGCTGGCAGCAGACCCTGACCCTGGCCTGGCGCAACAACCAGATGGTCGTGGCCGGAGTGACAACGGTGAGCCGCGATACGCTGGACCTTGAGGCCGGTGGGACGTGCGATGTCAACTTCCTGACCGGAAAAGGTACGGCCATGGGCAAGCCGGTCAAGGTGGCGGCCGGCGGGATAGCCGTTGCCGACTGGACCGACGACAAGGTCCCGGTCAATTGCCTGTAAATCGAAAAAAGCCGGGAAGCTCTGATGCTTACCCGGCTTTCTTCACAGATTATGTTCGGTGAGGTGGATTACTTCAGGTCGCCCAGGGCGCTGATATCATAGGTGCCCAGCGACGGCGAACCGTAGTCGCTGGTCGAGGCGGCGGGGCTGCTGACCGACGGGCTGGTCGCGCCAACGGGGGCGTCGACGCGGCGCGACTGCAGGCAGCGGCCCTGGAAGTAGGCGCCGACATCGATGGCCAGGGCTTCGTGGGTGATGTCGCCTTCGACATAGGCAGTCGCCTGAAGCTTGACCTGCTTGCCCGAGATCGAGCCGACGATACGGCCGCGTACCTCGATGGTGTCGGCCTCGACCTTGCCCTCGATGCTGCCGGACTCGCCGACGATCAGGTGGCCACACTTCACGTCGCCGCGAACTGTGCCATCCAGGTGCAGATCGCCGTTGCCGGTGATGTTGCCGTCGATGACCAGGCCTGAGCCCAGGCCGGACAACTTGGCGGCGGGGCGCGGCGCTTGAGCGGCCTGGCTGCGGTTGAGATTGATCTGCGGCGACTCGATCGGAGCCGGAGCGGGCTTGGCGGGCACGGGTTGTGCCGGTTTGTTAGTTTTGCTGAACATAATCTCCTGCCTTCAAAAAGCGTGCCGGGTTTTGCGGGCGACCGTTCAGCCACACTTCGTAGTGAAGGTGGACGCCGGTCGAACGTCCTGTCGAGCCCATCGAACCCACCCGCTGGTCGACGGCGACGCGTTGACCGGTCTTGACGGTGAAGTTGGCGAGGTGGGCATAGCGGGTCTTGAAACCATTGCCGTGGTCGATCTCGACGCAGTTGCCGTAGCCCGTGCGGACACCGACAAAGGAGACGACGCCGGGAGCGCTCGAATAGATCGGCGTCAGGTAGGCGCCGGAAAAGTCCTGGCCGGCGTGGAAGCGCGGCGCGTGGTTGAACGGGTCGAAGCGGACGCCGAAGCCCGAGGTTTCACGGGTGCCCAAGGTCGGCCGGCCGAAGGGCAGGCGGTCGGAGCTGTTCTGCAGGCCGCGCATGTCCGACAGGTCGTTGGCGGCATTGGAGACGCGGCGAGCGAAGTCTTCGTCGACATTGAGGACGGCGGCCAAAGTCTTGGCATCCTTGCCGGCCAGCGGGCCGCCCTGGCCGCCGGCGAAGATTGCGGGATTCAGGCCGGCGATGCGGAAGGCCAGGCGCAGGCGCTCGGCGCGCGTCTTGGCGAAGGTTTCAGCCTGGCTGACCATGCGCTCCTGCTCGGCGCGGATGGCGTAGATGCGCTCCATCGGCGGCAGGCTTTCGTCGACCTGGGCCGGAGCCAGGGCCACAGCTGCGCCGGGTACACCCTTGAAATCCTTGAGAAGATTGACCAGGCCGGCATGGCGGTTCTCAACCGTGGTGGCCAGGTCTTCCAGCGAACCGGAATTGGCGGTGGCGTGGTGGGTAGCCATATCCAGGCGGGCTTGGCGATCGGCGATCCAGCGCTCGGATTGGCGCTTCATCATCACCATCTGGTTCTCGGCGCCGCTGCCATGAGCGGCGGCGAAGAAAAGGCTGATACCCGTTGAGATGGCCAGCCAGGTGGCCAGGGCCGAGGCCACGAAAATCAGGAAAAACTGCTTTCCGGGGCTGATGACATAGCCTTTTGTCTCGCCGCCGGTGCGGATAAAGATGTGGCGTTCCGGGAGGATGGACTCCATCCAGTCGCCTAAGCCTTCAGAGCCGTTTTCACGCATAACCGCCGCCACCTAAACCGTTTATTAATTATGCCTTGGTGATTCGAACGGCGCAAGGTTTAACTCGCGCGGCTGTCAAGCTGTGCGACAGGAAAATCAGGAAAGTCATTAAAAACAGGAGGTTGATCATTGCGGTCCTTGCCTTCCGTCCCAATTTGAAAGTCGCATCCAACGACCTTCAAAATCGGTGCCGCCGCCCAGTCCCAAAACCGAGATAAGGATTGCATAAGGACATTTCAAGCCTGAAAAGCCGTTACCGCGGTTAACACTTCCGTGACATGGTTCTTGATCCGGACCTTGCGCCACTCTGCGCGCACCTGTCCTTGCGGGTCGATAATAAAGGTCGATCGGTCCGTACCCATATATTTACGCCCGTACAGCGACTTCTCACCCCACGACCCGAACGCATTGATAACCGATGTGGATTCATCTGACAGAAGCGGCATTTTCAGCCCGTACTTGCGGATGAATTTCCCGTGCGAGGTGAGATCATCCTTGGACAGTCCGAATAATTTCACCCCACGGGTGTCGAATTCTGGCACAGCTTCGGAAAAAGCACAGGCCTCCTTGGTGCAGGTTTCGGTATCGTCGGTCGGGTAGAAAAACAGCACAACCCAATGACCACGCAGGTCTTTCAGACGGACGACGCTACCGTCTGAGCACGGTAGTTCGAAGTCCGGCGCGGCATACGGCGTAAAAGAAGTTGCCATTTGTGACGATTTCGCCATGACATAGCCTCGCTTAACTGTCTAAAGACACAAATCCTGTAAAAAGAGTCGCCGTAACTGCACTGCTTTGGCGGCGCGCGTCCAGACGAAACAAACAATTGCCGCCCGAGCCGCTGAAGAAAATCCTGGAAACCTTTCGCAAGCGCCCGCGGCTGTTCGTTTTCGGCTGGCTGCTGCTGATGTTGCTGGTGTTTGCCTGGCGGTTGTCGCTGGGGCCGATCCGCATAGACGGCATCCGTCCGGTTATCATTTCGCGCATCGAGGCCAGCCTGCCGGGTACGAAGGCCAGTATCGGCCATCTCGACCTGGCATGGTTCGCGGATTCGCGAGCTGTCGGCTTCCGTTTCGACAATTTGATAATTCAGGACTCCTCGAAGCGTACCATTGTCCGCGCCGGGCGGTTGGAGACGGCCCTGGCGGCCGACAGTCTCATCCTGGCGCACTTTGCGCCCGCCCGTCTGACGGCCAGCGACGTCCTGGTCGTCGCCTCGGTTTCGAAGGAGGGGCGCTACGAACTGGGGTTCGATGCCCGTGGCAAGCCCGATACCGGCCCGGCGGGACTGGACCGGTTCTTCTTCGACCTGACCGGCCAGGAAAAGCTGGGCCGGCCGGTCAGTTTCGCCCGCCAGGTCAGCGTCCGCAACGCCCGACTGCGGCTGATCCAGGAAGACTCGGACCTGGACTGGACGGCGCAGATCGCCGCCATCGATTTTTCCAAGCTGAGGGGGAAGCTGGAGGCCAAGGCCCAACTGACCATCACCGGCGCCGACAGCCAGGCCAGTTTCCAGGCCCAGGCCAATGGCCTGATCGGTTTGAAACAGGCGTCCATCTCGGCCAATCTGAAACAGCTGGTGCCGGCCCATGTCTTCCCGTCGGTTGGGGTGACGCGCTACCTGTCGCGCATCGACGCGCCGGTGAACGGCCTGGCCCGTATCGACTACAGCCTGGCCCGGGGCTTCGACGGCGCCTGGGTCGACCTCGACGCCGGCGCCGGCCAGGTTGAGATGGGCGGCAGTCATCAGGTCTTCGAAAGCGCCCGTATCCGCGCCAGCTACAATTCCACCGACCACACCGCGCAGTTCCAGACCTTTCGTGTGCGCTCGCATCTTCTCGACACCGACCTGTCGGGCAAGGTCGTCATTGAGCCGGCTGATCCCAAGAAGAAGCGCGACCTGAAGATCGGGTTTGATTTTTCCGGGCCGCGCCTGACCGGGCGTCTGGCGGACGACTTTTCGCGCCAGACCCTGACCGACGCGCATTTCAAGGGCGCCTATATCCCTCAACAGCGCCGGCTGGAGATCGAGACCGGGAAGGGCTCACTCAACGGCGCGCCGTTCGAAAGCCAGGGCGTCGTCTATACCGACGCGCAGGGAAGGCTGGGGGCCGACCTCACGGCGCAGATCAATGGCCATTTCACCAAGGACGAGGTCTTCGCCTTCTGGCCCGAAGACCTGTCGCCCGGGACTCGCAGCGAGCTGATCAAGCGCATCCAGGGCGGAGACTACGCCAATGCCGACTTTGTTTTGAAGGCACCGCCGGGCCATTTCGAGCATGACCAGCTCCAGGACGAAGACCTGCGCCTCGACTTCGACTTCGACAATCTGGGCCTGATGATCGAAGAGCGGATGGAACACGCCACCGGCCTGCGCGGCCATGGCACCCTGCTGGGCAACAGTTTCACCATGGATGTCGACGCCGGTCGCCTGGTCGATGTCGTTTTGACCAAGGGGGCGCTGGATGTCCCCGACTTCCATGACCATGCCACGAAGACTTCGATCTGGCTGGAGGCCGAGGGTGACGCCGTGGCGGTGATCGAGGCGGTCGATCCGCTGGCCGACGGCGGTTTGGCGCAGGCGGGGCTGACGCGCGAACGCATGACCGGCCGGGCCACGGTTCGTGTCGATATCGCCTTCCCGACCTTCGGTGTGACCAATGACAATTTCGACCTCCGCTTCGACGGCCGGATCACCGACGCGTCGATGACCCAGGCGGCCCTGGGATGGGACCTCAGCGAAGGCGCGCTGACGGTCAAGGGCGACCTGATAGCCGACCGGATCGAGGTTGCCGGGCCTGCCAAGGTCGGGCCCTATGCCGGCGACATCACCTACACGACCCATTTCGACGCGCCGGGGGCCGAGGTCGACTTTACCGGTAGCTTCAACGCCGCCCAGTTCGGTGGTTCGCCGCGCGTGCCGGTAGCGATCACCGGCCATTTCGCCATGGCCGGCGGGAAGGGCGAAGGCACGGTCGATGCCGATATCTTCCGCGGCACCGTCAACTGGGAAGGCGACGGCGGTGAAGTTGAGAATGGGAGACCGTCCCAGGTCGTGATCGAAGGCGCCACCCTGGCCGAAGGCATGCAGGCGCAAGGCCTGCCGGTGTTCGAACGGTTGAAGCGCGAACTGCCGACGCGGATTTCCCTGTTGCGGTCGGGGGAGATCTGGTCCGGCGAGGTCGATGCCGAAGCCCTGTCCGGCGATATCGCCTATATCGAGGGCAAGCGGGCGCGCCTGGTCTACAAGTCGATCATCACGCCCGATGAGGCGCGCGAACTGGGTTATGGCGGCCTGCCGGTGTTCAACCAGGCTCGCCACCTGACCGTCAATGTCGCCCTGGACGACCAGTCCAAGGAAGCCCTTCTGAAGCTGGACGATATCAATGCCGTGCTGGGCTGGTCCGAGGTCGAGGGCAGCGACGAACTGCTGCGTCGTCTGAAAATGACCGTGCTGCCGCAGGACTGGGAAACCCTGGGCCTGCCGCCGGCCTTCTTTAGTCCCGCCAAGCCGGTGGATGTCACCGCCTTGTGGCAACAGGCCGGCGGCCACCTGCGCGGCGAAGTCAGGTTGCTGGGGCAAGTGGTTGATTTCGATATGCCTTCACGGGATGCCGTGGCGCCGGCCGACCCCTATACGCTGCGCGTCGAAGGCAAGGTGACCGACGAGGTCTTGCGCGCCCTTGGCTACAATCACGACCCGATCGAGATTGCCGGCGACACCGGCTTTGTCTTCAGCCTGTATGAGACGCCCGGTCATCCGGCGGCCCTGGTCAATGTCGACGCCCGGGCGGCGGAGCTGCGCATCAAGGCGACCGACTGGGACAAGCCGGCAGGCGAGGCGGCACGCTTTGCCATTTCGATGGACGACAAGGGCGATGGCCAAAAGGGCGTCAATGTCTCGCGCATCGCCGGCGCGGGCGACCAGATCCGCATCGATGGGCGGGCTTCGTTCGACGCAGACGGAAAGCTGGAATTCGCTGATTTTTCCGATCTTTATCTCAACAACTTCATTGACGTCCGCTATCAGTATTTTGCCGCGGATACGTCGGATGTCATCTCGATCAGTGGCCGCCAGCTGGATCTGCGGCCGTGGCTGAAGGGCCCGGACAAGTCCGGCCGACCGGTCGCCAAACCGGTGTCGGCGCCGGGTGTCAAACGCACGCAGGATATCCGTCCCGTCCACCTGGTGGTCGATCTCGACCAGTTGAAGATGTCAACGGAAGGCGCCTTCAGCCGGTTCAATGTCGATCTGAGCTGGGATGGCCGCAGCGGCCTGACGGGCGAAGGGGCAGCGATTACGGCCGATGGCAAGCCGGTGACCCTGACCTTGAAATCCCAGGGAACCTACAGCCTGTTCAGCGTGATGACGGCGGATTTGGGCAGTGTTATCCGCACGGCGTCGGGCGGCCGCAATGTCTGGGGTGGTGATGCGGTGATTGAGGGCGCCTATATGGACGGGCAGATCGACGCGACGCTGAAGGGCGAGGATGTCCGCGTCAAGCAGATCCCGGTCATGGCGCAGTTGCTGACGGTGGCTTCGTTGCAAGGGGTGGCCGATACCCTGACCGGCGAGGGGATTGCCTTCTCGGACTTCGAATTCCCGGTGCGCTATCGCGACCATACCCTGTTCATCGATAACGGCTGGGCCGAAGGCGAGGCCATGGGCTTCAGCCTGCGCGGGACGACCAATTTCGAGGCCAAGACGATGGATTTCGACGGCACCCTGATCCCGGCCTATCGCGTCAACGCGCTGTTCGGCAGTCTGGGGTCGAACGGCTTGGGGCTGCTGGGGCTGAAATACGGGCTCGGCGGAACGTACAAGACCCCGGCGCCGATGGTCGATCCGTTGTCGGTTATGATGCCGGGCTTTATCAAGGTGTGGGAACGCGACCAGGAGAAGGTCGATCCGATCGCGGCTTTGAACCTGCCGCCGGTCAAGGAAAAGTTGGCCCAGATCCGCGAAGAAAGCGAAGCGCGTTCAAAGAATTAGGCCGCGGTGCTTGTGTTGGTTCTGAACCTTTGCAAGAGGAACACGGAAGCCACGGAAGGCCGCTGCGCGGCGACACTGAAAACACGGAATTCCGGTTGATCCGTCTCCCGCGCGAAGCGCCTTAATAGATTCTTCGTGTGCGTCAGAAGGTCCGTGGTAATGCCGTCGATCTGGCTTATCTGGCTGATCTGTGGACCACACTTAATGCAGGTAGCGGCGAGTTCGGACGTTGGAAATTCGACCGCCTTCGATCCGGCGGAACCTCGGCGAGGGTTGTCCACAGATAAGCCAGATCGACGGTGTTTATGGGCACCATAGGCGCATTATGTAGACATCAAGAGGCGCTTCGTGCGGGAGACGGGTCAACCGGAATTCCGTGTCTTCCGTGCCGCCGCGCAGCGGCTTCGGTGGCTTCCGTGTTCCTCTTGCAAGGGTTCAGGACAACCTCAGACTGGCTTCACCAGCAGGATCTTCTTCTTGCCCTGGGACACCTTGATGACGCCGTCAGCGTTCAGGTCCGAAGCAGTTACCAGCTGGTTGCCGTCATTGATCGCCACGTCGTTGACCCGCAGACCGCCACCCTGGGCCAGGCGCCGTGCCTCGCCGTTCGATGAGGTCAGGCCGATCTTCGTCGCCAGGGCCGCCAGCATGATGCCTTCGTCCAGAACCGCGCGCTCGATTTCCACCGTCGGCAGGTCGGCCGACAGGACCCCCTGTTCGAACGCCTTCTGGGCCGTGTCGCGCGCCGTCGCCGCGGCTTCGCCGCCGTGCAGCAGTTTCGTCGCCTCGTCAGCCAGGACCTTCTTGGCGTCGTTGATCTCGGCGCCTTCCAGCGCCTCCAGGCGGGCGATCTCGTCCAGCGGCAACTCCGTGAACAGGCGCAGGAAGCGGCCGACATCCTTGTCTTCCGCATTGCGCCAGTATTGCCAGTAATCGTAGGGCGACAGCAGGTCGGCGTTCAGCCACACCGCGCCCGAAGCCGTCTTGCCCATCTTGGCGCCCGACGCCGAGGTCAACAGTGGCGTGGTCAAGCCGAAGGCATGCGCACCCTCACGGCCTTCACCCATCCGGCGGGTCAGTTCGACGCCGTTGATGATGTTGCCCCACTGGTCCGAGCCGCCCATCTGCAGAATACAGTCGTTGCGCAGGTTCAACTCGCGGAAATCGACCGCCTGCATCAGCATGTAGTTGAATTCCAGGAAGGTCAGGGGCTGTTCGCGTTCCAGCCGCAGCTTGACCGAATCGAAGGTCATCATCCGGTTGATGGTGAAGTGCGGCCCAAAGGTGCGCAGGAATTCGATATAGCCGTATTGCGACAACCAGTCGTCATTATTGACCATGGTCGCCTGGTTGCCAGTCTCACCGAAGGTGAGAAATTTCGTGAACACCTGTTTGATACCGTTCAGGTTTTCGGCAATCTTGGCATCGTCCAGAAGCTGGCGCTGGGTGTCCTTGCCCGACGGGTCGCCGACCTTGGTCGTGCCCCCGCCCATCAGGACGATCGGCTTGTGCCCCGTCTTCTGCAACCAGCGCAGCATCATGATCTGGACCAGGCTGCCGGCATGCAGCGACGACGCGGTGGCATCGAAGCCGATATAGCCGGTAATCATGCCTTTGGCCGCCAGGGCATCCAGCGCCTCGGCGTCGGTGCACTGGTGAATGAAGCCCCGCGACTGAAGCGTGCGCAGGAATTCGGATTTGAAGCTTGGCTCGGTCATGATTTGCGTGCAGTATCGGTGTGAAACAGAGAGAACGGTGTGTGACGAAAGCACCGTCCGGCGTCAAGTCAAGGCGTGGAGAAATTCATGAAAGTGTTGGGATTCATGACCGGAACGTCGTTGGACGGGATCGACCTGGCGATCCTGGACACCGATGGCGAAGCCATTGCCGATTTCGGGCCGTGGGCGGAAAAGCCCATGCCACCGGCCGTGCGCGGTATCCTCGAAAACGCCGTGCGCGCCGCCCTGGGCTGGCCCCGCGGCGCGGCCGAGCCTGCTGTGTTCGAGGAAGCCCGCCGGGTCCTGGTCGGATTTCATCTTGAAGCGGCGGATCATTTCCTCCGGCAGAACGGCTTGAGTTTCAAAGATATCGAGCTGATGGGGGTGCATGGCCAGACGGTCCTGCACGAACGCCCCCAGGCCGGCCGCAAGGGCCGCACGGTGCAGCTGTTCGACGGCCAGGCCTTTGCCGACGCCACCGGCGTGACCGTAGTCAGCGACTTCCGCCAGGCCGATGTCGCCGCCGGCGGGGAAGGCGCGCCGCTGGCCCCAGTTTATCACCGCGCCCTGGTGCAGAAGGCGGGGCTGGAGCTTCCGGTCGTGGTGGTCAATCTCGGGGGGGTCGCCAACATCACCCTGATCGACGAACATCTGACGGCGCTGGATACCGGCCCGGCCAACGGGCTGATGGACCAGTGGATGCGCCAGCACGGCCGCGGTGATTACGACCACGAAGGCCAACTGGCGGCGTCCGGTGTTGTGAAGGACGAAGTGGTCGCCGCCTATATGGGCCATCCCTATTTCGCGGCCTCGGCGCCCAAGTCGCTGGACCGCTACGACTTCACCCTGGAGCGGGTCCAGGGCATGGCGATCGAGGACGGCATGGCGACCCTGTCGGCCTTTACCCTGCAAAGCCTGCTGGCCGGAATCGACCAGGTCGGCGCGACACCGAAGACCGTCATCCTGGCCGGAGGCGGCCGCCACAACGCCCATCTGGTGCGCGGCATCACCGCGGCCTTGGCGCCGGCGAAGGTGGTGCTGGCCGAGGATCTGGGCTGGCGCGGCGGCGCAGTCGAGGCCGAGGCCTTCGCCTATATGGCGGCGCGGTCCCTGCGTGGATTGCCGATTTCCTTCCCGGGTACGACCTCGGCGCCGGAGCCCTTGACCGGCGGCGTGATCTCTTCGCCGAGAGGGCGCAGCCAGTCGGTCGCCTGAGCCGGGAAAGCCGATCCTATCGCTTTCTTATGTTGCGTGGCCGACACTGGATCTTCTGAGGAGACCCAGTATGAAGTACGTTGCGCTTATTCTGCTGAGCCTGGCCGCCTGTGCGCCGCGAACCGAAACCGTACCCACTGCCTCGTCCGAGGTCGCCAGTGCGGCACCGGCAGCGTCCGTCATGACGCCGGTTGCAACGGGCGATGTCATTCCGGACGCCTTTACTGGGCGTTGGGACGCCAGCACGGCCGCCTGTGCCGACGGCAGCGAATTGAAGCTGGAAATCGCGCCGAAGGACCTGCAATTCTATGAAAGCCGCGGCGCCGTCGAAACCGTGTCGATCGCAGGTCCCACGGACATTACCGTCGTCGCGGAGATGTCGGGTGAGGGCGCGCAATGGCAGAGGACCCTGCGCATGGTGCTGGGCGAGAGCGGTAAGACCCTGACCATCGACGGCGGTACCGGCGGAGTCAGAATTCGCTGCCCGTGACAGATTTGTAATCCTCCGCGCCTTGGAGCCGCTTGGCCGCTGTGTTAGTCACGGTAGATACGTGTTGGGGAGGCTTCGATGGCTGGAAAATCGTTCTTGGGAGTTGGCGCGGTGTTCGCCCTGATGGTGGCCGCGGGGGCCGCCTTAGCCGTCACGCCGGAGCAGTCCGCCCGCATCGACATGGTGGTGCAACAGGCCATGGCCGCCAACCAGACGCCTTCGGCCCAGGTGGCTGTGGTCGAAAAGGGCAAGATCGCCTTTTCCAAGGCCTATGGTCTGGCCCAGATCGGACCGGATGTGCCGGCGACGACGGCGTCGCGCTATCAGATCGCCTCGGTTTCCAAGGCCTTTACTGCCGCGGCGGTGATGCTGCTGGTCGATGACGGTAAGCTCTCGATGGAGGACAAGGTCTCCAAGTGGTTCCCGGAGCTGACCCAGGCCAACGACATCACCATCCGCCAGTTGCTGAGCCATACCTCGGGCTATTCCGACTACTGGCCACAGGACTATGTCATGCCGTCGGTCCAGGGCCAGACCACGCCGCGCGCCATTATGGATCAGTTCGCCAGGGCGCCGCTGGACTATCAACCCGGCGAGGACTGGCAATATTCCAATACCGGCTTCGTCGTCGCCGGGCAGATCGTCGAAAAGGTCTCCGGCAAGCCGCTCTACAAGTTCATCGAGGACCGCATCTTCAAACCGGCCGGGATTACCGATGGTCTGGATGCTTCGGCCGTCGAGCTGAAGGCGCCCGATGCCGTGGGTTACCAGCGTCAGGGTTTGGGCCCGAACCGGTTGACGCCCAAGGCGGGGCGCAATTGGCCCTACGGGTCGTGGCCACTGGCTTTGACTGCGGAAGATGTCGCCAAGTGGGACATGACCCTGATCCGCCGGTCATTGTTGTCGCCGGCGGGGCATGACATTCAGATCCAGACGGTCAAGCTGAACAACGGTAAGGACACCGGCTACGCCATGGGGTGGTTCGTCGCCAAGACCAATGGCCGGACTCTGGTGTCGCATGGCGGCGAGGGCGCGGGTTATCTGACCGAAAACCGTATCTATCTCGAGGACGGGGTGGCGATCGTGGTGTTGACCAACACCATGACCGGTTCGGCGCACGGCGATATCGCCGACCGTATTGCCTATATCCTGCTGCCGCAAACCGGTGTCGATGCGAAAGTGCTGGCCACGTTCGAAGCGCTCCAGAAAGGCGAGGCGGACCGTTCGGCCTTCACGGATAATTTCAACGATTTCCTGAGCGAGCGGGCCCTAGCGGACCACCGCGAGAATTTGGGTGCCATGGGTGCGCCGATCCAGTTCACGCTGGCCCGGTCGAGCAATCGTGGCGGCATGGAGATGCGCAGCTATCGTCTGCGGATGGAGAACGGCAAGGATTTGCGCTTAAGCGTCTATGTCACCAAGGAAGGCAAGTTCGAGCAGTTCCTGATGTATGGGGTGAACTGAATATTGATGAAAGGGCGCCTCCCGCGCGAAGCGCCTTCAATCATTCGCTTACATGCCGGTTGAGTGCGTAGACGCCGTCCATCTGGCTTATCTGGCTTATCTGTGGACAACCCTTTGCGTCGGCTCCGTCGTACCGGAGAGCGGCATTTTATAACCGCCTCCATCGCTGCGGAACCTCGGCGAGGGCTATCCACAGATAAGCCAGATAAGCCAGATGGACAGTGGTAATGAGACGATTCAGCAGGCCGCGTACCCTCTTTAAAGGCGCTTCGCGCGGGAGGGGGCTACGCAAAATGCGTACTGATGGCGTCCACCACGTCGTTTGGGCGGGTGTGGATCAGGTCGTGTTCGCCGCCCGGGACGACCATCAACCGAGCGTTCGGCAGATACTGCTCGAAGTGCCGACCCACCGCAAGCGGGCTGATCGGATCGTTGTCGCCCCAGATCAGCAGGGTCGATTGGTGGATGTTGAGGAGGTCATGGGAGACGTCCGGCCGTTGATCGATAACCCAATCGGCCACTTGGGGGAATTCGCGGCGGTACTCCGGCCGCCAGTCGTGGGCGCCCAGGGCCGAGACATCCATGCCGCCAGCCGTCACCGCCAGAACCAGCCGCCGCACCTTGTCGGGATGGCGCAAAGCCACAGTCAAGGCGATGGCGCCGCCCATGGACTGTGCCAGCAGGTCGACAGGTTCGCCGCCAAGTTGGGCTTCGACCAGGCCGACCAGATCGTCGTAGCTATTGACCGCCGGATCCGGCGGATTGGCGCCAAGGCCGGGCCAGCCGAAATAGGTCTTATGCCAATCGACGGGGAGCCTGTCGCCCAAAGGCCGCCAGAAGTCAGGATTGCCGCCGACGCCCGGCAGGAAGAACAGGCGCCGAGCCATTTTTATTCGGCGTGACCGGACAGGCGGCGGTCGAGATAGGCGCCGACGTGACGCTCGACCTCGCTCAGTTGCTCCGTCCAGAAATGGTTCGCATCCGGCACGACTTCGTGGTCGATGGTGATGCCCTTCTGGGTGCGCAGCTTGGCGACGACGCGGTCGACTTCGGTCGTCGGCACGATGCTGTCATTGCCGCCGTGCAGGAACATGCCGGAAGCCGGGCAGGGTGCCAGGAAGCTGAAATCATAGGCGTTGGTCGGCGGTGAAACTGAAATGAAGCCGTCGGTTTCCGGGCGGCGCATCAGCAATTGCATGCCGATATAGGCGCCGAAGTCGTAGCCGGCGACCCAGAATTGCGCTGCGGTCGGGTTCTTGGCCTGAAGCCAGTCCAGTGCGGTGGCCGCGTCGGCCAGCTCGCCAATGCCCGAATCGAATTCGCCCTGGGACTTTTGCACGCCGCGGAAGTTGAAGCGCAGGACCGAGAAGCCGCGCGTCATGAACAGGTGGAACAATTGTACCGTGACCGGATTGTTCATGTGGCCGCCGGCCTTGGGGTGCGGATGCAGAATCAGGGCGATCGGCGCGTTTTCCGTCTTGCCGGCACTGTATCGGGCTTCGATGCGTCCGGCGGCTCCCGCCAGGATGACTTCAGGCATGCAATCACCTTGTTAAATCAAAAAATTCCGCAGTGCACACCATAATACTTGACTGTTTTACTCGGAATTACTAAGGTCGCAGTCAGACCGGTTGGCGCGCGCTAGACGCGCCTCTTAGCACAAAGATTTGTCTTTGCGCAGGTTTTTACAAGAATTCCGCGAAGGTCGCTTATGCGCTTATCCACCAAGGGACGTTATGCCGTTATGGCCATGACCGACCTGGCTTTGAACGGTCAGGTGGGACGGCCGATTTCGCTGTCGGAAATCTCGGAACGGCAACAGATTTCGCTGTCCTATCTCGAACAATTGTTCGCCCGTTTGCGCAAGGCCGGGCTGGTCAAAAGCGCGCGCGGGCCGGGTGGTGGTTATTCACTGGCGCGCGGCGCGGATCGGCTTTTTGTTTCGGAAATCGTCCTGGCGGTCGATGAGCCGATTAAGGCCACACGCTGCGAGTTGACGTCGAACAAACTGGGCGCCAACAAGCGCCTGGGTAAGGACCAGGCGGCGCGCGAAATCGGCTGCATGCCGGGCGGCCAGCGTTGTCTGACGCACAATCTGTGGGAAGATCTGGGTGTCGCCATCCACGATTACCTGTCCCAGGTGTCGCTTGAGGACGTGATCCGCAAGCGCACCCGCAAGAAGGTTCAGATCACCACGCCCGAACCGGTGCGCCCGCCGGCGCTCCTGGAGGCTTGAAATGACGCTCTATCTCGACCATGCCGCGACGTCACCGCTGCGCCCGCAGGCGCGCGAGGCGTTTTTGCGTGCGTCGGAGATGGGCGGCAACCCGTCGTCGATCCATGCCGCCGGCCGCAAGGCCAAGGTGGTGTTGGAAGACGCGCGGGCGGATGTGTTGAGCGCGGTCGGCGGGATTGGTGCGGGCCTGGTGTTTACGTCGGGCGGTACCGAGGCCAATGCCCTGGCCTTGTGGCAGGCGGCCGGGTTTGACTATGTCGTGGTGTCGGCCGGCGAGCATGACAGTGTATACGCCGGCGTGGCCGGTGCCGTGGTAGCGCCCTTGACGGCGTCGGGCCAGGTCGATGTGGCGAATTTGGAAGCGGTATTGACCCGTGAGGGCCGGCCGTTCGTCGCCGTCATGCTGGCCAACAACGAAACCGGCGTGATCAACGATGTGGCCGCAGTGGCGGACGTGGTTCATGCCCGCGGTGGCTGGTTGCATGTCGACGCCGTCCAGGCGCTCGGCAAGATGGTCGTGGATTTTCAGGTGCTTGGCGCTGATTCTTTATCCGTCAGTGCACATAAAATCGGCGGCGGGCAGGGCGTTGGCGCCCTGGTTTACGACCGCGACCGGGTTTTGAAGCCGCGAACCATCGGTGGCGGCCAGGAACTGGGCCTGCGCGCGGGGACCGAGAATGTTCCGGGAATTGCGGCCTTCTCGGCGGCAATAAAGGCTTGCCAGCCGGTCTGCGAGGACGTAAGCCGCGCCCAATCGCAGGTCGAGGCGGCTTTGCAGGCCCTGGACGTGGTGATTGTCGGGGCGGAGGCGCCGCGGGTGCCGGGCGTGCTGTGCCTGGCGCAGCCGCAATGGGCGTCGAACCTGCAACTGATCCATATGGACATGGCCGGGATCTGCGTTTCGTCGGGTTCAGCCTGTTCGTCGGGCAAGGTCAAGTCGAGCCGCGTGGTCACCAACCTGGGGTTGCCGGATCTGGCCGACAAGGTATTGCGCGTGTCGGCCGGATGGACGACGCAGGCAGAAGATTGGCAGCGTTTTTATGACGTATGGTCAAAAGGTTATGAAGTGTATTTGAAGCGTCACGCAAAGGAAATGGCGTAATGGCCGCGGTCAAGGAAACCATCGATACGGTCGCCAAGCTCGAAACCTACGAGCATGGCTTCGTGACCGATATCGAGATGGAGTTCGCCCCCAAGGGGTTGAACGCCGACATCGTGCGCTTCATTTCGGCCAAGAAGAACGAGCCCGCATGGATGCTGGAGATGCGTCTGGCGGCGTTCGAGCGCTGGCTGACGATGGAAGAGCCCGACTGGGCCAAGGTCAACTATACCCGGGTCAATTACCAGGACCTGTATTATTACGCCGCGCCGCGCAAAAAGGCCGGGCCGAAGTCGTTGGACGAAATCGATCCGGAGATCCTCAAGACCTATGAGAAGTTGGGTATCCCGCTGAAGGAACAGATGGTCCTGGCCGGGGTCGAGGGCGCGCCGAAATATGCCGTCGACGCCGTGTTCGATTCGGTATCGGTGATCACCACCTTCAAAGATGAGCTGAAGAAGTCGGGTGTCATTTTCTGCTCTATTTCCGAGGCTTTGCGTGAACATCCTGATCTGGTGCGGCAATATCTCGGCAGCGTCGTGCCGGTGTCGGACAACTATTTCGCCGCCCTGAATGCCGCGGTGTTTTCGGACGGATCGTTCGTCTATGTCCCGCCGGGTGTGCGCTGCCCGATGGAGCTGTCGACCTATTTCCGCATCAATGCGGAGAATACCGGCCAGTTCGAGCGCACCCTGATCATTGCCGACAAGGGCGCCTATGTGTCCTACCTGGAAGGCTGCACGGCGCCGCAACGCGACGAGAACCAGCTTCACGCCGCCGTGGTCGAACTGGTGGCCCTGGAAGACGCCAATATAAAATATTCGACGGTGCAGAACTGGTACCCCGGCGACGCCGAGGGCAAGGGCGGCATCTACAACTTCGTCACCAAGCGCGCCGATTGCCGTGGGGCGCGGTCGAAGGTGTCGTGGACCCAGGTCGAGACCGGTTCAGCCGTGACGTGGAAATATCCGTCCTGCATCCTGCGCGGCGACGACAGCGTCGGCGAGTTCTATTCGATCGCCGTCACCAACGGCGCTCAACAGGCCGATACCGGCACCAAGATGATCCACCTGGGCAAGAACACTCGGTCGCGCATCATCTCCAAGGGCGTGTCGGCCGGCCGGTCGTCGAATACCTATCGCGGTTTGGTGTCGGCCCACGCCAAGGCGACGGGGGCGCGCAACTTCACCCAGTGCGACAGCCTGCTGATCGGCAAGACCTGCGCCGCCCATACCGTGCCCTATGTCGAGGCGGACACGGCCAAGGCGCAGTTTGAGCATGAGGCGACGACGACGCGGCTGAGCGAGGATCAACTATTCTACGCCATGCAGCGCGGCCTGAGTCAGGAAGAGGCTGTCGCCCTGCTGGTCAACGGGTTCGTGCGCGACGTATTGCAGGAACTGCCCATGGAATTCGCCGTCGAGGCCCAGAAACTGGTCGCCATCAGCCTTGAAGGCTCGGTGGGATAAGAGAAGATAAAACAATGCTTTCGATACAAAACCTCACCGTCGCTGTCGACACCAAGACCATCCTGAACGGCCTGACCCTGGCTGTGCCCAATGGCGAGGTCCATGCCATCATGGGACCCAATGGCGCCGGTAAGTCGACACTCGGCTACGCCTTGGCGGGGCGGCCGAACTACAGCGTCACCGGCGGAACGGCGACCTTCAATGGCGAGGATCTGCTGGACAAGGGCGTGCATGAACGCGCGGCGGCCGGCCTGTACCTGTCGTTCCAGTATCCGCTCGAAATTCCCGGCGTTCCGGCCTTAACCTTTTTGCGTACGGCCTTGAATGCGCAACGGAAATTGCGCGGCGAGGACGAGGTGTCGGCGCCGGATTTCCTGCGCCGGGTGCGCGAAGTCGCCAAGTCGCTGAAGATCGACATGGACATGCTGAAGCGGCCGCTCAATGTCGGGTTTTCCGGCGGCGAGAAGAAGCGCATGGAAGTGCTGCAGATGGCCATGCTGGAGCCGAAGTTCCTGATCCTGGACGAGACCGATTCCGGCCTCGATATCGACGCGCTGAAGGTTGTGTCGGATGGGGTGAATGCCCTGCGTTCGTCCGATCGTGGCATGTTGGTCATTACCCACTATCAGCGCCTGCTGGACCATATCAAGCCAGACAAGGTCCATGTCCTGGTCGCCGGCCGCATCGTCAAATCGGGCGGTCCGGAACTGGCGCTGGAGCTGGAAGCCCGCGGCTATGACGAATATCTGGGAGTGGCGGCGTGACGCAGTTGATGCCGCTCGATCTGTTCGACCAATCATCCTACCCGAACCGTCGGGTCGAGGAGTGGAAGTACAGCGACCTGTCGCGGGCCTTGCGCGAAATTCCCCAGAAAGACAAGGTTATCAATGTTGATCTGGTGTCGCGGTTTGCAGCGCAGGGATTCGCCGTTTTTACCGTGCGCAACGGCAATTATGACGGCCTGAACGAAGCGTTGGCGGCGTCGAACGGCAGGCTGTGGATTCGCCATCTGGACGAAGGCGTCACCGGACCGGTCGTCGGCCATCAGGGCCGCGCCGTTTTGCAGGTGGCTGACGATCAAAGCCTGACCGTGTTTGAGACCTACGAAGGCCAGGGCGCCTATGCCGCCCATACCGAACTGGGGATAAGCCTGGGACAAAACAGTGGATTCATCAGAATTGTTGTTTTGGATGAACCGCTTAATGCCCTGTCGATAAGACGATCAACGATTGATACAAAGCCGGGTGCCAAGGTCCATCAGGCGGTGTTTTCCGCCGGTGCACAATTTTCGCGCTTCGAGACGCATCTCAACCATGCCGGCCATGGCGCCGAGGTGACTTTGGACGGCGCCTACCTGCTGAAAGGCAAGGCGCATTTCGATCTGACGACGCGTGTCACCCATGGTGAAGTCGATGGCGTGACCAGCCAGACCATCCGTGGTCTGGTCAAGGATCAGGCGACGGCGGTGTTTCAGGGACGGATCCTGGTCGAACGCGGCGCCGATGGTACCGACGCTCGCATGCGGCACCAGGCGCTGATCCTGAACGACGGCGCCCATATCCGCGCCAAGCCGGAGCTGGAAATCTACGCCGACGACGTGCAATGCGCCCATGGCAACACCATCGGCGCACTAGACGAGGAGGCGATGTTCTTCTGTCAGGCGCGCGGCATGGATGAAGCCACGGCGCGCGGCCTGCTAACCCATGCCTTCGTCATGCCGGTGGCCGACGCCATTCCGGATGAGGTGCTGAAGGCGGCGGTGCTGGACTTCCTCGAACATGAGGCGGAGGACTATCATGCCGTTTGATGTCGAAAAGGTCCGCAGCGATTTCCCGATCCTGAGCCGCGTGATCAACAACAAGCCTCTGGTCTATCTCGACAGCGGCGCTTCGGCGCAGAAGCCGGAAGCGGTGATCGAGGCCATCTCGCACGCCATGCGGCATTCTTATGCCAATGTGCACCGGGGTCTGCATCGCCTGGCCAATGAGGTCACCGACGCCTATGAGGCCGGCCGCGAGACCGTGGCGAGCTTTATCGGCGCGGAAACGAATGAGATCGTCTTCACCAAGTCGGCCACCGAAGCCGTCAACCTGGTCGCCAATAGCTGGGGCGATCGCCTGCAGGCCGGCGACGAGATCCTGACGACCGAGATGGAGCATCACGCCAACATCGTGCCGTGGTACATGCTGGCCAAGCGCAAGGGCGCGGTGCTGCGTTATGTACCGATGCTGGATGATGGCAGCCTCGACATGGCGGCGTTCGACGCCATGTTGTCGTCCAAGGTCAAGATCGTCGCCGTCACCCACATGTCGAATGTGCTGGGGACCATCAACCCGGTCGCCGAGATCGCCACTAAAGCCCATGCGGTCGGCGCGAAGGTGGTGATCGACGGCGCCCAGGGCGTTGTGCACCTGAAGGTCGACGTCAAGGCGATCGATGCCGACTTCTATGTCTTCTCGGCGCACAAGCTGTATGGCCCGACAGGCCTGGGCGTGCTGTACGCCAAGTCCGAACTGCTGCATGACATGCCGCCATGGCAGGGCGGCGGCGAGATGATCGGCCGCGTCACCAAAGACGAGATCACCTGGAACGAACCGCCGCACCGCTTCGAAGCGGGTACGCCGGCGATCCTGGAGGTCATCGGGCTTAAAGTGGCGATCGATTGGCTGAACCAGTTCGACCGCGCCGAGGTCGAGGCCCATGAACACGCCCTGTATCAGCGCGCCTATGACCGCCTGACCCAGATCAATTCGTTGCGTGTCCATGGCACGGCGCCGGGAAAGGGCTCGATCCTGACCTTTTCTTTGGGCCAGGCCCATGCCCATGACGTGGCGCAGATCCTGGATCGCTATAACGTCGCCGTTCGCGCCGGCACCCACTGCGCCGAACCTTTGATGACCCGTTTGGGCGTGACCTCTACCGTTCGCGCCTCGATCGCCCTATATAATACACAAGCCGAGATCGACATCCTTGCCGAGGCTGTCGAGAAAGCACAGAGTTTCTTCGCATGAGTGATGACGTAACCCCGACCCAGGACCTGTTCAGCCTCGACGAGATGGGGGCCAACCAGCCGCAGGCGCTGGAACAGGCCGAACTCGACCGGCTGACCGATGAGCTGATCACTGCCTTCAAGTCGGTGTACGACCCGGAAATCCCGGTCGACATCTACGAACTGGGGCTGATCTATCGCGTCGATGTCTCCGACGACCGCCATGTCGTGGTCGACATGACCCTGACCGCGCCAGGTTGCCCGGTGGCCGGTGAAATGCCGGGCTGGGTCGAACAGGCCGTCATGGGCGTCAAGGGTGTCGCGTCGGCCGAGGTCAACCTGGTGTTCGAACCGCCCTGGGAGTCGTCTCGCATGAGCGATGAAGCCAAGCTGCAACTGAATATGTTCTGATCATGGAAGCCACCCCCAACATCGCGCCGCGTCCCCGCCGTCCGCGCCCGGCCATCGTCACCCTGACCGAGGCAGCTGCCGACCAGGTCAAGACGATCATGGCCCGCGCCGACAAGCCCTATGCCGGCCTGCGCGTGGGCGTGAAGCAGGGTGGTTGCGCCGGCCAGGAATATGTCCTGTCCTATTCCGAGGACATCGGCGCGCTGGACGAAGTCATCACCGACAAGGACGTCACGGTGCTGATCGATCCGAAGGCGGTTTTGTATTTGGTCGGGACCGTGATCGATTACGAGACCACCAAGCTGGCGTCGAAGTTCGTGTTCCGGAATCCGAACGAGACCGATGCCTGCGGCTGCGGCGAAAGCGTGACCATCAAGCCGGCAGCGGCGGAATAAAGCATCAGATCAGGGGAGGCGGGTATGCGTTGGGGTTTGATCACTTTGGCGGCCTTCCTGATGGCGACGCCGGTCCATGCCGAGGTGAAGCGTGACGACTATCGGCCATGGGAAAAAGACATCGGCTACGCGCGCGCGGTTCGTCATGGCGACACGCTTTATATTTCCGGCGTCACGGCCCAGGGCGCCACGGTGGCTGAACAGACGTCCAACATCTATGCCGAAATTGCTGAGATACTTAAAGCCCATGGCCTGGATAGCAAAGCTGTGGTCATCGAGACCATCTACACCCGTGACATAGAAGCGGTGAAGGCTGCGATCGCTATCCGCAAACAGTTCTACGTCGATGACGTCTACCCAGCGGCCACGTGGGTGCAGATCGAGCGCCTGTTCGATGAAAAGCAGCTCATTGAGATTGAAGTTGAAGCGGCATTTTAGAGCGCCATTTCGATTCTTTCGGATCGAATAGCGCTCTATACGGCCGCTTCCATTTCAGCCAGCCAGTCCATCGCCTCGCGCCGGCTTTTGAAAGCGCGGAAATGGATGTCGGTGAACATCGCTCCCACGGAACGAATGCGCGCATGCGCCAATGGATCGCGCGTCAGGAGGGCGATACGCGGGCGCTCTATACGGCCGACCATCCGTTTCGCCCAATAACGTCCCACCTGTTCGATTTCACTCAGGGCCATGAAACCGCGATACTGACGCAAATCGATCAGGCGGTTGTATCGCCACGGCTGGTCGATGCGGTCGTAGTTGGCCAGGGCCTGGTCGACATAGACCTGTCCGGGTTCGTTGCCGATGAGGCGCACCGTGATCAGGCGTCGCGTTTCATCGACGGTCACACTGACCAGGGACATTGGCATGGTGTCTCCCCGTTTGTATTTTCTTTGAGGAGACCACGATTCGTGTCGACGGAACGGTGTTTTATGCCCGCAGCCGGGTGGGGGTACCGTCCAGCCACTCCATGGCTTCGTCCACGGTCGTGAAGGCTTCGCGGATTTCCCGCGGGAACAGAGCGCTGACGACATGGACGCGTGCGTGGTCCAGCGGATTGTTGACCACCACCGCGACGCGCGAACTGTAGTCGCGGTTGCCGACCCGGTCCTGCCACCAGGCCGCCAGGCGGGTGATTTCGTCGAAATCGACCAGGCCTTCGGCGCGGCGATAGTCAAACAGACGCTCGTAGGCCCAGGGTTCGGCCAGTCCTGCATAGACGTCGATGAAGTAATCGATCAGCACGCGGCTATCGATCTCACCGGCAATGACGAAGACGATACGATGGCGGTCTTCGTCGATCTGGGCTCTGACATGAAAGCGTCGCGCCATGGGACATCTCCGGTGAAGGAATTATCCCAATAATCGTACAAGCCGATTAACTTTACCTTACCCGGCCACCAGCACGGACGGCGTAAACGGTTCGCCCGTGGCTTCGGCGATCAACTGCTGTGAACGCGTTTCGATCCGGTCACGCAGCAGATCCAGGAAAGCGTTCTTGTCCATGCCCGGCTCGATCGGATCGAGGAATTCCAGAACGGCCGTGCCGGGCGTCTTCTTGTAATGCTCTTCCTGCCAGAACAGGCCCAGATTGGTCGCCACCGGCACAACCGGCATGTTGAAATTGTTCATCATGTGCCACACGCCCGACCGGTATTTGCGGTAGGTACCCGGCGCGTTGAGGTGGCCTTCCGGATAGATCAGGATGCTGCGGCCGTCCTTGGCAGCATCCGCCGAACGCGAGGCCAGGTTCTTGCGCGCTTCGTGGCCGCCACAGTTGTTGACGACAATGGCGCCAAGCTTCTGCAGCAGCTTGCCCATCAGCGGGAACTTCTCGAGATGGTCGCCGGTGACGAAGGCCAGGTCGCCGAACTGCGAATAGATGCAGAAACCGTCACCCCAGCTATGGTGTTTGCACGCGAAGATGACCGGCCCGTCGGGCAAGCGGTCCCGGCCGCGCACCTCCAGCTTGATGCCGGCAAAAATCTCCATCGCCTGGACCATGCGCCGTGTGTAGCGCTTGATGACCCAACTCACCGGCTTGCGGCCCGGGAAGATGGTCAGGAACAGGGCGGTCAGACCATAGGTGACCGACAGGAACCAGTAGGCAACGGAAAAGAGAAAGCTGTTCATGACAATGAGGCCCCGGAAGACAAGTTATTTGAACATTGTTCAAATTTGAAGTCAAGGCCTAAAGCGCGTGATAAGTCCGGCGATATCAGGCTGCGTTGGAGCCGCGGCTTTCGCCTTCGGCCACGGTGACCTTGTTGCGGCCGTTGTTTTTCGACAGATACAAGGCCTTGTCGGCGCGGTCCAGCAGGTCGAAAGCGTCTTCGCCGTAGGTGCGCTGGGCGATACCGGCCGAAATGGTGACGGTACCCAGGTCTTCATTGGTCGAACGGCGCTTCAGAACGCGCGAGGCGATTTCGGTGCGGGCTTCGTTCAGCAGGCGCTCGACCGTCGGGGCGGTTTCGCCGGGGAAAAGCAGGCCGAATTCTTCGCCGCCGTAACGGGCGGCCATGCGCGGCGGACGGCCGATGCGGGCCAGGACCGAGGCGACATAACGCAGGACCTGATCGCCGGTCTGGTGACCCCAGGTGTCGTTGAAGCGCTTGAAGTGGTCGATATCGATGACGGCCAGGGTTAGCGGCTTGGTGACGTCGTCCGTGTCGCAGTGGGCGTCCAGGGCTTCGTCGAAGGATTTGCGATTGGCCAGGTTGGTCAGGGCGTCGGTCATGGCCTCCATGCGCACCTGGTCCAGGTGCTTGCGCAGACGGGTGACTTCGCGCGAGGACTCCGACAGGCGGCCTTCCAGGACGCTGTGTTGGGTCAGAACCTGGTTGGTGGCGACCGTGAGGCTGTCGATCAGGCCCTTCAGAGCGGCCGCATCGACGGCGCTCATGGTCTTGCGCGCGCCTTCCAGGGTTTCGCCGTAGTTCTTCTGGGCCTTCTGGGCTTCGATGATGACTTCGGTGATCGAGGCCAGTTCGCGGGTCAGTTTCAGTCCGGCGTCGCGGACTTCGTCATTCATCTTCAGACGGGCGATGAACTTGGCCGCCAGGCTTTCGGAGATTTCTTCGGTAATGGTTTCGCCCGCCTTGATCAGGCGGTGGATTTCCTGGGCGAGGGCGCCGTCAGGGTCGCCGGCAACGTACAGCCAGAGTTCGTAGTTGAGCGGTGTCGGCCAAACGCCGTGGTCCTGCATCAGCCGGAGAGCTTCGCCCGCCAAGGCATAGGCGGCGGGGCTTCTGACGCTGATTTCGATATCGTTGCTCATCAATCCCTCTGGCGTCCCTTTCTAGGGTCACTTGTCCCGTGACGGATGGACATTAGAGGAATTGTTCTGACAGGCGGTTAACGCCGGTTACTTTTTCGTCAGGAATCCGCCTTGATCACAACTGGCCGTAGGAGGAAGGCCGGCATGTGATCACCAAAGGGGCTCTCGACCCTCTGCTTATCGGTTGATTTTTCAGACTTTTTCTCACGACGCGCCGGCTTTTCAGGGCGGGTTTCGATCGCTTCTGGGGCCGGGGTCGGGGCTTCTTTTTTTGCGGGTTTGACCGGTTTTTCAATCGGTTGCATGTCCGCTTCGAAGTCGCGTTTACCCTTGGGGGCGTGATCACGATCCTTGCGGGTGCGCGGCTTCGACGATTCGCGTCCGGGTTGACGTGGTGATTCGCTCAAAGCGCTGTAGTCGACGTCGAGCTCCAGGACCGCGGGATCTTTTTTGATCAGCTTGACGACCTTGTCGTAGTTCTTTTCATCGGCGGGTGAAAGCAGCAGGTAGGCTTCGCCGCTGCGTCCGGCACGGCCGGTGCGGCCGACGCGGTGGACGTAGTCGTCGGCATGGTGCGAGACGTCGAAGTTGAAGACGTGGCCGACATCGGGGATATCGAGACCGCGGGCGGCAACGTCGGAAGCCACCAGCAGGGTCAGGTCGCCTTTACGGAACGAGTCGAGCGTCCGCATCCGCAGCGCCTGGTCCAGGTCGCCGTGGATCGGGGCGGCATTGAAACCATGGGCCGTCAGGGATTTCGCAACGATGTCGACATCGGTCTTGCGATTGCAGAAGACGATGCCGTTCTTGATATCCAGGGTCTTGAGCAGGGCGCGCAGGGCGATCCGCTTGGCGCGCGGGTCCTTATGCGGAACGCGCAGGACATACTGGGTGATGTTTTCGTTGGTCGAGGCGGGGCGGGAGACCTCGATGCGGACCGGGTTGCGCAGGAACTGCGTCGTCAGACGGGTGATTTCCGGCGGCATGGTGGCCGAGAAGAACAGGGTCTGGCGGGTCGGCGGGGTCAGTTTGAAGATGCGCTCGATATCGGGGATGAAGCCCATGTCGAGCATGCGGTCGGCTTCATCGACTACCATGATCTGGACGCCGGTCAGCAGGACCTTGGAGCGTTCGAACAGGTCGAGCAGGCGGCCGGGGGTACAGATCAGGACGTCAACACCCTTGTCCAGCTTGGCGACCTGGTCGGCCATGGAGACGCCGCCGATCAGCAGGGCCCAGTTGAGCTTATGATACTTGGCGTATTTTTCGAAGGCTTCAGCGACCTGGTCGGCCAGTTCGCGGGTCGGGGCCAGGACGATGGAACGCGGCATGCGGGCCTTGGAGCGGCCGGCGGCCAGGCGCTCGATCATCGGCAGGGTGAAGGCGGCGGTTTTACCGGTACCGGTCTGGGCGATACCCAGGACGTCGAGGCCGGTGAGCGCGACGGGAATCGCCTGCTCCTGGATGGCGGTTGGCGTGTCGTAGCCGGTTTCGGCAATGGCCTTGAGGACTTCGGCACCCAGGCCCAGATCTGTAAACTTGGTCATGGCCGTTCATTGCGCTTTTGCGGTGCGGTAGTCAATGGATGCGTAACGGGGTGTGGGGTCTGCGACCCCACAAATTCTTTCTTTTTCTTTCTTCTGACTTCGCCCAAGGGGGCGAGGTCAGAAGAAAGAAGAGGAAGACTTGGGGCCGCAGGCCCCAAACCCCGTTAGACATCCAGGTCTTCTGCCGCAAACTCGGCGTGATCCTGAATATAGCGATATCTCAGCTCCGGCTTACGCCCCATCAGGGTCTCGACCAGATCCTCGATATCCTCTTCGTCGTGCGGCAAGGTCACCCGCGCCAGGGTCCGCGTCTTCGGATCCATGGTGGTTTCCTTCAACTGCGCCGGCATCATCTCGCCCAGGCCCTTGAAGCGGCCGATTTCCGGCTTCTTGCCCTTGAAATGCTTGGCCAGGATCTGTGCCCGGTGGGCGTCGTCCTTGGCGTAGTGCACTTCCTTGCCATGGCCGATCCGGTACAGGGGCGGCATGGCCAGGTACAGGTTACCGTTTCGGACCATGGCCGGCATGGTGCGGTAGAAGAAGGTGATCAGAAGGCTGGCAATGTGGGCGCCGTCGACGTCGGCGTCGGTCATGATGATGATCCGCTCGTAACGCAGATCCTCTTCCTTGAACTTGGCGCCAGGCTGGACGCCCAGGGCCAGGCCCAGATCCGACAGTTCGGAGTTTTGCCGCAGCTTGTCCACCGTCGCCGAAGCCACGTTCAGGATCTTGCCGCGCAAAGGCAAAATGGCCTGGGTATTGCGGTTACGGCCCTGCTTGGCCGAGCCGCCGGCCGAGTCGCCTTCGACGATGAACAGTTCGGTGCCGATGGCATCCTGGCGCGAACAGTCGGCCAGCTTGCCCGGCAGGCGCAGTTTACGCGTCGCCGAAGCGCGCTGGACTTCCTTGTCCTTGCGCTTCTTCAGCCGCTCTTCGGCCTTTTCGATGATGAACTGCAGCAGCTTCTCGGCCTGCTTGGGCGAGCCGGTCAGCCAGTGATCGAACGGATCGGCCAGGGCGCGTTCCACCAGACGTGCCGCGTCGGTTGACGACAGGCGGTCCTTGGTCTGGCCCTGGAATTCCGGATTGCGGATGAAGACCGAGATGACGATGCCGGCATAGGCCGCCACGTCTTCCGCCGTGATCAGGCCGCCCCGCTTGTCACCGGTCATTTCGGCATAGGTTTTCAGCGAACGGGTCAGGGCTGCGCGCAACCCGGCCTCGTGCGTGCCGCCGTCGGGCGTCGGAATGGTGTTACAGTAGGACTGAACGAAGCTGTCATGGTCGTCGAACCCGGCGCCTGACCACACCACCGCCCATTCGACCGCGCCGGCATCGTCCTTACGCTCAACGCGGCCCGAGAAGATCTCGGTCAGGGCGTCGGTGTCCTTGACCCGCTCGGCCAGGTAATCTGCCAGGCCGTTGGGGAAGTAGAACTTGTCCTCAGGCGGCGTCTGGTCGTGGATCTGCGACGGGGCGCATTTCCAGAAGATCTGCACGCCACGGAACAGATAGGCCTTCGCCTTGGTCATCCGGTACAGGCGCGCGGGCTTGAAATGCGCCGAGGACCCGAAGATATCGACATCCGGCAGGAAGCGCAGCTTCGTGCCCTTCTTCTTCGACGGCTGGATCTGCTCGATGGGGGCCAGCGAGTGGCCGCGGGAGAAGTTCTGCTGCCATTCGAAGCCGTCGCGCCACGCCGTGACCTCCAGGCGCTCCGACAGGGCGTTGACGACCGAGGCGCCGACCCCGTGCAGACCGCCGGAGGTGGCGTAGGCCTTGCCGGAGAACTTGCCGCCCGAGTGCAGCACCGTCATGATGACTTCCAGCGCCGACTTGCCCGGGTATTTGGGGTGCGGATCGACGGGGATGCCGCGGCCGTCGTCGCGGACGCTGACATAGCCATCGGCATCCAGCTCAACCCAGATCGCCTTGGCGTGATTCGCCACAGCTTCGTCCATGGCGTTGTCCAGGACTTCGGCGAACAGATGGTGCAGCGCCTTTTCATCCGTTCCGCCGATATACATGCCCGGACGCATGCGCACGGGTTCCAGCCCTTCCAGCACTTCGATGCTGGACGCGCCATAATCCGAATCAGGTGTATGCGGTTCAGGAGTTTTCACAGGTTCGGCCGCGACAAGTTTGGGGGCGGGACGCTTTTCGGGCGCGGAAGGCTTTTCAGGTACGGAGGAGGGGGAGCCTTCCGGTTCCTCACCACCGTTGAACAGATTGGGCTGCGGAGTAGACGACGTCATAAGCGATACTTTGAAGTGATTCGTTGCAAATCAAGTAAGCGAAACGCCTGCTTTGGCAAGGCGTGCACAAAGAAAAAGGCCGCAAGTCACGAGGACTTGCGGCCGATTTCGTTACCAGGCCAGCATGGCCCATTTACATTCGGTCGATTAGAAGCCGACCTTCAGAGTGGCATACACGTTGTCCGGCAGGTCCACGCCAGCGACGCGCGACGCGTCGGAATAGCGCATGTCCAGCGACAGCGAGTCGGTGATGGCGTAGGTCACGCCAGCGTTCCAGGTGGTGTAGCCGGCAGCTTCGTAGTTACCGATGGCGCCCGAAACGGTCCACTTGTCGCCGATCGGCTGCGAAGCGTTGATTTCATAGTACGGGTCAGCCAGGTCTTCGGCCGGCAGATACATGGCGAAGCCGATCGAGCCAGCGCCCATCGGGTGGCTGACGGCGGCCTTCAGTTCACCGACGTTGAAGTCGCAATCGTCGCACTGATCCGGGTACATGTAGTGGATGTAGCCAAAGTCGAACGAGAAGTCGCCCGCGGTCGGGGTGAGACCGGCATACAGGTCCACCTCGGTGTTGGCGGTTTCGTTGCCGAAGTCAACGTTGGAGCCCCAGGCGCCGACGTAGAACATGCCCTTTTTGTAGTCCACGCCGCCTTGCAGAGCGCCGTTGTCATCGGTTTGGCTGACGCCGCGCCAGACATAGTTGTTGGTGGCGGCGATGTTGAAGCTCAGCTCGCCCGCGTCCTGGGCCGAGGCTGCGCCGGCAAACAGGGCGCTGAGGGCGACAGCGGCAACAAGAAGAGTCTTTTTCATAGTAAATTCCCAGTTCCTTGGTTTGCGCCGTTGCGACATGAGCCACGGCTTTTTTGGATCGGTGAGGTGTGTCGGTAAAACCTAGATTAATGTACCAAAAAAAGCGAAGCGGTATAGCCCCCAAGGTCGTTTAGCAACGCTTTGATGCATATTTACCACGACTATTTCAAAGGCTTACGGCAATTTTACAGGGCCGTAGAGGCGTTATTCGATACGGTGATTTTCGTGGGCGAAACCTGTATTGCTAAATTTGTCATATTTAATTCACTGATAAATAAATGATTTTATTGCTGCGCTGCGGTCTCGCGGGCGCAAAAAGAAAGGGCCGCCCTCCGTGGGAGAGCGACCCTGACGAAAAACCCCTCCGGGTTATTAGAAGGCGGCCTTAAGCGTAACGGCCAGGCGCGGACCCGAAGGCTTGAACCATTCCGGGATGTTGGTGTCCGAGAATCGGGCGTCCAGACCCAGGGTCGAGTTGAAGGCGTAGGTGACGCCGATGTTGCCGACCGAATACTTGGCGCCGCCCAGTTCCTGCTCGCCGACCGCGCCCGAAAGGGTCAGCTTGTCGGTCAGCGGATAGGCGCCGTTGATTTCATAGTAGGCGGTGTCATCGAAATCGATATTGTAGTAATAGGCGGCGCCGATGCTGCCCTTGGGCAGGGCGTAGGTCACGGCGGCCTTGGCTTCCGTGGCGTTCAGCAGCTCGTCACCGTACTGGTACGTCACGACGCCGACGTCGAAGGTGTAGTTGCCGACAACCGGCTTCACGCCGGCATATAGGTCAACTTCGTAGTCGGCGAAATCGACGTTCGAGGCCCAGGCGCCGGCATAGAAGATGCCGTTGCCGTAGTCGACGCCGCCCTGGATGGCGGGGCTGCCGTCGGTTTGGGTCCAGCCGCGGAAGACGTAGTCGCTGGTGACGCCGATATTGTAGCTGACGGCGCCTTCGGCCGAAGCCGAACCAGCAAAAGCGAGGGCGGCGAGGGCGGTCGCGGCCAGGAGAATCTTCTTCATGTTCTTGTTCCTCAGATGAGTTATGTGCCTAACCCGACCCAAGGCGTTTCCCGTGCAGAATTTTATGTTTCTTTTGCAGTGCAAACAGATTTACACATTTGTGACAGGTGTCAAAGGGGTGTGACTACAAAACCCGAGGGTGTGTCAAAAATGCCCAGTCGTTCGCGCGGTCCGCGCTGAAACGTGGTGTGTTATAAGAAAACAGGGCGCTTCCGAAGAAGCGCCCTATCTCTTTTGTGCAACAGTTTCTGGTTAAGATGGGTGGTTTTAGTGATCCAGGACTTCGTCGTGCTGGGTCGAGTCGAGACCGGCTTCTTCATCAGCTTCCGACACCCGAAGGCCCGTCGTGAACTTGCAGATGATAAGAATGATCAGGGTACCGACGAGCGACCAGGCAATCGTGATGCCCAGGCCGTACAGTTGCTTCATGACCTGTTCCATGCCGGGGTTGCCGAGGCTGTTGATCTTCGGATCGCACAGGATGCCCGTCAGGACGGCGCCCAGGAAACCACCGGCACCATGGATGCCGAAAGCGTCGAGCGAGTCGTCGTAGCCGAGCAGCTTCTTGATCCAGGTAGCCGAGATGTAGCAGACCGGACCGGCGAGCGCACCGCAGATCATGGCGCCCATCGGGTTGACGAAACCGGCAGCCGGGGTGATCACAACCAGACCGGCAACCAGGCCGGACAGGATGCCGATCAGCGACGGCTTGCCGCGGAAGATCCACTCAACAACCTTCCAGGAGATGCCGCCCATACAGGCCGCCAGGATGGTGTTCAGCAGAGCGACCGAAGCGATGTTGTCGCCAGCCCATTCCGAACCGGCGTTGAAGCCGATCCAGCCGACGAACAGCAGCGAGGCGCCAACCATGACGAACACGACGTTGTTCGGCGCCATGTTTTCCGAGCCGTAACCCTTACGGCGGCCCAGGAACAGAGCGGCGACCAGGCCGGCCACGCCCGAGTTGCAGTGAACGACGGCGCCACCGGCGAAGTCGAGAACGCCAGCCTGACCCAGCAGACCACCGCCCCAAACCATGTGGCAGATCGGCGCGTAAACCAGCAGCGACCACAGGATCATGAACAGGATCAGGCCCGAAAACTTGACGCGTTCGGCGAACGCACCGGTGATCAGGGCCGGGGTAATGATGGCGAAGGTCAGCTGGTAAGCAATCCAGGTATATTCGGAAATGCCAGCGACGAAGCCGTTATTGTAGGCCGTAGCCATGGTCGTCTTGGCGAGGAGCAGGTTGTCGAAACCGCCGAAGAAGAGGTTCGCGGTGTCTGCCGGAACGCCGAAGATCGATTCCGCGACCTTGCCGAAGGCCAGAGAGTAGCCGACCGCCCACCACGCAACCGAAACGAAGCAGGTGATGGCGACCGACTGGGTCACGGTGGCGACGATGTTCTTCCTGCGCACCATGCCGCCGTAGAACAGCGCCAGGCCCGGCAGGGTCATCATCAGCACCATGGCGGTACAGAAGATGAGATAGGTGGTGGCCGCCGGATCCGACACCAGCGGGACCTGGGATGGCAACAGTGCCTCAGCCGCCGGAGCGGCTTCAGCAGCAGGTGCCGCTTCCTCGACCGCCGAGGCGGCATCGGAAGCAACGGCTTCAGCAGAGGCCACCGCAGTGTCCTGAGCCAAAGCTATGCTGGCGGCGGGGGCCACCAGAAGGAGGGCGGCAGCCGCAGCGACGGCCCTCGAGAGTTTGATCCACGTTTTCAAAGTATCCCCCTTGGATAAGCGGATATTGCACATGCTCACAGTGCCGTGACTTCGGGGGATCGAAAAGACTAATGTGCGCTTAACGCAGGACTAGGCCGGTTCGCGGTGCCGTTTGCGTCATTTATGTGTCAAATTGTGGCCAAAGCGCGCCAAAACACCATAAATAGATGTGGTTACGGATGAAACTAATTTGGTTTCAAGTGAAATAAAATTTGTATGACAATTGAGGGCGTTTTACCGGAAAATCGGCCGGAAACGAAACAGGCCGCCCGTTTCGGGGCGGCCTGTAGCAGATGGTAATGCCTGTGGCAAATGACAAGTGCCGTCAGGCAGCAATCCTTAGCACTTGTAGTACATGTCGAACTCGACCGGGTGCGGGCGCAGTTCCAGGTTCATGACTTCTTCCATCTTCAGGTCGATATACGAATCGATGAAGTCGTCGTCCATGACGCCGCCCTTTTTCAGGAAGGCGCGGTCCTTGTCCAGGCTCTGCAGAGCTTCACGCAGGCTGCCGCAGACTTCCGGGATGTTCTTCTGCTCTTCGGGGGGCAGGTGGTACAGATCCTTGTCCGCCGGCGCGCCCGGATCGATGCGGTTCTCGATACCGTCGAGGCCGGCCATCAGCAGGGCGGTGAAGGTCAGGTACGGGTTGCCCATCGGATCGGGGAAGCGCGCTTCGATACGCTTGCCCTTCGGCGACGACACCCACGGAATACGGATCGAGGCGGAGCGGTTGCGGGCCGAATAGGCCAGCTTCACCGGGGCTTCGTAGCCCGGGACCAGACGCTTGTAGCTGTTGGTCGTCGAGTTCGAGAAGGCGTTGATGGCCTTGGCGTGCTTGATGATGCCGCCGATGTACCACAGGCACATGTCGGACAGGCCGGCATACTTGTCACCGGCGAACAAAGGCTTGCCGTTGTTCCAGATCGACTGGTGGACGTGCATGCCCGAACCGTTGTCGCCGAACATCGGCTTGGCCATGAAGGTGGCCGTCTTGCCGTAGGCGTGAGCGACGTTGTGGACGACGTACTTGTACAGCTGCAGGCGGTCGGCCATGGTCAGCATGTCCGAGAACTTCAGACCCAGTTCGTGTTGGGCCGGCGCCACTTCGTGGTGGTGCTTTTCCGGTTCCATGCCCAGTTCGCCCATGACGGCCAGCATTTCGCCGCGCAGGTCCTGCGCCGAGTCGACCGGGTTGACGGGGAAGTAGCCGCCCTTGATGCCCGGGCGGTGGCCCATATTGCCTTCGGGGTAGACCTTGGCCGAGTTGCCCGGCAGTTCCGAGGCGTCATAGGCGTAGCCGGTGTTTTCCGGCGTGATCGACCAGCGGACGTCGTCAAAGATGAAGAATTCGGCTTCCGGGCCGAAATAGACGGTGTCGCCGACGCCGGCCGACTTCACATAGGCCAGGGCCTTCTTGGAGATCGAACGCGGGTCGCGGTTATACGGCTCGTTGGTGTCGGGGTTCACGACGTCGCAGAACAGGAAGAGGGTGGTCTGCTGATAGAAGGGGTCGATATAGGCCGTCTTCAGGTCGGGACGCAGCTTCATGTCCGACTCGTTGATCGCCTTCCAGCCGGCGATCGACGAACCGTCGAACATGGTGCCGTCATCCAGGAAGTCTTCGTCGACCAGGTCGATGTCGAAGGTTACGTGTTGCATTTTGCCGCGCACGTCGGAGAAGCGCACGTCAACATACTTGACGTCCTTTTCCTTGATGAGCTTGAGAATGTCGGCAGAAGTCATGTTTGACGCCCCGTTAAGCCGTTAATTACAAAGAAAGACCTAGACCGCTTGTGGTCCGGACTCTCCGGTTCGGATGCGAACGACGTCCTGGACGTCACTCACGAAGATTTTGCCGTCGCCGATCTTGCCGGTGCGCGCCGCGGTCTGGATGGCCTCCAGGGCGGCGGGGGCAAGGTCGTCGGCCACGACCAGCTCGATCTTGATCTTCGGAAGAAAATCAACAACGTATTCGGCACCCCGGTAGAGTTCCGAGTGACCCTTCTGGCGGCCGTAGCCCTTGGCCTCCAGGACAGTCATGCCTTGAACCCCGATTTCCTGAAGGGCTTCCTTCACTTCGTCGAGCTTGAAGGGCTTGATGACGGCTTCTATCTTTTTCATGAGCAATCCATAAAAACTTTTAGACCGTTCAATGTCGTAACTTGTTTGCATCGCGCAAGAATGCAAGCCGTTTTGGTAACGCGAGGCTCACATGGCTGAAGGAATCGGTTACGATACGTGAACGCTGAGGTTTCAGATTTAGCCTTCCGGCGGGCCAAACACAAAGGGAAATTGCGTTTTAGCTCAGATTCGCCGTGCATAAAGGGAAAATTTACCCGAATCGCCGGTCGCCGCCACACCTAAACGTGATAGTGGTCTCAACTGCAATTATATGCGCCGCATGGCCGCAGACTCAAGCCGAAAATCGCGGTTATGCTGCATTGCGATGCAGGTTCCGGCCCTGCCTGTCCTGCCTTCACTTTGCCACGATGCCGTCGCAGCGTCGGCGCGGGTTGACAAACGGGGGCGGGGACATGCGAAGAACGGCACTTTTGATGATGACGGCGGCCTGGCTGGTGGCGGGTGCCCCGGCCTGGGCGGAAACAGCCGTAAAACCGCCCGCGCCGGCGCTGCAACTGGTGGCGCACAACATCCGCAACGATCGCGGCGAGGACGTCGATGCCGCGCTGAAGATTTCGACTTTGGATATCAAGATCGATATCGCCGGCCGCATGGCGCAGACCACCCTTCTGGTCACCTTTGCCAATCCGACCGAGGATGCGCTGGAAGGCGATTTCAGCCTGGCCCTGCCGATCGGCGCCTCGGTGACGGCTTATGCCCTGGATATCGACGGCGTCATGGTCGACGGAGTCCTTCAGCCGCGCGAACAGGCCCGCGAAGCCTATGAGGAGCAACTGCGGCAAGGCGTCGATCCCGGCCTGGGCGAGGTTACCGGCAATGCCTTCCGCACGCGCATCTTCCCGATCCTGCCCGGCGCGGGCCGGACGGTGCGCATCACCTATATCGCTCCCCTGGGACCCGACGGCCGATTCGTTCTGCCGGTGACCACCGGCGGCGAGGTCGAAAAGTTGAAACTGACGGTCACGGCTCTGGGCATGAAGGCGGCGCCATTGGTTACCCTTGCGGGACAGGCCTTTACCCGTTCCGGCGAAGCTTTCGTGCTGGAGCGCGAGAAGGTGAGTCTGGCGGGGGAGGTGGCCGTCACCGGGCTGGAGCCGGACCAGCCCCTGACCCTGACCCGCCACAGCAATGGCGACAAGTTTTTCGAACTGATCGTCGCCGCCGAACCGGCCGGCAACTACAGGACGCGAACCGTGCGGCTGTACTGGGACGCCTCGCGGTCGCGCGCCACGCAGAATGTGGCGGCAGAGGCCAGGCTGGTCGCCGACTATGTCGCCCGCACGGCGCCAAAATCGCTCGATCTGGTCCTGTTTTCCGATGGCAAGCCGACGGTCCGCCATTTCGACAGCCCGACGCCGGAGGTTATTCTGGAAGCGCTGAGCCAGGTCCAGTACACCGGCGCCACCCGTTTTACCGACCTGCAGAAGGCCGTGCCTGGCCGCGCCGATATCTGCCTGGTCGTGTCGGATGGCCGCATGACCATCGACAGCTTCAAGCCGGGGCGCTGGCCGTGCCGGGTTCTGACCCTTTCGTCGGACCCGGAGGCGCGACGCGACGTGCTGCGCCAGGTCTCGGTGCGCAATGGGGGCGCCTATGTCGACCTGGCCGAACTGGGGCCGGAGGCGGCGATGAAGCTTCTGGTGGCGCGCGGGCCGCGGGCGGCCGATGTCTTTGCCGGCGACGGTTCGCTTGCCGACTATACGGTCACGCCGATGGGCGATGACTATTACCGCATCGTCGGTCCCTTGCCGCGCGGCGACATGCTGGCGCTGGACGACGGTGAGCGCGTGCACACCTTTCCGCTGCACCCGAAACAGATCATCGAACATGACGGCGCCGGTGTCGCGTGGGGCGCGGCGCTGATCGACGCCCTGGGCGCCACCGATACACCCGACGCGGACAAGATCCTGGCGACGGCGCGGCGGTATCGCGTCGCCACGCCGGACGTCAGCTTCATCGTACTTGAAACCGGCGCCGACTATGCCCGGGCCGGGATCGCGCCGCCGGCGACGGCGCCGAAGGCCCTTCTCGACGACTACACCCTTATCCGTGATGAGGTCGCCACCGAAGCCGCCCGGCGCAAGGCCGAGCGGCTGGAGGACATTACCGACGCCTGGGAGAGCCAGGTGCTGTGGTGGGAGTCCAAACCGCTGAGCCTGGGTGAGGCGCGGCGGGAGATACAGAAGCGGAATCGGCGCAGCGACGACCGCAACAGCGCCATGGCCGAAATGGCGGCACTGCCGGCGCCTGCGGCAACGCCACCCGCCATGGAGGCCCAATCGGACAGCGACGGGATGGTGGTGGTAACCGGGGCGCGCCGGTCTTTGCACAGTTCCGTCATGGCCAAGCGCGACGCTTCCGGCGTCCGGGAGGCGGGCGAAGGTCAGATCGAGATCGAAACGGCGGAATGGAACCCTGACCGGCCCTATCTGGGGGCGCTCAAGGGCGTCAAGCCGGGCGACGTGGCCGCCTTCCGCGCCGTGTTTGCCGAGCAGGAAAAGGCCAATGGCGCCACGCCGGCCTTCTATTTCGACATGGCCGAGTGGATGTTCCGCAACGGTTTCGCCACAGCGGCGCCGGCCGTGGCGCGCACCGCCCTGGAACTGTCCGACAGCGACATCACCACCCGTATCATCCTGGCCGGCCGCCTGCTGCGCTACGGCGCCTTCGACGACGCCATCTGGCTGGATGAGCAGGTGGCGCGCATGACGCCGGACAAGCCCCAGGCTAAGCGCAACCTGGCACTGGCGATCATTGCGGCGACCGATGCCCGGCTTGAGGCGGGAGGCCTCGATGAAGACGCGGCCGCCGACGCCTATTTGCGGGCGCTGGTCCTGTTGTGCGAGGTCGTTCTGACGCCGTGGGATGACGACTATGACGGTATCGAACTGATCGCGCTGATGGAAGCCAACCACCTGGCGGCAAAGCTGAAAGCCCTGGATGTGCCGGCGGGCGATATCGCCGCGGTCCTGCCGAAACAACTGACGGCGCTGCTGGACGTCGATATCCGCATCCTGCTGGAATGGAACACCGACAAGACCGACATGGATCTGTGGGTGGACGAGCCGTCCGGCGAACGCTCGATCTACAGCAACCCCAGGACCCTGCTGGGCGGGCGGCTGTCGAACGACATGACCCGCGGCTACGGACCGGAAGAGTATCTGCTGCGTACGGCGCCAAAGGGCGTCTACGAAGTAATGGCCAATGTTTATGCCGCCGATCGGCTGGATCCCAATGGCGCGACCAATATCATCGTCCACCTCTACCGCGACTGGGGCCGTCCGACCGAAAAGGAGGAAAGTTTCGTCATCGAACTGAAGAGAGACCAGAAGCACGAAGCCGTTACTGTGGGCAAATTCAAGCGGGAGTGAAAGACTTTTTGGAAACTCCGTCCGGCTGGCCTGCAAAGTGCCGTTTTCTGCGCTTCCGGTGCTCACGTACTGAAGTACGCTCCGCTCCGGTTCTCGAAACCAGCCCTTTTCGGCTCAGCCTTACGGCTTTCCAAAAAGTCTTTGTGAGCTTGACAGCGGCGCCGTCGCGGCAATGATGCAACTGTGATCACAGGAGCGCCGTATGACATTGCCGATCGTCCGACTGGGATGGCTTGCCGCCGCTCTGTGCAGCCTGGCCTTTCCTGCCGCCGCCGCTCAGAAACCGGCCGAAACCGTCTTCATCGGCGGCAAGGTCCTGACCCTGGACGTCAAGGGCACGGTGGCCCAGGCGGTGGCGGTCAGGGACGGCAGGATCGTCTTTGTCGGCGATGACGCCGGCGCGAAGGCCCTGACCGGCCGCAAGACGACCGTGGTCGACCTGCACGGGCGGACCCTGATGCCGGGCCTGGTCGACGGGCACATGCACCCGCAGTCGGGGGGCTTGCGTACGCTCGGCTGCAATCTCAACTACGAGCGTCTGACGCGCGAAGACTTCCTGGGGCGCATCCAGGCCTGTCTCGACGCCGAAGCCGACGCGCCGTCGGACCACTGGCTGGTGGTCATCAACTGGTTCCAGCAGGACATGATCCCGTCCGGCTACGGTCCGACCCGGGCTGACCTCGACACCCTGACGACCAAACGCCCGGTCATGGTGCGTTCGTCCTTCGGCCATTCCGCCCTGGTCAACTCCACCGGGCTGGCGGTTGCCAAAATCACCCGCGACACGCCCGACCCGAAGGACGGCCGCATCGTCCGCGGCGGCGACGGAGAGGCGACCGGTCTGCTGGAAGACGCCGCCCAGTCCCAGGTCCAGGCGCTGATCCCGCCACCCGACGAAGCTACCAACCTCAAGGCAGCGCGCATCGCGCTTAAACTGATGGCCGAGCAGGGGATCACCACCTTCCTGGACGCCTATACCGATATCGAGACCTTGACGGCCTACCAGACCTTGTACCGCAGCGGAGAACTGACGGCGCGCGGCCACTTCGCCGTCCTGGTCGACGTCACGGAAAACTACGACCCGGCCGCTGCCGTCGCCGAGGTGGTCCGCGAACGCGATGTCTACGACACCGGCGACCAGGGCGTGAAGCCGGGCCTGCGCATCCATACCGCCAAGCTGTTCCTCGATGGTGTCATCACGGCGCCGGCCTTTACCGGCGTGATGGTGGCGCCATACTTCGAAAATACTGGAAGTGAATCCGATCCCCACTGGCGGCCGGGCAGCAACCGCGGCCCCAAGTCGTATTTCAGTTATGACCAGTTGACCGACACGATGCGTCGGCTGGCCGACGCCGGGATCGACCCGCATATGCATGCCGATGGCGACGGCGCCGTGCGTCTGGCTCTGGATGCCGTGGCCGACCTGCGCCGCACCCATCCGGGTAAGGATATACGTCCGGCCATCGCCCATGCCGAGATCGTCGATCCGGCCGACTTCCCGCGCTTTGCCGAACTCAACGCTGTGCCGGTCCTGTCGTTCCAGTGGGGCAAACCCGCCGCCGACACGATCGAAGGGGCGCGCGACTACCTCGGGCCCTACCGCCACGCCATCATGGAGCCGTCGGGTCTGCTGGCGATTTATGGCGCGCGCCTGACCTTCGGTAGCGACTGGCCGGTAGATGCGCTCGACGAATGGTTTGCCCTAAAAGTCGCCGTCACCCGCACCACGACCCGTGACGATCAGGCCAAATATCCGGGCCGGCTAGGGGTAGACCCGGGATTGAGCCGGGATGCGGCTCTGCGCGCCATGACGTCGGGCTCGGCCTATGCCTTGCATGTTGAAAGCGATGTTGGTTCGGTCGAGACCGGCAAATATGCCGACCTGATCGTGCTGGACCGTGATCTGACGGCGACCGCACCGGAGGATCTGGGGGATACGAAGGTCGTGCTGACCATGGTGGGCGGCAAGGTGGTCTATCGGCGGGAGTGAATGTCTTACGCGGCAGAAATTTTCACGGGACGCCTGGGCATAACGTCGATAATGAGTATTGCGGGGTCTGAGCTTTCGGCCCATGGCAACGCATCAAGATCTGGTATGTATTTCATAAAGATATATGTGTGCTCGTCAATTTCATGAGCGCTATTTCCAAAATTTACCAAAACTAAGTTACGTCTCGCTCGAACTCTATGTATTCCGTTCGTCATGGGTTTTATTTTCTATTTATGAGAATAAATTTTCTCCTCATTTTAAACTGTAGATGTTTCATGAGTTCAAAATATGACCTTATTAAATATTTACAACTATTTGGTGTAGATTCCGAATCTCAGGCTTGAAAGATCGACCGGACCAAACCATTGCTGGTCAAATGAAGCGTCTCGGCCAGCACCGTCTGGGATACAGCGACCTGGCCCAGAATCCACGGCGTCAGCAAAGCGAACTGCGCAGCGGCGATCTGTGATGCCAGCAACCGCAGCGGAATCGGTGGTGTCGCCTCGGTCAGCTTTTCCAGCCGCGCCTCGATCAGTTCGGCCAGGACATCCAGCATGATATCGCGCGCCGGCAGGTAGAACAGCACCCGGCCCAGGGCCTGACGCTCCTTGAAATGCTGCAGCCACCAGCCCAGTTGCGCCGGCACATCGCGCGATCCGATCACCGCCGCCAAGGACGACATCGGCATGGTCAGGCTGTCGCGCAGCATATCGCTCTTGGTGCGGAAATGCTCATACAGGGTCGAGCGGCCGACATTGGCGCGCTGGGCCACCGCGGCCACCGTCACATCGTTGTAGTTCAGCTCGAACAACAGCTCGATAAAGGCCCGGCGGATGGCCTGGCGGGTCTTTTCCTGACGGCGATCGAGCGAGTCTTCGGCGGACATATCGGCCCCTTTGTCCAGTATCAGACAAAACCTATGCCGAATTTGGCGACGGAACGCACCTGTTTTTCTAGGCTGGTCCCTCACATCTGAGGAAACCATCGTGACCACCTTTCCCCCTTTGCGCCTGAACGCGCCGGCCTATGGCTGGCTGCTGGGTCTGTCGACCCTGGCCGCCCTGGCCTTTATCAGCCACCACCCGACCGCCAATTTGGGCCACCCCGAGGACGGCCTGAACAATATCCTGGCCGTTGCCGCCCAGGGCCAACAGGTGCATGGCGCCCTGACCGTCATGGTGCTGCTGTTCGCCACCGGCTTTTCGGGCTTTGCCTGGCGGCTGGGCATCTCGCATCCTTTGGTGATGGCCGGCTGGCTCAGCTATGTCGGCGGCAGCCTGGTCATGATGTTCGCCGCCCTGTTCGACGGTTTCATCATCGCCGATATCGCCGCGCGGATGGGGGATCACCCTGAGACCGCCTACGGGTTGATCCAGTTCAGCGGCATTGTCATCCAGGCCGTCGCGCGGCTGGCCTTCGTGCTTACGGCGCTGAGTTCGGTCTTCTGGGGCCTCGCCCTGCTGCATTACAAAGGCCTGACGCGCGGACTGGGCGCCCTGAGCCTGGCCGTCGGCACGGCATCCCTGGCCTGCCTGCTGCTGACGACGATAGGTTTCGACGTCGGCCGTTTGTTGATCTATATGGCAGCCCAGGCCGTCTGGCACATGGCCGTGGCCCTGTGGCTGATCCGCACGAAACCGGAATAGGAGATCCGCATGCCCGCCATTCTCGACCAGCGCCTGTTCCTGCCGACCAAGAACTTCAAACGCTCGATCGACTTCTACACCCGCCTGGGCTGGACCTCGGTCTATCAGGACGCCGACCTGGCGCTGATGAAGCTGAGCCCGTCGCACTTTTTCCTGCAAAACGCCTTCGTCGAGGCGTGGGCGCACAACACCATGGTGCACCTGGTCGTCGACGACGCCACCGCCTGGTTCGACAAGGCCAAGCAGGTCAAGGCCGATGGCGGTTTCACAGAAGTGACGGTGCATCCGCCACGTCGGGAGGCCTACGGCGCCCTGGCGACCCATGTGCTGGACCCGGCCGGGGTGCTGCTGTTCTTCGCCCAGATGGATCAGGCCTGACCTTGACTTGGTGCATCCGATTTCCTAACTGGGCGGCGCGGAGACCACGTTCCCGCCGCCTGACCTGAGGTGGATCAAGACCGGGACGGCCCGGCAGCTCTTTAGGGAGACTGCCATGGCGTGGTTTGTTCTGGTTATTGCCGGTATTTTCGAAGTCATCTGGGCCTATGCGATGAAGCAGTCGCACGGCTTTACGCGGCTGTGGCCCAGCGTTGTCACCATTGTCGGCATGCTGATCAGCTTCGGCCTGTTGTCGTGGTCGATGAAGTCGCTGCCGCTGGGCACGGCCTATATGGTGTGGACGGGCATCGGCGCGATCGGCGCCTTTATCGTCGGTGTTGTTGTGCTGGGCGAATCCGCCAATCCGATGCGCATCGGTGCGGCCGTGATGATCGTTGGCGGCCTGGTGCTGATGAAGCTGTCCAGCCCGGCCTGAGCGAGGATTGCGGCTTGCCGTCATGTTCGTAATGGGGCAGGCTTGGGCAGATTTCGGGGAAGCGCGATGGCGATCGACGGAAAATGTTTCTGGCTCTCGCCGGCAGATGAGGATCCCGACTGGCAACCGGACGACAAGGAAAGCCTGATTCTGTATGTCGAGAACGGCCCAATGATTTTGGCCGCCGCAACATTGGAGCCGCCGTGTACATTGTGCGGTGCGCGCCTTGGGTCCGTTTCGTGGCAATATGACGGTGTATGGCTATGGCCGGGTGACACCGGCCACTATGTCCGCCTTCACGGATTTCGCTTGCCGGATGCCTTTGTCGACGACGTCCGTGCGCGAAACTATCAGTGCGTCGCCGTCGATGAGATCGATTACGAAAAGCTGCCCTGGCCGTCAGACCCGGCTTAATCCGCCCGGTCCGCGGGCTTGCCGGCGCCGCATAGCAGCAGGTTGACGAGCAAACTGACGGCAATGCCGATGCCGGCTTCGTTGAACGCCGGGCTGTATCCCATCAGCGTCCAGGCATAGGCGGCCGCCAGGCCGGATATCATCGCAGCCAGCAACGAAATCCCGCTATGGCGCCAGCGGAAGATCTTGATCATCACCGGCCCGGCAAGGGCGGCGCCGATCTTCGACACGGCGTCGACGGCGATGCTGAACACGCTGCCCGGCAGGATGAACGACATGGCGATGGTGCCCAGGCCGATGACCAGTGTAAAGGCCGTGGTGATGGCCAGGGACGACCGGTTCTGGCCCAGGACATGGCCCAGCAGGTCGCGCCGCAGGGCCTGGCTGATCGCCACCAGCAGGCCGTTCGAGGTCGAGGCGATGGTGGCGAAGACGTCGGCGAAGATGATGCCCGTGGCGATCGGCCCCATATAGCTCTGGAAGAACAAACTCAGCCCCGTTTCCGGGTCGGCGATATCGGGCATGACGCCGCGCAGCAGGATGCCGAAGGTGGTCATGGCCAGCCAGGTGCCTTGCAGGAAGCCGATATAGATCCACTTGGCCGCCCGGGTTTCCTCCGGACTGGCGCCGGCCATGTAGCGCGTCACGATCTGGGGCTGGCCCAGGCCGAACCCGATGGCCGCCCCGGCATAGCCGGCGACGAACCCGGCCGCGGCCAAGAGCGAACCGTGCGGCGAAATCCTCCAGAACTCCGGCCCTACCGATTCCAGATTGGCCGAAAACGCCGCATGGTCGCTGAGCGCGAACCACGCCACCGCGCCCAGGGCGACGACGGTGCCGAAAATACGTATCACCGCCTGGACCGTATCGGTATAGACGCTGCCGCGAAACCCGCCCAGGCTGGAATAGAGGACGATGGTGCCGCCGAACAAAAGCAGTGCGCTGACCTCGGACAGGTCGAACACCCCCGACAGGAACTTCTTGCCCGCCAACCATTGCGCCGAGGTGTACATCGACAAGAACACCACCAGCAGCAGGGCCGAGGCGAGGGCGATCAGCTTGGCGGTCCGGCCGCTGAGGCCGTGGGTCAGCAGTTCCGACAGGGTGGTGGCCGAAGCCTGGCGGGCGGCGGCATTCAAACGGTCGGGAAACAGCCCCCAGTAGATCAGGTCGCCCAGCAGCCAGGCCAACGGAAACAGCAGCCACTGCATCCCGCCGGCATAGCCCAGACCGACGGCGCCGGTAACGATGAAGCCGCTGTTGCCGGTGGTGGCGGCGCTTAAACCCACCAGCCAGCGGTTCAGGCCGCGGCCGGCCAGGTCTTCGTCGGCCCAATCCTTGTCTTCAATGTCGTGTGAGGCGGACGGACGCGCCGCCTTGATGCGGGCGAAGGCGGCGGCGGCAAAGGTCAGAGCGAGGGTCAGCAGGAAGACTGCCCCCGAAAGCCCCAGCTTTTCCATCAACGCCTCCTCGTACCTGTATTTATATGACCTAAGCCCCGGACATCCGCCATGGTCTCACTTCGGACGGGCCCGATACGATTCGGAGCGGACCGGCCCGGAAGCGGCGCGATCATTCCAAAGCGGGTGTCGTCCGGCGGAACAGCAGATGTTTGAACCGCGGATTATCGTTACGCTCATAGGCGCCGACAAAGTCGAAGCCCCGGAAGAACGCCTTGAACTTTTCGAGCCGGTAACGCTTGGATTCCAGCAGGGTCAGCATGGTGCCCGAGATGGCGATCTGCAGCTTGGCGGCAATGGTGCCTTCGATAAAATCGTCGAAACGTTCGGGAGGTCCTACGTTGACCACCACCTTTTTCCGTCGGTCTTCTTTGACCGGCGAAACGCCCTGGCGGTCCAGTTCGCCGCGAATGGGCCCCAGGGCCAGGTCCTTCATGCCGTCGCCGCCATATTCCTCTTTGAGCCGGGTCTCGATGTCCCGGGGCGAGATGCCGTCGATGAACTCAGCCGCCAGCAGCAGGTAGTCGCCCTCCTTTGAGCAGGCGCGGATCGAGGTCAGGAAGTTGTTTTCGTTGATATTGCCGATGGTCCCGCCCAGGCACATGAACACCGTGGCCGAGCCGTCCTGGGGCTGGATCTTCCATTTCAGCGGATAGAGGTCGGTGAAGTCGGCATGGAAGGGCTGGATCTGGACATTGGCCGGCCGGTCCTTGGTCTGGAAAATCTCCTGGATATGCTTGTAGGTATCGAACAGCATGTCATAGCTGGCGTCGATGATGGCGTAGTTGATCAGCCGCTTGCGTTCGTTGCGGGTAATCTTGTCGATCGACGACAGGACGATATCGTCCTTTTCGGCCGAGCCGGCACCCAGGATTACGACGCTGCCGACCTTGTTATTGCTGATCAGCTCGACCCAGGGATCGCTTTCGACGAAATCGCCCAGAAGCACCTGGCACATGTTCAGGTTCTTGTAGCCCTTGTCGTTGGCGGCGCGGTGATAGTTGGCGACGCAGTCGCGGCCGATATACATGTTCCTCTGGTCGACCAGGCGGTTACGCAGCCAGTCGGAGAAGTTCTCGTCATTGACCGCCAGGTCGACGTGGAAGGTATGGATAAATTCCTGCTGGGCGGGCAGGGGGACAACGCCCTGGTTCTGGGCCGGCATGGCCGCCCAGACGGAGATATAGGGCTCTTCGACCAGGAAATAGTTGGGCGTGTCGGCGGGCAGGCCGAAGATACGGTTCATGCCCTTGAAGAAGAATTCGTGGCCGTCTCCGCGCGGCGGCCCTTTTTTCCAGCGGTTGATCAGGTCGCCGTAGTCGGAATCGAGCTTGCGCTCCATATGGGCTTCGACCGCCCGGGCCAGCGACGCCGCCGACCGCGTCCCGGTCAGCTTATAGGCGGCCTCGATCTTCTGTTCCCAATCCAGAATGCCTTCATCATCGTCGTGGAATTTTTTGTACACGATCTTCCCCCAGTCTCAACGAGTCACCGGATACAACAGGCCTGCGCCTCCGTCGCGTGTTTTCGTTTCCTGCGTGTCCGCGACTGTGCGCCCGTAAACGGATCGATTCGGGCCGGATCGTTGCAGAGCTGTTACGTTCCGCAACATTCCCGTTCAGTGTGGGTTCAGCTAGTGTGAGATGGCGTTGATAACTGGCGCCGCGGCCGGAGGGGGGAATTCCGGGGCGGTCCGCCTATCGACGGGGGGAGAGGGGGGAAAAAGCTTCAGCCGGGACGCCGGCTGGAGCTTTTTCATTTAGACCAGCCCGGCGCGGCGCGAAAGGCCCTACATCCTGGGGGCGAACGACGGCGCGGGAACGGTTACGCGATCGGTATGCGGTGTATCTCCGCGCATGAATTCGCTTATGACCTGGGTGACTTCAGGCGACAGCATGAACAGGTTGTGGCCGGCATTGACCACCGTCACCGTGGTCACCCGTGTCAGGCCGGAAACCGCGGCCGTCTGCTCGGCCGGATAGGTGCGGCCGTCCAGGGTGCCGGTCAGGACCAGAATGGGCATGTCGCCCTGCGGTGCGGCACGAAAGCCATCGCCCAGGTCGAGCCCCAGGGCGCCCGCCAACTGCGGCATGGGATAGTTCAGCAGGTCACCCAGCACGGCGGTCTTCGCTTCGGCTTCGACCCGGGCCAGGCGATCGGCGCCGATGCCCGAGGCGATATCCATGGCCAGCGGCATTAGCCGGAACTCTTCCGGCGCCCCCGGTGTCACGAAACGCCCGAACAGACCGGCCACCGGCTCGGTCATGCCGGCATCGACGGCCAGGTACAGCATCAATATCTGCGCCGCGTTCTGCGGATCGGCAATCGAGCCGCTGGCCAGGAACTGCATCATTTCGCCCGTCAGCAGCATGGGTTTCGGCCCGTCTTGCGTTGGCACTTGCAACAGGACCGGTTCGGCATCCAGCCGGGTATGGACGCTCCGCATCAGCCCCTTGATGTCGGGATAGACGGCCTTGGCCGCCGGCTCCTGGTCGATGGCGGCCTGCAGGCGATCGAAATAAGCGTCGGTCTGCGACGGTAGCTTCACTGTCTGGTCAAGCCCCTCGACGCTGGCCAAGACCATACGGTCGATGTGCGGCCCCATCTCTTTCGCGGCGGCCAGGGCCAGGTGCGTGCCGTAGGAAATGCCCCACAGGGTCACCTTATCGGCGCCGAGATGGGCGCGCAGGGCGTCGATATCGCGCGCGCTTTCGACGGTGGTGTAGCCGGCCGGATCGAACCCGGCGGCGCGCCAGAAGGCGCCGCACTGTTCGGCCGCCTGGCGCAGCATCCGGTTCCGGTCAGTTGGTGCGACGACGCGGTCCATGGGGATCACCACATCCGACACGCATTTCGGCGCCGTCTCCGACAGGCCGGTGCCGCGCTGGTCCAGCGCGATGACATCGCCGAATTCGCGCATGGCCATGAACAGGGGGAAGCGCTCGCCCTTGGCCGTGTCTATGCCCGACCCACCGGGTCCGCCGGCCAGGTAGACGATCGGCGCACCCGGTTTGGTGCCGGTGGCCGGAAAGCGGACATAGTGGATGTCGATATTGCGGCTCTTCGGATCGGCGCGGTTTTCGGGCACGGTAAAAGTGCCGTGAAAGGCCTCGACCTTGTCGCCCGAACGGCTTTCGAACAGTTGCGCCTCTTCCGCCGCCAGGACGGGCGAGGCGATAAGGACCAGGGCGGCGAGGGGGATTATGATTTTCATAGGGCACCTGAGTTGAACGATGGTCCCAATCGAGCCCATCGCGCGCCGGTTTTCACCTCCGTTTCGGCTGGCGGTGGCGGATTTCCGGTGACCGGCGGTGACCGGCACCGCCAAATCGGCTAACGGTTGGACATGAAGCTGTTCCTCACCGCACTCGTCTTCTTTCTGTTCGGACAATCGGCCGTCGCCGCCATGGCGCCGGTCAAGTCGCTGACCGTTTGTCCGGCGCAGCGGTTCGACGACCCATCCTGCCGCAATGTCCCGATCGCCGAGCTCGACCCGCAGGGCCGGGATGTCTGGATCCGCGCCACGGTCGATGTTGCGCCGTCGGAGGAACCCATGGGTCTGTACGTTTTGGCCAAGGCCTCAAGCGAGGCCTGGGTCAATGGTGTTCGTGTCGGCAACAACGGCAAGCCGGGCGCCTCACGGGCGCTGGAAACGCCGGGTCGCATGGACAGCGTGTTTTATCTCCGTAACGGTCTGTTGCGCCCGGGTAGCAACGAGATCGTCCTGCGAATGTCGTCGTTTCACGGTACGGTCCACCTAAGCCAGCCGGTACACTGGATCGCCATCGCGCCTTACAGCGACCCGACCGACATGCTGTTGCGGCTGTACTGGCCGTCCCTGGTGACCTTCGGAGTGTTGCTGGCCGGGGCCTTCTTTTTCGCCAGCTCGGCGCTGTCGGCGGTCAATCGCCGCGATCCACTGCTGCTGGCGCTGTTGTCGCTGCTGGCGGCCGCGCAGCTGTTCGCCGAAACCTATCGCGGCCTGACAGCCTATGCCTATCCGGTCCACGACGGACGCCTGATCGCCATCACCACCCTGTCGGTTGCGTTCGGGATTACCCTGGCGGGCCTGATTGTCTGGCGGTTTGTCGAACGTCGGCGGCTGATGGTGTTGGGGAGCATAGCCGGCCTGATGCTGGTCCCGCTGGTCTTGATGCCGGGCTTCGACGGCAAGGCGGCCTTCTCGCTCCTGGCGGCTGCCGTGGCCTGCGCCGCGGTCGCCGGACGGGTCGCGCTGAAAGGCGATCGTGCGGGGATGGTCGCCTGTGGGGTACTGGGCGTGTTCGCCGGCTCCGTCCTGGTGTTCCAGGACATCTTCCTCAACACGGTCTTCTTCTACGAAGTCGCAGCCGTTCTGCTGGTCCTGTTTGCCATTCGCGCCTTCGGGTTCGAGCGCGAACGGCGTGAGCATGAAAAGGAACGGTTGCGCGCTCACGACCTGGAAGCGGCCCTGGCGCGCGGCACCCAGCCGGTAACCTTGCGCATCAATGCCGCTGGCCGGGTCGATATCGTCAAGGCGTCGGACATCATCCTGTGCAAGGGGGCGGACGACTATGTCGAGCTGCAGTTGGTGGACGGCCGGACGATTCTGCATAACGGCGGCCTGACGGAACTGGAGAGCGAACTGCCGGCCAGCTTCCTGCGCGTGCACAGGTCGTTTATCGTCAACACGGCCTTTGTCGAGAAGTTGACCCGCGACGCGACCGGCACCGGCGTTCTGACCCTGTCAACCGGCGCCCAGGCCCCGGTCAGTCGCCGCATCATGCCGAAAGTGAGGAGCGCGTTAAGCTGACATATGCTTGAGATTAATCGCGGCTGCGCGCTTGACCTTGCTCGCGGTTTCCGCCAAGAACGCCGCGGACCTGCGGATGTGGCGGAACTGGTAGACGCACTGGGTTTAGGTTCCAGCGCTGCAAGGCGTGGAGGTTCGAGTCCTCTCATCCGCACCATTCCCCACCATGACCATGACAGAAACGCCCCTTGCGCTTTCGCATCGGTCTGCCACATAGCAGGGCATGACCGACACGAACCCTACCCAAACCTACCGTCCCTGGCTGTCCATCGCCGTGCTGGGCGGATGTCTGGCCCTGATCACCGTCCGCATGGTGATGATGGGCGCGTCCCCGCAGGTGATGGGCAGCCTGCCTTTGATGATACCGCTGGTTGGGCTGTTCGGCTGGTACATGACCAACCGGTTCAAGCTGTCGGCCGACGGCTTTGACAATCGCTATCTGTGGAAGCGGCAGGTCTATCAACGCAGCGCCATCACGCACATCGAGGACGTGCGCAGTTTCCGCGGCCGAACTTCGGTGGTGTTGATGGTGACTGAGCCCGATGGCCGGACCCGCCCTATCTATGTGTCGCCGCCGGGGCAGGGCGGCCGGGCTTTCCTCACCTGGCTGCGCGGCTTGCCGGGCTCCGAGAACCTGCCGCCGGTACCTGCTGCCGGGAATTGACGCAGGCACACCGGCTTATGACGAAAACCGAGGGAGATTTCGACATGACCACCTATCGTCTGGAAACCGCGCCGGTGCGCAAACTGGCCGGCCTCAGCGGTCACTACGACATGACCACAAATTCGCAGATCCCGGCGCTGTGGCAGAAATTCAATCGCTTCGACCTGCCCGAACGGCCGGAACCCGAGGTCTATTACGGCGTCTGCTATAACAACAGCGACGACGGTTTCCACTATCTCTGCGGCGTGGAGATCGCCGGCGATGCCGGGCTCGCGGCCGAATTCACCGTCCTGGACGTAGAGGCGCAGACCTACGCCGTCTTCACCCACAGCGGACATATCTCCGGAATCGGCGCGACCTGGGGCACGATCTGGCACCATCACGTGCCGCAATCGGGCCTTAAGGTCGTGAAAGCGCCGTTCTACGAGCGCTATGGTCCGGAATTCGACCCCGAAAGCGGAAACGGCGAAGTGACCATATGGGTTCCCGTTGCCGCCTAACCGTTTTGTAACTGGCGCAACCTCTTGCCCGTGATACCGTCGTTCGTGGAGAAGGAGCGTTATCATGCGGTTTCACGGGGTTTGGCTGGCGGCTGCCTGGCTGGTTGCCGGCAGCGTCATGGCGCAGGATTTCGACATCAACGCTTTCCGGCAACACCGTAAGACGGCCATTGCCGCCGTCAATAGCGGTGACTTCGCCACGGCCCGCAGCGAAATCGCCCAGGCCCGCGCCCTGTTGCCATCGGCGCCATCGGTCCTGATGCTGGGCGCGCAGATCGAGTCAGCCGCCGGTGACAACCCAGCGACCAAGGCCTGGGTGGACGATTACCTCAAACGCGGCCTGTGGTTCGAGCCGGCGCGCTATCCTGGCCTGATGATGGTCCTGGATGACGCCGGCAAGGCGCAATTGGCGGCCAATGGCGCCGACCTTGGCAGCTTCACCACGGTTGCCGGCATCCCCGAAACCGTCCTGGTCGAAAGTGTTGCCATCGCCGGCGACGGCAAATTCTATTTCAGCTCGGTCCATGACGGCGCACTCAACCGGCTGGCGCCGCGCTACGTCATGCAAGGCCTGCCGGGTGGCGTCGGCGGCTATGGCCTGGCCGTGGACGGCGATACGGCGTGGCTGGCCACCAGCCCGGGCGAAGTCTCCGGCCATTCGGCGGGCGTGCACCAACCCGAGGTGGTCCACATCGGCTTGCGGGATGGAAAATCGTTGCAGTATTTCGGCCACAATGACGCCAAGGGCTTCAATGACCTGGCGATCGGCAGAACCGATCTCTACACCAGCGACAGCCAGGGCGGCGCCGTCTATCGCCTGAGGGGGCGGGCAGGGGCGTTGGAGGTTCTCATTCCCGCCGGCAAGCTGGGCTCGCCCCAGGGTCTTGCCGAAAGCGCGGACGGTAAGACGCTGATCGTCGCCGACTATCCGTCGGGCCTGTGGCGGGTGGATCTGGCGACCGGTTCCGCCGCGCTGCTGCCCATACCGGATACGGCGTCGCTGGCTGGTGTTGACGGCGTGGTGCGCGACGGCGACGACCTGATCGTCGTCCAGAACGGCGTCAAGCCGGCCCGCGTCCTGCGCGTCCGCATGAAGCCGGACTGGCAGGCGATTGACTCGGTTGAGGTTCTGCTGCGCGGCGGTCAACTGGAAGAACCGACCGGCGGCGTGATCGATGGCGGCGACTATGTCTTCGTCGCCCGCAGCCAATGGAGCGATTTCGGTGAAGACGGCGCGGTCGTCGAAAGCGGCGTCAAACCGGCCATCATCGGCCGGCTCAAGCTGCGCGATTGACAAGCCGCCGCGGTCCATCCGATAGTCGCCTGAAATCTTTTCGGGGTTCCCGTATGAAGTCGAAATTCGCGCTGTTCATTCTCGCCGCCATGGTGCTGGGCGTTGCCGCCGGATGGGGGACCCACAACTATCTCGACGCGGCCTATACGCCGACGGCGATCATGATCTTCGGGCTGCTGACCAAGATCTTCATCACCCTGATCAAGATGATCATTGCGCCCCTGGTGCTGTTCACCCTGATCGCCGGCATCGGCCACATGGAAGACGCCGCCGCCGTCGGGCGGGTCGGCGTCAAGGCCATGGCCTGGTTCCTTGGCGCCTCGATCGTGTCGCTGCTGCTGGGCATGGTCATGGTCGAATGGCTGCAGCCCGGCGCCGGCATGACGCTTCAGGCCGCCGGTGATATCGCCAAGACGCCCTCGACCGCCGGCTTCACGTTCGAAAGCTTTATCCTGCACCTGATCCCGTCGTCGATCATCGACGCCATGGCCAAGAACGAAATCCTGCAGATCGTGGTCTTCTCGGTTTTTGTCGGCACCGCCATCGCCATGCTGGACGACAAGGCGCCCCAGATCATGCATCTGGCCGAGCAGGGCGCGGCCATCATGCTGAAGGTCACTGAACTGGTCATGCTGTTCGCCCCCTTCGCCATCTTCGGGGCCCTGGCCAAGACCGTGGCGGAGCAAGGCCTGCCGATCCTGATCACCTACGCCAAGTTCATGGGGTGCTTCTATGCCTCGCTCGGGACGCTGTGGGTGATCCTGATCGTGGCCGGTCTGCTTGTCGTCGGGCCGCGCCTGTTCAAGATCCTGGCCGTGGTGCGTGATCCGGCTTTGCTGGCCTTCTCTACGGCGTCGTCCGAAGCGGCCTACCCGAAGGTGCTCCAGGCCCTGCCGCAGGTCGGCGTGTCGCGTAAGATCGTCTCGTTCGTCCTGCCACTGGGCTATTCGTTCAATCTCGACGGCTCGATGATCTACTGCACCTTTGCGACTCTGTTCATCGCCCAGGCGCATGGCGTCGAGTTCAGCACCGGCCAGATGGTGATGATGCTGTTCCTGCTGCTGATCACGTCCAAGGGGATTGCCGGCGTGCCGCGCGCCTCTCTGGTGGTGATCATGGCGACCCTGACCTATTTCGGCCTGCCGGAAGAGTGGATCGCCCTGGTTCTGGGCGTCGACCACCTGCTCGACATGGGCCGCTCAGCCACCAACGTTGTCGGCAACACCGTGGCTTCTGCGGTGGTTGCCAAGTGGGAAGGGCAGCTTGAGCCCGAGGTGAAACCGGAAAATGCCTAGATTGGGAGGTAGCGCTATGAAGGTTTTGACGGTCTGGATGTCGGTTCTGGTGTTTGCCTGCCTTCCGGCGTCGGCGATGGCGCAGACGCTCTGGCAAAATGTGTCAGAGGGTATGTCAAAAGCGCAGGTGTCTGCGGCTCAACCCTCCGCGCTCCCTGCCAGCGACGGCGAACTTTTGTCCTACGGAGCCAGTTGCGATCTGGCAATCTCTTCTCAAACGGTTGCCGGCAGGCCGTACAGGGTTTGTTTCTATTTTACAAACGGTGAACTCGTTCAGGTTTCGCTGGTATCCGAGTTTCTTGCCGGCAAGGAGGATGTCAACACGGTGGCGGAACTCCTGCAGACAAAATATGGCGCCGCCATAAAGACGGACGCCACGGATAGGTTATGTGATGCGGAATGGAAAGCGGGCGAAGACACTGTGGTGACCCTGCTCTACGTAAATGCGGCCGGGACCAATCTGCTGGGTATTCACTACCAGTCAGTCAAACAAGTCGCATTGTCCAAAAGCCTGTAAGTGACACATAGCGTGTTCCGTCGCGCCCGGCGGCGTAAGTCGTAAACACCGATTGGGAGGTTGCGCTATGAAGGTCTTGACGGTCTCGATTTTTGTTCTGGTGCTTGCCTGCCTTCCGGCGGCGGCGATGGCGCAGGCCCTGTGGCGGAATGTCGACTACGGCATGACGAAGTCGCAGGTTGCCACGGCCCAGCCGTCAGCGCGGCCGTCGACTGAAAAGGAATCTCTTCGCAACGGCGCCACCTGCGATCTGGCGATCGACAATCAGATGGTCGCCGACCGTCCTTTTCGAGCCTGCTTCTATTTCCTGAACACCAAGCTCCATCAGGTGACGCTGTCGGCTCAGAGCCCGGCAACGAAAGAGGATCTGGATGCGGTCCTTCGTGCGGTTGTCGATCAGTATGGCGACGCCTTGTCTGTTCAGGACACCGGCGACATCTATGACGGTACATGGTCGATCGGCAGCGACGTCCGCTTTTCAGTTTTCTATGCCAATATCGGCGGAACCGGTGGCATGATGAACCTGGTCTATCAGTCGGCCGCGGGCCAGTAGGCGTCAACGCACGGTCGGGCCGTAGCCGGCGGAGGTACGCGCTTCGAAGATGGTCTGGAGGCTGGCTTCGATACGCCGGCGTGCTTCCTGCGACGACAGCGGGCTGTCGACGACGAAACGATCGAACGGGATCAGATATTTCAGGATCATAGGCGCCCCCCGGTTTAACCAAGCCTATCACGAAAAAGGCGGCAAACCACACTTTTACCAAACCTAGCCGTTGACCTGCCGCGCAATCATGCCATAAGGGCTCATCTTTTGGCGCGCCCGCAGCAAGCGGTCGCGCTTTGTCTCTTTCAGCCGCCGGAATCGGGCCCGTTCAGGGAGCGGACACTGATCCGGCTTAAGGTGCCAAATCGATGCAAGTCGTTGAAAAACTGAATGAAGGTCTCAGCCGCGTTCTCGAAGTCACGGTCGCCCGTGACCAACTGAACCAGAAGCTGGACGCCAAGATCGCTGAGATCACCCCCAAGATGAACATCAAGGGCTTCCGTCCGGGCAAGGTGCCCCAGGGCCATGTCCGCAAGATGTACGGCAAGGAGCTGATGAGCGAGATCGTTCAGGAAACCCTCAACGAAACCACGCAAAAGGCCCTCGACCAGGCCTCGATCCGTCCGGCGTCGCAGCCGGAACTGACGCCGATCGGCGACATCGAGCAGGTCATCAAGGGTAATTCCGACCTGGCCTATTCCATCGCCGTCGAAATGATGCCGATCTTCACGCCGATCGAGCCGGCCTCGATCGAGCTGACCCGCCCGGTCTACACGCCCTCGGACGCCGACATCGACGAGTCCCTGAAGAACGTCGTGTCGCAGACCAAGCAATACGAAGCCAAGACCGGCAAGGGTAAAGCTGCCCCGAAGGCGGAAGACGGCGACAAGCTGGTCATCGATTTCGTCGGCAAGATCGGCGACGAAGCCTTTGAAGGCGGTTCGGCCGAAGGCGCCGAACTGGTGATCGGTTCGGGCCAGTTCATCCCGGGCTTCGAAGAGCAACTGATCGGCACCAAGAAGGGCGAGACCAAGACGCTCAACGTCACCTTCCCCGAAAACTACGGCGCCAAGAACCTGGCCGGCAAGGAAGCTACCTTCGAGACGACCGTTCAGGACATCCTGGCGGCGAAGGAAGGCGAAGCCGATGACGAGCTGGCCAAGACCCTGGGTCTGGAAAGCCTCGACGCCCTGAAGAACATCCTGAAGACCCAGCTTGAGCAGCAGTTCAACAGCGCGTCGCGTTTCAAGATGAAGCGCGCCCTGCTGGACATCCTGGACGAAAAGCACGACTTCGAGCTGCCGTCGCGCATGCTGGACGCCGAGTTCCAGGGCATCTGGAACCAGGTTGAGCAGGACAAGGCCAATGGCCAACTGTCGGAAGAAGACGCCGCCAAGTCCGAAGAGGACCTGAAGGCCGAATACCGCAAGATCGCCGAACGCCGCGTCCGTCTGGGCCTGGTCCTGGCCGAGATCGGCACCCGCCAGAACGTCCAGGTCACCGACCAGGAAGTCACCCAGGCCATCATGCAGGAAGCCCGCAACTATCCGGGCCAGGAGCGCCAGGTGTTCGACTTCTACCGCAACAACCCGGCCGCTGCAGCGCAGATCCGCGCACCGATCTACGAAGAAAAGGTCTGCGACCTGATCTTCACCCTGGCCACGGTCACGGACAGCCCGATCAGCAAGGAAGACCTGCTGAAGGAAGAAGACGAAGCGTAATTCGTTTTCTATCAGAAATTGAAAGAGGCCCGCGTCAGCGGGCCTCTTTTTCGTTCCATCAGCCCGTTAGCAAGCTTTCCAACCGAGCGTAGCTGCCTTCCATGCCATCGGACATGCCGGTAGCCATGGCGCCGTCGCGGGCTTCCTTTGACGGATAGACGACGGTCAGGGTCATTTCGGTCCGGCCGTACTTTTCCTCAAGCAGAAGGGTGCAGGTGGTCTGGCCGCCGGTCCAGTCTTCGTCGAACAGTTCGGTGTGCACGATCTTTGCCGGTGCTTCGATCTCGAGGTAGGTGCCGCCCATACCCATGGTGCGGTCGGGCGCCTTCTTCCAAACATAGCGGAACGTGCCGCCGACGCGCAGGTCGATTTCGCACACCGGCATGGTCCAGCCGTCAGGGCCCAGCAGCCAGCGCCTGACCAGTTCGGGCTTGGTATGGGCGTCAAAAACCAGCTGCACGGCCGCCTTGAAGGGCCGCTTGAAGCACAGTTCGGTGTCGGAAGGCGCCGAGATTTCCAGGGCGCCGTAAACCTTGGTTATCACATTCATGATCGTGATCCTTATTAGGCTAGCGGGCGATTGAGCTGGGTCTGGTACTGCGACGAATCCGGTCCGGTTTCAGGGCCCTTGGCGTAGACCTCCCACAGGGTGTCCGCCGGAGTCAGGTCCTGCGCCTTGATCCAGCCGATAAACTGACCCCAGGCGCCCCCCAGGCCTTCATAGCCGCCGGTATAGACGGTGCGTGCCGTCCGCCCGCCAGGCAAGGTCCCGTTGGTCACCCGGCCTTCGGGCTTTATCTCGGAGTCCACCGGCAGGCAGATTTCGAAATCAAAGTTTTCGCCCGGCATCTTCAGGTGATGGGTGAACCATGGGCCGGTCGGCGTGATGCCTTGGGCGCCCAGGGTGGCGTGCAGTTCCTGGATGCCGGGCCCCATCACCTTCATGATTTCGGAGGACGGACAGGTAATGGCGATGCGGGCCACCTTTTGCGGTGGCAGGTCGAGGACTTCGGGTGTGCTGATCATGGTGCGGTTTCCTTAATTGATCGGATCGTTGGAGGTCGGGCCGGCCTGCAGCGCTTCCAGCAGCGAATCGAGGCGCTGGTAGCTGGCTTCCAGGGCGCGAACATAGTCGTCCATCCACGAGGTTGCGGCTTTCAACGGCTCGGTCTGGGCGCGGACAGGGCGTTTCTGGCCGTCGCGACCGCGGGTGACCAGGCCGGCGTGCTCCAACACCTTCAGATGCTTTGAGATGGCGGGCTGACTCATGGCGAAGGGGGCGGCCAGTTCCATCACCGTCTGTTCACCCGACGCCAGCCGGGCCAGGATAGCGCGGCGGGTGGGGTCGGCGAGGGCGATGAAGGTGGCGTCAAGGTCGGCGGGGGACATTTTCATAACTCACAAGTTATATAACTTATTGGTTATATATATCGATGCTGACGGCCTGTCAACGGGCAACGGAATTTTCAGATGTCGGTGGTAGTTTGTTACAGAAAATCCGGGGGTATCCGATGGAAGTGCTGACATTTTTTGCGGGGGCGACGTTCGGTCCGGCCGTCGGCGCCTTTTTCTTTTTCAGATGGCGGCATGCGCAAGCGGGTTATAGTGTGGTTGAGGGCGCCGTGACGTTCGTCGTTCTGCTGGCGACGTTAATCGGTTACGTCTTTCTGATGATGAGCGGTGAGGCCGTTTTGACCGGAAAAGACCATTCAGAGTGGCTGGCCGGCCCCGGCGTCGTGGCCTTGTTCCTTGGCCTTTTCTTGCTTCCGGCTCTGGTGGGCCTTCTGTTCGGACACATCGCGGCCTTGGTCGTGAAGAGAATGCACCCCGGTACCGGCAGGTAGTGACCTGCGATCACCCCTTGAAAACCGCTGCGCAAATTGCCAAGTTGATAAGGAAAGCGCGGCGCACACCTAGGGTTAAGAATTTCCCCTTACAAAACGCATGACGCCCAATTTTGAACGCCAAAGGATTCGTCTATGCGCGACCCCGTCGATAACCTGACCTCCTACCTGATCCCCACTGTCATCGAGCAGTCCAGCCGCGGCGAACGCGCCTATGACATCTATTCGCGGATGCTGAAGGAGCGGATCATCTTTTTGACCGGTCCGTTCGAAGACGGCATGGCCACCTCGATCTGCGCCCAGCTTCTGTTTCTGGAATCGGAAAATCCGAAGAAGGAAATTTCGATGTACATCAACTCGCCGGGCGGCCAGGTGACGTCGGCCTTGGCCATCTACGACACCATGCAATATATCAAGTCGCCGGTGACGACGGTGTGCATGGGCATGGCGGCTTCGGCGGGTTCGCTGATTCTGCAGGCCGGTGAGAACGGCCAGCGCATTTCGCTGCCGAACTCCAAGATCATGGTGCACCAGCCCTCGGGCGGCGCGCGCGGCATGGCTTCGGACATCGAAATCCAGGCCGAAGACATGCGCAAGACCAAGAAGCTGCTGAACGAAATCTACGTCAAGCACACCGGCCAGCCTTACGAAGTCATCGAGCGCACCCTGGACCGCGACCGTTACATGACGGCCGAGGAAGCCAAGGAATTCGGCCTCATCGATCATGTCTACGAGAAGCGCGCCGACCCGGTAGCTGCGTAAGCTTCCGATAATTCACTGAATTCAACGCGGTTCCGGCAACGGAGCCGCGTTTCTTATTGGCGGTGCCGCATGCGCCTTGGCAAGGGGAACACGGAAAACACCGAAGGCCGCTCCGCGGCTACACTGAAGTCACGGAATTCAGGTGTTGGAATACGCCGCGCGAAGCGCTTTTTTACGGTACTACGGAAAGAAAGCGCTTCGCGCAGCCCGGAGCCGATTTCAGTGTTTTCCGTGTCGACGCCGAAGGCGGCGCTCCGTGGTTTCCGTGTTCCTCTTGTTTCTTCTCAAAGGCTTATGGCTTTTGCTTGAACACCCGGTAGTGACCATGGCGCGCCGCGGCGATCATGGCGTGGTCGCCGGCGGTATCGCCATAGGCCTGGTCCAGGTCAAAGCCGTCACCGAAAACTGCCCGTAAACGGCACATCTTTTCCTCGCCACGACAGTTGATTCCCTCCAGGTCCGGCCGCAACCGACCGTCGGCCGTAAAACCCAACTTGGTCCCGATCACCCTGTCGGCGCCGATCAGCGCCCCCAAGGGCCCCACGACAAGTTCCGGCGAAGCGGTCACGATCACCCGTTTCACGTCGCTGTCAGCCAGCGAATCCCATGTCCGCAACGCATCCGGCCGGAACAGTGACCGTCCCGTCACGCTGACATAGGCCTGAATCAGGATTTCCAGTTCCGTCTGGTGGATGTCACCCAACAGGTTGTACAAGAATTGCGATTTCAGCGCGCCGCGATCGCGGTCGCTCAGATACCGGACAAACGGCCCGGGTTTTGCAAGGATGGCCTTGCCCAGTCCCATCGGACCGCGCAGGAACATCAGGAAGGCGTTGAAACTGTCCTTCCAGGTGAGCGTGCCGTCAAAATCAAAGGCGGCCACAACGGGAGTTGCGATTCGCGGCTGTGTGGTTAAGGGGGAGGGTGTTTTGGGGGGCATATTTACGCATGGGGAAGGGGATGTGGCTTTTATTCCACGCCCGGACCACCATATGTGGGGATCAAGGCCCCGATGAGACCGAAGCGCGGTTGAGACCTGCTCTAAACTGTGCATAAATGCGGATCAATCGGGGCGATGTATATTTGTGGAACGGCGCTCTTAGGCTTTGTTAAGCACTCAAGGGCTAAGGTGCCAGGATTGTGCGGTGATTTGGCACCTTGAAAGTGCCGTCTTTTCCGCGACGTGAAGGTGAAGAAAGCATATGACGAAAGCCGCGACGGGCGACAGCAAAAGCACCCTCTATTGCTCCTTCTGTGGAAAGAGCCAGCATGAGGTGCGTAAACTCATCGCCGGGCCGACCGTGTTCATCTGCGATGAATGCGTCGAGCTGTGCATGGACATCATCCGCGAAGAGCACAAGATCGCCTTCGTCAAGTCCAAGGACGGTGTGCCGACTCCCAAGGAAATCCGCGAAGTCCTGGATGACTATGTCATCGGTCAGTCGCAGGCCAAGAAGGTCCTGTCGGTCGCGGTGCACAACCACTATAAGCGCCTGAACCACGCCCAGAAGGGCAATGACGTCGAACTGGCCAAGTCGAACATCATGCTGATCGGTCCGACCGGTTCGGGTAAGACCCTGCTGGCCCAGACCCTGGCGCGCATCATCGACGTGCCCTTCACCATGGCCGACGCGACGACCCTGACCGAAGCCGGTTATGTCGGTGAAGACGTCGAAAACATCATCCTGAAGCTGCTCCAGGCCGCCGACTACAATGTCGAACGCGCCCAGCGCGGCATCGTCTATATCGACGAAGTCGACAAGATTTCGCGCAAGTCCGACAACCCGTCCATCACCCGCGACGTGTCGGGCGAAGGCGTGCAACAGGCCCTTCTGAAGATCATGGAAGGCACGGTTGCCTCGGTTCCGCCCCAGGGCGGCCGCAAGCACCCGCAGCAGGAATTCCTGCAGGTCGACACCACCAATATCCTGTTCATCTGCGGCGGCGCCTTCGCTGGCCTGGAAAAGATCATTTCCGGCCGCGGCAAGGGCTCCAGCATTGGTTTCGGTGCTTCCGTGAAGGATCCGGAAGACCGCCGCACCGGCGAAGTCCTGCGCGAAGTCGAGCCGGACGACCTGATGAAGTTCGGCCTGATCCCGGAATTCATCGGCCGTCTGCCAGTCCTGGCGACGCTGGAAGACCTGGACGAAGTCACCCTGGTCAAGATCCTGACCGAGCCGAAGAACGCGCTGATCAAGCAGTACCAGCGCCTGTTCGAAATGGAGAACGTGTCGCTGAACTTCACGCCGGAAGCTTTGATGTCGGTGGCCCGCAAGGCCATCGTCCGCAAGACCGGCGCCCGCGGCCTGCGTTCGATCCTGGAAGCCATCCTGTTGGATACCATGTACGAACTGCCCACCATGCAGGGCGTCGAGGAAGTGGTCATCAACGGCGAAGTCGTCGAGGAACGCGCCCAGCCGCTGCTGATCTACTCCGAAAAGCGTTCCGGCGGCGCATCGGCATAAGCCGGCTGCCAACGCTGAACATTCAAGGCGGTCCGGCGACGGGCCGCCTTATTGTTTTTCGAGATCCGCCGCCATGTCGCGCAGGGTTTCGCACGTGTTGAGATTGCGCGCCGTCATATCAGCCTTGAGGCATTGCCCAAGCTTCTCGATCAGCTTCGATTGGCCGATGCCGTCGGGGGCGTAGAAATAGAACGCCTCGTCCGTCAGGGCATAATCCTCGGTCTCGGCCTTCAGTTCCTGCATGCGGTCGTCCTTGACCACGCTCGCCGGCGCCAGAAGGAAGAAAATGTGCTGGGCCTTACCCTTATGCTCGCGGTCCTTGAACGGGTTCGCCGCCATGACCCTTTGGATATGCGTAAGGTCGATCACCAACAGGGGGGTGCGAAAGCCGAAATTCGCCTCGACCAGATCCTGGATCATGGCGGTCAGGTCGGCTTGGTCGCGATCGGAACGGAAGACAACATTGCCGCTGGCGATATAGGTTTTCACGTCGGTCAGGCCCTGCGCCAGCAGCAACTTGACCAGCTCCTTCATCGGCATGCGATTACCGCCGATATTGATGCCGCGGAATAGCCCGATCCAGATTTTTCCGGGATTTGACATGGATCAAGCCTTTCGCAGGGATTCGCCGCTAAGTTGGTGCTGCGACAAAAAGCATCACAAAATGGGCTGGAGTTCGCAAGCGATTTGCCACATTGTCGAAAAACAATGCGTGCGACGTGGTTTTTTGCCTGCGTCGTCTTGTCTGGAAACGGCGCAGGCGTTATCTGCGCTGAAGAATTACGTCGCGCCTGCCGGCACGATGACGGAGTTTGAGATGGACTATACCGCCGCTTTTGAGGCTGCCGTCGACCGGGTACGTTCCGAAGGACGCTACCGCGTGTTCGCCAACCTGAAGCGCCACGCCGGCTCCTTCCCGCGTGCGACCTGGATCCGCGACGACGGTTCCGAAGCCGACGTCACGGTATGGTGCTCCAACGACTATCTCGGCCAGGGCCAGAACCCGGTCGTGCTCGACGCCATGCATAAGGCGATCGATGAGGTCGGCTCGGGCTCCGGCGGCACCCGCAACATCTCCGGCACCACCTACTACCACAACTTGCTCGAAGCTGAGCTGGCCGACCTGCACCGCAAGGAAGCCGCCCTGGTCTTCACCTCGGGTTATGTCGCCAACGAAGCGGCCCTGTCGACCCTGTACAAGATCCTGCCGGGCCTGGTGGTTTTCTCCGACGCGCTGAACCATGCCTCGATGATCGAAGGCATCCGCAACGGCCGCGGCGAGCGCCACATCTACCGCCACAATGACCTGGCCCACCTCGAAGAGCTGCTGCGCGCGGCACCCGCCAATGCCCCCAAGCTGATCGCGTTTGAATCGGTCTATTCGATGGACGGCGACATCGCCGACATCCGCGCCACGGTGGCCCTGGCCAAGAAATACGGCGCCCTGACCTATATCGACGAAGTCCATGCCGTCGGCATGTACGGCGAACGCGGCGCCGGCGTTGCCGAACGCGACGGTATCATGGGCGAAATCGACATCATCGAAGGCACGCTGGGCAAGGCGTTCGGCATGATGGGCGGTTATATCGCGGCCAAGGCCGTGGTGGTCGACGCCATCCGCCTGTGGGCTTCGGGCTTTATCTTCACGACCTCGCTGCCGCCGGCGATCATGGCCGGCGCTGCCGCCAGCGTCCGGTACCTGAAGGACCACAACGAAAAGCGCATCGCTCACCAGGAGCGCGCCAAGACTTTAATGGAACGTTTCAAGGCAGTCGGCATCCCGGTCTTCCCGTCGGAATCGCATATCGTGCCGGTGCTGGTCGGTTCGGCCGTCCACTGCAAGATGATCTCGGATATCCTGCTGAATGATTTCGGCATCTACGTCCAGCCGATCAACTATCCGACCGTACCCAAGGGCACCGAGCGCCTGCGCTTTACGCCGTCGCCGGATCACGACGACGGTATGATGGACCACTTGGTCCAGGCGATGGACAAGCTGTGGACCCACTGCAACGTGGCGCGCATGCCGTCGGTGGCGTAATGTTTGACGGCTGAGCTTGCTGTTGCGACAGCAAGAAGGGGTGTCCACAGATAAGCCAGATGGATAGCGTCAGCGCGGATAATCCGGCCGGATCGCGTCAATCGGAAAGCGCTTCGTGCGGGCGCGATATCGGCCCCTTACCCTTGCCACGCCGCCGCCGCCGCGTCTTCTTTTTCGCCATCGACAACAACAAACCCTCCCGCAGCCCCCGGTCAGCCACCCGCAACCGCGTACACGGCCATTGCCGCTGAACGGCTTCCAGGATCGCTGCCCCGGCCAAAACCAGATCGGCGCGGTCACGGCCGATGCACGGCTCCAGCTCGCGTCCGGCACGCCCCAACTGCAGCAACCGCTCGATGACGGTTCGGCAATGGCGATGCTCCATCCACAGCCCATCCACCTGCGAGCGGTCATAACGCTCCAGACCCAGATGCATCCCGGCCAGGGAGGTGATCGCCCCCGAGGTGCCAACAATATAGGCTTCACCGGCGGCGAAATGCGGCCGCAACCCATCGGCGTCGCTGAATCCGCCCAGCCTTTGGGTCACTTCATCCACCATGGCCTCGAACCAGGCCTCGGGATCACCGGTTTCCGGTTCGGGAAAGCGTTCCGCCAGGTTCACCACGCCCACGGGCAGGGAGATCCAATGGCGCGGTCGCGGCATGTTCCGGGTCATGCGTAAAGCGCGCTGCTGGGCATCGGCCTGGCTGCCGTCGCCTTCGACCTCGCCACCGCCGGCCAGTTCGACCCAGCTCAGCTCGGTCGAGCCGCCGCCGACATCCATGACCAGGGCCGCGCGCGCCACAGGGTTCAGGTCGCGTCCGTCCAGCAGGGAGGCGCAGCCCATGACCGACAGGTGGGCCTCTTCCTCGGGACTGATGATGGTCAGTTTCAGACCGGTCTCACGCTCGACCCGGGCAATGAAGTCGCGGCCGTTGCGGGCGATGCGGCAGGCCTGGGTGGCGACAGCGCGAATCCGGGCGACACCGCGCTTTTCGATCTTCTCGGCGCAGATCTTGAGCGCCTTCAGGGCGCGTTCCATGGCGCGTTCGTGCAGCTTGCCGGAATGGGCCAGGCCTTCGCCCAGCCGGACGATGCGCGAAAAGGCTTCGACGATCTTGAACTGCGAATTGTTGAAGGTAGCGATCATCAGCCGGCAATTGTTGGTGCCGAGGTCGAGCGCGGCATAGATGCCAGACTCCCGCCCACCAGACTCCCGCCCGCCATTCTCCCGCCCGCCTTTGGGTGCCGAATCACGGCGGCCCGCGGCGGATGCCCGCCGTACATATGAGGGAGCCCCGGTCATCGGCTCATACCCCGCTGAATTGGTTGGACGCCCGCGGCGTCCCTTCCTGTCCACCTTAGGGTGCGGCGGTTACAATGCCAACCGCTTTTTGAAAGATTATGAGATTCAGCAGGATAGGCCCGGCTCTTGATCTATTCGGCGTTAACCACATTGCGCGGTTCATGAAAATGCGAAAAACCCGACAACCGAAGGGGGAAGGGGCATGAAATCCACGTGCGACCGGGTGCACTATGTCCGGGCTCAGGGGGAGTACGGGTCTCAAAGACATGGCAGAACAGCGCGCAAAATTTGATATCGGTCAGATCGTGAGGCACAATCTGTTCGAGTTCCGTGGTGTCATTTTCGACGTCGATCCCGAATTCTCCAACACGGACGAATGGTGGGAAGCCATCCCCGAGAGCGTGCGCCCGTCCAAGAACCAGCCGTTTTATCACCTTCTGGCCGAAAACGGCGACAGCCACTATGTCGCCTATGCCTCGGAAGGCAATCTGTGCTGCGACGACACGGGCGGCCCGCTGCAACACCCCCAGACCCGGTTGCTGTTCGATCGCTTCGAAAACGGGCGATATTTGCCGAGGAAGCGTTTGGCGAACTGAGCAGCGGTTTCGAGTGTCCCGGTCGTACTATTAGTTTCGCGCTGCTAACAACGCTGGCGCGGCTGCAGGTTTAGGCTCTCAATATCTCGACGTAATCGGTCCACATCCTCTTGAACGGCCGTCCAACCTATGCCTTTAATGCAACCAGAGGTGTGCGGGGATGCAGGGCAATTCGATCGCCGTCATGGCGAAATTCCGGGTATGGGTGGGCGCCGGCCAGGCTGTAGGACGCGCGGTCCGGGTACATGTCTTTACCCAACGGATTCTTCGCCAATTGCATCTCAGACGGCGAAGCGTTGCCGTCGCAGGTTCGTTGTTGCTACATGTCCTGGCGCTTCTGGCCCTGTTGCCGGTCATGTCTCCTGGCGGATTGTCGGCTGGCGGCAGCGTCGGGGACGGCCACGGGACGGTAGACGGACCGGAAGTATCCCTGTATGATTTTGCCCAATCACCGCGCCGCCCCACGGCGAAAGCGCAGGAGGCAGAAGACCTGGAAGAACTAACCAAACCGGCGACAGTCGAACAGCTTGACATGGCTCAACCCGAAATCACAGAGCCTCAGTTCACCGCGTTCACCGAAATGAAGCTGCCGCAGGTCGCGACAACAGGAGTTTCGACCTCGGACATCCAAAGCGAAGCCAATCGCGGCGCTGCCGGTACCGGCGGCCTGACCGAGGGCCAGGGTGACGATCTGTGGGCGGCGATCGCGCCGTGCTGGCGCAGGATGGCGGATGAAACGACCCTGCCAGTGCGGCTGGAGGTGACATTTTCGCAAACCGGAGATCTGGCGGAACCGCCTGTAATTGTTCGCGCCGAGGGACTGGCCGGCGATTCGCGCGTTCTGGTTTCCGAATCGCGTGCCATCCAGGCCCTCGCCGAATGTGGTGCTTACCCGATGGCCGGGGGGCGCGAGCGGGTGGCGATCAATTTTCCGGCGCCGTAGGGTCAGTTGCGTTTAATGTGCACGTCTGCGCTGGCGTGAGCGCCTTCAGCATTCTGTACCGTGAACGTGACGGTGGCCTGGGTATGCGGCTCCAGCGTCAGGGCGATCCCGTCAGACGGCGAAACGATATAAAGTGTGGCGCCAGACGCGGACGTGCATTGCGCGACCAGGTACTCGACAGGCACGGTGATCGCCACAGGCGTTTCGGCATCGGCGACGGTGAAGGTATAGTCGCTGCAGGTGACATCGCCGGCATGAGCGGCCACAGCGCTCAAGAGGAATGTCCCGGCCGTCAGGAAAGCGCGCAGGAGTGCCATGGCTTAGCTGCCCGCCTGACGTGTGGTCTGGGTACGGTTGCCCGCCGCGTCGTAGGCGTAGTAGATGGCGCTGCCGTCAGGGTAGTGAACCTCGACAACCCGGCCCAGCGCATCGTACTTGTAGGTCGTGGTACCGGCAACGGCCTGACATGCCATCACGGCCGCGGCGGCCACGGCCAAACCCAAGACAAACCTCATGAATCCTGAACGGCATGGTGCGGTCGAAGAGCGCATGTGACGCATCAAATCCTCCCCCGATGAGACACGCAGCTTCCGCAATATTTTCCCGTATGGCAAGATCAATTTTTTAGGAAGATGTAAAAAATTCGCCACGGGATGGCATTTTCAACTTGCCGATCGGCCAGCCGCATGATCCTTTGGGTCGCTGGGTGCCATTGGGGGTTGTTTCATGCGACAAGGTCGAAGTGCGGTGCTTTGGGCTCGCGGGTACCGGGGAGCTGCCCTCGCGATAGCCTGCCTGGCGGGCTGTCCCGGTGCGGCTATGGCCCAGGAAGCGTCGTCCGGCTCCGGGCCGCCGCCGGTGCTCAACCCGGAATCCAGCATCAACGGTGTCGACATGGTCACCGGCGCCTACTCCTACGCCTCGCCGCTGGGGCTTTCGGCGCCGGCGGCCGGTGTGCTGCAATACCGCTCTACCGCCAATGGCTGGCGGCTTAGTCCTTCACCCGCCGCCATGCCGGGCCTGTATGAGGCGCCGTCAACAACTTCGATCAAGGGCTGGGAATGGCTGGTGACCGTCTCCACGGGCGGCGGGTCCTACAGTTTCGACTGTGAATTCGACGGCACACAATATCTCTGCCAACTGGTTGATGACAATCGCGGCGTCAGCCTGGCGGTCACCAGCTTTACCTGGAACGCCTCGTTGGGCCGTGCCGACCCCAAGAGCTACACCTTTGTCGGCCGTGACGGTTCGACCTTCGTGTTCGGCAGCGCCGCGATCCAGTTGTTCACCGAAAACAACCCGCTGAACGGCTATATCGACTACTACCTGCTGCCATCGGGTGAAAAGGTCACCAATACCGGCACGTCGGTCGTCCCGGCGACCCTCATCAGCAATCTCGGCTATACCCTGAAAACCGATACGCCGCAGATACTGAAAGGCACGACCGTCCTGAGCAGCCTCACGGTCAGCAAGACCGTCTCCGGCGGCACCACGACATTCACCGAAACGGACGCCCTGAGCCGGACTTTCACCGCAAGTTGGGAAGTCTATCTTTGTTCGGCGACCTACAAGCATCATGTGGCATCGACGACTTCGCCCGGTGGCCTCGTGACCTCTTTGACCTACAGCACCACCACGAGCAAACACCGGACCCAGCCGGTGACGGGCCTGACGCGCGGCGGCGTCAACTGGACCTATACGCCGAACTTTAGTGGCAACTCGATCAGCCTGGCCTGGCCCGAAGGCGGATCGACGACGGTTACCTCGAACGTCCTGGGCACGGCCGATTCCAGCACCTGCGCCGACGGCAACAGCACGATCGGCATGGTCCAGAGCGTCAGCGATCCCCTGTCTCGGACCTCCAGCTATAGCTGGATCGATTCACAGTTCCTGGGTTCCGCGACCCAGCCGGAAGGCGGCGGGGCGGCCTATACCTATGACGACCGCGGCAACCTGTTGACCGTAACGCGCAAGGCCAAGCCAGGCAGCGGGATCAGCGACAGCGTGATCTATCAGGCGAGCTACAGCGCCACACCATCTGGTTACGACCGGGTGTGCGCCGACGCCGACCGCAAGGTCTGCAATCAGCCTCTGTGGGAAAAGGACGCCCTGGGCAACCAGACCGACTACACCTACTACAGCCACGGCGGTAAGAAGACGGTGACCCTGCCGGCCGATGTCGCCGGTTACCGTTTGCGGACCTTCTACACCTATACCGCCTACAATACCGGTGACGGCCTGATCCAGCGCCTGACCCGGACCGAGACCTGCGGCCTGCTCAGCACCGAACTCAGCCTGACCGCCTGTCCGACGACCCGAAGTGGCAGCGATGTCCGCCATCTCACCCAAGTAACCGTGACGGATTACGGCACCTCGACCACGGCGCCCAACACCTACAACACCTTCCTGCCGTACCAAATGACCAAGACTGACGGCGGTAGCTTCCTGTCAGCGACGGTGACCTACGCTTACGACGCTTGGGGGCGGGTGACCTCGGTGGACGGGCCGCTGGCCAGTACGGTGGACGTCACCTACACAACCTACGACTCCGTCGGTCGCAAGGTGTTCGAAATCGGGGCTGATCCCGATGGCGGCGGAGCGTTGCTGAGATCCGCCGTTAAACACACCTACAATGTCGATGACCAGGAGACAAAGACCGAGACCGGCACGGTCACCGGAACCGATGGCTCGGGCTTCGTGGTGTCGAGCTTCACGCGCATGACCTATGACACCCTCGGGCGGCTGACCAAAACCGAAACGGTGCAGCCATGACCGGGGGCAAGATCATGACACGCATCGCCACAGCCTTCACCGCCGTTCTGGCCCTGGCCGCAACGGCCGTCCACGCCGAAACCGTGGTCAGCGTTACCCAGACCAGCTACGACAACAACAACCGCCCGACCTGCACGACCGTGCGGATGAACCCGGCGACCTATGGCGCCTTGCTCAGCAGCGCCTGTACCCTGGCCACTGAGCACGCCACCTATGGTCCCGACCGGATCACGAAGAGTACTTATGACAGCGCCGGCCAGGTGACCCAGGTCGATCAGGCCTATGGCACGTCGGTGCAGCGCGCCTATGCCCGCTATAGCTACTCAAACAACGGTCTGAAAACCTCCGAAAAAGACGCCAACGGCAACCTGACCACGCTGGAATATGACGGCTTCGACCGTCTGAAGAAGCTGCGCTATCCCAACACCACGATCGGCGCCGGTATCTCCAGCACGACCGACTACGAAGAGTTCGGCTACGACGCGAACGACAACAAGACCTCATGGCGGCGGCGCAACGCCATTACCATCGCCTACGGCTACGACAATCTCGACCGGACGATTCTGGAAGACCAGCCGGCCATCTCGGGCGTCCAGACGGCGACCGAAAAGGATGTCCATACCACCTATGACAGCCTGGGCCGGATCACGTCCAAGCGGTTCGTTTCGACCTCAGGCAACGGGGTCAGCTATGGCTATGACAGCCTGGGACGGACGACTTCCACCACGGATATCAACGGTCGCTCACTGGGCTACGCCTATAACAGCGCCTCGGCCGTAGCCGCTGTGACCTATCCCGACAGCTATGTCTTCACCCGCAGCCTGGACAATCTCAACCGCGTCACCCAGGTCTATAACGGTTCGACGGTGTTCTACTCGCAGGCCTATACCAGCCGGGGGCTGCGCAAGAAGCTGCTGCGCGGTGCCGCCATCGCGTCGGGGGAGCGAACCGACGCCGCCTGCGTGACTCAGACCAATGCCACCTGCTACAGCTATGATGCCTTCGGCCGGCTGACGGCGATGAGTCATGACCTGGATCTGACTGCCAATGACATCACCTGGAGCTTCACCGGACGCAATCCGGCCAACCAGATCACCAGTTGGGACGCCAGCTCGATCAACTATGACTACGACGAACAACAAACCACCACGGTCAACAAGACCTATGACGGCCTGAACCGTGACGCCGGCATCGCGGCCCTGGCTGGCGGTTATGATCTCAACGGTAATCTGAGCAACGAAAGCGCCAGCGCCGCCGATAAGCGCTGCATGACCTATGATGTGCTGAACCGCCTGCTGACCGTGGCTTGGTGCAACAACAAGCCGTCGCCGTACTTGACGCTGTATTACGATCCGGAGGGACGCCTGGCCGCCTATACGGGTAACGGTACCACGAACGAGTTCGTCTATGACGGTGTCAACCTGATCGCCGAGTACAGCTATTCCGGCGCCTATAACGGCAGCGGCGGTAGCGAAACCATGAACCGGCGCTATGTCCATGGCGCGGGCGTGGATGAACCGCTGGTTTGGTATGCCGGTTCAGCGGTGACGTCACCGAACTTCCTGCTGGCCAACTACCAGGGCAGCATCATCGGCTACAGCAACAGCTCCGGCACCCTGACCGAACTCTACCGCTACGACCCTTACGGATGGCCGACAAGTAGCTCTAACAGCAAGTTCTGGTACGGCTCGCGCTTCCGCTACACCGGCCAATACGCCATCCCGGAAGCGGAACTCTACTACTACAAGGCCCGTGTCTATGATCCGATGTACGGCCGCTTCCTGCAGGCGGACCCAATCGGCAGCAAAGATGATCTGAACCTGTATGCGTATGTGGGGGGAGATCCGATTAACGCTTCCGACGCATCTGGTTTGGCCAGTGTCGACAATTCCTTTGCTAGCAACGATTTTGATAGCGGAAGAGAAGGCGACCTATTCGATGCCGGAAAAAAGAAACGAAAGACAAAGCCCAAACCAAAATTAGAGGTAAGATATATAATTGAATATAATGGGCGGGAGTATAGAGTAAATGAGACAGAATTTCTCGCCTATTGCGCTACCGGTGGCGGATGTGCAATTAGTGTAACAACGGCGCAAGGGGAGCCAATTTACAGAAATGGAAAATACCGTGTTAGAAATAGTGATATTGATGTCGATCCTGTAACAGGAGAATATTTAGGCAATAAAGGAATATCTCTGAACACAGACCCCAACAAAGCTAAAAGTTTCGGTGCGGCTAGAAGGGTCACTTGGCTTCCAGAAGGCCTTATCATTCGGCATACCGATGGCACGCATTACGAGATACTGCCAGGAAGGCCTATGTCTCGAAAAGAATATGAAGAGAAAATTGATTTAATGGAAACTCAATATTACCTTAATAATTTAGGAGGTTCCTGATATGTAAGAAGTGCGTTCCGTATATATCTGTAGGTGGAGAAAGACGTGGCTATTAAAATAACGTATGATAAAGATTTTGACGAACGTGACGAATTTGAGGCCAGTAGTAGGGGGGTTATTTCTGGAGTAATTGTTGATGTTGATGAAAAGAGATACAAAGTTGATATCTATAATTATAAGAGGGCCATGTTGATGATTGAATGGCGATTGGAAAAAGATGAATGTTTTATGATTGTTCCGGGAACCATCATTATGAGGGAAGATTTAAATTTAAAGCATATGGAAGCTTGTATATCCAGGCTTTCGGATGTTGGATATTTTGACCTTTTACTTCCAATAAATTAGTTTAGTTTTTGTTTAGGCGACAGGTTGTTAATTACCTGTCTCAAGGCCCTTTGATTGCTTGACGGCTTTTAACAGTTGGATCTGCATTGATGGCCTGTCTCGCAAGCACAGTTACTTGGGTCCCTCGCCATTTTACCCAGTGGGGTAAATCTCCGCAAGCAAACTTCCGAGGAGGCTGGGTGAGTTCCGGTGACGCCATGCGCATGACCCCGCATCCCGCCAGGCCGTCCGGTAACAATTGGCCACAAATTGTTGGGAGTAGATGTCGTCTTTGCCATGATTATGTCACGCAAGCCATTCTAGTTTGACTTGGTGAGCCCGCTGGGACTCGAACCCAGGACCCTCTGATTAAAAGTCAGATGCTCTAGCCAGCTGAGCTACGGGCTCATGCCAAAGACGTAACGGCTTGACCCGGAACCAAAAAGGGTGGATCAAACGTGAGCGACTACATAGAGGGGAGTTCCGCGTTGCGCAAGCGTGCGGGGCTATTTTTGTGTATTGTTTTTTTATGCCCACAAGCTGTCCTTAAGACAGCCGGGGTGGAGGCGGGTGTATGAGCTTATGGCCTGATCAGGCTGATGGGGGGCGGACCATGACACGAAGCCGGACCGGTTTCGTTGCGGCCTGCGTACTGGTTGCTTCACTGACCCTTGGGGCGTGCGCGTCGTCGCCCGAATATCCGATTGAAACTTCGGCGCCGCGCGAGGACGGGCGTGGCCGCGAGCAGGCCGGCACCGAACGGATGCGCCAGAGCACCGAGGACAATAACGACTGGGGCGACGCCTTTACGGCGCCGCTCGAGGACTTCAACCTCAAGCGTCAGGACATTCCCGAAATCCTGCAAAATTCCGTCGTCAGGCCCTATGACCTGACCGGGCTGGATACGTGCGAAGCCATAGCCTCCCAGGTCGCGCAGCTCGATGCGCTGCTGGGCCGGGATTTCGATGAGCCGCCCCCGCCCAAGGATGAGCGCACCAATACCGAAAAGGGCAAGGAATTCGCCAACAAGCAGGCCGTCGGCGCCGTGCGTGGCGCCACCCGCAGCATCGTACCGTTCCGCGGCGCCATTCGCTACCTGTCGGGCGCCGACAAGCACCAGAAGCAGCTCGACAACGCCATCCAGGCCGGCAAGGTTCGCCGCGCCTATCTGAAGGGTGTCGGGATGAACAAGAACTGCGCCCCGCCGGCGGCGCCTTCGTGGTTCAAGCCACGGGTTTACGTCGAGACCTATGTCCAGCCGCCCAAGCCCGAAGCCATACCGACGAAAAAGACGACGTCGAAAAAGCGGACCAGCAAGAAACGCAGATAAACAAAAGGCCGGGATTTCTCCCGGCCTTTTTCCGTTCAGATTGACAGGGATTTGGCTAGGGTCTCCTGCCCAGCTTACGGCTATCGGATTCACATCTGCGCCCTCCAAGTCTATGCTTGGTGGACAATGCTAAAAAAGACCGCAATATAAATACCTTATCCCTCCCCGTTATACGGGGAGGTGGATCATTTGCTGGAAGCAAATGAGACGGTGGGGGATTTGGCCCGCCGGTCTTTCCGCTTCCAATCAACCAATTCAGCAGGCCTTGGCACCAAGAAATCCCCCCTCCCCACAAAGTGAGGAGGAGGTGTTGCCCAACCTGGACTTTAGAACGACTTGCGGACGGCGATCCCGAAGGTGCGCGGATCATTGACCATGCCGGTCAGGTTGTTGAAGTCGATGGCGCTTTCGGCGCGGATTTCGTCGGTGATGTTGCGGACGAAAACAGCGAACTCCGTGCCTTCATCGGTCAGGTACCCCACACGCAGACCGCCGATGAACTCGGGCTTGCCTTCGAACTCGACCGCTTCATACAGGAAGAAGTTGACCTCCGAACGGTAGAACCAGTCGGTGTAGGCGAAGACCTGGCCGCCATTTTCCAGCGGCCAGGCATAGCGGGCCGTGAAGTTGGCGACATATTTCGGCGCCTGGGGCAGGGGATTGCCGTCAATCATGGCCAGGCCGCCGACCACCGGGTCCTTGACCGTACACATGCCGGAACCGCAGGGGCCGACCCCCAGGGTCGGATCCTGGATTTCGGTGTAGTTGTAGCTGGCGCCCGCCGTCAGCAGCAGGTTCGGGATCGGCTTGGCCGTCAGGTCCAGCTCCAGCCCGTAGCCGATGGCCTTTTCGGCATTGATCAGCTTGGCGGAGTTGTTCGAACCACCGACGGCGGTCAGTTGCAGGTTCTCGGTCTCATAGCCGTAGATCGAGGCGTCCAGGGTCAGCTTGCGGCCGAAATAGACGGACTTGATGCCGGTTTCGTACGAGGTCGTGGTCTGCTCTTCCACGGTCGGCACGGTCGGGGTGAAGACGAAGTTCACCCGGTCCTGGATTGCAGGCCCCAGATAGCCGGTGGCGATGCGGGCATAGATGTTGGTCGTCGGCGACACCTCATAGGTCAGGCTGAGATCGCCGGAGACATTGTCGCCGCGCACCGTGGATTCCGCCGGCAGGGTGACGCCGGTCAGGACCGGTGTACCGGAAATCTCGTCGGTCTTGCGGTCGGCCGAGAAACGCAGGCCGCCACGGACGGTCAGCAGGTCGGTCGGCTTGTACTCACCCGACACGAACAGGCCGTAGTTGGTCTGGTAGTTTTCGTGCAGGACATTGGCGTTGACCGCGCCGGCGCCGTCATAGTTCAGCTCGTTGTAATACAGCTTCTGTTCGAAGAAATAAACGCCGGCCTGGGCGCTGACATTGCCCCACGGATCGAACTCGAAGCGCACTTCCTGGCTCAGTTCCTGCGGCTTGGAGATGCCGCCAGTGCTGCTGGGGAAGAGGGCGTTGTTCAGGCCCAGCGGCGGATAGGTGTAGGTGTCACCGCCGTCGATATCGCCCGAGCTTTCGACCTTGGCCGTCTCATAGCCGGTGATCGAATGCAGCGTGCCGACGCCGTCGAAGACATAGTTCAACTGGATGCCGACGCCCGAGGACGACAGGGATTGCGAGGTGACGCCGTCCAGGGCGACCTTTTCGACGTCGAAACCGTCGGAGAAGTCGTTGCTGCCTTGCTTGAACAAGCCGGCGCGGAAGACGCGCGGCGTGCCGTCCAGGCTGCGGGCGTGGATGTTGAACAGGGCGTCGAAATTGCCCTTCTTATACGAGATCTGGGCGCGAGCGGCGCGGTCGGTATAGCCTTCCAGCATGTCGTCGGCGACGCCGGTCGTGGCGGTGTTTTCGACCCAGTCGTCACGGTGCTGAATCTGGCCCGACAGGCGGAAATTGATGCCGTCGGCGAGCGGACCGGTGACGGCGGCTTCCAGGTTGGTGCTGCCATAGGTGCCGACCGAGGCGCTGCCGAAGCCGCCGAAGACGTCGGAGGGCTTGGCCGAGTTGATCTTGATCACGCCGGCCGGGGTATTGCGGCCGAACAGCGTGCCTTGCGGGCCGCGCAGGACTTCGACCGAGGCGACGTCGAAGATCGGGAAGGCCTTGAGGATCGGATTTTCCAAAGCCACATCGTCATAGACGACCGACACCGGCTGGGCGGCGTTGACGTCGTAGTCGGTGTTGCCCAGGCCGCGGATATAGAAGCGCGGATAGGTCCGGCCGAACGACGATTCGGCGATCAGGGACGGCACGCGCCCAGACAGCAGACGGATGTCCTGGCCGGACGAATTCAGTATCCCCAGCTTTTCGCCGGAGATGGCCGAGACGGCGAGCGGGACGTCGCGGGCGGCTTCGCTGCGGCGGGTGGCGGTGACGATGACCTCTTCGCCTTCCTCCTGGGCCATGGCCGGGACGGCGAAAACAAGGGTGGAGACGCCGCCCAGCAGGACGGCAAGACGCGCGGATTTACGAGACAGCATGGGCATGTTCCCTCAGATGTGAAGAGACGTGCCTTCCTTGCCGTAACCTGCCTGATTGTTGATCCGGCTCCGTTGTGGAGTCCGCAATAGGGGGAGGGTTACGCCGCCATGACGCATTTGCAACAGAATTGCTGCGTTTGCGTAACAAAGCTCGCCACTGTGGCGAAAATGCAGTTTACGTAACGTCACGCGTCCAGCGGCTGAGCAGTTCGGCGCGCAGCTTATCGAAGGTGCCGGCGGCGATCGCTTCGCGCATCCGGATCATCAGCGCCTGGAAGAAGGCGATGTTGTGCCACGACAGCAGGACCTGACCCAGGATCTCCTCAGCGCGCACCAGGTGATGCAGATAGGCCTTGGAATAGTCACGGCTGGCCGGGCAGTCGCTGGTCGCGTCCAGCGGTGCGTCGTCTTCGGCGAAGCGGGCATTCTTCATATTGATCGGCCCGTCCCAGGTCCACACCTGGCCGTGGCGGCCCGACCGGGTCGGCAGGACGCAGTCGAACATGTCGACGCCGCGCGCCACGCCTTCCAGCAGGTCGATCGGCTTGCCCACCCCCATCAGGTAGCGCGGCTTGTCCCAAGGCAGCAGGGGCGCGCAGAAATCCAGTGTGTCGCACATGGCGCGATGGCCTTCACCGACCGCCAGCCCGCCGATGGCGTAGCCGTCGAAGCCGATCTCCATCAGGCGGTCGGTCGATTCGCGGCGCAGATGCTCAAAGGTCGAGCCCTGCTGGATGCCGAACAGCACCTGACTGTCGCGCGTGCCGAAAGCCTGTTTCGAGCGCAGCCCCCACCGCGCCGACAATTGTAGGGCCTCCTGGGCGCGTTTCTCTTCGGCCGGCCATGACACGCACTCGTCCAGTTGCATGACGATGTCCGAGCCCAGCAGGTCGGCCTGGATTCCGATCGACCGCTCCGGCGACAGGACGTGTTTCGATCCGTCAATGTGCGAGGCGAAGGTGACGGCGTCCTCCTTGACCTTGGAGATTTTGGACAGGCTCATCACCTGGAAGCCGCCGCTGTCGGTCAGGATCGGACCGTCCCAGCCCATGAATTTGTGCAGGCCGCCCAGGCGCTTCACGCGCTCGGGCCCCGGCCGCAGCATCAGGTGGTAAGTGTTGCCCAAAATAATCTTGGCATGACTCTGGCGGACCATGTCGAGCGTCAGGGCCTTGACGGTGGCGGCGGTACCGACCGGCATGAAGATGGGGGTGGGGATGTCACCGCGCGGCGTCTTCAAGACGCCGGTGCGGGCCTGGCCTTGCGAGGCGTGGATCGTGAAGGGGAAGGCACTCATGTTTAAACTTCCAGTTTTCGCGAAGTGTTGTCCAGCAGGCAGGCGTCGCCATACGAAAAGAAACGATAGCCGTCGTCGATGGCGTGACGGTAGGCGCGCTTCATGACCTCGGTGCCGGCGAGGGCGCTGACCAGCATGAACAGGGTCGATTTCGGCAGGTGGAAGTTGGTCATCAGCAGGTCGCAGGACCGCACCACCACGCCCGGCGTAATGAAGATGGCGGTCTCGGAAGCGAAGGCCTGTATGGTGCCTTGCGGATCGCAAGCGCTTTCCAGCAGGCGCAGCGACGTGGTTCCGACGCACACAATGCGACCACCGGCGGCGCGGGCGGCATTGATGCGGGCGGCGGATTCCGCTGTTATGACGCCGAATTCCGCGTGCATGACATGGTCGTTTGTGTCCTCGACCTTGACCGGCAGGAAGGTCCCGGCGCCGACGTGCAGGGTTATGCGCTCCACCCCAACCCCGCCGTTTTGTAACACTTCCAGTAATTGCGAAGTGAAATGCAGCCCCGCCGTCGGTGCTGCGACCGAGCCTTCTTCGTTGGCAAAAATCGTCTGATAATCGCGCTTGTCCTGATCGTCCTCACGCCGTTTCGACCGTATATAGGGCGGCAGGGGCATGGCGCCGATGACGTGCAACCGCTCGATCAACTCCTGCGGAGTCTGTTGAAAATCAAGGGTATATCGCCCATCTTCTTCCTTGTCAGCCACGATCGCTTGCAATTCAATATCGCTGCCGAAGTGCAAGTGATCGCCGATTTTGACCTTACGTCCGGGCTTCAGAAACGCCTGCCACTGCGTGGTGCCAGTAGATTTTATCAACGTCGCCTCGATGGCGACCTCGCTGTCGCCGCGGCGGCGCACCCCATGCAACTGCGCCGGCAACACCTTGGTGTCGTTGACCACCAGCAGGTCGCCAGGCTTCAGAAATTGCGCGATATCGCCGACCTTGGCATCGGTCAGGTCACCCTGCGCGTCGACGCGTAACAGGCGCGCGGATTCCCGCGGCTCGGCGGGGCGCAGGGCGATACGGTCGTCGGGAAGGTCGAAATCGAAGTCGGAAACCAGCATGGCGCGTCTCAAACGCGCAAATGCCGCTCAGGTCAAGGCTTAAACCGCCAGCGCCTTTTGCAGATAGCCGCGCTGGACCTTGATCCAGTCCAGGCCTTCGTCGAAGCTCGGGAAGATTTCGGTGCTGCGTGTCGGAAACAGCGACTGAGTTACCGGCAGCCGCGCCCTTACCAGCGAATCTTCGCTGATGATGGCGGTGAAGCAGCCGCGGTCGCGGCCATTGGCAAAGGCCGACCAGCGTTGCCCCAGGTCTTCAATCTCGCCGACCAGGACGGTGCCGTCATACCGACGCATGTCAATGATGCAGTCATAGGTCCAGATCTCATGGACCTTAAGCAGTTGATCCATCATGCCATCATTGATCTCGTCGCCTTCGATTTCGCCGAAATAGCGCGCGATGAAGATGCGGCAGGTTTCGTCGAAGGTGATGGTGATGCGCGAACGGCTCATAGGGTCTTGTCCTGGCGGGACAATCACCATGTCACAACGGCCTTAAGGTAGTATTGAGGCGGTTGCAATTTTTTGCAATCCGATCACGCGGCAAGCGCGGCGCCCGTTTTCAGCCAGTCCAGGCCTTCGTCGAACGATTCGAAAACGGCGATGCCGCGGTCCGGCATGGCGCCGCGCAATTCACGCAGTTGCAGATGCAGGACTGGGCAGGGGCTGACCAGAGCCATGCGGCGGTCGCGGTCGCGGCCTTCGGTCAGGGCGCGCCATTTGTGAGTCAGGAAGGACAGGTAGTCGCCGGAAAGTTCCGCTTCATAGCGGCGGAAATCGAACAGCGCGTCGTAGGTCCAGGGCTTGTCCACCTTGCCCAGGCGGTCGATCAGGTCCGGGCTGGCGCGTTCGTCGCGCAGGCTGTGCAGCCGGATAAACAGAATGCGGTTGAGGCCATCGACATTGAGGCTGATACGCGAACGCTTGGGCATAGGGTACTCTACTACGGCTTGGTACTATTAAGGCCCACATCTTAACGATGTGGGCCTTAACAAGCTTTTAAGCTCAAGCCGAGAGTTTTAAACGACGTCGGCGGCAACGCGCATGGTAACGATCTTGCCCGGCGCGCGCGGCGGTTCGCCCTTGGGCAGGGCGTCGACGTTTTCCATGCCTTCGGTGACCTGGCCCCAGACCGTGTATTGCTTGTCCAGGAAGCGGGCGTCGTCGAAGCAGATGAAGAACTGGCTGTCGGCGGAATCCGGATTTTGCGAGCGAGCCATCGAGCAGACTCCGCGGACGTGCGGTTCGGCGTTGAATTCCTGCTTCAGCTTCTTGCCCGAACCGCCAAAGCCCTGGCCTTGCGGGTCGCCGCCCTGGGCCATGAAGCCCGGGATGACGCGGTGGAAGACGATGCCGTCATAGAAGCCTTCGCGCGCCAGTTCCTTGATACGGGCCACGTGGTTCGGCGCCAGGTCGGGGCGCAGGCGGATCGTCACCGGGCCGGTGTCGAGCGTGAGGATGAGGGTGTTTTCGGCATCATCGGCCATGGTTTAAGGCTCCTTGGGGCGGTAAATCGCGCCTGACATAGGCGTAAGGCGGCGCGATTGCAAATCCGGAATCGTCAGCCGCATTCCGCCGGCAGTTGCAGGTTGATCGGCAGGTTGTCGCAGGCACGCTTGATTTCGGTCCGGATGATCTTGCAGGACGTGTCGACATCGCAGAGCTGTTTGGTCTCGGGGGACAGCCTGACGCACCGTTGCGCCAGCTTGTGGGCTTCCTCGTCGCCGATCTCAAGGCGGCATGATCCGGCCTTTTCCGATGAGTCGACATAGGTCACTTGCGGCAGTTGCGAGGCGGCTTCCACCTCGGCGGCGGTGGCGACGTCAGCCGGCTTTTCGGACGGCCCACAGGCCGATAGCAGGAAAAGCGGGATCAGGAACAGGGCAGGGCGCATGGCTTGAGTCCTTTCGTTCTGATGGCGGTTTAGCGGGTTGAATGTAAGAAAGGAATTTGGAAGCTTTCGTGACATGGGTCCGACTGATATAGACGCGGCATGAACGATACTCCCGAAGAGCCCGAACGTCGCCGCATGGTCAAGCCGCCCGAGGGCGGAACCCTGGCCGGACGCGGTAAAGGCCACACCGCCGTCAAGACTGCCAAGTACCGCACGCAATCCTCTGCCAAGTGGCTGGAACGGCAATTGAACGACCCTTATGTCCAGCAGGCCAAGGCTGAGGGCTGGCGATCGCGCGCCGCCTTCAAGCTGATCGAGATCGACGAACGCTTTCGCCTGCTCAAGCGCGGATCCCGCGTCATCGACCTGGGCTGCGCGCCTGGCGGTTGGGTCCAGGTCGCGAAAAAGCGCGGCGCGGCGCACGTCGTCGGCGTCGACCTGTTGCCGGTCGATCCGGTGCCGGGCGCTGATATCCTGCAGGCCGATTTTACCGATCCGGCTATCGGCCCGCAACTGATCGAATTGATGGGGGGCAAGCCGGATATCGTGCTGTCCGACCTGGCGCACAATACAGTCGGACACAAACAGACCGACCACCTTAAGATCATGGGGCTGCTGGAGATGGCCGGCGACTTCGCGCTCGACAATCTCAAGCCCGGCGGCGCCTTTGTCGCCAAGGCCTTCCAGGGCGGCGAGACGGAACAACTGCTGTTGAAGTTGAAGCACGCCTTCGAAGTGGTCAAGCACATGAAGCCCAAGTCCAGCCGCGCCGGTTCGACGGAAATCTACATCGTGGCGACGGGCTTTAAGGGGTAATGCCATTGCCGCCCTGCAATCGCGGGGTTAGGGTTGCGGCTGCATTAGGAGGGCTGGACGTGAAGAGACTGATTGTCACCATTCTTGTGGTTGTGGTTGCCGTGTTCGTCGGCTGGGCGACCTGCCCGTACTGGACCGCGGGCTCGACGGAGGTTACCGTCACCCACGTTGAAAACAAGCTTATGGATCGGCACGGCAAACGCCAGGATGTCTATCTGGTCTTCACCAGCGACGGTACCTATCGCAACACCGACAGCCTGCACTATTTCAAGTTCAACTCCTCCGATATCCAGGGCAAGCTGGCCCAACAGGGGCGTTTCAAGATCAGCTATTACGGCTTCCGGGTGCCGGTGCTGTCGATGTACAAGAACATCACCAAGGCCGAGAAGATCGAGTAGCATGTCGTCCCAGGCCTATCTCGATACCATCCGCGAAAAGACGGGATTGGGACCCGACGATTTCCGCCGCATCGCCGCCGAACGCGGATTGACCAAACATGCCGACATCCTGGCCTGGGCCAAGGGCGAACTGGGCCTGGGACATGGCCACGCGAATGCGATCGCGGCCGTACTGAAACAGGATGCCGCCGGCGGGCCGAAATCAGCCGATGATAAGCTGGCGGCGCATTTCGCCGGCAAGAAGGCGATATGGCAGAGCGCTTTCGATGCGCTGGCGGCCGAAGTCAACGGCTTTGGCGAAAACGAGATCGCTCCAGCGGAAGGCTACATAAATCTGAACCGCGGCAAGATGAAGTTCGGCATCGTCCAGGTCGGCGTTGAGCGCATGGATGTCGGGATCAAGCTGAAGGGCTTCGATCCTGGTGAGCGGCTGGAGGCCGCAGGAAGCTGGAACGCCATGGTAACGCACCGGGTGCGTGTGACCGGGTCGGACCAAATCGACACGGAACTTTTGGGATGGCTGCGCGCCGCCTATAACGCGGCCGGTTAGAAACTGTCGGCCGCTGGCGCAGGGGGCTTGGACCGCCAAAACCGCCAAACCACCCATGCAGCGAGGGTGGTCAAAACGCCCAAACTTCCCGTGATGAGATGACCAGAATCCCAGAATTGCCATTCGCCGGTCGGTTCATCACTGGCAAGTATCGGCCAAAACAAAAAAGTCATGCCGGCGCCAAGGCCGTAGCCGCAGAAAAACCCAAACGGACTAAGCAACCACCAGCGGTCCAGACGCCAGCGAGCCAGCAGGAGAAGCGTGGGTATGCCGATTCCGGCGACCGGAACCAAGGCAACGGCAAAAAGGAAGACGAGACCAAGCGCCATCGAACCGAATGGCATATATCCGCCGCCTTGCTGAAGTGCCGTTATCACCGCGCAGACAGCCAAAGCCGCCATCATGGCGGCGGTTCCCACAGCCGACGCACCAAGGGCCCGCAGGAACGGCGACATAGAGGCGAAGGGTGCGGGCGCCGACATCAAACCAAAGCCTTCTGAGAAGCAGAATCCAAGCGTTGTTCAACTTGCATGGTTTTCCCCTCCGTCGGAAGGTCCATTCTATCACGAAACCCCATGTGTTACAGATATCACGAGAACCGAAACAATAATTTGTTCCCACGCCCCTTTACCTCCTCCGGCGATTCCCCTATGCACACCTCGCAAAATGGAGAGTCCCTTATGGATATACGCGAAGGCCTCACCTTCGACGACGTTTTGCTGGAGCCCGGCCCCTCTGAGGTCGTGCCCACTCAGGTCGAAACGAAGACCCGCTTCACCCGCACGCTGAACCTGAACATCCCGCTGGTCTCTTCGGCCATGGATACGGTCACCGAAGCCAAGCTGGCGGTTGCTATGGCCCAGTCCGGCGGATTGGGCATCGTCCACCGCAACCTGACCAACGAACAGCAGGCCGACGAAATTCGCGCCGTCAAGCGCTTCGAGTCCGGCATGGTCATTAACCCGATCACCATCCATCCCGACACCAAGCTGGCGGAGGTTCGCGACATCATCGCCCGCCGTAGCATCTCGGGCTTTCCGGTCGTCGAGCGCGAGACCAACAAGCTGGTCGGCATCCTGACCAACCGCGACATCCGGTTTGAGAGCGACGGTTCCAAGACCGCCGCCGAGCTGATGACGCGGGACAACCTGATTACCGTTACCGAGGGCGTCGATCAGTCCCGCGCCCGCGACCTGATGGCGCGCCACCGTATCGAGCGCATCATAGTCGTTGACGAAGCTTACCGGTCGGTCGGGCTGATCACCGTCAAAGACATGGAAAAGTCCCAGGCCTATCCCAGCGCCGCCAAGGACTCCTCCGGCCGTCTGCTGGTCGGGGGTGCATCGACCGTCGGGGACGCCGGTTTCGAGCGCTCCATGGCCCTGGTCGAGGCCGGCGCCGACGTGGTGGTCATCGACACCGCCCATGGCCATTCCAGCCTGGTGTCCCAGGCCGTGACCCGGCTGCGCAAGGAGACCAACAAGGTCCAGATCGTTGCCGGCAATGTCGCCACATATGACGCCACCCGCGCCCTGATCGATGCCGGCGCCGACGCCGTCAAGGTCGGTATCGGGCCGGGCAGCATCTGCACCACCCGCATCGTCGCTGGCGTCGGCGTGCCGCAACTGACCGCCATCCTGGACAGCGTTCGCGCGGCCAAGGACTCGGGCGTGCCGGTCATTGCCGACGGAGGCATCAAGTTCTCGGGTGACCTCGCAAAAGCCATTGCGGCGGGTGCTTCGACCGCCATGCTGGGCTCGATGTTCGCCGGTACCGAAGAGGCGCCGGGCGAGGTCATCCTGTACCAGGGCCGGTCGTACAAGTCGTACCGTGGCATGGGCTCGCTGGGCGCCATGGCGTCGGGTTCGGCGGACCGCTACTTCCAGAAAGAGGTTCGCGACTCGATGAAGCTGGTCCCCGAAGGCATTGAAGGCCAGGTGCCGTACAAGGGGCCGATCGCCCCGGTGCTGCACCAGTTGGTCGGCGGCCTGCGCGCCGCCATGGGCTATGTCGGTGCCCCGACCATCGAAGAGTTCCAGACCCGGGCACGCTTCGTTCGCATCACCAATGCCGGCTTGCGCGAAAGCCATGTCCATGACGTGATGATCACGCGGGAAGCGCCCAACTACAGACAATAGGATTGGGCAATAGTCATGACACAGGAACTCTGGGTTGCGGTCTGGGCGGGGCTGGTCGGTCTGATCACCCTGCTGGCCGCGCCGGTCGCGGCCTATACGGCGCCCGGCTATCCGAAGTGGAACGCCGGTCCGCGCGATACGCCGTTCGAGCTGCCGCCGGTGGCCGGACGGCTGCAACGGGCGTTTGCCAACTTCATGGAAACCTATGTTTTCTTTGCGGTTGTTGCGGTCTGCCTGAACTTTTCAGCGAAGTCGGACCTGATTTCGATCTGGGGATCGCACATCTACCTGGTCGGCCGCATCGCCTATGTGCCGCTCTACGTCCTCGGTGTGCGTGGCATCCGTTCGCTGGCCTGGATATTCTCTCTGATCGGCCTTTTGATGTGCCTGTACACGCTCTTTTTCGGACACGCCCTTTGACGCCAGCCGCCCGCCTGCAAGCCGCCGCCGACATCCTGGACCAGTTGTCCGGGACGCGGGCGACGGCGGAAGCCGTCCTGAAGCAGTGGGGGCAAGGCCATCGCTATGCCGGCTCGAAAGACCGCCGCGCCATTGCCGACCGGGTTTATCGCTGTACGCGTGCCCGGTCGCGCCTGTTGTGGGCGATGCAGAAGACCGAAAAGTCGGCCGGGCAGGGCAGGGCTTTGGTCCTGGCATCGCTGGCCCTGATCGATGGCGCGCCTCTGGACGAGATCGAGACCTTGTTCAACGGTTCAGGCTATGGGCCGAAACCTTTGACGGATGAAGAAAAATCCCTGATTTCATCGGTTGACGGTGATGCCCCTTTGTGGGTGAAAACCGGATTGCCGGAATTCGTGGTCGGCCGTTTCCAGCAGCAGTTCGGCGACGATTGGGCCGCTGAAGCCACCGACCTGATGATGCCGCGGGCCCCCATCGATCTACGGGTCAATGGTGCCCGCACGACCCGCGATGCCATGCTTAAGGTTCTGGGTGAGGAGGGGCTCTCGCCGCAACCGGCGCCGTTTTCGCGCTTTGGCATCCGCCTGCCGGCCGAGCCGCCGCCCAACCTGGTCAAGCTGTCGGCCTATCAGCAGGGGCTGATCGAAATCCAGGACGAAGGTTCGCAACTGGCCGCCTTCCTGGCCGGTGCCGGTCTGTTGCCGGGGGCGGACAAAGTCGTCGATTTCTGCGCCGGCGGCGGCGGCAAGACCCTGGCCCTGGCTCAGATGATGGACGGCAATGGCGAGATCTATGCCTGCGATGTCGTCGAAAAACGTCTGCGCGCCATCGAACCCAGGCTGCAGCGCGCCGGTGCGTCGGCCCATTTCGTCCATTTTTTCGATCCGGAAGATGAGACGCAGCTTGAACTGCTGCGCGGCGCCGACCTCGTTCTGGTCGATGCGCCCTGTTCGGGTTCCGGCACTTGGCGCCGTCACCCCGAGGAAGCCCATCGCTTGAACGAGGCCGAGGTCAAGCGGCTGCACGACCTGCAAACCCATATCCTGTCGCGGGCGGCGCGCTGCGTGAAGCCCGGCGGCCGGCTGGTCTATGTCACCTGTTCGGTACTGGACGACGAAAACGCCGCCACGGCCGATGCGTTCGAAGCGCAGAACCCGGCCTTCGATGCCTTGCCGATCCACAGCCTGGCCGGGATGGCCGGTCTTTATATCGATCAGGCGGCGCACCTGACCCAACTTTCGGCAGGCCACCGCCTGCGCCTCACCCCCCATACCACTGCCACCGACGGCTTCTTCATCGCCGCCTATACAAGGACGTCCTAAGTGCCCGCTCATCACGAAGCGCTTCTCATCATCGATTTTGGTTCCCAGGTCACCCAACTGATCGCGCGCCGGGTGCGCGAATGCGGCGTCTACTGCGAAATCCACCCCTTCACCAAGGCGGCCCACGCCATCGACAGCCTGCGCCCCAAGGCGGTGATCCTGTCGGGGTCACCGCACAGCGTCATCGACCAGGGACCGAAGATCGACGCGACCCTGTTCGAGATGAACTTGCCGGTGTTCGGCATCTGCTACGGCGAGCAACTGATGTGCGACCTGCTGGGCGGCAAGGTCGAAGCCGGCCATGACCGCGAATTCGGGCGCGCGAACATCAACATCGTCAAGCCGTCGCCGATCTTCAAGGGGCTGAATGACAGCGAAACCGTGTGGATGAGCCACGGCGACCGCGTCACCGCCATACCCGAAGGCTTCGAGGTCATCGCCGTGTCGGAAGGCGCGCCCTATGCCGCTATCGCTGATGAAGCGCGCAAGTTCTACGCCGTGCAGTTCCACCCGGAAGTGGTCCACACGGCCCGCGGCACCGACATTATCCGCAACTTCCTGTTCGAAATCGCCGGCTTTACCGGCGACTGGTCGATGGCGTCGTTCCGCGACGAGCAGGTGGCTAAGATCCGTGCCCAGGTCGGTTCGGGTAAAGTCATCTGCGGCCTGTCGGGTGGGGTTGATTCCTCTGTCGCCGCCGTCCTGATCCACGAAGCCATCGGCGAGCAACTGACCTGCGTCTTCGTCGACACGGGTCTGCTGCGCAAGGAGGAGGGAGCGCAGGTGGTTTCCCTCTTCAGGGATCACTACAACATCCCGCTGATCCATGTTGAAGCGCAAGAGCTTTTCCTCGGTGCGCTGGCGGGGATCGACGATCCCGAAACCAAGCGCAAGACCATCGGCAAGCTGTTTATCGACGTGTTTGACGCCGAGGCCGCCAAGATCGATGGCGCGCAGTTCCTGGCCCAGGGGACGTTATATCCTGACGTGGTAGAGAGCGTGTCGCCTTCGGGTGGCCCTTCGGCGGTAATCAAGTCGCACCACAATGTCGGCGGTCTGCCGGACTATATGAAGCTAAAACTGGTCGAGCCGCTGCGTGAGCTGTTCAAGGACGAAGTGCGGGCTTTAGGCCGCGAACTAGGCCTGTCCGAACAGTTTGTCGGCCGCCATCCGTTCCCCGGACCGGGTCTGGCGATCCGCATTCCGGGCGCCGTAACGCCGGAAAAGGTAAAAACCCTCCAGGAAGCCGACGCCATCTATCTCGATGAAATCCGCAAGGCGGGTCTGTACGACCAGATCTGGCAGGCCTTTGCCGTGCTTCTGCCGGTCAAAACGGTGGGCGTTATGGGCGATGCCCGGACCTATGAGGACGTGTTGGCTTTGCGCGCGGTGACGTCGAGCGACGGCATGACGGCGGACTTTTTCGAGTTCCCGTGGCCGGTTCTGGGCCGCTGCGCCACCCGCATCGTCAACGAAGTCCGCGGCGTCAACCGCGTGGTCTATGATGTGACGTCCAAGCCGCCTGGCACGATCGAGTGGGAGTAGGCGTTCCCTATTCGTGTACGTGAACTTACATGAAGTTGGCTTCGTAGCTAGTTGCTACCAACTCAACATGTCGCGACAAAGGTGGGCGAATTTCGAATGCACGAGGTTCTCTTGTGAAATTCCATAGGCGAAAGAGTATCCACTCATTGCTGTTCGCCTCTGAAACCGCCAGTTCGTTTTGTGTGATATGAAAAGGTGTGCGGTCCCACCCGTTCGTCGTCTTCACTTCTATAAGGCGTCGATTGCCTTCGGTATCGTAGCTTCCGATGTCGAAGCCCGCGCCATCCCCGTCCAGTTCCGAGACCCATCGAATGCGTTCTGCTAGGTCGCGTCTTCCCGCGGCTTGAAGTTTGGCGCGCTCATGAGCCAACACACGTTCTTCTCCTGCCCGTCCAAGTTGTCGGTTCCGGGCATCTCGGGCCGCGACGTCATACTTGCGGGCAATAGCCGCCATTTCGGCTGTTTCAGCTGGCGGCAATGAATTACCGAGAGTTGGCGGCGGTCCAATCCAAAGAGGTGAGTCTTCCTGAACGCCGATTGGTGAGTACTTCGAAATAACAGGTTGGAAGGTTGCGCCTTCCGGTAATAGGTCTAGCCGTCGTACGACGGCATCAACTAATGACATTTGAAAATTGAACGCGGGTTTGTAGCCGGAAATCCACGTCTGTCCCAAACCCTTAAGAACGGCGCTGATATTCTGGTGCTTATATTCTATCGACCCGCGAGGACGATTAATCCGGCTTTGCAGAGCGCGGTTGTGCTCTGCCTTGCTGTAGGGACGTCCGCTGATGTCGTTTTCCAACATGGCAAAGTAGTCGGCGACAATGGTGTCATTTTGCTCGTCAGTCCAATCAACAGCCATGGCTACGTCACGATTTCGGAATTCTTCTCAACCATAGCGAACGCCCGGAATCGGTCAAGCGTAGTCAATCAGGCGGTTGTTGCTGTGACGACCGCCTGACCAACATTTAAGGCTTGGCGCAAATGCCCGCTGCTATCGCGGCGCCATAAGCCCTGCCGATATAGTCCATCATAGCGGTGGAGCTTTTCGACTGCGCCTGGAAGTCGGGCTGGTCCAGCATGTCGATGGCGACGGCGCGGACCTTCATGGTCAGTAACTTGTCGCCGCCGGTCGCGACCGCCACCTGGGCCATCCAGCGTCGTGCCAGGTCCATGGCCTCGGCCGTTTCCGGAGCATGGCTCGGCATCAACCGGCCAGCTTCGGCGATCAGATCGTCCCAGTCGCTGTTAGGCTTGTCCATGCCGGCAAAGCCGTTTGTCGTCAGGAGGTTCTGTTCTTCCGGCGTCAGGTGCTTGGCAGCGATTTCATCATAGGTGGCGCTTTGGGCGTTCGGGTTGGTCATGAGGGTCTCTCGAGTCAGGTGGATCAGGTCGTCTGAAGAGAGACTGCCATCCCGGGCAAGCTGTTCGCGGGCGGACGCCACCAGGGAGAGCGCGCGTTCCACCTCCGCCTTCTGACGCTGCAACATGGCTTGGTGCATGGTCAGGAAGGTGGCCAGGTCGGCGGTGCGGCCTGACAGCAGCCCGGCGATGCGGCTCAGTGACAGGCCAAAGCCTTTCAGGGCAAGGACCTGCTGTAGCCGGGCCAGTTGGTCAGGGCCATAGACACGCCAGCCGGCCAGGGTGCGCTCGGGACGCACCAGGCCGCGGGTTTCGTAGATGCGCAGGGCCTTGCCGCTGACACCCAGGCGTCTCGCGGTTTCCGCCGGGCTGAGGTAACGAACAGCTTGGTTCAAGATAAGAAGTCCTTCTTCAGACGCCGCCATCTGTCGGGCCTGCCCCTGGGGCCGGAGCAAGCCCTTTTTGCCGGGATTCGGACTTTTTTCTCAGTAGGCGTCGGCCGTGAGTTCGACCCGGTCGAAACGGCGGGCCTTCAGGTCTTCGGGCGTGATCCAGAACTGGTAGACGCCTTCACCGAAGAAGTGCGCAATGCCGTCGTTCGACGACAGTTCCAGCAGGAGAAGATGCGTCTGGGCGCGTGCATATTGGTTGCCCTGGACATCGCAGGGCGGGGCCAGTATGCGGTCCGGCGTCACCGCATGGAACCCGTAGGTGGAGGTCGAGGCCAGGGCATGACGGCCGTGGACGCGGCGAGCGGTTTCCGGCGGTATCCGTGCCGCGGCTTCGGGGCCGGCCGTAAGTGAGGCTTCGACCGACAGGGTAAGGGCCTGGGTGATGATGGCATAGGTCAGCCAACTGTGCTCGGACAGGAAGGCGAAGAAAGCTGCCGCCGGGTCGCCAGGTACGGCCCAAAAGGGTGATTGTCCCTCGGCATAGTTCCGCCAGGCTTGGGTGGCCTCGCGCAGGCTTTCGATCTTGGTATCACGTTCGGCTTGCGACAGGTCGCGCAGCGCCGCCGTCGAGGGCAGGCGGTGTGGTTTCAACCGTTCCAGGATCAGTCCGCAGGCGATCTGAACAGCGCGCCAGTCCTGGGGATAGTTGGCGAAGGGGCGGTTCAGTCCGCTGGTAACCACCAGGTCCTTGACCGAGAAGGGTTCGGACAGCACGTCATCGCCCTGAGCGCGGCGCAGTTCGTCGGCCACGGCCTTGTCGTCCGGCCACAGGATGGGCGCATCCGGCGCCTCCGGATCGGGGACATGGGGTGGCAAGTCGATCACCACGGGCTCGAACGGCCAGCGCGGCAGGGTTTGCGGGCATTCCCCTGCCGATTGCGTCCATTCCCAGACATAGGGGGCGTGTTTGCCGTAAGCGAGGTCCAAGGCCGGCGGCGGTATTACGGGCGCCCAACCCGTCGTCGGCCCGGGTTCGTAGACGATTCGGAAATGGTCGTGGTGCTCCCAGGCCAGGTCCAGGAAAACATAGAGCACGCCGCTGTGGGGCAGGAGGTTGCGGTGACCCGTGGCCGGGATCGCGGCACAGTCAATCTGCATCAGGAAGGTCAGCGGCTTGGACGAAGCTTGGGGCCATGAGAAATGCTTTGAAGCCAAGGGGACCCCGCCGAAGAAGCTTAAGGCACCTGCGCCGGTGTGCGGTGGAAAATGCTGACGGAAGACGATGGCGTTGCGGCCGCCCGCCCGGATCTCTTTGGTCGCCGTCAGTCTCTGGGGTGGCCTGTGAACCGGTGTTCCGCCGGTCGGTGTGGCGACGCGGGTAAGGCGGTCGGTGAAAGCCGGAGAGGTTTCGGGGGCCGTCGGGACGGGGATCGGAATGGGTGCCGGACTGGGGATGCGACCCCAGATCCACCAGTGCGTGCCGGCCGCCGCCGCCGCGATCAGGAGCGCAATGGCCATCAGGCCGGGCTGCGATGGACTAACCCGATCGTCGGTAAAGACCGCTGTGCCGGCGACGATGGCATAGAGGACCACAATAAAGGTGCCGATGGCGTTCAATATGGCTTTCATGGCCTGCCCCGAAACTTTTCTGCCCGCGCCACCTTAACCCGGCAGACTTGACGCTTCGTAAGCATCCTTCCTTAAGCGCCACCGCCGATTGCGTTTACCATAAAGACGGGACGTTCACCCAAAATGTGATTTCTCGCGGAAATTCAGCCGTTTTAGGGTAGGACTTGCATGGATGGGGAACTGCGAGCGTGGATAGCCGGAGACGGAAATGCCTGATACAACTGCAACCTCAGAGTGTCCGCGATGAGCGCCGTGACACCGAATCGTTCTGAGTATGCGCCGGGTATGGCTGGTGTGACTCCGCCCAGGATCCTGATCGTCGACGATCGCCGCGAGAACCTGCTGGCGACCCAGGCGCTGTTGCGGCCGCTGGGCGCCGAGATCATCACCGCCGATTCCGGGGAAAAGGCACTGAACCTGGTGCTGAAGACCGAGTTCGCCATCGTGCTGCTGGATGTTCAGATGCCGGTTATGGACGGATTCGAAACCGCCCAGCTGATGAAGACCCGGCCCAGCATGGCCAATGTGCCGATCATCTTCATTACCGCCATCAGCAAGGAAGACCATTTCGCCACCCAGGCGGCCCAGATCGGCGCTGTCGATTATATCTTCAAGCCGATCAATCCCGACATCCTCAAGTCCAAGGTCAGCGTTTATCTCGACCTGTACCGCCAGCGCGAGCAGATCCTGCAACTGAACGCGTCGTTACGCCAGTCGAACGAGGAACTGGAGCGGTTCGCCTATGTCTGTTCGCATGACATGCAGGAACCGGTGCGGATGATGAACTCCTACGCCACGGTCCTGACCGAGTTCGCCGGCGACGAACTGAGCGACGACAGCAAGCGTTATCTCGACTATATCCGCGACAATGCCGTGCGGATGCAGAAGATGATCCGCGACATCCTCAACTTTTCCCGCGTCGGCCGCGAGGAGGTCAAGCTGGAGGTCGTCAACTGCCGCGAAATCTATGACGAGGTGGTCCACGAATTCCACGACACCATTGTACGCAAACATGCCGTGGTGATGTCGGACGGTCTGCCGATTCTGAAAACCAGCCCAACCCTGATGCGGGTCCTGTTGCAGAACCTGGTCGGCAATGCGCTGAAATTTCAGGACGGCAGCCAGCCGCCGGAGGTGTCCGTGACGGCCAAACGCGAAGGCCACCTCTGGCGCTTCGATGTGGCCGACAACGGTATCGGCATCGATCCCGCCTTTTCGAGCCGGCTTTTCACCATTTTCCAGCGATTCCATCGCGAGGACGACTATCCCGGCACAGGGATCGGCCTTTCGACCTGCCGGAAATTTGTTCGCCTGTGTGGTGGCGACATGAGCTTTACCTCGCGTCCGGGTGAGGGTAGTGTGTTCACCTTCACCCTGCCCGACGGAGACTGACCGCCATGCGTCCGCAACTCGACATCCTTCTGGTCGAAGACAATGAGGGTGATGTCGAGATGACCCGGCGGGCCCTGACGACGGCTGTGCCTCCGGTACGGATGACGGTGGCCAATAACGGCAACCAGGCGCTGGAGTGCCTGCATAAGGAAGGCCAGTACGAGGGCGGTAAGACGCCGGACCTGATCCTGCTGGACATCAACATGCCGCGTATGGATGGCAAGGCCTTCCTGAATGTCGTCAAGGAATCGACCGAATTCAGGTCGATCCCGGTCGTGATGTTTACAAGCTCCGAATCACCCGCCGATATCCGCGAATGTTTCGAGCGTCACGCCAATGGCTATGTCGTGAAGCCGTTCGACGGCACGGAATACGCCAAGACGCTGCGCCAGGTGGTCAGCTTCTGGGGCAGCACCAGCGAGCTGCCGAGTTGATTTGACGGCTTGAAGAGTCGTGCTAACGGTGCCGCCGGTTTAAGGAGCACCCATGCTGACCATCTACGGCATTCCCAACTGCGACACGATGAAAAAGGCCTTCGACTGGCTGAAGAGCCGCGGTGTCGCCTATCATTTCCATGACTACAAGCAGTCCGGCATCGATGCCGCGAAGCTGAAGGCATGGAATGCCAAGGCCGGTTGGGAAAAAGTGCTGAACAAGGCCAGCACAACCTTCAAGGACCTTCCGCCGGAGGCCAAGGCGGATCTCGACGAGGCCAAGGCCATCAAACTTATGATCGCCCAGCCGTCGATGATCAAGCGGCCGGTTATCGAGATCGGCGAACAGGTGCTGACGGGGTTTCGGCCGGACACGGTGGCGGCCTTGGAGAAGGCGGTCTAATTCACCTGCGTCCAAGTATCGGACTTGCAGATCAGGCCTGCCAGGGCGCAGCCCTTGGTGTGCAGCTTGCCGTCCCTGAGGTCGACCGAACCCTTGTAGGTGCGCCCGTCCTCGGGGTTGAAGGCTTCGCCCGTCCAGCTGTTATCGCCGGTCCGCTTCAGTTTGCGGAAGACAGTCTGGCCGACCTTGCCCTTTTTCACGTCCGGCCGGATCCAGGCGATCACCGCGCACAGTTCGGCACCGCAAGGCTCGAAACGGATGCGCGCCTTGCCGTTGCCGCGTTCCCAGGTTCCGGTCAGCTCGCCGCCGAACACGGTACCGGGCAGGATCGCGGCGGCCGTAGCCACCGCCAGAATAAACCTAGAAATCTTCGCGAACATAGGTCTCGCAGCCCACGCGCTTGGACGCCGCCATGGCCTCGGCAAAGCCTTCGATGTCAAACTTTTCCGGTTTGCCTTCTTCTTGCGGACGGATGGCGATTTCCTGGGCGCCGGTCAGTTCGTCGGCCGGGATCAGGATGACCGTTTCCTCGCGGAAGTCGCTGCTGTAGGGCTTTACCGTCAGCCCCAGCATGTGCAGGTCGCGGAAGACGGAGCGCCACGACTTGGACGGACGGTCATCGACGCGGAACCAGACCTTGTTGGGATCGACATAGTGTTTGAAGCGGAAGCCCAGGACGCCGTCGGCGTAGTGGATACGGCTCTTGCCCAGCATTTCCCGGGTGCGCAGGTAGCATTGCGTGCCGTCGGCAAAGCCGTCACGACGAACCTCGATAATCCATTGGCCCGACGACCAGCGCTGCGTCTTGATCTTGTCGCCGTGATATTCCGACAGCGGCTTCTGCTTCTTATCCGGGAACATCTGCTTCCAACTGCGGAAGCCGCGAACACGGACGTCGGTTTGTTGTCCGGCTTCGGCCGGTGCCGCGGTGGCTTCGGCGTCGGCGGCCTTCTTGCGCTTTCCGGGCAGCCAGCGCGTGAAGATGTTACCGCGTGATTCGGCCGCCGGCGGTGCGGCCTGGGGGGGTACATCAGCCGCGGGCGTGGCCTGAAACAGGGACAGGGCCATGATGGCCGAGGCAAGAAATGCCATAAATCTCTCTCCAAAAACCTCAGGCCGGGCAGGGAGCTTTCCCGCGGGCAGACTCAGGCATTCATAATCGTGAACGGGCGGCACATTGGCCCGTCGCGTTAACCGTGTCCATAGCGCAAAACGGCGAAAATGGAATTACAAAAACTTAATCCGAATCCGTGCATCCGATAGGCGGCTTCGGCGCCTCTTGTCATCAGAGCCGGCAAGACGGCGAACTTGTTACGACCGAGAGGAGATCTCATGGACGGTAAAATTGTTGGAATTATCGCGATTATTTTCGGCTGCAGCGTGCCGATCCTGATCGTTGGCATTATTGCGTATTTCCGGTCACGTGACCGAACCGAGCTTCAGAAGACGGTTCGCACGGCGATCGAGAAGGGCGAAACCTTGCCAGCGGAATTCATGGAGAGCCTGCAACGCGCCGTTCCCAAGGCGAAGACGCCCATGAACGACGTCCGGGCGGGTCTGATTCTCATGGCGATCGCCGGAGGGATCATGATCTGGCACTATCTGGATCATGACGAACTGGGAGGTGATCTTTCGGGAATTGCGGCCATCCCCGGCCTGATCGGCGTAGCCCTCCTGATTTTGGGCATTATCGGCCTGAACACGCGTTCGAAATAGTCATAGCTGCGGCAACCCGGAAGACCTAAGGCTATGGCTATTTCAGGCGACAGGCTGGACTTTTCCCGGCAATCCGACGTCGATCTGGTGCGATTGTGCACCTCCGGCGACCGGAATGCCTTTGCCGGGCTGGTCCAGCGGCATGCCGGTACCATCCGGACCCATCTTCGCCGTATGGGCGCCCAAGCGTCCGATGCCGATGACACGGCCCAGGAAGCCTTCATGACTGCTTACGAACGTCTGGGCGACTATCGTTTCGACGGCCCCTTTATCGGGTGGCTGAAAAAGATTGCCGCCCGGCGCTACCTGAAGAAGGTCAAGTCGTCGCAAAAATACCTGCTGACCGACGATATGACGGCCTTCGAACCTGAACCCACGGCGATCGACGAAAATTTTCGTAGCCCCGGCCTTGATGCGGCCATAAATCGCCTTAAACCTGTGGAAAGACTATGTCTGGGCCTCAATTTCAGTGGCGATATGAGCCATCAGGAGATCGCGGACGAACTGAAGATGCCTTTGGGCACCGTCAAGAGTCATATCCGCCGGGCGCTGGACCAGTTGAAACTGGCGTTGGCGCCATCCTCGAATACCACGCACGCCGTTCTGGAAACCGGATCATGAAAGACAGCGATATAGAAGACCTGTTTTCGGCGCCGACGGCCTATGACGATGCCGCTGCCTTCGAACAACGTGTCATGCGGGGGCTCAAGGTCAAGCTGTGGCTGCGGCAGTGGCTGGTGGTCCTGGCGGGCTTCATCGGCGGCGTGTACGCCCTGGCGCAACTGATCCGGATGCCTGACTTTCAGGTCGGCGGCCAGTCGGTTTACAGCCGCTCTCTGGCGGCGGTCGAAAGCGACGAAACCTGGCGGGCCGGTGTCGAACTGGTCGATGTGGTGCGGCAGCAGTTGATGAATGTGATGGATTCGTCGGCGCAATATCTCAGCTATATGCAGACTCCGGCCTTTTTTTGGGTCAGCTTCTCCCTATGTCTTGCCATCGTAGGTGTGTATTACGCCTACTCCCAAGAAGAAGCCATCTAGGGGCCTCTGGCGGTCTGCAAAACGTCATCTAACTGTGATGCGGTGCTCACGTACAAGAGTACGCTCCGCTCCGCGTCTCGTTAGCTAACGTTTTTCGACTCACCATAGACCCCTAGCTGCCCGACAGCATAGGATTCGCGTTTGTGAGCAGCCACACCCAAGCCCCCGTCAAGCGGGTCACCGCACCGGATATCATCGCCCGCAAGGGCAAGGAGCCTCTGGTCGTTCTGACGGCCTATTCGGCGCCCATGGCGGAAATCCTGGACGACCACTGCGATATTCTGCTGGTGGGCGACAGTGTCGGCATGGTGGTTCACGGCCTGCCCAATACGATCGGTGTGACCCTGGATATGATGTCGCTGCACGGCAAGGCCGTCATGCGCGGCTCCCGGCGTGCCTTTGTCGTCATCGACATGCCGTTTGGTTCGTACGAGGCCGGACCTGAGCAGGCCTTCCAGAACGCCGTCCAACTGCTCAAGGAGACCGGGGCCCAGGCCGTCAAGGTCGAAAGCGGTCCGACGGTTGCCGACACCATCGAATATCTGGTCCGGCGCGGTATCGCCGTCATGGGCCACGTCGGGCTCAGGCCTCAGGCTGTCAATGTCGACGGCGGGTTCAAGGCCAAGGGGCGGACCGAGGCGGAACGCGACAAGGTGATCAAGGAAGCCCTGGCGACGGACGCGGCCGGCGCTTTTGCGATCGTGATCGAGGGGGTTGCCGCCGACCTGGCGGGCGAAATCACCAATATGGTCAAGGCGCCGACCATCGGAATCGGCGCCTCGAACGCCTGCGACGGCCAGGTCCTGGTGGTTGACGACATGCTGGGCCTGTTCGACTGGTCGCCCAAGTTCGTGCGCCGCTATGCCGACCTGCGCGGCGAAATCGCCACGGCCGCCGCGCAATACGCCAAAGATGTCAGGGCGCGCAGCTTTCCCGCCCCAGAAGAGACATATTTTGCTAAGTAATAAGCTCTGACATGAGTTAGGGGGCGGGTGTGCACCGTATAACGGTTGCGCAAGCCTGAGGCTTTGGCTAGGTTCGCGCCGACAAGGATGCGCGCCTTAACCATGGCCGCCCGCAAACGATAAGACTAGGGATGCTCCGTTGAGCGATATTTTTGAAGAAACCGAAGAAAACCTGCGCGCCCAGGAATGGACCCGCATTGCCAAAAAGGCCGCCCCCTGGGCCGCCGGGATTGGCGCTGTGGCTCTGGCGGGCGCGCTTGGGGTCTGGGGTTTCACAACCTGGCAGGACCAGGAATCGGCCAAGGCGTCGGAAACCTTCCAGGCCGGCATCGAGGCCGCCGACAAGGGGGACAGCGCCGCCGCCAAGGCCAGTTTCGAGACGACGGCCAAGGGGAGCAATTCCACCTACAAGGCCATGTCGTTGATGCAGCTGGCGGGTCTGGCCCATCGTGACGGCAAGATCGACGACGCTATCCGGCTGTTCGATGAGGCTGCCAAGGCGTCGGGCGATCCCCGTGTCGGCGACCTTGCCGCGCTGAAGGCCGCCTATCTGGTCATGGACAAGGGCGTCTTCGCCGACAGCCAGAAGCGTCTGACGCCGCTGACGGCCGACAAGCGCCCCTATGCCTATCTGGCCAAGGAAGCCCTGGCCATGTCCAAGCTGCAAAACGGCGACGCCACCGGTGCCCGGGCCGACCTCAATGCCCTGTCGTTTGCGCTGGACGCGCCGGACGGCCTGAAGCAACGCGCCCAGTTGGCCGTCCAGGCCATCGACTCGGGCGCTGGGCCGGCGGTCAAGTCGATCATGGCCCTGCCGGAGGCCAAGACCCAAACCCTGCCCGGCGGCCTGCCGCCGGGCCTGAATATCCCGCAGCAATAATCCTTTCGCTCATTTGGTCCTCTGCATGGAAACCGCATCGATGTTGTCATTCTCGAAACGCCCGGCAAAAGGCGCCGCTGTTCTTGCCCTGGTCGTGGCTGCGGGTCTCGCGCTGCAAGGCTGCTCGACCATCAGCAAGATCACCAAGAGGGAAGACCCGGAAAACCAGGCGGTCGCTTCGCAGGGCCAGCGGATTTCCATCGTCGCTTTCGATCAGAAGCTGACGCCGTCCAAGAGCCTAAAGGATGTCGGCTACTACCTGCCGCCGGCGGCCACGGTCACGGCGTGGCCGGTGGCCGGCGGTCCTGTCCAGTCGGTGCAGCATAGTAATGCCGCCGCCGGCTTCCAGGTCGCCTGGACGAAGTCCATCGGCGTCGCCAGCAAGGAGCGGACGGAAGTTATCGCCCAGCCGGTTTCGGACGGCCAGCGTATCTATACCCTGGACGGTCAGGCCAAGGTTACCGCCTTCGACGTCGCCAGCGGCGCCGAGGTGTGGTCGGTTGATCTGGATCCGAAGCTGAAGCGTGACAAGCACGGTTTCGGCGGCGGCCTGGCCCTGACCCAGGACGGCAAGCTGTTCGTCACCTCGGGCTACCGCTCGATCAACGCGCTCGACGCGGCTTCCGGCGCCATCATCTGGCAAAAGCCGGTCGATACCCAGTTTCACGCTGCGCCGACCGTTGACGGGACGCACGTCTACGCTACCGATGTCGATAACCAGATTTTCGCTTTCGACCAGGCGACCGGCGAGATGAAATGGACCTATCAGGCCATCGCCGAGCCGGCCCGCATCCTCAAGTCGGCAGCGCCGATCGTCTCCGGCGACCTGGTCATCGCGCCGTTCTCGTCGGGCGAGCTGGTGGCCTTGAGCGCTTCAACAGGTGATCCGGTCTGGGAACAGACCCTGGCCCAATCGGCCCGGACCAATGCATTGTCGCAGATACGCGATATCGCCGGCCGTCCGGTGATGTACGACAATGTGGTGTATGCGGCGTCGCACTCCGGCGTCTTTGCCGCCATGGATGCCCGCACGGGCCAGCAGAAATGGCAGGTTCCGGCCGACAGCGTCAACTCACCGTGGGTCGCCGGCGACGTGGTGTTCCTGACCTCGTTGCAGGGCGAGCTGATGGCCGTCAGCCGCGATAGCGGTCAGATCTACTGGATCGAGGACCTCAACGACGGCAAGCAGCGCATAAAGAAGGGCTTTTTCGGCATGGGCCGCGAGAAGATGGTCGGAAAGGTGCCGCAATGGGCCGGTCCGGTCCTGGCCTCCAACCGCCTGATCATGGTCAATTCCGACGGTGACGCCGTGTCCTATGATCCGAATACGGGCAAGCCGACCGGCGAACTGAAGCTGGGTGGCGCGGCCTATATTGCGCCGATCCTGGTGGGTAACACCATGTTCGTGGTGACCGACGACGCCAAGCTGGTGGCGATTCGCTAAACGACTATCTGTAAAACAGGCCGGTCCGACGCCTCCGCCGTTGCGCGGAGGCGTCATCACGCCATTGTTTTTGCGGTCTATGTTAGCGCTACCTTGACAGTTGGTGAAAACATCTCCACGCTGGCTTTCAACGATAAAAACGTCTTGGGAGAAGATACATGACCGCAAAGGTCTGCATGGATCGCCGCGCGCTGGTACTTGGCGCCGCGGCGTCCACCCTTTTGGCTTCATGCGGCGGAGGGGGCGGAGGGAGTTCCTCAGGCGGTGGAGGTGGCAGCACCTCTTCCAGCAGTTCGTCGTCGTCCTCGAGCAGTTCCTCGTCCAGCAGTAGCAGTTCCAGCCTTCCGGATCCGGCGACGGCGCCAGCGTTGAAGACGCATTTCGCCTCCAAATTCAAGATCGGCATGGCCGTCGATCCTGGACAGGCCGCCAATGCGGTGACCAATGCGGTCCTGTTGAAACACGCCAGCAGTATCACGGCTGAAAGTGTCATGAAGGCCAATCCGATTGGCGTGTCTGCGGGCGTTTATAACTATACCTCTGCCGATCAGCTTATAACCCTGGCCCAGACCAACGGCATCGAGGTCCGGGGCCACGCTCTTTTGTGGCACCAGACCTCTCCAGCCTGGTTCTTCGAGGGCGATACGACCGCCCCGGGCTACAAGGCCACCGTCCGGGCGAGGCTGGAGACCTATATCACCGACGTCGTCACCCATTTCAAAGGCAAGGTCTACGCCTGGGATGTGGTCAATGAAGCCACCAGCGACGATGCCTCCGGCAACTATCGCAATTCCCAGTGGTATCAGATCTTCGGGCCCGATTATATCGAGATTGCCTTCCGCGCTGCCCGCGCTGCGGACCCGACGGTTCAGTTGTTCATCAATGATTACGGGACCGAAGATACGGCGAAGCTGGGCCGGTTCATGGCCATTGTCGACACAATGTTGGCGCGGGGCGTGCCGATCGATGGTATCGGACACCAGCTCCATATCAATTCGACCTGGCCGCCGGTTGCCAATGTCAAGGCGGCCTTCGTGGCGGCCGAAACCCGCAGCCTGATCAATCACGTCACCGAACTGGATGTCTCGCTGTACACCACCGATTCGGGCAGTTGCTACAGTTCGCCGCCAACGGGTTGCCAGGCGGCCTTTGTCGCCGGTACGGTCGCTTACAGTGATGCCCTGCGCGCCCAGGCCCTGCAGTATCGCGCCATGTTCAACCTGTTCCAGGAGCACGCCAGCGTGAAGTCGGTGACCATGTGGGGCGTGGCCGACAACAGCACCTGGCTGTCGACCTTCCCGACGGCGCGGCTGAACCATCCGCTGTTGTTCGATACGGCAGGGAACCCGAAATCGGCATTCTGGGCTGTGGTGGACGTAGGATTTACCCCCTAAGGCGCAGGCTTCTGTGAAAAATCGCATTCAGCCTGTTGCCAGTTGCCGCAAGCGCTGATACATCGCACGGCTCAATGCGACGGCGCCTGGCGCTTAGCAATAGGGGTATAGCTCAGCTGGTAGAGCGTCGGTCTCCAAAACCGAAGGTCGTGGGTTCGAGCCCCTCTGCCCCTGCCAATCTCTTTAAGTGAGGCTTGAAATATTGGTTTCGAGCCTCATTTCTGTTGCTCAAAGCAGCAGATAACCCACAGGCTGAATATGGTGAAGAAACCAGAGGTCAAGAACAAGACGGTCCAGGGTGGCAAGGCCACCGGGGGTACCGCCATCGGCAAGATCGAACCGGTGAAGGCGGCTGCGGCGGATACTGCCGACAAGGCGCCGAAGAAACCGTTCAATCCGGTCAAGTTCTTCAGTGAAGTGCGCCAGGAAGCGCGCAAGATCACCTGGACTTCGCGCAAGGAAACCTGGATCACGACGGTGTTCGTCATGATCATGGTCGTGCTGGCCGGTATCTTCTTCTTAATCGTTGACGCAGCGCTGGGCTGGGGCGCCAGGCTGCTCACCCAGATCGGCGCATAAGGAATTCCGATGGCCAATCCTGCTCAAGACATCACCGCTGCGGTGTCGAACCCGAACCACAAGTGGTATATCGTCCACGCCTATTCCAACTTCGAGAAGAAGGTGGCCGAGTCGCTGCGCGAGCAGGCCAAGTCCCAGGGCCTGGAAGACAAGTTTTCCGAAATCCTGGTGCCGACCGAAGAGGTCGTCGAGGTCCGCCGCGGCCGCAAGTTCAACTCCGAACGCAAGTTCTTCCCGGGCTATGTCCTTGTGAAGATGGAACTTTCGGACGAAGCCTATCACCTGGTCAAGAATACGCCGAAGGTGACCGGCTTCCTGGGATCGGGCTCCAAGCCGATGCCGGTGTCCGAAAAGGAAGTCCAGCGCATCGTCGGTAGTGTCGACGCGGCGGTGGAACGTCCCAAGCCCGTCCTGGCGTTCGACATCGGCGAAAAGGTCAAGATTACGTCGGGTCACTTTGCTTCGTTCGACGGCGTCGTCGAGAGCGTCGATCCGGAGCATGCCCGTCTGCGGGTGTCGGTGTCGATCTTCGGACGCGCCACGCCGGTCGAACTCGAATACGGCCAGGTCGAGAAGACTGCCTAAAATCGATACTTCAGGAATACTGGAAACGCCTCGGGAAACCGGGGCGTTTTCGTGTTTCCGGAGAGGTGCTTCATTCTGGGTTCAGGTTGCCGGGTTCAGTGTCGCCGCCGTGAAGGAGATTTCGTTGAAAATCGTATACGCCCTCCTGGCGGCGGCGGCCTTGCCGGCTGCCGCGGAAGACGTCATCGTGCGCGGAAAGCTACCGGTCGTCGAAAAGACCGATCGGTTGAGCTACGAGGTGGCGAAGGAGACATCCGGTCTTGTTGTCGACCTGCTGCGGACGGTGCCGTCGGTGACGGTCACGCCGGAAGGCACGGTGGCGTTGCGCGGTGTGGCGGCGACCGTCCTGATCGACGGCAAGGTCCCGCCGGAAGGCAATGCCGCCGTGCGCAACCTGGCCGCTTCAGATGTGCTGCGCATTGAGGTGCTGACGGCGCCGTCAGCGCAGTACGGCAATGAAGGCGGGGTGATCAACATCGTTACCCGCAAGCGGCGCAAGGTCGGTGGCGACTTGAACCTGGAAGGTAACACGCTCAGCCAGGGGAGTCTGGGGCTGTCGGGGGTGATGACCCAGGGGCCGTGGACCTATCATGGCCGGGTTTTTCTTGATCACTACCAGAACCGTTCGACCCTGCTGCAGCATCAGGAACTGCCGGACGGGGCAGGGGACTATTGGGTCAGTGACCGGGTCGACCGCACGGATTACGGTTCCGACAATGTCACCGGTTCGCTCAGCGCCGAGTATGCCCTGTCCGACAAGGCCGAGATCACCGTTAAGGGTGAGTATGGTAATTTCGTCTCGCAGTCGGACGGCGCGGCGCAGTCGCGCGGCGACGATCTCTTCGACGAGGTGTCGGCGATCAAGACCGGCAATCGCGATAGCCGGTTTCAGGCCGTCTATGCCCACAGCGGCGCCGGACAGTTGCGTCTGGCCTATGATCACACCCAGGAGGTGCGTGATTTCGCCGCCAGCTACGACCGCGATACGGGCGGCGGTTATACGACGGCGACCGGGCGCGATACCAGCGAAGACCTGATCGAAGGCGATTACGAGCGCCGGTTCGGAAAGCGATTGCTGACGGCCGGATTTTCCTGGGACCGCAGCGACAGCCGCATCCGTAATCTCTATGTCAACCGCGGCGTCCAGATGGCGGTGGCGGATTTCGATTCGGTCTTTGAGGGCACAGAAACCCTGAGCGCGCTCTATGCCACCTGGCAGAATCCGGTGGGGAAATGGACGCTGTTGCCGGGCGTGCGGATCGAACGCCAGAAGCTGGACCTGCCGGGTGGGCGTGAACTGGATTTTGTCGATACCCTGCCGTCGCTGCATGCCGACCGGGCTGTGGGCGAGAAGGGACGGTTGCGATTGAGCGTGTTGCGGCGGGTCGACCGGCCGCCCTTGCGGGACTACGATGAGACGCCGCGCTATATCGGCGCCAAGCAGGTCGTGGCCGGCAATCCCAGCCTGGAGCCGCAGATTACCAACGGTTTCGAAGCGCGCTACAGTTTCGATGATGTACGGTTCAGTGCGTCGGCCACGGTGTATGTGCGCGAAACCCGTGGCGATTTCTCGCCCTATACCGAGGTCTTGAGTAACGGCCTGCTGATGACGACGACCATCAATTCGGGCGTCAGCCGGTCGGGCGGGGCGGAGGTGACATTGCGCGGCACGGTCGGTGAGCGCGTTACCTATTCGGTCAACGCCAACCTGTTCTATGCCGAGGTGCCGTTTGAAGGCGAGGCGACCTTGCGTGGCCGTACCAACGGCTCGGGTAATGCCCTGGTCGAGTACCGCGCCGGCAATGGCGACCGCTACCAGGTGAACATATCGGGTTTCAGCCGGACCCTGACCTATCAGGGCTATGGCAATGGGTTTTATCGGACGGACATCAGCTACACCCGGCAACTTAACGACCGGTTGTCCATGGTTCTCAGCCTGAACGACGCCTTCAACAGCTCGGGCTATGCTTCGGTGATCGATACGCCGGCCTTGCGGTTGCGGACCGAGAGCCGGCCGGATAACCGTGCCTTGAAGGTAGCCCTGGCGTGGAAGCTGGGCGGCGGGTTATAGCTTTCGGATACCTGGAGGGGCATATGACACAGGAAGCCGAAATTCAGAAGCTTTGCAAAGAGATTGGCCTGGACAAATGGGGATTGAGTTCTGCCCGTAATTTTCTGATGGCCGCGATCTACCATCGAAGTTTACCCGGAACCCTGCCTGCCGATAAGCATGTTGCAATCAATTCGGCTCTTCGCTTTGCGTCAGGGAGACTAACCTGCGGCGGTCGACATGGCGCTCCATGGGCTTTGGCAAAGCACATGAGCGTTGCTGCGGCCAATCGAAGGGCCGCTATCCGCGCGGACATAACAATTCCTGCGGCAAGAAAAATTCATCGGTGGAAGTCCGAGGTTACGTTCGAGCACAGGGATCCTGTTTCCCAGATTGAGCACGATATATTTGACGCAGACGGAAACCTCATTGGAACAATTGACGACATCATTCTCCGTCTGCTGAAGTGCCCGCCGGTCATCATTCTGCGAACCGAAGAGAAAGCGATAAAAGCCAAGTCCAAAGGAACTGCGGAAGAAAGGTATCGAGACACGAGAATTGAAATCACGGTTGTCGAGCAGACATCGGGTGAATTTTTCGGAGATCCCGACCTTAAGCGCGTTGTTCGGAGAGGCAAGTATTTCGTGCCGGATGATCCTTTTGAGGCGTGAGATAGCCTTCCACGCTTGCCTTTTCGATTGTAATTCGCTATAGGCCGCGCTCCCGTCTTTGGGCGGGTAAATCCGTGGGAGCAGAGATGCGCACCACGGCTCACAACGTCCCTCTCTTTGGGGACTTTATGGAGATATCCAATGGCTAAGAAAATCCTGGGCTATATCAAGCTCCAGGTGAAGGCCGGCTCTGCCACGCCTTCGCCCCCCATCGGTCCTGCCTTGGGCCAGCGCGGCGTCAACATCATGGGTTTCTGTAAGGAATTCAACGCCCGCACCGAAAACGTCGAGAAGGGCACGCCGCTTCCGACCATCATCACCGTCTATCAAGACAAGTCGTTCACCTTCGTGACGAAGACGCCGCCGGCGACCTTCTTCATCAAGCAGGCCCTGAGCCTGAAGTCCGGCTCGAAGCTGCCGGGCCGTGACTCGGCCGGCAAGATCACGCGCCAGCAACTGCGCGATATCGCCGAAAAGAAGATGAAGGATCTGAGCGCCCACGATCTCGATCAGGCGACCAAGATCATTGAAGGTTCCGCCCGTTCGATGGGCCTGCAGGTGGTGGACTGATATGAGCAAGACCGCAAAACGCATTCAAGCCTGGAAGACCGACAGCGCCAAGTTCTATCCGCTGACCGAGGCTCTGGAAACCGTCAAGGCTAACGCCAAGGCCAAGTTCGACGAATCCGTCGAAGTCGCCATCAACCTGGGTGTCGACCCGCGTCACGCCGACCAGCAGGTCCGTGGCGTCGTCAACCTCCCGTCGGGCACTGGCAAGGACGTTCGCGTCGCCGTGTTCGCCAAGGACAAGAAGGCCGAAGAAGCTTTGGCCGCCGGCGCTGAAGTCGTTGGCGCCGAAGACCTGGTCGAAAAGATCCAGGGTGGCTTCATGGACTTCGACCGCGTCATCGCGTCTCCGGACATGATGGCCCTGGTCGGTCGTCTCGGTAAGGTGCTGGGCCCGCGTGGCCTGATGCCGAACCCGAAGGTCGGCACCGTCACCCCGAACGTCGCCCAGGCCGTCAAGGACGCCAAGGGCGGTGCGGTCGAGTTCCGCGTCGAAAAGGCCGGTATCGTCCATGTCGGCGTCGGCAAGATCAGCTTCACCACCGAAGCGTTGGAAATCAACGTCAAGGCTCTGGTCGACGCGCTGGTCAAGGCCCGTCCGTCGGGCGCCAAGGGTCTGTATGTTCGCAAGATCTCGCTGTCTTCGACCATGGGCCCGGGCGTGAAGGTCGATACGGCTACCACGAACCTGTAATTTCCGACTGTGTCGGAAATGGAAAAGCCGCTCCGGTGACGGGGCGGCTTTTTTGTTGTTGGTTCGGTTGGGGTGGTGGAATTTTGACCACATACCAATTTCATGGCAGGCTTGGTCTTCATTGTCGGCTGAAACAGCCAAAGGTTTTTTGAACACGAAAAGCTCGAAAAGCACAAAAAGCACGAAAATTCTTAGAAACTTTAGCCCGCCGCGAAGCGGCTTCATGCAAGGGATCGCTGCGCGGTCGGTTCAAGCCCGTCCTGAAGTTCGTACTTTTTGCTTTTCGAGCTTTTCGTGTTCAAAATTCTTGCGGACCTTACCAAGTCAACGGCCTTGCAGGACTAGTCAGCACGCCGGTTGGGTGCGGTCGCGGGCCCAGATCAGAGCACCGTCGATATGGCCGCGAAAGACTGGATCGTCCCAGTTGGCAGCATCATGGCCGATGGCCGTGAAGAAGGCGCCTCCGGCAGCGATACAGCGTGTCCACATGATCGGGTGGTCGGCGCCCATGCGCAACGGGTCGGTCGGGTCGTAGGTCGTCTCGTCGATCGTTGCCAGTACGCGGGTGTCTTTGCCGCGCGGGTTGTGGTCGAAGCTGTACCATTCGTCGTTGCGCGGCCAGGTCGGGGGCAGGGCGCGGGTCGCCTGGTGGTCGCGGTCGGTAATATAGATCGTTCCGGGTTGGAGTTTTGGGTGGCCGGTAAAGCGGGCCCCGATGACCGTATCGTGGAACCACGGCCATGGGGTTGAGGCTGTCGCGCCGGCGCCATGGATGGCCACCACGCGGCCGCCGTTTTGGATCCAGCTCTTGAAGGCTTCGCGTTGGTCGGGTGTGAACAGGTCGCCTGAGGTGTTGTTCAGGACGACCACATCGAAGTGCTTGAGCTGGTCAGGGTTGAAGATGGCGGCGTTGTCGGTGGCGTAGATCGTCCAGTTGCGGTTCGCGGCCATGTCCAGGATTGCCTGGCGGGCAGTAGGGGCACTGGCGTGGACATAGCCGTTCATCTTGGACAGCATCAGGATGGCGTGGGCTTGGACTTCGGTCGGCAGTGTCGGGGCGACCAGGTCGAATTTCGGTTCGGGCGTTTGGGCGAGGCTTGGCGTGGCCAGGAGGATAGCGATCAGTCCGGCGAGTTTGTGCATGTTCGTTCTTCCTCAAGAGGTCTCTTCGTCTCGAGCCTCGGCCGCAGCCAGGGTTACGGCCTTCGTGCTTGGAGAAGGAAGAATGGTTTGTCCACTGTTACTAGAGCGCATCCCAAAAAGTGTGACGCACTTTTTGGATTAAGATGCGCGTAAAAACAAAAACTTAGAGCGCCGATCCGATTCTACCGGATCGAAACGCGCTCTAAGACGCACTGAATGCGCCTTTCCTTAGGCCGGTGGGCCGGAGTGGAATCGAAACTCGGTATCCGGATCAGCAATCAGCGCCTGTTCGTGGGCGCGGATGACCTCGATGCGTTTGGCGATGTCGGCGGCGTCGCCGTAGAGGTGGGCCAGTTTGAGGTAGCCGGTGTAGTGGCGCGCTTCGGTGCGCAGCAGGCTGTTGTAGAAGCCACCCAGTTCGTCGTCCAGGTGGGGCGCGATGGCGGCGAAGCGCTCGCACGACCGGGCTTCGATAAAGGCGCTGATCACCAGGATATCGGTGATCATGCCCGGCTCGTTGCGGCGAACGAGGGTGCGCAAAGATGCGGCATAGCGGGCGGCCGAAAGGGGGCGAAGGGCCACGCCGCGCTTTTTGATGAACCTCATTACCTGTTCGTGGTGGGCCAGTTCCTCGCGAGCCAGCCGCGCCATGGCCGTCACCAGCTCGACCCGCTCCTGGTACTTGGCCATCAGGTTGATAGCGTTGCTGGCCGCCTTGTATTCGCAGTTCTTGTGGTCCAGCAGCAGCAGGTCCTGATTGGCCACCGCGGCATTGATCCAGGCCTGCGGAGTCGCCGTGCCAAGGAAGTTCAGTATGGGTTGGATATCTGTCACAGCCATGTCGCAAGTCCGTGCCAAAGCCGCAGCGTAAAATCAAGGAAAGTATCGCGTGAAAACAATTTGGGTGGTTTTGCAGAGCTTTGCAAAAGACGTTAATGCAACATTACTGATAATTCATTCGACATTGACGGGGGGCTCAAGCATCCTGACCCTACGGAATTTGTCGTAAGAAGTTGTTGCGATTGATGTCGAGTCAATCGACTCCATCTCAACTTGTGCGACATAGTATAGAATGAGACCGTATCGGGTTTTACAGGTTTATCTGAGTGAACTTCCTTCTCCGGGTTGCCGCAGCTCAGGTAATAAGGGGGAAGATGTAGGCGCGTCTTCCCCCGCTTCATTTTCACTCAGTTCTTTTCAAAGCCGTAGGCGCGCTCAACGCGGGCCACGCGCGTGATATACCGCTCATACCACTTGGTTCGACCCAGCTTTTGCGCCGCCAGGTGGTCGGCGACTCGTTTCCAGGCAATGATACTGGCCCCATCCGCCCAATACGAGTTGGTGATGCCGAAGCCTTCCGAATCGCGCGCGCTTTCGACGCCGAGATAGCCCGGTTGTTGCGCCGCCAGTTTCATCATTTCCGTGGCCATATCGCCATAGTTGTCGTCAACGTCGGTGCGTTGCGAGGAAAAGGTGACGACATAATAGGGTGGCTGCGGGGTATCGGCGAAACGGCTCATTGGGCGGCTCTTGAGAAGGTCAGGCGGTAGGCCGTGGGCGTCGTGTTCAGGTGCTCACGGAAGTGGTGGCGCAGATTGGTGGTCGTGCCGAAGCCGGTGCGTTCGGCGATCAGCTCGATACTGATGTCGCTGGCTTCCAGATGGTCGCGCGCCTCGTTAAGCCGTACCCCCAGCAGCCATTTGGCCGGGGTGGTGCCGGTGGCTTCGGAAAAACGGCGCAGGAATGTGCGTTCGCTCATGCCGGCGCGGCGGGCCAGTTCGGGGATGCGGTGCTCCTTGTCCAGGTTCTCACGCATATGGTCGAGCAGTGGGCCAAGCCGTTTGCTTTCGTAGTCGGTCGGGACGGCGCGTTCGATATATTGCGCCTGGCCGCCATCGCGGTGCGGCGGCACGACCAGGCGGCGGGCGACCTTGTTAGCGGCTTCGGGGCCATAGTCGCGGCGGATCAGGTGCAGGCACAGGTCGATGCCCGCGGCGCTGCCGGCCGAGGTCATGATCTGACCCTCGTCGATATAGAGTACGTCGGCCACCAGTTCGACGTCGGGGTAGTTCTTGGTGACGAAGTCGACATATTTCCAGTGGGTGGTGGCGCGGCGGCCCTTCAACAGCCCGGCGGCCGCTAGCACGAAGGCGCCCGAGCAGATGGTGACGATGCGGGCGCCGCGGTCGTAGGCGCGGTGCAGCAGGTCGATCAGAGATTGCGGGATGGGTTTGGCGGTATGCCAGCCGGGGATGATGATGGTTCCGGCCTCTTCCAGCAGCGACAGCGGGCCATCGGCCGTGACATGCAGGCCGGCTGTCGTGCGGCACGGGCCTTCGTCCAGTTGCACGGCTTTGAACGTGTACCAGTCGGGGCCCATTTCCGGCCGGTCGAGCCCGAACAGCTCCACAGCGATCGAAAATTCAAACAGCGGCATGCCGTCATAGGCCAGCGCGCAGACGAGTCGGTTGGGGTGAGGCAGGTTTGGCATAATTCTTACCATAGCTGTCATTCATGCCATCTACAAGCGGCGTTTCCGTTACGGCAAAGTGTGCATGGTCAATTTATGGAGATGTGTCATGCACGCCACCCGTTCTTACGTCACCGCTTATCCAGCCGCTTTGCCGGAAGATGTCATCAGGGTTTATGAGGCCCGTTTGTCGATGGAAACCGACTGTGCCGATGTCCAGGACGCCTTGGCGTCTGGGGATCCGGATTTTGTTTTGCTGCATGCCGTGGGTTCGCCGGAGGCCTTTGCGCGCAGGCATATACCAGGTGCGCATCATCTGCCGCACCGGACGATTAGCGAGGAGGTTCTGGCGAAGTGGCCTTCGGATGTGTTGTTCGTGGTTTACTGCGCCGGGCCGCATTGCAACGGCGCCGATCAGGCGGCCTTGAAGCTGGCCAGGCTGGGGCGCAAGGTGAAGGTGATGATCGGCGGTATGACCGGATGGGCGGACGAGGGATTTGCCTTCGCTTGAGTTTATCCGGAGAGGGCTTCCGCTCCGGGTTGCCGCGCTTCGGATGAAAGCGGGGAGGGTAGTAGGCGCTCCCTCCCCATCTTATCGTTGTCATGTCATCTTGCTATAAGATACCCCTCCACCCCTTCGGGGTCCCCCTCCCCATAAAATGGGGAGGAGAAGTATGTACTTCTCAATCTCAAAGGCGTGCCATGCTTGAACTTCGACCGAATTGCGAATGTTGTGACGCGGATCTGCCGCCGGCGGCAGGTGCGCTTATCTGTACCTTCTGTCCCGAATGTGCCGGAAGGTTGGAGCACGTTTGTCCCAACTGCGGCGGCAATCTGGTGACACGGCCCATCCGTCCGGCCGGGAAGCTGGAGAAGTATCCAGCAGCGGTGAACCGTACCCTGCGGGCCGAGCCCTGTTTTACTTGAGCAGGGCCGCGGCGCCGGCGCGGGCGATCTGACCGTCCTGGGCCGCTGTGGCGCCGGACACCCCGATGGCGCCGATCGTCTGGCCGTCGACGATCAGAAGCTCGCCGCCTTCCAGCGCCATGGCGCCTGTGAAGATGGAATTGAGATTGCCGTCCTTGACCGCCTGCTGGAAAGCCGCGGTCGGGCGGCGGAAGCGCGCAGCCGTTTCGGCTTTACCCGTCGCTACGTCGATCGAGCCGTATTGGGTGCCGTCCATCTTTTCCGCGGCGACCAGAGCGCCGGTCGGCTCGACAATGTAGATGACCACGTTCCAGCCGTTCTTGCGCGCCTCGGCTTCGGCGGCAGCAATGACCGTCTTGGCTTCGGCCAGGGTAATGATGCGGCCGTAGCCCGGGTAGGTTACCGGCGGGGTGGCCGGAGTCTGGGTTTGGGCGAAGGCCGGGGTTGCCAGGGTCAGGGTGGCGGCGAGAAGCAGGGCAAGGCGTTTCATGTCATTCCCTTTATGGTTATGACACCGGTGTACCACGGGTTTTCGGGAACGTCACCTTGATCAAACGTCGGCAGGCCCAATCCCCCACCGTCTCATTTGCTTCCAGCAAATGATCCACCTCCCCGTATAACGGGGAGGGATAAGATATTGTAAGTCAATGATTTTATCGCTCCATGCTGTTGTGTCACGCCGGGTTGTTGACGCAGTTGCGGATGGAGTTGATCGCGAAGCCCTTCATTTTTGTGTTGAAGGTACCCAGGTTCTGGCCTTCGAACCAGATCGTGTAGACCGTGCCCTGTTCCATCAGTTTGATCAGGTCACCCGAACTGCCGGCGCCCGACGGGTTTTCGTCCCACGCCGACCACACCCCCTGCACGAAGCCGTTGCGATAGCCGCCCCACTTGGCTTTGGACTTACCGACACCCTGGACCTCGACGGTCATCGGGATGTCCTGGTTGTCGGTGTCCTTGTCGTCGACCATCTCCCAGCGCGGGCGGTGGACCGAGACATTCACCCGGCCGCTTTTCAGATAGAGGAAGGTGAGTGTGGTGCCGTCGGCGCGCGGATAGTCCACGCTGCACCGGCCGTTACCGACCTCGAGCTGGAAGGCGTAGGTTTCCGGTTCCTCGGCCGATACGGCGCCGGCAGTCAAAAGGCCGGTCAGGGCAAGAGTGGAAAGCGCGAACAGTTTCATCTGGTTCCCTTTAGCAGTACGGGTTGGAACTGGAGCAGACCGACGTGCCGCCCGAATAGTAGTTGATGGCGTTGTTGAAGTTCGAGTTGTCGATGATCGTCGAGACGCTATTCCCCGACGACATGCTGGAATAGTTGCTGCTGGAATAGCTGTAGGCGCCGCTGCTGACGGCCCGGCCCCAGGCGGCCAGGGCATCGTCCCAGGCGCTGCGCGGACGATTGGCCCAGGCTTCGTATTCGGCCTGGCGGCGGGCGTTTTCCTGGCGGACAGGTTCCAGCTCCATCGAGCGATAGATGGCGATGGCCTTTTCGCTGCCACGCACCGCGGCGATGCGCATATAGGCCATGCCCTTGTCCTGATCGACCTCGACACCCTCGCCGTACCAGTAGGCCATGCCGACCCAAATGGCGGCTTCGACATGGCCAACGCGAGCGGCGTTTTCGAACAGGATGAAACCGTCCTCCTTGCGAGGCGGATCGAAGACGCCGGGTAAGCCATAGTACATCCACCCGCCCAACAGCCATGAGGCATACTCGTTGCCTTCATTGTTGAGACGATAGGCCGTGATGGCGGCTTCCATGGGATTGCCGGCATCGGCCAGAGCCTGCGCCTTCACCAGTTGTTCCATGACCGGCAGGGACGGGTCGATGGCGGGGATCTGGCTGCGGGCGCCCTGGCCGGCCAGTTCGGTGGCCTTGCCGCAGGCGGTCTGCTCGCTGAGGCGGCAGGCCTTGTCGTAAAGCGTGACCGAGACGCCGGCATCGGGATTGATGCCGTTGCCGACTTCGTAGGCCATGGCCAGTTCGGTGCAACCTTCGGCACTGTTGAGATCGCACGCGCGACGTTCGTAATAGAGGCCTTCCGTCAGGGTGGTGGTTATGCCCTGTTTGCCGCGCAGGGGCAGCTTGCCCAGCCAGACGCAGGAGGCGGCGTCGCCATAGTCGCAGTTGGCGTTGAGGTATTGTTCGCCCTTGTTTATGCTGGCCTTGTCGGAGGTATAGGTCAGGTAGGTGCCGTGTTGACGGCAGGCGATGTGGCGGCCGCCGCCCTGGCCCTGTTCGCAGCCGGTTTTGGCGTAGGCCATGGCCTGGGAGCGGTTGCGGGTGACGCCCTTGCCCTTTTCGTAGGCGTCGGCCAGGCCGGCGCAGCCCCAGGCCTGCTTGGCGTCGCACCCCTGGGTGAAGATAGGGAGGGCCTGGACGGTGTCACCGTCGTCGTACAGTTTCCATGCCTTCTGACGGCAGGCTTCGCTGGCGCCGGCGGCGCAGGCGCTGTCGGCGACGGTCGTGGCGCCCTGGGTGTCACCGGTAGCGGTCAGGACCTCGGCCAGGACGGCGCAGGAATCCTGGTGTTTGAGGGCGTTGCAGCCGCGTTCGGCAAAGGTCTTAGCCAATTCGGGATCGACGCGCAGGGCCGAGCCGTCCAGCGCGATGCGCGCGGCGCGGGCGCAGGCCAGGCCGCTGCCCTGTTCACAGGCGGTCTTGTAGAAGCCGAGGGCCGTCTTGTTGCTGGCCTCCAGGTCGCCCAGGCCTTCCGCTGCGGCCTCGGCCATCTTGATGCACATGGCGGTGTCGCCCTTGTGGCAGGCCTGTTCCCACTTGATGGCGATGCCGTAGTTCTTGAACGGCATGTTCTGCTGACCGGTATAGATGGTGCTTTCGCGATAGCCGTCGGCGTAGGATGGCAACTTGTTGGCGGCGACGCAGGACAGCGCCGCCATAAGTACGGCGGCGCGGACGAGCCAATGTGAAACCCGGATCATGATGGCCCCCTGATGCCGTTGTTATTGTCTTCATAAATCCCGCAAACCGGCGTTATGCGCAAGTGGTTGAGCAGGGAAGGGGCGTTACAAATGCTGTTATGTTGAGGGGATACTGGAAAGAGGACCCCTCCGTCTCGACGCGCTGCGGCCCATAGGGGGCCTTGCTCGCCACCTCCCCATTGAAGAAATGGGGAGGAGAAGGAAGTAAAGATCTCAGGTCTTTCTTTGGTGGTAGGTCAGGGCCATGGCCAGGCATATGGCCAGGGGCGACGTTGGCAAGGGGCCGCCGGGAAGCAGAAGGGCGCGGTCACCCTGGAAGGTGAACAGGTCGCCAAATTGGGCGCGCATGTCGGAAATCAAAGTGGTCTGGCAGTTGAAGAAGAGCGCCGCCGACCGTTCGGGTTTGCTCAGGCCCAGGCGTATGGTGCTGCCGCTCTTGCTCGCCTCGGTCAGATAGGACGGCTCTCCCCATTTCAGGGTTTCCGTCAGGACGCCGACGCCGGGGGTTGTAGCGGCGGTCTCGTAGATCAGATTGCGGACCTCGAGGAGTTGGTTCCGCTGAGGTTCCGGAAAGGCTTCGAAGGCGGCGGCGACATCTGACATCGGAGAGATTCCCTGGGGTGCCTATCTACAGCATATTGGACTTGCAATTCAAAGGCTGTGCCTGTATAGGGCCCGCTCCGGCGTGAAGGCTGTCATGGTCTTCACTCCGTTCTGTCCGAGACCTTCGGGGATCAGGGGCCGCCTGATCCATAATCTGCGGTAGCCGCCACAGGCCGAATTTAGACGGGACGCGACACGCCTATCAAGATTTACCTGGATTTCCCACTGCGGAAACCGGTGTAGCCCTTGCGGTGAAAGCTCCCCCCTCGACAGTCGATTTGACACTTCGCGTTTACGAGAAGTGTTGGGTCATTTGTTACGTTTCAACCGGGTCGTCCGGTTGGAGCTTCACCCCATGGAGGCCACTTATGGACCGCGCACAAAAAGCCGCGACGATCGAAGAGCTCAAGAGCGTCTTCGCGAGTTCCGGCGCCGTGGTTGTTACCCAGTATACGGGTATGACCTTTGTGGAAATGTCTGAACTTCGCAACCGTCTCCGCAAGGAAGGCGCCGTTGTGAAGGTGTTCAAAAACCGTCTGGCTCAAAAGGCCCTGGACGGCTCGGTCGGTGAAAAGGGCGATGCCCTGTTCAAAGGCCCGGTCGCCCTGGTCTATTCGGCCGATCCGGTCACCGCCGCCAAGATTTCCGTCCAGTACGCCAAAGAGAATGACAAGCTCAAGATCATTGGCGGCATCATGGAAACGGATGTCCTGAACGAAGCCGGTGTCCGCAGCCTGGCCACGCTGCCGTCCCTGGACGAGCTGCGCGGCAAGCTGATCGGCCTGCTGCAGGCGCCCGCGACCAAGATCGCCGGCGTCCTGGTGGCGCCCGCCGGTGCGGTTGCCCGCGTTATCGGGGCCTATGCCCGCGAAAACGCAGACGCTTAAGAACACCACGAACATTCCCTCATCAATCTCTATCTTTTAAGGAAATCCAATGTCCAAACTGGAAAAGCTGGTCGAAGACCTGTCCGCCCTGTCGGTTCTCGAAGCCGCTGAACTGTCGAAGCTGCTGGAAGACAAGTGGGGCGTTTCCGCCGCCGCTCCGGTCGCCGTCGCTGCTGTCGGCGGTGGCGCTGCCGCCCCGGTCGAAGCTGTCGAAGAGCAAACCGAGTTCACCGTTGTCCTGACCGACGGCGGCGACAAGAAGATCAACGTGATCAAGGAAATCCGCTCGATCCGTACCGATCTGGGTCTGAAGGAAGCCAAGGACCTGGTCGAAGGCGCTCCGCAGAACGTCAAGGAGAACATCTCCAAGCAGGAAGCTGCCGACATCAAGAAGAAGCTGGAAGAAGCCGGCGCCAAGGTCGAAGTTAAGTAATTTCGGCATTTGCCAATATCTTCTGAACGGGCCGGAGGGAAACCTCCGGCCCGTTTTGCTTTTGCAGGATAACAATCCGATAACAATCGCGTTGGGTTGGTTGACCCCGTTGCCGCGGTGCAACAGTGTGATCACGCATGGATCATCACGACCTCTCCCTTATTTCCACCGTCGCGGCGGGCTTCGGTCTGGCGCTGATTTTTGGCTTTCTCGCCGAGCGCATGAAGCTGCCCGCCCTGGTCGGTTATCTGTTGGCGGGGATCCTGATCGGGCCATCGACGCCGGGCTTTGTCGCCGATACCCACATGGCGTCGCAGTTGTCCGAGATCGGCGTGATGCTGCTGATGTTCGGGGTGGGCTTGCATTTCTCGTTCGCCGATCTGCTGTCGGTTCGCAAGATCGCCTTGCCGGGCGCCGTGGTGCAGATGGGGTTGGCGACCCTGCTGGGGATCGGGTTGGGGATGGCGGTCTGGGGTTGGCCGTTCGGCCAGGCCCTGGTGTTCGGATTGTGTCTGTCCTGCGCCAGTACGGTCGTCTTGTTGAAGGCGCTGGAGTCGCGCGACGCCACCGACACCATGAATGGCCGCATCGCCATCGGCTGGCTGGTGGTCGAGGACCTGGTCACGGTGCTGGTGTTGGTCTTGCTGCCGCCTTTGGCCGGGATGCTGGGCGGGAACAGCCATGGCGCCGAAGCGTCGTCGCCGGGTGTGCTGGCCCTGACCGTAGGGCGGACGCTGTTGGGAGTAGGGGCCTTTATCGCCCTGATGCTGCTGGCCGGGCGAAAGGTCTTGCCGTGGATCCTGTGGCAGGTGTCGAAGACCGGGTCGCGTGAACTGTTTACCTTGGCGGTGATTGCGGCGGCCATCAGCATCGCCTGGGGGGCGTCGGAGCTGTTCAATGTGTCGTTCGCGCTGGGCGCCTTCTTTGCCGG
>NZ_AWGD01000021.1 GCF_000495795.1 Asticcacaulis sp. AC460
CTGGGCGCCTTCTTTGCCGGCATGGTGATGCGCGAGTCGAAGTTCGCGCACCGGGCAGCGGAAGAGTCGTTGCCGTTGCGCGATGCGTTTTCCGTGCTGTTCTTCGTATCGGTCGGGATGTTGTTCAATCCGATGGTGTTGGTCGAGGCGCCTGGTGCTGTGCTCGCCGTGGTGGCGATTATCATTCTGGGTAAGGGGTTGGCGGCGGCGGTTTTGGTGTTGGGCTTCCGCTATCCGCTGAAGACGGCGTTGATGGTCTCGGCTGGGTTGGCGCAGATCGGCGAATTCTCGTTTATTATGGCGGGCTTGGGCGTATCTCTTGGTCTGCTGCCTCAGGAGGGGATGAACCTGATCGTCGGCGGGGCTTTGATTTCCATCGCCATCAATCCGTTCCTGTTCAATGCGGTCGATCCGGCGCGCAACTGGCTGGGCCGGGTTGCGTTTTTCCGCAAGCTGGAGACGCGGGAGGAGCCCTTGGCGGAGCTGCCGCAGGTTACGGACGAGCGGTATCTGAAGGGCCAGGTGGTTTTGGTGGGGTATGGACGGGTCGGGCGGCTGATCGCTGATGTTTTGGCGGCGCAGGCCATTCCGTGTGTCGTCGTTGAGGAAAACCGCGAGCGGGTTGAGGATTTGCGCGGTGAGGGGAAGCCGGCGGTTTATGGTGACGCGTCGCAAGTCGAGGTGCTGCTCCAGGCCCATATCCTGAATGCGGCCATGCTGGTCGTGGCGACGCCGGACCTGCTGAATGTCCGCCAGATGGTCGAGGCGGCCCGCAGCGTCAATCCGGCGATCGAGATTGTACTTCGTACGCATAGCGAGGGTGAGGAAGAATTCCTGCGCAAGGAGAAGCTGGGGACGATCTTTTATGGTGAAGGGGAGTTGGCCAAGGGGATGACGGCTTTTATCCTGGAGCGATTCCACGCCAAGCCGGCAGCGGCGTAGTTCAGGGCATCCCGGCGACCGTAAGAATACCCCTCCACCCCTTCGGGGTCCCCCTCCCCACATGTGGGGAGGAGAAGATTTTCTGCCGCAATTTTGCCTTGATTCTCGCGGGTTTAGGCCGTCAAGAAAATTATTGATAAACGCTCTTTACGAACGGGGATAAGTGCGGTATGGCACGCTCCCCCTTAAGGCGTATTGCGTCTGAGTGGGACCCGCAGGCCGGCCTTATGCTCTTTCCGTCGGCGAAGGGTTTGGTTCCCAAAGAACCATAAACAATAGCGTCTTTGGCCAAAAGCCAAAAAAGAGCAGGCGCAAGGCAAGCTTTTGGTCCCTGGACGGGGCCTTCAACAAACCTCGCGCGCAGTCACAACTGCCTAACAATTTTCTCCAAGCGTTCACGCAAGGAACTGCAATGCCCTTAACCTTCACGCAGAAGAAGCGGATCCGGAAGTCTTTCGGCCGCATCCCCGAAGCCATTCAGATGCCGAACCTCATTGAGGTCCAGCGTTCGTCCTACGAGCAGTTCCTGCAACGCTTCGTCCGTGTCGCCGATCGCGTCGAAGACGGTCTCGAAGCGGTGTTCCGGTCGGTCTTCCCCGTGAAGGACTTCAACGAGCGCGCCACCCTGGAATATGTCTCGTACGAGTTCGAAGAGCCCAAGTACGACGTCGAGGAATGCATCCAGCGCGACATCACCTATGCCGCACCGCTGAAGGTCAAGCTGCGTCTGATCGTGTTCGAAACGGATGAGGACACCGGCGCCCGCTCCGTCAAGGACATCAAGGAGCAGGACGTCTATATGGGCGATATCCCGCTGATGACCGAGAAGGGGACCTTCGTTGTCAACGGCACCGAGCGCGTCATCGTCTCGCAGATGCACCGTTCGCCGGGCGTCTTCTTCGATCACGACAAGGGCAAGACCCACTCGTCGGGCAAGCTGCTTTTCGGTGCTCGCATCATTCCGTACCGCGGTTCGTGGCTCGACTTCGAGTTTGACGCCAAGGACATCCTCTATGTCCGTATCGACCGCCGCCGCAAGCTGCCGGCGACCTCCTTCCTGTTCGCCCTTGGCATGGACGGCGAAGAGATTCTGAAGACCTTCTACGAAGTCGTGCCCTACGAAAAGCGCGATGCCGGCTGGGTCACGCCGTACAAGTTCGAGCGCTGGCGCGGTGTGAAGCCGGAATTCGACCTGGTCGACGCCGATTCCGGTGAAGTGGTCGCGCCTGCCGGAACCAAGATCTCGGCGCGCAGCGCCAAGAAGCTGGGCGACACCGTCAAGTCGCTGCTGCTGTCGCAAGACGCCCTGATCGGCCGTTACCTGGCCGGCGATGCCGTCAACTATTCGACCGGCGAAATCTATGCCGAAGCCGGTGATGAGCTCGACGCCGCCTCGGTCAAGGCGCTGGAAGAGAACGGCTTTACCACAGTTGACGTTCTGGACATCGACCATGTCACGGTCGGGCCGTACATGCGTTCGACCCTGCGCGTCGACAAGAACAGCTCGCGCGAAGACGCCCTGTTCGACATCTACCGCGTCATGCGCCCGGGTGAGCCGCCCACGATCGAAGCCGCCGAGGCGATGTACAACTCGCTGTTCTTCGAACTGGAGCGCTACGACCTGTCGAGCGTCGGCCGCGTCAAGATGAACATGCGCCTTGAGCAGGACGTCGCCGACAGCGAGCGCGTGCTGCGCAAGGACGATATCCTGAAGATCCTCAAGATCCTGGTCGGCCTGCGCGATGGTCGTGGTGAAATCGACGACATCGACAACCTGGGCAACCGCCGGGTCCGTTCGGTCGGCGAACTGCTGGAAAACCAGTACCGTGTCGGCCTGCTGCGCATGGAACGCGCCATCAAGGAGCGCATGTCCAGCGTCGATATCGACACCGTCATGCCGCACGACCTGATCAACGCCAAGCCGGCTGCCGCCGCCGTGCGTGAATTCTTCGGTTCGTCGCAGCTGTCGCAGTTCATGGACCAGACCAACCCGCTGTCGGAAATCACCCACAAGCGCCGCCTGTCGGCCCTTGGGCCTGGTGGTCTGACCCGTGAGCGCGCCGGCTTCGAAGTCCGCGACGTTCACCCGACCCACTACGGCCGTATCTGCCCGATTGAAACGCCGGAAGGCCCGAACATCGGCCTGATCAATTCCCTGGCCACCCACGCCCGCGTCAACAAGTACGGCTTCATTGAAAGCCCGTACCGCAAGGTCGTCGACGGCGCCGCCCAGGAAGAGGTCGTCTACATGTCGGCCATGGAAGAATCCAAGCACGTCATCGCCCAGGCGAACATCGTACTTGATGGCGAGAAGAAGATCGTCGAGGACCTGGTCCAGGGCCGTGTCAACGGCGAACCGGGTCTGCAGCAAGCTTCTACCGTCGACTTCATGGACGTGTCGCCGAAGCAGGTCGTTTCGGTCGCCGCCGCCCTGATCCCGTTCCTGGAAAACGACGACGCCAACCGCGCCCTCATGGGTTCGAACATGCAGCGTCAGGCCGTGCCCCTGGTCAAGTCGGATGCGCCGTTCGTCGGTACCGGCATGGAAGAGGTCGTGGCCCGTGACTCCGGCGCTACCGTGGCCGCCCGCCGTTCGGGCGTCGTGGAACAGATCGACGGTACCCGTATCGTCGTGCGCGCCACCGAGGAAACCGATCCGACCAAGCCGGGCGTCGATATCTATCGCCTGTCGAAGTTCCAGCGTTCCAACCAGAACACCTGTATCAACCAGCGTCCGATCGTCAAGGTCGGCGACAAGGTGGCTTCGGGTGACATCATCGCCGACGGTCCGTCGACGGACCTGGGCGATCTGGCCCTGGGCCGCAACGTCCTGGTCGCCTTCATGCCGTGGAACGGCTACAACTTCGAAGACTCGATCCTGATCTCGGAACGCATCGTGCGCGACGACATCTTCACCTCGATCCACCTCGAGGAGTTCGAAGTCATGGCCCGCGACACCAAGCTGGGGCCGGAAGAAATCACCCGCGACATTCCCAACGTCGGCGAAGAAGCCCTGCGCAACCTCGACGAAGCCGGTATCGTCGCCATCGGCGCCGAAGTCCAGCCGGGTGACATCCTGGTCGGCAAGGTGACGCCGAAGGGCGAAAGCCCGATGACTCCGGAAGAAAAGCTGCTGCGCGCCATCTTCGGTGAAAAGGCCTCCGACGTCCGCGACACCTCCCTGCGCCTGCCGCCGGGGGTTGCCGGCACCGTGGTCGAAGTCCGCGTCTTCAACCGTCACGGCGTTGAAAAGGACGAACGCGCTCAAGCCATCGAGCGTGCCGAAATCGAACGTCTGGGCAAGGACCGCGACGACGAACTGTCGATCCTGGAACGCAACATCTACGGCCGCCTGAAGGAAATCCTGCTGGGCAAGAACGCCGTCTCGGGTCCGAAGGGCCTGGGCCGCGGTGAAGTCACCGAAGACAAGCTGGGCGAAATCTCGCGCGGCCTGTGGTGGCAGATCGCCCTGGAAGACGAAAAGATCATGTCCGAGATCGAGGCCATGAACCGTCAGTTCCAGGACGCCCGCAAGCGTCTGGACCGCCGCTTCGAGGACAAGGTCGAGAAGCTGCAGCGTGGTGACGAACTGCCGCCGGGCGTGATGAAGATGGTCAAGGTGTTCGTGGCGGTGAAGCGCAAGCTGCAGCCGGGCGACAAGATGGCCGGCCGTCACGGCAACAAGGGGGTTATTTCCAAGATCCTTCCGGTCGAGGACATGCCCTTCCTGGCCGACGGCGAGCACGTCGACATCGTTCTGAACCCGCTGGGCGTGCCGTCGCGCATGAACGTCGGTCAGATCTTCGAAACCCACCTCGGCTGGGCCTGCGCCAATATCGGCAAGCAGATCGGCCAGATGCTCGAAGACTGGCAGAACGGCGGTCAGCGCCAGGCCCTGATCGATCACCTGCAAACGGTGTACGGCAAGGACCAGGAACTGCCCGAGTCCGACGAAGACCTGATGGAACTGGCCCGCAACCTGACCCGCGGCGTGCCGATCGCCACTCCGGTGTTCGACGGCGCCCACATCAACGACATCGAAGACATGCTGGAACTGGCAGGTCTCAACCGTTCGGGCCAGTCGATCCTGTTCGACGGCCAGACCGGTGAGCAGTTCAAGCGTCCGGTCACCGTCGGCATCATCTACATGCTGAAGCTGCACCACCTGGTCGACGACAAGATCCACGCCCGCTCCATCGGGCCGTACTCGCTCGTCACCCAGCAGCCCCTGGGCGGCAAGGCCCAGTTCGGCGGACAGCGCTTCGGTGAAATGGAAGTCTGGGCGCTGGAAGCTTACGGCGCCGCCTACACCCTCCAGGAAATGCTCACCGTCAAGTCCGACGACGTGGCGGGCCGCACCAAGGTTTACGAGGCCATCGTCCGCGGTGACGACAGCTTCGAAGCCGGTATCCCGGAATCGTTCAACGTCCTTATCAAGGAAATGCGGTCCCTGGGCCTCAACGTCGAGCTGGAGAATGGGCAGTCGTAAGAAAAGGCAAGGGGCCGGAAGGCCCCTTGACCCCATGACTCGCCCGAACCGTTAAATTTAGTGCCAAGGCACATCGGAGTACTGGAATGAACCAGGAAGTCCTCAATATTTTCAATCCGGTCCAGGTCGCCCCGACCTTCGACCAGATCCGCATCACCCTCGCCAGCCCGGAGAAGATCCTCTCGTGGTCGTTCGGCGAGATCAAGAAGCCCGAAACCATCAACTACCGGACCTTCAAGCCGGAACGTGACGGCCTGTTCTGCGCCCGTATCTTTGGCCCGACCAAGGACTACGAATGCCTGTGCGGCAAGTACAAGCGCATGAAGTACAAGGGCATTATCTGCGAAAAGTGCGGCGTTGAAGTGACGCTGTCGCGGGTGCGTCGTGAGCGCATGGGCCACATCGAGCTGGCCTCGCCCGTCGCTCACATCTGGTTCCTGAAGTCGCTGCCGTCGCGGATCTCGATGATCCTCGACATGGCGCTGAAGGACGTCGAACGCGTTCTGTACTTCGAGAACTATATCGTTACGGAACCGGGACTTACCTCGCTGAAGCTCAACCAGCTTCTCACCGAGGATGAGTATTTCCGTTGCCAGGAAGAGTTCGGCGACGACAGCTTCACCGCCGAAATCGGCGCCGAAGCCGTCCGCAACATGCTGATGGCGATGGAGCTCAACGAGATCGCCGAAAAGCTGCGTGCCGACCTGGTCGACAACACGTCGGAAATGAAGGGCAAGAAGCTCTCCAAGCGTCTGAAGCTGATCGAAAGCTTCATCGAATCCGGCAACCGTCCGGAATGGATGATCCTGACCGTCGTGCCGGTCATCCCGCCGGAACTGCGTCCGCTGGTGCCGCTGGACGGTGGCCGTTTCGCCACCTCCGACCTGAACGACCTGTATCGCCGCGTCATCAACCGCAACAACCGTCTGAAGCGTCTGATGGAACTGCGCGCGCCGGACATCATCATCCGTAACGAAAAGCGGATGCTGCAGGAATCGGTCGACGCCCTGTTCGACAACGGCCGTCGCGGCCGTGTCATCACCGGCGCCAACAAGCGTCCGCTGAAGTCGCTCGCCGATATGCTGAAGGGTAAGCAGGGCCGCTTCCGCCAGAACCTGCTGGGCAAGCGCGTCGACTATTCCGGCCGTTCGGTTATCACCGTCGGTCCGGAACTGAAGCTGCACGAGTGCGGCATCCCCAAGAAGATGGCGCTGGAACTGTTCAAGCCGTTCATCTACGCCCGTCTCGACGCCAAGGGCCTGTCCGGCACCGTCAAGCAGTCGAAGCGCATGGTCGAGCGTGAACAGCCCCAGGTGTGGGATATCCTCGAAGAGGTCATCCGCGAACACCCGGTCATGCTGAACCGCGCCCCGACCCTCCACCGTCTCGGCATCCAGGCCTTCGAGCCCAAGCTGATCGAGGGCAAGGCCATCCAGCTGCACCCGTTGGTCTGTTCGGCCTTCAACGCCGACTTCGACGGCGACCAGATGGCCGTGCACGTTCCGCTCTCGCTGGAAGCCCAGCTGGAAGCGCGCGTCCTGATGATGTCGACCAACAACATCCTGTCGCCCGCCAACGGCCGCCCGATCATCGTACCGTCGCAGGACATCGTCCTGGGGCTGTACTATCTGTCGCTGACTAAGGAAGGCGAACAGGGCGAAGGCATGATCTTCTCGGACCTCAACGAGGTCCAGGCCGCGCTCGACGCCGGCGCCGTGTCCATGCACGCCAAGGTCAAGTGCCGCTTTACGCAGAAGGATCCGGACGGCATCGTGCGCACCAAGGTGGTCGACACCACCCCGGGCCGCATGAAGATCGGCGCCCTGCTGCCGTATAACGAAAACATCGGCCTGAAGGTCCTGGATCGCACCCTGACCAAGAAGGAAATCGGCAACCTGATCGACATCGTCTACCGCCACTGCGGTCAGAAGGCGACGGTGATCTTTGCCGACCAGATGATGGCGCTGGGCTTCAAGGAAGCTGCGCGCGCCGGCATCTCGTTCGGCAAGGACGACATCGTCATCCCCGACACCAAGAAGGGGATCGTCGAAGAAACCCGTCACCTGGTCGAGGAATACGAGCAGCAATACGCCGACGGCCTGATCACCAAGGGCGAAAAGTACAATAAGGTGGTCGACGCCTGGTCCAAGGCGACCGACCGCGTTTCCGACGAAATGATGAAGGAAATCTCGCGCAAGCATAAGGGTGCCGACGGCCGTGAACTGGAGATCAACTCGATCTACATGATGGCCAACTCGGGCGCCCGCGGCTCGCAGGCCCAGATGAAGCAGCTGGGCGGCATGCGCGGCCTGATGGCCAAGCCGGACGGTTCGATCATCGAGACCCCGATCATCTCGAACTTCAAGGAAGGTCTGTCGGTTCTCGAATACTTCAACTCGACCCACGGCGCCCGTAAGGGTCTGGCCGACACCGCGCTGAAGACCGCTAACTCCGGTTACTTGACCCGCCGCCTGGTCGACGTTGCCCAGGACTGCATCATCATGGAAACTGACTGCGGCACGACCCGGGGCATCACGCTCAAGGCCGTCGTCGAAGGCGGTGACGTGCTGGTCTCGCTGGGCAATCGCGTCCTGGGCCGCACCACGGCCGAGGACATCAAGGACACCGGTTCCGGCGAAGTTGTGGTCGATGCCGACACCTATATCGACGAAAACGTCGCCGAAGCCATCGAGGCGTCGGGCGTGCAGTCGGTGAAGGTCCGTTCGGTCCTGACCTGCGAAGCCGATCTCGGCACCTGCGCCTACTGCTATGGTCGTGACCTGGCCCGCGGCACCCGCGTCAACATGGGTGAAGCGGTCGGCGTCATCGCCGCCCAGTCGATCGGTGAGCCGGGCACCCAGCTGACCATGCGTACCTTCCACATCGGCGGCACCGCCACCGTTGCGGAACAGTCCTTCCACGAAACGACCTCGGACGGTGTCGTGAAGGTCTCGGGCGGCAACACCGTCCGCGGCACCCACGGCGATCTGATCTCGATGTCGCGGAACCTGATGATCACCATCCACCACGACGGCAAGGACCGCGAGACCTACAAAGTCGGCTACGGTTCGCGCCTGCGCGTCGAGGAAGGCTCCCAGGTCAAGAAGGGCCAGCGCCTGGCCGAGTGGGACCCGTACACCACCCCGATCATCACCGAAGTCGGCGGTAAGGTCCGTTATGAAGACCTGACCGACGGCCAGTCCGTCCGTGAAGAAACCGACGAAAGCACCGGCATCACCAACCGTGTGGTCGTCGACTGGCGCGGTTCGGCCAAGTCGGCCGACGTCCGTCCGGCCTTCGGCATCATCGACGACGCTTCGGCGTACAAGAAGATGTCGTCGGGCGCCGATGCCCGCTACATGCTGCCGGTCGGGGCCATTCTGTCGGTCGGTAACGGCGACGAGGTCCGGCCGGGCGACATTCTCGCCCGTATCCCGACCGAAGGCGCCAAGACCCGCGACATCACCGGCGGTCTGCCGCGCGTCGCCGAACTGTTCGAAGCCCGCCGTCCGAAGGATTGCGCCGTCATCGCCGAAATGGATGGCCGCGTCGAATTCGGTCGCGACTACAAGAACAAGCGCCGCATCAAGATCACGCCGGAGGACGGTTCGGAGCCGGTCGAGTTCCTGATCCCGAAGGGCAAGCATATCTCCGTCCATGACGGCGATATCATCCAGCGCGGCGACTACATCATCGACGGCAACCCGGATCCGCACGATATCCTGCGCATCCTGGGTGTCGAAGCCCTGGCCGAATACCTGGTCAACGAGATCCAGGAAGTCTATCGCCTGCAGGGCGTGCCGATCAACGATAAGCATATCGAAGTGATCGTGCGCCAGATGCTGCAGAAGGTGGAAATCCTCGACGCCGGCGACACCGGTCTGATCAAGGGCGACCACCTCGACAAGACCGAAGTCGATGCCGAAAACATCAAGGCGGAAAAGCGTGGCGGCCGTGCGGCCCTCACCCAGGCCGTCCTGCTGGGCATCACCAAGGCGTCGCTGCAAACCCGCAGCTTCATCTCGGCGGCATCGTTCCAGGAAACCACCCGCGTCCTCACCGAGGCTTCGGTCCAGGGCAAGATCGATACCCTGGATGGCCTGAAGGAAAACGTCATCGTCGGCCGTCTGATCCCGGCCGGCACCGGCGCCTATCTGCGCTCGCTGCAACGTATCGCTACCAAGCGCGACGAGCAGCTGTCGCATCAGCGCGAAGAGTCCATGGAGCCCCTGCCGGCGGAAGTTCTGCTGGAAGGCCCGGTCGCCGGCGAGTAATCGCAGGCATTGGCTTTGGATACACAGAACCCCCGGTTCCGGCCGGGGGTTTTTTGTTGCCGTACCTTGAAGAATATGGGGGTAGGCAATGGAAACACCGGCGGGCCAAATCCCCCACCGTCTCATTTGCTTCCAGCAAATGATCCACCTCCCCGCATAGCGGGGAGGGATAAGTTATTTATAATGCTCAATTTTTAGGTTTACGTCATCTCCATCACTCAGGGGAAATGGCCGTTGAAGTGTATGGAGCAGTAGGCCCATGGTGAGGAGAGCGGTGAGGCAGTTACCGTGCACCTTTGGCGCGGGCGGTGCCTTCCAGGGCAGCGCAGTTGGCGTTTTTGGCGTAGTCGAGATTGACGAACGGCAGGACCGTCTGGAACACGACCGCCAGACCGCCCTGGACGATGGCCGGCTTGGGGTCGATGCCGAACTTGGGTGCCGCCAGGTTGCCGCCGATGATGATCGGCGCATTGACGTGGGTCAGGCGGAACTTCTTCGGCTTGCCTTTCAGCACCAGGTCCAGGCGTTCATTGGCCAGGTTGATCGTGCCCTTGCCCGTTACCTGGACGACTTCGGTATCGAGGACCAGTTGCTGCGATTGCAGCACGCCGTTGGTCAGCTTGAAATTGGCCACGCCGCAGCGGATAGGCGTTTCCTTCTTCGACTTCGACAGCAGAAGGAAGACGCCCTTGGTGGGGTTGACGCCCATCAGCTCGGCCAGGCTTTGGCGCACCGTGCCATCTGGCATGACGATGGCAACCTGGCCATTGGCGGTCGAGGCGGCCTTATGGACCGAGTTGCCGGTGCCGGTCGCCTGGACACGGGCGCTCAAAGAGCCTTCGGCCGGCGGGCGGCCGCGGAAATAGGGCACGAAATCCTGAAGGCGGACATTTGTCAGGCGCAGGTCGATCGTATTGGTCTGGGTGTCGGTGCGGGCGTCGATCTTCGCCGTGCCTTGCAGGCGCCCTTGCGGGAAGGAAATATCGATCGGGTTGAGGTTCAGCAGACCCTTTTTCAGGTCGACGCCGAGGCTGACCGCGCGCATGGGCAGGTTGGGTGTGGCGCGGACGGATATGGCTTTGTAGGTGACGTCGGCGTCCATGCCGCGAACGCGGGCGACGTCCAGCGGCGCATCGGGCAGCAGGCGGCGCGAGGTGCTGGCGCCCGACGGGGTGGCTGTGACGTCGGCGCCTTGCGGTGTATTCGCGGCGGTCGCCCCAAAAACGGCGCCCAGGTCTTGGAAGTCCAGGCTTTTTGAGGCGAGTTCGCCGATCAGGTAAGGACGGCCGTCCTTCTGCAGTTCGACCTTGAGCGCGCCGTGCAGGTCGCTGCCGCCGACTTTGCCGTTGATGCCGTTGATATGGTAGATGCGTTCGTCGCGCGTGACCTTGGCCGAGATGCGGTAGGCCGGGGTGTTGGGCAGGGTCAGGCCGGTCAGGTAGTACAGGTCGGCCAGGTTGCCGCCATTGACCGCGACATTACCTGTCAATTGGCCCAGGTTGAACGGCCGGGTAACCTGGCCCGTTGCCGTGAGATAGGTGTTGCCGGCGCGGGCCTTGATTTCGAGCGGGTAGGGGCGATCGGTGCGGATATTGAGCAGCGGCCCGCCGGCGGCTTCCAGCTCGAAGACCTTGCCGTTGAGATTGCCGTCGCCTGTCAGTTGGAAGGCCTGACGGTTGGCGGTGGCTGTTTCATGGGCGTTGACCGTGCCTTTGAAGGTGATGCCGCGCTGCATACTGTTGAATACGATCGTACCGTCGCGGATGATGAAGTTCTTGATCGGCGGCAGCTTGGTCGGCTCGCCCTTCTTCGTGCCGTCGCTGAAGTCCCAGTTCGCGCGGCCTTGGGCGTCCTGGTAGAGAAAGACATTGGGTTTCGTGACTTCCAACCGCGGCAGGACAAGCCGGCCGATGAATAGCGGCAACAATTCGGTCTGAACGGCCAGGTTTTGGATGTCGGCGACGTGCTGGGTCTTTCCGGTTTTCAGCGCCCAGTCGGGTTCTGCGATCTTCAGGCCGCCCACCGTGGCCGACGGGGTGAAGCTGAACAGGTGGACGCGGAGATTGCCTTCGATGGCAACTGGGCGGTGCAGTTTGCCGGACGCAATCGACGACACGATGCCGCGCGCCCAGTTCCAGTTGGGGTTGGCCAGGGTAATGATGATCGCGATCAGGATAAGGACGATGGCGCCGAGGATGATACGCGTCAGCATCGGCATGCGCTTCAAGGCCGCGACGATGGCGTGGGGAAGGGCCTTGAGCCATTTCCAGAACCCTTTTGCCCAGGCCATGACCAAATTGCGGCCTTGTCTTAGCCGGTCGGACATACTGGTGGGATGGTCCTTGTGTGGCCCTAAGGACGTGTTTCTGCTGCTCATGACACAAGCAGGTTGGGCGAGGGGGTGTCAGGAATCGATCCGAAAAGTGCGGGAGATTCCTTGGCAATGCGTAGGGAGGATTATACGGCTTGCCCGGCGGCCCAGCCCGATGACCAGGCCCATTGGAAATTATATCCACCTAACCAACCGGTTACGTCGACACATTCACCTATGAAGTAAAGTCCGGGGACCAGCTTGCTTTCCATGGTCTGGGAGGAAAGGCCATCGGTGTTGACGCCGCCCAGGGTGACTTCCGCCGTGCGGTAGCCTTCGGTGCCCATGGGCGTCAACGTCCAGCGGTTAATCGCGCCGGCCAGGGTTTGGAGCTCGACTTTCGACAGGTCGGCCATGCGCTTTTCGGCAGGCAGGGCGAAAATCTGCAACCATTGTTCGGCCAGGCGCTTGGGCAGGATTTCGCTGGCGATGGTGGTCAGCATCGCCTTGGGACGGTCGCGTTTTTTCTCCAGCAAGACCGCCATGGCGTCCTGGCCGGGCAGCAGGTCGACGATCACCGGTTCGCCCAGGTTCCAGTAACTGGAGATTTGCAGGACCGATGGCCCGGACAGGCCGCGGTGGGTGAACAGGAAGCCGTCATTGAACTTCGTCTTGCCTGCCGTGATAGAGGCTTCCAGCGAAACGCCGGAGAGGCCGCCCAGGGTGGCGAGTTTGTCGTCGCCCAGGGTAAAGGGCACCAGGCCAGCGCGGGTGTCGACGATGTCGTGGCCGAACTGGCGGGCGATTTCATAGGCCAGTCCGGTGGCGCCCATCTTGGGTATGGACAGGCCGCCGGTGGCGATCACCAGACGCGAACCGGCGAGGGTGGTCCGCGAGGTTTTGACTTCGAAACCGTGGTCAGTCTGCGTGACGCCGGTAATCTCGGTCTTCAACCACAATTCTCCGCCGGCTGATTCGAGGTCGTCCAGCAGCATGTTGATGATATCGCCAGCGCCGTTTTCGCAGAACAACTGGCCTTCGGTCTTTTCGTAATAGGGGATGCCGCGTTTGATCACCCGGTCGAGAAAGTGCCACGGCGTGAACCGTTTCAGCGCCGAGATGCAGAAATGCGGGTTCTGCGACAGGAAGTTCTTCGGCGTCGTCTTCAGGTGCGTGAAGTTGCACTTGCCGCCGCCGGAGATGCGAATCTTCTCAGCCGGTTTGGCGGCGTGGTCCAGTACGACCACCTTGCGGCCGCGGCGGGCGGCTTCGATCCCGCACATCAAGCCCGCGGCGCCTGCGCCAAGAATAATAACATCATAAGATTTCACGTAACGACTCCGGAATCACGGCCTGTTGACCTTGCGTCTATCTTGCCGTGCACGGAAATTTCGCTAAGGTCGCGCGCATCAATAGGCCTTCACCAGGAGAAACGCCATGTCCGATCTCGAAACCATCACGCAAAAAATCGCTTCGGCCGTCGGCGAGAACTCGGGCCTGGGTAAGGTCGTCAAGTTCGACTTCGGCGATGACGGCAAGATCCTGATCAATGCGGCCAACGTCCCGAACGTGGTCAGCAATGAGGATGGGCCGGCGGATACCACGATCCAGATCAGCATCGACGACCTGAAGTCCATGGCGGCCGGCGCGCTGGACCCCATGATGGCTTTCATGATGGGCAAGATGAAGGTTCACGGCGATATGTCGGTGGCTCAGAAGCTGGCGCCGCTGTTGAAGGGGTAAGGGGTTTAGCCCGGGCCCTGGGTATTGGGCCCGGCTTTTCCCACGACGCGGTCGGCGACGTAAGGGTTGCGTTGCCGTTCCTGGTGGAAACTCGACATCGGGCCGTGGCCGGGCACAAAGCGGACATCGCCCAGGGGCCATAGTTTCTGCGTGATCGAATGGATCAGGTCGGCGTGGTTGCCGCGCGGAAAGTCCGTACGGCCGATCGAGCCGGCGAACAGCACGTCGCCGACCTGGGCGAACTGTGACGGCGCGTGATAGAAGATGACGTGACCCGGCGTATGGCCCGGGCAGTGGATCACGTCCCAGGTGGTTTCGCCCAGTGTTACCGTGTCGCCGTCCTTCAGCCAGCGGTCGGTGACGAAACTGCGCATGTTGGAAATGCCGTAGCGCGCGCCCATGCTCGGGATGCTGTCGATCCAGAACTGGTCGTCCTCGTGCGGGCCTTCGATGGCGACGCCGGTGCGTTCCTTCAGTTCCGCCGCGCCGCCGGCATGGTCGGCATGGCCGTGGGTGATCCAGATCTTGTCCACCGTCAGGCCGCGTGCGGCGATTTCCTGAAGGATCGGATCAAGATCGCCGCCCGGATCGATGATGGCCGCCTTGTTGGTCCGGGTGCACCAGACGACCGTGCAGTTCTGCTGCAAGGGCGTCACGGGAGCGATGAACAGGCGGATGGGCGGTTCGGTCTGGGTCATAAGGTCACTCATTCAGGGCCATTCGCTTATGCCGTGCCGACAGTGCGGAATCAAATCATGTAGGTAGGCGTGCGCGATTTTCCAGTCGCCGCCTGTGGGCAAGTTCTGCTACGATCAGGCGAAAATGCGGGAATGTTTTTATGTTTTCAAAGTCTTGAGTGGAAATTTTGACCCTCCGCAAAGATGGTTGCGGTTCCAACTTTTGCGTTATAGTCTCGATTACCAAACATGCGCCCGGGGGCGTTATGTCGCACGATAAAAATCACAAAGGTGAAGAATGAATAGTTGGCGCATCAAGTCGCTGGACGCGATCCTCGCGACAGCGGAGAAAAAGTCGCTACACCGCTCACTAGGGGCATTCCAACTGACCATGCTGGGGATCGGGGCCATTATCGGCACCGGTATCTTCGTCCTCACTGCCGCCGCCGCGCAAAAGGCCGGTCCGGGCATGATGCTGTCCTTCGTCGTCGCAGGCTTCGTCTGCGCCGTCGCCGCCCTGTGCTACTCCGAACTGGCGTCGATGGTGCCGGTGTCGGGTTCGGCCTATACCTATACCTATGCCGTGATGGGCGAACTGATGGCGTGGATGGTCGGCTGGGCGCTGATCCTGGAATATGCCGTTGCCGCTTCGGCCGTTTGCGTCGGCTGGTCCGGATACATTATGGGCCTGGTTCAGAATTCGACGGGGTTTGCGTTACCGGAATTCCTGAGCGCCGGTCCGACCTGGTCGATGAATGGTTTCATTCCGGCCGCTGATTTCACCCACGGTTTCATCAACCTGCCCGCCGTCGTGGTGGCTGCGGCCGTAACCTGGCTGCTGGTCATCGGTACCAGCGAAAGCGCCATGGTCAATGCCGTCCTGGTCTGCATCAAGATTGTCGCCCTGACCACCTTCATCGTGCTCAGCCTGCCGATGATCAATGGCCAGAACTTCACCCCCCTGATGCCAACCGGTCTGTTCGGGCATGATGGTCTGGGGGTTATCGGCGCCGCCGCTTCGATCTTCTTCGCCTATGTCGGTTTCGACGCCGTCTCCACGGCCGCCGAAGAAACCAAGAACCCGCAAAAGAACGTCCCGATCGGCCTGATCGGCTCGCTGGGTATCTGCACCATCTTCTATCTGCTGGTCGCCGCCGGCGTCATCGGCACGGTCGGGGCCCAGCCGGTCTCAGTCAACGGGATTGTCCTGTCGCCCGACTCCGCCGAGTTCACCGCAACCTGCCGCGCGCTGACCGAGGCCGGCAACGCGCCGATCGTCTGCTCGCGTGAAGCCCTGGCCGAAGTGTTGCGTAAGATCGGCTTCGAGCAGATCGGCAACCTGATCGGCCTGGCCGCTTCGATTGCTCTGCCCAGCGTTATCCTGATGATGATCTACGGCCAGACCCGTATCTTCTTCGTCATGGCCCGTGATGGACTGCTGCCTGAGAAGCTCTCGGACGTTCATCCGAAGTGGAAGACGCCGTGGAAGGTGACCATCTTCACCGGTATCTTCGTCGCCATCGCCGGCGCCTTCTTCCCGGTCGGGCAACTGGCGGATATTTCCAACTCCGGTACGTTGTTCGCCTTCTTCATGGTCGCGATTGCCGTGCTGGTGTTGCGTAAGACCGATCCGAACCGTGTGCGCCCGTTCAAGACGCCGCTGGTCTGGATCGTTGCACCGCTGGCTATTGTCGGGACCTTGGGCCTGTACCTGAACCTGCCCATGGTCGCCAAGCTGGTGTTGCCGATCTGGGGCGCTATCGGTCTGCTGATCTACTTTGCCTATAGCCGTGGCCACAGCCATGTCGGGCGGGGGCTGACCGAAGTCCATGAGGATGATGCGGATCTGCCGCCCCCTCCGGGCACCACGTAATAAGGAAGAGGCGCCCTTCACCGGGCGCCTTTTTTCTTGGGCGGATGTCTGCTAGGTCAACGCCATGCTGCCCGTCGAAGAGATATTTCCGGACCTCAAGGCCTTCCTGGGCGATAACACCACGGCGGTGATCATCGCGCGGCCCGGCGCCGGCAAGACCACGGGCGTGCCTTTGGCCTTGTTGAACGAACCGTGGCTGGAGGGACAGTCCATCGTCCTGCTGGAGCCGCGGCGATTGGCGGCGCGAGCGGCGGCGGCGCGCATGGCTGAGACTCTGGGCGAACAGGTGGGGCAGACGGTCGGTTTCCGGGTCCGCGGCGAATCGAAGATGAGCGCCAAGACCCGCATCGAGGTGGTGACCGAAGGTATCTTCTCGCGCCGTATTCTCGATGATCCCGGATTGGACGGCGTCGGCTGCGTTATCTTCGATGAGTTTCACGAGCGGAGCCTGGATGCCGACCTGGGCCTGGCCTTTGCCCGCGACAGCCAGACGGTGTTGCGCGACGATCTGCGGCTGCTTATCATGTCGGCGACCCTGGATGGGGAGCGCATATTGGGCTTGCTGCCCGATGCCCGTAGCTTCCAGTCGGTTGGACGCAGTTTTCCGATCACCACCCACTATCTCGGCCGAGACCAGGGCAAGATGATGGAGGCCGATATCGCCCGGCACGTAGCGCGTCTGAGCCAGAAGCTGGCGGCGGACCGCGCCGAGACGATGTTGGTGTTTTTGCCGGGGCAGGGCGAGATTCATCGCGTCGGGCGGTTTCTGGATGAAGCCGGGGTGGCGCCGGATATCGAGGTTCACAAGCTGTTCGGCGCCATGGATTTCCGCGATCAGGCACGAGTGTTGGGGCGTAACAATGCCGGGCACCCCAAGATTGTGTTGGCAAGCGCCATCGCCGAGACCTCGCTGACCCTGGACAAGGTCAGCATGGTGGTCGATTGCGGGCTGTCGCGGTTGGGGCGGTTCGACCCGGCGCGCGGGGTGACACGGTTTGTCACCGAGCGCGTGTCCAAGGCCTCGGCCGATCAGCGCCGTGGCCGTGCCGGACGGACACAGGCCGGGGATGCGTACCGGTTATGGGACGAGGAACAGGACCGGTCGCTGATTCCGTTCGCCAAGCCGGAAATCCTCGAAACCGACCTGTCGCAGTTGGCGCTTTCGTTGCGGCTTTGGGGAGCGAAGTCGACGGAAGGTCTGACGCTTTTGGATCATCCGCCCAAGGCTGCCATGGCCGAGGCGGTCAAGCTGTTGCAGGCGCTGGGGGCGCTGGACGGGCAGGGCGATATTACGCCCCACGGCCGCCGGGTGGCGCAGCTGCCCATGGCGCCCAGACTGGCCAATATGTTGTTGAAGGCGGCCGAGAACGGGGCAGCGGAAGCGGGCGCGAACCTAGCGGTGTTGTTGTCGGAAAACGGCCTTGGTGGCAACATGACCGATCTCGATCTGCGGCTGGAAGGGCTGGCGCGGGATCGCACGCCCAAGGTGGTCCAGGCGCGGCAACTGGCCCAGGGATGGGCACGACAGGCGCAAGCGTTGGTAAAGCGGAATCAAAAGGTTACGGTGCATATCTCACACCTGTTGTTAGCCGAGGCCTTTCCGGAGCGGATCGCCAAGGCGCGCGGCAAACCCGGTGAATTCGTCATGGCCAATGGCCGTGGCGTCTATGTCGACGAGCATGATCCGCTGGCGCGGCAGGCCTATGTTGCGGTCGGCGATGCGGGGGGCGGCAAGGACCGCGACCGTATCCTGCTGGGGGCGGGATTGTCAGAGCAGGATATACTGAGCCTGTTCGGTGATCGGCTGGAGCGCGGGACGGTGCTGGATAAGAGCAGCGGCCGGTTCCGGGCGTTCGAACAGTTGCGCTTTGGGGCTTTGGTTTTGTCTTCCAAGCCGCTGGAAAAGGTGCCGGCGGAGTTGTTGCTTCATGCGGAAGCTGAGGAGATCCAGGCCAAGGGATTGAAGGCGCTGAATTTGTCGGAAGGTGGTCAGAGTTTTCGGGCGCGGGTGGAGTTTGTACGCAGCCAGGATGAGTCGTGGCCAGACCTGTCGGACGAAGCGCTGTTGGCGGGTTTGGAGACGTGGCTTGGGCCCTATGCCGCCGGAAAGTCGATGCTGTCGCTGTCGGGCCAGCAGGTCTCTGAGGCGTTGCGGGCGATTCTGACGCATGAGCAGCAGCGCGGTCTGGACAAGCTGGCGCCGGAAACCTTGCGAATGCCGACGGGATCGAACATGCGGATCGATTACGAGGCGGAGGGCGGGCCGCGGGTCGAGGTCCGGGTTCAGGAGCTTTACGGGACCGCGGTGCATCCGACGGTGGGGCCATCGAAGATTCCGGTGACGTTGGCGCTGTTGTCGCCGGCGCATCGGCCTATCCAGATCACCAAGGATCTGCCGGCTTTCTGGAACGGGTCGTGGAGCGATGTGCGCAGCGATATGAAGGGGCGGTATCCGCGTCACGTCTGGCCGGAAAATCCGCGCGAGGCCGATCCGACGACAAGGGCTAAGCCCAGGGGGACGTGAACCGGTTGGCGGGAATCGCGTATAAGGTTTCAGGTGTCGGTGATTGGCCGCTAAGAGGACCCCTCCGTCTCGACGCGTTTCGCCCCAAAAGGGGGCTCACTTGCTCGCCACCTCCCCATCTACGATAGGGAGGAGAAGGAAGTAAGGATTCAGCTGTTTTCGACGGGAGCCTTTATGATCACTGTGCACCATCTCGACAATTCGCGTTCGCAACGGGTGTTGTGGCTCCTGGAAGAGCTGAACCTGCCGTATGAGATCAAGTTCTATAAGCGCGATCAGCGCATGATGGCGCCGCCGGAGTTGAAGGCTGTGCATCCTTTGGGAAAGTCGCCGGTGATCACGGATGTCCCCGGAACGATCGCCGAAAGCGGCGCGATCATCGACTATCTGGTCGGCGCCTATGGGCCGCAACTGGCGCCACCGCCGGGGATGCCGGAACGGTTGCGCTATAATTACTGGATGTATGCCGCCGAAGGCAGTTTCATGCAGCCGCTGGTTTTGAAGCTGATTACGATGCAGATTCGGAAAAGGGTGCCGTTCTTTATCCGGCCGATTGCGTCGGGAATTGCTTCAGCGATCGAGAAGCAGATGGTCAATCCGAATATCGCCGCCAATGCGGCGCTTTGGGAAAGCACACTGGCGTCGTCGCCGTGGTTCGTCGGCGACTCGTTTACCGCTGCAGATATCATGATGAGCTTCCCACTGGAAACGGCCACCAGCCGGGGCGGGTTGGGCGACAAGCCGTACATCAAGGCCTGGCTGGAGACCATTCACGCCCGGCCGGCTTACCGCCGCGCTTTGGAACGCGGCGGGGCCTATGCCTACGCGTGATTAGCGGCTCTGGGTGAAGTTGTCGGGGCCGCTGTCGTCGATGATGATACAGGCTGAAAGGCTGGAAGCCAGCAGAGCGGCGACGACAAGGCGGATGGCGATGGATTTCATGATAATACCCCTGAGTTGGTGATTAGAAGCTGCCGGTTTCGGCGGGTTTTTCGTCGGTCGCCGGGGCATCCCGGTGATGGCCGTGATGGAAGTCGCCATCGTCGTCAGCAACGACGATCAGGCAGCCGGACAGGCTGAGCGCCGCCGCCGCAACGAGCGTAAGTTTAACGGCAAGGGCCGTCGTCTTCGAGAGTGTCATGGTTTAGCCCCTTAGGTCAAAATGCCCCGCATGAGATGACGGTAGGGTTCTATCGATGAACCGGACATGAACCGATTTCACCTTAAATCTTTTTAATTTTCCAGAGGTTATGCGACTATGTTTAAGACGGAAAGTCGCCGGATTGGGGAATTTGTCGGGAAATTGGGGTGTATGCAGCGCAAGATGACGGCGGGACAAATCCCCCACCGTCTCATTTGCTTCCAGCAAATGATCCACCTCCCCGTATAATGGGGAGGGATAAGTAGTTGGTAGTACTCGCCTTTTTACAGGCCGGCGGCGGCGTAGATCATGATGCCCGTCGCGACCGACAGGTTCAGGCTGTCGGCGCGGCCCTTCATCGGAATCTTTACATGCGTGTCGCAGGCCGCCGCGATCTCCGGCGTCAGCCCAGACTGTTCCGTCCCCATCAGGATCAGGGTCGGGCGGCGATAGTCGGCCGTGCGGTGATTATGGGTGGCGCTCAGCAAGGTACCGACGACTGAACCTGTCCAGCGCGCACGGTCGGCCAGGAACTCCTCGCGCGTGCACTTCACCACCGGCAGGGCGAAGACCGAACCCATGGTCGCGCGAACGGTTTCGACGCTGAACGGGTCGACACAGTCGCCGATCAGGATGACCCCACCGATGCCAGCTGCGTCGGCTGTGCGGATGATGGTGCCGAGGTTGCCCGGGTCGCGGACCTGTTCCAACGCCACCCAGACATCATTGGTGTTCGGGTCGATGTCCTTCAGCGATTTAATCTGCTGGGCAAAGACCGCGACGACCATTTGCGGGTTGTCCTTACGCGAAATCTTTTCGAGAATTTCGCGGGTTACCTCCAGAACTTCACCATTCGCTGCAAGCGTTTCGCGGATGGCGCGGTCCAGCATGGGGTGGCGGTCGTCCGACTTGCCGAACACCAGGACTTCCGGCGCGAAGCCCTGGTCCAGGGCGTCGATGATGATCTTCAGGCCCTCGGCCAGGAAACGGCCGGTCTCTTCGCGTTCCTTGCGCATATGCAGGGCGCGGATGTCCTTGACGGTCTGGTTGGTCAGGGAGGTGATCGGCTTGATCATGAGGTCAGCCCTGCCAGCGCGCAAAGAACGAAAGGCCGATTTCGCGCGGCGCCACGTCGGCTGGTTTCTGCCCCTTGGGCGGCTTGGCGTCTTCGCGCAGGGTCAGTTCACCGAAATCGACTTGACCGTTGCGAGGGCCTACCGCTTCGGCGACCAGGTGCGCCAGGGCCGGGCCGGAAACCCGGGCGGCATAGGCGTTGAGCAGCAGGAAGGCGGCATCGTCGCTCAACAGTTGAGCGCACATGTCGACCATTTCGGGCAGGTCCTCGAACAGGCGCCAGACTTCGCCGGTCGGGCCGCGGCCGTATTTCGGCGGGTCGAGGATGATGCCTTCGTACTTGGAGCCGCGTTTGACTTCGCGCTGGACGTATTTGCGGGCGTCCTCGCAGATCCAGCGGATCGGGGCTTCGGCCAGGCCTGAGAGCGCGGCATTGTCGCGCGCCCAGCCGATGGCTTTTTTCGAAGCGTCGACATGGGTGACCTTCGCGCCGGCCGAGGCGGCGACCAGGCTGGCGACGCCGGTATAGCCGAACAGGTTCAGCACGCGCATACCCGGGCGGGCGGCGACGGCCTGTTTCTGCCACGCCCAGTTGGCGGCCTGTTCCGGGAAGAAGGCGAGGTGGCGGAAATTGGTGAAGCGGCCATGGAACTTGACGCCGTCCCAGCCCAGCGGCCATTGTTCCGGCGGTTTACGCGAAAAGGTCCAGCGGCCTTCGTCTTCATCGCCGGCGGGGTCGAAATCGGCGTCGGCGCGCTCCCAAAGTTCCGGGTATTTCGGCGTCCACCAGCATTGCGGTTCAGGGCGAACCACCAGGAAGTCGCCATAGCGTTCCAGCTTGCGGCCAAACCCTGAGTCGACCAGGGCATAGTCGCTCCAGGCTTCGGTGCGCAGCAGGGTTGGTGTGTCGGAAATGTTCATGGCTTCGCCATACGGCCAAGGGCGCGTGGTCGCAAGATACAAAAAACACGTGTAAGAGTTCGCGTCTGCGAAGAATCCTTGTAGACGCCGTAATGGGGCAGTCGGGAGCGGCACAGAGACAATGCGAATCAGGTGGTTACAGCATGTTCTCGCCGGCATAAGCGCTGGCCTGATGCTGGGCGCCGGTGTGGCTCAGGCCGCCAATCCGCCCCGGGTCGTGTCTTTGGACGGCTGCGCCGACCAGTATGTCCTGGGGCTGGTGCCGCAAGCCGATATCGTAGCGGTTTCTGATCGCGCCGCCTTGCCGGACTCCTATTTTCGCGACCGCGTCGGGACGATCCGTCGGGTCAAGCCGTATCTTGAGACCATCCTGGCGCTGGAGCCTGATATCGTCGTGCGCACCTGGGGTGGGGATCTCAGGCTGTTGCAGCGGCTGCAGCATCACGGCATCAAGGTCGTCAATATCAACGATGTCTACAATTACGACCAGGCGCGCGAAGAGCTGTTCCGGGTCGGCGACGAGGTCGGACAGCCGGCCAGCGCCCGCATCGAGGCGCACCGGTTCGAGGAAGCGTTGGACAACATCCATAATATCGGCCGCGGCCGCTCTGTCCTCTACTACAGCCCGTCCGGTTACAGCGCCGGGCCTGACACCATGGTCGGCGATATCCTGACGCGGCTGGGGTTCCGGCTGGAGACCCAGACAAAGGGCTTTTTCTTCCTGTCGCCCGAAGTGATGTTGACCAAGAAGCCGGACGTGTTTGCCCTGGCGTTTTTTGACGACAAGGTGTCGATGCGACGCGTGCCCGGCCGCAGCCCGGTCGTGCGCAAGGTCATCGCTGACCGGCCAAACCTGGTTTTGCCGTCGCGCGCCATGGCCTGCAGCGGCTGGTTCACCGCCTACGATATCGAAAGCCTGTCTCTGGTGGGGTTCCGTTGATGCACGTTTCGACCTCCGCCCTGAATATCGGACTGGCCGTGACCACCGGCGTGCTGGTGATCGCCCTGATGCTGTTGGGGGATGTGCCGCTGAGCCTGCATGCCTGGGGCGATGCCCTGATCCATCCCGGTTCGCTGGGCGCCGAGGTGGTGTGGGGTATTCGCCTGCCGCGCAACCTGACCGCCGTTGGAGTCGGCGCCATGCTGGGGATGAGTGGCGCGCTGATGCAGGGCCTGCTGCGTAATCCGCTGGCCGAGCCGGGCTTGCTGGGGGTTTCGGCCGGGGCCGGTCTGGCGGCGTCGATCGCCATCGTCTTCGGGCTGGGCCTGGTGCCGTTTGCCGTCGAAGGCTTCGCCATGGTCGGCGCTACTGGGGTCGCGGTGCTGCTGCTGCTGTTCGTACAGCGTTTTCCGCAGCGCCAGGCCTTGATCCTGCTGGGCGTTGGGCTGTCGGCCCTGTGCGGGGCTCTGATGGCGCTGGTATTCAACCTGTCGCCATCGCCGGTGACCACGGCGGAAATCCTGAGCTGGACCATGGGCAGCGTACAGAACCGGAGTTGGTTCGATGTGTTGCTGACGGTCTTCGGTTTGGTGGTGGTCAGCGCGCTGAGCCTGCATCTGGGGCGGGGTTTGCGGTTTTTGACCTTAGGTGAGGAGACCGCGCGGTCGATGGGCATCGACATGACGCGTTTGACCCAGGTGATCGTCGTTGGTTCCTCCTTGCTGGCCGGGCTGGCCGTGGCGGTGGCGGGGGTTATAGGCTTTGTCGGGTTGGCGTCGCCGCACCTGATCCGGGCCTTGGGGATCAAGGATCCGTATCGCCTGATCTGGCCGTCGGCCCTGGCCGGTGGGCTGATGGTGCTGATTGCCGATGGCTGTGTGCGGTTGATTCCGGCGTCGGGTGAGTTGCGTTTAGGGGTTCTGACCTCGCTGATCGGCGCGCCTCTGTTTGCCGTCCTGGCCTACCGGTCGGCCCGTTCATGGATGCAGGACTGATGGCGACGCTCGATCTCAACGATGTCAGTGTGGTACTGGGCGCCGAAACGGTTGTCCGGTCGGTCAGCGCGCATCTGGAACCGGGAAAGCTCTATGTCGTCGTCGGGCCCAACGGCGCCGGCAAGACCACCCTGTTGAAGGCAATGGCGTCGTTGCTGCGGCTGAGCGGCGGGGCGATCCGGCTGAACGATGAAGACGTTATCGCCATGCCGCCGATGCGCCGCGCGGCGCACATGGCCTACCTGCCGCAGGAGCGCAGCGTCGCCTGGGATTTGCCGAGCGTCGATATCGCGGCGCTGGGCTGTCCGCATCTGACGCCGGAACTGGCGCGGCAGAAGGCCTTCTCTGAGCTTCAGGCTTTGGGGTTACAGGAGGTCAGCGACCGCGGCGTCTTTGGTTTGTCGGGGGGGCAGAGGGCGCGGGTACTGTTGGCGCGCGTGCTGGTGTCGTCGGCGGAGATCTATCTGCTGGACGAACCCTTGATCGCTTTGGATCCGGCCTGGCAGCGGCACGTGTTGATCCGACTGCGGGAACGGGCAGCCGAGGGCAAGACGGTCGTGCTCAGCCTGCACGACCTGCATCTGGCGGCGCAGTTTGCCGATGAAATCCTGTTGATGCACCGGGGTGAACTGGTGAAGTTGGCGGGGCCAGAAATTGTGTTTTCGGCCAAGTACCTGTCGGAGGTATTTAACCTGAAAGGCGAGCTGACCAACGTGCAAGGACAGCGGACCTTGCGGTTGGAATCGCTGCCGCTCCTGTAAGGCGGTTAAGAGGACCCCTCGCTCCCCATCGACGATGGGGAGGAGAAGTGCGGAAAACCTAATTCCGTTTCTTCTTTTTCGTCGCCGTCTTCTTGGTGCTCGCCTTGGTCGAGGCCGCCTTCTTTTTTGTCGGCTTGACCGCGGCGGGCTTGGGGTCGGCGATCGGCTTCATGGTCGCCACACTCGCGCCGGCAGCAAGGGCTGCTGCGCCCGGAGCCTGGCCATTCTGATAGTCGCCATAGGCGATCGGCCCGTTCGGCATGTCACCGCCAAATTCGTCCGGATCGATGCGGCCGATCGGCGCCGGCGTGCCGCGGGAAACGTCGGCATGGGCGGTCAGAGGCGCACGGCCGCCGTTCAGACGGGCGCGGTAGACGCGGGTGTTTTCGGTAACCCGCATCATGTAGTTGCGGGTTTCGCTGAACGGATGGCATTCGATGAAGCTGAGGGCGTCGGCATTTTCGCCGCGCGGATCGCCACAATTGCCGATCCAGGTGCCCATGCGGCTGGGGCCGGCATTGTAGCCGGCAGCCGCCAGTATGTACGACCCGTTGAACATATCGACCAGTTCACCAAGGTGATAGGAGCCGAGCGTCATATTGTATTCGGGCTCATACAGCTTGGATTCGGTGTAGCCGAGCGACAGGCGGCGAGATACGGCGCGGGCCGTCGAGGGGATCAGCTGCATCATGCCGCGGGCATTGGCGTGCGATCGGACGGACGGGTCGAAGCCGCTTTCCTGGCGCGCAATGGCCAGGACGAAGGCCTTTTCGGCCGAGGACGGATTGCCCGGAATGCTGCGGACCGGATAGGCGCGTTCAGGCAGGTAGAAACCGCGCTGCATCGACTGGCGCGCCACCTTCATGGTGTTGATCGGGGTGTCGTACATGGAGGACAGGTCGACCAGCAGGGCCTGTTCCTCGGCATTGGGCAGGGTGGTGCCGATATGCAGGACCAGGACGCGGAACAGGTCGGTTTCACCGATAGCGCCCAGAATGCGGGCCGCCTGGACCTGGTCGCGGCCGTTGAAACGGGCGCGGTCGGCTTCGCTGGGGACCGGATCCTTGCCCAGGACGATCTCCTTCTGGCCGGCCTTTTCGGCGGCGAGCTGGCCGTAGAAGGCGTAGATGTACTGGCCGCCCTTGGTGTAATAGGTCTGGGCCGTGGCAGCGTCGTTCTTCGATGCGTCGTTGCGGGCCTCATAGGCGCGGCCCAGCCAGTAGTTGGCGCGGCCCATGGTGATCGGCGAGGTGCCGGCCGTGGCCAGGGCGTGGAAGTGGCGCAGGGCCTCTTCCTTGTCGTTCAGTTTCACCAGGGCGATCCAGCCGGCGAAGAACTCGGCCTCGGCCATGCTTTCGCCGGGTGAGAAGCCGCCGCCGTTCATGGCGTCGTAGGCGGCGCGGTAGTTGCGCTCCTTGATGGCCGTCTTGAAATAGGTCAGGCGCAGGTCGTAGATCTGCTTGGCGGCGTCCGGGCTCATCGAGGCCGGCGGCAGGTTGGGCAGGATGCCGTAGCCCAGCGCTTCAAGGTCGCGGCCGGCCAGGTATTTGGCGCGGGCAAAGGCCAGGACCTGGTTGTTGGGATCGCCGGCCAGGGCCGTCTGGTACAGGCCGTCATTGCCGGCCGCGCCGGTGCGCATGGCGATGACCGCCTGGCCGATGTCGCGCTGATGCTGGTCGACGTAGGGGTACAGGTCGCGGATGGCCTGGGACGCGCCGCTTTGTGTATTGAGCGACAGGCAGGCGATGCGGGCCTTGTGGTCGGCCTGGTCGAGATACTTGCCGAAGGCCTGGTAAAAGTTGGCCTGGGCGCCAGCGTCGAAGACCTTGGTCGTCCACCATGTCTTGGTCAGGGTTTGGGCTTCGTTGGTGCGCCCCAGAAGGCCATAGGCGGTGATCAGGGCCGAGGCGCCTTCGACGGTTTGCGGCGGCGAGCCGTTGAACCATTCCACCGTCTGCTGCGGCGTCATGCCCGACAGGCCGATCATCTTTTCGGCGGCAATCTGGCGCTTGGACTCACGCGGCCAGCCCCACAGGTCGCGGCGGGCGGCGTCCAGGGCGGCGAAGCTGTAGATGCCCTGGCCGTCATTGTTAATGATGAACCAGGTGACGAGCTTGCGCGCCGCCGGATCGGAGATGGTGCGGCCCAGGCTGTCGGCCTGGGCGTAGTTCCGGGTACGCACATACTGGAGGGACGAGGCCAGGGTTTGGCGGTCCGAATCGGACAGGCTGCCCGGGATATAGGCGCCGGGTTGCGTCGCCGTTGTTGCCGTGGGCGAGGTCAGCGGCATGCCCTGGGTGCTCATCGGCGCGGCGGCGTCCGGATCCTCCTGGGCAGCCACCGGCTGCAGCAGCATCAGGCTGATGGCGCAGACGCCGGAAATCAGCAGGGCTTTGCGTGAAAAACGGGTGAGGGGGCGGCGTTGCAGCGTCGTCATCAAATCATCCGATGGTGAGGTATATTATGACTATAGGGCATAGTTTCTTTTTATAAAGACCATTGCAGCGCAAGCCCGGCTTATCTATGGCTATTTTCTCGACAATCTTTCGTGTGCGGGCGTGAAAACCACAGTTTTCCCCGCTCTCAGGTGCCTTCCATGACCGATACCGCTCTTCGTCCTGCTTTTTCCGGCGTCATTACCGCTCTGGTGACCCCGTTTAAAAACGGCGAGGTCGATTACGATGCCTTTGCCAAGCACATCGAGCGCCAGATCGTCGCCGGTGTGCATGGGCTGGTGCCGGTCGGCACCACGGGTGAGACCTCGACCCTGTCGCTGGATGAGCATCGGGAAGTTGTCCGGTTCTGCGTCGAAAAGGCCGCCGGGCGGGTCAAGGTGATCGCCGGCGCCGGTTCGAACAACACCTCCGAAGCGGTCGAACTGGCGCAGCACGCCAAGGCCGTCGGCGCCGATGCCGTGCTGGTGGTCGCGCCCTACTACAACAAGCCGTCGCAGGAGGGTTTGTATCAACATTTCAAGGCGATCAACGATTCGGTTCAGATTCCGGTTATGCTGTACAACGTGCCGGGACGTACCGTCGTCGATATGAGCAATGACACGGTCGTCCGGCTGGCGAAGCTGCCGAATGTCGTCGGCATCAAGGACGCGACTGGTGACCTGGAGCGGATCAGCCAGATGCGCATCGAGATCGAGGGGAACTTCTCGTATATCTCAGGCGATGATCCGACCTTGCTTGGCTATATGGCGCACGGCGGGCATGGCGTGATTTCGGTGACGTCGAACGTGGCGCCGGACGCCATGGTGGCTCTGTATTCGGCGGCCCAGCAGGGCGCTTTCGAGACGGCCCGGCAGTGGCAGGACAAGCTGATCAAGCTGCACAAGGTGCTGTTCGCCGATTCGTCGCCGTCGCCGACCAAGTATGCCTTGAGCCGTTTGGGGATTTGCACCGACGAGGTGCGTTTGCCGATCACGCCGTGCAGCGAGGCGGTGCGGCCTCTGGTTGACGACGCCATGACGCGGGCGGGGCTGGAGTTATCGACTCAAGAGTCTGGGACTCTTCGACCCCGTGACGAAGTTATTGATTATGTTCTGGAACAGTTATTGGCCGGTAAGGTGATAGATGTTGCTGACGTGGCGCGCGAACTCCATGCAGACACTTACGATGTTCGTGGTGGTATCGATCGCGCTAGAGCTAGAAATTGGAATGTTCAGAACATTGGAAAACTGAAATTTCAACTTAAGCCTGGCGTGTATCAAGGCAACTAGGCCATGGCAGAAGAACAGAACAACTATAAGGTCATCGCCGATAACCGGCGGGCGCGGTTTGACTATTTCCTCGAGAACCCAGTCGAGGCGGGCCTGGTGCTGACCGGCACCGAGGTCAAGTCGCTGCGCCAGGGGCGGGCGAACATCGCGGAGTCGTACGTCAGCGTCGAGAAGAACGGCGAGCTGTATCTGATCAACGCCGATTTTCCGATCTATATGCAGGCCAACCGGTTCAATCATGAGCCGCGCCGCCATCGCAAGCTGCTGCTTCACCGCAAGGAAATCGTGCGCATGCTGAATGCCATCCAGCGCGAGGGCATGACGTTGATCGCGACCAAGCTCTATTTCAACGACAAGGGCCGGGTGAAGTTGGAAGTCTGTACCGCCAAGGGCAAGAAGAACCACGACAAGCGTGAAGCGTCGGCGGAGCGCGACTGGAATCGCGATAAGGCGCGGCTTCTACGCGAAAAGGGCTAACCTCTTTTTCGCGTCTTCGAAGATCGCTGCGAACATTCCCGCTGTCAGGCGGCCGGTGTTCAGGTTCAGCCGGGAACAGTGAAAGCTGTTGATCACTGTGATGCCGTCGAACTCGGCCGTGACGCCGTGGCCGCCGGTCATGGCGGAGGCCGGTTTGCCCAGGGCTTTCAGCAGATTGCGCCGGGCGACGTCACCCAGGGTGACGATGACCTGCAATCGCGGCATGGATTTGATCAGGTCGGTAAGGTGTGGGCGGCAGGTGGTTTCTTCTACCGGCAAAGGTTTGTTGCCGGGGGGCGCGCACAGCACGGCATTGGTGATCAGGCAGTCGCGAAGTTCGACATCGTCACGACCGTCGTCGCGATAGGTCCCGGTCGCAAAGCCGGTCGTGATCAGGGTTTCAAACAGCATCCGGCCGGCCGCATCGCCGGTAAACACCCGGCCCGTACGGTTGGCGCCCATACGCCCTGGCGCCAGGCCGACGATGAGCAGGCGTCCGTTGATATCGCCGAAAGGCGGCGCCGGCGCATTGTGCCAGGACGGTTCGGCCCGTCGATTGGCGTTACGGTAGGTGACGAGCCGGGGGCATAAGGCGCAGTCAGGGATCGACATGTTCGCTGAGTGACAGCAGGTTGCCGAACGGATCCTTGAACCAAGCCACCTTGTCGCCCGTGGGTGTCGTCCAGACGCCGGAGTCGTCCTGGTCGTCGCCCAGGAAGCCGTAGCGCTCGAACGTCACGCCGCGCGCCGTCAGGTCTGCCACCTGGGTTTCGATGTCCATGACTTCCCAGCCGAAGACCGAGTAGGCGACGGGTACGAACTCCGGTGGCACGCTCAGGCGTAGCATGATCTGGCCGGTGCGCATGACCACGGCGAAGCCGTCATTGCGCACGAACTCCAGGCCCAGGACACGTTCGTAGAAGTCGCGGGCTTGCGCGAAATCCCGGACGGCAATGTGCCCGATGGGCCTGGCGATACGCAGCATTAGAACCTCCCAGGGAGATCAGGCGTCGTCGAAATCCTCGGCATTGACGAACTTCGGATTGTTCTGCTGGTTCTGGCGCGGACGCCCGACCACCGAAGCCAGGTCGGCCAGGTCGACAAAGGTATCGGCCTGGCGGCGCAGTTCGTCCGAGGTCATCGGCGGCTGCGATTTCACGGTCGAGACGACGGTGACGCGGCAGCCCTTGCGCTGGACGGCTTCGATCAGGCGGCGGAAATCGCCGTCGCCCGAAAACAGCACCAGATGGTCGGCATTGCCGGCCATTTCCATCATGTCGCAGGCGATTTCGATGTCCATGTCGCCGCGCCAGCGCTTGCGGCCCTGGCTGTCGGTATATTCCTTGGCGGTCTTGGTGACCAGGGCAAAGCCGTTATAGTCCAGCCAGTCGACGAGAGGGCGAATGGGGGAGTAGTCATCGCCTTCGACGAGAGCGGTATAATAGTAAGCGCGGATCAGGATGCCGCGCTTGCGGAATTCGTCGAGAAGCTTACGATAGTCTATGTCAAAATTCAGCGCCTTGGCGGCCGAATAAAGGTTGGCGCCGTCTATAAAAAGGGCGATCTTGTCAGTCGGATAAAAGCTCATTTTAAATACTCTCTCAAAATAAGCGGTGAAAATGACGGGTGAAGCGGTGAGCGACAACACTCAGGCAGTTTTAATTGCCTACGGGTCCAACCTGTCGTCGGGCACGGAGACTGCATCGCAAGCTTTCGACCGGCTTGTCAAGACTTTGCGAATGCGCGGACTTTTCATTAACAAAATTTCACGTTTGTGGCAGTCGCAGGCCTGGCCAAATGCTCAGGACCCGGCCTATGTGAATGCTATCCTGTCTGTGAAGACACGACTGCAACCTACAGAATTGCTAAAACTTCTTCATGATGTAGAGTGTGAATTCGGACGGGTGAGGGGGCTCAAAAAAAACGCACCCAGGGTCATCGATCTGGACCTGATTGCCTATGAACGGGTGATTCTCGACGGTGCGGACGGCATTATCGTGCCGCATCCGCGGGCGGCGGATCGCGGCTTCGTGATGGGGCCGCTGACGGATATCCTGCCCGGGTGGGTTCATCCGCTGTCCGGACGGACGGCGACGGAGCTTTTCGCCGCCGTCACCGTCGCCCGGGATGCTCATCCGCTGGCCGGCTGAGCGGCGTTTTTCGCCGCGCGTTGGTCCAGCCAGGTGTAGAGCCCGACCCCCAACAGAACCAGAAGCGTGCCGATGATATCGGCGAAGCTGGCCGGCAGGCGCAGGATCAGAACACTCATGCCTAAGGTGAAGATCGGGTTGATGAAACTGATCACGGCATTGGCCTGGGAGGAAATCCGGCTGAGCGCGAAGTTGGTCAGGTAGCTGGGGGCGACCGTCGCGCCGATGGCGAGGCCCAGGGTCAGCCAGAACAGGCTGGGGCTCCAGTGGATATCACTCAGGCGGTGGACGTTGAGGAAGTGGATGAAGGTGGCGATGGCGGCGCCAGACATGGCCCACGAGGTGAACAGAGACGGTCCCATGCGCGCGATCAGCGGCTTGGCCAGCAACAGATACAGGGCGAAGGACAGGGACGACGCCAGGCACCACAGGGCGCCGGTGAAGATGACCGAGCCCTGGATACGCAGGTCGGTGACGAAGATGAAGGCGATGCCGGCATAGGCTATGGCGAAGGTCCACAGCGCCGAGACGCGCATCTTCTGTTGGAAAAACATTGCGCCGAAGACGATGACGAACAGCGGGTAGGTGAAGATGATCAGCCGCTCGAACTGCGGCGTCAGGGTGACCAGGCTTTCGAAGTCGGTATAGCTGGCGAACCAGTAGCCCAGGGCGCCGACGGCCAGGGTTTTCAGGTACAGATCCGGCCGGGTGGCGATGGGGGGCGGGCCTTCCTGACCGCGCGATTTCATTCGCCAGTAGGTGGCGAGGCCGCCGATCACGAAGAAGGGTGTTGCGAACAGCAGGCGTACGGCCAGAAGGGATGAGGCGTCGATGTCATACTGATAGGCGACCTTGATCCAGATGCCCTTGCTGGCGAACAGGAAGGCGCCGAGGCCTGCAAAGATATAACCGCCCCAGGTGGCGAGCCACGTGGGTGAAGGCTTTGGAGATTCTGCGGAGGCGGACATCGGCGGAGACTTTCATCTGGCGCCGGTTTGGTTTTGCGGCGCCGGGAGGGGGCGCTGCAAAACGGGAAGGGGACCGGATCTACAGAGCCTTGGGTTTGAACAGTTGGCGCACGGCCCAAATCAGCTTGGACAGAATATCCAGCTGGACAGTGGCGCGTGTGGTGGCAAGGTTGTTGATCATGGCCGCCGCCTTAGACAATGTTTGCGGTCTTGGCAATGTCAGGAAGGGTGGAATGCTGTCACGTCTTGTTTCGGTAGTGATGTTGCTGGTGATTGCCGGGTCGGCCGAAGCGAAGCCGCGCGTGCTGTCGGGCCAGGCCTGGGCGATCGACGGTGATACGATTGTCATCAAAGGGAAACATATCCGGCTGTTTGGAATTGACGCCTTCGAGGAAGGGCAGATGTGCGGGCGGATGGCTTGCGGCGGGAAAGCGACCGTGGCGATGGAGGGTCTTATCGGTAAGGGGGTTATCACTTGCGAACAGCAAGACGTTGATAGCTATGGTCGGGTGGTTGCGATTTGCAAGTTATCTTCCGGTGTCGATCTGGGCAAGGAGATGGTGCGGCGCGGGCTGGCCGTTGCGTATCGTAATTATTCGACGCGGTATCTGGCGGATGAGCAGTGGGCCAAGGCCAACAAGCGGGGGGCGTGGGCGCATGGGTTTGACAGTCCGTTGCATTGGCGGCGGACACATCAGTAGCTGGTCCCGTAGCTGGCGTTCTTGTCGACGCCGACAGCAGTACCCCTCCACCGCTTCGCGGTCCCCCTCCCCACAAGTGGAGAGGAGAAGCTTGCCCATCACCTTTTCAGGGAATCAAGGGCAGGGCGGCGGGGCCGGAACCGTGGGCGTGGATGCCGGTCAGGCGCGGGTCGTCGGCGATCTCGATGCCGCGGGCATAGGGAACGAAGCCCATTTTCTGGTAGAATGGAAGGGCCTTTGGATCGTCCGCCGAGCAAGTGTGGACCCAGACTCTTGTGGTGGTTTCATCCGCCCAGGCCAGGCGCTGGGCCTGGTCCATCAGCCAACTGCCGAGGCCCTTGCCGGTTTGGCCTGGGGTAAAGCCGAAATAGGCGACTTCGACATTGCCTTCGTCTTGCCAGTCCAGTTCCAGCAGCCCGATCTTTTGGCTGTCGCGGATCACCGTCCACGTCTTGTGGTTAGGGTTGTAGAAGAGGGCTTCCAGTTCGGCACGGGATTTGAGCAGCCGGCCGAACCACAGCCACGGCGCGCCGATCGCCTTGAACAGGTCGAGATAGGCGTCGACATCGACTTGCGGCCAGGATTCGAGACGGATGCCGTCGGGCGCCGCGATCGGCTCGCGATCCGGCGGTATCAGTTGTTCGAGAAAGGTGATGACCATGGCAATCTTGCCGGCCGGCAGCGTGTATTCGCCGCTGGCGAGGTCGAGGACGGGAGCAGACATCTATTTTCCGTTGCGAACGGCCCGGAAGGCCTTCAGCCAGAGGTGTTCCGGCACCGAAGGCGTGATATCGCTCAAACGGGTCAGTTCTTCAAGGATATGCGTCAGTTCCTCGGCGGACTCCGGCAGGTTCAGTTCCATGATTTCCAGGCGCCGGCGGGTATTGGTGTAGTGACTGGCGGCGATACGGTGCGATTGGGCTCGCTCGCTCCAGCGGAAGATGGCCTGGAAGGTCGAGACGATCGAGGTCAGGCCGCCCAGCACGAAGATGCTCAGATTGATGGGCAGGCTGTAGGTGGTGTAAAGGCCTTCGAAGGCGATCGGCAACGCGACCACCAGGGACACCAGTCCGCCACCCGCAATCGTCACGAAGGTCGAAACACGGGCATAGCTTTCGAGGATGTTGGTGGTGGTCCAGTGGGCCCGGGCGCTGGTCTTTATGCGCAGGTCGGTTTCCCGCAGGATGCGATGGAAGTCTTCCGTCAAGTTTGACGATGCGTTGTCCACCCTTGCCCCCGGCTTTGCTCCGTTAACCTTTTACGGTGCGCGGGCCGGGTTCGCAAGTCTTGCCGCGTATCTGGCGATTACAGACTGTTGGCCGCCGACAGCACGGCCTTGACCGAAGCGGTGGCGATGTCGTCGTCGATACCGATACCGAAGACCCGCCCATCGTCGGAAGTCTTGCATTCGATATAGGCCACGGCCTGGCTGAGGCTGCCCTTGGTCAGGGCGTGCTGGCCGTAGTCCATGACTTCCAGTTCCAGGCCATAGTGGTCATTTAGCGCTTCGATGGCGCTGGAGATCAGGCCGTTGCCGTGACCGATGACCGAGGCCTCGACGCCTTCCTTGACGATGCGGCCGACAAAGGTGCGCTGGGTGCCGGAATGGACCGCTGCCGCCTGTTCGTAAGCGATGAGGCCGTAGCGTCCGCCATTCAGGTGGTAGGCGTCCTGGAAGGCGTTCCAGATTTCCGCCGAGGACAGTTCGCGCGACGTGGAGTCGGTGATTTCCTGGACCTTGCGCGAGAAGTCGATCTGCAGGCGGCGGGGGAGCTTCAGGCCGTGGGCCTGTTCCAGGATCCAGGCGATGCCGCCCTTGCCCGATTGGGAATTGACGCGGATGACGGCTTCGTAGCTTTCGCCCAGGTCGGCCGGGTCGATCGGCAGGTAGGGCATGTCCCATATGCCGTCATTGCGCTGTTCGTGGGCGGCGAAACCCTTGCGGATGGCGTCCTGGTGGGAGCCCGAAAAGGCCGTGAAGACCAGTTCGCCGGCATAGGGGTGGCGCGGATGAACCGGGATGTTGTTGCAGTGTTCGACCGTGCGGACAATTTCGCGCATGTTGGAGAAGTCGAGGTCCGGCGCGATGCCCTGGGTATAGAGGTTCAGGCCCAGGGTGATCAGGTCGACATTGCCGGTGCGTTCGCCATTGCCGAACAGGCAGCCTTCGATGCGGTCGCCGCCGGCCAGCAGGCCCAGCTCGGCCGCCGCCGTACCGGTGCCGCGGTCGTTGTGCGGGTGCAGGCTGATGACCACGCTGTCGCGGCAGGAAACGTTGCGGCAGAACCATTCGATCTGGTCGGCATAGGTGTGCGGACCGGCAACTTCAACCGTAGCCGGCAGGTTCAGGATCAGCGGCTTTTGCGGCGTCGGCTGGAGGACCTTGATGACCGCTTCGCAGACTTCGAGGGCGAATTCCGGCTCGGTGGCGGTGAAGGTTTCGGGGCTATATTCGAACGACCAGTCGGTGTCGGGCTGTTTGGCGGCTTCATCGCGCAGCAGGGTGGCGCCCTTGACGGCCAGGGCCAGAACGTCGGCGCGGTCGAGACCGAACACGACGCGGCGGAACAAGGGGGAAGTGGCGTTGTACAGGTGGACGATGGCCTGTTTGGCGCCGCGCAGCGATTCGAACGAGCGCTTGATCAGGTCTTCGCGCGATTGCGTCAGGACCTGAATGGTGACGTCGTCGGGGATCAGGTTTTCTTCGATCAGCTTGCGGACGAAGTCGAACTCGGTCTGTCCCGCCGAGGGAAAACCGACTTCAATCTCTTTGAGACCAACCTTGAGCAACATGTTGAAGAAGATCATCTTCTTCTCGACATCCATGGGGTCGGCCAGGGCCTGGTTGCCGTCGCGAAGGTCGGTCGACAGCCAGCGCGGCGCCTTAGCGATCGTCTTCGACGGCCAGGTGCGGTCGGACATGTCGACGCCCAGCGAAAATGGGCGATACTTGGTTTCGGGATTGGGCAACATCGGCATGGCGCGGGAATTAGGCTGTGAAGGCTTTCAAGTCAATGCACTTGGGACGTTCGGGAAGGTCAGGAATGTGTTGTTTTCGCGTATCAGACGCTATATAGAGGCCACAACCTGTTTCGAGCGCCGGACGCGGATGGTAAATCCCGGCCGATGGCGCTCTTTTCCTATTGCTGAGGTCGCCTATGGCTCGCGTTACCGTCGAAGATTGCGTCGAACAGATCGACAACCGTTTCAACCTCGTCCTGCTGGCCGCGCATCGCGCCCGCGCCATCTCGTCCGGTTCCGCCATCCTGGTCGACCGCGACAACGATAAGAACCCGGTCGTGTCGCTGCGCGAAATCGCCGACAAGGCCATCGAGCCGAGCGTCCTGACCGAAAGCCTGATCGCTTCGCTGCAACGCGTTGACGAGCGTACCGAGGCCGAGGAAGAGGCCGAAACCCTGGCCCTGCTGGCCGATCCGCAGCACCAGCAAATGTCGGAAAGCGAACTGATCCGCGCGCTGCAGTCCGATCGCGACGGTGGCCAGGAAGAGCGCTACTAGAACCCGGCGATAAAAAAGCCATATGGAAAAGGTCCGGATCGTCTCCGGGCCTTTTTTCGTGCTTGCCATAATCGCAAGTCATGCGACACTTTTTGTTTATAGTCTTAGGATTCAATCGACGCGATGTCCGCAGAAGGTGAACAGGCCAACATTCTGGAAACGCCCGGGACGGGTGAGGGCGGTGCTGTTTCGGCGGCAGACGTTGCTGCCCCTAAGGAGGCTGCAAAGCCGGCCGCGCGGCCGAAGTTCCTGCGCCAGGTTGAGCTGATCGACCGTGTCGCCGCGTATGATCCGACGGTCGACGAGGCCATGCTGAATCGGGCCTATGTCTACGCCATGCGGATGCATGGGGCGCAATTGCGGGCTTCGGGCGATCCGTATTTTGCCCATCCGATTGAGGTGGCGGGGATTCTGACCGACTACAAGCTGGACGCGGCCACGATCGCGACGGCGTTGCTGCACGATACCATCGAGGACACGCCGGCGACGCGCGAGGAGATCGCGGCCAAGTTCAGCGACGAGATCGCCAACATGGTCGAAGGGGTCACCAAGCTGACCCAACTGGAACTGCAGTCGGAATATACCAAGCAGTCGGAAAACCTGCGTAAATTCATTCTGGCGATTTCCCGTGATATCCGTGTGTTGCTGGTTAAACTGGCTGACCGGCTGCACAATATGCGGACGCTGCAGTATGTGAAGCCGGAAAAGCGTGAGCGGATTTCGCGCGAGACCCTGGAAGTGTACGCGCCGCTGGCCCGGTCGATCGGCTGTAACCGGTTCGCGACTGAGCTGGAGGACCTGGCGTTTTCCCACATCAATCCGAAGGCCCATGCCGCCATTGTGCGGCGGCTGGAGGAGATGCGGACCGAGAAGGGCGATGCGATTCGCGCCATTGCCAAGGATGTCGCCGCCAAGCTGGAAAAACAGGGCATGTTCGCCCGGGTATCCGGCCGGGAAAAGTCGCCCTATTCGATCTGGAAGAAGCTGCAGCGCAAGTCGATGGGCTTTTCGCAGCTTTCAGACATCTTCGCGTTCCGCGTGGTGGTGAACAGCGCCGACGATTGTTATCGCGGTTTGGGCATCATCCATCGCGCCTGGCCGATCGTTCAGGATAGGTTCAAGGATTTCATTTCGACGCCGAAGAGCAATAACTACAAGTCGCTGCATACGACGGTTGTGGGTCACAAGGGCCTGCGCATCGAGCTGCAGATCCGGACCGAGGAGATGGACCGGGTGGCCGAAGAGGGCGTCGCGGCCCATTGGGGTTATAAGAACCAGAGCTACGGCTTCGATGAAGAAGCAGCGACGGCCAATGGCGGTCGCAATCCGATCGCGGCCTTGCGCGACATCGTCAGCATCGTGGAGAGCGGCGGCGATTCGGAAGACTGGGTCGAGCACGCCAAGATGGAGATGTTCACCGACCAGGTGTTCGTCTTCTCGCCCAAGGGTAAGTTGGTTTCGCTGCCGCGTGGCGCGATGCCGCTGGATTTTGCCTTTGCGGTGCATACCGAGATCGGTGAAAAGGCGATCGGCGCCATCATCAATGGTGAGCACCGGCCGTTGCGGACGGTGCTGCAGAATGGCGATCAGGTGGAAATCCTGACGGGCCAGGAAGCACGGGTGACGCAGGACTGGTTCTCGCTGACAGTGACCGGCAAGGCGCGGTCGGCGATCCGCCGGCATATCCGGCAGAGGGAGCGCGACGATTTCATCACGGTCGGGCGTACGGCGGTGGAGCGTGCGGCGGCCCAGGTCGATAAACGGCTGAACGATATCAGCTGGCGGCCGGCGTTCGAACGTTTCCATGTGACCAGCGAGGATGAGCTGTTCGAGCTGTGCGGACGGGGGAAGATTTTCCCGGCGAAGATTCTTGAGGCGATTTTTCCGGGATTGAAGCTACCGCTACTGCTGTCCGCGGATACTCTGACGCGAGTCAAGGACGGAGAGGGCGGGTTGGCCTTCGTGCGGGGATCGGCGCTGCGGGCTTCGCAGACGGTGATCTTTTCGGGATGCTGCCATCCGGTTCCGGGCGATCGCATTATCGGCATTGTCGAAGGTGAAGATGTCCATGTCCATTCGATCGACTGTGAGCGTCTCGAAGCTCTGGACGATGACAAGGATGCCTGGATTGATCTGCACTGGACGCTGAACGCTGAAAAGAACACCTTAAGTGTGACGCGTATCCGTGTGAATATGCAGAACAAACCCGGCGCCTTGGGACAGGCCTGCACGTTGATCGGTGAGGCGCGTGGCAATATCGTCAAGATCGATATCAAGCCCAATGCGGTGGACTTCCTGGATATCGATTTCGATATCGAGGTGATGGATGCGCGTCACATCACCAATATCTCGGCGGCTTTGCGGACGTCGCCGATGATTGAGAGCGTGGATCGCGTTCGGGGTTAGCGCTGTCAACGAATGGGGTTTGGGGCTTGAGGCCCCAAGACTTCCTTTTTCTTTCCTCGACCTCGCCCTCAAAGGGGAGAAGGTCAAGGAAAGAAAGAAGAAAAGACGTGGGGTCGCTGACCCCACACCCCATAAGTTTACAGGGCTATCCGAAAGCGCTACAGCACCTCGACCCTTAGCGAGACTCACATGACTTCCGAAGACGTAATCAACGAATTCCGCGCCGCCAACGCCCTGCGCGAGGGCCATTTCGTCCTGTCCAGCGGGCTGCATTCTCCGATGTTCCTGCAAAAGAACCTGGTCTTTATGCACGCCGATCGCTGCGAGCGTCTCTGCAAAGCGCTGGCCGAGAAGATAACGGCGCAAGTCGGCCCGGTCGATGTGGTCATTTCGCCGGCCGTCGGTGGCATCATCCCCGGCTACGAAACGGCACGCCACCTGAAGGTCGCTTCGCTTTATGTTGAACGCGAAGGCGGCGAGTTCAAGCTCCGCCGCGGCTTCAGCATCGAACCTGGCGACAAGGTGGTCATGGTGGAGGATATCGTCACCACGGGCCTGTCGTCGCGCGAATGTATTGAAGCCATCCGCAAGGCCGGCGGGGATGTCGTTGCCGCGGCCTGTATCGTCGATCGTTCCGGCGGCGAAGCCGATGTCGGCGTGCCGCTGATCGCTTTGGCCTCGCTGAAAATTCCGGCCTATCCCGCCGACAACCTGCCGCCGGAACTGGCCGACATTCCGGTCCAGGATCCCGGTTCGCGCCGCCTGGCCAAGGTCTAGCCCCATGCGCGAGCGGATCCGCCTGGGGCTGAATGTCGATCACGTCGCCACGGTGCGCAATGCCCGTGGCGGCCATGCACCCGATCCGATCCGGGCCTCGCGTCTGGCGCTGCAGGCTGGGGTCGACGGCATCACAGCGCACCTGCGCGAAGACCGCCGTCATATCGTCGACAAAGATGTCTGGGCGATCAAGGAGGTCTGCGATACCTTCGGCAAGCCGCTGAACTTCGAAATGGCCGTGACCGATGAAATGGTCGCCATGGCACTGAAGCTGAAACCCCACGCCGCCTGCCTGGTGCCGGAACGGCGTCAGGAACGCACCACCGAGGGCGGGCTGGACGTCGCAGGCCAGATCGATCATGTCGGTGAGGCCGTACGCCTGTTCAACAAGGCCGGTATCCGCGCCTCGCTGTTCATCGCCGCCGATCCGGTCCAGGTGGCCGCCGCCGCCCAGGTCCAGGCGCCGGTCATCGAATTCCATACCGGCGCCCTGTGTGATGCCTTTCGCGAGCAGGAACGCGTTACATTCGACAATGAATTGAAGCGGTTGCAGGCCGCGGTTGCCCAGGCGCATGAATTGGGGATCGAGGTCCATGCCGGCCATGGTATCGACTTTGACACTGTGCCGTTCATCGCCAATATCGCCCATGTCCGCGAACTCAATATCGGCCACTTCCTGATCGGTGAAGCCATCTTCATCGGGCTTGAAGCCGCCGTAGCGAAGATGCGCGGGCTGATGGACGACGCCGTCAGGAGCCTGGGATGATCCTGGGGATCGGCGTGGATCTGGTCGATGCCCGGCGTATTGAAGCGTCGGTGACCCGGTTCGAGCGCCGGTTCCTCGATCGCATCTTTACGGCCGACGAACAGAAACACGCGTTCGCCGCTGCCCGGCCGCACCTGAGCTTTGCCAAGCGCTTCGCCGCCAAGGAAGCCGTGGCCAAGGCGCTGGGGACAGGCGTGCGGGGGTTCCTGTTCATCGATATCGAGGTGACGTCGGATGCCCTGGGTAAGCCGCATGTCCTTCTGCATGGCGGCGCGGCGGAGCGGCTTCGCGCGATCGTGCCCGATGGCAGGACGGCCCATGTTCATCTGTCGCTAAGCGATGAGGACCCCTATGCCAGCGCCTATGCGATCATAGAGGCCGTTTGAAACATGTCGATTTTGTCACCCGTGTATCCAACAAAATACAGCCTTGCGCTTGCCATATTCTGTGGTTAGGTCACTATCAACCAAACCAGGGCCGAAGAACTTGGACGTCCCTGACCACCACATCTACGGCAGGGTCACCCCTGCCGTAACTCATGAAGGACCAGGGGCAAATCCTTATGAATAAAGACGAAAACATCACGCCGGAGCCGGCGGATCAGCCGATTGCCGCCGCCGCGGCCGTGAAGGACGCCCCGCCGCAGGTCGATGCGGCCACGGCCCAGGACAGCGAAGCCGAGGTGGAAATGGCGCAGATCGAGCCGCGTTCGGCGAAGGATATCGCGCTTGCCGAGATCAAAGAGATCGGCACCGTGGTCGGCGTTGCCGTCCTGTTGGTGCTGTTCCTGCGCACCCTGTTCTTCCAGCCCTTCACCATCCCGTCGGCGTCGATGGAGCCCAACCTGTACCAGGGCGACTACATCATCGTGTCGAAGTGGGATTACGGCTATTCCAAGCATTCGATCCAGTTCTCGCCGCCGCTGTTCAACGGACGCATCTTCGGCCGTGACCCGAAGCGTGGCGACATCGTCGTCTTCAAGCTGCCTGTCGACAACAAGACGGACTATATCAAGCGCGTGATCGGCCTGCCGGGCGATACGATTCAGGTCAAGGACGACCAGCTCTATGTGAACGGCGCGGCGGTCCCGACCTCCAACCTGGGCACGGTCGCCGGAACCGAACCCAGTGTAGACGGGGCATTCCGCGGCGCGACGGCGACCCTGCAGCGCGAGGAGCTGCCCGGCGCGCGCAGCCAAAGCCATATGATGCAGGATTTCGTCCGTGATGGCTCGGTCGACAATACCGACGTCTACACCGTGCCCGAAGGCCACTATTTCATGATGGGCGACAACCGCGACAACTCGCTGGATAGCCGCTATCCCAAGGGCTACGGCGTTGGTTTTGTGCCGGCGGAAAACGTTGAAGGTCGCGCCGTCCTTGTCCTGATGTCGTGGAAGGAAGGCTCGTCGCTGTGGAAGCCGTGGACGTGGCTGAACTTTAACTGGGACCGGTTCTTCAAGTCCTTGCACTGATTATGAGAGGGGCCTTCGGGCTCCTTTCTTTTTGGGCCAACCTAAGCTAAAGCGTGCCGGATGAGCGCGCGTTTGCAAAATACCCGTCATGTCGCCATCGAAGCCGTCCAGGACAAGCTGGGCTACCGGTTCAGCGACAAGCAACTGCTGGAGGTGGCATTGACCCACGCCAGCGTTGCCGAAGGTGCGCGCCGAATCGCCGATAACGAACGGCTGGAATTCCTGGGTGACCGGGTGTTGGGCCTGATGATCGCCGAAGCCTTGATGAACAATTTCCCGGAGGCGGAGGAAGGTGAATTGTCGCGCCGCTTCCACGCCCTGGTGTCGCGGGAAGCCTGCGCCGACGTTGCCCGCCAGTTAGGCCTGGGCGAGGCGGTACGGCTGGCGGCCGGTGAGACCAAGAGCGGTGGGCGCAGCAATCCGACCATTCTCGGTGATGCCTGCGAAGCCGTGATGGCAGCTGTTTACGTCGACGGCGGATATGACGCGGTCGTCAAGAGTTTCGCGCCGCTGTGGAGCCAGTTGCTGCTGGACAGCGGCAATGCCTCGCGCAGCAATCCCAAATCCTTCCTGCAGGAATGGGCGGTGGCCAATGCCAAGAAGCCGCCGGCTTACAACCTGATCGAACGGCGTGGCCCCGACCACGCGCCCGTCTTCACCATGGAGGTCGTCATCGACGGCCTGCAACCGCAATCCGCCACCGGCAAGTCTCGGCAGGAAGCCGAAAAGACTGCCGCCTTGGCGCTAATCGAACGAGAACAACTGAATTGACCGAACATTCCACACGTTGCGGCTTTGTCGCTATCATCGGCGCGCCCAATGCCGGCAAATCGACCCTGGTCAACCAGTTGGTCGGCACCAAGGTATCGATCGTCACCCAGAAGGTGCAGACGACGCGCTTTCCGGTACGCGGCATTGCCTTGGATGACGAGGTCCAGATGGTGCTTGTCGACACGCCGGGCATCTTCAAGCCCCGCCGGCGCCTGGATCGCGCTATGGTGGCTTCGGCCTGGGGCGGGGCCGAGGATGCTGACTGCGTGGTGTTGCTGGTCGATGCGGCCGCGCAACTGGCCGTCAAGGGCGGTGGCGAGGTCAAGGCCACCGGCGCGGATCACAAGGCCGTCGAAGACGTCAACATGATCATTGATGGCCTGAAAGCCGCCGATCGCAAGGCGATCTTGGCGCTGAACAAGATCGACCTGATGAAGAGCGAGAACCTGCTGGCCATTGCGGACGATCTGTACAAGACCGGCGTGGTCGAGGATGTGCTGATGATCTCGGCCGAAAAGGGCCACGGCGTCAAGGATCTGAAGAAGCTGCTGTCCAAGCGGATGCCGGAAAGTCCATGGCTCTATCCGGAAGACCAGGCCGCCGACGCACCGGTGCGTATCCTGGCGGCGGAGATCACGCGCGAAAAGCTGTTCCTGCGTGTGCATGAGGAGCTACCCTATGCTGCGGCCGTGGTGACGACGGAGTTCGTCGACAAGCCGGACGGTTCGGTGCGGATGGAGCAGACCATCTTCGTCGAACGCGACGGCCAGCGCGCCATCGTCTTGGGCAAGGGCGGCCAGACCCTGAAATGGATCGGTCAGAAGTCGCGAGAAGAACTGGCCAAGCTGCTGGACCGGCCGGTTCACCTGTTCCTGACGGTCAAGGTCGACGAAAAATGGAGCGACGACCGTGCGCTCTACGCCCAGTTCGGGCTTGATTACAATTCTTAAGTTTACCGGGTAAATGACGGAATTTGAAGACGAAGCGATCGTTCTGAGTGCCAAGTCGCACGGCGAAAGCGGTGCCATTGTTCATGTCCTGACGCAGAGCCAGGGTGTCTATGCCGCCCATGTCGCCGGCGGGGCTTCGCGGCGGATGAGAGCCGCGCTGCAGCCCGGGGCGGGTGTGCTTTTCCGGTTTCGCGCCCGTCATGCCGAGCAGTTGGGCGCGGCCTCGGTCGAATCGTCAGGTGCGGGACCGGATGTACTGGACGATCCTGTCGCGCTTTTGGGGCTGCAATGCGCCTGCCTGATGACGCGTCAGGTCTTGCCTGAGCGCGAACCCCATGCCGGCGCCTATTACGCCCTGTCGGCCTTGTTGGGCGCCTTTGCGATTCCGGAGATCTGGCCGGCCATCTATGTGCGCTACGAGGCCGGGTTGCTGGAAGAACTGGGCTATGGCCTGGACTTGAGCGCCTGTGCGGTCAGTGGATCGCGCGATGATCTGGTCTATGTCAGCCCCAAATCGGCTCGGGCCGTCAGCCGCGGCGCCGGTGAAGCCTATAGGGATAAATTGTTGGTTTTGCCGCAGTTTCTGCTGTCGAGCCAGGGGGGACTGCGCGATGGCGACATCGCCCGGGGCCTGACCCTGACCGGGTTTTTCCTGGAGCGGCATGTCTTTCACCCGCACAACAAACCCTTGCCGGATGTGCGTCTGCGCCTCGCCGAAGCGCTTGCCGACTCAGCGCAAGCTAAGTAGGTTCCGCAAACGATTGAACAGCTTAAGCCTTTTGGTAACGCCTGTATGTCATAACGGGGTTATAGAGCGTGAGAGTGCATGACCGTCTATAGCGAACAGGAATTGTTAGCCGCCAACGTCAATCCGGCCACTGGACTGGCGACGGACTATCTCAACCTGTTCAACGAAGCCATCATGCTGTTCGAAATGGGGCTCGACATGCCGGACATGGCCGAGGAGCTGGCCGACTGGCACAAGCGCGACTATGTGCACCATTTCGAGAATTCCGGATTTGAGATGAAGGACGTCGTGATCTGGGCCTATCGTCATGCCCCGGCTGACATCCGGTGCGCTTTCGATGAGTGCTGCGAGAAGGCGCTGGTCAGCTTCGATTCGTCGATCAATATCCTTCTGAGCTCAAATCTGGATGACGAGGCGGCCCGGGCCGACCTGGCCGAGCGTTTGCGTGACATGAAGGGGCTTGTAGTCGAGATGGATTCGCATATCCACGGCCGTGCCGAGCGCATCGAGACCAACCTGCAGAACGAAGTCGACGCCCTGTTCTGATTGCTGACAAATTTTGGCAGCAGGTCCATGCTAAGCCTCCGTCACAAGGAGGAACTTGCCATGACCATCATCGTTTCCTGTCATTGCGGCAGCAGCCGTATCCGGTTGTCGAGCGCGCCTGATACCGCCAAGTCGTGCAACTGCACCCTCTGTTCGCGGGTTGGCGCCCTGCGCAGCTATTTCGCGCCGGAAGAGGTCGAGGTCCTGACAGCCGAACACGATACCGTTTATACGGCCAGCGGGATGAACCTGCACCACTTTTGCGGCAAGTGCGGCAACCACCTCTATGCCGATACGCCGGACTGGGCGTCGGCCTATAACAATGACGGCACGCCCAAGGAGGGCACGGTGCCGGGCCAGATGCCGGCCAAGCGGACCTGGGGCGTCAATATGCGTCTGGCCGAGGATTTCGACCTCGCCAGCCTGACGGTGATCGAGGTCGACGGACGCAACAGTTGGTAACTCCGTGACTCCCTTGTATTCCTTTCGTTCCCGTTCTAATGACGGGCTATGAGTGACGTAGTGATTCCTGACGCCGGCGGCCGGATTGTCGACGAGCCCATGAGTGATGCGCTGTCCAAGCGCTACCTGGCCTATGCCCTGTCCACCATCATGCACCGGGCGTTGCCCGACGTCCGCGACGGGTTGAAGCCTGTCCACCGTCGCGTGCTCTACGCCATGAGCAATATGCGCCTCAATCCCGAAGCCGCCGCGCGTAAATGCGCCAAGGTGGTCGGGGAGGTCATGGGTAACTTCCACCCGCACGGCGACCAGGCCATCTATGACGCCCTGGTCCGCATGGCGCAGAACTTCGCCCAGCGCTACGAACTTGTCGAAGGCCAGGGCAATTTCGGCAATATCGACGGCGATAACGCCGCCGCCATGCGTTACACCGAATGCCGGTTGACGGCGGCGGCCATGCTGCTGCTGGACGGGATCAACGAGGATGCCGTCGATTTCCGCGCCACCTATGACGACCAGGACCAGGAGCCGGTCGTGCTGCCGGGCGGATATCCCAACCTGTTGGCCAACGGCGCCATCGGGATTGCGGTGGGCATGGCCACCTCCGTGCCGCCGCACAATGTCGTCGAACTTGTCGATGCCTGCCGCAAGCTGCTGCAGAACCACGCCGTCACGACAGCCGAATTGATGGAGTTCATCCCCGGGCCGGATTTCCCGACCGGCGGGGTCTGTGTCGAGACGCGCAAGGGCATCCAGGACGCCTACGAGACCGGCCGTGGTTCCGTGCGGGTACGTTCGCGTTATGAGGTTGAGGATGCCGGCCGCGGCCAGTGGCGCATCATTGTCCGCGAGATCCCTTACCAGGTCCAGAAGTCGCGTCTGATCGAACAACTGGCCGACCTGATCGAGGCTAAGAAGGCGCCGCTGCTGGGTGATGTCCGCGACGAGTCGGACGAGAATATCCGCCTGGTGCTGGAACCCAAGTCGCGTAACATCGAGCCCGAAGTGCTGATGGAGAGCCTGTTCAAGATCTCCGATCTGGAAACGCGCTTCGCCATCAATATGAACGTGCTGGACGGCACGGGTACGCCGCGGGTGCTGGGGCTGCGCGCCTGTCTGATCGCCTGGCTGGATCACCGCCGCGTGGTTTTGCTGCGCATGTCGAACTGGCGGCTGGAGAAGATCGAGAAGCGGCTCCATCTGCTCGACGGTTTGATGATCGCCTTCCTGAACCTGGATGAGGTGATCCGCATCGTCCGTGAGGAGGAAAAGCCGAAGGACGTCCTGATGTCCCGGTTTGCCCTGTCCGACGTACAGGCCGACTACATCCTGGACACACGGCTGCGGCAACTGGCGCGGCTGGAAGAAATGGTCATCCAGGACGAGCACAAGAAGCTTGCCGAGGAGCGGGAAGGGCTGCTGGCCCTGCTGGGCAGCGAGAAACTGCAGTGGAAGCGCATCGATCAGCAACTGGTCGAGGTGCGCAAGAAGCTGCCGTCGCCGCGCCGCACCACCTTCGCTGATGCGCCGGTGGGTATCGAGGTCGCGGCCATCGAATCCTATATGCCGAAGGAAGCCATTACGGTCATCCTGTCGAAGCGCGGCTGGATTCGCGCCGCCAAGGGCAAGGTCGAGGATCCGTCCGAACTGAAGTTCAAGGAAGGCGATGAGCTCAGCTTCTTGGTGCCGGGCTACAATACCGACAAGTTCCTCATCCTGACGACGGACGGCCGTTTCCTCACCCTGTCGGGCGACAAGCTGCCGTCAGCGCGTGGTCATGGTGAGCCGCTGCGGCTGATGCTAGATATCGAAGAATCGGCCAAGATCGTCACGGTGTTCCCGTACGCCGCAGGCGCCAAGCGGGTCATGGTGGCGAAGAACGGCTATGGCTTCGTGATGAACGAGGAAGATGCTCTCGCCAACAAGCGGGCCGGCAAGCAGACCATGACGGTTGATGGCACCGAGGCTTTGGCGGCTTTGCCGGTCAATGGTGATCTCATCTGCGTGCTGGGTGAGAACAATAAGGTCCTGGTCTATCCGGTTGCGGAGCTGCCGGAAATGGCGCGCGGCAAGGGAGTCAAGCTGCAGGCCTATAAGGACGGTGGCGTGAAGGACATCGCCGTCTACGACTCGAACGGTTCGCCGCAATGGTTCGACGGTTCGGGTAAGGCGCGTGATTTCAAGGACATCAAGGATTACATCGGGCGCCGCGCGACTGCGGGCAAGATGGCGCCGCGCGGATTGCGCAAACTGCGGCTTTAATAGACGGCGCCCCTGGCACCGTCGCAACGCGAAGGAGGCAAGGGGATGCGGGTTTTGGAGGGGCTGGATGTCCGGCGATTGACCGTGGTGTCGGGGCTAGGCCTGGGGCAACTTATTGCTTTTGGGACCTCGCTTTACCTGCTGACCGCCCTGTCTGCGCCCATCGTCGCCGATACCGGCTGGCCGTTGGAATGGGTCGTTGGCGGCTATTCCCTGGGCATACTCGTTTCCGCTGCCGTTTCTGTGGTCGTCGGGCGCTATGTCGGCGCCGGATGGGGCCACCGGGTGTTGGCATTTTCCTCTCTGGTGTTCGCGACCGGCCTGGCTGTTGTGGCTGCGGCGCCGAACCTGTGGGTCTATGTTGCCGGCTGGTGTCTGATGGGCGTCGCCATGGCCATGGGGCTGTATGATGTCGCCTTCGGGACCGCCGGGCGGTTGTTCGGCCAGTCGGCGCGGGCCTCGATCATCCAGATCGCCCTGTGGGGCGGGTTTGCTTCCACCGTGTTCTGGCCGATGAGCCATGCCCTCGAAGGTGCGGTCGGGTGGCGTTGGACCTTGGCGGTGTTCGCCGGCATCCATCTGGCGGTCAACCTGCCGGTTTATCTGTTCGTCATTCCCAAACCTGCCGACGCCACCGCCGTGGGGGAGGTCCGCCATTTGCCGCCCGTGAGGCCCCACGGGCTGGAGGTGCCGATCTATCTGGCGCTTGGGTTGGTTATTACCCTTGAAATGGCGCTGGTTGCCGTGATGTCGGTCTATATGCACACTCTGTTGAGTAGCCGCGGGCTGACGCTGGAAGTCGCGGTCGGTTTGAGCGTCCTGGTCGGGCCGTCGCAGGTTGTGGCGCGGTTGACCGAACTGACCATCGGGCGGCGGTGGCCGGCTTATCTGTCGCTGTGTCTCGGTGTCGTTGGCGTGACGATCGGACTGGTTCTGATTTCCCTGGGGGCGATGTTCAGTGCGCCGGCCCTGGTAATCTATGGCGCCGGGTTGGGGGTTGTGTCGGTAACGTCGGGGACTGTGCCGCTACTGGTGTTCGGGCCGGAGCGTTATCCGCCGCTGATGGGGCGTTTGCGCAGAGTGTCGCTGGTGTTCCAGGCTTTGGCGCCGGCCGGGGCGGCCTGGGTCCTAACCGGGTACGGCGCAGGGATTTTGTTGTACGGGTTACTGGTTACAGCCGTGGTGTGCCTGATGGCGGCGGTTCTGCTGGCGCGGTGGAGTCACAGGGTCGTGGTCGCGCGGTCTGGGTCATGAGCTCGTGTTTTGGCGCGACAGAGTTTCGAAAGAGGACTTGTTAAGCCCTTCGGACATGGTAGATTTCCGCCGCCGCCGCGTTTCGGGCGGGTGTGATGTCACCCATGCGCCCGACGGCCGACGCCTGGGCACTCCTGCAGGAGCCTGACCCATGACCACTATCCTGACCGTCGATCCCGAACTGCTGGTGCCCAGCTATTACTTTACCGACCAGGACGAGGTGGTTTCAACCACGCTGAGCGACGGAAGCTACGTGCTGGTGTGGAAGTCCTCGACCCAGGAAGGCGGCAATGGCGCGGTTTATGCCCAGCGCTTTGACGCCAGCGGCCACAAGGTGGGCGGCGAGTTCAAGATCAACACCTATGCGACGAGCCTCCAAAGCCAGCCTTCCGTCACCGCGACCCTGGACGGCGGGTTTGTCGTGACCTGGAGCAGTTACGGCCAGGACGGCAGCTACTATGGCATCTACGGACAGAAATATACCTATGCCGGTGTCGCCAGCGGCGGCGAATTCCATGTCAGTACCTTCACCGACAATGATCAAATGGACAGCCATGTCACCGCACTGGCCGGCGGCGGTTTCCTGGTTGTGTGGACGAGTGTCGGCCAGGACGATCCGGTGGACGAGCCTATCGGAGAGGGCGTGTATGCCCAGCGTTACACGGCCTCCGGCTTGGCCAACGGCGCCGAGTTCCGGGTGAACACGGTCGGGGAATCCGAACAGAACCTGCCGGTTTCTCTCGGTCTGGCGGACGGAGGTTTCATTGTCGCGTGGAGCGCCTATTCGATCACGGATGCGACGGGCTGGAACGTGGTCATGAAGCGCTACAATGTCGCGGGTACGGCCATTACGGGCGAAATCATCGTGAATTCGACGACGGCGGGAACCCAGCTGGCTCCGGCCATTTCGGCACTGGAGGACGGCGGATTTGTCGTCGCATGGAGTGGCGCTGATGGATTGGGGTATCACGACGTCTTTGCCCAGCGCTACGATGCCGACGGCGTGGCGGCGGGCGCGGAAATCCATATCAACACCACCGTGGCCGGCACGCAAAGCGCGGCCCAGGTGACGGGACTGAGCGACGGCGGCTTCGTCGTTACCTGGATGAGTTCTCCGGCCGGCGATTTCATGGCCGACGTCTATACCCAGCGGTTCGACGCTGAGGGCAATGCCATCGGCATCGAAACCCGCGTCAACACTTACACGGTCAATACCCAGGAGCTTCCCACCGTCACAGCCCTGGCGGACGGCGGCTATACCGTGGCCTGGAGCAGCTTCGGCCAGGATGGCAGCGGCGACGGCGTCTATCAGCGCACCTTCCGCGTGGCGACCAGTCTGGCGGGTGCGCAAACCCTCTACGGTTCTGTCGACAATGACATCCTGGATGGTGGCAGTGGCGCCGACAAGATGTATGGCGGGCTGGGCGACGATACCTATTATGTCAACAGCGCGTCCGACGTGGTCTCCGAACGTAGCGGGCAAGGGACCGATACGGTGATCTCGTCGCTGTCGTTCAACCTGAATTCGATCGCTTTTGTCGAAAATCTGGTGCTGACCGGTTTCAGCGACATTACCGGCAGTGGCAACGCGCAGAACAACGTCATTGTCGGCAATGCCGGCTGGAATACGATCAATGCCGGCAACGGCAATGACCAGGTGTACGGCGAAGGCGGCAATGACGAGTTGATCGGCCTGTTCGGCGACGATTCGCTGTACGGTGGCGCCGGTAATGACGAGTTGTCCGGCTATGACGATAACGACCATCTGGACGGCGGCGACGGCAACGACATCATCGACGGTGGCAATGGTGACGACTTTGCCGCGGGCGGTGAAGGCGGCGACCTGTTCTACCTGTCGATGGGCAATGACCATGTCGATGGCGGCGGGGGCGGCGACTACGTCAGCGCCAGCGCCTTCAGCTGGGCCAATATCAACCTGAACGAAGGCTGGGCGATGGCCTCGACCGGCGACGTTACCGAACTGCTTGACATTGAAAATGCGATCGGCTCCGCCGGCAATGACTCGATTACTGGCAGCAGCGGCGCCAATCTGCTGATCGGCGGCGGCGGGGCGGACAAGCTGAACGGTGGAAGCGGGAACGACACCTATGTCGTCGATGGCGATGACGTCATCACCGAAGCCACCGACGGCGGGATAGACCTGGTGCGCTCCTCGGTCAATTTCGTGATGACCGGGATCGCGGTGGAGAACCTGAAGCTGCTGGACGGGGCGGTCAGCGGCACGGGCAACAACGGCAACAACACCATCCTGGGCAATAATGGTAACAACCTGCTGAATGGCGGGATCGGCGCCGACGTGCTGGAGGGCGGAGCTGGCTTCGACACCTATGTGGTCGATAATGCCGGCGATATTGCCCGCGAATATACCCTTGGCGGCGGGCACGACCTGGTCCAGTCCAGCGTTACCTTCACGCTGGGGACCTATATCGAGGATCTGCAACTGACCGGCAGCGCGGCGATCAACGGCACCGGCAATGAATCGGACAACTACATCATCGGCAACAGCGCGGCGAATGTCCTGACCGGCGGGCTGGGCGCCGACACCTATATCATCCAGAATACGGACGACAATGTCGTGGAGACCGATGCCAACGCGTCCTATGACGTCCTGTATTCTTTCGTTACGTACACGCTTTCAGGCCGTTCTATTGAAGTGGGTTGGCTGCAGGGCAGCGACAATATAAATCTAACCGGCAATGGCAGCGCCAACTCCCTGATTGGGAACATCGGAAATAATCTGCTGTCCGGGGCGGGGGGGCATGACTATCTTGACGGCGATGCCGGCGCCGATACCATGGATGGCGGATCGGGCAACGATACCTTCATTGTCGACAGTAGCGGCGACTCGGTCGTCGAGGCCTCCGGGGGCGGCACCGATATCGTCTATTCGAACGCGACTTTCAGTCTGAATGGACTGAATGTCGAAAACCTGGTTCTGACCGGAAGCAACAATATCAATGGCACGGGCGGCAGCGGGAACAACATAATCACCGGCAATTACGGCCTGAATACGCTGAACGGCGGTGGCGGTAATGACGTCCTGACCGGTGGGGCGCTGGCGGATATCTTCCTGTTCCAGGCCGGGTTCAAGCTGGATACCATCATGGACTTCAACTCCGCCGAGGGCGACAAGATCCAACTTAGCGGATTGGGCAGCTATACGGTGACACAGTCGGGGACGGACGTCCTGGTCGATTTCGGCAGCGGCAATGTCATCACGGTGATCACGGATGCGGCGGCCAATGTGAGTGCGAACATCATAGCTTAACCGCACGTAGCGGTCGGGACGGCGCACATAGACGCCGTCCGTATGGCCTGTAGATGGATACAAGAAACGACGCTTCAGAAGCTCATGTGTCGAGTGAGGATTTTAGCGGCCATCGTTGCTTTACCAGGGTAAATTTCATCGCCTAACGTGCTGAAGACGGTGTTGGGTTCCGGCTTCCGCCGCCCATGGACGTGACATGGAGGCTAAACTATTTCGCGATGGGGGTTATGGTCTGCCAGCCGAGGTCGGTCAGGCCTTCCAGAGGCTGGTAGCGCGCCTTGTAATCCATCTTGGGCGAACCCTTCACCCAGTAGCCGAGATAGACATAGTCATAGCCGGCGCGGGCCGCCTGGTCGACATGGTCCAGGATGATGTAGCGGCCCAGCGACCGGGTCATCAGGTCGGGATCGTAGAAGCTGTAGACCAGGGAGAGGCCATCGTTCAGGGCGTCGACCAGCACACAGGCGACCAGGCGGCCGTCCATGCGATATTCGATCAGGTGGGTGCGGACCAGGGTGTCTTCGACCATGGCCACCAGGTCGGGCCAGGTCATGTCCATCATGCCGCCATCGGGATGGCGCGCCTTCAGGTATTTCTGCAGCAGGTCGAACTGTTCGCGGCTGGCCTCGGCCTCGACAAAGGTCTTGGTCAGGTCGGCATTGGCCTTCATCACGCGCTTGTCGGACTTGGAAAAGTCATACCGCCGCACAGGGATACGCACGCTCTGGCAGGCGCGGCAGGTCTGGCAGGCCGGACGATAGGCGATGTTCTGCGAGCGGCGGAAACCGATGGCCGAGAGCTGGTCGTTGACGCTGATGGCTTCCAGCGGCGGCAGGTGGACGAAGACCTTACGTTCCTCCTGACCCGGCAGGTAGGGGCAGGGACCGGGAATGGTCAGATAGTATCTGAGTTTTCGCCCTGGAAAATGCTCACTCATGGCCCTGTTACTCTACTGCCCTGCGCTGGGACTCGTGGTCCTTCAGTTGAACCCAAATCCTAGCACGGGGCAAGATCATTGTCGAAGCGCCTTCTACAAACCCGTGTTTTGCGGCAGGACCGGTGCTTCGCGCAGGAGAACAATGGCGATGCGACGGTTGCCTGCCAGGGACGGGTCGTCTGGATAAAGCGGTTCCTTGGCGGCCTTTCCCTGGATCTGGGCGATGCGGTCCTGGTCGACGCCGGCCGATTGCAGCAGGCCGCGGGCGACGTCGGCGCGCTGGGTCGACAGGCCCCAGTCCTTCGGGTTCTGTGTACCCGAGCCGGCGACGCCCGAGGTGTGGCCAGTGATCGAGACACGGTTGGGCAGGGTGTTGATGACCTTGGCCACCGCACGCAGCAGGACCTTGGCGCGATCATTGGGGACGGCCGAGTTTTCACCGAACATCGAGCGGCCTTCCTGATCAACCAGCTGGATACGCAGGCCTTCCGGAGTCTGGTCGACGAGGATGTTTTTCGACAGTTCAGCGAGTTCAGGCATGTCCTGAAGTGCCTGACGTAAGGACTCAGCTGCCGACTGGAAGGAATTGTTTTCCTTCTTTTGCTGGTCATCCAAAGTCTCTGAAGGCGAACCCGTTGTCGACTGCTGGCCGGCATCCTTGGACTGACCGTCGCGATCCTGGGTGTCGGGCGGCTTGGGCGCCATCTGCTCAATAAAGGACATGGTGCCTTCGTTCTTGTCACCGTCTGTGCCGAGCGCGTTGCCGCCCAGGATACCGCCGGAGCCCGAGGTCGATTGCGACACATTGGCCGGGGCGAAATAGTCGGCGACACCGCGTTTTTGTTCCGGCGAAGTCGTGTTGATCAGCCACATCAGCAGGAAGAAGGCCATCATGGCGGTCACGAAGTCGGCATAGGCGACCTTCCAGGCGCCGCCGTGGTGACCGCCGCCACCGCCTTTCTTGATCTTCTTGATGATAATCGGAGCGTCGCGGCTAGCCATTCTCGGTCCCGGTAGATAGAGATTCGCCGACCTTAGCCGGAGTAAGGTTAAGAGGCGGTTGAGGCCATAAGCTTGGCACGGATTTTCCGTTGTTTTGGCCGGCGACCTGGGCTACCCGTGAGTGACGGCTTCAGGTGGGAAGATGATGGATAGCAAGAGCTTACGGCATACGTTGGGAACGTTCGCTACCGGGGTGTGCGTGATGACGACGCCCGATCCCGACATGGCGTCCGGCCAGGTGTTGGGGATCACGGCCAATTCGTTCAGCTCGGTGTCGCTGGATCCGCCGCTGATCCAGTGGTGTATCGACGTCAAGGCGCACCGCTATCAGATCTATGCCGACGCCACGGTGTTCGGTGTCAATATATTGAGCGCGGGCCAGGAGGCGCTGTCCCGGCGATTCGCCAAGCAGAATGCCCACATCGTCCCAGATGATATGCTGATGAGTGACGAGCATCCGCTTCGGATGCGCGAGGTCATCGGTTTTCTGGCCTGCGAGGTCTTCGATACACGGATTGTGGGCGACCATCTGGTGATTGTCGGCCAGGTGACGTCGTTTGACATGGACGAGGGACATGAGGGGCTGACCTTCTTCCGCGGCAGGTATGGCCAGATAGGAACCGTATCGTGAAACTCTGTTTTGCCGGTCTGGGCATTATGGGCGGGCCGATGGCCGGGCATCTGGTCAAGGCCGGTCATGAGGTGGTGGGCTTCAATCGCACCCATGCCAAGGCCTTTGACTGGGCGGCGGCGCATGGGGCGAGTGCGACCGAGACCATCGAAGCGGCGGTCGCCGGCGTCGACGCCTTGGTGCTGTGCGTCGGGCGTGACGAGGATGTGCGCGAGACGGTGACAGCGGCGTTTCCAGCCATGAAAACGGGCGCTCTGATCATCGATCACACGACGATTTCGGCGAAACTGACGCGTGAACTATCGGACATAGCTAGCGGAAAAGGCTTAGCTTTTTATGACGCGCCGGTGTCCGGCGGGCAGGCGGGGGCGGTGAACGGCCAGTTGTCGATCATGGTCGGCGGCGGGACGGACCGGTTCGGCGAGGTCGAGGCGCTGGTCAAGCCCTATACCAAGTCGATCACCCATATCGGACCCGCGGGCGCCGGCCAGACCACCAAGATGGCCAATCAGATCGCCATTGCCGGTGTCGTCCAGGGTGTCGCCGAGGCTTTGCATTTCAGCAAGTGCGCTGGGCTGGATCCGGAGCTGGTGCTGCAGGCGATTTCGGCCGGCGCCGCCGGGTCGTGGCAGATGTCCAACCGCTGGCCGACGATGAATGAAGGCAAATACGACTTCGGCTTTGCCGTCGACTGGATGCGCAAGGATCTGGGGATCGCTCTGGACGAGGCGCGGTCGAACGGTGCGCATCTGGTCCTGGCGGCGCTGGTCGACCAGTTCTACAGCGAAGTCCAGGCCATGGGCGGCGCGCGATGGGATACGTCCAGCCTGCACGCCCGGCTGGAAGCGCGGCGCGGGAAATAACGGCGGCTGGACAATGCCAGGGATTCGTTTTTAGTAAGGAATGCTGTTGCGGGGGCACCATGACGCAATTCTATGAGCTGTCGGCCGATAAGCCGGCTATGGGCCCTGGTGGCCAGATCATCGGGGATGACCGGCTGCTGATCCGCGCCGGCCTGATCTTGTTGGCCGTCATGACGGTGTGGAAGCTCTACATCGCCCTCGTCACCAATGTCCTGTGGGACGAGGCGCATTTCGTCATGTCCGGCGCCCATCCCGATCTGGCCTATCCCGATATTCCCGCGGGCTATCCGTGGCTGGCCTGGCTGGTCACCAGCGTTGGCGGGTGGAGCGTGGTGCCGCTGCGTCTGGTGGCGCTGGTGATCGCGGCGGCAATTCCATTCGCGGTCTGGTTTATGGCCCGGCCCGTGACCTCCCAGCGTAACGCTGTCTGGGCGGCGATCATCGCCCTGCTGTGTCCGGCGGTAACGATGAACGGGCCGATCTTCTATCCGGAAGGCGGGTTGCAGCTTCTGCTGGCGCTGATGGCCGGGTGCTTGTTGCGCGCCATCAGCGATAACGGGCTGAAGTGGTGGATAGGCGCCGGGGTGTGTGCCGGGCTGGGGCTATTGGCGCACTACCGATTCGTTGTTCCGGGCCTCGCGGTGTTCGCGTTTCTGCTGGCGCATCCGCTGGGACGCCGGCAGTGGCGCCAGCCGGGATTGTATATATCCGCCGGGCTGGCGGCCCTGGGCGTATTGCCGGCGATCATCTACAACGTCGCCAATGACTGGCCGGCGCTGCAGTTCCATGTGGTGCAGCGACCGCGGCTGGGGCTGGACCTGCAATTCGTCGTCACCTTGATCGTGACCCAGATATTCTTCGCCAACCCGCTCTTCTTCTTTGCCATGGCCGTCGGCGCCAAAAAGGCGCTGTGGGATGAACGCGACAAACCGGCCGCGCTGCTGGGTTATATAGGCGTGGGCATATTCGGCTTCTATGTCGTGCAGGCGCTGTTCAACAAGACCGTCATGATCCACTGGCCGTTGATGGCGTTCGTGCCGTTGCTGGCCTTTGTGCCAGGGGTGCTGATCGGATATGTTGACCGGGCGGCGTCCGACCGGGTGCGCCGTTTCCGCACCCTTCTGGTCGCGCTGGGGCCGGCGATTACCGTCGTGGCGGGCGTGGTGTTCAGCGTCATGGCCTATGTCAGCGCCAATCAGATGCAGATACCTTACAGCCTGCGCGAGCTCGATTCGTCGGAAACCGAAAACTGGACGCTGGCGGAAGGCGACCTGACCGCCGCCCTGGCGCGGGCGAGGACGCGGTTCGGGTACGATGTCTCTATCGCCGCCAATGGTCACAACAGCGCGGTGCGGCTGGAATTTCCGGCGGTCAAGGGGCGGCAGGTCTATGCGTTGAACGATCCGGATGACCTGAAAACGCGGTTTGTCCAGGCGCGGACCAAGTGGGGGTTGGACCGCGATTCCCTGGTCCGCGATCACGCCGGCAAGGGCGTGGTGCTGGTGCTGAACGCGCCGGACTATGTCTATCACGAAGGCAAGGCCGAGATCGATTTTTACAAGGATATCTGTGGTTTATTCGATGATGTTGAACCGTTCGGCGTGACCGAGCTGCCGCCCGGGCGCGTGGCGCTGCAGATGTATACGGCGCGGGTGAGGGCGACGCCTAAGCCGTTTGCCGGACCGTGCCCGCTGTTGCCATCGCTCTATATCGGCCAGCCGACGCGCGGTGCGTTCCTGACGACGGATGACAAGAGCAACTATTTCGGCGTCGCTGCCGATCCAATCGGCATCACCAGAGTCGATGTCCTGATCGACGGCAGGGTTGTCGCGCCAACACGCTATGGTCTCGACGACGAGCGGGCGCGGATGCCGGATGTGCTCGCGTTTGATCCCAACTATCCCAAGGTCCAGTTCGACTTCAAATTCCCCGATGGCGCGCTGACGCCCGGCGATCACAAGCTGTCGATTCGGGCCACGCGCAGCGACGGTACCACCGTTGATGGTCCGGCGCGCAGGCTCTACGTCAAGTGATCAGGCGGCGGGTGGGTTGAGGATGGCGTCGGCTTTGGCACGGTCTTCGGGTGACAGTTTCGCGCCCATCTGGGCCGCCGGCGCCACTGCCTTTTCCAGGCCAGACAATTCGGACAGTTTGAACCAGACATAGGCCAGGGCCAGGTCTTTTTCCCCGCCTTCGCCGGTCATCAGCATGGCTGCCAGGTTGAACATGGCGTCGGCGTCGCCGTTATTGGCAGCGACCTCGAACCACTTGCGCGCCATCACCAGGTCCTTATCCAGGAGTTCGCCGGTGTAGAAATAGGTACCGAGCGCGTTCTGAGCCGCCGGCTGGTCCTTCAGCGCGGCCTCCTTGTAGTAGACGAGGGCTTTTTGCGAATCCTGGGGCAGGGTGTCGCCCAGGTCGTACATCCGGCCGACCTCGTACAGGGCGTCGGGGTGGCCACCGCTGGCCGCCGCCATCAGCCATTGCGCCGCCAGTTTGCGGTCTTCCGGCACCCCGTCGCCCGTGTAGTAGATCAGGCCCAGTTCGTACTGGGACGGGGTAAAGCCGAATTCGCCGGCGCGTTTGTAATATTTGATCGCCTTGTCGATGTCCGGCGTCACTTCGAGGCCGTTTTGATAGATCTGGCCGAGGATATGAGCGGCCGGGATGAAGCCGATACTGTCGGCCTTTTCGAACCACTTGCGGGCCTCCTTGGCGTCACGCGGCACGCCGGCGCCGGTCAGATAGATGTTCGCCAGGGTCATGGTGGCGTCGGCGCGCGTGCTCAAGGCGTAGGGATCGGCCGGGTCGAATTTTTCCTCGTCCTTGAGCTCGAACGGGGCTTCGGCGACCTTCTTCAGCCAGAAGATACCCTTTTCAACATTGGCGGGCGTGCCCAGGCCGGCCAGGTACATCTTGGCCAGCATGAAGGCGGCCTCGTCATAGCCGATCTTCTGATAGGATTTTTCGAACAGTTCCAGGGCCTTGGGGTAATCGCCTGAGTCAAAGGCTTCGAAGGCCTGGGTCAGGGATTTGTCATGGCGCAGAATGGAGTTGCGGCCGGAGGCGGCGGCGACATCGGCCTGGGTACAGCCGCCCGGCGTCGTCGAGGTAAAGCGGTCGCCGGGTGAACTGCCCTGGCCGCTATTGTCCTGGGAGGCGTTGCCGAACGGCGCGATGTCGCGAACGCGGGCGCCGGGCCGCAGTGGATCGGTTTCGTCGCCGCCCGGATCGTTGACGGCGGAGTCGCGGTTGCCGCCGAAATGTTCGAGGTAGTCCTGCATGACGCCTTCGTCATAGGCGCTGAAGCCGCGCATAAAGGCGCAGGAACTGCCGGTGTGGGCGTCGATGCGGACGCTCTTGCGGTCGCGGCGGATTTTTTTGCCCTGGATGATCACCGACTGGGCATTGGGTGTTGCCGGAGAGGCCGGCGGTGGCGCGTTCTGGGCGAAGGCCGGTGCGGCGACCAGACAGGCGAGCAGCGACGCAGCGGCAAGATGGTGACGTTTCGGCATGACCCTTATCCCCCAGTTGTCATTCGGGGGATAATGGCCTTTGCCGCGTCATCGTCAAGCGAAAATGTTTATCGATGATTGAAGTTGATCAATTCTTCAACAGCTGGGCCACGTGCTTGGCGAAGTAGGTCAGGATACCCGACGCGCCGGCGCGTTTGAAGGCCAGCAGGGTTTCCAGAACGGCACGGTCATGGTCCATGAAGCCCTTTTCGACCGCGGCCTTGATCATCGCGTACTCGCCGCTGACCTGATAGACGAAGGTCGGGACCTTGAAGGTTTCCGAGACGCGCTGGACGATGTCGAGATAGGGCAGGCCGGGTTTGACCATGACCATGTCGGCGCCTTCGGAGATGTCGATGGCGACCTCGCGCAGGGCTTCGTCGCTGTTGGCCGAGTCCATCTGGTAGGTTTTCTTGTCGCCTTTCAGCGCCTTGACGCCGATGGCGTCGCGATAGGGACCGTAGAAGGCCGAGGCGTATTTGGCGGCGTAGGACATGATCAGGGTATCGTGGTGGCCGGTCGCTTCCAGGGCATTGCGGATGGCGCCGATGCGGCCGTCCATCATGTCCGACGGCGCGACGATGTCGGCGCCGCCTTCGACCTGGACCAGGGTTTGCTGGATCAGCATCTCGACCGTGGCGTCGTTGACGATGTTGCCGTCAACCAGAAGGCCGTCGTGGCCGTGGTCCGTATAGGGATCGAGCGCAACATCGACCAGCAGGCCGATATCGGGAACGGCGGATTTGATGGCGCGGCAGGCGGTCGGGATCAGGCCGTTCGGGTCGATGGCGGCTTTTGCGTCGGAGGTGCGCAGGCGTTCGTCGAGGTGCGGGAACAGGGCCAGGACATTGATGCCAAGGTCGCGGGCTTCTTTGGCTTCCTGCACGGCCTGGGCGATGCTGAGGCGATCGACGCCTTGCAATGAGGTGATGGGCTCGCAGGCGACGTCGCGGTCGTGGACGAAGATCGGCCAGATCAGGTCGGAGACGTGCAGGCGGTTTTCAGCCACCAGGTCGCGGGTCCAGGCGGATTGGCGCAGCCGGCGCGGGCGGGCGGCGGGGAAGGGGGCGAGGATGGGAGTAAAGCTCATGAGTTTCGCTTTAAGCTGAACAGCGAAGGTTGCCAAGGGTTTGAAGTGTCGGAATATGGGCAGGCGACAGTGCACCTGCCCTATACCCCTCCACCGCTTCGCGGTCCCCCTCCCCATTGTCATGGGGAGGAGAAGTAAGGACCAATTCAGTCTGCTTCATCTAAAGGGCGCCCAGTGACGTATGGGAAGAGTGGGGTGTTCACAACGGTGTCGCAGTTCCGTCTTGCGCAAACCGGCGGAACACACCACATGGGTCAGGAAGCGATAAACCGTGACACTTTTGTCTCCGTCACCGGTGACGCGCTCTTTATGTTAAGACTCTGTTGAGTACGCGAGCTTAGGCTCTTAAGCTTGGGTTAAGGCGGCGGCTGAGTCTTGTGAAGGAGTTATGATGTTAGAAACCCTGACCATTCCTGTCCTGCCGCTGCGCGACATCGTCGTCTTCCCGCACATGGTGGTGCCGCTCTTCGTCGGCCGCGAGAAGTCCGTGCACGCCCTGGATGAGGTCATGCGTGGCAACAAGCAGATCCTGCTGGCCACCCAAAAGAATTCTTCCGACGATGATCCCGATACCGACGCCATCTACGAAATCGGCGTGCTGGCCAACGTCCTGCAACTGCTGAAGCTGCCCGATGGCACCGTCAAGGTTCTGGTCGAAGGCAAGGCGCGCGCCCGTATCAAGCGTTTCGTCGGCACTGACAAGTACTATGAAGCCGAGGCCTATGTGCTGGAGGCCAACCTGTCGGAAGGTCCCGACCTGGAAGCCCTGGTTCGCGCCGTGTCGGAACAGTTCGAAAACTATATCAAGCTGAACAAGAAGATTCCGCCGGAAGCGCTTCAGGCAATTGGTGAAATCACCGACCCCGGCACCTTGGCCGATTCGATTTCGGCGCATCTGGTCGTCAAGATCGGCGAGAAGCAAGGCCTGCTGGAGCAGCTTTCGGTCACCAAGCGGCTGGAGAAGATCTACGCTCTCATGGAGGGCGAAATCTCGGTGCTGCAGGTCGAGAAGAAAATCCGCTCGCGCGTCAAGCGCCAGATGGAAAAGACCCAGCGCGAATATTACCTCAACGAGCAGATGAAGGCCATCCAGCGCGAACTCGGCGAACAGGACGAGGGCAAGGATGAGCTGGCCGATCTCGAAAAGAAGATCAAGGGCACCAAGCTTTCCAAGGAAGCCCGCACCAAGGCCATGGCCGAGCTGAACAAGCTTCGGCACATGTCGCCGATGTCGGCCGAAAGCACCGTCGTGCGCAACTATCTCGACTGGCTGCTGTCGATCCCCTGGGGCGCCACCAAGCCCAAGGCTATCGACCTGCAGAAGGCCGAGGACACGCTGGAAGCCGATCACTATGGCCTGGACAAGGTCAAGGAGCGCATACTGGAGCACCTGGCCGTCCAGGCGCGCATGGGCACGCTGAAAGGCCCGATCCTGTGCCTGGTCGGTCCTCCGGGCGTCGGTAAGACCTCGCTGGGCAAGTCGATCGCCAAGGCCACGGGCCGTGAGTTCGTTCGCATCTCGCTGGGCGGCGTGCGCGACGAGTCGGAAATCCGCGGCCACCGCCGGACCTATATCGGTTCCATGCCGGGCAAGATCATCCAGTCGATGAAGAAGGTGAAGACCACCAACGCCTTCTTCCTGCTGGACGAAATCGACAAGATGGGCGCCGACTGGCGCGGCGATCCCGCTTCGGCTCTGCTGGAAGTGCTGGATCCGGCGCAGAACTCGACCTTCAACGACCATTATCTCGAGGTCGATTACGACCTGTCGAAGATCATGTTCGTCACCACGGCCAATTCGCTGAACATGCCGCAGCCGCTGCTGGACCGGATGGAGATCATCCGCATCCCGGGTTACACCGAGGATGAAAAGGTCGAGATCGCCAAGCGTCACGTTCTGCCGACGCTGATGAAGGACCATGGTCTGACGGTCGACGAGTTCGTGGTGCCGGAAAAGGCGATCCGCGACATCATCCGCTATTACACCCGTGAAGCCGGTGTGCGGTCGTTGGAGCGCGAACTGAGCAATCTGGCGCGCAAGGTCATCCGTGACCTGGTGCGTGAGAAAGCCAAGTCGATCACAATCGATGACGAGCGTCTGGCCAAATATTCCGGCGTCAAGAAGTTCCACTACGGCGCCACCGACGAAACCGACCAGGTCGGCATCGTCACTGGCCTGGCCTGGACCGAGTTCGGCGGCGACATCCTGACCATCGAAGCCATCAAGATGGCCGGCAAGGGCGGGATGAAGGTGACTGGCAACCTCAAGGAAGTGATGAAGGAATCCGTCTCCGCGGCCAACTCCTATGTCCGCGCCTTGGGGCCGCGCTTCGGCATCATTCCGCCGGTGTTCGACAAGACCGACGTCCACGTCCACGTCCCGGAAGGCGCTACGCCCAAGGACGGTCCGTCGGCCGGCGTCGCGATGGCGACCGCTATGGTCTCGGTCCTGACCGGAATTCCGGTGCGCAAGGATTTGGCCATGACCGGTGAGATCACCCTGCGCGGCCGTGTTCTGCCGATCGGCGGGTTGAAGGAAAAGCTGCTGGCGGCTCTGCGTTCCGGTATCAAGACCGTTCTTATTCCCAAGGAGAACGAGAAGGACCTGATCGAACTGCCGGCCAACGTCAAGTCGGGGCTGGAAATCATTCCGGTGGCCCTGGTTGAGGAGGCGTTGCAGCATGCCCTGACCAAGCCGCTGACCCCGGTGGAATGGATCGAGCCGGTGATTGCCGCTTCGGCCACGTCGACCGCGGTGGATGACGCCGATAGTGCCACCGCGCACTGAGGATTGTCGTCTTGAAATAGATCAGAGCCGCGCAGCGATGTGCGGCTCTTTTTTATATGCGTTTGAGCTTCCGACTCCCCCTCCGTCTCGACGCGCTTCAGCCTTCGGCCTCCGCTTGCTCGACACCTCCCCCGCCAACGGGGGAGGATAAGTGATTCCTTTTACCATAAGGCTTTGGGCCGAAAATCGCTGCGCGACTGTACCGCGTGGTTCAATTTCCGCGATTTTCCGTGAACGGAGCCGTCAAAACACCGTGAAAACGCGCAAACCCTTTAAAAAACACGGTTTGCAGTGCAATAAATCGTGATTATTGCTTTGACGCTCGTTAATTTTTGTAGTCTCTATCGGCTTCACCCGACGGCGACTCAAAGCCTTGCTGGGCAAGCACCGACGGGAGCCTGAAGCTAACCGCCCTATCGTGGGTAAGGGAGAAAATAAAATGACGAAAGCTGAACTCGTGGCCGCCATCGCCGATCAGGCCGGTCTGACCAAGGATCAAGCCAAGAAGGCGCTCGACGCTTTCACCGACTCCGTTGTCGGCGCCCTGAAGAAGGGTGACGATGTCCGCCTCGTTGGCTTCGGTACCTTCCTCGCGGTCAAGCGCGAAGCCGGCACCGCCCGCAACCCGCGCACCGGCGAAACCGTCCAGCGTCCGGCTTCGGTCACCGCCCGCTTCCGCGTCGGTGAAGGCCTGAAAGGCGCTCTGAACTAAGGTTTTCACCTGAGGTCAGGTTTTACAGAGCCGTTTCCGCCAACCGCGGAAACGGCTCTTGACTTTTCGGGGGGCGCACGGCAAACGGAGCGTCCCTTTGCAGACTGGAAAGGGCGATTAGCTCAGCTGGTAGAGCGGCTCGTTTACACCGAGTAGGTCGGCGGTTCGAACCCGTCATCGCCCACCAGGCCGCTCATGCGAGGCATGAGAACCTGGTTTTTTTTAGTTGGCGTTCAGGCGCAGAGCGCCTTGGCGCCCAAAGAATCAAGAGAGTTGGGGCTGCGCTCCCGTTGGTCGCAAGTCTCTTCGCTCCAAAGGCCGCAGGCCCTGGACCCTGAATCGCTATAGCGTTGCCATGGGCTTATTTCCTAGAATTGCAGATCAGCACGCACCGGTCGGTGATCCGAGCCGATCGGTTCCAGAACCCTGAACCGGCCCGCCTTCATTCGCTGCGTCAGGATGTGGTCGATCTGGATGCCCAGAAATGATGCCCCCACAGGCCAGGTATAGGCCGCGCCCGAGCCTGACGGCCATTGCCAGCGGTCCTGGATCAAGGGCCGGATGTTCGATGACCACAGGGTGGTGTTGAAATCGCCGGCCAGCACGACCGGTTTGGTTTCGGTCCGCGCCGTCTCGGCAAGCTGTTGCAGGTAGATCCCGTTTTCGGCGGCCTTGTCCGACGATCCCGGCGGCATGGGGTGAACGGCATAGACAACATAGGTGTCGAACTCCGCCCGAATCAGCGGCAGGCGTTCAGGCCCGAGTTCGAGGATTGTGGCCTTCATCGGCGATTTGGCGTGGACGCTCAGGCCGAACGCGCCCCGGCCGGGAATCGTCTCGCTGTAGGGATAGACGTCTTTCAGGTGCTGAAAGTGCGCGATCCACTCCGGATCGGTCTCGCTGGCCACGACGACGTCGGCGTTCTCGCGCCGTATCAGGGCTTCGGCGCGGGTATATTGGGTGTTTTGGTAGAGGACGTTCAGCGACAGGACACTCAGGTTAGGCGTTTCGGATGCCGGCAGAACGGGCCGGCCGAACCAGCGCATCGCCATCGGCCCGGCGTTCAGGGTCGCGACCGCGGCGACAGCCAAGGTCAACTTCCAGGACAGGAAGGGCAGGCTGGCCACGACCAGAATCAGGGTTCCTACCAGCATCTGCGGCCGGAACGGCGCCAGCATTTCTCCCGGCCAGGGCAACAGACTCAGCAGGATGATGAAGGTCGCCAGCCCGCTAAGCAGGCACAGACCGATGAAACAGAACCGGCGCATGTAATCCCCCAAAAAAGAAGCCCTCTCCGGATACGGAAAGGGCTTCGATCATAAACGAAACAGCTCGCTTTAGAACTGGAACCGGGTCCGCAGCGCGATGCTGTAGTTGGTGTAGGTGTCCTGCTTTTCGTAATCGCCTTCGATGCCGAAATAGCTCCATTCATTGTCCGCCGAAACGCGGAAGCCGGCAATCGGGCCGCCGCCTTCCAGGTCGCCGCCTGTTAGGGTGAACGGCGCGCCGTTCTTGAACATGGCAACCGTGTCGGCGATTTCCGCCGAGATGTTTTGCTTGTAGCCGACCCACAGTTCCGGCTTCAGGAAGAAGCGTCCGTAGCTGAAGTTCAGCATGGCGGTCGAGGACAGCAGGTGACTATCGCGCTTGCCGATCGAAAGGTCGAAATAGTCGCCGCCGCCGCTTTCGGCATGTTCCTTTTCGCTGAGCGCGTAATAGTCGGCCAAGACCATCGGCGTGACACTGAATTTGCCCAGCTTGTAGTCGACCGAGGCCCCGACGCCGCCGCTGTAGGAGAAGCCGCTCCATTCCGCCTTCGACGTATAGGCCAGGGTGGAATTCTGACGCAGCGACTCGAAGTTGGTGAAGCCGATCCCGGCATGGGCCCAGCCCTTGAAGGCGCCCGTTTTCAGGCGCCAGTAGCCACCGACGGTGACGTCGGAGTTGATCATCTCTTCTTCGCTGACGGCGAAGGTGTCGGTCGGCGTCGCTGAGGTGTAGGACAGATAGAAGCCGACGGTCTGATTACCGTAGACCTCGGCTTCGCGGCCGGCGGCGAAGCTGAATCCGGTCGATTCAAAGCCAGCCGTGTCGGCGTAGTCGCGCGTGGTGTGGTAGCCGTACTCCTGGAGCCAGTATTGGCCGGCGTCATTACCCGGAATCAGGGTCAGCGAACCCAGCGAACGGTTCAGCGAGTGCGAGCCCAGCGAAAGGCCCAGGATATTTTCGCCCGAATAATCCGGGAGGTACTGATTGTAGACTCGATCGAAGCCTTCCTTGGTCATTTGCGCCATGACCTGGGTCTCGGCGGCGGAGTCCTTGGCGATGACGGTCAGCACAGGCACGAGGGCGGCATACTGGTTGTCCGAGAAGGCCGCTTCCGACTGGGTCTTGAGCCGCATATTGGCGTAGAGCTCGGTATTGCCGGCATTCTTCGACAGATTGGCTGTGTAGAGGTACGAGACGGTCGGCGTCAGGCCGCCGAGATCGATGCTGGAACCCGTCAGAAGCGTGAAGGTCTTCGGATCGGTGAACAGCTTGGTCGGTGCCAGATTCATCTTGGCGCCCGTGGCAAAGGTTACGGCCCCGGTTCCCACCAGCATCGGCGTTGTCGGCGTGGCGGTGTCGACCACCAGGCTAAGCGTACTGGTCGCGCCGACATTCACCGTCGTTGTGTTCAGGTGCGTTCCACCCAGGAGCGCAACGGCCCCGTCGGTGATGTTGAGCGCGACAGTACCGCCCGTGCCATTCGTCATCTTGCCGAAGTAGGTGGCCTTGTTGGTCACGGTGAAGCTGTTGGCGCCTGTACCATAGTCGATATTACCGACAATGTTGCCGCCGGACGAGGAGATGGCGTCATTGCCCGAACCCAGCAGAATGTCGCCCAGGATGGCCGGGGCAGGGATGTCTGTATCGGCTTTGGTGTCACCGGGATTGGTGTCGACCTGGGTCAGGGTCAGGCCTGCCGAGTTGGTGCGCGTATCAATAGCGATGGCCCGGTTGACCAGGGCTTCATTCACCGAGTCGCCATTGTCGTCGGCACTCGTCAAGCTGGCGCTGATCAGGCCATTGTTGGTGATGTTGATCAGACTGTTGGACGAGTCGCGGATGGCGACAGCCTTGTTCTGCGTCCCGGCCGATACCGCCAGAATACCGCCGCTGGTCTTGACATTGATCACCGGCAGGGTCGCCCCTGCCGCGATATCGATAGCCCGGGCTTCGCCGGCGACGATGTCGTAGGTGGTGGTTGTGCCCGAGGTGGTGGTCAGCAGGCTGCGGATCGCCGTTGCCTGCACCTTTCCGTCAATGTCGAGCCGGGGCGTGGTGGCGCCGCTGCCGACCAGCAGGCCGGTCGCGATGCCGCCAACCGCGTTGCCAAGGACCTGGCCCTTAACCTGAATACCATTGGCCAGGTTGACGGCGTGGCCAAGACCGCCCAGTTGGACGCCTGTGGCGTTGACATTGCGGTAGAGGCCGCTGCCATTGATGGTGCCGCGGATGGACAGAGCATAGTTGACGGTGGGGGGGCTGACGGCGCTGGCATTGTAAACCAGGCCACCGATGGTGAGGTCCTGACTGTCCGAGGCGATGCGCAAGGCCGGTTGACCGCCATACGAGGTCAGGGAAGCCGTCGTCTGGGTGTCGTCCGGGATGCCGTTACCGTCTTCATCCGTGCTGGAGGTCGAGCTGTCGCTGACGGTCGAGCCGATCAGGATGCCCTTGTCGACATTACCTCTGATATCGACCAAAACGCCGGATTGCCCCATGTCTTCCGGCGTCGCCAGGACCTTTTTTAGGGCGTCATTGGCCAGGGCGTCGATAGTCGCGTAACCGTAGCCTGTATAGCTGCCATCAATAATGACGGAACCATCGAATTCGCCGGCCAGTTTGACGGCGGAGCTGCCGGTGCCGTGGGTGGCGATCACGCCACTGAGATAGGTCGTGCCGGTCACTCCGTTTTCAAGGGAAACGGCGGTGTTGTTGTCGCCTTCCATCTTGATCCCGCCGTCCATGGTGAGATTGCCCTGGACGTTGTTTTCAAAGCGGATGCCGTAGGCATTGCTGCCTTCGACCTGAATGATGTTCACAGGCGTGCCGGTCGCAGTCGATGCTCCGGACTTGAACTCGAAGTTACCAATGAACGGCGTCGTGCCGGTGGACCGGATGCCGTAGCGCGTCTTGTCGTCGGCAAAGGGACCATCGAGGATGGTGTCCGTATTCTTGGTGTCGGTGGCCGTGTAGTCGTCGGTGACGGTGATGTTGGCGTTGACGATCAGGTCAGACGTGCGTCCGCCATCGATCAGGATGCCCGTCGAGCCCGCGGCCGACTTGGCCATATCGATCTTGCCGTTAAGCGTGACGTCATTATCGGAATTTACCGTAATGGCCGTGCCGCTGGTCAGGGTGATGCTGCCCGTGCTGCTGACGGTCAGGTCGCCTGTGGTCGTGGTGTTGACCGGCGCCGTCGTTGCCGTCGAGATCGTGGTGGCGGCAAGAGTCGGGCCGGCCAGGCTCAGGGCCGCAAGCGTCAAGCTGAGAGCGGTTGCGGTCATAAGTCGGTTTTTGCGCATATGCATAAGCTTCCCTGAGGTGCTCTTCGTCACGATTCATATATGTGGACGGCGTTTGTGTCGCCGCAGTGCCAGTAGCCACCTATTAACCTCAAAAGGCGCAGGCGAAAAGGTGCACGTCACAGATTCGTAACGTTCCATCACCTTTCCGCCACAGGCGGTCATTTTGGTTGTCAAACTTGAAAACAAACAGGGCTTAATTAAGGCACCTGCGACAGCAACGCCATGATTCCTTAGGGGTACGTAACAGGAAAGACGCGGTTGTCGATGAAGTATGATTTTGAAGTGGGGCCGATGACGGCGGGCCAGATCCCCCACCGTCTCATTTGCTTCCAGCAAATGATCCACCGCCCCGTAACACGGGGAGGGATAAGGCATTGGTAATATGTAACTATTTGGGAGTTTATCGTAACAGCTCGCACGGCATACAAGAACGAGCGCGCAGTTTTCGCACAGCGTCGCGACGATGCATTTAAACGATTTACATTTCCAGGAGAGGAGGGATGCGATTGCCACCCGGCGAGGGGTGGCGCGAGTGACGGGGCTCGAACCCGCGACCTTCGGCGTGACAGGCCGACACTCTAACCAACTGAGCTACACCCGCATCCCTTATCTTCGTTGGCGTCGCCGCCCGTCGAAGAGGTGTGCTTGATAGGCGGGGCGGTTTTCTGTGTCAAGCGTGATGTCACGATTAATTCGACAAACTGTGGAAACTTTGGGAAAACGTGCGAATGATTTTCATATACATTTCGGCAATGCGGCATTTCACTGCAACGCCCACCGAAAAAATAAAGAAAATGGCCAAAACGCGGTTTTTTCGCACCGCAATGGTTTGAAGCGCGGCGCGGACTGGTCTAATACGCACTTGTTCTGAGTCCGCCGCATCGTTAATGCGGCGCTTGTCGGCTGCGTAGAGGTGCCCTTCATGAATGACGAAATGGCCAAGTTCCTGCTGAACTATCTGCCGGTCATCATCTTTTTCGCCATCGCCACCGCCCTGGGCCTGGGTTTTCTGATCGCCGCCCTGGTCGTGGCGCCCAAGGCGCCGGATACGGAAAAGCTGTCAGCCTATGAATGTGGCTTTCCTGCCTTCGATTCGGCGCGGCAGAAGTTCGATGTCCGATTCTATCTGGTATCGATCCTCTTCATCGTCTTCGATATCGAGGCCGCCTTCCTGTTTCCCTGGGCCGTGTCGCTGTTCGACATGACGCCGTCGGGGATGCAGTACGCCTTCTGGACGATGATGATCTTCCTGGCCGAACTGGCGCTGGGCTATATCTATGTGTGGAAAAAGGGAGCCCTGGAATGGGAGTGATTATACCTGCGGGCTCGGCGGGACGGTCTTCGGTCGAGGGCTATGACCCCGCGGTCCACGACAAGTTCTTCGAATCGGTGTCCGCCGAACTGGATACCAAGGGTTTTCTGGTCGCTTCGGCCGATGACGTCATCACCTGGGCGCGCACGGGCTCGCTGATGTGGATGACCTTCGGCCTGGCGTGCTGCGCCGTCGAAATGATGCAGGCCTCGATGCCGCGCTACGACATGGAGCGGTTCGGCATGGCGCCGCGCGCTTCGCCGCGCCAGTCAGACCTGATGATCGTCGCCGGCACCCTGACCAACAAGATGGCGCCGGCATTGCGCAAGGTTTACGATCAGATGCCGGATCCGCGCTACGTCCTGTCGATGGGCAGCTGTGCCAATGGCGGCGGCTATTATCACTATTCCTATAGTGTCGTGCGCGGCTGCGATCGAATCGTGCCCGTCGATGTCTATGTTCCGGGCTGTCCGCCGTCGGCGGAAGCGCTCCTGTACGGTCTTTTGCAGTTGCAGAAGAAGATTCGCCGTACCGGCAACATCCGCCGCTAAGAGAGGAGGGGGCTTATGTCGATCGAAAAACTGCAATCCCTCGCCGAACGGGCGCAAGCCGAGTTCAAGGAAGCGATTCTGGACACAAAGTTCGCCTTTGGTGAACTCACCCTGACGGTAGCGCGTGAGCGCATCGTCGAGATTTTGAGTAAGCTGAAGGTGGAGCCGTATCGCTTCCATCAGCTGATCGACCTGTGCGGGGCCGACTATCCGAAACGTGCCGAGCGGTTCGATGTCGTCTACCACCTGCTGTCGCTGAATCATAATGTGCGCCTGCGCCTGAAGGTCACGACCGACGAGGTCGTTCCGGTGCCCAGCGTCCGTTCGGTTTATCCGAATGCCGACTGGTACGAGCGCGAAGCTTTCGACATGTATGGCATGCTGTTCTCGGGCCACCCGGACCTGCGCCGGCTGCTGACCGACTATGGCTTCTCGGGCTACCCGCTGCGCAAGGATTTCCCGATGACCGGTCACGTCGAGGTCCGTTACGACGAGGAGCAGAAGCGCGTGGTGTACGAACCCGTGAAGCTGACCCAGGAATATCGCAAGTTCGACTTCCTGTCGCCGTGGGAGGGTGCGAGTTACGTCCTTCCGGGTGACGAGAAGGCCAAGGCCTGAGGCGGTCGAACGCATAAAGTAGTTGAGGGCTAAGGATTTTTCCTATGGCAGATGATGTAACATCTCAGGTCGGACATAAGGGCGAGGACGATCGTAAGTTCACGATCAACTTCGGTCCGCAGCACCCTGCGGCCCACGGCGTGCTGCGCCTGGTCCTCGACCTGGACGGCGAAATCGTCGAGCGCGTCGATCCGCATATCGGCCTGCTGCATCGCGGCACCGAAAAGCTGATGGAAGCGCGCACCTATCTGCAGAATATCCCGTATTTCGACCGCCTGGACTATGTGGCGCCGATGAACCAGGAGCACGCCTTCTGCCTGGCCATCGAAAAGCTTCTGGGCCTCGAAGTGCCCAAACGGGCGCAATATATCCGCGTCATCTTCTCGGAAATCGGCCGCATCCTGTCGCACCTGCTGAACGTGACGACCCAGGCCATGGACGTCGGCGCCTTGACGCCGCCGCTGTGGGGCTTCGAAGAGCGCGAAAAGCTGATGGTGTTCTATGAACGTGCCTGCGGTGCCCGCCTGCACGCCAACTATTTCCGCCCGGGCGGCGTCCACCAGGATTTGACGCCGGAGCTGATCGAGGACCTTATCGCCTGGTGCAAGTATTTCCCGAAGCCTTTGGCCGATATCGAAAGCCTGGTGACGGAAAACCGCATCTTCAAACAGCGCAATGTCGACATCGGCGTGGTCAGCAAGGAACAGGCCTTTGACTGGGGCTTTACCGGCGTGCTGATCCGCGGTTCGAACGTCGCCTGGGATCTGCGCAAGTCGCAGCCCTATGAGTGCTATGACGAACTCGAGTTCGACATCGTGCTGGGCAAGAACGGCGACTGCTGGGACCGTTATCTGTGCCGTATCGAGGAGATGAAGCAGTCGGTCAAGATCATGCTGCAATGCCTTGATAAACTTAAGCAAACGCCGGGCGAAGTTCTGGCAAAAGACCATAAGGTGACGCCGCCGCGCCGCGCCGAGATGAAAAATTCGATGGAAGCTTTGATCCATCACTTCAAGCTGTATACCGAAGGTTTCAAGACGCCGGAAGGCGAAGTCTATGCTGCCGTCGAAGCCCCCAAGGGCGAGTTCGGCGTCTATCTGGTGTCCGACGGCACCAACAAGCCCTATCGCTGCAAAATCCGTGCGCCGGGCTTCCCGCACCTGCAGGCCATGGACTGGCTGAACCGCGGCCATCTGCTGGCCGACGTGTCCGCCATCCTGGGCTCGCTCGACATCGTCTTCGGGGAGATCGACCGGTGAACCCGCACGACCAGCAACTGCAATACATGCATCAGCATCCAGTGATGATGGCCGCCTTACCGCTGGCCTTCGCCATCACGGTTATTGCGTTGATTATCCTCGGGCGCTGGTATTTCAGCCGCCAGGCCTGGACCTACCATCCTGGTGGCAAGGACGGATTTCTGCGCGATGAATTCCTGCGGTTGGGCGCCATCTTCCTGCCCGTGGCGGTGCTGATGGTGGCGGTACGCTGGTACATCTACACCTTCGACATTGGCCTGATGAATTCGCCTTGGATCTATGCGGCCTTCCTGTCGGTGTTCGTGTTTCGTCGTCTGGCGGGTTTCCTGCCGTTCGTCCGCGACGCCGGCCGCCGCCTCGATGCGGCGCGGAAACAGGCGCATGACGCAAAGGTGGCGGCATGATGTATGTAAAGTTTCGACTGTGTTCGACCGGCTTTGGTTTCAAAGCCGTCCTTAAGAGTAGAGAGGCCTGATGTCCGTACGTCGTCTCGCGGCGGTACAGCCGGCCAGTTTCGCTTTTTCTCCGGAAACCATGGAGAAGGCCAACTGGTGGATCGCCAAATATCCGGAAAATCGCCGCCAGAGCGCGGTGATCCCGATCCTGTGGCTGGTGCAGAAGCAGGAAGGCTGGGTCAGTGAACCCGCTATCTCCGCCATCGCGCGGCTGCTGGCCATGCCGCAGATCCGCGTCTATGAAGTCGCAACCTTCTACACCATGTTCATGCTGGAGCCCGTGGGTTCGGCGGCGCTGATCCAGGTGTGCGGCACGACGCCGTGCATGCTGCGTGGTTCGGACGCGCTGATCGCCGTGTGCAAGGCCAAGATCGGCCCGAAGGACAAGCTGTCGGCCGACGGCCTGTTCACCTGGCAGGAGGTTGAATGCCTGGGCGCGTGCTGCAATGCGCCGATGGCCCAGATCAACGACTATTTCTACGAAGACCTGACCGCCGAAAACATGGTGCAGATCATCGACGACTTCGCCGCCGGCAAGAAGCCTGCGCCCGGCCCGTACAACGGCCGCAAGACGTCGGAACCGCTGGGCGGCGCCACGACCCTGTCCGACCCGAAGCTGTTTGACGGCTCGGCCGCCAAGGCGATCAAGATCCCCAACGCTCCGGAGAAGGCATGATGGTCGGTATTCTGGAAGACAAGGATCGCATCTTCACCAACCTCTACGGCTTCCATGACTGGGGCCTGGAAGGCGCCAAGCAGCGCGGTTGCTGGAACGCGACGCGGGACATCCTGTCCTACGGTGCGCCGTGGATCATCGACAATGTCAAGAATTCCGGCCTGCGCGGCCGCGGCGGCGCCGGTTTCTCGACCGGCCTGAAGTGGTCCTTCATGCCGAAAGAGGTCAAGGATCGCCCGCATTACCTGGTGGTCAATGCCGACGAGTCCGAACCCGGCACCTGTAAAGACCGCGAAATCATGCGCCATGATCCGCACCTGCTGATCGAGGGCTGCCTGATCGCGTCGTTCGCCATGCAGGCCCATGCCTGCTACATCTATCTGCGCGGCGAATACATTCTGGAGCGTGAGCGCCTGGAAGCCGCCGTCAAGCAGGCTTATGAGGCCAAGCTGATCGGCAAGAACAATATCCATGGCTGGGACTTCGACGTCTATGTCCACCATGGCGCCGGCGCCTATATCTGCGGCGAAGAGACAGCTCTGCTGGAATCGCTGGAAGGTAAGAAGGGCCAGCCGCGCCTGAAGCCGCCGTTCCCGGCTGGTTCGGGCCTCTATGGCTGTCCGACCACGGTCAACAATGTCGAGTCGATCGCTGTCGTCGGCACCATTCTGCGCCGCGGTGCTGCCTGGTTCGCTTCGTTCGGCGCGCCGAACAACACAGGTACCAAGCTATTCTGCATTTCAGGTCACGTCGAGCGGCCGTGCAATGTCGAAGAGGCGATGTCGATCCCGTTCCGCAAGCTGGTCGAGGACCATTGCGGCGGTATTCGCGGCGGCTGGGGCAATTTGAAGGCGGTCATTCCGGGCGGTTCGTCCGTGCCGATGATCCCCGCCGAACAGTGCGAAAACCTGGCCATGGATTTCGACACCCTGCGCAACCTGCGTTCCGGTCTCGGTACGGCGGCGGTCATCGTCATGGACAAGTCGACCGACCTGATCCGCGCCATTGCGCGCCTCAGCTACTTCTACAAGCACGAGTCCTGCGGCCAGTGCACGCCGTGCCGCGAAGGCACCGGCTGGATGTGGCGGGTGATGGAGCGCATGGTGAAGGGCGATGCCGAGCCGTCGGAAATCGACACGCTGCTGGAAGTCACCACCCAGGTCGAGGGTCACACCATCTGCGCGCTGGGCGATGCTGCGGCGTGGCCGATCCAGGGCCTTATCCGTCACTTCCGTCCGGAAATCGAAGCGCGCATCGCGGCCTACCGGTCGCGCCGCGCCATCCATACCGGCCACGTGATCGCGGCGGAGTAGGGATATGCAGGGCAAGGTCTTGAGCTACAACGGGTCGACGGGCGTTATCAGCGGTGATGACGGCCGGCGCTACACGTTTTCGGCCGCCGACCTTGGCGATGGCGTCACCTATGTGCCGGCAGGGTCCGCCGTCGATTTCGAAGTTGTGGGTGATACGGCCACCAGCATCTATGTGATCGTGACCGCGCTGGGTGAAAAGAACAAGTGGATCGCCGCCCTGCTGTGCTTCTTCTTCGGCTGGTTCGGGGTCCATAAGTTCTATCTCGGCAAGACCAATGCCGGCATCATCATGGCGCTCTGCGGCACGGTCGGCTGGGTCGTGGTGCTACCGGGGCTGGCTATGATGTTCATCTCGTTTATCGAGCTGATCATCTATCTGGTGAAAAGCGACCAGAGTTTTTATGAGGACTATGTTGCAGGGAATCGTTCCTGGTTCTAGCAGCAAGTCGCAAAGGCCGCGGAAAGTTGATAATTTTCTGCAACTTGTTTGAATGTTTTGAGGTTAAGGCAGATGCCCAAGGCTAAAGTCAACGGTGTGGAGGTCGAGTTCGACCCCGGCATGACCGTGCTTCAGGTGGCGGAACTGGCGGGGGAGGAAATCCCGCGCTTCTGTTATCATGAGCGCCTGTCGATCGCCGGCAACTGCCGCATGTGCCTGGTTGAGGTAAAGCCCGGACCGCCGAAGCCGCAGGCTTCGTGCGCCCTGCCGGCCGCCGATAACCAGGAGATCTTCACCAATACGCCGATGGTCAAGAAGGCCCGCGAAGGCGTGATGGAATTCCTGCTGATCAACCACCCGCTGGATTGCCCGATCTGCGACCAGGGCGGCGAATGCGACCTGCAGGACCAGTCGGTGGCTTACGGCAAGGGCGATTCCCGCTATGGCGAGAACAAGCGCGCCGTCGAGGAAAAGCATCTCGGGCCGACGATCAAGACCTTCATGACCCGCTGCATCCAGTGCACGCGCTGCGTTCGTTTCACCACGGAAGTGGCCGGCGTCACCGAGATGGGCATGATTTCGCGCGGCGAGGGCGCTGAGATCACCTCCTACTTGGAACAGGCCGTGACGTCGGAACTGTCGGGCAATGTCAACGACCTGTGTCCGGTCGGTGCGCTGACGCACAAGCCGTGGTCGTTCAACTATCGCCCGTGGGAGCTGACCAAGACCGAGACCATCGATGTTCATGACGCCTTGGGCGCCCATATCCGCATCGACAACCGCGGTCCGGCCGTGCTGCGCGCCCTGCCGCGGCTGAAGGAAGACGTCAACGAGGAATGGCTGACGGACAAGTCGCGCTATGCCGTCGACGGGCTTTCGCGCAAGCGTCTCGACCGCCCTTACGTCCGCAAGGGCGGCAAGCTGGAACCCGTGTCGTGGGATGAGGCCCTGAACGCGGTGGCCGGCAAGCTGAACGCGACAGCCAAGAATAAGATCGGCGTCATCGCCGGTGACCTGACCGATGCCGAAACCCTGAAGGCCGCCAAGGACCTGTTCTACGCCATGGGCGTGACCAACCTGGATTGCCGTCAGGACGGCGCCAAGATCGGTCCGGTCAGCCAGTCTACGCCGCGTGAATCGTGGCTGTTCAATTCCGGCATCGCCGGGATTGAGGACGCCGACGCCATCCTGATCGTCGGCAGCGACCTGCGCCTCGAAGCCAGCCTGATCAATACCCGTATCCGCAAGACCTGGCTGCGCAACGCCGTCCAGGTCGGGGTGATCGGCCAGGCGGTCGACCTGACCTATGACTATACGCACGTAGGTGTCGGCCCGAAGGCGCTGAAAGATTTCAAGAAAAATGGCTTCCGCGATGTGCTGAAAAACGCTCAGCGTCCGGCCATCCTGGTCGGTTCCGGCGCCTTGGCCGGCGATGACGGTGCGGCAGTGCTGCGCGAAGTCGCCGAGATCGCCGAGAGCTGCGGCGTCGTCAAGGACGGTTGGAACGGCTTCAACGTCGTCCATGCCGCCGCTTCGCGGGTCGCCGGCCTGGATCTCGGCTTCGTGCCGGTGGGTGAGGCGATCGACGCCACCGCCATGCTGAAAGGCGCGGTCGATACCCTGGTCCTGCTGGGCGCCGACGAATTTGACTCCTCCGGCCTGGACAAGACCTTCGTCGTCTATATCGGTTCGCACGGCGACAAGGGTGCGGCGACGGCCGATGTCATCCTGCCGGGCGCGGCCTATACCGAAAAGTCGGGCATCTACACCAATCTGGAAGGCCGGGTTCAGATCGCCGAACGCTGCGTCTTCCCGAAGGGCGAAGCGAAAGAAGACTGGGCCATCCTGCGCGCTCTGTCGGACAAGGTCGGCCACACCCTGCCGTATGACAACTTGGCGCAGCTGCGTGAGAAGCTGATCACCGACCACCCGGTGTTCGGGCGTATCGACGTCAAGCCGGCCGCCAAGACCTTCGACCTGAAAGCGGTCGGCGCCAAGGGCGACATCAAGGACCGCGTGTTCGTGTCGCCGATCGTCGACTTCTATCTGACCAACCCCATCGCCCGGGCGTCCGTCGCCATGGCGGAGTGCTCGGCGGCGCGCGGCGCTCATCTCAAGGCCGCGGCTGAGTAAGGAACCTGGACTATGGATGCTAATTTTTGGGCAGGACCGATCGGCTGGACGATCATCACGGTGGGGCAGGCGCTGGCCGTCATCATGGGCGTGATGGTGTCTCTGGCCTTCCTGCTGTGGGGTGACCGCAAGGTGTGGGCCGGCGTGCAGATGCGCAAGGGCCCGAATGTGGTCGGTCCCTTCGGCCTGTTTCAGTCCTTCGCCGACTTCTTCAAATTCGTCTTCAAGGAAGTCATCATTCCGGCCGGCGCCGACAAGGCCGTGTTCCTACTGGCGCCGCTGATCTCGTTCGTCCTGGCGTTCGCGGCCTGGGCCGTTATTCCGTTCGCCCCTGGCTGGGTGGTGTCGAACATCAATGTCGGCATCCTGTACCTGCTGGGGATCTCGTCGTTGGGCGTCTACGGCATTATCATGGGCGGCTGGGCGTCGAACTCGAAATACCCCTTCCTGGGTGGCCTGCGTTCGGCAGCCCAGATGGTGTCCTACGAAGTCTCGATCGGCTTTATCCTGGTCACGGTCATCCTGCTGACCGGTTCGATGAACCTGAGCGACATCGTCAATCACCAGAAGAGCAGCATCCTGAACTGGAATTTCCTTGGCGGAAGTCTGGCTTCACTGCTGGGCGGCAACCTGTGGGCGCTGATCCCGCTGGTCGTCATGTTCCCGATCATGGTCATGTTCTTCATCTCGGCCCTGGCCGAAACCAACCGTCCGCCGTTCGACCTGCCGGAAGCGGAATCGGAACTGGTCGCCGGCTATCAGGTTGAATATTCCTCGACGCCGTACCTGCTGTTCATGATCGGTGAATACGCCAACATCGTTCTGATGTGCGCCATGATCACCATCCTGTTCTTCGGCGGCTGGTACCTGCCGTTCCCGATCGACGGACTGGGGATGCCTGCCTGGCTCGAAACCGTCGTCTACCTGCTGACCTTTATCGGCAAGGTGGTGTTCTGGTTCATCATGTTCGCTCTGGTCAAGGCGATCGTGCCGCGCTACCGCTACGACCAACTGATGCGTCTGGGCTGGAAGGTCTTCCTGCCGCTGTCGCTGGTCGCCGTGGTCATTATCGCTGCTTACCGCGTTTATGGAGGCGCCCTGTGATTTCCCGCATCCTCAATGGCATCAAGGCGGCGCTGCTGCTCGACTTCGTCGGCGCGACCTTCCTGGCCGTGAAATACATGTTCCGCCACAAGGCGACCATCAACTATCCCTTCGAAAAGGGTCCGATCTCGCCGCGTTTCCGCGGTGAACACGCCCTGCGCCGCTACGCCAACGGCGAAGAACGCTGCATCGCCTGCAAGCTGTGCGAAGCCATCTGCCCGGCCCAGGCCATTACCATCGAGGCCGAGCCGCGTGATGACGGTTCGCGTCGTACGACGCGCTACGACATCGACATGGTCAAGTGCATCTATTGCGGTCTGTGCCAGGAAGCCTGCCCGGTCGACGCCATCGTTGAAGGGCCGAACTTCGAGTTCTCGACCGATACGCGTGAAGAACTGCTGTACGACAAGGACCGGCTGCTGGCCAACGGCGACCGCTGGGAGCGCGAAATTGCTCGCGCTCTCGAACTCGACGCGCCCTACAGGTAAGGTGAGGATTTAAACACATGACCTTGATGGCAATCGCTTTTTACCTGATGGCTGCGGTGACGCTGGTCGCCGGCCTGCTGGTGGTCACGGCGCGCAATCCCGTGCACAGCGTCCTTTACCTAATCCTGGCCTTTTTCTCGGCGGCCGGCCTGTTCGTCCTGTTGGGGGCGGAGTTCCTGGCCATGCTGCTGATCGTCGTCTATGTCGGCGCCGTGGCCGTGCTGTTCCTGTTCGTGGTGATGATGCTCGACGTCGACTTCATCAAACTGCGCCAGGGTTTTGCCAATTATCTGGCGCCTGGTGCGGTTGTCGCCGGCATCCTGGCCTTCGAGCTGGTCTTCGTCGGGTGGGCCGTGGCCGAACGTGGCGCCGCCGCCGGCAAGACGCCCCAGACGGCGACCGCCGAGGCGACCAACATCCAGACCATCGGCCTGGAGCTGTACACCACCTACGCCTACATCTTTGAAGCGGCCGGCTTTGTCCTGCTGGTCGCCATGATCGGGGCCATCGTCCTGACCCTGCGCCACCGCACCTACGTCAAGCGCCAGGACATCTTCAAGCAGGTGACGCGCCGCCGCAAGGACTCGGTCGCTGTCGTCCCCGCCAAGACCGGAGAAGGAATCCAGGAATGAACGCCGTCGAACCGCTGACCATCGGCCTGGTCCACTATCTCACCGTCTCGGCGATCCTGTTCACCATCGGGGTGTTCGGCATCTTCGTGAACCGCCGCAACATCATCATCATTCTGATGTCGGTTGAACTGATCCTGCTGTCGGTGAACATCAACTTCGTCGCCTTTTCCAGCTTCCTGCACAATGTGCAGGGCCAGGTCATGGCGATGTTCGTGCTGACCGTTGCCGCGGCCGAAGCCGCCGTCGGGCTGGCCATTCTTGTGACCTTCTTCCGTAATCGCGGCGATATCGCTGTCGATGACGCCAGCATGATGAAAGGATAGGTCGTCGTGCTTTTCGAGACCTCCGCTCACGCCGCACCCGCCGCGCACGGGGCCGCGCATGTTGCCGAAGCGGCGCATGCTATAGCTTCCGCGCCGCCTGAGGGCATGGCGACCATTGTTACCGTCTGCGTTCTGGCGCCCATTGTCGGCGCGGCCATTGCTGGCTTCTTCGGCCGCCGCATCGGTAATATCCCGTCGCAACTGGTGACCACGGGCCTGCTGTTCCTGTCCTGTGTCCTGGGCTGGTACACCTTTATCCAGCACACCTGGGGCGGCATGCCCGACTTTACGATCAAGCTGCTGGACTTCATCAATATCGGTGATTTCAAGTCGGCTTGGTCGGTGCGCATCGACGCCCTGTCGGCGACCATGCTGGTCGTGGTGACGACGGTGTCGTCGCTGGTCCACCTGTATTCCTGGGGCTACATGTCCGAGGACGACTCGCGGCCGCGTTTCTTCAGCTACCTGTCGCTGTTCACCTTCGCCATGCTGATGCTGGTGACCGCCGCCGACTTCATGCAGCTGTTCTTTGGCTGGGAAGGGGTGGGCCTGGCGTCCTACCTGCTGATCGGCTTCTGGTTCCAGAAGGACAGCGCCAGCTCAGCCGCCATCAAGGCTTTCGTGGTCAACCGGGTCGGTGACTTCGGCTTCGCCCTGGGCATCATGACCATCTTCTGGCAGTTCGGCACGATCAATTTCGGCGAACTGTTCCCGCTGCTGGCCAACCAGCACGGGCATGCCTGGGAATTTGCCGGGATGTATTTCTCCGCGCTGGATCTGGCCGCCTTCCTGCTGTTCATCGGCGCCATGGGCAAGTCGGCGCAGTTCTTCCTGCACACCTGGCTGCCCGACGCCATGGAAGGCCCGACCCCGGTTTCGGCGCTGATTCACGCCGCCACCATGGTCACCGCCGGCGTCTATATGGTCTGCCTGCTGTCGCCGCTGTTCGAAATGGCGCCCCAGGCCAAGATGATCGTCGCCTATGTCGGCGCCATCACCGCCATCTTTGCGGCTTCGATCGGCTTTACCCAGAACGACATCAAGCGGGTCATCGCCTATTCGACCTGTTCGCAGTTGGGCTACATGTTCTTCGCCGCCGGGGTTGGGGCCTATCAGGCGGCCATGTTCCACCTGTTCACCCATGCCTTCTTCAAGGCGCTGCTGTTCCTGGGCGCCGGTTCGGTCATCCACGGCATGCACCATGAACAGGATATGCGGAAGATGGGCGGCCTATGGAAGTACCTCCCGGTCACCTATGCCGTCATGACGATCGGCACCATCGCCATCACCGGTCTGGGCATTCCCTATACTGAAATTGGTTTCGCCGGCTTCTTCTCCAAGGACGCCATTATCGAATCCGCCTGGGTTATGCACGGTACGGCGCAAGGCACGTTCGCCTTCTGGATGGGTATCCTGGCGGCGCTGCTGACTTCGTTCTACAGCTTCCGCCTGGTCTTCATGACCTTCCATGGCAAGAAGACCTGGGAGCAAGGGAAGCATGGGGACCACGGCCACGACGATCATCACGCGCATGACGATCACGGCCATGGCCATGCCCACACGCCGCACGAAAGCCCTTGGATCATGCTGGTGCCGCTGATCGCCTTGGCGGTCGGCGCGGTCGCTGCCGGTTTCGTCTTCGCGCCGTATTTCATCGGCGAACACGCCCACGCCTTCTGGGGCAACGCCATTCAGGTGGCTGCCGACAACCACGTCATGCACGACGCTCATCATATCGAAGAGGTGTGGGTCAAGCTGGCGCCGCTGGTCGTTACCCTGATCGGTCTGGCCCTGGCGTGGTACTTCTACCTGCTGCGCCCGTCGCTGCCGAAGAAGATGGCCGCCAACGAAGGCCCGATCTGGACCTTCCTGTACAACAAGTGGTTCTTCGACGAGATTTACCAGGCGACCTTCGTCAAGCTGACCAAGTGGCTGGGCGACGTCTTCTGGAAGATCGGCGACGTCAAGATCATCGACGGCCTCGGTCCCAACGGCGTTGCCTGGACGGCATTGAAGTCGGCCAAGAATCTGGTCAAGACCCAGACCGGCTACGTCTATCACTATGCCTTTTTCATGTTCCTCGGCGTTGTCGGCCTGCTTACCTGGGCTGTCTTCGGACTGGCGCACTAAGGGGAGACGGAACACATTATGCTACCTGCCATCCCCAACCTCCTCAGCATCATCACCTTCGCGCCGCTATTCGGTGCGGCGGTGATCATGATCCTGCGCGCGCTGTCGCGCCGGGACGACGAGGCCGTCATCGCCCGCAACGCCAAATGGATCAGCCTGTGGACCACCCTGGTCACCCTGGCCCTGTCGGTCGTCATGCTGCTGCAGTTCAAGGGCAGCGACGCCGGCTACCAGTTTGTCGAACGCTATACGTGGTTCGGACCGATTTCGTACCATATGGGTGTCGACGGCATTTCGATCCTGTTCGTTGCGCTGACGGCCTTCCTGATGCCGCTGTGTATCGCCGCCTCTTGGACCTCGATCAGCCAGCGCGTGACCGAATATATGGTCGCCTTCCTGCTGCTGGAGACCCTGGTCATCGGCGTCTTCACGTCGCTGGACATCTTCCTGTTCTATATCTTCTTCGAAGGCGGCCTGGTGCCTATGTTCCTGATCATCGGGATCTGGGGCGGCAAGGACCGGGTCTACGCGGCTTACAAGTTCTTCCTCTACACCTTGCTGGGGTCTGTGCTGATGCTGGCGGCCATGTTGTACATGGTCAACAAGCTGGGCACCGCCGATATCCCGGAAATGACGCGACTGCTCACCGAGGCGCCATTCCCGGTCGATGTCCAGGGCTTCCTGTGGTTCGCCTTCTTCGCCTCGTTCGCTGTCAAGATGCCGATGTGGCCGGTCCATACCTGGTTGCCCGATGCCCACGTCCAGGCGCCGACGGCCGGTTCGGTCATGCTGGCCGGCATTCTGCTGAAGCTGGGCGGTTATGGCTTTATCCGCTTCAACTTGCCGATGTTCGCGCAAGCGTCGGAGATGTTCGCGCCGCTGGTCATGGCCCTGTCGGTGATCGCCGTGGTCTATACCTCGCTGGTCGCCTTCCGCCAGACGGACATCAAGAAGCTGATTGCCTATTCGTCGGTCGCCCACATGGGCTTCGTGACCATGGGTATCTTCGCTGGTAACCAGCTCGGCGTCGAAGGCGCCATCTTCCAGATGATCAGCCACGGCCTGATTTCGGGCGCGCTCTTCCTCTGCGTCGGTGTCGTCTATGACCGCTGGCATACGCGTGAGATCGCCTTCTATGGCGGCCTGACCAAGCTGATGCCGCACTTCGCGTTCATCTTCCTGCTGTTCACCATGGCCAATGTCGGCCTGCCGGGGACGTCGGGCTTCATCGGCGAAATCACCACCATGACCGGCGCCTACGACTGGGGCACCTGGGTCGCGCTGGTCTCGGCCTCGGGCGTCATCTTCTCGGCGGTCTATGCCCTGAACCTCTATAAGCGCGTGATGTTCGGCGTCGTTACCAATGACGAGCTGAAGAAATATCCCGATGTCGACGCCCGTGAGATCGCGATCTTCACGCCGCTGATCATCGGCACGCTTGTGCTGGGTATCTATCCAGCCTTTGTTTTTGACTTCACCACGGCCAGCGTCGATGGGCTTGTAAAAGCCTATCAGGCCGCGATCGGCGGATGAGGATGGATTTCGTTATGGACTTTCCCGCTCTAAGAGAAGCACTTCCCGAAACCATCCTTGGGCTCAGTGCGGTTCTGATCCTCGTCTTCGGCGCTTTCCGGGGCGACAAGGGCATGACCTCGATCAGCGCCCTGTGCGGCGCTGCCCTGATCGGTGCGGCCTTCGCCGCCGCCTGGTCGCCGCTGGGCACGGTTTTCTCCGGCGCCTTCGTGTCCGACGGCGTTTCGGTCTTCGCCAAGGTGGCCATGTATGTCGCCGCCTGTTTCATCATTGTCCTGGGGCAGGGCTATTTCGACCGGCTGAACAACCGCCGCTTCGAATTCCCGATACTGATCCTGCTGGCGACGCTGGGCATGAGCATCATGGTCTCGGCCGGCGACCTGATCTCGCTGTATGTCGGCCTGGAGCTGCAATCCCTGGCGCTGTACGTCCTGGCGGCCTTCCGCCGCGATGACGCCAAGTCGTCGGAAGCCGGCCTGAAGTATTTCGTCCTGGGCGCCCTGGCGTCGGGCCTGCTGCTGTACGGCGCTTCGCTGGTCTACGGTTTTGCCGGCTCGATGAACTTCAACGACATCGCCGCGGCGTCGACCACCAATATGAATGTCGGCTTGATCTTCGGCCTGGTGTTCGTAATCTCGGGCCTGGCCTTCAAAGTGTCGGCCGCGCCGTTCCACATGTGGACGCCCGACGTTTATGAAGGCGCGCCGACCCCAGTCGTGGCCTTCTTCGCCGGCGCTCCCAAGTTCGCGGCCATGGTCCTGCTGGCCCGCGTGCTGGAAACCGCTTTCCTGGCCGAGATCGACCAATGGCGTCAGGTTCTTCTGGTCATCGCTGTGCTCAGCTTCGCCGTCGGCGGTCTGGGCGGGTTGATGCAGAAGGATTTCAAGCGCCTGTTGGCCTATTCGTCGATCGCCAATATGGGTTACGCGCTGTTGGCTATCGCCGCCGGCACCACCCAGGGCATCCAGGCGCTATTGATGTTCTTCGTCCTGTATATGGTCGACACGCTGGGCCTGTTCTCCGCCCAGATGTCGCTGAGCCGCAAGGATGGCGAGCCGGTCACCCGCATCGACCAATTCGCCGGCTTGGCCAAGGTCAATATGCCGATCGCCATCGCCATCACCGTCATGGCGCTGTCGGTTCTGGGCATGCCGCCGATGGGCGGGTTCTGGAGCAAGTACTTCGTCTTCGGCGCGGCGCTGAATGCGGATCTGGCCTGGTTTGCCGTGGCCGGCCTGGTCGCTTCGGTGATCGCCGCCTTCTATTACCTGCGCCTGATCAAGCTGATGTGGTTCGATGCGCCGGTCGTGGAATTCGCCAAGGCGCCGCCGGAAACACGCTGGATCGCCCTGGCCTCGGGGGCCTTCTCCTTCCCGGGGGCGATTGTCTTCCTGATCTTCGGATCGGTGCTGGCGGCGGCTGCGGTCGTCGGCTTCGGCGCCCACTAGGTCCGCGGGCGGTGGCCGATTTCGAGATCTTCGATACCCTGCCATCGACCCAGGATCTGGCTCTGACCCGGCTGCGCGCCGGCCGTAAAGGGCCGGGATGGGTTCTGGCCCGCGAGCAGACCAAGGGCATAGGCCGTCATGGTCGGACCTGGATCGGCCAGAAGGGCAACTTCATGGCGTCGCGCTGGGAGGCTATGCCGCTGGATGTCCGCCGTGCGCCGCAGCTCAGTTTCGTCACGGCCTTGGCCATGTATGAGATGCTGCGGCCGTTGATCCCGGATACGGATGCCAATATGCGCATCAAGTGGCCGAACGATATCCTGCACCGTGGACGCAAGATGTGCGGCATCCTGGTCCAGACCGAGGCGTCGAACGAGCCTGAAACCCTGGGCATCGTCATCGGTATCGGCATGAACCTGCGGGTGGCGCCGATCCTCGAAGGCTATCTAACGGTGGCGTTGAAAGAGATCAATCCGGATGCGGTGCGGAACTTCGATGCGATAGGTATGTTGCATAAGCTGAACGGTCACCTCGACGGCGTACTGGACCTGTGGCGCAACAAGGATTTCAGCGACATCGCCAAGGCGTGGCTGAAACGGGCCTATGGCAAGGACCGCACGGTCAGCGTTACGGTCGACGGCGTCAAGGTCAGTGGCGACATCGTCGGACTCGACGAATTCGGTGCGCTGCAGGTTAGGGCAGGCGACGGCCAGATCTACACCGTCACCGGTGGCGACGTCGAATACGGCGCGCTTAAACAATCCCAATAAATTTTCAGGGAAATCGTATGCTGCTGGCCATTGAACAGGGCAATACCAATACGCTGTTCGCCATTCACGATGGCGCCGACTGGGTGGCGCAATGGCGGGTGGCGACCGAAACCCGGCGCACGGCCGATGAATATGCCGCGTGGCTATATCAATTGATGCAGATGCACGATCTGGATCTCAAGCAGATCGATGACTGCATCATCTCGTCCGTGGTGCCGCAGTCTTTGTTTAACCTGCGCAAACTGGCGCAGCGATACTTTAATAAAACGCCGTATGTCGTTGGCGACAATGCGGTTTTGAACCTGGACATTCGTATCGACAAGCCGCGTGAAGCCGGCGCTGACCGCTTGGTCAATGCCATCGGCGGCTATATCACGTATGGCGGACCGCTGCTGATCATCGACTCAGGCACGGCGACCACGTTCGATGTCGTCGCGGCCGATGGCGGCTATGAAGGTGGTGCGATCGCGCCTGGAATCAACCTGTCGCTCCAGGCGCTGCACGCCGCCGCGGCGAAGCTTCCTAGGGTGGCGATCGAGAAGCCGGCGCGCAAAATCGGCAAGGATACGGTCAGCGCCATGCAATCCGGCATCTTTTGGGGATATGTTGGCTTGATTGAATACCTTATCGCCGCTATTGAGGCCGAATACGGCCAGAAGATGAGCGTCATTGCCACCGGTGGGGTAGCGTCCTTGTTTGAAGGTGCAACGGAGAAGATCGATCACTTCGATCACGATCTGACTCTGCGCGGCCTCCTCGAAATCTATAAGCGTACCTTGTCACACAGCTGATTATGCAAAAAAATCAAAACGAACTGGTGTTCCTGCCGCTGGGCGGCTCGAACGAAATCGGCATGAACCTGAACCTGTATGGGTTCGGCCCGGCGGACGACCGCCAATGGATTATCGTCGATGTCGGCGTGACCTTCGGCGACCTGACGACACCGGGGATCGAGGTGATTGCTCCGGACCCGGAATTTCTGGTGGGTGAGAACCTGCTCGGTATCGTCCTGACCCATGCACATGAGGACCATATCGGCGCCTTGGGCTGGCTGTGGGATCGCATCAAGGCGCCGGTGTTTGCCACGCCGTTCACCGCCTTCCTGATCCGTGAGAAGTTGCGTGAAGCCGGGGTCGATGACGCCGACATCACCGAAGTTCCGTTGAATGGGAATGTGAAGTTAGGCCCGTTCGATATTGATTATATTACGATTACGCACTCAATTCCGGAGCCCAACGGGCTGGCGATCAAGACGCCGCTGGGGACCATCCTGCATACCGGCGACTGGAAGATCGACGAGGAGCCGATCACTGGTCAGCCGACCGACATCGCGGAGCTGAAGCGCCTGGGCGACCAGGGCGTGCTTGCCATGGTGTGCGATTCGACCAATGTCTTCGTCGAAGGCCGTGCCGGGTCCGAAGCCGGCGTGCGCGAAGAACTGGAAAAGCTGATCCGCACCTTCAAGAAGCGCGTGGCCGTGGCCTGTTTCGCATCGAACGTGGCACGGATGGATTCGGTAATGCGCGCCGCCATGGCGTGTAAGCGGCAGGTCTGCCTGGTTGGCCGTTCGATGCACCGTATGCTGGCGGCTTCGCGCCACGTCGGTCTGATGCAGGGGATTCCCGACCCGATTTCGGAAGGTGAGGCCGCCAATCTCAAGCCGCACCAGGTTCTGTATCTGTGTACGGGATCGCAAGGCGAGCCGCGTGCGGCTTTGTCACGGATTGCGGACGGCAACCATCCGCTGGTCAAGCTGAAGGAAGGCGATGTCTGCGTCTTCTCGTCCCGGGTTATTCCTGGGAATGAGATCGCCATCCGTTCCTTGCAGAATCGTTTGTCTGACCTGGGTGTTGAAATCCATACCGAGCGTGATCACCCGGGCATTCACGTGTCCGGCCACCCGTGCCGTGAAGAGCTGAAAGATATGTATCAGTGGGTGCGTCCGGCGATCGCCGTACCGACCCATGGCGAGCGCCGGCATCTGCTAAAGCATGCTGCCCTGGCGGCCGAGCTGGGTGTGCCACGACAGGTGACGCCGCGTAATGGTGATATGGTGCGTCTGGCGCCAGGGCTACCCGAGATCATCGATGAGGTTCCGTCGGGCCGGCTTTTCGTCGACGGCGGTATGCTCGTGCCGGAAGCGTCGGAGGCTCTGCGTGAACGCCGTCATGCGGCCCATAATGGCATGATCTTCGTGGCGTTCGCTTTGAACAGCAAAAACCAACTGGCCTCGATTGTCGATGTCCGAGGATTGGGCCTGGCGTTCGAAAACGACGACACGATTTCAGATCAGCTTGAGTCGCTATGCGCCACGGTTGAAAAGGCTGTGAAGGCCATGCCGAACGAAGCGCGCGACGATGACGAAACAGTTGAGACCGTTGTGGCTCGTGTGGTCAAGAAGGCAGCTCAGGCTATCTGGGACCGCCGCCCAATCGTCGAAACCATTATTCTTCGTACTTGAACCGTTTCGCGCCCGGCGTGAAATCATCAAGGAGGGGAGCGACCTGAAATTGCAGGCGCGGCAGGCGAATTTGCACCATGTTGTCAATGTTGATTGGTCGTTTTTCAACGAATTGGGTTAAGTTTATTTGTTAATGAATATTAACTATATAATACATTGAATAAATGAAGTTTTGTCAACTCTACCCACCGAATTTCAACGTTGATTATATATCCGAAAGTGTCGGTTGAAATGAAACCAAAACCGTCAGAGTTTCATTTCAACCATTTGGATTCGTTAATATCTTCGTTATGGCGAGTTTTTCGCGTGGCGATCACGATTTAACCAAGACATAGGTCCCTGGCGCATCGCCCAGAACCTTGAACTCACCCTTGGAGGGATCGCGCGCTGCAATCTTTTTGCCGGACTGTTTACCCAGCCAACCGGCCCAATGCGGCCACCAGGAACCCGGATGTTCGGTGGCACCTTCCAGCCATTCTTCCAGGGTGTCCGGATGAGCGTCGTTCAGCCAGTGCATATATTTCTGCGCCGCCGGGTGATTGACCACGCCGGCGATATGGCCTGAGCCCGCCAGCATGTAGGTTACCGGGCCGCCGAACAGTTTCGAGCCCTTATAGACCGAAGCCGGTGGGGCAATGTGGTCCTCTCGGCCGGCCTGTTCGTAGATCGGCACCTTGACCTTCTTGAGGTCGAGCTTTACCCCGCCCAGGGTCAGTTCCCCCTTTGACAAGGCGTTGTGGCCGTAGAAGTTGCGCAGATAGAAGATGTGCAGCGCCTTGGGCATGCGCGTCTGGTCGGCGTTCCAGCACAACAGGTCGAACGGTGTCAGGTCCTTGCCCAGGAGATAGTTGCTGACGAAGAAGGACCACACGAGGTCGTTAGCGCGCAGGGCGTTGAAGGTGTCGGCCATGGCCGAGCCGGGCAGGACGCCACCGGCGGCATCCATCTGACGTTCCAGTTCCTTCAGCCAGTTTTCCGATGTGAACAGCAGCAGGTCGCCGGCTTCGGTAAAATCGTGCTGGGCCGTGAAGAAGGTGGCAGAATTGATCGAGGTGTCGCCTTTTTCGGCCATGTGCGCCAGCGTACAGCCCAGCAGGGTGCCGCCGATGCAATAGCCGACGGTATTGACCGTCTTGGCGCCGGTCTGTTCGATGACCTTTTGGGTGGCTTCATAGATGCCGCCGAACATATAGTCTTCGAACGTCGTATCCTTCATAGAGGCGTCAGGATTGACCCACGACACCACGAAGACGGTGAAGCCCTGGCCGACCAGCCACTTGATCAGGGAGTTCTTGGCCTGCAGGTCCAGGATATAGAACTTGTTGATCCACGGCGGGAAGATCAGCAGGGGAATCTCATAGACCTGTTCCGTCGTCGGCGCGTATTGCAGCAGCTCGAAATAGTCGCCGCGGTAGACCACCTTGCCGGGTGTGGTGGCGACGTTTTCGCCGACCTTGAAACGGCTGTAGTCGGCCTGGCTGATCTTGAGTTTGCCGTCGCCGCGCGCCAGGTCATCCGCGAACATCTGCATGCCCTTGACCAGGGTTTCGCCCTTCGAATCGAGCAAGGCGTTGATCGCGACCGGGTTGGTCAGCAGGAAGTTGGCCGGCGACATGGCGTCGGTCAGCAGCTTGGTGAAGAACTCGGCGCGGCGTTTAACCAGCGGATCGATGTCGTCGACGCTGCCGATCAGCTTGTTCAGCCAGTTGGACGACAGCAGGTAGGACTGACGCATCATGTCAAAGACCAGGTTCTGCTCCCAGCGCGGATCGGCGAAGCGTTTGTCCTTGACCGGTTTCTTCTCATCCGGGGCGCCGAGCGTCCGGCGGGCCATCTGGCCCCACAGTTCGAGGTAGCCATTGAGCAGGTCGCTTTGGGCTTCGACAACCTTGTCCGGACGCGTGGCAAGCGACTTCATTACCTCGGTCATGGCTGGACCGACCTGGAAAGGATCGGACGGGGCTCCGGCGGCTTCGAGATCGGGCTGTTTCATGACCGTGCGGGCCAGGACGTTTTGCGCCGTCATGGTCGCCTTGGCGATGTTGAGCGACAGCTCCTCCAGGCGGCGGATATTTTCGGCGTCGAACAGAGGCGAGGCAGCGGCCGTATGGGGTTGCGGCGCCGCTTTCGGCTCTGGGCTGGGCTGTTGAGTGATAGATTCGGGTTTTGGCGCGGGTTTCGGTTTGACGGTCTCGACCTTGGCCTCGGCGACCGTCGCCCTGGCTTTGGCGGGCGCCTTCCGGGCCGTGGTTTTGGCCGAAGTCTTCGTTGTCACAGGGGTTTTCGGGGTCTTGCTCATCCACATCCTCGCAGGTCGAGAGGCCGTCCAATGGGCTTGCAGTGCGGTAAATCACGCCGTAAATCCACTCACATATTATTTTTGTTGTCGTAAGTCTGTTCACGAGCGTAGAATTTTGCCATGCAGTCTGTGGTTACTGCGGAGACGGTTGTCATGATCCTGGCGGTTTGGATGCGTTGTTTGGGCGTAGCGGTGTGCGCCGCAACGTTCGGCGCAAGTGCGATGGCACAGGAATCGGCCGAATCGGCCGCCCAGCGTCCGCTGGCGCCGCTGCCCGGCGTTACGCCGGCGACGACAGCGACACCCGGCATACCCAAGTGGTCTGATTTCCCAGCACCGCCGGGAGATGTTCCGACCGTGGCTGAGTTTGCCCAACGGGTCAAAACCCAGACGGCCGCGTCTGACAAGCTGGCGGCGGAGGTACGTGTCCTGGTGTGGGACAAGGAGCAGCCTGAGCCCTATGCCGCGGCGTCGATCGCGCGCATCAACCCCGTCTATCTCAAGCCGGTCGATGCGATCATGACGGTCGAGCAGATCGAGCGTTTGGCCGAGGATTTGCGCCGGCGGGCGGTGCCCCCGCCGATGGCTGACTGACGTAACGTCAAGGCTGTTCAAGCCTTGGCCAGTCTGATACACGCATTCGACGTGACGATTGCCACGTCGCCACATGACACGACGCATAAAAACCAGAAAGTCGTGGTTCGATAAACTTAAAGCCAGAAGACAGCCACATGCCAGAAACTCTTGAAATTTTGAAAAATATGTCCAGCACAATATCCGGATTTGACCTCAGCCTCGACATTGTTCGGGTCGCCGAGGAAGCCGCCATTGCCGCCTATTCGTGTGTTGGCGGGGGCGACGAAAAGGCCGCCGACCAGGCCGCCGTCGACGCCATGCGCCGCGCGCTCAACGCCATCGAGATGGACGGCCGTATCGTCATCGGCGAAGGCGAGCGCGATGAGGCGCCGATGCTGTACATCGGCGAGAAGGTCGGCACCGGCAACGGCCCGGCGATCGATATCGCCTTGGACCCGCTGGAAGGCACGACCCTGGCGGCCAAGGCCATGGCCAACGCGCTGGCGGTTATCGCCTTTGCGCCGCGCGGCGGGATGCTGCACGCGCCGGATACCTATATGGACAAGCTGGCTATCGGGCCCGGTTACGACAAGGGTGTCGTTGACCTGGATGCCACGCCGGAAGAGAATGTCCGCGCCCTGGCCAAGGCCAAGGGCGTCGATGTTTCGGAAATCGTCGCGTGCGTGCTGGATCGTCCGCGCCACGACGGCATTATCACCTCGCTGCGTAAGGCCGGCGCCCGGGTGCACCTGATCACGGACGGCGATGTCGCCGGCGTTATCCACACCGCCCAGCCGGAAACCGGCATCGACATCTATATGGGGCAGGGCGGGGCACCGGAAGGCGTCCTGGCCTGCGCTGCGCTGAAATGCGTCGGCGGCCAGTTCCAGGGGCGGCTGGTGTTTCGCAACAATGACGAACGCACCCGTGCCGAGCGGCTGGGTTTGACGGATTTCGACCGCAAATACGATCTGAACGACCTCGTCAGCAGCGACGCGGTCTTTATCGCTACGGGCGTTACGCACGGCGCGCTGCTGGACGGCGTGCGCAAGGAGGTCACCGCGCGCGGTGAGGTCTTCCACACCACGGAAAGCCTGGTCATGATTTCCAAGACCGGCACGGTGCGCAAGCTGTCGATGCGCCGGCCCTTGAAAGCTTGATCCAAACCCAGCGGCGTGACAGATTCATGCGATGAGTCTGTCCGCCATTCTGAATCCGCCCGTTCAATCCGAACCTTATCTCGGCGTCCGTGCCTCCCTGACAGGCCGAGGCTGGCGCGAGCGCCTGGCTGCGCACAATGTCGCGCCGGAAGTCTTGCGGGAGGTCACCCATCGGTTGGGATTGATGAATGTCGCCGAGCCGGCCTTTGTTGATACGCTGGCGCGGTTTGTTGCCGGACGCGGCATTACCCCCGATACGCTCGAAACTTTCATATACCCAACCCTGAAGGCGCTGTTTCCCGATCCGTCCTGTTTTATGGACATGGACCGCGCAGTCAGTGCCATGCTGGATGCCTTTCAGGCCAAGGCGAAGATCTGCGTCTTCGCCGACTATGATGTCGACGGTGCCACCTCGGCGGCGCAACTGGTGCGCTGGTTCCGGCATATGGGGCACGATCTGACGGTCTATGTGCCGGATCGGGTGACGGAGGGCTATGGTCCGTCCAACGCCGCGTTCGACAGCTTGAAGCGTCAGGGCGCTGATCTGGTGATCACGGTCGATTGCGGCGCCATGGCACACCGGGCGCTGGATCATGCCGCCGATATCGGACTCGATGTCGTTGTCATCGACCACCACCTGATGCGCGAAGATCCCCCCAAGGCACTGGCGGTCGTCAATCCCAACCGGCCGGGATGCACGTCGGCCCAGGGCAACCTGGCCGCCGCGGGTGTGGTGTTCGTGGTGCTGGCGGCGTTGAACCGAGAAGCCGAAAAGCGCGGCCTGTTTGCCGGGCGCAACCGGCCGGACCTGATGCAGTGGCTGGACCTGTCGGCGCTAGGTGCGATCTGCGATGTGACGGCGCTGACCGGGTTCAATCGCGCCTTGGCGGCCCAGGGGCTGAAGATCATGTCGCAACGGAAAAATCCGGGTATCAAGGCGCTGATGGAGATCGCCGGGTCGGCCAACGAGGCCGGCAAACTGATGAGCACCTTCCATTCCGGTTTCGTCATCGGACCGCGCATCAATGCCGGCGGCCGGGTCGGGCGATCGGACCTGGGGGTGCGGTTGCTGTCGACCGACGACCCGGCCGAAGCCGCCAGCCTGGCAGAGGAACTGGACGAATTGAACCGGCTGCGACGCGACGTCGAAACCCAGGTGCTGGAAGAGGCGGCGCGCATCGCCGAGGACCAGGGGCTGTGGCCCAGCGACGATCCGGTCATCGTGGTGGCGCATCAGGATTGGCACCCCGGCGTCATCGGTATCGTGGCCGGGCGCCTGCGCGAACGCTGGCATCGGCCTGTCATTATTATAGGCGTCGATCCGGTCAGCGGAATGGGGAAGGGGTCTGGCCGCTCCCAGGCCGGCGTCAATCTGGGCGAAGCGGTCGGGGCGGCCTTCGAATCAGGCCTGCTTCTGTCGGGCGGCGGTCACGCCATGGCGGCCGGGTTGAGTGTCGAACGTGATCGCGTTGCCGAGCTGCGGCGTTTCCTGAACGACTATATAAATACGCATGTGGCTGAGGCGGACCAGGTCGAGACAGTCGATATCGATGCGGTGCTCAGCCTCAAGGCCGCGTCACGCGAGTTGTATGACCGATTCGATGTGCTGGCGCCGTTCGGTCAGGGCAATCCGGAACCGTTGCTAGCCTTTACGGATGTCCGTGTCGGATTTGCCCAAGCCTTAAAAGGCGGTCATGTCCGTTTTGAGCTAAGTGACGACAGCGGCGCCAAGGTCAAGGGTATTATATGGCGTGCAGAGGGTACCGCATTGGGCGATGCACTGTTGCGCCCGTCCGGCAAAATCCATGTCCTGGGGCGGATCAAGGCCGATGATTATATGGGGAGGCGTGGAATACAGCTTGAGATTGAAGACATTGCGTTGGCCTGACGAAGTTCGTAACGCGCCTGTGAAAAACTTTAAAATAGGGCTTGCACCGCCAAATGTGAAAGGGTAACAAGCGCACCTCTTGTTCGCGGTCCCTTCGTCTATCGGTTAGGACGTCAGGTTTTCAACCTGAAGAGAGGGGTTCGACTCCCCTAGGGACTGCCACAAGATCTTCGCTTTTTCCGACAAAATTTATGCCATACATCTCCCGACGGTTGCGCGAGGGAGACTTATCCACATGTTTTATTACGCTGGTACCGGTCCCAATTCGTGATCACGATAAATTTCCACTCGCTATAAGTGAGTTTTTGCACTAAAATTCGCAAATACTGCGAAATATCTCTCTTTTTGAATGCCAAAACGAGATATCCGTGTTATGGTTGCGTATGTCACTTGAGTTTCATGCGACATGGTGAGGATAGATGAGTTTGTTTGATTATAATAACAAGAACGATGCCGACGAGTTAGTAACGATCTCAGGTCATGTAAAATGGTTTGATGCCGCCAAGGGTTACGGCTTTATCGTTCCGCAGGATCCCACGTTGACAAGCACGCGTGACGTCCTGCTCCACATCTCAAGCCTGCGCGACTTGGGTCGTGACAGTGCACATGAGGGCGCAAAGATCACCTGCAAGATTGCCAAGCGATCCAAGGGCTGGCAGGTCATCGAAATCGACCATCTCGATCAGGCGGCGGAACAGCCGCATGTGCGCAGCGATGTCAGCCACACGAGGTCCAGCCGTGCCCTGCCGGAAGGCATGCGCGTCGGTGATCTCGAAGCGGCCACCATCAAGTGGTTCAACCGTACCAAGGGCTATGGCTTTGTGGTGCGTGGCAATGATCCCACGGACATCTTCATTCACATCGAAACCCTGCGCCGTTACGGCCTGGAGGATGTGCAGCAGGGCGATACCATCATGGTGCGCTTCGGCGAGGGGCCTAAGGGCCTGGTCGTGACGGAAGTTCATCCGAAGGCCCTGGTCTAAAAGTCAGTATTCGTATCGATTACCGACAAAAAAGCGCGGCAGGCCACTGTCGCGCTTTTTGCCTTGAAAAGGCCATGCACCGGCGGCAGGTTTGGCGCAGAATTCACGGGGTTGACCATGTCGCGACATTTCATTGCCATTTCCTTTTTGGGCGCGCTCGCCTTGGGTGCTTGCGGGGCTCAGGCGTCTCCGTCGGCAGCCGTGCCGCTGAGCCAGGCACCGTCGGAATGCCGCTATATGAACCTGTCGCGCTATTCGGCGCCGGAAAGGCTTGAGGTCGCCTCGGCCAAGGGCAAACGCGTGTTCGCGGTCGAAATTGCGGCAAGCTTCGAGGCCCGCGCCCAGGGCATGATGTGCCGTACGCAGATGGCCGACAACGAAGGCATGCTATTCGAATTCCAGGATGTGGCCGAGCGCGCCTTCTGGATGAACAACACCCTGTTGCCGCTGGACATCATCTATATCGGTTCGGACGGACGTATTGTCTCGATCCAGAAAAATGCCCGACCTCTGGACCGCACGCCTCTGCCGTCGCGCGGTGCGGCCAGCGGGGTGCTTGAGGTGAAGGGGGGCTTGAGCGACCGGTTGGGGCTGAAGCCGGGTGACAAGGTTATCCACCCGTTTTTCCAATAAGCGGAAGAAACGCGCTTTTTCATCGTTTTGGGGGCTTGCGGAGCCTGATCTAAAATGGCATGTAGCGCGCCTCTCAAGTCTCGGCTGAGGGCTCGGGGTGTAGCGCAGCCTGGTAGCGCAGCTGTTTTGGGTGCAGCAGGTCGGAGGTTCAAATCCTCTCGCCCCGACCAAAAGCTGAGAGAGATTTTAAAGTGTCGGGGCGTAGCGCAGCCTGGTAGCGCGTCTGCTTCGGGAGCAGAAGGCCGGAGGTTCGAATCCTCTCGCCCCGACCATTAAAAAAAGGCGGCCCCTTGAGGGCCGCTTTTTTTAATGTCTGCGGCGATCGGTTCGAACCTCCTTGGTTCGTAACTCATGATTTGCCGGTCCAAATCATGAGTTCGGCGGAGCGAAGCGGAGCCAATCCTCTCGCCCCGCGGTGCACAGGCCGCTTTCTTACATAACCTTCTGGTTATGCGACAATGTTCGAGCTTTCGGCTCCCCCTCCGTCTCGAGCCTCGCCGGCAGGCAACGCGGGGGAAGATGAGGAACGGCGCTCCAAAAAGACTCTGAAGTGCACCGCCTTATTGCAACTGCGTTGGATAGTGTAGTAATCACGTTCAGGATTCTTCGTCGGAGCCACCCATGTTCGCGCGTATTTTCAAGCCTGCCAAGACCGCCATGCAATCCGGCCGCGCCAAGACGCACGAATGGATCCTGGAGTTCGAGCCGAAATCCGCGCGCACGCCGGATCCGTTGATGGGCTGGTCGTCGTCGGCGGATACCGATGCGCAGGTGCGGCTGACCTTCGAGACCAAGGATCAGGCCATGGCCTATGCCGAGCATCACGGCATTCCATTCCGTCTGGTCGAGCCGGAACTGCCGCCAAAGATCATCAAGGCCTATGCCGACAATTTCGCCTTCACGCGCCGCCAAAGCTGGACGCACTGATTTTGACGCCTCATGTTATCCAAAAAGTGCACAATTGATATCTTTACACTTTTTGGCATGAGGCTCGCTCTGAGGCTCCGTAGCTCAACTGGATAGAGCATCCGCCTTCTAAGCGGACGGTTACAGGTTCGAGCCCTGTCGGAGTCGCCACGCGTTAACGCTTGATCAACCCAATCACGCCATTCTGACTATTCCGCGCCGGTGACCACCGGTGTGTCGAGCTTATTCTGACCCCATTCCGCCCACGACCCGTCATAGAGTAGGGCCGAGGTATGGCCGGTTTCCGCGAGGGCCATACTGATGATGGCCGCGGTCACACCGGAGCCGCAGGAGGTGACGACCGCAACCTCGTCATGAACACCGACATCGGCAAGGATCTCCTTCAACTCCGCTTCTGGCTTCAGCGAGCCGTCGCGAATCAGGTCTCCGAACGGCAGGCTGCGGCTGCCCGGCATGTGGCCCGACCGCAGGCCAGCGCGCGGCTCCGGCGCCGTACCTTCAAAGCGAGCGCGCGAGCGGGCGTCTAACACCAGATAGTCGTTAGAAGATTCGGCCAAGGTCTTCATATCGATGATTTTTCCTCTCAGCGGGTAAGGGGTATAGGTCACCGCACTGGCCGGTACAACATGGTCCTCAATCGGCAGCCCGGCGGCCTTCCACCCCAGCAGGCCGCCGCGCAGGATCTGAACCTTTTTGTGGCCCATCACCACGAAGGTCCACCACACCCGCGCCGCCGAGAACAGGCCCTGGCGATCATAGATGACGACGTGATCGTCGGCCGAGATGCCCAGTCGCCCGACGGCCGCGGCGAACTGTTCGGGTGAGGGGGCCATGTGCGGTAGATCGGTGGAATGGTCGCTGACAGCCTCGATGTCGAAGAACTGCGCTCCAGGGATATGGTCGGTCTCGAACAGGGCGCGCATATCTGTGCCGTCCAATGCCCAACTGCCGTCGATGACCTTCACGGTCTTCGTGCCGATGAGTCGGCTAAGTTCGCCTGCATCAATCTGAGTCGTCATCCTTGTCTCTTTCTGGCCTGTCTCTCCGGCGATAGGCGTCGAGCGCGCGATCGCGGGCGAAGGCGTGGTCGACGATAGGGGCGTGATGGGAGCCCTCTTCGGCCGATTTGTCAAACCGCCGGCGATAGAGTCCGTCGGGATCGAACTTGTCCGCCTGGGTCGTGGGATTGAAAATGCGAAAGTACGGCGCCGCGTCAGCACCGCAGCCGGCCACCCACTGCCAGTTCCCCGGGTTGTTGGCCGGGTCGGCGTCGACCAGGCAGTCCCAGAACCACTGCTCGCCCCGCCGCCAATCGATCAGCAGGTGTTTGACCAGGAAGGACGCGCAGACCATGCGCACGCGATTGTGCATGAAGCCGGTTTGCCAGAGTTGCTTCATGCCGGCGTCGACCAGGGGATAGCCGGTTTCACCACGGGTCCAGGCGCGGAAATCCTTATCGCTGTCGCGCCACGGAAAGCCGTTAAAATCGTCGCGGAAATTATGGGCGTCGAGTCGCGGTTGTAGGTGGAGGATATTGTAATTGAACTCTCGCCATACCAGTTCCTTGCGGAATTTCTCTGCCGGTGCGGCGAGACGGAGATGGTCACGGGCGGCCTTGTCGAGTTCGATCAGGATTCGGTGCGGGCTGATCTCACCGAAGCGCAGATGAGGTGAAAGGTAGGAGGTCAGGTCCTTATCGGGACGGTCCCGGCCGTCTTCGTAGTCGGCTAAGCCGTGGGCCAGGAAGCGGCGCAGCGCGCCGCGGGCACCCGGTTCGCCCGGTTTGAAGATCGAGAAGCCTTCGGACCAGTCTTTTCCCGATAGCGTTTTTTTCGGTTTGAGGTTCAGGTCGTCGATGGCCAGAGACGGTGGCCAATGGACCAGCGCCGGCCAGTCATGCGTTGACAGGGTAGGGATGGAATCAACATTCAGAGCGCCCGAGGCATCGACGGCTTTGAAAAACGGGGTGTAGACCCGGTAAGGGTTATTTTCCTTGGTTCTGATGTCGCCCGGCTCGGTCAGAAAGCCGGTATTATGACATTGAAGTTCGACGTCGAGGTCAGCCAGTGCCGTTGCGAGTTCGCGATCCGACTCTTCACTTACGGGTTCAAATGTCTTCGAGCAAATTACAGTTTTTGCTGAGGTTTTTCGGCACAAATCGGCCAAAACGAGCTGGGCTTGGCCTCGCTCAATAATCAATCTTGACCCGAGTTTGCGTAATTCTTCATCCAAAACATGAAAAGATTGGTGCAACCACCAGCGCGAAGCGGATCCGAGGGGGCGGGTGTAGTGATCCTCATCCCAGATATAGACCGGCAAAATCGGTCTTTTTGTGGCAAGTGCCGCCGCGACGCCGGCATGGTCGTGCAGACGCAGGTCGAAACGGAACCAGAGGATAACGGGATGTTCTGAAGGGGTCATGGTCACGACAATGTTGCTGAAAAAACTTGCCTGTCAAACAGGTCTTGGGCACAAGGACGATCATGGGCCCGACTTCTCTAAGCTGCTGTATTATCGCCAGGAATGAAGGCGACCGGATAGGTGATGTCATCCGCGCCGTTTCCGGTCTGGTCGACGAGGTGGTCGTGATCGACAGCGGGTCGACCGACAACACGATTGTCGTTGCGGAAGCTCTGGGGGCGCGGGTGGTGCATCATGACTGGCCGGGATACGGACCGCAAAAGCGGTACAGCGAGGACTGTGCCGCATACGACTGGATTCTCAATCTGGATGCCGACGAAGTGGTGACGCCGGAACTTTATTCCGAGATCAAAGCGCTGATGTCCGCCGGACCGACGCTGAACGCCTATCGCTTCCGCATCATGAATGTCTATCCCGGCTGGAATGCGCCGCGACTGTGGGCCGATTTTCATAACTATGTCCGGCTCTACGACCGGCGAGTGGTGCGGTTCCGTGAAAGCCCGGTTCATGACACGGTCGATACCCGAGATGAGCCGGTCGGTCAGTTGACCGGAACGGTGACGCATTTTTCGTCGCGGTCGTTCGAGCACATCCGGCAGAAGTTTGAATCCTACAATACGCTGCAGGCCAAGGTGCTGAAGAAGCCGTCATGGCAATTGTGGGCACGGCTGCCACTGGAATATCCGTTGGGCTTCCTGCGTTATTATGTCTTCCGGCGCCATTTCACCGGTGGCGTCGACGGGCTGCGAGTGAGCCATATCGCCGCCGAGGCCCGTTTCAAGCGGATCCTCAAGTTCCTGGCCGCCAAGCGCAATGGACGGGTTGCATGAGCGACAAGGTGAGCTTCTGGCAGGACCTGATGTGGCGGATTGAGGCTGCGGCTTTTGACGCCACGGTGGGATTGTTGCGGCTGCTTCCGGTCGACACCGCCTCCGACATGGGGGCCGGTCTGCTGAAATTGCTGGGGCCGATCTCGCCGGTGCAACGGGTGGTCGGCCGCAACCTCGACCTGGCCTTTCCGGAGAAGGACGCCGCCTGGAAGGCGCAGATATCGAAGGCGCAGTGGGATAATCTGGGGCGGACCTTCGCCGAGATCGCCATGATGGACCGGATCACAGTCGCCAACGGGCGCATTGTGGTCGAGAATGCCGAGCGGCTGGAAGCGATCCGAACTTCGGGCACGCCGGTCGTCTTCATTTCCGGCCACTTCGCCAACTGGGAAATCATGCCGTCGGTGATCAATGAATCCGGCGTGATCTGCCAGATGACCTACCGCGCTGCCAACAACCCTTATGTCGACGCACGCTGGCGCAAGGCGCGGGAACGTTATGGTACCCAGTTGTTCGCCCCTAAAGGCGGCGACGGCGCCAAGGAACTGCTGGCCGGGATGGCACGCGGCGAGTCCGTGGCGCTGATGAACGACCAGAAGTTCAACCGCGGCGTCTCGACACCGTTTTTCAGCCGGCCGGTCGATACGGCGCCGGGGCCGACACGGCTGGCCATGCGGTTCGGCACGGTGTTGCAGCCGATGACGGTCGAGCGGACCGGCGCAGGGCGCTTCAAGGTGACGGTGTGCGATCCGATCGAGGTTGTCGATACCGGCCGAAAGTCAGAAGATATCGACGCCACCGTATGTCTGGTGAGCCGCTTTATCGAAGACGCTGTCCGCGCCCGGCCGGAGGAATGGTTCTGGGTCCACAAGCGCTGGCCGAACGACGCCTACAGGCGGACGGAAACTCCGGGTCACAAAAATTGAAACCCGCGATCTGGTCAATCCGTCTTGCACGCCTTAGGCTCTTCTGCCGATGAGCATGTGGACACAAATATTGCAGAAGCGCTGGCTGAGCCTGCTGATCGGCGGTGTGGCGGGAGCGTTTGTGACCGTCGCGTGGATTTACCTGCAGAACGACATTCACCGCAACTATCTCGACCCCAAGCTTCCGTTTCAAGTCTATACACCGCCGCGTGCCCCCGATTACGCCAGACCGACGGCGTGGCATCTCAATCCGCAAATGGCGGGCTATTACGCCGACCCGCGCAAGGTCGACGTCTTCTTCGTTCACGGGACGACCTTCAACGGCGGCCGAGACTGGCTGGCGCGGATCGACAGCAAGGCCGTCGACCAGGATGTCCATGCCATCCACCTGCCCAACTATGCGGCGCCGTTCGCCATCATGGGCAATGTCTATGCGCCGAAATACCGCCAGGCCAGTCTTTATACTCAGTTGACCTTACGGGAGGATGCACGCGAGGCGCGGCAGTTTGCCTATCGTGATGTCGAGGCGGCGTTCCGCGCCTTCCTGAGTCAACGCAAGGGCGGCCGCGGCTTCGTCATAGTCGGCGTCGAGCAGGGCGGCGTTCTGGCCGAACGGCTCCTGCGCGACGTGGTGGCGCCCGATCCAGAACTGAAAGGGCAACTGGTCGCCGCCTATCTGCTGGAGACCCTGGTGCCCGAACGCCAGTTTGGCAGCGAGGGCCTGTTCACGCCGGCCTGCCTGTCGCGCAACCAGGTCGGATGCGCCGTGAGCTATCTTAGCGTCGAAGCCAACCGGCCGGACAAGGCGCTGCAGCGGCAGCAGAAGGCCGTCTACTGGGAAGGCGATCGGCTCGAGCCGCTCAACGCCCAGAAGGCGATCTGCGTCAATCCGATCCTGGGCGGCCTCAGTGACGAAAGCGCCGATGCCAAGCGGTCTCTGGGCGCGACCAATGCCACGGGTCTGGAATGGGGCGTGGAACCGGCGCTGATCCCGCGCAAGGTGTCAGCGCGATGCGTGCGTGGTCTGCTGCTGGTCGAAAAGCCGGGGTCATCGTCTTTCCAGGACGCAGGCACATGGGAAGATCAGCGAAAGGTCAATGCTTACAATCTGTTCTACGGTGATCTTCAGGAAGATTTCCAGAAGCGATGGACCGCTTTCCGGACCATTCAGCCCTGATCAATCCTGTTTATCGGCGATGTCAGCGCGCCAGTCGAACAGTTGTTTTAAGACCTCGATGGCCTTGCGCCGCGGCTCCGGCAGGGCATCCCCCTGCTGCAGGATATAGACGGCGTCGCGTGCGGCGGTCGCAATCAGCGCGGTGTGGCGCGTGGGATCGACAAAGCGATAGTCGGGGAAGCCGGACTGTTTGGCCCCCAGGATGTCGCCTTCACCACGCAGTTGCCAGTCCATTTCGGCGATCTTGAAGCCGTCTTCGGTATCGCGCAGCAGTTCCAGCCGCGCCTTCGCGCCCTTCGACAATGGGACGTCATACAGCAGGATGCAGGCGCTTTTGGCGGCGCCACGGCCAACGCGGCCGCGCAGTTGATGCAGCTGCGCCAGGCCGAAACGTTCCGCCTGTTCAATGATGATGATGGAGGCGGTGGGGACATCGAAGCCGACCTCGACCACGGTCGTGGCGCACAGCACGCGCAATTCGCCGGCGGCAAAGCGGGTGATCACGCTGTCTTTGGTTTCCGACGGCATGCGGCCATGGACCAGGCCGATCTCTATGCCGAGGGCTTCCTGAAGCTCTTCATGGCGCTTTTCGGCCGCGATCAGGTCGGATTCGGCGGTGTCTTCAACCAGGGGACAGATCCAGTAGGCCTGCTGTCCGTCGTCCAGGGCGGCTTTCAGGCGTTGCATGACATCGGCCAGACGGGCGCGTGGCACCACGGCAGTGTGGATCGGTTGGCGGCCGGCCGGCTTTTCATCGAGGATACTGAGATCGGCTTCGCCGTACTGTGTCAGGGCCAGGGTGCGAGGGATTGGCGTCGCCGACATCGACAGGTAGTGGACGGCTTCGCCCTTGGAAAACAGCTTCTGGCGCTGGCCGACGCCGAAGCGATGTTGTTCGTCGATGACCGCCAACTGCAGGTTTTTGAAATCGACACCTTCCTGGAAGACGGCATGGGTACCGAAGACCATCCGGACCTCGCCGGAGGCCACGGAAGCCCGTTTGCGTTCTCGCTCCTTGCCCTTGTCACGGCCGGTCATGATTGTGCAGGAAATGCCTAGAGCCTCCAGAATCGGCAGGCTTTTTTCGAAATGCTGCCGCGCTAGGATTTCGGTCGGCGCCATCAGGACACTTTGCAGGCCGTCCTCGGCGACATCGATCATGGCCAGCAGCGCGACCAGGGTTTTGCCGGCGCCGACATCGCCTTGGATCAGCCGGTTCATGCGGTGGCCGGAACGCAGGTCGCTGCGAATGTCGGCCAGAGCGCGGACCTGGGCGCCGGTCAGGCCGAAGGGTAGGGTGGCGAGGGCCTGGTCGGCCCAGTCGTGGCGATCGATCACCCGTGACGGTGTGTTCTGGCGGTATTGCTTTCGGGCTTTTAGCGCCAATTGGTGAGCCAGGGCTTCGTCGTAGGCCAGGCGCTGGCGCGGCTTGGCGTCGGCATCGAGATCAAGCTCGCTCAAGGGCGAATGGGCGGCGGCCAGGGCTTCGTGAAAAGACGGCCATAAGTGTTTGTCGATAAAAGCCTTATCGTGCCATTCGGGTAGGATGGGTGTGGCGGCCAGGGCGCCCTGAACCAGTTTGCGGATCGTGCGCGAACCCAGGTCCAGGGTGGCGGGATAAACGGGTTCGCAGACCGGAATTTCGTCGGCGCGGCCTTCTTCGACAATATAGTCGGGATGCGGCATCTGCAGATAGCCGTTGAAACTTTCCAACTTGCCGCTGATCAGGCGTCTGGCGCCTACCGGGTGCTGGTTTTCGAAGCCGCGGATGCGGTGAAAATAGACCAGGGTCAGGCGGTTGTTGCCGTCGAAGGTATCGATTCGCTGCGGCCCCTTGGGCGGCGATGGCGGATAGCCGCCGATGGTCACCGCCACGGTCTGGACCTCACCGATTCGGGCGCCATTCAGCGGTACAAGTGGACGTTTGATAACGCCCGACGGCAGGAAAAAGGCCAGGTCGCGGACATGGGTTCCCACATGCTGGGCCAGGATCGGCGCCAGCTTGGGGCCGACACCCTTTATCGTGGTGACGGCGGCATAGTAGGGGAACAAAATTTCCGGACGCATGGGCTTATCAAGCACCAAAAATGGTTTATGAGAAGGCCCTCAGTAAAACGAGGACCTGCCGCCGTGAGCGATGCCCGTGAAGCCCGCCTGAAGAAACTGTCCTTCCGCGCCTGGCGCCGTGGTTTCAAGGAGGCCGACATCATCCTGGGTCACTTCGCCGACGAGCGTCTGGGCCAGATGAGCGACGCCGAACTGGACATCTTCGAAGTGCTGCTGGAAGTGCCGGATCATGACCTCTATGGCTGGATCATCGAACGCGATCAGACACCGGTCGAGTTTGATTCGGGAATCATGAAGCAGCTCAATCAGTTCTATAAGTCAGCTTACAAAAAAATTCAGCCATGACCAGCCTGAGCGAGATTACCGGTGCGGCGGCATCCCTGATCCTGAGCGGCAGCCCCGAGGGCTATGAGAGCCTGGTCGCCGCTGACCTGGCCAAGGCCGGCGGGGTCAGCGTGTTTATTGCCCGCGATTTCGGCCGGATGAACGCCGTGGCCGAGGCACTGAAGTTCTTCGCACCGGACCTGGATACCCTGACTTTTCCGGCGTGGGATTGTTTGCCCTACGACCGGCTGAGCCCGACGCCGGGCATCGTCGCTCAGCGCATGTACGCCCTGTCGCAGCTGTCAGCTTATCGCGATAAGCGCCCTGAAAAGCCTGTGCTTTTTCTGACCACGGCCTCGGCGATGGCGCAACGCGTGCCGCCGCTGTCGGTGATCAATCAGGGCCGGCTGAACCTGAAGCCCGGCCTGACGATCGATATCGCTGAACTGGACCTCTATTTCGTCAATAACGGCTATACCCGGGTGTCGACCGTATCCGAACGCGGCGAATTCGCCGTACGTGGCGGCCTGGTCGACGTGTTTCCGCCTTCGGCCACCGAACCGGTGCGACTGGACTTTTTCGGCGACAGCCTGGAATCGATCCGCAGCTTCGATCCCGAAAGCCAGCGATCGCTGAAACAGATTCCGCAACTGAACTTCACCGCTGTGTCGGAAATCCGCATGGATGCGGACAGCATCAGCCGTTTCCGCCAAGGCTATCTGGCGGCGTTCGGCGCCGCCGGAGACGACCCCATCTATGCTGCGCTGTCGTCCGGTATCCGGCGCCAGGGTGTGGAGCATATGCTGCCGCTGTTCTACGACCATCTTGACAGCGTGTTCGACTATTTGCCGGCGCGCAGTCTGGTGATGCTGGACGCCCTGGCCGACAACGCCTTTGCCGAACGTGCCGAGACGGTGGCCGATGCCTATGAGCTGCGCGCCGCCGCCATGAAGGAGAAAGGCGGGTCGGCTTACCGCGCCATCGCGCCCAAGCGGCTGTATCTCGACGATGGCGAATGGCAGCGGGGACTGGCAAGCCATAGGGTTCGCCGTTTCGAGCCGTTCGAGCGCGAAGGCAGCGATGTCATCGATCTGGGCGGACGCCCGGGACGCAACTTCGCGGAAGCCCGCAAACTGGACAGCATGAACCTGTTCACCACGGTGGCCGATCATGCCCAGGCCCTGGCCAAGCAGGGCAAGCGGGTCATTTTCGCATCGTGGACGGACGGGTCTTCGGACCGTCTGGCTGCCATGCTGGCCGATCACGGCTTGACCGCACCGCGTTTGGCGGCCAGCTGGGGGGATGCCCAAACCTACGGCGTCGCTGGCACCAAGGTGAAACCGATTCAGCGCGCCGTCCTGCCGCTGGATCATGGTTTTGAAACCGAATCCCTGGCTGTCATTTCCGAGACGGATATTTTAGGTGACCGTTTAGCTAGGCCGCGTAAGCGACGGAGAGCACAAAACTTTCTGGCCGAAGCGTCTTCTCTGTCGCCGGGCGATCTGGTGGTTCATATCGAGCACGGCATCGGCCGCTATGAGGGGCTGAAAACGCTCAGCGTCAATGACGCGCCGCATGACTGCCTGGAACTGCATTACGCCGCCGAGTCGAAGCTTTATCTGCCAGTCGAAAACATCGACCTGCTGACGCGCTATGGGGCCGACAGCGACAGCGCGCAACTGGATCGGCTGGGGTCGGCCAGTTGGCAGGGACGCAAGGCCAAGGCCAAGCAAAAGCTGCGCGAGATGGCTGAGGGCCTGATCCAGCTGGCGGCGGCGCGGGCCTTACGCGAAGGCGCCCAGATCGATCCGCCGTCGGGTCTTTACGACGAGTTCTGCGCCCAGTTTCCGTATGAGGAGACCGACGACCAGTTGCATGCCATCCAGGATGTGCTGGAGGACCTGGGCAAGGGCCAGCCGATGGATCGCCTCATCTGCGGCGATGTCGGCTTCGGCAAGACCGAGGTAGCGCTGCGTGCGGCTTTCGTTGTCGCCATGTCCGGCAGCCAGGTGGCGATCGTCTGTCCGACGACTCTCCTGGCGCGACAACATTTCAAGACCTTTACCCAACGCTTCCAAGGCTGGCCGGTGCGTGTGCGGCAGTTGTCGCGCCTGGTCGGACGCAAGGACGCCGACGAGACCCGCGAAGGCCTGAAGAAGGGCGAGATCGAGATCGTCATCGGCACGCACGCCCTATTGTCGGAGCAGGTCAGCTTCAAGGACCTGGGCCTGGTCATTGTCGACGAAGAGCAGCATTTCGGCGTGAAGCATAAGGAAAAGCTGAAGGCCTTCCGCGCCGATGTCCATATGCTGGCGCTGTCGGCGACGCCTATCCCGCGCACCCTGCAGATGGCGCTGTCGGGCATCCGTGACATGTCGATCATCGCCACGCCGCCGGTTGATCGCATCGCCGTTCGAACCTATGTGCTGCCGCACGATCCGGTGGCGTTGCGCGAAGCCCTGCTGCGGGAAAAATACCGCGGCGGCCAGGCCTATTACGTCGTCCCGCGTCTTAGCGATTTGCCGGATGTGGCTGATTTCCTTCGCGTTCAGGTACCCGAGATCAAATTCGTCATCGGCCATGGCCAGTTGGCGCCGACGGCTTTGGAAGACGTCATGACCGCCTTCTATGAAGGGCAGTATGATGTCCTGCTGTCGACCACCATCGTCGAGTCGGGCCTGGATGTGCCGACAGCCAACACGTTAATCGTCCATCGCGCCGACATGTTCGGCCTGGCGCAGCTATATCAGATCCGCGGCCGGGTTGGTCGGTCCAAGACGCGCGCCTTCGCCTACCTGACGACCCCGCAGCACCGGACATTAAGCGTCGCTTCAGAAAAGCGGCTCAAGGTATTGCAATCGCTGGATAATCTGGGGGCTGGATTCCAGCTGGCAAGCCATGACCTGGATATACGCGGTGGGGGCAATCTGCTGGGTCATGAGCAGTCGGGTCATATCCGCGAAATCGGGGTCGAGCTGTACCAACAGATGTTGGAAGACGCCGTCGCCGAACTGCGTCAGAAGTCGGATGAGAACCTGTCCGATCACCGGAGTTGGTCTCCGCAGATCAATGCCGGCGCTGCGGTGATGATCCCGGAGAGCTACATTTCTGACCTGAACATCCGCCTGGCGCTATATCGCCGGGTTTCGGAGGCCGAAAAGCTGGCCGATCGTGAGGCCCTGGCGTCGGAACTGATCGACCGGTTCGGTCCCATCCCGCAGGAAGCCGAACAGCTGCTGAAAGTGGTGGGAATCAAGGGCTTGTGCCGGGAAGCCAATGTGGCGAAGCTGGATGTCGGCCCCAAGGGCGCCGTCGTAACCTTCCGCAATGACACCTTTAACAACCCGATCGGGTTGGTGAAGCATATCCAGAGCCGGCCGAACGATTGGAAGCTGCGGCCTGACCAAAAGCTGCTGGTCAAGGGCGAATGGCCCGAGGCGGTTCAGCGTCTCGCGGCGGCGGAAATCATCATGAAGGATCTGGCGCGGCTGGCCGGGGCCTAAACGGCCTGGCGGTCGCGGTTGCCGGCAGCCGCAGCGGCGCGCATAAGGACGTCGGCCGCCGGTTCGCCGGGCCGCATCTCGGCCACGCCGACGTCAAATTCGACCACGAAGGGCGGGCGGCCATGGCCGGAATCGAACGCCGTGCAGCCGATGACCGCTGAAATCCGTTCGGCGACATTGCGCGCGGAATTCAGGGTCGTGGCGGGCAGGGCGAGGGCGAAGACATCATTGGACAGGCGGCCGCCGGTGTCTTCGGCGCGAACCAGACGGGCGATCATCGAACCGATCTGGGGCACGGCGCGGTCCAGCATCTTCTTTTGACGGGCGCGGAGAATCTCAGGAGTTTCGGTGATCTTGAGCACGCAGATGCTCATTGGGCGCTGGCGGTCGACCGCGCCCTTGGCCAGGCGCGCCAGGTGGGAAGCGAAGAGATCGCGGCCGAACAAACCGGTCCCCTTGTCCATCTGGGGCTCTCCACGCATGGCTTCCAGGGTCTTGCGGATGGTCATATGTCGGCGGTGAACGCGTGCCAAACGCATCAGGCGATCGGAGATTTCAGCAATGCCGGCCGAGGGATTGGCAATATCACTGACACCACGCAGAAAGGCGTCGCCCAGGTCGAGTTCCACCACGCGGTTCAGGCGCAGCAGCACCGGGGTATGATAGAGGCGGGTATTGCGACGCATACCCGACGCAATGGCCAGGGCCTCTGACGGCTGATCGCTGCCCCAGAGCAGGACGGCATCGAAAACGCGGTCGTGCAGGTAGTCGAAGGCGCTGTAGCTGGACAGGGCAGCAACGATATCACAGCCCTGGGCCCTGAGCGCGTGACTGAGCGCCAGAAACTCCGGGTCCGGCTGCCCGATCGACAGCAGGCTGAGTGCCGGCTGATTTTGCATAAGCTGATCAAGGCTTTGCGCGCCATTGTTAAAGGTCTGGCAGCGCAGGTCGTATTCTTCCTCGGCGACGCAGGCGCGGACCAGGTGTTCGACGCTGAGCGAAATCTGCTGCGGATGGGCATCCTTGGTGAAGACCATGTCCCAGCCGGGTGGAATGACATAGTCATCGTCGTGCCGCATCATGATGGCGGCGATACGGCGCGGGCGGCAGGCGTCGCGCAATTGATCAAGCAGGCCTGGCCAGGCCTTTTCGCAGGTTTCATTGACCAGGACGGCTTCAATGCCGAGGTCGGCGAGGGCGGCGCAGGCGGCGTCCGGCGTTTCGGCCGAGAGGGTACGCGTGCCCAGGCGATCGAGGTCGCGGCTCAACCCTTGCAGCCAGCCGTCGTCGCGACTCAACAGCAACAGACGCGCATGAAGGGTCAATGCTTACGCTCCTCTACCTTTACCTAAGACGGAATCGCTTCCGTCCGCCCCAGCCGGCCCGATTCTTAGCGGTGAAACCGTAAACAGACTTGTAACACAAAACGGTTCAGTCCGCGCGACAGATTTCAAAGCGCCACCCTTCGGCAGCCGTTTCGGTTGATAGCAACAAATAACTGTTTTGATTGCAAAAATGCGGGACATCGATCTGGGCCATGGGATCGTCGGCCAAGAGCACAACTGTCGTGCCGGCGGGCTGCTCCGCCAGGTAACGGCGCAGCTTGAGCGTCGGAACCGGACAGCGGTGACCGCGGGCGTCGATAATGTGCGTCATGGCCTTGTCCTGGCACAGGATCGTCCGAAAAGCAAAAAGGCCGCGCACGATCGCACGGCCTTTTCGCGAGTCTGAGAGGTTATCAGCCTGCCGACAGGCTATGGATATGGCCGGCGTGGGTCTTGATCAGGGCCTGGGTTGAGGTGTCGGTATTGAACACGCTGTACCAGCCCTGGGGTTCGTGCGGGGGGTCCCCGACATAGGCGGTTTCGCCACGCAGCATGTGGTAGTCGGCGTGCAGGGCACGGCCAGCGCCTCCCCAGGCCCAGAAGTTGGATCCGGCGACCGGCGTGTTGTTTTTAATGGCGTCTTCGACAGCGGCGTAGATCAGGCCGTAGAACTTGTCCTTATAGGTGGTCGGGGTGCCGGGTTCATAGGCAACGTCATCGCGCGGGAAGCCGAATTCTTCGAACACCACGGGCTTGTTGAGCTTGCGGGCAATGTCGATATGGGCCTGGATGTAGGTTTTCACCTTGTCGGCGCCGCCTTCAAAGGTACCGGCCAGGTTCTTGCCGTCGACCCAAGACCAGTTCTGCGGCCAGATGTGCGCCGTCAGATAATCTATGTGTTCATGGGCCTTTACGACGATATCCTCACGTCCGTTGGCGCCCATCAGGCCTTCATGGCCCAGCGATACCAGGTGGTTGGAATCGAGCGAACGAATGAGCGCGGCCGTGTCCTTGATCCAGCCGTAATAGGACTCGACATTCTTATCGATGGCGGCGTCGCTGCCACCCGGACGGGGCTCGTTACATAGCTGCCAGGCCATGATGGCCGTGTCGTCCTTGTACGGCTTGCCGGTGATCGAGTTGGTGCGCGACACCAGCATGCGGACATAGTCGTAATAGACCGCCTTGGCGGCGCCGCTGGCGTAGAACTGGGCCGAGAAATCGGCAAAGGCCGGCCACGGATGGGCCGGGTCGCCCATATTGATGTAGTTGCCGCCGTTGGAATAGTACTGGTTGGTCACCAGGCCGCCCGACCATTCCCAGAAGTTGGTCAGGTAGAGCACGGCCTTCATGTCGCGCTTGGCCATTTCGGCGAGCAGGAAATCGAGGCCGGTCAGCAGATCATTATTGTAGTCGCCCGGCTTGTTGGTGAAGGCCGGATCCAGCGAATTGTTCAGCGGCGACAGCTCCGACGAACCCAGAACCCGCAGGTTATCGATCCCCAGGGCCTTCATGTCGTCCAGTTCTTTGAGGAGACGGGCGCGGTTGCCGAAGGCCGCCGTGGCGCCGAGATAGGCGCCGTACCAGATGTTGGCGCCGACATAGTGGTAGGTGTCGCCCTTCAGCTTGAATTTGATGCCGTCAACAGAGACGAAATCGTCCTTGGCAGGGGCCGAGGTGTTCAGGGACGGCAGGCTGCAGCCCGACAGGGTCAGGCCGGTCGCAGCGGCGGCGGTCCCCATAAGGTGACGACGTGAAATCTCGGGCATTAGGAATCTCCCTGGTTTTGATTGCGGGCAACTTAGGGCAATTCGGCGATTAATTAAATACGAAATAATTATGTCCCGTCCGGGCAGGCCTGGAAATACCAGGCATGACGAAGCGCTACCGGATAAGCCATACCCGGTAGTCTCGCAGTTTGTGGCGGTTGTGAATAGCCCCAGCCTTAATCGTCGCATGATACGCGACGACGATTCCGCAACCTGACCAGAGGGTTGCAGACAGGTCTTGAGAAAGGGTTACAATTTGACGGTTTAGGATCGGCGCGCCGTCTTCAGGTTCAGGATGTGATACAGGGCCATGGCGAAGAAGGTTGCCAAGGCAATGGCGCCGAAGTCGAAGTTGCCGATTTTGAGGCTCAGATTGCCGGCGCTGATGACGGCTGCGACGCCAACGACGATCAAGTTCTTTGGGTCGGTAAAATTGACCTTGTTGTCGACCCAGATGCGGCCAGCCGTCGAGGTGATCAGGCCGAAAACAACGAAGGACAGGCCGCCGATCAGCGGCGTCGGAATGGTTTGAATGAGAGCACCGAACTTCGGTGACAGGCCTAGCAGAATGGCAAAAATCCCCGCAGTTACAAAGGTTATGGCGGAAAAGTTCTTGGTAATCGCCATGACGCCCATGTTTTCGGCATAGGTGGTGACACCCGTACCGCCAAAGCCGCCGGCGAACATGGTGGCGATCCCGTCGCCAAAGAAGGCGCGTCCCAGGTATGGATCCATGTTGCGGCCGGTCATGGCCGAGATCGCGCGGACATGGCCCAGGTTTTCAGCCACCAGAATGATGGCAACCGGCGCGATCAGCAGCATGGCATTGGGCTCGAACACCGGCGTTGTAAAGTGCGGCAGACCGAGCCATGCAGCGTCATTTACCTTCGTAAAATCAATTGGATTTTCCATTTTGTTGAGGTTGCAGGCGACGAAATAGAGCAGGTAGGCGATACCGCCACCGATCAGGATCGGCAGGCGTGCCAGGAAGCTGGGCAGGAAGACGGCGCTTAGGGCGACGAGGACGACGGTGAGCAGGCCGAACAGGATATTGAACTGGGAGCCGCCGACCTGTTGCACGGCCACGGGCGCCAGGTTCAGGCCGATGGTGGCAACGATAGCGCCGGTCAGAACCGGCGGCATCAGCCTTTCAATCCAGCCGTGGCCGGTCTTCATGACGATCAGGCCGATGACAGCGTAGACCGCACCCGCCGCGATGATGCCGCCCAGGGCCAGGGGAATATTGGGATTGGGCCCCGTGCCTGAATAGGCCGTTACGGCGATGATCGCGGCGATAAACGAGAAGCTGGAGCCGAGATAGCTGGGGACCTTGCCGCCGACGACGAAGAAAAACAGAATGGTTGCGATGCCGGAAAAGAAGATGGTGGTGTTGGGATCGAACCCGATCAGCAGAGGGCAAAGGACCGTGCCGCCGAACATGGCCACGACATGCTGCAGGCCGGCCACCAGGTTCTGCCCGATCGGCAGGCGGTCTTCAGGATAGATGATTTGAGTCGGTTCGTTCGCCATGACATTGCCCCTTCAGCTTTCGCATGAGGCAGATAGTGCGGCGCGAACGGCGTTTTGGCAAGGATATCAGGGAGAACGGCTACAGTCTTGCCTGACGCACATTGCGGGCGATTTCATCAAGGTGGGCCTCCCAGGTGCCACAACAGCCGCCCCAGATGTCCATATGCGGATATGTCCGCGCCAGCCGCCCCATGGTTTCGCCGAGGTCGACCGGATTACCGTCATCGAGATGGCCGATCTGACAGAGCTCCCCCTTGTCCTTGGCGCTGGCATTGGGGCGCAGACTGCGCAGGCGCAGGATCCAGTCTCCCGGTTGCAAAGCCGGTTCAAATTCAATGGGATGCGAGCAATTGATGCCATAAACATCCGGCCGTGCGTCGCCGGCTTCGGCGTCGATGGTTTCGATGGCCTCTTTCAAGCTGGGGCCGGACTTAAGGCGGTGATTACCGTCCAGGGTAAAGGAGAGGCTCAGCGGCATGCCGACCCGGGCGGCCGCGCGGGCCACGCCAAGGCCTTCGGCGACACTGTTGAAGGTAACGGCCGTACAGAAATCAACCTGGGCACTCTTGAGAGTTTCGAGTTGGAAACTGTGATAATCCTCTGATTCTTCAGCGGTCATTGTCCGGTTTAGGGAATAGGCGTCGCCGCGTGGACCCATCATACCGCCGATCAGGATTTCAGGAATCTGGCCCTGATAGGGACGCGCAGCATCACGCAGAAAGTCGATCGACTGGAGCAGGGCATCCGCCAGGGCCTGGCGGGAATAGCCCAATTTTTCGCCCCAGTCCGGGCTGGCGCGGTAGTCGAGACCGCTGACCAAGGCAGAAAAGCCGTGTTTTGCCGCTGCATCCAGGAAGCGCGCATACATGCCGTGCAGATCGGCCATGGCCTTGGGATTGTCGAGGAGAGGATACATGGCGAATTCGGGCAGGGCGTGGCCGAATTTGTACATGATCTCGGTTTCCTGGCCGCCTTCGGTCAGATAAAGGACGCCGTCACGCTGTACCGGAAAGCCTGTCATAACAAAACCTCCTGCTGATATGGCAGGGTTAGCAGAGCAGGTCTTGTTCAACAAGACGTTGTAAGGGGAAATGGCGGACAAGGTGGGATTCGAACCCACGGTAGGCTTCCACCTACGGCGGTTTTCAAGACCGCTGCCTTAAACCACTCGGCCACCTGTCCGTGCTTTGAGCGGAAGCGGCTTTTAGCCTGAGTTCGCGTCAGATGCCAAGGCGTTTTTTGAAGAGATATCGCGCTGCCAACCAGCCTCCTTAGTTGCCAAACTTTCGCCGTCAGGATTTCTTAACCAAGTTCTTGATAGTTTGGATGAAGTGAGTGCGTAGAGGGGCGGGATTGCGACCGCATGACGGTTCGAGCAACAGATTCCACATTCAATATCGCGGGCCTAGTCATTGTTTTGACTATGACTTTGAGCGCGTGCGCCTCAACGCCGGGCGGCAGTTCCGGAGTCAATGTGCGTGGGCCCGACGTCGCCGATGAGGCCCGTTATAACAAGGGTAACCTGAAGTCCTATACCGTGCGCGGCAAGACCTACCGTCCGGACATACCCCAAGTAGGACATGAGGAGACCGGTATGGCTTCGTGGTATGGCCACGAATCGCCGAACCTGCGCACCGCCGATGGCGAGGTTTTCGTTGCTGATGGCATTTCGGCGGCTCACAAGACGTTTCCGCTGCCCAGCGTCGCCGAAGTCACCAATCTCGATAACGGCAAGACTATTCGCGTGCGGGTCAACGACCGCGGGCCGTTCAGCGAAGGCCGCATCATCGACCTGTCGCGTGGCGCCGCGAAAGCACTGGGCGTCTACACCACAGGAACCGCAAAGGTGCGAGTGAAGTTCCTGGGACCGGCCGAGCCGCTCACATCGACGCCCGTTTATATTGCTGCGCAATCAGGCGATGACCAAAGCTATATCGTGCAACTCGGCGCGTTTTCTCAAAAAGACAACGCCGAGCGCACGCAGGATAAAATTGACGATGCCAAGGTCGATCGGCGCGACGACATATATATAGTGTATCTTGGTCCCTTTAAGGGCGCGGCTTCGGCCGAAAACCGGCGTCAGAAAGCCATCGATGCCGGATTTACCGGCGCTATCTTGAAGCGCGCCGAATAGGCGAAATAGAGCTTGAGAAATCGCCGGAAGGCGGGCTATTTCAGCGCGTGAGCCATATATCTAACAGCAGGGGCCGGTTCATCGTCTTTGAAGGCGGTGAAGGTGCCGGTAAATCCACCCAGGTTCAGGCCTTGGTCAAGCGGTTGCGCGACTTTGGCCTGGAGGTCGTCCAGACGCGCGAGCCCGGTGGATCACCCGGCGCCGAATTGTTGCGCAATCTGCTGGTTCAGGGTGACGCCGGGCGCTGGTCGCCGATGAGCGAAACCCTGATGATGTACGCCGCACGATCCGACCATCTCGAAACTGTTATCCGGCCGGCTCTGGCGCGCGGCGCCTGGGTGGTGTGCGACCGTTTCGCCGACTCGTCGCGCGCCTATCAGGGCGCCGGTGGCGGTGTGGCGCCGGACTTCATCGAACAGGTCGACGCCGCTGTGGTGGCCGACACCCAGCCGGATTTGGTCCTGGTACTGGATATGCCGGTCGAAGCCGGATTGGCCCGGGCGTCCGCGCGTGGCGACAAAGAAAACCGTTTCGAGTCCAAAGGCCTGGCTTTCCATGAACGCCTGCGCCAGGGATTCCTCAATCGCGCCGCCCAGGTGCCGGAGCGTTACCGCGTGCTGAATGCCGATCAGCCGATCGAGCCGTTATTCAAAGATATTTGGCACGTTATGACCCGCTCTTTTCCCGAGTTGAGAGTTACCTGAGATGGCCGATGACCTCCGCCTGACGCTGCCGCGCGAAAGTTTCGCCTTCGAAGGCGGGGAGGCGGTCGACCGCGCCTTTGTCACGGCGTTTCAACGTGACCGCCTGCACCATGCCTGGCTGTTGTGCGGACCGCAGGGGCTGGGCAAGGCCAGTTTCGCCTTTCGCTGTGCCCGGTTTTTGATGGGCCACGATCGCGACGAAAGCTATGGCGCGCTCGGGATGTCGCCCCAAGATGCCGATGTCCGGCTGATCACTGCCCAGTCGCATCCGGATCTCCTGGTGCTGGAACGCGAGATGGGCGACACCAAGCTGAAGAAGAATATCTCGGTCGATGCCGTTCGCGAGGTTGGGGAATTCTTCTCGAAGGCACCGTCGCGGTCAGCCTTCCGGGTGTGTATCATCGACTCCGTCGACGACCTGAATATCAATTCCGCCAATGCGTTACTGAAAATTCTTGAAGAACCACCTCACAAGGGCATCATCTTCCTGATCTCGCATTCGCCGGGAAAGCTGTTGGCCACCATCCGTTCGCGCTGCCGCCGGCTGAACTTTCCGCCGTGGAGCGACACCGAGGTCAATGCCTTCCTGCGTCAGCGGATCGAACTAGAGGACGAGGCCGTCGACCGTCTGGTCCGCCTGTCGCATGGCGCCCCCGGCCGAGCGCTAAGCCTTATGGAAGAAGGGGCTCTGGAGATGGACAGCCTGGCCGGCAGGATGCTGGAGGCCGCCAAGCCGGCGCGCCAGGAGTTGATGGCAGCGGCGGCACTGTTCAAATCGTCGAGCGCCAAAAACGACGGCGCCCGCAAATTCGCTACCTTTATCATGTGTCTGTGCGACCGGTTACAGGATCGCGCCTTGGGCGCTGAGACGTCGCAGAAGGGCCAATCGGTGGCGAAGTTATGGTCTCGGCTGCAAAATGTGCCGGCGGAAGCGGAATCCGTCAACCTTGATCGCGGCGACTATTTTTGGTCTATTTATAATGACTTATCGGCACTAAGCTAAGATAGAATGTGAATTGAGATGATTGATTGCCGATATATTGATTCCCACGTCAACCTGCATGCGCCACAGTTCGATGAAGACAGGGCCGAGGTGATCGAGCGCGCCCGGGCGGCCGGGGTCGATCTGATGATAAACATCTGTGACCGGCTGTCAAATTTCGATGCGGTTTACGCCATTGCCGAAGCCAACGACGACATATGGGCCACAGTCGGAACCCATCCGCACGAGGCCAAGGAAAATCCGGACCTGACGGTCGAGGATCTGCTGACCCTGGCGCAAAAGCCCAAGGTCGTCGGGATTGGCGAATGCGGGCTGGACTTCCATTACGATTACAGTCCGCGCGACATCCAGGCAAAGGTCTTTCGCGTCCATGCCATGGCGGCGCGCGAAAGCGGATTACCCTTGGTGGTCCATACGCGCGAAGCCGATGACTGGATGGGCCAGGTCCTGGAAGAGGAAATGGCGAAGGGCGCGTTCAAGCTGCTGTTGCACTGCTACACGTCGGGCCCGGAGCTGGCGCGTAAATGTGCGGCGATGGGCGCGTATTTTTCGGTGTCGGGCATAGCGACGTTCAAGGCTGCCCAGGACGTGCGCGACGTCATCAAGGATATGCCGGGCGACCGCATTATTATAGAGACGGATTGTCCCTACCTGGCGCCGATGCCGATGCGCGGTCGCCGCTGCGAGCCGGCCTTCGTGCCGCATGTCTATGACAAGCTCGGCGAGATCCGCGGCTGGACCGCGGATGAGGTGAGGGGGCGTACCCACGAAGCGCTGTTCGAGCTGTTCGACAGGATTCAGCCATGAGCCGGATTTTGACCGTCAAGATTTTGGGTTCGGGTTGTTCGACCGGTGTGCCGCGCATCGACGGTTATTGGGGAGCGTGCGATCCGGACAATCCGAAGAACCGGCGGACCCGATGCTCGGCCTGGTTCGGTCTTCGCGATCTGGAGACCGACGGTGTAACATCAGTCGCTGTGGATACATCGCCGGAGTTTCGCGAACAGATGGTGCGCGCGCAGGTGAAGCATCTCGACGCCATCCTTTGGACCCATGACCATGCCGACCAGGCGCACGGCCTGGACGACATGCGCGCCTATACCTTCGCGCGCGGCGGGCCGATCGACGGTTACATGGACGAAGCGACGCGAGAAACCTTCCTGGCGCGATTCGGTTATGTCTTTGCCGGCAAGTTCAACTATCCGCCGATCTGCGTTCCGCACCTCATTCCAGCTCACGGGTCGGTCTGGGGTGTAGACGGTGCCGGCGGGCATCTGCCGGTTGTGACCTTCGACCAGGAACATGGGCCTATCCGTTCGGTCGGTTACCGCATCGGTGACGTGGCCTATTCCAGCGACATCAATGGCCTGCCGGAAGAGAGTTTTGCGGCTTTAGAGGGTGTGAAGGTGTGGATTGTCGACGCCTTGCGCCGGCGCACGCATCCGACACATGCCCATCTCGATTTGGCTTTGGAATGGATCGCGCGGGTCAAACCGCAGCGCGCCATCCTGACCAATCTGCACCACGATATGGACTATGAGACGCTAAAGGCGGAACTGCCGGATCACGTCGAGCCGGCCTACGATCAGATGCAGATCGACATCACGATCGGATAAAAGTCGTTTTGATTTAATGTATTACATCAACTATTTAGTACCGGATATCAGACTCCGGTGCATGGTTGAGTTTTAATTGTAGTCGATCAAGGACACGCCGCCGTAATAGACTTGGCTTGGCTGCTCGGCGCCAAAGGCCATCTGATCGAACACGAAAAGACCGGCCAGAGCGGCCAAGAAGCCAGCCAGGAACAGCACCATGATCAGTGTATGGGTCAGAGCCTTGCGGTCGATGCCAGCGGACAGGCTGTCCCAGGCCGTGCTGGTGAAATAGGAACCGAAACGGCGGGCGCGCAGAGTCAGTTCGCCAAAAGTGTCAGTGGTGGGTTGAAAATGCGTGGCGGACTTGGCCATGACGAAATCCCCGATAAACTTGGTTACACGACGCCGGGATGGCGTTGATATGAACCTAACGCAAACTCTGTAAGGGGTATGTGGCAAAGCCCGCCGTGTTGCGTAAGGAAGACATAAGCCAGGAAGGTATCCGGCTGTTGACCATAATCAGCCGGTTGCGGCCGGTCGTAGTTCAGCGTGGCGATGGCGGAATATGCCCGTTCCGCACATCTAATTTCCCATAATATTTATTATGCGATATTTGTGTGTATCCCTCCGCAGGCATTGTTTTGCATGATGGGTTCCATGAAGCGATTGAATTTCCCCTTTTGGTCTGGCTGGGTCTTCTATGGCGGCAGACAAAAAATAAGCCAGGAATGGACATCGTGGGCAGCGCGACCGAATTGCCGCATTTTAGCGTCTTGCGAAGGCGCCGCCACGGAATGTGGGCACTCGTACTTGCGTCGGCCGGCCTGCTCTTCACGATCGCCTTTCCGGTCCATGCCACAACAGTGAGCACGCCGGCCGCGCTCCAGACCAAGCCGCGTGTCATCATCCTCACCGACGTGCTCAACGAGCCGGACGACAGCCAGTCCCTAATCCGGGCCCTTCTGTATAGCAATGATATCGACATTCGCGGTCTGGTGGCGACGACCTCGACGTGGCAGAGATCGGTCGTCCATCCGGAAGAAATCGAACGCCTGGTGCTGGCATACGGTCAGGTCCTGCCCAATTTGCGCGTCCATTCGCCTTCCTATCCCGATTCCCAGGCCCTGTTGTCTGTCGTGCGCGCCGGGCGCGCCGCCTACGGCATGAGCGGGGTCGGCCAAGGGCTCGACACCGATGCCTCCCGGCTGATTATCGCCGAAGTCGACAAGGCCGACGCCCGGCCGGTATGGATTTGCATCTGGGGTGGCGCCGTCGACCTTGCCCAAGCGCTTGACCACGTCCAGCGGACGCGGACACCGCGAGAGGTCGAGGCCTTTGTCGCCAAGTTGCGCGTCTATTCGATTTCCGACCAAGACGATGCCGGCCCCTGGATCCGCGCCACATTCCCAAGACTGTTCTGGATCGCCAGCATCCACGCCTTCAACGACTATCCGCGGGCGGCATGGCAGGGCATGTCCGCCGACACCGTTTTTCCCGATCCGGGGCCCGATACTTCCCTGATGAGCCCGCCCTGGCTGGATGCACATATCCGCGTCGGCCCGTTGGGCAGCCTCTACCCCAAGCCGCTGTTCGCGGTCGAGGGTGACAGCCCGTCCTTTCTTTACCTCATTCCAAACGGCCTAGGCGTCCCTGAACGTCCGGACTATGGCGGCTGGGGCGGCCGCTATGGCGCCGTCAGCCCGCAATTCGGTCTGCATGCCGATACCGGGGACACCGCTGTCGGGCATGACGGACAGTTGCATACCGGGAACCGCGTCGATGTCTGGCGATGGCGCGAGGCGGTCCAGCTCGATTTCGCCAACCGTATGCAATGGACGCTTGCAGGGAGCTATGCGGCGGCCAATCATCCGCCCCAGGTTGCCCTGCAAGGCGATCAGAGCCTGGAGCCGATGGAACTTACCGTCAGATATGGCGATACAATCCACCTGAGCGCGGCGGGTTCGACGGATCCGGACGGCGACGGGCTGGCCTATAGATGGTGGTGGTACCGTGATCCCTCGCCGCCCCTGTTCGCGATGACGCCGCAGATCAGCGCGCCGGATGCACCCGAGACCGATATCACCTTACCGGACCAGCAGGTCGTTCCGGGCGAAAAGGTTTATCACATCATCCTGGAAGTTCGCGACCGCCCCAAGACCGGTGATCTGCCCTTTGTGCGCTATCGCCGGGCGGTCATCCACATCCTCCCAAAGTAAGAAATGAACTTAAGTCTCAATATTGATCCGGAGTTCACTCCTTACTTTAACTGTAATCCAACTTGGCTTTTGCCGGGACGCGGCCTAAGACTCGCTATAGAGGTCTGAGGATCGGGATATTACAGGAGAATCGCATGCCATCGGGGGGGACGAATTCCAACAGCGAACGACAAGTGTCGATGGCGCAGATGCTGGCCTTTATTGGCCCATGCCTGCCCTTTGCCGCGCTTGGCCTTCCCCTCGCGGTTATTCTGTCGGAATATTACGCCAGCGAAATCGGATTGAGCCTGGGCGTTGTCGGCGCCGTGTTCATGGTGGTGCGTCTGTTCGATATTTTCGTCGATCCGCTGGTCGGCTGGGGCATGGACAAGACGCGGACGCGATGGGGTCGGTTCAAACTGTGGATGTTCATCTGCCTTCCCATACTCTTCGTGTCGACGGGGTTTATATTTCTGGCGCCTGCCGGCGTGTCGCCAATCTACCTCGGCTGCTGGCTGATCATCATCTATATCGGTTTTTCCATAGCTGCGCTTAGCCAGTCCAGTTGGGGCAGCATTCTGACCGACAATTATAACGAGCGGACGCGGATTTTTGCCTGGTGGCAAATGGCGAATATCGTTGGCATTATTGCGGTTCTGCTGATCCCCATTCTTGTGATGAACGTCATGGGCGGATCCAAAACCCTGGCCGTTCAGGCCATGGGGGTATTCATCATGGTTCTTTTGCCGGTGATGATCGGTATCGCGCTTTGGGTTGTACCGGAAAAGATCTCCAATACCTCGGCGCACGATGTCAGGTTAAGCGACTATTTTCGAATGCTGCGGCGACCAAACGTCATTCGTGTCTTGCTGGCCGACCTGTGGTTGGGTCTGGCGCCGGGCATTATGGGCGCCCTCTTCTTCTTCTACTTCATTCAGACCAAGGGGCTGAACCGCGAGCAATGCAATATTGCCATGTTCCTCTATTTCTTTGCCGGCCTGGTCGGCGCACCGATCTGGAACTGGGCGTCCAAAAAGTACAATAAACACCGCACACTGATTGCTTCCAGCCTGATCTTCGCTGTGATTTATGCCGGCCTGGGCTTCTTGCCGGAAAAGAATTTCCCGGTGACCGCCGGGCTGGTGTTTCTCGCCGGCATTCCTTATGCCGCGTCCCTTCTGCTGACTCGCGCGCTTATGGCCGACATCGGGGATGAGGTCCTTCTGGAAACAGGACATGACCACAAGGGAACCCTGATGGCGATTTTGTCGGCGACGACGAAACTGGGTTATGCCTTTTCGGTCCTGACCATGTCCGCGCTGGCGGCGCTGGGCTTCGACAACAGGGTCGAAACCAATAGTACCGAGGCGCTGATGTGGGTGCAGATATTTTTTGTCGGCCTGCCGGTCGCTTTCCTCTTGCTCGGCGCCCTTGCAATGCGCTCCTATAACCTGACGCCTGAACGCTATGCGGAAATTCAGGCAGGATTGCGTGAAAAGGGCATTTCCAATGACACAGGAACCGCACCCGGCCATTGAGGGTTTGCTGGAAGTCATGCGCCGGCTGCGCGATCCGGTCGGGGGCTGTCCCTGGGATCGGGAACAGACCTTCGCGACGATCGCGCCCTATACCGTCGAAGAATCGTACGAAGTCGCCGACGCTATCCAGCGCGACGATATGCGCGACCTGAAAGAGGAACTGGGCGACCTTTTGTTCCAGGTCGTTTTTCATTCGCGCCTGGCGGAAGAGCAAGGGTTGTTCGACTTCCATGACGTCGCCGCCGCCATGTCGGAAAAGCTGATCCGCCGCCATCCTCACGTTTTCGGCGATGTCGGCGACCGCACGGCCGACGAACAGAACGCTGCCTGGGAAGTGACCAAGGCGTTAGAACGCAAGGCCAAGAACAAGACCGGTATTCTGGACGATGTTCCGGTCGGCCTCCCTGCCCTCACCCGTGCTGCCAAACTGACCAAGCGCGCCGCGAGGGTCGGGTTCGATTGGCCCACCGTGCGTGAGGTGGTCGACAAGCTGGACGAGGAAACCGCCGAGTTAAAGGCCGAACTCGACCACGGCGATCTGGACAAGGCACGCGCCGAACTTGGCGACCTGCTGTTCGTCCTGGCCAATCTGGCGCGCAAGCTGGATGTCGAGCCGGAGGATGCGTTGCGCCTGACGAATGCCAAGTTCGTGCGACGTTTCGAGTCGATCGAAAACGCATTGCACGCCGAGGGCCGGACACCCGACCAGTCCAACCTGGAAGAAATGGACGCCTTGTGGAACGCTGCCAAGCACAAAGAGCGTGAAAGCCAGCCGTGAGTTTCAGCGAGAATTCGTAAGCCGGGCGTAATTGGTGAAAACCTGCCCCTGGCGTAAACTCCGTTAAATCGGAGTTTGTGCATGCTGAAGGCCAAGGCCACCGCTATCAAACGATTAGTCCTATGGGGCGCGCTGGTCGCCGGCGCCGCAGCTTTATTCGGTTTTGCCGCCCCGGCCTGGCAAACCTGGCGTGAAGATGCGGCGCTACGCGACGCCCATATCAGTTATGTGCAATTTCCCTGCACCACCATGACAACGGCCGCCGATTGTCCGAGTTACCGGATCGATGCGTTCGGTGACGGCACCGTGGTCTACCAAGGCGGCGCGGGAACCAAGGTCCAGGGCAGCTACATCTACCGAGTCTCGGACGAGGATTTGCGCGCCTATATCCGCGACTTGCAGGTTTCGTCCTTCTGGTCGCAGGCTATGCCGGCGGGCCCAAACCGGATCGGCGGTTCCTGCCTGATCACGCTTCATGTCAAGAAGGAGGTGCGGCGGAATGGCTGCCTGAAATGGAAACCGGGCAGCGACCAGGCCATGGATGACGCTTCCGTTTCAGATAGCGTAGCACAATTGGAAGCGTTGACCCGCGTCAACAGCCTGGCTCGCGGCGACGCCGGCACCGAAGAGGTGAAGCGCCATATCCGGCCTTTCAAACCGAAGAAAAATACATTTTGATTTGAAAGCGTTCCTGAATGCCCATTGCCATCAGCAAGTTAATCACAATATCGCTTTTAATTTAAAAGTTGCGTTTTCGTTCTGATTGCGAATCGAAAGGCGGTCGCGTTAAGACTTGCGCCACGCCATTCAAAATGACCGGTGCCGCGCCATGAAACGAACCGCTAAAGCTTCACCTCCGCCCCCTGCCCCGCGGCCTTCGGGGCCCAGGTCGCGGCTGATCCGGGCCGAAGCGCCGGCGGCGAAGCCCCCCTTGATCAAGAAGCCTGCGCCGGACAAGACACACCGGTCTCTGTGCCCCGTCAATCTGACGCTGGAGCAGATAGGTGACTCCTGGACCATGCTGATTATCCGTGACCTTATGCTGCGCGGGCATACCGGCTATCAGGCGTTCCTGCGATCGGAAGAGAGGATCGCCACCAACATCCTGGCCGACCGCCTGTCACGGCTGGAGCAAAACGGACTGGTGGTCAAAAAGCCGGATCCGGCCGATGCGCGAAAATTCATCTACAGCCTGACCGAAAAAGGCGCTGATCTGGCGCCGCTGCTGGTCGAACTGGCGCTCTATTCGATTAAGCACGAACGCCGTACCGACATGCCGAAGGATGTCGTGGCCGAGATGCAGCGCAATAAACCGGTCTTCGTCTCGCGTCTGGTCAGGGCCAATACGCCGAAGTCGCCAATAAAGCGCCGCAAGCCGGAACCGCGCGAAGCCGCGGACGAGACCCTGAGCCTGTTCTGAGGTAAGGGAAATTCAGATTTTCTGTCTACAGATCAAATATTTATGAGTTAATCCTCATGCATTTTGGCAGGCCTGAAGCGCAGCTGAATTCGCTGATCACAATCGGGCGTCGATCAGTTTTTCAGACCTCTGACCTCATCCAGAAAGTTTTGGAAGATTTCACTATGTTCGGGAAACTTCAGTAGGCCGGCGGCGAAAACCTGTTCCGCCTCTCTCAGCGATCCCAGGCGCAGCAGGCATTCTCCCTTGGAAAAGAAAGCCGCCATACCATCGGGATTCACGTGCAACGATTCGCGAAAGCCGGACAGCGCCCGATCAAAGAGGCCCAGTTCCATGAGAGCAAAAGCACGGTTGTCGATAGCCTCAAAGAACAAGGGGAAGACGTCTATGGCCTTCTCGTACTGCGGAATTGCCGCCGCGGCCTTCCCCTGATCGTGCAAGATGAGCGCTTCATGATAGTGGGCGTTGGCGCGATTGATCACCTGCTCGACATCCTGGCCGGTAAATTCGATGTAGCGCGGAAAGTCTGTGAGCTTGAGATATTCGACAAAGCCGCCGAGCTCGTCCGGACTGACCTTCTGATTGCCGATATGCTTCCAATCGTGTTCAAAGGCTCCGGCGGAGATCGGGGCATGCCAGACCTTCACGGCCAGGCCGGAAACGGTGACGAGCGTCGGTTCCTGCGGCGTGTAATCGTAGGTCAGGCAATGCGCCGTCGGTGAATGTCCGTCAAAAGGGTCGATGGCCAGGATTTTTACGGCGCACCAACCCTTTCGATCCTTGTGTTGAATGATGATATCACCGGGTTTGAGGACGACATCATTGGCGCCCGGTTCGCGCGCACTGAACCAGCCGGCGAACTTTTGAAAAACGTCTTTCATGTGCGCTCCCCCAATCTCCGCAGTGTTATCCGGCGGCCATCCGCTCATAGCGGCCATAGGCCATGTCCGACAGCTTGACCTTTACGTGGACCCTGCCGTCCTCGTCCTCGTGGCGGGCGATGATCCGGCCATGCTGATACAGGAAGGCCAGGGCCTCGCCTTGGTGCGGTTCCAGAACCAGGTCGATTTCCTCGCCTTCGGCATCGACCAAGGCGGCGATACGCGATAGCAGGGCTTCTATCCCCTCACCCGTGACGGCGGAGACGGGTATGGGTTTCTGGGCATCGCGGGCGGTGACGGCGCGGCTGTACAAAACCTCTTTGGAATCAGCATCCAACAGGTCGATCTTATTCCAGACTTCGAACATGCGGCCGCGGTCGAGATCGGGCAGGATCTGCTGCAGAACCTGTTCGACGTCCTGGCGCTGAGCCTCGGTTTCCTCATTGGAAACATCGCGAACATGCAGGATCAGGTCGGCTTGCTCGACCTCCTCCAGGGTGGCGCGGAAGGCGGCGACCAGTTCGTGCGGCAGGTCCGAAATGAAACCCACCGTGTCGCTGAGCATGGCCGAGCGGCCGTTGGGCAGCTTCAGGGTGCGCAGGGTGGTGTCGAGCGTAGCGAACAGCAGGTCCTTGGCAAGGACCTCGGCCCGGGTCAGGTTGTTGAACAGGGTCGACTTGCCGGCATTGGTATAGCCGACCAGGGCAACGATAGGATACGGCACCTTCTTGCGCTGGACGCGATGCAGGTTGCGCGTCCGGCGGACGTCGTCCAGCTCGGTTTTCAACTGCTTGATCTTGTCGGCGATCATGCGGCGGTCGAGTTCGATCTGGGTTTCGCCGGGACCGCCCGTGGTGCCGGTGGCACGCTGGCGTTCCAGGTGGGTCCAGGTCCGCACCAGGCGCGACTTTTCATATTCCAGCCGCGCCAGCTCGACCTGAAGCTTGCCTTCGCGCGTGCGGGCGCGGCGGCCGAAGATCTCCAGGATCATGCCGGTGCGGTCGATGACCTTTCGCTCCAGTTCCTTTTCCAGGTTGCGTTGCTGGATCGGGGTCAGGGCGCCGTTGACCACGCACAGGGAAGCTTCAGCGTCCTCACACAGGGCCTTGATCTCTTCGACCTTACCGGCGCCGAACAGGGTGGCAGGATTGAGTTTGCGCACACGCACCGACAGCGAGCCCACGATTTCGAGGTCCAGCGCCAGGGCAAGGCCGATGGCCTCTTCCAGACGCGAGTCCTCATGCAGGCGCGGCGCGGCGCGCTGGTCGGCAGCGTGCGCGATATCCGGGTCGACGACAACCGCCCGGACGATGTCGGGGGCGTGATCGATATATTTGTCAGTCAATGAAGAATCCCCTTTTAGGGATATCAATCATCGGCGTCGTCTTCTTGCTCATAGAGCTGGACGGGTGCGGCCGGCATGATGGTCGAGATCGCGTGCTTGTACACCAGTTGCGATTGGCCATCGCGGCGCAGCAACACGCAGAAATTGTCGAACCAGCTGACGATACCTTGCAGCTTGACGCCGTTGATCAGAAAAATGGTCAAGGGAGTTTTTGTTTTGCGGACACTGTTCAGAAACGTGTCCTGCAGGTTTTGCTTCTTGTCGTGGGACATTAATCGGCCCTTCTCATTTCATAAAAATTTGGGGAGCACGATACCCCCCACACAGACAACGCGCGATAATAGGCAAATAACTTCCGTGATTTCAACCGCACTGCGGTAAAATTATTTTGCAAGTCTTCACACCAAAGCCGTACGGCGGGCCCGGCCGATATACGAATCCCTTAAGCCGCTTGCCACCGGCCCGGGTTTGCCATCGCCTATGAGGTGACCATCGATAGCAACAATCGGCATGACTAGGGAAGTGGCGGCGGTAATAAACACCTCCGAAGCCGCTTTCGCAGCCTCGAGTGTAAAGGCTTCCTCGCGGATTTCGAGCCCGGTATCCGAAACCATGTCGAGCAAGGTGAGTCGGGTGACGCCCGCCAGGATGTTCGCCTTAAGGTCGCGCGTGCGGATGACGCCATCATCGCCGACCATGTAGACGTTGGTCGAGCCGCCTTCAGTGACGAAGCCGTCCTTATCGACGAAGATAACCTCGCCAGCGCCCTCTTCCTTGGCCGCCTGCTTGGCCAGGACATTGGGCAACAGGCCCACTGTCTTGATGTCACAGCGTCCCCAGCGGATGTCCGGCATCGACTTGGCCTTGAGGCCGATCAGAGCCTTATTCGCGGCGGCGAGGCGGTCGACCGGCCGGGCTGTGACCACCATGGCCGGGCGGACATTGGTCGGGAAGACGTGGTCGCGCGGCGCGACACCGCGCGAGATCTGGAGGTAGACCATGCCCTCGCGGATATGGTTGCGCCGGACGACCTCGGTCAGCACGACCAGCAGCGCGTTGCGCGGCATGGGCATGACGATCTTCAGTTCGCTTAACGAACGTTCCAGCCGGTTCAGATGGCCTTCGAGATCGGCCAGGCGGCCATCGAACACCGACCAGACTTCGTAGACGGCATCGGCGAACTGATACCCGCGGTCCTCGATCGAGACAACGGCTTCGGACTGGCGGACATAGGCGCCATTGACATAGGCAGTGCGTGACATGGGGTGGGTTACGCGTCCTCTTCCTCGCCGCGGATGTGAGCCAAGCCCAGCGACTTCAGCTTGCGATGCAGGGCCGAGCGTTCCATGCCGATAAAGGTAGCGGTGCGCGATATATTGCCGCCGAAGCGGACGATCTGGGACGACAGATATTCGCGTTCGAACACTTCGCGGGCGTCGCGCAGCGGCAGGGCGATGATGCGTTCCGGCCGGATGGCGCCGGCTACCGCCGATTCCACCACTTCCGACGGCAGCATCTGGGCGGTGATCGGCTCATTGGGCGAGCCCGAGGCCAGGATCAGCAGGCGTTCGATGTTATTGCGCAGTTGGCGGACATTGCCGGGCCATTCGTGGACTTGCAGAGTCGCCATGGCGTCTTCCGACAGGTTGCGGCGTGGCAGGCCCTGCGCGGCCGCAATGCGTTCGATGAAGTAGGTCACCAGTTCGGCAATGTCGCTGCGGCGCTCGGACAGGCCTGGCACGCGCACGGGCACCACGTTCAAGCGGTGGAACAGGTCTTCGCGGAAGCGGCCGCCACCGATCTCCTGGGCGAGGTCCTTGGAGGTCGAAGAGATCACACGAACGTCGACCTGAACATCCTGGGCGCCGCCAACGCGCTGGAAGCGCTGTTCGACCAGCACGCGCAGAATCCGGCTTTGGGATTCCGGCGGCATATCGGCGACTTCATCGAGGAACAGAGTGCCGCCATGGGCGCGTTCGAACACGCCGATCTTGCGCGGCTTGCCGCCCTCGCCTTCTTCGCCGAACAGCTCGACATCGAGACGCTCGGGCGTCATGCCAGCGGCCGAGATGGGCACGAATTCGCAGCGCGCCCGCGGCGAAGACTCGTGGATCATCCGCGCGACCAGTTCCTTGCCGGAACCGGCCGGACCGGAAATCATGATGCGCGAATTGGCCGGCGCCACCTTGGCGATGGTCGAACGCAGCAGTTGCGCCGCCGCCGAATTGCCAATCAGGCCATCCGGCACGACCGCCTGGGAGCGCAGGCGCTTGTTCTCACGGCGCAGGCTGGTCAGCTCAAGTGCACGCTGAACAACCATGATCAAGCGCTCGGTTTTAAAGGGTTTTTCGATGAAATCGAAAGCGCCCTTCTTAATCGCCGTCACCGCTGTCTCGATGGTGCCGTGGCCCGAAATCATGATGGCTGGAATATCGGGATCCAGTTCGTGGATGACGCCCAGCAGCTCGATGCCGTCGAGGCCGCCGCCCTGCATCCAGATGTCCAACACGCACAGGCTGGGCTTTCGTGCCTTGATGGCCCGCAAGGCGGCATTGGAGTCGGCAGCGGTGCGCACGGCATAGCCTTCATCCTCCAATATGCCCGCGATCAGCTCGCGAATGTCGGCTTCGTCGTCGACAACCAGAATATCTACGCCAGACGATACTTTCATCATACCCTCATCAGCTTGCTCCCGGCCGTGGCCGGGATATCGGTGGCAGCGGGCATCAGGCCCGACTGCTGGCGCGGCAGACGCAATACGGCCCGCGCGCCGCTCAGGTGGACAGCGTCGGTGAGCCAGAACTCGCCGCCGTGGTCCTCCAGAATTCTCTTCACAATGGCCAACCCCAGGCCGGTCCCCTTTTCACGCGTCGTGACATAGGGCTCGGTCAGGCGGTCCCTGTCTTTTTCCGGCAATCCGATGCCGTCGTCCTCGACGGTGATCAGCAGGAAGCCTTCCTCCGCGGTCATTTCGACGCGCAGGTGACCCACAATGCCATCGGCCGGCGTGATGACATCGCTGCCGCGGTCGCGAAGCAACCGCGACGATATGGCTTCACCGCCGTTTTTCAGAACATTGCCCAGGGCCTGGCCCAGCATGCGACCATCGCAGACAACCCTTAGCTCGGGCAAGGGTTCGACGATGTCGATGATAATGTCGGCGCGGGCGACGCGTTGGGAGAAAACGCAAGACCGCACCAGTTCGGCAGCCTCTTCCTCGGCGAAATTCGGCGCCGGCATGCGGGCGAACGAGGCAAATTCGTCGACCATGCGGCCGATATCGCCGACCTGGCGGATGATGGTGTCGTTGAGACGATCAAAGGTTTCAACATCTGTCTCAATCTGGGCCCGGTATTTGCGACGCAGGCGCTCGGCCGACAGCTGGATCGGGGTCAGCGGGTTCTTGATCTCGTGCGCGATGCGGCGGGCGACATCCTTCCAGGCAGCGTTGCGCTGGGCGGCGATCAGGCGGGTGATGTCGTCGAAGGTCAGAACCGCACCGCCGGTCTCCAGTCCGGAGACGCGGACACGGACCCGGCGGGTTTCACCGCGGCGTACCAGGTCGACTTCCTGCTCTTCAACGCGGTGGGCAGAGACCTTATCCAGAAGTTCAGCGATTTCAGGGGCTACGTCGCGAATTTTGAGTCCCACCGCATCGTCACTCGGAATCCCGATAAAGTTTGCAGCATGGCGGTTGATGGCGGAAATCTGCTCGCCTTCGTCGAGACCGACAATGCCTGCACTGATTTCGGATAACACGGTTTCGATGAAGCGGCGGCGCGTTTCCGCTTCGTCACCGGCTTGTTTCAGAGCCTGCTGCTGGGTTTGCAAATCGGACGTCATGTGATTGAAGGCGCGCGACAGCACAGCAATGTCTTCGGATTGTCGGGTTGTCATGACTCGTGCGTTCAAATCCCCGCTGGCGACCTTGCCGGCTGCCTGCACAAGTCGGGCCACAGGAATGGCGATGCTTTCCGCCGCCGAAGTACCGCCCCAGATCGCGCCGATCAAAACGAGCAACACAGCTTCAACATAGGCCATTATGAACAGGCCCTGTCCGCGCGCGCGGGCGTCCTTGATATTGCGGTAGTCGAGGATGGCGGCTTCGGAGTCGCGTAAGCGCTTGATGATCCCCTCGGGAAGCAAACGCACGCCGTACAACATGGCTCCATCGTATCCTGTAAGCGGAAACACAACCCGTTGCGCATCCGGGCCTGGATACTCCGCCAGGATTGGGCCTTCACGCGCCACATAGGCCAGAACATCGTCCGCTGGCGCAACATAGACCGGCGCGTCAGGGCTTTCCGCCCGTGCGAGAATCTGTCCTTGCCGATCGATGATATAGATCGCGGTCAGTACACCGTTGCTATCGAGACGGCTCTTGAGCGCCTGCGAAAAGGCCAGGCGGTCGGGATAGAGTTGGTGCGCGGCCTCGCTCTGCAGCGCCGCCTGAAGGTCCACCATCGCCGTCTGGACAGAGTTGCGCTCGGCAGCCAGATAGCTTTTGGCAATCGCTGCGCCGTTTTCAACGGAACTGTCGACGCGCTCCTGAAACCATTGGTCGATACCACGATTGAGCACGCCAAACATCAGGGCGATGATAATCGCGGGCGTAACGGCGGCAACGGAGAAAAGGAATACGAAGCGCAGATGCAGCCGGGCACCGGCGTCGGCGCCACGGCTGCGAGCAATCTTAATTACCCGCCGGATCACCACAGCAATCAGACCGAGCAGCAGGACCAGATTCAAACATGCGAGGATCAGCAGATACTCACTGGTCTGAGCTATGGGACCTATTCCAGGGCCGGCAATAATCAGCCAGACGATAAAGGCGGTCGTGAGGATTGACGCGCCATAACCCGCCGCCAGCAACAGCCTTTTCAGGCCGGCTGAGCGAATATCCCGGATGCTGCGCATCAAGATATGAAGGCCCCGTCGTCTCAAGTATGTGTCTTTCAAGACCCAACACCACCACGTTCTGGTTTCGTGGCATTTGTGCACTACTGTGTCCGAATATCAACAGGAATGTTGCGCCAAAGCGTCAAATTTTGACGGATTTGATCGCAACCGCAACGATCTTCATGCCTTGAACAGCGCCCAGACGGCGGTTTCGATCTCGAGCGGATCCTCCATCCGGCACAGACGCGCCTTGTCCTGACGGCGAATGGCCGCGTCACCATCATACGGCGCGCCCTCGATGTAGGCGCCCAGATGTTTCTTGAACATTCGCAGGCCGAGATTGTCACCGTAGAAGGCCAGACTGTCGTTCATGTGCTGGATAACGATGGCAGCACGCTCTTCCAGATCACGTTGCGGCATGACGTTGTCATTGAGAGCATGGTCGAGGTCATAGGCAAACCATGGCCGGCCGTAGATGCCGCGTCCGATCATCAGGCCATCTGCGCCGGATTGCGCCAGAGCCTGCTGCGCTGATGTCAGATCGACAATGTCGCCATTGACGATAACCGGGATACGGACGGCGCTTTTGACATGGGCGACGGCGCGCCAATTGGCCGCCCCCTTGTAGAACTGCTGGCGGGTACGGCCGTGGACGGTCAGTGCCCTGATACCCAGGCGTTCGGCCCGTTGCGCCAGTTCCGGGGCATTGTGAGAGGCATCGTCCCAACCCAGGCGCATCTTGACCGTCACCGGCCGCGAAGTGGCGTTCAGCGCCGCCGTCATGATCCGTTCAGCCTGGTCGAGGTCGCGCATCAGGGCCGAGCCGCATAGGACACCGACGACCTCCTTGGCCGGGCAGCCGAAATTCAGATCTACGATATCAGCGCCGGACTCTTCGGCCAGGCGGGCCCCGCGGGCGATATGGTCCGGGTCGCGGCCGACCAGTTGCACGATCTTCAGGCCGGCGTGATCGCCCAGTTGCGCCTTGCGTACGATCTCCGGCCGGTTCATGTCGGCGCAGGCGACCATCTCGGTCGCCGCATAGGACGCACCGAGTTTCGCCGCCATGCGGCGGAACGGCAGGTCGGACACGCCGGTCATGGGCGCAATCAGCACCCGGCCGTCGACGGTCACGTCGCCAATGGTCAAGCTATGAGTTTTCCAGGCCATGGTCATGGCGCGACTTTAGCTGAAAAAGCCGCTTGTGGGAATGGCCGTGACGGCTTTAGAACGCGCCGACAGGAGTCTGCCCATGCCCGAAGTGAAACTGGCCGTCAGCGAGGAGGATATCCGCCGCTGTTTCCCCGTCATCCAACGGTTACGGCCCCATGTTGCTGATGCCGATGAGCTTTTGGCGCGGATCGACCGTCAGCAGGCGATGGCTGACTGGCGGTTGGTCTATGTCGAGGACAAAGGCCAGGTCGTGGCCTGCGCCGGGTTTCGGGTGCATGAGTGGCTGGTCTCCGGTAAGATCCTGTATGTCGACGATCTGGTGACAGTAGAGTATGGTCGATCAAAGGGTTACGGAAAAAAGCTGTTAAGTTGGCTGAAGGATTTAGCGCGCCAGGAAGGTTGCGCCCAGCTACGGCTGGACAGCGGTACGCACCGCACCCAGGCTCACAAGTTCTATTTCCGCGAAGGTTTGGTGGTCAGCGCTTTTCACTTCGAGATCGATCTATGACCTGGCACGCCATCATTGTTGCCGGCGGATCCGGCTCGCGGTCCGGCGGGAAGAAACAGTGGATGCTGCTCGGCGGCAAGCCCGTGCTAGACTGGTCGGTCGCCGCCTTTGCCGGCGCTACCCAGGTTGTCGTCGTTGTGCCGACCGAGGACGTGGCTCAGGCGGCGGAACGTTATGGCGACCAATTGACCGTCGTCGCCGGCGGAGCCGATCGCGCGGCGTCGGTCGTCAATGGCCTGCGCGCGCTCGAAGCCGGGGCAGATGACCTGGTGTTGATCCATGATGCCGCCAGGCCGCTGTTAAAATTTCATCATATCAGCTCTTTGCTGGCATCACTTGAGACTCGACGTGCGGCCATCCTGGCTTTGTCTGTCACGGATTCGCTGAAGACAGGCGCGGAGGTTGTCACCGGCGCACCGTCACGGGAGGGCCTGTGGCGCGCCCAGACCCCGCAAGCGTTTCGGTACGGTGACATCGTCGCTGCCTATGAGGCCTGGCCTGGTGGCGCCGCCACGGATGAGGCCACTGTGGCTTCGGCGGCCGGTATCGAGGTTGCCCTGGTCGAAGGTGACGTCCGCCTCCACAAGCTGACCTACGCCGATGATTTCGCCCTGATGGAGGCGCTGATGGATAAACCGGTGAAACAGATCCGCATTGGCCAGGGCTTCGACGCTCATCGCTGGGGTGAGGGCGACAGCGTTTGGCTGTGCGGCGTCAAGATAGTTCATAACCAGGCCCTGATCGGCCACAGCGATGCCGACGCCGGTCTGCACGCACTGACCGACGCCCTGCTGGGCGCAGCGGGTTTGGGCGATATCGGCGACCATTTCCCGCCGACCGATCCACAATGGAAGGGCGCCTCCAGCGACAGGTTTTTGCAACATGCCGTTGATCTGGTTCGGGAAAAGGGTGGTTCGATCGTCAATGCCGACGTTACCCTGATCTGCGAGCGCCCCAAGATCAAGCCGCATCGTGAGGCCATGCGCGCCCGGTTGGCCGAAATCCTGGGCATTGAGATCGACCGGGTCAGCGTCAAGGCCACCACGACCGAGGGTATGGGCTTCACCGGCCGGCAGGAAGGCCTGGCCGCCCAGGCCGTATGCGCAATCGAAATCTAGAAATCCCTTGAAATACTAAGGTTTACTGCGAAGCATTCTCAATAAACTTAGCCTTGAAATGGTTATTTGCGGCCAATATATGGACCGGGTAACTGCGTCTCCTCCCCTAATGCAAAGAGGTTTATCATGGCTTTCGAACTGCCGCCCCTGCCCTATGCCAGCGACGCGCTGGAACCGCACATGTCGGCCAACACCTTCAGCTTCCACCACGCGAAGCACCATAAGGCCTATGTTGACAACCTGAACAAGCTGATCGCCGGCACCGAGTTCGAAAACCTGTCGCTGGTCGAGATCGTCAAGGCGTCGGAAGGCAAGAACCCCGGCGTGTTCAACAATTCGGCCCAGGTGTGGAACCACACCTTCTTCTGGTCGTCGATGAAGCCCAATGGCGGCGGCGCGCCAACCGGCGCCATTGCCGACAAGATCACGGCCGATTTCGGCTCGTTCGACGCCTTTGTCGAACAGTTCAAGACGGCCGGCGCCACCCAGTTCGGTTCGGGCTGGGCTTGGCTGGTCCTGGGCGAGGACGGCAAGCTGAAGGTCACTAAGACCGGTAACGCCGAAACGCCATTCACCAAGGGCGACAAGCCGCTGCTGACCCTGGACGTGTGGGAGCATGCCTATTATCTGGATTACCAGAACCTGCGTCCGAAGTTCATCGAGACCTTCCTGACCAGCCTGGTCAACTGGGACTTCGCCAATGCCAATCTTGACGCTCCTCTTCACCCGGGCGTCTAATTGAATAGAGAGGCGGCTTTCGGGCCGCCTTTTTTATTGGACCTGTCATGAATACGAAGAAGCTGGCCGCCGAACTGGTCCACCTGTTGCAGGCCCTGGGCAAGACCGTCACCACGGTCGAAAGCTGCACCGGCGGGTTGATCGCCGGCGCCATTACCTCTGTCGCTGGTTCATCGACGGTGTTCGAAACCGGCTTCGTCACCTACTCCAATGCCGCCAAGACGGCACTGGTGAGCGTCCCGGAAGATCTGCTGATCGCCTATGGCGCCGTCAGCATCGAGGTGGCTGCCGCCATGGCCGAAGGCGCCCGCGCTGCCGCCGGAGCCGATCTGGCGCTGAGCGTCACCGGCATTGCCGGACCTGGCGGTGGAACGGCTGCCAAGCCGGTCGGAATGGTCTGTTTCGGCCTAAGCTACATCAATATCGAGAAACAGCCTCTAACCCTGGTCCAGATGATGCAGTTCGGGGATATCGGCCGCGACCGGGTGCGGGAGAAAAGCGTCGAACGTGCCCTGCAATGGGCGCTGGACACCCTGAAGGCTTGAGATTCAGGCAGCGTTTTCGCCATAAAGCTGGCGCGCACGATGCTCGAAGATGGCGATCAGGCGATTGACCGCGATGTTAAAATTGGCTTTGAACAGCGCGTTCAGCACCGGATTCTTGAACGCCATGTCCATGTCGAAGTCGATCTTGGTGCCGCCCTCGGCCGCAGTAAAGGTCCAGCGGCCGTCCATCTCCTTGAACGGACCGCGGATCAGGTTCATGTCGACCGTCAGGCCCGGCCCCGTTCGGGTCACGCGGGTAGAGAACTTTTCCTGCAGCATCTTGAAACCGACGCTGACATCGGCGTCAAAGCGCGTGGCCCCTTCACCGGCTGTCTGGTGATTGTAGGAATGCAGGCGTGTGATCCACGGGATGAAATCCGGATAACGTTCGACATCGCCGACCATCTCCCACAGCTTTACGGCGTCGTAGGGCAGGACTCGTTCGATGTGGAATTTGGGCATGTCGTGTCTTTGTCAGGAGAAGAATGCCAAAAAACTCGCATGTGCAGCGTGTTTGTCAAGACTGCGATATGCCGCACTCACCGGAATCTAAAGAGATCAAAGTCTTGTCGGCATTATCTGATCTACTTTTTTGCCGCGCGGGCGGCGCGCAGCTTCTCGAAATCCTCGCCGGCGTGGTGCGACGACCGGGTAAGCGGCGACGATGACACCATCAGGAACCCCTTGGCGCGGGCGATCGATTCGTAAGCCTTGAACTCATCCGGCGTTACAAAGCGGTCAATGGCGGCGTGCTTGCGGGTCGGCTGCAGGTATTGGCCGATGGTGATGAAGTCGATGCCGGCCGAACGCATATCATCCATGACCTGCATGACTTCTTCCTTGGTTTCCCCCAGCCCGACCATGATGCCGGACTTGGTGAATTGCTGTGGGTCGCGTTCCTTGACCTTTTCGAGCAGGCGCAGCGAATGGAAATAGCGCGCCCCAGGCCGGATCTTGAGATAGTTGCGCGGCACGGTCTCGAGATTATGGTTGAAGACGTCGGGCTTGGAATCGATCACGATCTCGGCGGCACCGTCCTTGCGCAGGAAGTCCGGAGTCAGGATTTCAACCGTAGTCGCCGGCGACTGGGCGCGGATCTGGCGCACCACCTCGGCAAAGTGTTCGGCACCGCCGTCCTTCAGGTCGTCGCGGTCAACGCTGGTGATCACCACATGGGCCAGCTTCATCAGGGCGACGGTTTCGCCGACACGGCGCGGTTCGTCGGCGTCCAGCGGGGCCGGCAGGCCGGTCTTGACGTTGCAGAAAGCACAGGCGCGGGTACAGGTGTCGCCCATGATCATGATGGTGGCGTGGTTCTTGGACCAGCATTCGCCGATGTTCGGGCACGCCGCCTCTTCGCAGACCGTGTGCAGCTTGGCCTCGCGGACAATTTTCTGCGTGTCCATATAGCCCGACGAACCCGGCGCCTTGACCCGCAGCCAGTCCGGTTTTTTCAAAATCGGCGAATCCGGACGGTTCTGCTTTTCGGGGTGGCGCAGTTCGCGGTTTGTGGCATCGACACGGTTGATCAGGGTGACCATGGGGCTCACTTACAATGGAATATCCGTTCATTGGCGGTTTGAGCCCCCAAGATCAAGTCAATTCCCGTGGCGCAAAGCGTTAGGATTGTTGCAAAGCGTGATCGGCCGCGGTAGCGCAGTCGCGAAATCTCGCCTATAGTCGGGGCCTATGTCACCGTTCGCGTTTTCCAGGACCCTGCGTTTCACCGCGCTCGCGCTTTGTGTGGCTGCGAGCGTGTTGAGCTGCGACAAGATCAAGGACGCAGCCAAACAGCCGGGCCAGGCCTTTCTGGACAGCCAGATCCCGCCCGGCCTGTCGCCGCAGTATTTCCCGCCGCAAGGCTTTGTGTGGGGTGCCTACCGGCCCAAGAACCTGCCGGAAGTGCGCTACGGCGTGGCGTCTCCGCCGGTCAATCCCCGCGCCCAGGTGCTGATCCTGGCCGATCCGGATTATCCCGCGGAGAGCTATTTCGAAGTCATGCGCCAGTTGCTGGAGGCCGGCTACGGCGTATGGCTGTTCGAAGCCCCCGGCCAGGGCGGCGCCGGCCGTTACATGCTTCAGAATGATGCCGTCTTTGCTGCCGGGGCCAAGGATGCCCAGGTCGCCGCCACGGGCTTTATCAACGAAATCGTCAAGCCGACGCCGGACAAGCCGTTGTTCGTCGTTGGAACGGGCTACAGCGCCGTCAACTCGCTGGCCTTGTCGACCGTGCTCAAATCCGATGCCGTCGGCGGGTTCGTCGGCTACGATCCCTATGTCGGCGGTGACATTACCAAGGGAACCGTGTGGCATCGCGAAGATGTTCCCAAGAGCTATTGGGGGCAGATCGGCCAGAACTGGCAGATGTCCAATCCCGACCTGCGGTTACGGGTGAAAAGCGACAATTGGCAAAAGCAGATCAAGAAGGCCTATACCGACCTGAACGGCCTGCATCTGCCGGTGGTGGCGCTGAAGCGCAAACCGGCATCGGTGCTGGTCATCGCGCCGAAGTCGGATTCGACGAGCGAGGCCAATGCCGCCAGCAATCTGTGTGCCCGATTGCCGCGGTGCCGGATGACGCCCAATGAGGGCCCGCAAGCCCTGGGCAAGGATCTGGCCGCCTTTATCAAGGACGAACTGGCCAAGGTCTGATCATCTACGAAATACTTCGTTGACACGCTACGAAGCATTTCGTATATAGCTTGCATGACCTACTCAGACTCCCTGCCTGCCAAAAAACCCACCGAAGCCGAGCTGGAGATTCTCCGTGTGCTCTGGGCCAAGGGCGAAGCCACTGTGCGCGATGTGCACGACGTCCTGAACGCTGAACGCCCCATGGGCTACACGACGGCGCTCAAGACCATGCAGATCATGACCGAAAAGGGCCTGGTCACCCGGACCGAAGCCGGCAAGGCGCATATCTACCACGCCGCCATGGCCGAGGCTGACATGCAAGGGCAATTGCTGCGCGACCTGAGTGAGAAACTGTTTTCGGGCTCGACAGCCCTTCTGGCCATGCATGCCCTCAACATGCAGCCGGCCAGCGATGAAGAACTGCAACTTATCAAGGCGCTCATCGAGCGCAAGCGAGGCCAATCATGATGTCGCCGGTTGTCTTCTTCGAAGCCTGGGGCTTCACCCTGTTGCACTTCTGCTGGCAGGCCGCTGGCCTCGCCGCCCTGTACAAAGCCGTCGATCTCGCTGCACCGCGGATGCGCAGCCAGACCCGCTACGGCCTGGCCCTGGCAACACTGCTGGCCATGGCCGGCGCTGCGATCGCGACCTTTGTCTATGAAGCTCTTCGCCTGACGCCGGATGCCGGCGCGGCGATGGCAACCAACCCGGTACTGCTGCCCGCCCTGGCCGGCGAACACGGCCTGACACTGCAAACCGTCCTGCCGTGGGTCGAAGCCGCCTGGTTGCTGGGCGTAGTCGCCCTGTCGTGCCGGACCGTCGCCGGCCTGTACATGATCCATCGCTTGAAGAAACACGCGCAACCCGTTCCGGAAGCTCTAGCAAATCGCTTCGCCTGGGCCGTGCGTCGACTGGGACTCACCGGCAAGGTTCGCCTGCGTGTGCACCCGCATATTTCCGGCCCGTTCGTCATTGGCGCCTTCCGTTCCATCGTCTATCTGCCCGTGTCGGCCCTGACTGCCTTGACGCCGGACCAACTGGACGCCGTCTTAGCCCATGAACTGGAGCACATCCGCCGCGCTGACTATGCCTGGAACCTAGTTCAGAACGTGATCGAGACCGTCTTCTTCTTCCATCCGGCCGTGTGGTGGCTGGGCGGGGTTTTGCGGGAACAACGCGAACTGTGCTGCGACGACGCCGCGCTGAAGACCTGCGCTGATCCGCTGACCTATGCTACCGCCCTGCTTAGCCTGGAAGAACAGCGCCGCGGAGCCCCGCGTCTCGCCATGGCCCTGAACGGTCAAGGTGAAGGCAAGAGCCTGATGGGCCGCATTGCCCGCATGCTGGGCGAAAAGGCGCCCATGGCCCGAGGTAAGACCCGCCCCCATGCCGCCTTGGCCTTGCCCGTGATTCTGCTGGTCTTGGCCGCATTTATCACACCCGTGGCCCAGGTTGCCGCCAGTTCCAAGGCGCCGGACTTACTGGCGGCCGATGGCGAGGGAGCTTGCGAAGCCAAGGACCATGACCATGCCAGCGGCGCCACGCATATTCTGGCCGGCCTGGACGGCGATGATGAGCATGGTGACCAGCACTGGAGCGTCAACCCAGACGGCGAATGGAGTGAGGGGGCCCCAGAGGATATCGATCCGGATGCCATAGCCGCACAGGTTCGCGCCGATCTTTTGGCCGCACAGGCCGACATCCAAGCCGCGAAGCATATCGATGCCGACGCGATCGCTGCCGAGGTCAAGGCGGACATGGAGCGTGCCAAGGCCGACATGGAAGCGCAGGGCATTCGTAATCACGGCATTGATCCCGAGGCCATTGCCGCCGAGGTTCGCGCCGACCTGGCCCGCCATAGCGCTGACATTGCCGCCGCACAGGCCATTGATGTCGAAGCCATCGCCGAACAGGCCCGCAGCGACGCCCAGCGCGCCAAGGACGACATGCGCCGCCATCGCCGCATGACGCCGCCACCGGCGCCGGAAGCCTTCAACGAAGTGCCTGCGCCGCTGGCTGGTCCGGAAGATACGACAACCCCGCCCGCTCCACCCGCGCCCCCTGCCCGGGCGGCTCGGGCAGCGCCCGCCGCTCCGGCAACTCCGGCTTCGGTTCCGGCGCCTCCCGCACCGCCGGTCAAGGTCAAGGCAGTGAGTCGTGTGATTGTCGTCGCCGACGTGGCGTCCGTCTCCGCGCCGATCATCCTGTTGAAGGGCGCGCCTGCTCCCGCGCCGACGCCATCGGTCCAAACGCACGTGACCGTCCGTGTGGCTCCGCAAGCGGACATCGAGATCGGCAGCTAAACCCTTCCTCTTCCAGTAAAGCGTACCCCGCCGGCCGTCTTTGTCGCGGCCTGCGGTTCCCCCTGCCCGCATCCCTCCTGGACTGGATGATGAAGATGGACGCCGATCTGTTTGATTTTCTGATGAAACTGGCGATTACCGCCGTGACGACAGCCTTTGACCTGTTGTTCAACGGTGCCGCCACGTAAATCACACTTTACCGCCCCCGCGGATCGTCTATGATGCTCCCCAATTGCTGCTTCGGATCAGGGGCTTGATCGAAACGGTGTCAACCAGGGCACGGGAAGGATCGCGGGCGGTGGCCCCCGGCGACCGTTACCCGAGGGGAGTTCAGAGCGCATGAAGCGCCCACTTAATACCGACGAGCTCAACTCGTCGCTGTTCGATGCCTTCTTCAAGGCGCAGGCTAAATACGGTTCCAGCAAGGTGATCATCGAAGACCAGGAGCGTAAGCCCCTGAGCTATTCGATGTTCCTCACCGGAATTTTCGCTCTGGCTGGACTGTTGAAGAAGCATATCCCGGAGCACCGCATCGGCCTGATGCTGCCGACCTCGGTCGGGGGCGCCATGTCCTTCTGGGCCTTGCACGCCCTGGGCCGCGTACCGGTGATGATCAACTTCACCGCCGGCCAGGCCAACGTCAGGGCAGCCGCCCAGGTGGCTCAGATCAAGACCGTGGTGACCTCGAAGCGCTTCGTGCTGCAGGCCAAGCTGGAAGACCTGGTTGAATCGATGAGCCAGTACGTCCGCATCCTGTATCTCGACGATATCCGTGGTGAGATCGGCACGCTGGACAAGGCCAAGGCTTTTGTCGCCGCCAAGATGCCGCAACTGTTCATCAAGAAGACGCGGCCGGAAGATCCCGGTGTTATCCTGTTCACGTCGGGCAGTTTCGGCACACCGCGCGGCGTCGTCCTGACCCAGGCTAACCTGGTCGCCAATACCCGCCAGATCGAAGCCCACATCTCGCTGAGCCCGGACTGGGTGGCGTTCAATCCCATGCCGATCTTCCACTCTCTGGGCCTGACCGGTGGGGTGGTGTTGCCGCTGCTGACCGGCATGCGCAGCTTCCAGTACCCCTCGCCGCTGCACGTCAAGCAAATCCCGGGATTGCTGAAGTCAACCCATGCTTCACTGCTGTTCTCTACCGATACCTTCGTCAACCAATACGCCCGTAACGGCGACAAGGAAGACTTCGCGACCCTGAAGTTCGTGGTCTGCGGCGCTGAAAAGGTCCGCCAGGAGACCCATGCCCTGTTCGATATGCCGATCGTCGAAGGCTACGGCGTCACCGAATGCTCGCCGGTTGTGGCGGTCAATGACCCGGAAGACAATCGCTTCGGCACGGTCGGACGGTTGCTGCCCGGCGTCGAATATCGCCTGGACCCGGTCGAAGGCATCACGGAGGGCGGCCGGCTTTATGTCAGAGGCCCCAATGTGATGGCCGGATATCTTAATGCGGACTCTCCGGATATCGTCGAAGCGCCGGTCGATGGCTGGCACGACACCGGCGACATCGTGAACATCGATGCCGAGGGCTTTGTCCGCATCGTCGGCCGCGCCAAACGCTTCGCCAAGATCGGCGGCGAGATGATCTCGCTGACGGCTGTGGAGCGTCTGGCCGAGGCCGTGTGGCCGGACAACCGCCACGCTGTGGTCGCCATTGCCGACGACAAGAAGGGCGAGCGGCTGATCCTGGTCACGGACAAGTCCGATGCCGAAGTTGCCAGCCTGACCGACCACGCCAAGAAGAATGGCCTCCCGGCCCTGGCCGTCCCCAAGAAGATCGTCAAGGTTCATGCCGTGCCGGTCCTGGGTTCGGGCAAGACCGACTATGTCACCCTGCAGAAGCTGGCTGAGGTCGAAGCGCGCGCAGCTTGATCCTGCGACAATATTCGCATTGACACCCGCGGCGGCGTCGTTCAAAGCGGCGCCATGACCTCGGCATCGTCCCTGATCCGCAAACTGGTCCCGGAGGTGCGCTTCTGGGCGTGCTTTGCCGTGGTCTTTGCGCTGCTGGGTCAGGCCTTGTTTCCGGTCCAGGCCCTGGCCTTTACCATGGACCATGGCGCCGCAATCCTGTGTAACGATACGACGGCTCAGGCGGTTTCCGACAAAGCATCGTCGACCGACAAATCCGGCATGATGGGCTTGAAGTGCGCCGACTGCGTGTTGGCTTCGGTCACAGCCATTCAGACGCCCGTCCCGGCGATCGAAACCGTTGTTTATACGATTGCCTACGCCGAGTTGAAGCCCGCTGCCGAACGCGCACCGGTCAAGGCTCGTGCGCCGCCGCGCCCGCACTCCTGCGGCCCTCCGTCTCAAACCCAAGCCTGATATCGCCGCGCCGAAATGGCGTGCCCATGCTTGTCGTTTGAAACGGATTCCTCCCTGTGATCTCTCGTAAACGGGCGCTGATCGCCCTCCTGGCCGCCTCGACGGCCCTTACCCCCTTCGTTGCCAGTGCCGATGAGGCCGCCGAGTCCGACACGGTGATCGTCACCGGCCAGCTCAATCCCGATGACCCCGCGCCGGTGCGCCAGGCCCGCGCCCGGCTGTCGCGCACCCCCGGCGCCGTTGCTGTGGTGGCGCGCGAAAGCTATGACAACAGCTATGCTCTGGGCCTGTTCGACACGCTGAAAAGCGTCTCCGGCGTTTTTGCCCAGAAAAAGTTCGGTGAGGACGGCCGGTTTTCGATCCGTGGATCCGGCATCGGGAACGGGTCGCATAACCGCGGTTCCTGGCTGGCCGTCGACGGCGTGCCGATCAATCAGGCCGACGGTTCCGGCGACTTCCAGGAAATGGATCCGCTCAGCGTCCGCAATGTCGAGGTCTATAAGGGCGCCAATGCGCTGAGGTTCGGCGGCGCGCAACTGGGCGGCGCTGTCAATTATGTTACGCCGACGGGGCTGAAGGCCGGCTACCGCAGCCTGGTACGCATCGAAGGTGGATCGTTCGGCACGTTGCGCGGTCACGCCGCCTATGCCGGCGTTATCGGCGACTATGACCTGTACGTGGCGGCGACCGCGACCCGGGCCGATGGCTGGCGCGACAATTCCCAGCAGGAAGCCAAGCGCCTTACGGTCAATGTTGGCCGGACCTTCGGCGAAGAGCGGTCCGTGCGTTTGATCTTGCAGGCCAATGACCTAGAGCAGCGTATCGCCGGAGGCCTGACCTTGGATCAGGCGATGAACACACCCACCGCGACGACGGCGGCCAACTATCCCGACCTGAAATACGGCCGCAACGTCGTTTCGGTCAGGTCGACCGTTCAGACCGACTGGAAGCTGAATGATAACTGGCGCTTATCTGGTGGTGTTTATGCGGCATGGAAGAACCTGATCCACCCGATCTCGGTCTATATCGACTACAATTATCAGAACTATGGCGCCTTTGCCCGCGTCGACGGCCAGGGCGCCCTGTTCGGCCGCCGGGCCGATGTTTTCGCAGGCGTGAATTATCGCGCTGGACTGACCGATGTGCGCACCTATGTCAACGCCAACGGCGCGCCCGGTGCCCGCACGGGTTTGGCGGCGCAGAATGCTTCGAGCTGGGACGTTTTCGGAGAAGGCCGTCTGTTCGTCACCGATGAACTGGCCCTGATTGCCGGCGGGTCCTATGGCTGGACCAACCGAGACTATATCAATCGCCTGAACACGGCCAACAACGCCGACAAGAGCTTCGACTGGTTTGCGCCGCGGTTAGGGCTTTTGTGGCAGAACGAACGCGGCCATCAGGTCTTCGCCAACCTGACCCGCTCGGTGGAAGCGCCGACCTATGGCGCCTTGGTCCAGACGCCCCTACCCCAGTTCACGCCGGTCGCGTTTCAGGACGCCACCACTTTTGAGGTCGGTACCCGCGGACGCAGCGCGCACCTGATCTGGGATCTGGCCGTGTATCGGGCGCAAATTGAGGGCGAGATGCTGAACTTCATCGTTTCGCCCGATATTCCCGCGGCCACCTTCAATGCCGATCACACTGTGCACCAAGGACTGGAAGCCGCACTGGACTGGAAGATCGGCGTGGTCGGTGGCTGGGAGACGACCCTGCGTCAAACCTATACCTGGTCGGATTTCCATTTTGATGGCGACAAGACCTATGGCGACGCCCGGTTGCCCGTTATTCCGGAGCACTATTACCGTGCCGAACTGGCCTTCGCCCGCGACGGTTGGAAGATAGCGCCCTCGGTCGAATGGGTGCCCTCAAAGGTCTGGGTCGATTATGCCAACACCAAACAGGCGCCGGGCTATACGGTGTGGAACCTCAGCCTCGCCAAAAAGGTCAATAAATCCGTCGATGTATTTGTCGATGCTCGCAATTTAGCGGATGCCCGCTACGTATCCAGCGTCAATGCGGTGACCGATTTCACCAAGGTCGCCGCCTCGTCGCAACGGGTCTTCTGGCCCGGCGAAGGTCGCGCTATCTTCGTTGGTATCCGGCTAACGGGAGGCTGAAAATGGACAAGGGACGCAAGGCCATTATCGACTACCGCATGATCTGGCGTTGGCACTTCTATGCCGGCCTGGTGTGCCTGCCGTTCATCATAATCTTGTCGATCACCGGCCCGATCTATCTGTTCAAGCCGCAGATCGAAGCCGCCATCGATGCCCGTTACGACAACCTGCCCTTTGCCGGCGCCGCGCAGCCCCTGTCGGCACAGGTCCGGGCCGCTGAAGCCGCGGTGCCGGGTGCGGTGTTCAAGGCGGTGGAAATCCGGCCGAATGACCATGATGCCGCGCGGGTGACCCTGCAAAAGGGCAGCGAGAAACTGGGGCTCTATGTTCATCCGCAGAACCTCAGCATCCTGAAACACGTCGCTGAAAAAGATCGCTTTATGGAGGTTGTGAAGACCATTCATGGCGAACTGGTCAGCGGCCGTTTCGGCGAGGTCATTGTCGAGCTCGCCGCTTCCTGGGCCATAGTCATGATCCTGACAGGCCTGTATTTGTGGTGGCCGCGTCAGGCCAAGGGATTGGCCGGAGTACTGTGGCCGCGGTTCGGCCTGGGTAAGCGCGTCTTCTGGCGCGATATCCACGCCGTCACCGGCATCTGGGTATCGGGTTTCGCCCTGGTTCTGCTGATCAGCGGCCTGCCCTGGACCTTTGTCTGGGGCAGCGCCTTCAAGGAGGTCCGTAAGCTGGGCCAGCCGGCCATCTCGCAGGACTGGACGCAGGGCCGCACCAGCGAGCGCGGCGCGGCCAAGGCGGAGGGTATGAAGGCGGTTGATCTGACCTATGTCGATGGCATGGCGGATATGGCGCGGGGTCTGGATCTACCGCCGCCGGTCATCCTGTCGGCGCCCGCCAAGGGCAATCTTTGGAAACTGTCGGCCGAACCCGGCTCACCAACCGAACGCGTCAGCTTGATGGTAGAGCCGCAAATGCTGGAGGTGATCAGCCGCGAAAGCTTCGAAGACAAGAAGGTGGTGGATCAGGTGGTCGGGATCGGCATCGCCGCGCACGAAGGCCGCCTGTTCGGTTGGCTCAACCAATTGCTGGGATTGCTGACCGCGATCGGTCTGCTGACATTATGCGTCAGCGCCGTTGTCATGTGGTGGCAGCGCCGGCCCAATGACGCTTTGGGAGCACCAGCCCTGTTGCCGGATGAACGCCTCGGACCTGGACTGTCCACACTCATCCTGGTCCTGGCCATCTGCCTGCCGGTGTTGGGTATCAGCCTCGTCGCGATCGCAATCATCGAACGGCTGATCCTGCGCCGGATCAGTGCCGCAAGGGCGTGGCTGGGGTTAACAGCATAATCAGGTAACGCAACAACTGCACGGTACAAACTCCTGCACAAACAACCCGGTAAGCATGCCACCGGTAAGATAAACAAACGATGAATTTAACCTTTAGGTTTCATCAAGCTTGCAACCTAGCAAGCCTGAATTTCCTTCGGTTCACGGATTAAATATAGGGTGTCCGCCTTCGCACAAAAGACCCGGACACATTTATGAGACGTCAGTGCGGCTTTTATGCTACTGGTCGAGAAACTGGATCGTGTTGCTATCAGTGGCGCCGAATAGCTTTTGGATCAAAAGTTACATCGCTTTTAGAACGCAAGACAACAAAGATCACTTGCAATGATGCAGGGAGCTGAAGCCACACCTCCCCAGACCAAAAGAAAAGCCTGGCCGAAGATGGCCAGGCTTTTCTTTTGGTGAAGGAAAGACTTGGGGTCGCAAGCCCCAAACCCCATTACAGGTTGATCATTCTGCCGTCGGCGTCCAGCGACGCTTCCAAAATCGCTTCAGACATCGTCGGGTGCGGGAACACCGTCCCCTGCAGATCTTCCTCGGTGGCTTCCATGGTGATCGCCAGGCAGAAACCCTGAACCATCTCGGTCACGTTCGCGCCGATCAGGTGTGCGCCCAACAGAGCACCGGTCTTCTTGTCGAAGATAACTTTAACGAAGCCGCCGGACTCGCCGGCCGCGATCGCCTTGCCATTGGCCTTGAACGGGAAGCGGCCGATTTTGACGTCCAGCCCCTTCTCTTTCGCGCCCTGCTCGGTGATCCCGACCGAAGCCACTTCCGGCGTCGCGTAGGTACAGCCCGGAATCGGCGGGTTCAGGTTCGACAGCTTACGGCCGGCCATATAGTCCGCCGCATGCACCGCTTCGTGCGATGCCTTGTGCGCCAGCCACGGCGGACCGGCGCAGTCACCGATGGCAAACAGGCCCTTTACATTGGTCTTGCCATGGCTGTCGTTCTTGACGTGACCGCGGTCCATCTCGACGCCCAGCTTTTCCAAACCGATGCCATCCGTATTGGCCACGATACCGACGGCCACGATACAGCCTTCCGCCGCCAGGGTTTCCGTCTTGCCGGCAACCTCGACCGCAACCGCTACACCGTCCTTGGTCTTTTCGACCTTGGTCACCTTGGCGCCGACGCGGAACTTGATACCGCGCTTTTCAAACGCCTTATGCGCTTCGGCCGACACTTCCGTGTCCTCGACAGGCAAAATCCGGTCCAGGGCTTCGACAACAGTTACTTCCGCGCCCAGCGAGCGATAGAAGCTGGCGAACTCGATACCAATGGCACCCGAACCGATGACCACCAGGGACTTCGGCATCTTCTTGGGCGACAAGGCGTTGCGATAGGTCCAGATGCGATCGCCATCCGAGACGGCGCCAATCGCCGGGATTTCCCGGGCCCGCGCGCCGACCGCCAGCATGACGTTTTTCGCTTCGACGTCTTTCGTGCCGCCGGCGTTCAGCTTGACCACCACCTTGGGGGCGTCCTTGCCGGGCTCCAGAGTCGCAAAGCCTTCGATCACATCGATCTTGTTCTTCTTCATCAGGTAGCCGACGCCGCCATTGAGCTGCTTGGCCACCGCCCGCGAGCGGCCGATCACCTTCTCAAAATCGAAGCCCGGCTTTTCGCCGGTCAGGCCGTAGTCGGACAGGTGGTTGATCTTATCGAACACCTCGGCCGACTTCAGCAAAGCCTTGGTCGGGATACAGCCCCAGTTAAGGCAGATACCGCCCAACAGTTCACGCTCGATAATGGCGACCTTCAGGCCGTTCTGGCTGGCGCGGATGGCGCCTTCGTAACCGCCAGGGCCGGAACCGATAACAACGAGATCATAAGTCATGTGTTTTCAGCCCCTTACGCCAGCATCTTGATAGGATCTTCGATCAGCGGCTTGAAGGCGCTGATGAACTTGGCGCCGATCGAACCATCGACCACGCGGTGGTCGCAGGTTAGGGTCACCGACATGACGGTGGCCACAGCCAGTTGACCGTTGCGGACGACCGCACGTTGCTCACCGGCGCCGACCGACATGATGCAGCCCTGCGGCTCGTTCAGGATCGAGGTGAAGGTCTTGATGCCGAACATGCCCAGATTGGACACCGAGAAGGTGCCGCCCTGGAACTCTTCCGGCTTCAGCTTGCGATCGCGAGCCCGTTGCGCCAGGTCCTTCATCTCCTTCGAGATTTCGGCCAGCGACTTGGTCTCAGCCTTGCGCACGATCGGGGTGATCAGGCCGCCATCAATGGCCACAGCCACGGCGATGTCAGCATTGTGGTGCAGGGCGATGCCTTCGGGCGTGTAGGAGGCATTGGCTTCAGGCACTTGTTTAAGTGCCAGAGCTACGGCCTTGATAATCATATCATTGACCGACACCTTGATGCCGCGTGATTCCAGCGCCGTATTGATCTTGCCACGCGCCGCCAGCAGGGCGTCGAGTTCGATATCGACGGTCAGCGGGAAGTGCGGGATGTCGCGGAAGGACTCGGTCATGCGGCGGGCAATGACCTTGCGCATACCGTCCAGCGGAACCAGGTCGTAGGAACCGGCGGGAATACCCATCTGTTCCAGGCTCTGGACCTTGCGCGGTTCGGCTGTCGATGCAGCGGCCGCGGCAGGCGCCTTGGCGCCGCCCTTCTGGGCTTCTTCGATGTCGCGCTTGATGATACGGCCGTGGGGGCCGGAGCCCTTGATGCCCTTCAGATCCAGCCCGGCGATGGTCGCCAGACGACGCGCCAGCGGTGAAGCGGCGATACGCGAACCGCCCGAAGCGGCCGGCGCCGGTGCAGCAGCGGGAGCCGCGGCGGCAGGCTTGGGCGCTTCCGCCGCCTTCGGGGCTTCGGCGGCGGGAGCGGCCTTGGGTGCGGGCGCCGGGGCAGAGGCGCCACCGGCCAGGCGGGCGATCGGGGTATTGACCTTCACGCCTTCGGTGCCGGCGTCGATCAGGATGGCTTCGACCACGCCTTCGTCGACGGCTTCCACTTCCATGGTCGCCTTGTCGGTTTCGATTTCGGCAATGACCTGGCCGGCGGAGATTTCATCCCCGACCTTGACGTGCCACTTGGCCAGGATGCCCTCTTCCATCGTCGGAGACAGGGCCGGCATCAGAATATCAGTCATGCGGTTGGCTCCTTAGCGATAGGTCACGGCCTTGACGGCCTTGACGATCTTTTCGACCGACGGGACCACCAGGGCTTCGAGGTTGGCGGCGTACGGCATCGGGACGTCTTCCTGGTGGACGCGCAGCGGCGGCGCATCCAGGTCGTCGAAGGCCTCGGCAACCACACGGGCGGCGACTTCGGCGCCGATGCCGCACGGGCCCCAGCCCTCTTCGACGGTGACGAGACGGTTGGTCTTCTTCACCGAGGCGATGATGGTGTCGGTGTCCAGCGGACGCAGGGTACGCAGGTTGATGACTTCGACATCGATGCCTTCGGCGGCCAGTTGTTCAGCGGCCTTCAGGGCGAAACCGACCATGCGCGAGTGCGCCGTGATGGTGACGTCCTTGCCTGGGCGCTGGATCTTGGCCTTGCCGATCGGCAGGACAAAGTCTTCGACATCGGGGATTTCGAACTCGTTGCCGTACATCATCTCGTGTTCGAGGAAGACGACCGGGTTCGGATCGCGGATGGCGGCCTTGAGCAGGCCCTTGGCGTCAGCGGCATCATATGGCGCCAGGACCTTCAGGCCCGGGACGTTGGCGTACCAGGCGCTGTAGTCCTGGGAATGCTGGGCGGCCACGCGGGCAGCGGCGCCGTTCGGGCCGCGGAAGACGATCGACGACTTGATCTGACCGCCGGACATATAGAGCGTCTTGGCCGACGAATTGATAATGTGGTCAATGGCTTGCATGGCGAAGTTAAACGTCATGAACTCGATGATCGGCTTCAGGCCGGCCATGGCCGCGCCCGAACCGATACCGGCAAAGCCCATTTCGGTGATCGGGGTGTCGATGACGCGGCGGTCGCCGAACTCTTCCAGCAGGCCGCGCGAAACTTTATAGGCGCCCTGGTACTGGGCCACTTCTTCGCCCATCAGGAAAACGGCGTCGTCGCGGCGCATTTCCTCGGCCATGGCGTCGCGCAGGGCGTCGCGGACCGTGATCTTGACCATCGGCGTGCCCTCGGGGAATTCCGGATCCCGCAGCTCGACCTTCGGCGCGGCGGGGGTAGCCGCAGCGGCGGGTTCGGCGGCCGGGGCGGCGGCAGCTTCCGGAGCCGTCTGGGCAGGCGCCGGAGAGGCCGAGGCGCCGCCTTCCAGGCGGGCGATCGGGGTGTTGACCTTTACGCCTTCGGTGCCGGCGTCGACCAGGATCGCCTCGACCTTGCCTTCGTCGACCGCTTCCACTTCCATGGTCGCCTTGTCGGTTTCGATTTCAGCGATCACTTGGCCGGCGGAAATTTCGTCGCCAACCTTGATCAGCCACTTGCTGAGCGTGCCTTCCTCCATAGTCGGAGACAGGGCGGGCATAAGTATGTCTGTCATGTATCGTACCACCTGAGCCGGCCTTTTCCGGCCGGATTTCCTTTGAAGATTGAAAACGTTACGGGCGCCGCTTGATGTAGGGCGCCCGCCTCACGCTTAAGCCTCGGTATAAATGTCGGTGAAGAGCTCCGACGGATCGGGTTCGGGCGACGTCTGGGCGAATTCGACCGCTTCCAGCACGATGGCCTTCACGTCGTTGTCGATGGCCTTGATCTCGTCTTCCGCCACGCCGGCCTGTTGCAGCATGGTCTTGATGTGTTCGATCGGGTCGCGCGTCGTCTTGACCTCTTCGACCTCCTCCTTGGAGCGGTACTTGGCCGGGTCGGACATGGAGTGACCGCGGTAGCGGTAGGTCTTCATTTCCAGGATGTATGGGCCCTTGCCGGAGCGGGCATGCTCGGCGGCGCGTTCGGCGGCGTCCTTGACAGCAAACACATCCATGCCGTCGACGGTTTCGCCCGGAATGCCGAACGAGGCACCGCGTTGCGACAGGTTGACCGTCGCCGAGGCGCGGGCCAGCGAGGTGCCCATGGCGTATTCGTTGTTTTCGATGACGTACACGACCGGCAGCTTCCAGAGCTGGGCCATGTTGAAGCTTTCGTAGACCTGGCCCTGGTTGGCGGCGCCGTCACCGAAATAGGTGAAGGAGACATTGCCGTTCTGGCGGTAATAGTCCGAGAAAGCGAGGCCGGTGCCCAGCGATACCTGGGCGCCGACAATGCCATGACCGCCGTAGAAGCCGGTGGCGATGTCGAACATGTGCATCGAACCGCCCTTGCCCTTGGACGAACCGCCGGCACGGCCGGTCAGTTCGGCCATGACGGCCTTGGGGTCCATGCCGGCGGCCAGCATGTGGCCGTGGTCGCGATAGCCGGTGATGACCTGGTCGCCGTCCTTCGAGGCGGCTTCCATGCCAACGGCGACGGCTTCCTGACCGATATACAGGTGGCAGAAGCCACCGATCAGGCCCATGCCGTACAGCTGGCCGGCGCGTTCTTCGAAACGGCGGATCAGCACCATCTCACGATAGTATTTCAGCAGTTCGTCTTTGGAGACATTGCTCAGCTTCTTACCGCTGTCGCTGGCTTTGGCGGCACGCGCCATGGACACCTCCCTCACAAGGTTGTCGGCCGGAAGAGTTCGGCCTGTAAATTCAGGTCGATAGCGCCACACGTAACAGGCGGCGCAAATCGAAGGCACTCTCCTTTAGGAGGGGAATGCCTTCGCGTAAAGGGCTAAAGACGGGTCAGGAAACGACGTTTTCGCGCACAGGTTGGCGAATGATGTAGGCTTTGGGCTCGGAAAGGCCCAAAAGCACACGGGCGCGCTCTTCAAGCAAGTCGCGCGAGAGATTGTCGGTTCGTAAGTATTTGGCGCGGGCTTCAAGGTCGGAACGCTCGGCTTTCAGTTGCGCGAGCTGTTCGGTCTTGGCTTTCATTTCCGCATCACGGGCTTCTTGCGAGAAGAAACCTTTGTCCCCTGTGAGGTATTGGACACAGACATAGGTGAGTACTAGCGCGATAAGAGCAGTGGGCAAGTAAGGCCTCAATCGAAAAAACATAAACTTGCGCCCCTTCTGGACCGGTACTCAACGCTTCATGTCTGTTTTCGGCCATCGCGGTTAACAAACGGTTACGGATCATGTCGCCGGGAGGTGAAGAATTTATCGTATTGATCACATGGTTTTTAACAATGTTGTCAAAACGTGAACCACTGACAAACAATCGGGGTGTGGGGTCCGTGACCCCACGTTCTTTATTCCAATAAAAAAGCCCGCGCCGAAGGGGCGGGGCTTTCTTATTGGAATAAGGAAAGACTTGGGGCCACAGGCCCCAAACCCCGATTGTTAGCAGCGGATCACCGACACGCCAGCGTAAACCGCTTCGTCGTCAAGCTGCGATTCGATGCGCAGCAATTGGTTGTACTTTGCGGTCCGGTCCGAACGGGCCAGCGAACCGGTCTTGATCTGACCGCAGTTCATGGCGACCGACAGGTCGGCAATCGTCGAATCTTCGGTCTCGCCCGAACGGTGCGACATGACCGAGGTATAGCCGGCGCGGTGGGCCATATCGACAGCGTCCATGGTCTCCGACAGGGTGCCGATCTGATTGACCTTCACCAGGATCGAGTTGCCCATGCCTTCGACAATGCCGGTTTCCAGGCGGTCCGGGTTGGTGACGAACAGATCGTCGCCGACCAGTTGGATACGGTCGCCCAGACGCTCGGTCAGGGCCTTCCAGCCGTCGTAGTCATCCTCGGCCATGCCGTCTTCGATCGAGCAGATCGGGAAGGCGTCGACCAGCTTTTCGAGATAGTCGACCATCTGGTCGGCAATCAGCACCTTCTTCTCGCCGGCCAGGTTGTACTTGTTATCCTTGAAGAATTCGGTCGAAGCCACGTCCATGGCCAGCCAGAAGTCGGAACCGGCCTTGTAACCGGCCTGTTCGCCGGCCTTCATGATGAAGCTCAACGCTTCTTCCGACGACTGCAGGTTCGGGGCGAAGCCGCCTTCGTCGCCGACATTGGTGTTGTGACCGGCTTGCTTCAAAGCCTTCTTCAGGGCGTGGAAGATCTCGGCGCCCATACGCAGGGCCTCGGAGAAGTCCGGCGCGCCGGCGGGAACGATCATGAATTCTTGGATGTCGATGGGGTTGTCGGCGTGGGCGCCGCCATTGATGATGTTCATCAGCGGCACCGGCAGGACGCGGGCGCTAAGGCCACCGACATACTTATAAAGCGGCAGGTTGGTCGCGACCGCGGCAGCGCGGGCGGTGGCCAGCGACACGCCCAGGATGGCGTTGGCGCCGAGGCGGGCCTTGTTCGGCGTGCCGTCGAGGTTGATCAGGGTCTGGTCGAGACGGCGTTGGTCCAGCGCTTCAAAGCCCGAAATGGCTTCGAAAATCTCGCCGTTGACGGCGTCTACAGCTTGACGGACGCCCTTGCCGCCGTAACGGGTGGCGTCACCATCGCGCTTTTCGACGGCTTCGTGGGCGCCGGTCGAAGCGCCCGACGGCACGGCGGCGCGGCCGAAGGAACCGTCGTCCAGGGTGACATCGACTTCGACCGTAGGGTTGCCGCGGGAGTCGAGGATTTCGCGGGCTGTGATATCGATGATTTCGGGCATGGGAGGAATCCTGCGTTATGGGACGGTCAAAAGTTCGCGCCCTGTTAGCAAGGGACGCCGCCAGAGGCAAGCGCGTTACCGGTACCGACGATCTGCCTAAGTAAATGTCACAGTGAGACGAACTCTTTTGCCAACGGCAGCTCCGGGAGTTTTTTCCATGTCGACCTGGGCAGTTTGCTCCACAAACGCGGTGCCATACTTTGCGATATACGCGTCATCAGGATCAATCTGGGGGACCTCACAATCGAGGTGCCCTTCGTCGTCACGTATCCGGCATTCAAATTCGAGGCGCCCGCGAAATTCCTCGTCAATGGTCAGCGGCGGATAGAACGCGCCTTTAGTCTCCGGCAGCCACAACCATACAACCTCGTCCAGGACTTCGCTGTCATCAGCTGGCGGAAGGTCACCGCCTATAAGCGCCGCCATCAACAGTACCTCTTTCATACCATCCCCCTTAGGCGCCCCATACTACCCTTCGTGAAGGCTTAAGCAAAGAGGTGCACTATGTCGTCCGGACAGTCGAAGATATGCTGCGGCTCAAGGCGCTCCAGTCCTTCCCGCGTCGCATAGCCCCAGGTGACAGCGCCTGCCGCAAAGCCAGCCGCCCTCGCCGCTTCGATATCACGTATCTCGTCGCCGATCGCCAAAACTTCGGACGGCGCGATCCCGAGCGCCTTGGCCACTGCGCGGAATTTCGCGGCCTTGCCGAACAAGGACGAACCGCAGGCGTAATGATCTATCCGGGAAGCCAGCGCCTCGCCAAGGACAGACTCGACATTTCCTCGGGCGTTCGAGGTCACGATTGCGATCTTCACACCGTGTGTAGACAGATGCAGCACAGTCTCAACTATGTCCGGAAACAGGCTGATTTTATGCAACTCTTGACTCTGCAGTTTCCGAACATGACCCGCCATCATTGGCAGTTTCCACGTCGGAACCTGGTGCAGTTTCAGCAGTTGCCGCGCATCCAAGCCACGCAGACGTTCCAGATCGCTACGCTCCAGGCGCCGGAAGCCGTAGCGATCGGCCATAGAGTCGAAAATATCGAGGAACCAGCCCAAGGAATCGGCCAATGTGCCGTCGAAATCGAAGATGACTAACCTGTAGGCCATGGAAAACGCGGACCTTTCAGCAATCCGCGCTTCATAAGCGATTTTGATGAAACAGGCGACTACGACTCTATAGTGACGGTGACATTGCCTTGGGCCGTCACGATCTCTCGGTTAAAATCCTGAAAGAGAATGTCGGAGCGGATGACGCGGGTGCCAATCTTCACTCGGACATCACCCCACATCACTCCCTGGCTGCCCTCAAGACTCTGTCCGTTCATACCGGTGATGGCGCAATCCGCCGCCGCGGGTTTGCAGTCCCTGACGCTGGCCGTAGCCCGGCGCAGAAACCCATCGCTGCCCAGCACCCGCCCCGACGATACCCTCTCGCCGGTTTTGACCGAACTGTCGCCGACCAGGCTGTACTCCGTCGTCACGCCGGAGCCATGGTCAATTTCCACGACGGTCTCCCCCTGGATGGTTTTGTCAGGTGTCACCGTTCCCGCCGTTTCGTCGCGATAAACACGCGACACAACGCCATCGGCCACCGCCGTAACCTGACCGTGGATGTTCGATTTCTTCGGGACCTGCGACCAGGCATACTGCGTCAAGGCCACCGGCGCCGCCAGGACGGCGATCGCAGCATACAACAGCCGCCGGGGCTTGCGTCCGTCAGTAGACGGGCGCATGATCTGCATAATTCTCATGCGGTAATCTCCAGATTGAGCGTTTGAGAAGGCCGCCGGAGCGTATGCCAGTACGTTTCCGGCGGCATGCTTCAAGGCTATGACGAGGGTTTCGGCATAATCCTTGCGCATATCGGGCCTGGCCGCCGTGACAGCGGCATCGCAGGCGAGTTCCGCCGCCAGCCGGCAACGCCGCGTCTGGTTACGGATAAAGGGGTTGAACCAGGCGAACGCATCGATCCAGGCCAGCACGGCGAACCATAGTGGATCGCCCCAGCGCAGGTGCTCGCGTTCATGGTCGACAATCAGCGACAGCTGAAGCGGCGACAGAATTCTCATCAGGCCCTGCGGTACAAGGATGTTACGTCCCCAGGTGACCGGCGGGATCGGCGCCGGGGTCGTCCTGACATCTTCGCCAATGGCCCCCTCACAGCGCGATGTCGCCTGGATATGTGCCAGTCGCAGATGCGCCAGACCGACACGGACAACCAGCGCCAGGGCGATTATGGCGTATAGGGCGAGCAATGCCTCCGGTAACCAGGCGAGCCAATCGATCTCTGGCGTGACCGGCGCGGCCATGACCGGATCTGCAACGTGCGCGAGCTCCGCCTCGACCATGGGCAGGATAGGAAGCGTATCGTCGAACGGTACGAGGCGGGCGGCGACCACTACGGCAAGGCCGACAAGAACTGGCGCCAGCATCAGCAGCAACAGTCGCTTTTCAGTCCCGTCATCATTTGTTGCCGGCCAAAGGCGGCGAAGCCCCGTGACGGCCGCGCTCCAGATCAGAGGAATCACGAAAAAGACGCTCAGGATCAACTCACTAGACATGCCTATTGATCCTTACTCTCAGCCATTCCCGCCAGCAGCGCCTCCAGTTCGGCGATCTCGTCGAGCGATACCAGCTTGCTGTGGACGAAGGCGGCGGCCGGCAAGGGTTCGTCAGCTTCCAGGACGTCGCGGGCAAAGGCACTGGCCAGAGCCGCCACGGTTTGCAGCTTGGATTGCAGCGCCACATAGGTATTGAGGCCGTGGACCGGCTCGACCTTGACCAAACCCTTGTCCACCATACGATCCAGGGTTTTGCGGGTCGCGGAGTAGGACCATTCGGTCTCGGCCGCGCTGGCGTCGTGCAACTCCCGAGCGCTGAGCCGGCCCTGGCGCCAGAGATGGCGCAGCAATTTCAGTTCGAAGTCGGAGGGCTTTAACATGCAAATGTCCGTCGTGACTACGCGACACATGTCGCATAGTCACGACGGATGTTCAAGACCATATTCGGTCAATTCGTGAATTCATGAACTTAGGGTGCAACCTTGTAACCATCGCTGGGCGAAACCCAGATGACCGGCTGGTCCAGTTCGGGCTGCGGCGTGCCCTGGACCGAGGCTTTCGCTGTCAATCCGTCCCCCGCGGCGACGTAGGTTGTACATATCTCCTGGCCAACATAGTCGTTCACCGCATCTGCCACCGCTGACACGACCAGCGAGGCTTCACCGGAGGACAGTCCCCGGCCGTCGACCTTGACCTTGGCCGCCTCGATGTCTTCATCGCGCAGCGTTCCGCAGACGGCGCCGTCGCGGACCTGAACCTGGGTCGAGGTCGTCATGGTCACAGCTGGCCGGCTGGATAACAGGATGGTCGCTGTATTGGTGTAGCCGCCGCTGTTGGGTGTGTACCTGGCGATCGAGTTGCAGGTTTTGGTGGCGGCATCGGGCGAATAGCACTGCACCTGGCCATATTGGACCGGCGCCAACGGATCGGATGGAAGATCCTGGGCCAGCACCGCGGCGGCAAGGAGGGGGAGGAAGATCATGACAGCTCTTTCTGTTGGCACCCCAGCCGCCGCCATATTACACCTGCCCTATGGCGCAATCGTGACCGTCTTCAGCATGGGCACCACATTGAACCCTTATGCGGTTCGGCCTCACCCTCTCCCTTACCAGCCACAGGAGGATACCATGGCAGAGGTGGAGACTTTACGGGACGGCGACCGGATCAGTCACAAGATCAAGGGATTGGGCACGGTCACGACGCACCCCGAAACCGAGGACAAGATCGTTCCCGACAAGGAAGTGGCCAAGGCGCATGCCGGCACGGTCTATGTCACCTGGGACGACGACCGCTTCCCCGTCGCCGCCGTACCCCGCGGTGAGCTCGAAAAGGTACCAGAAGCGGCCGCGGCGATTTCGACCGGTTTCTGATCAGAAACTATCGGGGAAATCGCGGCGCAGCTTAGCTTCGAGGTCCGGCACGCCGGACAGCATGCTGGTCTTCCAGTCCGGATCTGCGGCACGGGCCAGGTCCCAGACTTCCCAAGCCTTTTCCATATCGTAGCCTTCGTAAAGCATAGTGCCCAGATCGTTGTAGGTGTTGGCCGCCCAGGGCGCGATCGCGATGAACCGCCAGAAACAGTCCGCTGTCGCTGGCATGGCTGCGCGGATAGTTTTGTCCCACCTGCCGGAATCGTCGCTGTAGTTGGACAGGTTGGCAAAGGTGACATAACGGAAAGCGCCGTAAGGCAAGGCATCTAAATCCGTGGCCTGCGCCAGGTACCGCGCCGAGGCTTCGCGGTCGGCGCCCTTGCCTCTTTCACCGGCCAACTGAGATGCGGTCATGAAGCCGGCCGCTTCCGGTGCGGCGAAGGCCTGCTGCAGGGCCGGCCCGATGGATGACCTGAGTTTGGCCAGGCCAGCCGAATCGCCTTGAAGCGCCCCGTAATGGATCTGTGCCAGAGCGAAGAAGGTCGTGACGGCTTCCATCGGCCGTGGTGACGCAGCCGCCGCAATGTCGCTGGCCAGGCTTTCCAGGGACGGCTTCGACGGCCCCTTGCCGTCGACAACCGCCAGGACGGAACGCAGCGCGGTGGCTTCATCACCGGCACCTGTACTGCGCGACCGCAAGGACGAGCTCAGGCCCGGCGGTAGCGGATAGTCGACCCTTCCGCGTTCGAAGCCGGAAAAATTCAGTACCAAGGTCGACGGGGTCTTGCCGATGCGGCGCTGGATTTCGATCCGCTGCGGCCATTGGCCGGAGTCCAAGATCGCGCGACGGATCTGAGGATGCAGATTAACAGAGCGGGAAAAATATCTGGCAAGGCTATGTTTTTCGTCAGGCGTGAAGGCGAATCCCTTCGTACTGACGCGCGCGACGACCTCGTCGCCAAGACGCCATTCGGTATAGTCGCCTACGACCTTGGTCGCCAGAGGGGCCGAAACCGCCTTTTGCACCGACAGCTCCTGTTCCGCCCAGAAAGGCGCCAGGACGGGAACATTTTGCGCCTCAGGAGCGTCCGGGGCAATTTCCGCCATCAAGCCAGCGAGATATTCACGGTTATAGAGCTCCATGACGCGAAACGCCGGCCCCGCGTGGCAGTTCTGGTTGTCAATCTCCCCGGCGCCGGCCGCCCACACCACGACCCGGCACAGGGCGAAATCCTCCAGCCGCGTCGCGTCGCCGACCGTCATGGCGTTAAAATCGGCTGCCAGGATGAGCGTACCGCTTTCAGGGGCCTCTCCCGTTGCCTCGCGGGTGAAGCTGGCCTTCAGAGCGGGCGTTTGCAGCGGACGCGCTGCGCGGATATCGTCGGATGAGGCGTGGGGGCCGATATCGGCCGCCCCAGCGCCGAGTGGCATCAAAATTACCGCAGCCGCCAGCCAAAGAGATCGCACGCTCCCCTCCCATAACATGAACCTTGTTCATAATCGCTACGCCCGGGATGGGCCCAAGTCAATTCATAAGGTAGGGGCGCAAAGAAAAACGCGGGCCTTGCGACCCGCGCTCAAACTTTCAGCACCGGAAGGAAGGATTAGTCCTTCTTCGGGGTGATAACCTGACGGCCCTTGTACATGCCGGTCTTCAGGTCGACATGGTGCGGACGGCGCAGCTCGCCGGTGTCCTTGTCTTCGGTATAGGGATTGGGGCCCAGGGCGTCATGCGAACGGCGCATATTACGGCGCGAGGGCGAGGTTTTCCGCTTGGGGACGGCCATGGAACTCTCTCTCTTGGAATGGCCGAAAGCGCACGCCTTCAGGCACGAAAAAGGGGATGACACACTCTAGGTGAGTCAGAAGGCGGGCCTTATGCCTTATGTTGCCTGGGTGATCAAGGGGTAAAAGCGGAAATATCCGCAGTCTCCGGTTTCAGAGCGGCGATCCGGGATCGCATGACTTCGGCGACCATCGGATCGTAGACCCGCGGAGACTTGTGACGGCGGCCATCGGTCGTGGTGATAGTCACCCAATGGGCCGATTTGCGGCCAAGTTCGTCGTGATTGAACGATTCGACGGCGATATCGGCAATTTCACCGGCCTCCAGCAGGTCCTCATGCGCCCACTGGGTCAGACTCATGGTCCGGACATGGATGCCGTCGGTGGCGATCCGCCAGGACTTCATATGGCCGATCGCCGCCCAGACCAGGATCAGCAAGCCCACGGGCAGGCAGATCAGGCAGGTCAGGACAAAGCCGAACAGGGACGCCTTATGCGCCTGAACCGATGGCCAGTCGTGATACATGGTCGCCACGGCCACAACCAGCAGCAGCAGGCCGATCAGGAAAAAGACGGTTCGCGCCGCCATGCCGAGATTGTCTTTAAGAACCATGGCCGTGTTGTGCGGCCAAATGGCTTTCCTGGCAAGACTTAGTCTTCAATCTGGGCCGAGGCTTCGATCTCGACCAGCCATTCCGGATTGATCAGCGCGCTGGTGCCGATAAAGCTGGAGGCCGGGCGAATGTCACCGAAGACCTCGCCATGGGCCCTGGCGGCGTCCTTCCAGCGCGAAACATCGGTCAGGAAGATGCGCGTGCGGATGATGTCGGACGGCTTGCCGCCGGCCTGTTCCACGGCCTTGACGATGATGTCGAGGCAGGTCTTGGTCTGCTCATACAGGTCGTCGATGCCGGCCGTCTTGCCGTCACGAATCGGCGCGGTGCCCGAAACCTCAATGCGGTTGCCGGTGCGAACGGCGCGGGAGAAACCGATTTCGCCTTCGAACGGAGAGCCGGAGGAAACGAGTTGGCGGGTCATGGCAGCGGTCCTTGTGAAAGATGCCGTGCCTATGCCGTCACGAGGCCGCCGGATCAAGAGTTTCTTTGGCCTGTTGCCGGCGAATATAATCCATACCGGCGCGGATAACCGCCGACCGGTCCGCCGACAGCCTGCAGATCAGGGGCTCGCGGTCGCGCCACAGGTCCGGCGCATCGATGACGGCCTGCATGGCGACTTTTCGGACCTGGGGCGAGCCATCCTGGACCGTGGCGGCCAGGGTGTCGTCGACGGAGACAGTTATCGTCAGCGGCCGGCTGGCATAACGGGTGGTTCGTCGAGAGACGCCCATCGACTTGTCGATCCATCGGGTTTCGAGTCCGACCGGCCAGCGGACTTCACCCCGCATCAGAAAGAGCGCGGCCAGAGCACGAACCGAAGGATGGCGGGCTTCGCGCATCAGGCGCGGCAGGTCGGGGTCCAGGCGCGACTCGCCGGCCGCCGCCAGCAGGATACGCTGTGGCGCGCCCTGGGCGTAGGAGATCATGCGCGCGACCAGGTCCGCGCGGACATCGTCACGCGACGTCGTGTCGTCGATGACCGCAATTTCGAGCGGTCCGCGCTGCCAATGCCGGCGGGCCGCCAGCAGATAGGCCGCTGCCTCACCCAGGACGGCAGCATCCATCGTGGCGACGAGGCGCCCAAAACAACCGGCGGCCGCGGTACGGACCTGAGAGACCCAGTCATTGAGCCGGTAAGCCACGGCGCACACCGGAAATACTGCCGGCACCTGCGTATCCATAAGGCGCAGGGCGGCTTCACGGACATAGCCGCTGCCATGAAAAAGAAACAAACAGGCCAGGCCGGGGTGAGACCGCAACAGCGTCAGATCCACGCTATGGTCGTAGACGTAGAGTTGGGCGCGGATCGGCATTTCCCGGCCGGCCTGCGGCACGGTTTGCGGCGGCAGCGCGGCTATGGCCTCGCAGAGTCCGGCAACCAGGGATTCCGTGACGTGCCGACGGCCCAACGCCCTGGCCTGCGCCAGCTGAACCAACAGCCGCTGAAGCGGCGGCGGCAAGATCGAGCGGCCGTTTTCATCTGCAATGTCCGGATAATCCCCCATCCGTCAGAAATAGCAGGTTTTTCGCGTCGATCTAGGTCTCATCGGCGCCACCAGGCAGGGCGCTATGCGGTGTCCGCAGCGTTTTTGCGTGATGCTTGCGCCGGATGTTGTAGATGGTCTGCGGCGTGTCGATCCGAGCGAGTTCGGCTTCACCGTCAGCGGCCATATCCAGGCCCGCGGCGTGGCATAAGGCCGCCAAGGTGACCACGGCTCCGCCCACTTCCTGCGACGGTTCGCCCTTGTCGCGGCTCCAGGTATAGGCCACCAGGTCGCGCGCCTGGTCCTCGGTCATGCCAAGCGCCTGACACAGTTCGCCGGCCTCTTCGAAGAACCGGAAGCAGCGCTCGGAGAGGCAGTTGGTGATATCGGGACCGAAGCACGTCATCATCCATTCGGCGACACGGGCCTGATAGGACGGGACAGCCTGAGCGTCGTTGAGAGGTATTTCGGATGTCGGCTCGACGGGTACGGTCATGGATTTGGTCTTTGTGCTTACCCGAGATGCTCTCATGCGATATCGCGCGGAGGACGACGTGTTGAGTAGGCTCACCAAAACACCGGGCGATCCGCCAATCAGACCAGGCGGCTGCGGTCCATGGCGGCAGCGATGAAGCTTTTGAACAGCGGATGCGGGGCGAACGGCCGCGACTTCAGTTCCGGATGGTACTGAACGCCGATGAACCACGGGTGGTCCTCACGTTCAACGATCTCCGGCAGCAGGCCGTCCGGTGACAGACCGCTGAACTTCAGCCCGCAGGCCTCCAGGCGCGGAATATAGTCGCGGTTGACTTCGTAGCGGTGGCGGTGGCGTTCCGAAATCTCGGTTCCGCCATAGATTTCAGCTACTAAAGAGCCTTCTCTTAAGGTCGCGTCGTAAGCGCCCAGGCGCATGGTGCCGCCGAGATTTCCACCGGCCGCACGCTTGGTCAGTTCATTGCCCGACAGCCATTCGGTCATCAGGCCGACGACCGGCTCGCTGGTATGACCGAATTCGGTCGACGATGCGTCCTTGATGCCGGCCTGATTACGAGCGGCCTCGATACAGGCCATCTGCATGCCGAAACAGATGCCGAAATAGGGCACGCCATTTTCACGTGCAAAGCGCGCCGCCTCGATCTTGCCCAGGGCACCGCGTTCGCCGAAACCGCCCGGCACCAGAATGGCGTGGACGTTTTCCAGCCGCTCGATCACCGCATCCGGAGCCCCTTCGAAGGTTTCCGATTCGACCCAGTCGATCTTGACGCGGACATTGTTGGCCATACCGCCGTGATAAAGCGCTTCAATCAAGGACTTATAGGCGTCTTTTAAGACGGTGTATTTACCGACCACGGCGATCGAAACCTCGCCGTCCGGGTGCTGATAGCGCTTGGTAATGTCCTGCCAGGACGACAGTTCGGGCTCGCCCACCACGTCCATGCCGAACACGTTCAGCACTTCGGTATCGAGCCCCTGGCGATGATAGTCGACCGGCACGGCGTAGATGTTTTCGCTGTCCAGCGCCTGAATCACCGCCGTTTCACGGACGTTGCAGAACAGGCCGATCTTCCGGCGTTCCTCGGCCGGGATTTCCTGTTCGCAGCGGCACAGCAGGATGTCGGGTTGAATGCCGATCGAGCGCAGTTCCTTGACCGAGTGCTGGGTCGGCTTGGTCTTCATCTCGCCAGCGGTCTTGACGAACGGCAACAGCGTCAGATGGATGAAGCAGCATTGCCGGCGCGGTAGTTCCTGGCCCAGCTGGCGAATCGCTTCGAAGAACGGCAGGCCTTCGATGTCGCCGACCGTCCCGCCGATTTCGACCAGGATGAAGTCGGCATCGCCCTGGTCGGACAGGACGAAGGCTTTGATCTCGTTGGTGACATGCGGCACCACTTGAACTGTGGCCCCTAAGTAGTCGCCGCGGCGTTCTTTTTCGATGATGTTCGAATAGATGCGGCCGGTGGTGATGTTGTCGGATTTGCGGGCATTGACGCCGGTGAAGCGTTCGTAGTGGCCGAGGTCGAGGTCGGTTTCAGCGCCGTCGTCGGTGACGAAGACTTCACCGTGCTGATACGGGCTCATCGTGCCGGGATCGACGTTCAGGTAAGGGTCCAGCTTGCGCAGGCGGACCTTGTAGCCGCGGGCCTGCAGGAGTGCTCCCAGCGCCGCCGACGCCAGTCCCTTGCCGAGCGAGGACACCACCCCGCCAGTGATGAAAACAAACCGGGCCGCCATATCCAATTACCCATCAAAGAAGGACCCACGGGTTGGAACCCGTGGGCCTGAAACCAAAAGTCTAAAGCGATTCGCCGTTACTGAGCGGGCGAAGTTGTCGTCGACGAACTCGAAGGCGCTGCTTTTGCCGGCGCCGGGGCCGACGCGCTGGGCGATGCCGTACGGCTGGACGTCGACGACGCACTGGCCGACGGACGCGCAACCGGTGCCTGAGACGCCGGAGCCGAGGAAGACGTCGGCGTGCCCAGCTTCAAGTCGGACAGGGACGGCGCGGACGACGTGGCCTGCGCCGCGGCCGGAGCCTGCTGTTGTTCTTGTGGCTGGGTGGCCGGGGTCTGGACCGTCAGACCGGACGTATCCAGGTTTTGCAGGGCCGAGGACCGGGTGGCGCGGCTGTCGAGGTTCCCGACGACCGTCATGCCGATGGCGCAGGCAAAAAACAGGAAGCCCAGGATGGAGGTGGCGCGGGTCAGCAGGTTACCGGCGCCACGCGCCGACATGAAGCCCGACGGACCGCCGCCGACGCCCAGGGCGCCGCCTTCAGAACGCTGGATCAGGACCAGGCCGCCCAGAGCAAGGCAGATGATGATTTGGATGGTGAGCAGGATGCCGAATAACATGTCAGGTTTTTGAACCGTAAAGGAAAGTCGCCGGGCCTTAGCATTGTCCCGGCCGGTTGGCCATAGGGCAATGCGGGTGTTGTGTCAGAAATATGATGTCTGAGGCTGGTTACAAGGGGTGAGGAGCCAATTGGTTATGGCCCATTATAGAATTCCGTATAGTAACAGACCTTCCTCAACGTGGGCTGTTGCGACCAAATTTACAGCGGGCCCAATCCCCCACCGTCTCATTTGCTTCCAGCAAATGATCCACGGCACGGGCCGCCCCGCTCCCCGTATAACGGGGAGGTATGAAATTACTCAATTTACGATAGCCCCATCGGGTAATTGGGAACATAAAATTGGGTAACTGGCAGTTGGCGAAGCAAGCTGTGCCATCCCCCAGATTGATACCCAGGCTTAGTCGCCGGCGGCGATGATCGGGGCAAATTCCTCGACCGTGAGCGACGCGCCACCGACAAGGGCGCCGCCGACGCCCGACAGCTTCAGGACATGGGCCGCGTTGGACGGCTTCACCGAGCCACCATACAGGATGTTCGGATTTGCACCCGGAAAACGCTCGCTCAGCCAGGTCCGGATCAGCCCGATGGCCTCAACGATCTGGGCGTCCGACGCGATCATGCCTGTGCCGATCGCCCAGACGGGCTCATACGACACGTGGAACTCACGACCGTCCAGGTCGTCAGGCAGGCTGTCCCTAAGCTGTTTGGTCAGCACGTCGACGGTCTTGCCCGCCTTGCGCTGATCCAGGGTTTCTCCGATACAGACAATGGGAATGAGGTCCGCGCGCAGGGCCGCGCCGACCTTTCGGGCGACCAGTTCACACGGTTCCAGGTGGCCGTGGCGGCGTTCGGAGTGTCCCAGGATCACCAACGAGGCGCCGGCATCGCGAAGCTGGGCGGCGGAGATGTCCCCGGTGTAGGCGCCGCCGTCCATGTAATGGCAGTCCTGACCGCCCAGGCGGACAGGGGTGCCCTCCAGGACCCGGTGCATCAGGGGCAGAAGCGTGGCAGGGGGAAATATGGCGACATCCGAAGCATGGCTTCGGGCGATTTCGGCAATAGCTTCGGCGACCGGAAGGGCGGCCGCAAGGCCGTTCATCTTCCAGTTGGCCGCGATCAGATGGCGTTGTGGCATTACGTTCTGTGCTGGCTGTTTTTGTGGCGGGCGCGCCGCCCCTCCCCGTCATTCGAAGTAATCGGTTGCGCACTTGCGAAAAACCATAGACCGACTGTGCGCATCAAGCCAAGGGAAAAGCCCAGGATTTGCTTGAAACAATTAAATTCCCTTTGTAACAGCCATATTTGTGCCGTAAGAGGAGGCACATTTCAGCGCCATCACCGGCGTTTCTAAAAGGCGGAATACGGCTTCATGATCAACTCTCTGCGCGATTTTACCAAGACCTGGGTTTTCAAGGGACTTATGGTCGTCATCGCGGCCTCGTTCATCACTATCGGTGGAAGAGCCATGTTCCAGCCGCAGTTTTCGACCGACGTCGTGGAGGCCGGCAATCAAAAGGTGACCCCCGCCGAGTTCAAGGCGAAGGTCGAGAGCATGAAGCGCTATTATGAAGAACAGGGCCAGACGATCACGAACGAACAGATGATCGAGGCCAATCTTCCCGGTCGCCTGGCCACGGAGCTGGGTGATCAGAAGGCAACCGTCGCGTGGCTCGACCAACTGGGCATCCGGCCGTCGGCCAAGCTGATCCTGGCCGAAGTCGCCAAGATCCCGGTCTTCTTCAACAGCGTCACCGGCCGTTTCGACATGGACACCTATCGTCAGCAACTGCGTAACCGCGACATGACCGACACCATGTTCGAGTCGGACCTGCGCGACCAGATCGCTGTCCAGCAATATGTCAGCAGCGCTCAAGCCGGCCTTGAAGCGCCCCGGGTCTTTGCCGCCACGACCGCCGCTTTCGGGCTTCAGTCGCGTGACATGAGCGTGTTTATCCTGTCGCCGCAGAACGTCTCGGTTCCGGGCGACCCCACGGACACGGACCTGAGCACCTTCTATAAGGACAATCAGGCGCGGTTCACCCTGCCGGAAATGCGTCAGGCTTCGGTCATCACCTTCTCGGTCGTCAATTACGCCAAGGACGTCCAGGTCAGCGAAGAAGAACTTCGGCAACTGTACGAAACGCGCCGCGCCTCGCTGGCCACGCCGGAGGTGCGTTCCTTCGTTCAGGTTAGTGCCCCTGATATGGGCGCAGCCAACAAGATCTCCGCCGCTCTGAAAGCCGGCCGTACGCCGGAAGACGCCGCCAAGGCCAATAAGGGCGAAGTGATTTCCTATACCCTGCGCCCCAAGACCGCCATCGCGGACGGCAAGGTCGGCGAGGCCGCTTTCAAGATGCAGACGGCCGAGGTTTCGGCGCCGATCCAGGGTACCCTGGGCGTCTCCGTCGTGAAGATGGGCGAGATCAAGATCGGCTCGGCGCCGTCCTTTGAAAGCGCCCGCGCGGAACTGGAAGCGGATCTGCGCCGCCAGCGTGGTGCCGAAAAGCTCAACGAAGCCAGCAATGCCTTTGCGACTGCGCTGGAAAAGGGTGAAGATTTCGACGCCGCCGCCAAGCGTCTTGGGCTGACGGTTGCGCCGCTCGAGCCGATTACGGCCGAGGGTATGGGCCAGTCGGGCAACAACTATTCGACCTATGGCGCGCTGGTGAAGGGTATTTTCGACCTGCCGCAGGTCGGCAGCGTCTCGGAAGTCCTGCCGCTGGGCGAAGGCGAGTATTTTGCTCTGAAGCTGAACGGGATGCGGCCCGCCGGTGCGCCGCCGCTCGAGCAGATCAAGGGTGACCTGACCGTGTTGTGGCGTCGTGAGAAGGCGCAGGAAGCCATCAACGCCGAAGCGGACAAGGTTATGGCGCGTATCGCCAAGGGCGAAAGCCTGGCCGCGGTGGCCGCCAGCTACAAGGCCGAAGTGCGCAGCCAGAAGGGCGTGACACGCCAGACGGCGCAGCAAATGCAAATGCCGCAGCCCCTGGCCGCGCGGGTGTTCACCGCGAAGGCGGGTGAGAGCTTCCGTGCCGACATGCCGGTGCAGGGCATTCCGGCCGTCGCCATCGGCCGCCTGGACGCCATCAACCAGAGCGACGCAGCCCAGGCCAATACCATGGCGACCATGGGCAAGCGCCAGGTCACGCAGGAACTGGGCGGCGACATGACCAGCCTGATTCAGCAGGGTGCGCGCACGGCTGTCAAAGCCAAGGTGCATACGGATGCCGCTTATCGCGCCCTGGGGCTGGAGCCGCCCGCAGCCTCTGCCGGCACGTCGTCGTCGAGCAAGGCCGGCACCAAGTCGTGACGGGTATCGGAATGACAGCCCTCGCCCACAGTAATTTCGAAACTGCCTATGATGCCGGCCAGCCGCAGATCGTCTGGCGCAAGCTGATCGACGATCTGGAAACGCCAGTGTCAGCCTATCTGAAGCTGGGCCGCGACCGGCCGTACAGTTTCCTGTTCGAGTCGGTCGAGGGCGGCGCCCTGTCGGGGCGGTATTCGATCCTGACGCTCAATCCTGATCTGGTGTGGCGCTCGTTCGGCGAGCGCGCCGAGGTCGCTCTGGGCGCCGCATCCATAACCAAAGGGTTATATACGGTCGACAGCGTTCCTACGCTCGACAGTTTGCGCGCATTGGTTGCCGCCAACAAGATGACCATCCCTGAGGGACTGCCGCCGATGGTGTCGGGGCTGTTCGGTGTGTTTGGCTACGACATGGTGCGGTTGATCGAGCCTTTGGGCGAAGCCAATCCGGATCCGTTGAACCTGCCCGATGCGGTGGTGGTGCGCCCCAGTGTCATCTGCGTGTTCGACAATGTGGCGCATGAGATTTTGCTGGCGTCGCCGGTGTGGCCGGACGGGGCCAAGGCGCAGGACGCCTATAGCGCGGCCTGCGCGCGGCTGGATGCGGTCGAGGCCGATTTGCGGGTGCCTTTGGCGGCCCAGCCGACCCCGCGGGACCATCATCAGGAAGCTCTGATGTCGCCGACCTCGCCGCTCGATTTCGGCAGCATGGTCGCGGCGTCGAAAGAGTATATCGCGGCGGGCGACATCTTTCAGGTGGTGTTGAGCCATCGGTTCGAGGCGTCGTATGGGCTGGACCCGTTTGCGTTTTACCGGTCGCTGCGCCGGCACAATCCGTCGCCCTATCTGTTCTATCTGAACTTCGGTGAGTTCCAGTTGGCGGGGTCGTCGCCGGAAATCCTGGTACGGGTGCGAGATGGCAAGCTGACCATCCGCCCGATCGCCGGGACGCGTCCGCGCGGCAAGACGGCGGAACTGGACAAGGCTTTGGAGGCTGAGTTGCTGGCCGATCCGAAGGAACTGTCCGAGCACCTGATGCTGCTTGATCTGGGCCGCAACGATGTCGGCCGGGTAGCCAAGCCGGCGTCGGTAAAGGTGACCGAGAAGTTTATCATCGAACGCTACAGCCACGTGATGCACATCGTGTCGAATGTCGAAGGCGATGCGCCGGCGGATCTGGATCCGGTGGATGCTTTGCTGGCGGCGCTGCCGGCCGGAACGCTGTCGGGTGCGCCGAAGGTGCGGGCGATGGAGATCATCGACGAGCTGGAAGGCGTGAAGCGCGGTGTCGGATACGGCGGTGGCGTCGGCTATATCAGCAGCGGCGGCAGCGTCGATGTCTGTATCGTGCTGCGGACGGCGATTTTCAAGGATCGGATGATCTATGTTCAGGCGGGCGCCGGTGTTGTCGCCGACAGCGTGCCGCAGATGGAATATGAGGAGACTTGCCATAAGGCCGGTGCGCTGATCAAGGCGGCGCAGGACGCCTGGCGGTACACCTACTCGAAAAACTAACGGGGTGTGGGGTCCGTGACCCCACAAAACCTTCTTTTCACTGAAAAAGCCTTGCCTCTTCGGGCAAGGCTTTTTCAGTGAAGGGAAAGTCTTGGGGCCGCAGGCCCCAAACCCCATTCGTTTTCCGTGTCAGTGTTCCACCACGGCGGTTTTGGCCGACAGCTCAAAATCCGCTTGGGGCTTCGCCTTAACGACCGGCTCAGACGTTGCCGCAACCGGCTTTGCCGGTTCGCTCCCGGCCACCGTCGCCAGCAGGGCGCCCGACAGCGCAAAGCCCGCCACCGCCGCCATGGTCAGCAAGCCATTACGCGGTTTCCCCCGCGACGACAGAAGCTCAAGGGCATGATCAAGGCGATGATCGCGGTCGGACATAAAACACCTGCACACAGAATTCGTATCTGCGGCAGTTAAGCCCGCAACGGTTAATCAATCTTAACCATAAAGCAAAATCTTAAGGCTTTTAAACAGCGACACTTTTCCTTACATAAAGGGCGCGGAGGCGCCCCATGATCCTGGTCATCGATAATTACGACAGCTTTACCTACAACCTGGTCCATTACCTGGCCGAGCTGGGCGCCGATACGCAAGTCTACCGCAACGACGCGCTCAGCGTTCAGGACGCCCTCGCCCTGGCGCCGAACGCCATCCTGCTGTCACCCGGCCCCTGCGCGCCCGACCAGGCCGGCATCTGCCTGCCCCTGCTCCGCGCCGCGCCCGAAGACATGCCGGTCCTGGGTGTCTGCCTCGGCCATCAGTCGATCGGCCAGGCCTATGGCGGCGATGTCATCCGCGCCAAGACGTTGATGCACGGTAAGACCTCGCAGATCCATCACAACAATATGGGCATCTTCAAGGACTTGCCTAATCCTTTTACAGCGACACGTTATCATTCGCTGGCCGTCAAAAAGGAAACCCTGCCCGAGGATCTGATCATCACCGCCTGGACAGACGACGGTGAAATCATGGGCGTTCAGCACAAGACCCGTCCAATCCATGGCGTCCAGTTCCACCCGGAATCGATCGCCACAGAAGGTGGCCATCAACTGCTGGCCAACTTCCTGGCCCTGGCCGGCATCGAAAGCCACAACCTCTATGTCTGACGCCTTCAAACCCCTGCTGGCCAAGCTGGCGGACGGCGCCACCCTGGACGGTGATGACGCCGAAACCTTCTTTGCCGCCTGCCTGCGCGGCGAACCGACACCGGCCCAGGTCGCCGCCGCCGTCACCGCTATCCGGTTGCGCGGCGAAACCGTCGGCGAAATCGCCGCCTGCGCGCGGGCCATGCGCAACGCAGCCATCAAGCTGGACCATCCCTACGACGTCGTCGATGTCTGCGGGACCGGCGGGGATGGCCTGCATACCCTCAACATCTCTACCGCCGTGGGATTCGTCGCGGCCGGCGGTGGACTTAAGGTCGCCAAACATGGCAACCGCGCCATCACCTCCAAGTCCGGTACGGCCGACGTGTTGTCCGCTTTGGGCGTCAATATCGAAGCCACGCTGGAACAACAGCGCAAGGCGCTCGATGAGGCCGGGATATGTTTCCTGTTCGCCCAGGCCCACCACGGCGCCATGCGGCACGTTTCGCCGATCCGGCAGCAACTCGGTTTCCGTACGATTTTCAATCTGTTGGGACCGCTTTCTAATCCTGCAGGTGCAAAGCGTCAGGTTGTCGGCGTGCCCCATGTCCGCTTCGTCGAGCCGATCGCTCAGGCCTTGGGTGCGCTGGGCGCGACGCGCGCCTGGTCGGTGCACGGATCGGGTCTGGACGAACTGACGACGACCGGTGAAACCGAAGTCGCCGAATGGCACAACGGCAATGTCCGCCTGTTCCGAATCACACCGGAAGCGGTCGGCTTGCCCCGGGCAGCGCTGGCCGATATCGTCGGCGGGGCGCCGGAGCATAATGCGGCCGCCCTGCGCGCCTTGCTTGAGGGTGAAAAAGGCGCCTACCGCGATATCGTCCTTTTGAATGCCGCAGCCGCCTTCCTGGTCGGCGATAAGGCCGAAACGCTGAAGGACGGCATCGCGCTGGCAGCCGAAACCATCGACAGCGGCAAGGCGCTTCAGGCTTTGGACCGGCTGGCCGCCATCACGCATTCCTGACCAAGACTGATTTTCCACCGCGCTAACCGACAGGTAAGCTTGCGGCAGAGCAAGAGGAGCCTCCATGGCCGATATCCTGGAACATATCGCCGGCTATAAGCGCGACGAGGTCGCTCAACGCCGTGGCGCGATTCTGGTCTCCGATCTGGAGGCGCAGATCGCCGACGTGGGCGCGCCGCGGGGATTTACGCGGGCGCTGGTCGAGGGTAAGCGTCCGCAGAACCTGTCGCTGATCGCCGAGGTCAAGAAGGCTAGCCCGTCGAAGGGGTTGATTCGCGAAGACTTCGATCCGGCCTTCCTGGCGCAGTGTTATGAGGCCGGGGGCGCGTCCTGCCTGTCGATCCTGACCGACAATCCCAGCTTCCAAGGCCACGAATCGCACTTCCAGGCGGCGCGCAATGCCGTCACCCTGCCCTGCATCCGCAAGGAATTCCTTGTCGACACCTGGCAGGTGACCGAATCACGCGCCCTTGGGGCGGATGCGATTTTGGTCATCATGGCTATGATCGATGACGCCCTGGCGGAGGATCTGATCGACGCCGCGCATCATTACGGCATGGATGCACTTGTTGAAGTGCACGACGCCGAAGAGATGGATCGCGCGCTTAAACTTCAGTCGAAATTGATTGGTATAAACAACAGAAATCTTAGAGATTTCATCGTTGATTTGAAAACGACGGAAATCCTGGCGGACAAGGTATCGAATGACCACGTCCTGGTCGCCGAAAGCGGTATCTTTACACCATTTGACGTGCAAAGGCTGGCCCTTACTGGCGCCACGGCCATGCTGGTCGGCGAAAGCCTTATGCGACAAGGCGATGTGACCGAAGCGACCAAAAATCTGCTGGCGTTAGCTTGACATTAACGGGAACACATATAGAACATCGAGCATGAGTTCATGACTTGTTCCGACGGACGGGACAACTGAGCCGCAGGGTGTTCTGACATGCTGACGACCAAACAACGCGAACTGCTGATGTTCATCCATGAGCGCATCAAGGAAGGCGGTGTGTCGCCCTCCTTCGACGAGATGAAGGAAGCGCTCGACCTCGCCTCAAAGTCCGGCATTCACCGCCTGATCACTGCTCTGGAAGAACGCGGCTTCATTCGCCGACTGGCGCACCGGGCGCGGGCTTTGGAAGTCATCAAACTACCTGACCAGGCAACGACCTCGGCGCCGCCGCGCGGCCGCCAGACCTTTGTGCCGCAAGTGGTTGAGGGCACCCGTCAGGTGGCGGAAGCCCCCAAGGCCGTCAATGACGATACCCGCGAACTGCCGTTGCTGGGCAAGATCGCCGCCGGGGTGCCGATCGAGGCCATGGGCCAGGAACGTGACCGGCTGCGCGTGCCGGAATCGATGCTGGGTGCGGGAGAGCATTACATTCTCGAGATCGACGGCGATTCGATGATCAATGCTGGCATCCTCAATGGTGACTATGTCGTCATCAAGAAGACCGATACAGCCCAGTCCGGAGAAATCATCGTCGCCCTGGTTGATGACGAGACCGCGACCCTGAAGCGGTTGCGCAAGAAGGGCGCGTCGATTGCGCTGGAAGCCGCCAACCCGGCCTACAAGACCCAGATCTATAACGACGGCCAGGTCCGCATCCAGGGCAAGCTGGTAGGCCTGATGCGCCGCTATCATTAGTCGTTTTCGGCTTCGGATATCGAAGACCAGTAGCGATTGCCTCTTAAGGGCTGGGCGGCCTTGATCGCCCAGCCCTTTTGCGTGCGGGTCAGTTCCATGGCGCCCAGGCGGCGGAAATCGCCGGCGCTGAGGCGGCTGACCTTGGCGCATGGCCAGTCGCCGACCGGGCTGCGCATGACCACCAACGTGCTGGCGGTGCAGAGTTCGGCCAGGCGTTTGGCGTTGGGAGGTTTGTTGCTGAACCAGAAGCCGACCTTGACCGGATTGGAGGGCAAGGGTGTGCAGCCGTAGCCCTGGCAAATATAATCACGGTCGCGGGCTGTTTCGTCGAGCGCCGTCAGGCCGTAATGCTGAGTCCATTGTTCGAAGCCGTACTGGCGGACCTTGGGACGCAGGACATAGGCGCCGGCGCTGGTACGAATGGCTGCATTGCCACCTTGGGGGTCGATCCAGATGTCGGGCGGAGTCACGCGTGGCCACCACAGGATGGTCGAGGCCACGAGCAGACCGGCCCAGCGGGCTTTGCCGCGGATCAGGCACACCCAGATCAGTCCGAGCGTCGCCAGCACCAGGACAAAGCCCGGGGCTGAGGGCCAGGTCAGCACGGCGTGGGGCAGAGCCGAAGTCCAGGCGGCAATCCGGCCGATCAACCATAGACCGCCGGCGGCGACACGCAGGAATATCCAGCCCAGGGGCGTGCCGGCCAGGACGGTGCCGACGGCCAGGGATGGCATGACCACAAAGGCGGTGATGGGCGCTTCGAGGAGGTTGGCGAGCAGGCTGTATAGCGAAAAGCGGTTGAAATAGGCGATCGCGAAGGGCGTCGTCGCCAAGGTGGCGACGAGGGAGGCTGTCAGCGACAGTTTGGCGCCGTTGATCGAGGCCTGGACGGCGCGCACCCACAGCGGGACGCTGATTTCTCGGATATCCGGTTTGATCGCTTCAGCAAGCGCCAGGAGCGCTGCCGTGGCGCAGAAAGACATCTGGAAGCCGGGCTGAACCACGGCTTCGGGCGTCAGGCCGATGACGATCAGGGCGGCTATGGCCAGGGCGCGCAGGCTGAGCGCCCTGCGGTCGAACAGAATAGCGGCAAAGGCGACGCAGGCCACCACAGCGGCGCGGACGGCCGGTGCCGGCGCGCCGGAAATGGCCAGATAGATCAAAATAAGGATGATGCTGGCGCCGGCGGCGATCTTCTTGACCGGCAGGCGCAGGGCCAGAGGCGGAACGGCGGCCATGGCGCCGCGCAGGAAGAAAAAGATGAAGCCCCCGACCACGGCCATATGAACACCGGAAATCGACAGAATGTGCGCCAGGCCGGAATCGCGCATGTCTTCGATCAGGGGCTCAGGGACATAGGCTTCGTGGCCGGTGACCAGGGCGGCGGCAAAACCGCCTAGCGCTTCGCCATCCTTGAAGCCGGGCTGGATATGCGCCACCAGGGTCCGGGTCAGCTCCCAGCGCGCCCGGTTCAGTCCCAGGGTGAGCTTCAGGCGCAGGTTCTGTGGCGGTGAGTCGATATGCTCGATGCGGCCGGGCACGAAGCCGACGCCGCCGATGCCCTGGAACCAGGCGGTACGGGCAAAGTCGTAGCCGCCGGGCAGGGATGGCGATGGTGGTGGATTGACGAGGGCAAAGACTGAAATCGCGTCGCCGGGCTTGATATTCGCCGCCGCGATGGCGCCCGGCCGTAGGGTGACACGCAAGCGGTGTGGCGTTTCCTGCGGCGTCAAGCCGCGGATGCTGATCGGCGCCAGGAGCAGGCGCGGTTTGTCGGCGGAAGGCGAGATGATGTCGACGACGTAGGCCTGGACGCTGTACTGGTCCTGAGCCGCGCTGATAACCGGGGCGCGGACATTCTCGGTTCGTAGTTTGGCGACCAGGGCGCCGGCCGAGAACAGAAGTAAAAGTAAAAGTATATTATGGAGATAGGCCGAATAGCTGACGCGGCGTATCAGGATCATCACGGCCATGATGACGGCGGATGGCAGAATCAGCCATAGCCAGCCGGGTTCATAGGGCAGTTCCAGATAGGCCGCTGCCCCCAGCCCCATGGCGACCGGCAGCCACAGGAAGATGCGGCCTTGCTGGGCCGTGACGGCCCCCGCCGCCCAGGCTTTTACTTCATCCCTTGTGGGCCACGACAAACGCCGCAAACCTACCCCCGATTGCCGATATCTTGGTCACACCTGACCATGGCCAGGCCTGCACCGCAAGGGTTCGACAAAAATCCGTGAGTGAGGACGCCGCGCGACGGCGCTCTTGCTTCACAAAAGCGTGTACGGAGCGAGCCGGAGCCGACACAGAAGATCAAAAAAAAATATTGCAAATGAATATGTTAGCAATCCTCATCCACAGGCGTTTGTGCACCGGCCTGAAACAAATCCTCCGTTGACGATCATTTCAGGCCCTTTTCGTCCCGCATGAAGGGACGGCTGTCCGACAATCCTTAATGACCCTCTTTTCATTTGGGATCACAGTTTATATAGCAGGCGCAGCGCAAATCTCATTGCGCCGCACAAACACAAAATTTTAGGGGCAAGCGTACATGACCCAGACTTCTCCTGCTCAACTGACACTTGGCGACAAGACCATCACCCTTCCCGTCTCGAAAGGCACGCTGGGTCCGGACGTTCTGGACATTCGCAAGCTTTATGCGGAGACGGATGCTTTCACCTACGACCCGGGTTTTACCTCGACAGCGTCGTGCGAAAGCAAGATTACCTTTATCGATGGCGACGCCGGTGTCCTGCTGCACCGCGGCTATCCGATCGGGCAACTGGCCGAAAAGTCCAGCTTCCTCGAAGTCTGCTACCTGCTCCTGCATGGCGAACTGCCGCAGGCGGCCGAGTACGAGCAGTTCGAGACGACGATTACCCGTCACACCATGCTGCATGAGCAGTTCGACCGCTTCTTCTCGGGCTTCCGCCGCGACGCCCACCCGATGGCCGTGATGACCGGCGCGGTCGGCGCCCTGTCGGCCTTCTATCACGACAGCCTGGACATCCATGACCTGCGCCAGCGCGAAATCTCGGCCCACCGCCTGATCGCCAAGATGCCGACCATCGCCGCCCGCGCCTTCAAGTACAGCGTCGGCCAGCCCTTCGTACATCCGCTGAACAAGCTGAGCTACACCGAAAACTTCCTGCGCATGTGCTTCGCCGTGCCGGCCGAAGAGTATGTCGTCAATCCGGTCGTGGCCAAGGCCATGGACCGTATCTTCATCCTGCACGCCGACCACGAGCAGAACGCCTCGACCTCGACCGTCCGCCTGGCCGGTTCGTCGGGCGCCAATCCGTTCGCCTGTATCGCCGCCGGCATTGCCTGCCTGTGGGGCCCCAGCCACGGCGGCGCCAACGAAGAGGCGCTGAACATGCTGAAGGAAATCGGAACACCCGAGCGCGTCAAGGAATTCGTCGCCGGCGTGAAGGACCGCAAGTACCGCCTGATGGGCTTCGGTCACCGCGTCTACAAGAACTACGACCCGCGCGCGACCGTGATGAAGCAGTCGGCTGATGAGGTCCTGGCGGCGGTTGGTGATCCGAACGATCCGCTGTTCCAGGTCGCCAAGGAACTGGAGCAGGTGGCGCTGAGCGACGATTTCTTCATCTCGCGCAAGCTGTATCCGAACGTCGACTTCTATTCCGGCATCACCCTGTCGGCCATGGGCTTCCCGACCACCATGTTCACCGTGCTGTTCGCCTTGGCGCGCACGGTCGGCTGGATCGCCCAGTGGAAGGAAATGATCGAGGATCCTTCGCAGAAGATCGGCCGTCCGCGCCAGCTCTATACCGGCGCGACGCAACGCGATTACGTGCCGATTTCCTCGCGCGGCTAATTGAGACAGAAAAGCCCGGAACCGATGGTTCCGGGCTTTTTTATGGGATTTGCAGAAAGTCCAGGACCGCCCTCGCCGCTTTTTCCGCCGGCGGGCGCTGGCCGCGGCCCATCAGGTCCAGGGCTTTGAACTGTTCCGCGATCTGTTGGTCGCGCACGGCTTTGTCATCCAGACGTTCGTTGATGGCCTTGAGAAGGTTGTCCGGCGTGCAGGCCGGCTGGATGAATTCCGGCGCGATCTCCTTATCTGCGGTGATGTTGAACAGAGTCACGTATTTGATCGTGGCAATGTTCTTGAAAATCCACCAGGTCAGGGGTTCGACCCTATAGGCTATTATCATCGGGCAGCCGGCCAGGGCGAGTTCGGTCGACACCGTGCCCGAGCACGCCAGGGCCAGGGTCGCCGCCTGCATGGCTGAATATTTGTCGTCTTCGTTCTCGATCAGATGCAAACGTAGCGGCAGGTCTTTGACCGCCGGGACGACCAGGTTGCGGACGGTTTCGGCCACAGGCATGACAAGTGTCAGGTCCGGGCGAGACTTACTTAGGGCCAGCAGGGTTTCGACGAAGGTCGGCAGCAGGCGTTTGATTTCCCCCGGCCGCGAGCCTGGCAGCACCATCAGCAGCGGGGCATCGGGTTCAATGCCGATCTTGCGGCGGAAGGCGTCCGGATCGGCTTTGGAGAAGTCGACATTGAGCGCGGGGTTGCCGACAACGACGGTTTTGAGGCCTTCACGCTCGAAATAGGGCGCGTCCATCGGGTGGAGCGCCAGAAGCAGGTCGACAGCCTTGGCCAGGGTTTTGGCGCGGCCCGGGCGGGTGGCCCAGACCTGGGGGCCGACATATTTGATCAGCGGCACCTTGGGCATGATTTTGCGGATAGCGTGGGCGGCGCGCAGGGTGAAGCCCCAGGAATCGATCAGGACCACAGCGTCGGGCTTTTCCGCAGCGGCCAGGGCGGCTGTGTCGCGGACGCGAGCATTGACCCTCGGCAGGGCTTTCAGGCCTTCCAGCATGCCCAGGATGGATAGTTGTGCGATGTCGAAGGGGCTTTGAACGCCCTGCTCGGCCATGCGGGCGCCGCCGACGCCGACAAAGGTGAAGGCAATGTCGGGCGCCTGTTTGCGCAGTTCGACCATCAGGCCGGCGCCCAGCATGTCGCCGGAGGCTTCGGCGGCGATCAGCATGATTTTGAGCGGCTTAGTCATGGTGGCCGTAGAGGAAGACGCCCAGTTCGGCGGCGCGGGCATGAGTCGTGGCCTTGTCGACGACCAGCAGGTGGCCGGCGCGGGCGACAATACCGGAAAGGCCGGCGGCGGCGGCGTCTTCGATGGTGGAAACGCCGATGGTCGGCATGTCGAGGCGCAGGTCCTGGATGGGCTTGGCGAGCTTGGCGAGCACACCCTTGCGGTTGGCGATCGAGCCACGGAGGGCGTGTGGCAGGGTAGCTATGCGGCGGAGCATATTTTGGGTGCCTTCCTGGGCTTCGACGGCCAGGGTAATGCGGCCGGCGACGACAACCGCCTGACCGATGTCGAGGGCACCGATAGCGGTGGCGATGCGCATGGCTTCCTGGGCGTCCTCCATGGCTTCCGCGGATGGATCGGGACCGGCCTGGAGGCCCTTTCCCAGCAGGAGTTCGGGGTTGGCTTCGTGGGCGCCTTCAATGTCGTAGCCTTGCGAGGCGATAACCTTGGCGACCTGGCGCAGGAGGGAGTCGTCGCCACCCCGGCCGGCCGACTGGATGCTGGTCAGGTGGTCGGCGCCGTGTTCCTTCTTCATGTCGTCGAAGTCGGGACGCTGAACGTAGCCGCACATGGTGACCGCCTTGCATTGCTCGGTCGCCAGAATCTCGAACAGTTTCGCGAAGTCACCGAGGCCGAGGGTATGGCCGGGGTGGTCGTTCAGGTGCGGGTCGGAAAGGCCGTCGATGCGGACGACGGTGTAGGGCCGGTTTGTTTTTGCGAGATATTGCGCGACTTCGATGGGGAGCGCGCCGCCGCCGGAGATGAGGGCGAGTTTGTTGGCAGTCGACATGGCGCTGTCCTGTAATGGGGTGTGGGGTCCGCGACCCCACGTCTTTTTCTACTTCTTTTTCTTGATCCCTGGCCCTTTGGGCCGGGTCAAGAAAAAGAAAAAGGGAAGGCATGGGGCCACGGGCCCCAAACCCCATAACGCGACAGCGTCAATCCGATGGCAAACAAATCGGCCTTGTCGAATCCTCCCGGATAAACCGCACGATCTCCACCACCTGGTCGATATCCGAGAAATTCTCCAGCACATCGTCCAGCCGTTCCTGGAAGGTCCCTTCCTCGGCGAACATCATGCGATAGGCCGTCCGCAGCGCCAGGATCAGCTCACGCGAGAAACCACGGCGCTTCAGGCCCACCAGGTTCAGCCCTTCCAGTCGCGCGTGGTTGCCCCACACCGACCCATAGGGAATGACGTCCTTGGTCACCACGGCCCCGCCGCCGATGAAGCAGTACCGGCCCAGGCGCGCAAACTGGTGCACCGCGCACGATCCGCCCAGGAACACGAAGTCCCCGATTTTCACATGGCCGCCGACGCTGGCCAGGTTCGCCAAAATCACGTTGTTGCCGAGAATACAGTCGTGGGCGATGCCCGACCCCGACATGAACATGCAGTCATTGCCGACTTCGGTAATCCCGCCGCCCTTTTCGGTGCCCGTATGCATGATGACATGCTCGCGGACCAGGTTGCGCTCGCCGACCACCAGGCGCGTCGGTTCGCCCTTGTGCGCCAGGTGCTGCGGCGGACCGCCCAGGCAGGCAAACGGATGAACGACCGTCTCGGCCCCGATCTCGGTAATCCCGTCGATCACGACGTGGGACTTCAAATTCACCCGGTCCTTCAGCGTCACCTGGGGCCCGACAATGCAATAGGGCCCGACATGAACCCCTTCGCCCAGCTTAGCCCCCTCGTGCACGATCGCCGTCGGGTGAATTGTAACCGTCATTTTGGACTCTCGACCACCATAGCCGCAAATTCGGCCTCGCAGACGATCTTATCGCCGACATAGGCCTCACCGCGGAACTTGAAGACATCGCCGCGATGACGCACCACTTCAACCGGCATGCGCACCACGTCGCCCGGACGTACCGGGCTGCGGAACCGTACACCATCCACCGACATAAAGAAGATGGTCTTGCCTTCAACTTCTACGTCCAAAGATTTCGACATCAGCACGGCGCCGGTCTGGCCCATGGCCTCGATCAGCAACACACCGGGCATGACCGGGTTTTCCGGAAAATGCCCGTTGAAGAATGGCTCATTGAAGGTGACGTTCTTGATGCCCGTCATCGACTTGTTCTTGACCCAGTTCTCACCGCGATCGATCAGCAAAAAGGGATAGCGATGCGGGATGCGCTTCAGGATCTCGGCGTAATCCACCGCCACGCCGGCTTGCGGAGTCCCCGTCTCCACCTCAGTTCCCGGCACATCCTGCTCAGTTGTCGTCATCGTATCCATCATCCTTTGTCCTTGCCGGACTCCTTGACCGCCGCATTCTTTTCCAGCCAAACCACTTCACGCAGGAACTGCCGCGAGGGCTTGGCCGGGAAACCCGACACCATGGCGCCGGGCGGCACATCCTTAAACACAATTGCCCCAGCGGCAACCTTGGCACCAGCCCCAATTTCAATATGGTCGATAATTCCGGCACGTCCGCCGAACATGGCGCCGTCACCGATCCGCACCGATCCCGACAGGCCCGAATGGGCAGCCACGATGCAGTTGCGCCCGATGCGCACATTGTGCGCAATCTGGACCATATTGTCGATCTTGGTGGCTTCTCCCACGATCGTATCCTCGAACGCGCCCCGGTCGACGCAGGTCCCCGCGCCGATACTGACATCGTCCTGCAGGATGACCCGCCCCAGTTGCGGCACATCGACCAGCCCGCGCGCGTCACCCGACACGCCAAAACCGGCCTCACCGATTCGCACACCCGACGAAAGCTGAACCCGATCACCCAACAACGCGCAATAAATGGTGCTGTGGGCGCCGATGTGGCAGTCTCGCCCGATACGGACGCCCGGACCGATCACGGCATAGGCTTCTATCCGCGTGCCGGCGCCAATCTCGACGTCCTGGCCGATCACGACCCCGACGCCCAGCATGACCCCGTCCTCGCGTTTGACGCTGGGGTGCACGGGCGAAGCGCCTTCGTGCATGCGCGGCCGGTAAAGCCGCGCAGCCAACCGCGCCCACGACGCCTGGGGCGCCGGACTGATGATGGGGACACTCCGGTCCGGAACATGGTCGATGTAATCGGAATGGACGAAGACGAATTCGGCCTCGGTCCGGTGCAGATTGGTCAGGTAGCGGCGATCCGAGAAGAAGGCGGCCTTACCCGGCCCTCCCAAAGATAAAGGGGCGCAGGCCGTTACGAACCCGCTCCCCTTCCTGCCCGGTACACCCAGGCGCGTCGATGTCAACGCCGCTACCTGATCGAGGTCTATTTTTGAACCGATATCAAAAAAGCGCAGATCAGGCATATGGCAGTCAACTCGTTATTTCTTAGGCGCGGCCCCTTGAGCAGCCTGGGCCTGCGCGGCTTGTTGTTCAAGGTTGACGCGGTTGATTTGCGGCAACTGATCGCCCGAAGCGTCCATCTTCTGCACAACCGCAGCGGTGATGTCCATGGATGGATTCACATAGACGACTTCGACCGGCTGATTGTTAGGCCCGGTCATCTGGTATTGCAACAGACCTTCGGCGCGAACCACCATAGAACACTTGTTTTGCGTCACCACGGTGTTGATCTGAGGGATCATCTTTTCCATGACGGCGTTGATCGCGACCTGACTGGTGTAGCGCAGTTCTTCTTCGCGCAGCTGGACCTTGCGCTGCCAGGCTTCGCCCTTGGCAGCCCAGGCCTGAACCTTGCCTTCCCATTGCTTCTTGCCCGCCTCGGTGGCCGTGGCGGTCTTCTGGGTGTCCTGGAGCTGCTTTTCTTCTGCCTGCAGGGCTTCGCTTTCCCCGCTCACCTCAGCCTTAACCTGCGCCTGCAGTTGCGCCAGGCGGGCATTGGCCTGCTGGCCCAGCTTCGAATCCGCCAGGGCCTTGCCGGTGTCGAGGACGCATTGGCCCGGGATGGCGGCGCCAAAGGACGGCGGGGTCGGCGCGGTTTGAGCAAAGGACTGACCCGCGGCGGTCAGGGCCAGAACGCCGGCGAGAGCGACGAGAGATGTCTTGGTCATGGTGAGGATGCTTTTTTTTAGAATTGAGTGGATTGCGAGAAGCGGAAGGTTTCGACCTTATCGTAATCAGCCTTGGACAGAACCTGGCTGAGATCGAACTGGATCGGGCCCATGGGCGACTTCCACCGGATGGTGATACCCGCGGAAACACGGGCGGTGTAATCGTCCTTGATGCTGGTATTGATCTGCCCCGGCGTATTGGTGCCCGGACCGTAGACCTTAAGCGACTTATCGATACCTCCAAGGGTACCTATATCGAGAAATAAAGCCGTTTTAAGGCCGTATTGGTCCGGCAACCCGTTGGGAATACCCAGTTCGGCCGAACCGATCGCATAGGTTTGGCCGCCCAGGGCGTAGGTCGAATTGATGTCGCGCGGACCGATACCGGCATATTCGAAGCCGCGCATCGTATCACCGCCTTTGAAGAAGCGGTCGTTGATGCGGACCGAGTCACCGCCCCATGGCACTTTGGTACCCGCAGAGCCGGACACGTGCAAAATCATGTCCTTGCGGAAGCCATGGTACCAGTGCGCTTCACCTTCGGTCGCGACATATTTCACGTCACCACCCAGGCCGGCGATGTCCTGGCGCAGGACGGCGTTCCAGCCACGCGTCGGTTGGATGAAGTCGTTACGGCGATCGTAGGACAGCGAATAACCGACCGATGAGGTCAGGCCGTTGCCGCAGCTGTACAGCAGGCTGTCGCAGTTGTTCGCCGTGGTCGAGATATAGTCCTTACGGATGTTGTAGCGCAGGCGCAGGACCGAGTAACCGTTCAGGTTATAGCCCAGGCGCAGGCCGGCACCGCTGGATTCCGTGCGGAAGTCGACGCCGCGATAGCGGTAAGAGCTGGAGAAGATGTCGAAGCCCGCCGAGACGTTACGGCCCATGAAGCGCGGTTCGGTGAAGGAGAAGTCGATGTCCTTCTGGATCGAACCCGTCTGGATACGGGCGCGGACGTCCTGGCCGGTACCGCGGAAGTTACGCTGCGAGATGCCGATGTCGAGGATGAACTTCTGGATCGACGAGAAACCGGCGCCGAACGACAGTTCGCCGGTCGGCTGTTCGATCACGGCGACCTCGATATTGGTCTTGCCGGCGGCCGGAGACGGCTTCTCGCTGATCTTGACGCCCTCTTCGCCTTCCTTGAAGAAGCCGAGGCCGGCGATGTAGATACGGGACCGTTCCAGGAGCGCCTTGTTGTAGGCGTCGCCTTCGGACACCAGCATCTGGCGGCGGACCACGCGGTCCAGGGTCTGGGTGTTGCCGACGATATTGACCTTGTCGATATAGACGCGCGCACCTTCGTGCACGTTGAAAACCAGGTCGACCTTCTTGGTGTTCGGATCGGCTTCTTCCTGCGGACGGATGTCAACGAAGGCGAAGCCCGAAGACCCGGCGGCGAAGGTCAGGTCATCGACCGCCTTTTCGACGCGGTCACTTTCATACAGCTGGCCCGGGCGGATCGCGACCGAACGCTGCAGGTTTTCCGCCTTCAGCTTGTCGTTATCGGTCTTGATGGTGATGCGGCCGAAATTGTACTTTTCGCCTTCGTCCAGGGTGTAGGAGATCACGAAGTCCTTGCGGTCCGGCGTCAGTTCGGCCACGGCCGAGATGATGCGGAAGTCGTAATAGCCGCGGTTGGTGTAGAACTTGCGCAGCTGCTCCCGGTCGTAGTCCATCCGGTCCGGATCGTAGTTGTCGTTCGACGAGAAAAACTTCCACCACAACGACTTCTGCGTCACGACGACGCCCTTCAGGTCGTTGTCGGAGAAAGCCTTGTTGCCGACGAAGTTGATCTGCGACACGCCGGTCTTGGGGCCTTCGTCGATTTCAAAGATCAGGTCGACGCGCTTTTGCGGCAGTTCGACGATCTTGGGTGTCACGGTCGCCGAGATGCGGCCGCCCTTGCGGTACAGTTCGACAATGCGCTGGACATCCTCCTGGACCTTGGCCTTGGTGAAGACACCACGCGGACGAATCTGCACTTCCTCGCGCAGCTTGTCCTTGGTCATGGCCTTGTTGCCTTCGAAGACCACCTGGTTGATGATCGGGCTTTCGACCACGGTCACCACCATCTCGCTGCCCTGCATCTGGATCTGGACGTCCGAGAACAGGTCGGTGCGGTAGAGGGTCTTGACGGCCGTGTCGATCAGTTCGGCATCGACCGTCGCGCCGGCCTGGAACGGCAGGTAGGAGACGATGGTCTGGCTGTCGATACGCTCGTTGCCTTCGACCCGGATGGCGCTGACATAGGCGGTCGCGACGGCCTGGCGCGCGCCGGCCGGTTCGTCCTGCAGGAAGGTGCGCGCTTCGACCCCGGTGGCGGCGACGGTCAGACCGGCCAGTGCCAGGACGCTGACGCCAAGGGTAAGGGAGCGGGAAAGGGTCATGGGGCCTCTTGTCTGCGTGGACCTGGGTGAAGAACTAGCAACGGGACGCGTCGTCTGCATCATGAAAACAACCCCCCGAGGAACTTAACCAGTCCTGTATTATTTAAATCGTTCCATAAGGCGAACGTCATTAAGCCTAATACCAGCACTACGGCAATTCGGAAGGCCGCATTCTGGATTTCCGGCGAAACGGGCTTTCTGGTCACACCCTGCCAGAGATAGAAGGCCAGGTGGCCACCGTCGAGCATGGGAATGGGTAAAAGATTGAGGAAACCGACGGCAATCGAAATGACGGCCATCATGTTGACGCCGTTAATTAGCAGATTCGCCAGCGTGATATGCCAGGGTTGCTTTAAGGCGACGATTTCGGTCGTCATGTCGCCCGTGGCCTTGGTCATGCCGACGATGCCGCCGATCTGGTCGCCGTTTTCCTTGCCGACAAAGATACGGCCAATATAGGTCAGGTTGGTGTCCAGCACATCCCAGGTCTGCGCCACGCTGAGAACCGCGGCCTGCCCCAGGCTGACCCGGCGGGCGACCGGAGTTTCCGATATGGCAACACCCGTTACGCCCCCCTTGACATTCAGTTGCTTACCGTTGGCGTGCAGATAGTCTCTGCGCGGCGTAACGGTGAGCACCAGGGTCGTGTCGGCACGCTGGACCGTAATCCGTGTTGGAGTTTCGGCACGCAAGGCGATGGCCCGGACAACGTCCGCGCCGGTATTCATCGCCTTGCCTTCCACGGCCAGAATGACGTCGCGCGGCTTTAGACCGGCGGCCTCGGCTGGACTGCCGGCGGTCACGACCTGGACGGTCGGCCGGCTGGTAACCTGGCCAAGGGCCGCCGTCAGGACGAAGAAAATGGCGATCGCCAGGATGAAGTTGAAGACCGGCCCAGCCAGGACGATAAGGAAACGCTGCCACAGCGGCTTGAAATGGAAATATTCACCGACCGCTGCCGCCCCTTCACGCCGGGTAATGGCTTCGCGCGAGGCTTCCAGTTCCTCGGCCGACGGCATCATCGAGGTGACATTCTCATCGCCGGCAAACTTGACATAGCCGCCCAGCGGCAGCGCGCTGATGCACCATTCGGTGCCGCGCCTGTCCTTGCGGCGCAGGAGAATCTTGCCGAAGCCGACCGAGAACCGTTCGATGCGCGTGCCGAACAGGCGCGCAACCGAATAGTGCCCCAGTTCATGGAAGGTCACGATCAGCGAAATGATGATCAGGAACACGGGTATGCAAATGATGTAGATTAGCATGCACCGTCCTCCATACTTACCGTTTCCTTACACATGCTGGCGCGCGGAGACGAAAAGGTCCTGTACCAACCGCCGCACCTGAGCATCTATATCCAGGGCCAGAGTCATTCTGTCGCAGGACATATCACGACTTGTGTGATCCTTGGAAGAGATAGTCGGCAATTGAGCCCGCATCATGGCAGTTTCGACATAATCGGCGATTTGTAAAAAACCGATACGGCGGTCCAGAAAGGCCTGCACGCAGACCTCATTGGCCGCGTTGAAAACCGTCGTCATCCCCTCCCCGGCCTCCAGGGCCTGGCGCGCCAGGCGCAGCATCGGGAAGGCGTTTTCGTCTGGCGCGGCAAAGCTGAGACTGGCCATCTTGACCAGGTCCAGCCGCGGCGCCTGCCAGGCGATGCGGTCGGGCCAGCCCAGGCAGTAGCTGATCGGCACGCGCATATCCGGCGGGCCCAGCTGCGCCAGGCTGGAGCCGTCGCGATATTCGACCAGGCTGTGGACCACGGATTGCGGGTGGATCACCACGTCGATTGCGGCGGCCGGCATGTCGAACAGATAGGCCGCTTCGATCAGTTCCAGGCCCTTGTTGGCCAGGGTGGCGGAATCGATGGTGATCTTGGCGCCCATCGACCAGTTGGGATGTTTCAGCGCCTGTTCGACCGTGACCTGGGCCAGTTCGGCGGGCGTCCGGCCGAAGAATGGCCCGCCTGAGGCCGTCAGGATCAGACGGGCGATCTTGTCTCTCTGGGTGGCGTCCAGGACCTGGAAGATGGCGTTGTGCTCGGAATCGACCGGCAGGACACGGCCGCCATGAGCTTCGACGCGGTCGATCAGGGCGCGGCCGCAGCAGACCAGGCTTTCCTTGTTGGCCAGGGCCAGGGTCGCGCCGGTGGCTGCTGCCGCCCAGGTGGGTTTCAGGCCGGCGATGCCGACAATGGCGGCCATGACCAGGTCGGTCGTGCGGCCGGCGGCGGCTATGACGGCGTCTTCCCCGCAGGCGATCTCCAGGCCGGTGCCGGCCAGGCGGTCGCGCAGCACCGGCCACTGCGACGGATCGGCCAGGACGGTGATGGCGGGCCGGTATTTGAGCGCCTGTTCGACCAGCAGGTCGACATTGCGGCCGCCGATCAGGGCTTCGATGGCGAAGTCGCCGCCGGCTTCGTCGAGCAGGCGCAGGGTCGAAACCCCGATGGACCCGGTCGAACCCAGGATGGAAATGCGCCGTGTCATCAGATTTCGGTACCCAAAAGGACGAGCAACCTTATACCCCCCAGGGCGACAATGGCAAACATAAGCCCGTCCACACGGTCCATCAGCCCGCCATGGCCGGGAATCAGGCTGCCGGCGTCCTTGACGCCGAAGCGGCGTTTCAGGGCCGATTCCCACAGATCTCCCGCCATGGTGGCCAGGGAGACGACCACCCCGACAACCAGCGGTGAGGTGTTGTGTTTGAACAGGTGGGTCAGATCGTTGAGTGCGGCGGCCGTCATCATGCCGGCGATCATGCCGCCGGCAAAGCCCGACCAGGTTTTATTAGGGCTGAAGCGGCGCCACAGTTTCGGTCCGCCGACCAGCTTTCCGGTGACATAGGCGGCGCTGTCCGACGCCCAGGCGATCAGGAAGGCGAACATCACCCAGGCCAGGCCGTTATTGGATTCGCGCAGCCACATGATGACGATGGCCGGAAATCCGACATAGAGGACGCCGTAGGCCGCATCCATCCAGCCGGCGCCCAGGCGATAGCCGTAGAGCCCGGTGCACAGGGCGCCGAACAAAAGGATCAGGAAGGACAGGACCGGATGGCCGAGATAGCCGGTAAAGAGGGCGGCCAGGGCGGCAATCGTCAGGGCGGCGGCCAGGCGGGCGCCGGCGTTGGGCGAGGCCATCAGGCCCCATTCGATGCATAGCAAGGCAACCCCGACGCTGATCAGGGTGAGGAACCAGCCTCCGCCCAGCCAGAGAATGCCCAGGACCAGCGGGATCAGGACAAAGGCCGAGGCGACGCGCACCAACAGTTCGCGGCCACGTTTACCCATAAACGGCTTTTTTGCGGGGGTTTCAGGCGGGCTGGGCGGCATGTCCCGGATCCACGGCGCCAAAACGGCGGTTACGCCGGGCAAAGATGTCCAGCGCCTGTTTCAGCGCGTCGTGGCCGTAATCTGGCCAGAGAATGTCCTGAAAAACGAACTCGGCATAGGCGGCTTCCCACAGCAGGAAGTTCGACAACCGGTGCTCGCCCGAGGTCCGGATCAGCAGGTCCAGGGGCGGCAGGCCGTGCGTCGACAGGCTGTTGGCAAAGCTGTCGGCGGTGATGGCGGACGGGTCGATTTCACCGGCTTTTGCCTTGTGAGCCAGGATCTTGGCCGCTTCGACGATATCGGCCTGGGCGCCGTAATTCAGCGCCACCTGGAGGAAAAAGCGGGAATTGTGCTTGGTCTGCTCATGGGCGTCGGCCACCATGTCGACGATATCCCGGGGCAGACCGGCTTCCTGGCCGACGATGCGGACGCAGACGCCTTCACGACGGAGACGGGCCAGATCGGCCTTGATAAAGGCCCGCAGCAGGCCCATCAGGTCACTGACCTCAGCCTCCGGCCGGCGCCAGTTCTCGGTCGAGAAGGCAAAGACCGTCATATGGGTGACGCCCAGGTCGACGGCCGCTGTGATGGTGCGTTTCAGCGCATCGACCCCGGCCTTGTGGCCGACGGTGCGGATCTGGCCGCGTTCCTTGGCCCAGCGGCCGTTGCCGTCCATGATGATGGCGACGTGAAACGGCTTCGCCGGGAGTTTCTCCGGGCGGGACGGTTCACGCGCATCCATGGGGCCTAACGGCATTATCACACCCGCAATTCTACACTTCGAAAGTTCAGGAATTCCTAAACCTGCATGATTTCGGCTTCCTTGGCCTTAAGGACCTCATCGATACGCTTGATGGCGGAGTCGGTGAAGCCCTGGATCTCGGTGCCGCCCTTCTTTTCTTCGTCTTCGCTGATCTCAGACGCCTTTTCGGCCTTCTTCAGGTCGTCCATGGCCTCGCGGCGGACATTTCGCACGGCGACGCGCTGGGTTTCGGCATATTTTCCGGCGATCTTGACCAGGTCCTTGCGGCGTTCCTCGGTCAGGGGCGGAATCGGGATGCGCAGGGTCTGGCCGTCGGTGATCGGGTTCAGGCCCAGGCCGGAATTACGGATGGCTTTTTCGACCGAGACGGTCAGGCCGCGGTCCCAGACGCTGACGCTGATCATGCGCGGCTCGGGGACGCTGACGGCGGCGCAGGCGTTCAGTGGCATGGTCGAGCCATAGGCGTCGACGACAATCTGGTCCAGCAGCGAGGCCGAGGCCCGGCCGGTGCGCAGACCGGAATAGTCGTCCTTCAGCGCCAGGACGGCCTTGTCCATGCGGTCCTTGTAGCGGTTGAGATCGGGCTTTGCCATGGTGGATCCCTTCTTCTAGTTGGTTATGACGGTGTGGGTGCCGCGGCCGTGGATCACCTCGTTCAGTGCGCCCGGCGTGCGGATGGAAAAGACGACGATGGGGATGGCGTTTTCGCGCATCAGCGACACGGCCGAGGCGTCCATCACCTTCAGGTCGCGCGAAAGGACTTCGAGATAGTTCAGTTTTTCGTAGCGCTCGGCCTTCGGGTCCTTTTTGGGGTCGGCCGTGTAGACGCCGTCGACCGAGGTGCCCTTGAACAGGGCGTCGCAGGTCATTTCGGCGGCGCGCAGGGCCGCGGCGGTATCGGTCGTAAAGTAAGGCGCGCCGGTGCCGGCTGCGAAGATGACAACCCGGCCCTTTTCGAGGTGGCGGATGGCGCGGCGGCGCACGAAGGGCTCGCACACGGCATTCATCTGGATGGCCGACTGGACGCGGGTGTCGATGCCCTGCTTTTCCAGGGCGTTCTGCATGGCCAGGGCGTTCATGACGGTCGCCAGCATGCCCATATAGTCGGCGCTGGAGCGTTCCATGCCGACGGCGGCCTTGGACAGGCCGCGGAAGATGTTGCCGCCGCCGATGACCAGGCACAGCTCCACGCCCAGGCGCGCCACTTCGGCGACTTCCTCGGCTACGGCCTGCACCGTCTTCATGTCGATGCCGAAGCCCTGGTCGCCCATCAGAACTTCGCCGGAGATCTTGAGCAGGATGCGTTTGTATTTGAGCTCCGCCGTCGCGGTCATGATACTCTCCGGTGAATCAACTGGCCAGTGAATCGGCCTGGGTGGCGCGCCCCGTGCCGGGTTTAGCGCTTTGTGTCTGCAAAGAAAAGGGCGCGAACGTTGCGAAACGTCCGCGCCCTGTTCATTTTCGTGGCGAATTTTGTGACGCCTCATGTTTATCCCAAAAGTTGCAATCCACTTTTTGGCATGAGGCTGGCTGGCTATTAAGCGGCGCCGCCGGTCATGGCAGCGACTTCAGCGGCGAAGTCGTCCTGCTTCTTCTCGACGCCTTCGCCCAGGGCGAGACGCGTGAAGGCCGTCAGGGTCACCGGGGTGCCCAGTTGCTTGGCGGTGTCGGCGACCAGTTGTTCGATGGTCTGATCCGGGTTCATCACGAAGGCCTGCTTGGTCAGCACGACTTCTTCGAAGAACTTGCGGATACGGCCTTCGACCATCTTTTCAACGACCTGAGCCGGCTTGCCCGACGCCAGGGCCTGCTCGGTGAAGATCGCCTTTTCGCGTTCGATCGCGGCCGGATCCAGGTCGTCCGTGCTCAGCGATTGCGGCTGGGTGGCGGCAACGTGCATGGCGATCTTGCGGCCGACATCGCTCAGCACGGCGACATCGCCGGCCGATTCGAGAGCGACCAGCACGCCGATACGGCCGAGGTCCGGCGCGATGGCGTTGTGGATGTACGAAGCGACGACGCCCTGCGAAACGCTCAGCTTGGCGAAGCGGCGGACCATCATGTTTTCACCGATGGTGGCGATCAGGTGGGTGATCTGGTCTTCGACCGAGGCGTGAACCTCTTCCGCCGAGTTGGCCGTCAGGGCCGCCTGGCCGGCCGCGCGAGCCAGGGCCTGGAACAGGTCGTTACGGGCAACGAAGTCAGTTTCGGCGTTGACTTCGACGGCCGCGGCGGTCGTGCCGTCGGTGGCGATGACGACGAGGCCTTCAGCGGCAACGCGGTCAGCCTTCTTGGCGGCCTTGGACAGGCCCTTGGCGCGCAGCCAGTCCAGGGATGCTTCGATGTCGCCGTTGTTTTCCGACAGCGCCTTCTTGCAGTCCATCATGCCTACGCCGGACTTTTCGCGCAGTTCCTTCACCAGGGCAGCAGTGATCTCAGCCATGGAAATCCTCCAGAATCAGTAAGAGTAAATCGCCGCTGCAATAGCGGTGATACGTGTAGATTTAGCGACAGCCCAAGACGGTTCGGTCCTGGGCTGTCGCGGAAACGATCGGCCGATCTTCCGTCGGCCAGCAATAAGTAGCCTTAGGCCTCGGCGGAAGTGTCCGCGGGGGTTTCGTCAGCGGCCGGGGTGGGCTCCGGCGCGGCAATGGCCGGTTCGACCGGGGCAATGGCGGCGCCCAGGTCGACGCCCGAAGCCACTTGACCGGCGGCCAGGCCGTCTAGGACGGCGTCGGCGATCAGGTCGCAGTACAGTTGCAGGGCGCGGGCGGCGTCGTCGTTACCCGGGACCGGATAGGTGATGCCGTCCGGATCCGAGTTGGAGTCGAGGATGCCGATGACCGGGATGTTCAGCTTGCGGGCTTCCTGGATAGCGATCGATTCCTTGTTGGTGTCGATCACGAACATCAGGTCGGGGATGCCGCCCATGTCCTTGATGCCGCCCAGCGACAGTTCCAGCTTTTCGCGTTCGCGGGTCAGGGTCAGCAGTTCCTTTTTGGAACGGCCGGCTGGGTTGCTGTCCAGGACGTTTTCCAGTTCACGCAGGCGCGCGATCGAGCCCGAGATGGTGCGCCAGTTGGTCAGGGTGCCACCGAGCCAGCGGTGGTTTACATAGTACTGGGCCGAACGCTTGGCGGCGACGGCGACCGGGCCTTGAGCCTGGCGCTTGGTGCCGACGAACAGGACGCGACCGCCGGCGGCGGCGACTTCGCGCGCCTTCAGCAGGGCCTGGTGGAACAGCGGCAGGGTTTGCGACAGGTCGATAATGTGGATGTTCGAGCGGGCGCCGAACAGGAAGCGTTCCATCTTCGGGTTCCAGCGGTGGGTCTGGTGGCCGAAGTGGGCGCCGGCTTCCAGCAGCAGGCGCATCGAGATTTCTGGCATAGCCATGGGTAGAGTATCCTTCTTCCGATAATCCTCCGCAGACAGAAAAGCCCGTCCAGCCCATGCCGGATGAAAGCCTCGGAACGCAATCGCCGAAGGGAGATGGCGCGCGTCTGCGTGTGAGATGGCGTGCACCTATTCACAAATTCGGAAAAAATCAAGCCTATGCGGGAAGAAAATAGAGGCGGATGTAACGAGATGGGAGCTGCGCCCCGGAGCCGATTGGGTCTCACTTTGAACCAGCAATGAATTGAATGATGGAAACACCGGCGGGCCAAATCCCCCACCGTCTCATTTGCTTCCAGCAAATGATCCCATCGGCTCCGCCAAACCCCGTATAACGGGGAGGTATAATATTATTATATATTTGAACCTGAAGAGGCTAATTCGCCTACGGTAAGATACCCCTCCACCGCTTCGCGGTTCCCCTCCCCACTTCGTGGAGAGGAGGGCGTTTGGCTCTCCATTCCGCGCTTTACACGTCTTCAAAGTAGAGGACGCCGGGCATGGCTTTCAGGCGGCCGCGCAGGTGGGGGTCCAGGCTGTAGCGGTGCGGCAAGTCGAACTCGATCTGTCCTTGCCCCGCCAGGTCGCTCAGCAAACTGATCTTGCCGCCGTTAGGCAGTTTCGACGCCTCCAGTTGCGCCCGCAGCGCCGCCAGGTCGATCACCTGCGCCGAGACATGCAGCTTCAGGCCCAGGTCGTCGGTCTTGAGGCTGGTCGCCATAGATCCCGCTCCGTCGCCGAAGAAACGCACCTCCCCTTCCTTGCCTTTGGCGCGGACGGTGAGAATGATCGAGGCGCCTGGTTCCAATTGGTCGCGGCAACGGCGCAGCGATTCCGGCGGGAACAGGACCTCGTATTCACCGCTGGGGTCCGACAGGGTAACGAAGGCGAACTTCTCGCCCGATCCCGCCGCGGCACGTTCCTGGCGGCGGCGGACGATGCCGGCCATACGGAAAGCGTCGTGACCTTCCAGCGCCAGCACCATGGCTTCGGCATAGAGGGTGATCTTGCGGCGTTTGAAGACGTCGACCATGTCCTGCAGCGGGTGGCCCGACAGGTAGAAGCCGATGGCGGCCAGTTCCTCATCCAGTTGCTCCGGTCCCGCCGAGGCAGAAACCTTGGGCAGGCGTGGCCGCGAGGCCTCGGTCGAGCCGAACAGGCTGACCTGGGATGAGGCGCGCTCGGCCGCCACGCTTTGGGCATAGGCGATCAGCATGTCGGCGGCCGCGACGATCTGGGCGCGGTTGGGGTGGAGGGAGTCGAAGGCGCCGGCCTTGGCCAGGTTTTCGATGGCGCGCTTGTTGACCGCCTTGGGGTCGATGCGTTCGAGGAAGTCGAACAGGTCGGTGAACTTGCCACCCTCCTCGCGGGCCTGGACCACGCTCAGCATAGCTTCGAAGCCGACATTGCGGATGGCGCCCAGAGCGTAGAGCAGTTCGCCGTTTTCAACGTCGAAATCGGCCATGGAGCGGTTGATGTCCGGCGGCACGATGGTGACGCCGAAGCGGCGGGCATCCTGATAGAAGACGGCCAACTTGTCGGTGTTGGCGATATCGAGGCTGAACGAGGCAGCGAAGAACTCGACCGGGTGATTGGCCTTGAGCCAGCCAGTCTGGTACGAGATGAAGGCGTAGGCGGCGGCGTGCGACTTGTTGAAGCCGTAGCCGGCGAACTTGTTCACCAGTTCGAAGATGAAGTCGGACTGGGATTCCGGCACGCCCTTCTCCTTGGCGCCGGACATGAAGCGGACCTTCTGCAGGTCCATTTCTTCCTTCTTCTTCTTACCCATGGCGCGGCGCAGCAGGTCGGCTTCACCGAGACTGTAGCCCGACAGGACCTGGGCGATCTGCATCACCTGCTCCTGGTAGATGATGACGCCGTAGGTTTCCTTCAGCACCGGCTCCAGGCTGGGGTGCAGCATGTCGATTTCGATCCGGCCGAACTTACGGTCGACATAGGTGTCGATATTGTCCATCGGGCCCGGACGATAGAGCGAGATCAGGGCGGTGATTTCTTCGAGCGACGAACAGCGAAGTTTGCGCAGGGTGTCGCGCATGCCCTGGCTTTCAAGCTGGAACACACCGATCGACTGGCCCGATGCAAGTAATTCGTAGGTTGCCGTATCATCCAAAGGCAGGGTCGAGAAGTTAATGTCGACGCCGCGCTTTTTCAGATAGCGTTCGGCGCGGTCCAGCACGGTCAGGGTCTTCAGGCCGAGGAAGTCGAACTTGACCAGGCCGGCGCTTTCGACCCATTTCATGTTAAACTGGGTGGCCGGAATGTCGGAGCGCGGATCGCGGTACAGCGGGACCAGTTCGGTCAGCGGGCGGTCGCCGATAACGATGCCGGCGGCGTGGGTTGAGGCGTTGCGGTACAGGCCTTCCAGTTTCAGCGCCGTGTCGAGCAGATTCTTGACCTGTTCGTCGTCGTCGCGGGCTTCGCGCAGGCGCGGCTCGATCTCGATGGCCTGGGCCAGGGTGGTCGGGTTGGCTGGGTTGTTCGGCACCATTTTACACAGGCGGTCGACCTGGCCCAGGGGCAGTTGCATCACGCGGCCGACGTCACGCAGCACGGCGCGGGCCTGGAGCGTACCGAAGGTGATGATCTGGGCCACGCGGTCGCGGCCGTATTTGTGCTGGACGTAGGAGATGACCTCTTCGCGACGTTCCTGGCAGAAGTCGATATCGAAGTCGGGCATGGAGACCCGCTCCGGGTTGAGGAAGCGTTCGAACAGCAGGCCGAAACGCAGCGGATCCAGGTCGGTAATGGTCAGGGCCCAGGCGACCAGCGAACCGGCGCCGGAACCGCGGCCCGGTCCGACCGGCACGCCGTGCGACTTACCCCACTTGATGAAGTCCGAAACGATCAGGAAGTAGCCCGGGAAGCCCATCTTCTGGATGACGCCGATCTCGCGTTCGAGGCGGGCCCAGTAGTCTTCTTCCGGACAGGCCAATTTCACCTGTTTCAGGCGCATCTTCAGGCCTTCGCGGGCCTGCCAGGCCAGTTCCTCGTCTTCGTTACGGCCGGCGCCCGTGTCGAAGCGCGGCAGGATGGGGTCGCGCTTGTTGACCAGGAAGGCGCAGCGGCGGGCGATTTCGATGGTGTTGTCGCAGGCTTCCGGCAGGTCGGCGAACAGTTCGCGCATGGCGGCGGCCGGTTTGAACCAGTGGTCCTTCGTCACACGGCGGCGGTCCTCGATGCCCATGAAGGTGCTGTCGGAGATGCACAGCAGGGCTTCGTGGGCACGATACATGTCCGCGCCGGCAAAATAGACATCGTTGGTGGCAACCAGCGGGACGTCGTTTTGGTAGGCGAATTCGACCAGACCGGCTTCGGTGGCGCTGCCCTTGGGGCGGCCGTCATGACGTTGCAATTCGATATAGAAACGGTCGCCGAAGACCTCCAGCATGGCTTTCAGCGCGGTTCTGGCTTCGTCCGGGCGATTCTGGCGAAACAGAACGTCCACCGGGCCGTCATAGCTGCCCGACAACAGCAGCAGGCCTTCGTTATGGGCTGTCACCTGATCCCAGGTGACGTGGGGTTCGTCCATATTGTCGGAATCGACATAGGCGATCGACGACAGCTTGGTGAGATTGAGCCAGCCCTGCTCGTTCTGGCACAGCACGACGAGGGTCGGGATGCGGGCCCACTTTTCCGACGGTGTTCCGCCGATGCCTTTTACGGGAAGCGCGCAGCCAACAATGGGCTGGACGCCGGAATCCTTGCAGGATTGAGAGAATTCGAGGCCGCCGTAGAGATTGCACCGGTCGGTGATTCCCACGGCCGGCATGCCGTTCTTGTGGGCCAGCTTGCCCATATCATAGGCCTTGATCGCGCCTTCGAGGAGCGAATAGGCCGAGCGCACACGCAAATGAATGAAATCTTCGCTCACGGTTCACGCTCCTGGCCTGAAGGTCACATGGCAGCGACTCAGGCAGCCAGCGACATCAGATGACACATGAAAACGACAAAACCCGCAACCGCGGTGAAAGACAACACGTTATGAACTGCACCAACCATTTGTCCACATCCTGTGACAGCGTAATTCCCGTTTTGTTCTATATTCTCCATTTGTTCTCACCGCAAGACAAATCTGTTCACTATGGGAACAAATCATATACAACATTGAATTTATAGATGTTTTTATTCACAACTTCTGCAAGTTATGAGGTGGAATGTCCGTGGCTTGCACAGTCGTCCACAAGCACCCAAAGTAAGCCCCCCCACCGCACCTCTCTCGCTCCGCCCTGTGGGCTCCACTCGTTCGACTTGCGCTTGCCGAGATATATCTCGGCGGCGCTCACCCGGCCTCCCCGACAAGCGGGGAGGAGCAGGAAAGCCGTTGCTCGGACATTTGGGTGTATTGGGATCAGAACGGGCCGCGGAAACTGTCGAGGCGAGCAAGGGTGCAAAAGTTTTTACATCCGGCAAGGTTTTTATAGACAAATTCAACCGAATTGGATTATTTGATATGACAACAATGCCAATTGGTCAGCATTAATCCCATTCAAGCGAGTCGCCAGTCAGGCGCCCTCGCCTTCCTATCCAACAGCGATTTTTCGAAAACATGGTTCAGGCATTTTCCGAAGCACTCTACCTAGGCGTTGACGGCGGGGGCTCCCGCTGCCGGGTCAGGCTTCAGGATGCGCAAGGCCGGCCCCTGGGCGAAGGCAGCGGTGGACCGGCCAATATCCGCCTCGGACTGGATGTGGCCTGGGACAGCCTCATGACCGCCACCCAAGCGGCGCTGGCGCAGGCCGGCCTCGGTCAGGATGCGCTGGGCAGGATTACGGCCGGCCTGGGCCTGGCCGGAATCGTCACCGCCGACGATACTGTCCGCGTCATGGAACGCGCGACGGTGTTCGGGTCGGTTGCCGTGGCCTCGGATTCGCACACTGCCTGCCTGGGCGCCTTCGCGGGTGAGGATGGCGGGATTCAGATCATCGGCACGGGCAGTTCGGGTTATGCGATCATCGGCGGCAAGGGCCACTCGGTCGGTGGCTGGGGCTTTCCATTGAGCGAGAAGGCCTCCGCCGCGGCGCTGGGGCGCGACGCTATCCGCGCTGCACTCGAAGCCTCGGACGGCCTGGCGCCACGCACCGCCCTTACCGACGCCGTCATGGCCCGGTTCGGCAGCGCCGCCGCTATTGTCGACTGGTCCGAAACCGCACGCCCGACCGACTACGGCACTTTTTCTCCTCTCGCCTTCGACCATGCCGCCCTCGGCGATCCGGTCGCTGTCGAGCTGGTCCAGCGGATCGCCGGCGATTGCGGCCGTTTCGTCCGGCATCTGGTCGCCATGGGCGCGCCCAAGGTCTGCCTGGCCGGTGGCGTGGCGCCCCACATCCTGCCCTGGCTACCGCAAGGGGTAACACAGTGCCTGGCAACGCCGCGTGGCGATGCCCTGGCCGGGGCGCTGCTGCTGGCCCGGCAAGTGGCGTCGCGCGGGGATGTCGACGCATGACCCAGGCCCCCTTTCTCGAAGTCTGTGTCGACACCACGGAAGGTCTTGAGATCGCCGCACGCCATGGTGCCGACCGGATCGAGCTGTGCGCCAGCCTGACCGTCGGTGGGCTCACGCCAAGCACCGGCATGATGCGCCTGGCCACGACCTATGCCACGCCGGTCCGCGTTATGATCCGTCCCCGTCAGGGTGACTTCATCTATAGCGAAGCCGAGATCGGCATGATGTTGCACGATATCGACGCCGCGGCCGATTTCGGCCTGGATGGCGTGGTTATCGGCGCCAACACGCCCAGCGGCGAACTGGACGGTGATGTCATGGAACGCCTGGCGTCACGCGCCAAGGCTGGTGGTTTGAAAGTGACCCTGCACCGCGCCTTCGATATCGCGCCCAACCTGCACGCGGCTTTGGCCACCGCGCAAGCGCTCGGGATCGACAGCATCCTGACCTCGGGCGGGGCGACGGACGCCATGAAGGGCGCCGACGCCATTCGCGGGCTGGTCGCCGCCGTCGAACACAGCGCCACGCCGATCGAATTGATCGCCGGTGTCGGGCTGACGACCGATAATGTCCGCGACCTGATCACCCGTTCCGGCGTGTCGTGGGTGCACGGTTCGTGCAGCCTGCCGCGCCCGATCGAGTCCGCAGCGTCGCTGCGGCTCGGCTACTGTTCCGAACATCACCGGCGCACAGATGCGGCCGCCATCGATCGCCTGCGGGCGATCATGCAGCGCATCCCGCTCGATGCCGTCGTTTCGCGTTAGTCCTCAAAAGGAGAAGGGCCGTCCATGTCGTTCTTCAGCGCCGCCCCGTTTGTTCCGGCCAAGTCGGGACCGCTTTATCTCCAGCTTGAGCAGTATCTGCGCGGCGCCATCGTCGATGGCGTGCTGAGCGAGAAAGATGCCCTGCCGCCGGAACGTGATATGGCCGAACTGTACGGCGTTTCGCGGCTGACCATTCGTAAAGCCCTGGCCGAGCTGGAGCGCGAAGGGCTGCTGACGCGGCGGCGCGGTTCCGGCACCTATATTTCCGGAAACAAACCTGTGGATGGTGGGGGCCTCGCCTTCCGCGAGGATCCGGTCACCCAGGGCCAGATTACGCACAGCGTGTGGACGGAGCGCGTGCGCGATATCGCTACACCCGACGAGAGCATGGCCTTGGGCGTTCGCCCCGGCACCGAGGTTTATCGTCTGTCGCGCGTGCGCTTCAAGGACATCATGCCGGTGGCGATCGAAAGCACCGTGCTTCTGACGGCCTGCCTGAGGTCCGAAGCCATGGTGGAGGAGTCGATCTACGGCGCGATGCAAAAGTCCGGCACCTGCCCGGTTCGCGCGTTGCAACGGCTGCGCGCCATCTCGCTGGAAGGTGGTTATGCCGACATGCTGGAAGTCGAACCCGGCAGCCCAGGCCTGTTCATGGAACGGCGCGGCTTCCTGAAGAACGGGCAAACCGCGGAAGTCACCAAGGCGTGGTACCGCGGCGACGCTTCGGATTTGATATCGGAGGTGTCCGTGCCCCACGCCCTGCCCCAGGCACCGTCAGCGCTACCTTTCGCCGTTTAAGGTTAGAACGCCGGCGAGTTTATATTTTCGTATACGATGTAAGCCTGTTTTCAGAATTGAAAATCGGAAGAACTGTTATTCCATCTATAATCATTCAACACTATTTGTTCCAAATCGGCATGACTTGAGCACCGGCAGGGTCTGTTCTGGCCCTCTCAAGGATTAGATTGACCGGACAATACCAATATCATATATAAAAACGTTCGTTGTGACGGGTTGTAATGCCCTTTATGAGTCGATTCACACGCATTGTCGCCGTCACCGATGAGTTCGAACACACGAATGTCCAAAAAATCCACGAATCTTTACCAACAGCTTCAGGACTGGGTCCGCCAGGCCATAGCCAGCGGTGAGTTGGCGCCAACCGCCGCCATCCCGACCGAGCGCGAACTGGCCGAAAAATTCGATGTGTCCCGCATCACCGTGCGCAAGGCGCTGGACGGGTTGGTCTATGAAGGCCTGCTGACGCGCCGTCAGGGGGCGGGAACCTTCGTCGCCACCCGCGTCGAAAAGACCTATTCCAAGATGTCGTCCTTTACCGAGGACATGATCTCGCGCGGACGCGTGCCCAGCAGCAAGTGGCTGTCGCGGACCTCGGGCTCGGTCAATCCGGAGGAAGCCCTGACCATGGGCCTGTCGCCCGGCACCCTGGTCTACCGTTTCAACCGCATGCGCTTTGCCGACGGCGTGTCGATGGGGCTGGACTATGCAACCGTGCCGGGGGATTGCCTGCCCTCGCTGGAAGCCGTCGAGGATTCGCTCTACGACGCGCTCGAAAAGAACGGCACCCGGCCGGTACGCGCGTTACAGCGCCTGCGCGCGGTGGCCTTCAATGCCGAGCAGGCCAAGCTGCTGGAAATCCCCGAAGGCTCGCCGGGTTTGCTGATCGAACGCCGCGGCTTCCTGGCCAACGGCCGGCCGGCCGAATTCACCCAGTCCTATTATCGCGGTGACTCCTATGACCTGATGTCGGAACTGAGCCACAATCCGTAAGGTCTGTGCCCTTGAGGTTTTATCAGGAAAACCATTTTTATGGTTGCCAAACGGCGCATTGGCTATAAAGTTGTCATGACAAATATAGGCAGCCCAAGCTGCTGAAAAACGGATGGCAGCAAAGGATCGGCCCATGAGCTTTACCCGGCGACATTTCGTCATCATGGGCGCGAGCGCGGCGACCGTGACAGCGTATCCGGCCTTTGCGGCTGATGGACCTTCGCCCTATGGCGCGACGCCGTCGCCGCGCCAGGCCGCGTGGCACAGGCTGAAGACCTACGGCTTCGTCCATTTCACCATCAACACCTTCACCGACCGGGAATGGGGCTATGGCGACGAGCCCGAAGCCCTGTTCAATCCGACCGATTTCAGCGCACAACAGATAGTCGCCGCGGCCAAGGCCGGTGGGCTGAAGGCATTGATCCTCACCGCCAAGCATCATGACGGGTTCTGTCTGTGGCCCAGCGCCTATACGGAACATTCGGTCAAGAACAGCCCCTACAAGGACGGCAAGGGCGACATCGTCCGCGAAATGGCCGACGCCTGCCGCAAGGCGGGCCTGAAGTTCGGGGTCTATCTGTCGCCGTGGGATCGCAACCACGCCGAGTACGGCCGGCCGGCCTATGTCCAGTATTATCATAACCAGTTGCAAGAGCTGACCACCCAGTACGGAAAGCTGTTCGAGGTGTGGTTTGACGGCGCCAATGGTGGCGACGGCTATTACGGCGGGGCGCGCGACACGCGTAAGATCGACGGCCACACCTATTATCAATGGGACACGGTGCGCGCCATCGTGCGCAAGAACCAGCCGGATACGGTGATGTTCGCCGACGCCGACATGGATGTGCGCTGGGTCGGCAATGAGGACGGGGTCGCCGGCGATCCGTGCTGGCCCACCGTCGATGCCACGCCCTTCACCCAAGAGAAAGGCAATCGCGGTGTCCGGGGCGGACCGATCTGGAACCCGGCGGAGACCGATGTCTCGATTCGGCCGGGCTGGTTCTGGCATAGCGATGAGACGCCGCGGTCGCCGGCCAACCTGACGCGGCTGTATTTCGAATCCGTCGGACGTGGTTCAAACCTGCTGCTCAACCTGGCGCCCAACCGCAGCGGCCGGGTCCCGGCCGAGGATGTGGCCGCACTCAAGGCGTGGAAGGCCCTGCTTGACAAGGGTTTCCGGAAAAACCTGGCGCATGGGGCGACGGCGCGTGCTTCCAGCAGCTTCGGTCCGGCGTTCCCGGCCGGCAACCTGGTGTCAGAGAAGGCTTTCTGGGCGGCGGCCGAGAGCGATCGTGGCGGTGCCTGGGTCGAGTTGGAGCTGAAAGGGTCGCGGACGTTCAATGTCATCGCTGTGGCCGAGGACATTACGCGCGGCGTCCGCGTCGACGACTTTGCTGTCGATATCCAACAGGGCGGTGGCTGGGTTGAGATCGCCCGCCATACCGCCATCGGTCCGCAGCGGCTGATCCGCCTCGATAAGCCGGTGACGACGGAGGGTGTGCGCCTGCGTATCGTGACCGCCGCTGCTTCTCCGGTACTGAACGGCTTCGGGCTGTTCCGTTTGCCCGACATTGTGGAAGAACCTGCTATCGGCCGTGATGCCCAGGGACTGGTGGCTTTGCGCGCGGCGGAAAAGGCGCTGGATATCCGCTATACGCTGGACGGTTCGGAACCTGATGGCGATGCAGCGTTGTATGGGGCGCCCTTCCCGCTCCCTGACGGCGGTGTCGTCAAGGCGGTTGCCCGCGATACCGGCAATGGTGTGGCAAGCGCCGTGGTGACGCGCGAATTCGATGTCTCTCCCGTGCGCTGGACTGTGGTCTCGGCCACCGGCGATGCGCCACAGGCCCTGCTGACCGGTGGCACCTTTACCGGCAAGCCCAATGAGCCTGTCGAGGTCGTCCTGGACCTGGGGCAGAGTTATGAGTTGAAGGGGTTCCGCCTGACGCCGTCGCAGAACCGGTCGTTGAGTGTCGAGGCCATAGCCAAGGTTGGGCCGCCAGCTGGCTACGAGGCCTGGGTCAGCGGCGATGGCCAGGGTTGGGGCACTTCGGTGGCCACGGGCGAGTTCTCCAACATCGCCGCCAGCCGGGCGGAACAGAAGATCCGTTTCGCGCAACCGCACGCCGGGCGTTATCTGCGCCTGCGCTTCCCCCGTGCCGTCCAGGACAAGCCGATCATCGTTATCGGCGCCCTTGGTATCCTCACGCGCTAGGATTTTTCATGCACAGCCGCCGTACCTTTCTCGCCCTGACCGCCTCGGCCTCGCTCCTGCCGTGGTCGACTTTGCGTGCCGCCGATGCCCCGGCCGGGCTGGCGCCGAAATACCCCCTGTCCGGTCCGGAAGACGCCTGGCTGGCGTTCAAGGCCTATGATCCCGCGACCGATCCGGATGCGGCACATTTCCGCTCGCGCGTCGCCCGGGCCGAGCGCATCGCGCCGTTTGCCCCTACCCAGGCCCATCCGGCGCTGAATCCCGCGGTGCCGGGCGCCACATTGCTGGCGGCCTATCTGACCCTGAGCGACACCGATATCGACCTGAACCGCACGCGCTATGCCGTCGGCAGCCCGCACTGGGTCCATGTCGAACGGTCCTGGCAATTCCAGGATATAGCGGTCGGATGGAATACAACCGGCCTGGTGCCCAATCCGTCGCTGGTCGACGCTGCCCATCGCAACGGCGCCTTGTGCCTGGGGACCATGTTCCAGCCCGATCCGCGCTTCTTCGATGGCACGGATCTGCCGCGGCCGCAGGTTGCCGCCAAGCTGGTCGGATTGGCGCAGTATTTCGGCTTCGACGGCTATTTCGTCAATTTCGAAAGCTATACGGATGAGGACGCCCGCGCCGTCCAGGACCTGATCGCCGACATGCAGGCGGCTGCGAAAGCGGCCGGGCTGAGCGACTTCCATATCCAGTATTATAACGGCCATACCGGCGCCGACGCTGTCTGGCCGGGTTCACCGCATGTCGACGGCACGCCGCGCGGTCGGGCCGAGGCAAGGTCGGATTCGATGATGCTCGACCAGGGCTGGAGCAATTATGGCCTGACGCGCGGTTGCTGTTCCGGGCGGCCTTTGAAGGCGGTGCCGACGCTGGGGCAGATCGCGGGCAGCTATGATCCGCTGGATGTCTATTACGGCTTTCAGCTGTATCCGGGGCCGGGCTATTTCGGCCTGATGGCGCCGACCGTCATTCAACCCAACGGTGGCAAGGCGCTGGGCGGTTTGCAGATCTACAGCGTCGAGGATGGCCTCCGGAAGATGCGCCGCGCCCGGCTGGATGCGTTGCGTGCCTTGCCGCAGCCGACCGAGGTCGAGCGCGCCGAGATCGCGGCCTTTACCGCGCCAGCGTCGCGCCGCAACGCCTGGTACAACCTGTATCGCCGTTTTTGGGCCGGCCAGAGCGGCAATCCGGCCATGGATAATGCGCCGACGCCGGAACAACAGGCCATCTATGGCCCGGCAGATGTGCGCAAGATCTATACCGACTATCAGGCGCCGGGTCAGGCCAGCGACCAGATCCGCCTGCCCGTCACCTACGGCGTCGCCAACTTCATCGCCGAGCGTTCGGTGATCGGCGCCCTGCCCTTTGTCAGTCATTTCAACACCGGCGACGGCGACCGCTTCTTTGTCGGCGGCGAACGCGTGGCCGAGACGCCGTGGTACAATATGGGCATCCAGGACGTCCTGCCGACCTGGACGTGGTGGACCCGATCGCTGGATGGCGGCGCCGTGCTGGAGGTCGATTACGACTATGTCGACGCCTATGATGGTGGGGCGTCGTTGCGCATCTCGGGTGCCGGCAGCGCCACCGAGGTCAAGCTGTACAAGACGCAGATCGCGATTGACGGTGAGACCACAATTGGGCTGGCCTATAAGGGCGCCGGGCTCGAGGTCGGCCTGGTCTTCGAAGACGCGCCGGACACAACCGAGTGGCTGAAGGTCGGCAAGGGCAAGGCGGTCAATGGCTGGCGGCAGTGGCGGCAGAGCCTTAAGGGCTATGAAGGGCGTGTTCTGGCGGCGGTATCGCTCGGCGCGTCGGGACCCGCCAGTATCGGTGAGTTCGCCCTGACTTCGGAAGCCACGGCTGTAGCCAAACCGGAAGGCTTTGCGGTAACGGCCAGCCAGATTGACGCCAGCGGAAAGTCGGCCGACCTGCGCCTCAACTGGACCTTCGATCCCTCGGTGCGGCACTACGACCTGTTCGCCGTTAACGGCAAGGCGCGAACCTGGCTGGGCAGGATCGTTAATGACGCCTATTTCGTCAAGGGCCTGGCGCGGACGGATGGGTCCACGGTCCTGCAATTGGTACCTTATGGCCGCGACGGTCGGCCGGGTGAAGCGGCGACCACGACATTTGACTGGGGCTAAACCTATGGACACAGCGAAGCGCCGCCAGGTGGTGATCGTCGGCGGCGGGACCGCCGGATGGATGTCGGCGGCGCTGCTGGCCAAGATCACCCAGGGCCGGCTGGGCGACATCACCCTGGTCGAATCCGAGGAGATCGGCACGATCGGCGTCGGCGAAGCGACCATCCCGGCCATCAAACGCTTCAACCGCCTTCTGGACGTCCAGGAGCGCGATTTCGTCCGCCAGACCCAAGCCAGCTTCAAGCTGGGGATCGAATTTGTCGACTGGGGCAAGCTGGGTGCGCGCTATTTCCACCCCTTCGGGCCCATCGGCAATCCGATCGGCCGCACCGATTTTCACCACTTCCTGACGCGGCGACGGCTGGCCGGCGAGGTCGAGGACTTCGAGACCTATTCGCTGAACTGCGTGGCGGCGAAACAGAACCGCTTCGTGGTGGCGCCGCAGGACGACTCGCTGCTGTCGACCTTGGCCTATGCCTACCATTTCGACGCCAGCCTCTATGCGGCCTACCTGCGCCGTTATGCCGAAGCCAAGGGCGTGCAGCGTGTCGAGGGCCGGATCAAACATGTGGCCCAAAACAGCGAGACGGGCTTTATCGAAACCCTGACCCTGGACAGCGGCCAGACGATCGCCGGTGATTTCTTCATCGACTGTTCGGGCCTGTCAGGCCTGCTGATCGAGAAGACCCTGCATAGTGGGTTTGAAGACTGGAGCGCGCTTCTGCCGTGCAACAGCGCCGCCTTTGTGCCCAGCGAAAAGACCGATCCGATCACGCCCTATACGCGGTCGACGGCGCGGACGGCCGGGTGGCAGTGGCGCATTCCGCTACAGCACCGCACGGGTAACGGCCATGTCTTCTGTTCCGACTTCATGAACGATGACGAGGCGGCGGCGACCTTGTTGCGACATTTGGACGGCAAGGCCCTGGCCGATCCGAAGTTCGTCCGGTTCAAAACCGGGCGGCGCAAACTGAGCTGGAACCGCAATGTCGTGGCCATTGGTCTGTCCGGCGGTTTTCTCGAGCCGCTGGAATCGACCAGCATCCACCTGATCCAGTCGGGCCTGGTCAAACTGCTCGATTTCTGGCCGGGCGAGACCATCGATCCCCTGCTGGCCGAGCAGTACAACCGCGCCATGGCCAACCAGTACAACTGGATCCGCGACTTTATCATCCTGCATTACAAGGCGAGCCAGCGCGACGATTCCGAGTTCTGGCGCTATTGCCGCGACATGGCGGTGCCCGACAGCCTCACCTATCGCCTCGACCATTTCCGCTCGTCGTCGCGGATCGTGCTGACGCCGGGCGAGCTGTTCCAGCCGCCCAGTTGGCTGGCGGTCATGCTGGGGCAGCATATCGAGCCTGAGGGTTATGATCCGCTGGCCGATATAGCCGACGCCGAAAAGGTGGCGATGCAGTTCAACCGCATCCGCACCGCCGTCAGCCAGGTGGCCCAGACCATCCCGTCGCATCAGGCGTATCTGGATAGTTTGGGTTAGGAAAACACGCTCTTCGACGCCACAACGCGGTCGGTTTGGGTGCCGTCGCACTGGGCGTAGACAAAGCCCGTCTGGATGGCGAAGGCGCCGACATCGCCCTTGGTGTTCAGCGCCAGGAACCCGACCTGCAAGGTTTTCGCGGCCTCAGGACGGCGGAGGACGATGCGCATCACCGCCTCCTCGCAGGCCTGTTGCGGCGAGCGGCCCTGGCGCATCAGCTCGACCACCAGGAAGCTGCCGGCATTGCGGATGACCTCTTCGCCGACTCCCGTCGAGGTCGCCGCACCGACCTCGCCGTCGACATAGAGGCCGGCGCCGACGATCGGGCTGTCGCCGACCCGGCCACGCAGCTTCCAGGCCATACCGCTGGTCGTGCAGGCGCCCGACAGACGGCCCTGCTGGTCCAGGGCCAGGATGCCCAGGGTGTCGTGGTTGTGCTTGTCGCCCGGCACGATGCTGCCCGGGGCGTGACCATAGGTCGACACCTCGCTATTGGCGACAGGCTCGTACTTGGCCGTCTTCAGCCAGTCCTTCCAGGCGGCTTCCGATTCCGGCGTCAGGAGCTCTTCGGGTTTGAAGCCCTGTTCGATGGCAAATTGCAAGGCACCGGCGCCGACCAGCAGGACGTGCGGGGTCTTTTCCATGACCAGGCGCGCCACCGAGATCGGGTGTTCGATATGCTCCAGCGCCGCCACAGCGCCGCAGCGCCATTTCTCGTCCATGATGCTGGCATCCAGCGAAACATGGCCGTCGCGGTCGGGATAGCCGGCGCGGCCGACGCTGTGGTTTTTCACGTCGACCTCGGGGATGCGCGCGCCGGCCTCGACGGCGTCCAGGGCGTAGCCGCCGCCCTTTATCACGTCCCAGGCGGCCTGGTTGGCGGCCACGCCGAAGTCCCAGGTCGAGACCACAACAGGCTTTGCCGTCGCTGCATGGGCTCCAGTGGCGCCGGCCAGGCCAGCCAGGGCCAGGGTGGTTTTGAACAGGTCGCGGCGGTGGGGCATGGCGTCAGTCTCTCAGGTAAAGGAGGGCGGCCGGTCGGCCATGGCGGAACCGAAGGCGCTGTTGGGTTCGGGTCCCATATCGAAGCTCAGGGTACCGCCGCGGATCAGGTCGGCATGACGGATCCAGCTCTTGCGATAAGGTTTGCCATTCCAGCGCACCGATTGCACGTAGATGTTGGCGGGGCTGTTGTTCGGGGCTTCGATAACCAGGCGGCGGCCGGGCGCAACCGCGAGCTCGGCTCGGCGGACCAGGGGCGAGCCGAAGACATAGACGGCGCTGACCGGATCGACCGGGTACAGGCCCAGCGCGCTCATCAGATACCAGGCGCTCATGGCGCCACAGTCCTCATTGCCTTCCAGACCGTCGGGCGCGGCCCGATACATCGTGGTCATGATCTGCCGGACACGCTGCTGGGTTTTCCAGGGCGATCCGGTATAGGCATAAAGATAGGCGACGTGGTGGCTGGGTTCGTTGCCGTGGGCGTACTGGCCGACCAGACCGCTGATGTCGGCCAGGCTGGCCTCGGCGGCGTTTGGCGCTTCGGTGAACAGGGCGTCGAGCTTGGCTTCGAAGGCCGAGAGACCGCCGAACAGCTTGGCGTAGCCGTAGATGTCGTGCTGGTTCAGGAAAGTCGCCTGCCAGCCATTGGTTTCGGTGTAGTCGCGCCATTTCGCCTGGTCGTGGCCGAGGGAATGCGGGTTGTAGGGTGTGACCCATTGGCCATCGGCGCGTTTGCCGCGCATGAAACCGATGTGGGGATCGAAAAGGTGGCGGTAATTGCCGGCGCGATGTTTGAGCGCGTCCGCCGCCGCGGTTTCGTCGACATGGGCGGCCAGTTTCGAGGTGCACCAGTCGCTGTAGGCATATTCCAGTGTGCGGGATACGCTTTCATCGACCTGGTCGGCGGGGATGTAGCCCTTTTCGCGGTAGAGACCCAAGCCGTGAAGGTCGTCGGTGAAGGCGCGTTTGGCCAGGACTTCGTAGCCGGCGTGATAGTCGATGCCGGGGATGTTTTTGGCGGCAGCTTCGGCCAGGACCGAAGCGCAGTGATAGCCGATCATGGTGTCGGTCTCGCGCCCCTGTAGCGGCCAGATCGGCACGCCGTCGGGGCTTTGCTGGCCCATGCGGACCAGGCCGCCGACCATGCCAGGCAGGCGTTCCGCCTGGGTTAAGGTGAAGAAAGGATGCAGGACGCGATAGGTGTCCCACAGGCTGTAGGTCGAATAGCTGACCTCGCCCGGCTTCAGGGTGTGAATCTCATTGTCCATGCCGCGATAACGGCCGTCGACATCCTGAAAAATCGTCGGCGCCAGCAGAGCGTGGTAGTGCGCCGTGTGGAAGATGCGTTTGTCAGTCTCGCTGGCCAGGTCGACGCGGACCCGCGACAGTTCGCTGTCCCAGGCAGCGCGGGCCGTGGCGCGTACACGCTCAAAGTCGAAATCCGGTAGTTCGGTGTCGAGGTTCTTCAGGGCGCCGGCGATATCGACGGCGGAAATCCCGACCTTGACCAGCAGCGGCGCGGCGCCGGCATCGGGGAAATGCAGGGCCGCCTTGAGGTTGGTGCCGGTCAGGTCAGTGGCATCGGCGCGTTTGTCATTGCTGTAGAGGTCGGCGCGGGCAAAGGGCCGCGACAGTTTCAGCGCGAAGAATATCCACCGGCCCTTGGCCCACTGGAAAACCTGGCGGCCGCCGACGACTGTGTCGTTGCCGATCAGTTTCAGCGAGACATGGTCGAGAATAAGATCCTTATCGCCCCACCATTTGATCGCGCCGTGGGCGAGGTCGAGCAGGATATGACCGCCCTCGCCGGCCGGAAAGGTATAGCGGTGCAGGCCAACCCGGGTTGTGGCGGTCAGTTCTGCGCGCACACGGCTATCGGTCAGGTCGACGGCGTAATAGCCGGGCGAAGCGGTTTCGCTGGCGCGGTCGTATCGCGAGCGGTAGCCGGCATCGGGATTGTCGAGCGGTCCGGGCGTAAGCTTGACCTCGCCGGTCGCCGGCACTAGCAAGATGTCCAGCATATCGGGGCAGCCGGTGCCGCTCAGGTGGGTATGCGAAAACCCCATGATCGAGCCGTCCGACTGGTGGTAGCCCGAGCACGAATCCCAGCGCTTATTGCTGGTATCCGGGGATAGTTGCACCATGCCGAACGGGACGGTCGCACCGGGATAGAGGTGGCCGTGGCCGCCGGTGCCGATAAAGGGATCGACATGATCACTGGGCGACGCCGCCATCGCGGTAGCCGGTGTCATGGCTATGGCGGCGGTGCCCGCCAGGAGGTGTCGGCGCGAGATCATAGCAGGTGCGGCCGTTCGACCTTCAGGGTCAGGATCAGTTCGCCGAACAGGCTGTTGGCCCAGGCAAACCACGACCGGGTAAAGATGGCGGCATCATCCTTGCCGACCGACTCGTTCATGAAGCCGCGCGGCGCCGCGGCGGCTTTCAGCCCGGCCAGGCAGCGCGTGATTTCGGCATCGTCGGTGCTGGTCAGGGCCTGGATCATCAACGAGATCGGCCAGACCGTGTTCAGGCCGGAATGGGGGCTGCCGATGCCGCGCAGCACCTTGCCCTCGTAATAATAAGGGTTTCGGGTGCTCAGGACGGCGGCGCGGGTACGGCGGTAGAGCGGGTCGTCCTTGGCGCAGAAGCCGAGATACGGCAGGCTCAAAAGGCTCGGGACATTGGCGTCGTCCATAAACAGCGCGTTGCCGTAGCCGTCGACTTCATAGGCCCAGATGTCGTTGCCGTCTGCGTCCTTCATCTTGCCGTGGGCATGCATGGCGGCTTCGACTTCGTCGGCCAGGGCGCGGCAATCGGCGGCGAAGGCTTCGTCCAGGCCGGTCGCGGCGGCCATGCCGGCGAGCTGACGCAGACTGACCACGGCAAAGGCGTTGCCGGGAATGAAGTAAGGATAGGTGCAGGCATCGTCCGACGGGCGGAACCCCGAATGGATCATGCCGGTGATCCGCGTCGGCCAGCCATAGCCGCGCGCCAGGGTTTCGGTCGGTTCGGTGGCGGTGCGGTTGAATTTGTAGGGGCCGTCGCCGGTCTTGCGTTGCTGGTCGCGGAAGGTCTGGAGGATGGTGCGCATGGCGGCGCGCCAAGTGTCGTCGAAAGGTGCGGTGTCGCCGGTGGCCGTCAGGTAGCCGTGCGACAGGCGGATCGGATAGCACAGGCTGTCGATCTCCCATTTGCGCTCGGCGACGCCCGGCTTCATGTCGGTCTGGTCGGTCTGGGACCACGACAGGTCGGTGCGCGCCGTGGGGTCGCGCATATAGGCGTTGGCATAGGGGTCGATCAGTATGCAGCGCGCCTGGCGCTGGATCAGGCCGTGGAACAGGGTTTTGAGCGCCGGGTCCCTGGCGAGCGGCAGGTAGGGCGAGACCTGGGCCGAGGAGTCGCGCAGCCATAAGGCCTTGATATCGCCGGTGATAACGAAGGCGTCGCCAGGGCTGATCTCGACCGTGGTGTCCAGGGTGTTGGGATAGCAGTTGGCGAACAGCCGCGCCAGTTCGGGGTCTTTCAAGGACTTGGTGGTCTTCTGGATGACCGCCTCGACCACCGGGCTGGTAAAGTTGCGGTGCGCCGGACGGTTGCCGGAAGCGACTTCCGGCGACATGGCGGGAATTTCCGCCAAGGCGCGCGAGGCGGTCAAGGCCCCCAGCGCCGTCATAGCCATGATCAGTTGCCGGCGTTGCATTCTTAAGCCTCCACCAGGCCGGGGCGATCCCAGATCTGGTTCTTGCCGCCGGCCAGGGACCGTTCGGCGCCGGCGTGCAGGTCCAGCACAATCACCTCGTTTTGCCCGACTTTCAACCACGGCGCGGGCACGAACACGGCATGTTGCGGGCCGACCGACCAGTAGCGGCCGAGGTTATGGCCGTTGACCCAGACGTAGCCCTTGCCCCAGCCGCGCAGGTCCAGGAAGGTGTAACCGGCTTCGGTGACTTCGAAGGTGCCGCGGTGGAAGGCCGGGCCGTCGACATGGGCTTTGGAGAATGTGAGCGGGCTCAGGTCGTCTAGCGGCAGGCCGTAATGGTCCCAGCCGGTCAGGACGGTCTCGCCCAGTTTTACGTTACCGATCAGACCCTTCTGGTCTTTTCCGATGCGGTCACCGTAGTTGATACGGCCCATGGTATCGACCAGGACGTCGATCGTGGCGCCTTTCTTTGCGGCGATGTCGAGGGCGGTTTCGTGGTAGCGGCGATCCAGGGTGCCGGCCGGGATGCCGGCGACCGAGACCTGGGCATAGTCGCGGACCTCGTCAAAGCTGAGGGTGCCGGACAGGGCGGATTTGGTCCTGTGGCGGTAGAGGACCAAGCCGTGGGGCTGGCCGAGTTGTTCGAGGGTCTGGGGCGCGGTGGCGGTGACCAGTTTGCCCAGGAGTTGAGTCAAGGGCGCGCTTTGCGTCAGGCGGAAGCGTTTGATCTCGATGGCTTTTTCGGGTTCGGGTAGCGTCGGAAAGCGGTCGGCCGGCAGGTAGTTTTTGAACAGGGTTCGGGCGGCTTCGAACTTGGGCGTCGGGCGGCCGGCCTCGTCCAGCATGGCGTCGTAATCGTAGCTGGAGATGTCCGGTTGGTAGGTCTGGCTGTTGCGATCGAAGTTGGCGCCGGCGTCGAAACCGTAGGAGGTGCCGCCGTGGACCATGTAAAAGCTGAGCGAAATCCGCTGGTTAAGCATCCACTTCAGGCTGTCGATCAGGGGCGGGATCGGCATGGAGGCGTGCATTTCGCCGAAGTGGTCGAACCAGCCGCCCCATAGCTCGGTGCACATGCGCGGGCCTGTGGGTTTGAAGCGGGAAAAGCGCTCGAATTCCTTTTCGGCCTTGTCGTAGGTGCCGAAATTGATGCCGTTGAACAGTTCCGGCAAGGCGCCGTTTTCGATCACCGCGGCGCCGTCGACCGTGTACAGCGTGCCCGCAAAACCGGCGGCGCGGACCTGGTCCTTCACGGCGCGCATATAGGCTAAGTCATTGCCGTAGCTGCCATATTCGTTCTCGACCTGGGTCATCAGGATGGGGCCGCCGCGGTCGATTTCGAGGTGGGCGATCTCCTGGCCCAGGCGTTTCAGCCAGTCGCCGGACGGTAACATGTAACGCGGATCGAGCGAGCGGGGCCGGATATCCGGATCGTCGAGGAACCACGCCGGGTAGCCGCCGCTGTCCCATTCGCCGCAGATATAGGGGCCCGGGCGGAGCAAAACCCAGAGGCCTTCCTCCTGCGCCGTGCGTATCCATTGCACAATATCCAGATTGCCGGAAAAGTCGTAGATTCCCTTGCGGCGTTCGTGAGCATTCCAGAAGACATAGGTGCACAGGGTGTTGAGGCCGAGCGCCTTCAATTTGCGCAGGCGGTCGCGCCACAGCTCACGCGGGATGCGGGGGTAATGCATCTCGCCGGCCATGATGTGCAGCGGCTTGCCGTCGAGCAGGAAGTCGTCGCCTTGGATGGTGAAACGGGCGTCGGCGGCCAGGGCGGCGCCACCCGGCATCAGGGCCAGGCCGGCGGCAGCGGTCAGGAAATCACGGCGGGTGGTCATGGTACTCACTTAGGTAAGGCTTGGGCGCCGGTAATGGTCAGGGTGACGCCGTCGGTTGAGGGCTGGGCGCCGCCGACGAACAGGCCGTAGTTGCCGGCCGCCTGGGTACGGGTGCCGGCGCGGTCGACGGTGCTTAAGTCGCGCGGGGTCAGGTCGAAGGTAACCTCGGCGCTCTGGCGGGGTTCGAGGTGGACCCGCTTGAAGCCGACAAGGCTGTGGATCAGGCCCTGGGCATTGGCGGGCGGGGTCAGGTAGAGCTGGGCGACCTCGTCGCCGGCCACCTTGCCGGTATTGGTGACCGTGGCGGTGACCGTGACCCCCTGCCCGGCCTGGACCGACGAAGTGGAGAGGCGTGGCTGCGAATAGGCGAAGCTGGTGTAGCTCAGGCCATGGCCGAAGGCGTAGAGGGGCTGGCCCTTGAAGTAGCGGTATGTCCGGCCGGTCATGCGGTAGTCGATGAACGGCGGCAGGTCCTGGACCGACTTATAGAAGGTCACCGGCAGGCGGCCGGACGGGTTGTTTTGGCCCAGCAGGGTTTCGGCGATGGCCGTGCCGCCGGATTCGCCGGGGTACCAGGCCTGAAGCACGGCATTGGCGTTGGCATCGGCCCAGTTGAGCGCCACGGCACCACCCGACAGGTTGACCACGATCAGCGGCTTGCCGGTGGCTTTCAGGGCCTTGAGCAGAGCTTCCTGGCGCGCCGGCAGAGCCAGGTCGGTGCGGTCGCCGCGGTCGAAGCCCGGCACCAGGATCGACAGCTCCTCGCCCTCGATGTCCGGCGACAGGCCGACAAAGGCGACGATGGCGTCGGCGTCCTGGGTGGCTTTTATAGCTTCGGCGATCTGGGCCTCGGCGGGCGCCTGCCATTGCAGGCGCACGCCCCAGTCCTGGCCGACATGGCGGAAGTCGAGCCGGATGGCGTGAGGTTTGGTGTCGGCAAAGTGCAGGTCGGCGCTGAGGGACTTGCCGTCGCCGGTGTCGGTGATGACCGGCTGGCCGTCGACATAGAGGGTAATGGCGTCGTGTTCGTTGTTACATTCCCAGCAGCGCTCGGTGTATATCTTGAGCTGGTAGTCGCCGGCGGCCGGCGGCGTCAGGTAACCGCTCCAGCGCACGCTGTAGGGGGCTTTGTCGAAGCCCTGGACTGGGACAGTGTTGTAGAGGTCGAGATTGACCGTGGTGTCGATCCGGGTCACGGCGGGTTTGCCGGCAAAATTCGGATTAGCGAAATATTGGCCGGTCAGGCCGGGTTGGCCGCCGGTGCTCAAGGCCGTTTCGGGGATGGGAATGGCCACGCCGTCGGCGATGCTGGCGCCCTGGGTGTAGGTGACGCGGTCGTTGCCAAGGGCGGTGCGCAGCCCCTTCAGCGGGGTGACGGGATCGAGGGCGGCGCCGTGGTAATTGGCCTGGAGGATTTCCAGGGTGTCGGCATTGGGGCCGATGACGGCGATGCGGGCGGTCGATTTCAGCGGCAGGACGCCGTCGTTTTTGAGCAGGACCAGGGATTCCCGCGCCGCCTTCAGCGCCAGGTCGTGGGCGGCGGGAGTATGGATCTGGTTGGCTGTTATGGTGCCATAGGGGCTTGCGACGCCGTCAAGACCGAGGCGCGTGCGGGCGGTCCATAGGCGGGTGACGGCCTGGTCGACCTCGGCGGACGTGACCAGGTGTTTGTCGACGGCGGTTTTCAGGTGGCGGTAGAAGTTACCGCAGTTGAGGTCGGTGCCGGCCTTCAGCGCTTCGGCGGCGTTTTCCTCAGGTGTCAGGCGGTAGAAGTGGAATTCGTACATGTCGTCGACGGCGTCGCAGTCGGTAACGACAAAGCCGTCGAACTTCCAGTCGCGGCGCAGGGTGATGTCGAGCAGGTCATCCGAGGCGCAGGCCGGGATGCCATGCAGGGCATTGTAGGCGCACATCACCGATTGCGCCTTGCCTTCGGTGATCACCCGGCGGAAGGCCGGCAGGTAAGTGGCTTCGCGGTCATAGGGCGAAGAGTCGACGTCGAAACCGTGGCGGCCGGCTTCCGGGCCGGAATGGACGGCGAAGTGTTTGACCGAGGCGATGGTCTTGGGGTGCAGCGGATCGGGTCCCTGCAGGCCTTGCACGAAGGCAGCGCCAAGGACGCCGGTCAGGTGCGGGTCCTCGCCGTAGGTTTCCTGGCCCCTGCCCCAGCGCGGATCGCGGAAGATGTTGATATTGGGCGACCAGATGGTCAGGCCCATATAGCGTCCGTGGTCCTTATCTGCGCCGAGGGTGTTGAACTTGGCGCGAGCCTCGGTGGCGACCGTGTCGCCGACGGCGTGCAGCAGGTCGGTATCCCAGGTGGCGGCCAGGCCGATGGCTTGCGGGAAGACCGTGGCGTCGCCGGCGCGGGCGATGCCGTGGAGGCCTTCGTTCCACCAGTTGTATTTTGTGACGCCCAGGCGCGGGATGGCTGGGGCCGCCGCCTGGAGTTGGGAGACCTTTTCGTCGAGCGTCATCTTGGCGATGACGGGCGGGACGGGATCGGCGGCAAGGGCTGGAAGGGCGGTAAGGAGCAGGGCCAGGCTGGCGATAGCGGTTGAGCGGTAAAAAGGACGGCGGCGGACGCGTCTGCGGGCCCAATCCCCCACCGTCTTATTTGCTTCCAGCAAATAATCCACCTCCCCGTATAACGGGGAGGGATTAGAAGTAGGAGATTCCAGTTTGTTTGCGCGCATCACTTGGCCTCCGGTCCGGCGGAACCGTAATAGGAGCGTACCTTCAGGGTCTTTTTCAAGGCGTTGAGTGGGACGTCGGTCGTGACGTGGACCGTGACGGTCTCGCCGCCCGCCATGTCGAAGCTGTTGTCCGACAGGTCGGCCGGGAGCGCGCCGATGTCGAGCCAGACCCCGCGCGCTGCCGACTTGGCCGTCACCGTGATGTCGAAGCCATCGGCCGCCGGTGTGATCGTGGTGGACAGTTTCGGGTCCTGCCAGGCGATCGTCTTGGTCGCCGCGGCATAGCCGTAGACTTTCGCGACGATCGTGGTGCCGTCCAGCACTTCGAACACCGCCTGGTTGGTGGAGGGGTCGCCAAAGTCAGCATCGCTGATGGAAACGGCCAGCGGGCTGGACAAAGGTGCCACGGTCACGGCGCCGGTCTTTTCGCTCAGGACTTTTCCGGACAGGTCGAGCGTGCGCAGGCGCCAGGTCAGGGCTTTTTCGAAGGTCAGATCCGACAGGATATGGGCTTCGGTGACGCCGTCCTTGCGCAGCAGGCTGGCCGACAAAGGGGCGAAGAAGCGTTTGGCGCGGAACTGCAAGGCCTTCCAGCGGCCGAAATGGTCGATACTGGCCCACGAGGCGCCCGGCCAGACATCGTTGAGCTGCCAGTAGAGCGAACCCATGGTGCGCGGCCGTGAGGCACGGTGGTGCGACGCCGCCAGTTCGATGCCGTCGGCCTGCATCAGTTGGCTGAGGTAGACGAAGTCGGCGAAGGTTTTGGGTTCGCCGTAATTGTTGCGGATATAGAGCATCAGGCGCTTGTTGCCATTGCCCTTGTCGTATTTCTGGTGGGCACGCATGACCGGGGTTTCCGGCTGCATGTCCGCAGGCTGCGCGAAGCCCTCGATGGTGGCCATGACGGGGAAGGATTGCAGGCCGTATTCACTCATGAAGCGCGGGGTGACGTTGAGATATTCCTCGACCGGCTTGCCGCCCCAGACCTTCCAGTAGTGGCGGTCGCCGTCATTGTCCTGGTCGGCCGGGCCGTCATAGTCGGTCGACGGCGAACTGGCCCAGTAGGGTGTGCCAGGCGCGTTCTGGTCGACGGCGCCGCGCAGGACCTGGTCGAACATGCGCACCATGCCGATGACGATACGGTCGCGTTCTTCCGGGGCGACGCCGGTCTTGACGGCGTCTGTCCCGCCGCCCCAGTTTTCCCAGTCGGTCTGGACTTCGTTATTGCCCGCCCAGATGACGATCGACGGGTGGTTGCGCAGGCGTTTGACCTGTTCGACGGCTTCGATGCGGGTGCTTTCGCGGAAGTCGCGGTCATAGGGGATGATGGCGCCGCCGAACATGAAATCCTGCCAGATCATCAGGCCCAGCTCGTCGGCCTTGTCGTAGACATGGTCGTCCTGATAGGTGCCGCCGCCCCAGATGCGCAGCATGTTCATATTGGCGTCGACGGCCGATTGCAGCATACGGTCCTGCTGGGCCGCGGTGACGCGCGTCGGGATGATGTCGAAGGGGATCAGGTTGGCGCCCTTGGCGAAGACCGGGACACCGTTGATGACGATCTCGAAGCTCTTGCCCCACTGGTCTGTCTGGCGGCGGATCTGCGTCGTGCGCAGGCCGATGCGGCGCGTCCCGGCGCCGACGGCGTCGCCGTCCTGGATGACGGTGGCGCGCACCGTATAGAGGTCGGGTTTGCCGTAGCCGGTGGGCCACCAGCGTTGCGGATTGCGGATGCGGATCGGCAGCGAGACCGGGTTCAGGCCGGCAAACAGGTCGACGTCCTGGGACACGGTCTGGGTTGCGCCGTCCGGTGCGGTGATGTCGATGCGGACATGGACGGTCTGGACCTTGTCCGACGGGATATCGAGCACGGCGTTGAGCGCCGCCACATCATCGTCGAGATGGACCTGTTCGACATGGAAGTCGGCCAGGCGGATATCGTCCCAGGCTTCGAGCTTGACCGGCTTCCAGATGCCGAGCGTCACCACGCGCGGACCCCAGTCCCAGCCGTACTGGTAGCCGGCCTTGCGGACATAGGTCGAGGAGTTGCGCCCCAGGGGTTCGTCGCCGAACATCGAGTCGTAGGCGCCCGGCATCACATAAGGCATGGCGGCGACCTTGGGCGTCATGGTCTTCAGCGGCGAGGCGAGGTCGACGGTAATGACATTGCGGCCGGGCTTGAGCACGTCCTTGACCGGCACGCGCCAGGTGCGGAACATGTTGTCGGCCGACAGGATCTTGGTGCCGTTGACCGAGACGGTGGCGAAGGTGTCGAGGCCTTCGAAGACCAGGTCGACATGGTCGCGGCGCAGGGTGGCGTCGGAAACGGTTATCTCGGACTGGTACTGCCAATCGGACAGGCCGACCCACTGCACTTTCGCCTCATTGTCGGAGAGGTAGGGATCGGGCAGTTTCTTCAGCGCCAGCAGGTCGCTCTGGGCGGTGCCGGGCACTGTGGCGGCCAGCCAGCCGGCGGCTTCCGGGTGGGCGGCCAAGGCCGGATCGCCCGGCGCTAGGCGGAAGGTCCAGCCTTCGTTGAGCGTGAGGACGTCCGGCGCGGCGGCGAGAGTCGCGGCCGGAGACAGGCAGAAGGCTGACAAGGCGATAAGACCCATGGTGAGAGTTCTGAACATCGGGCTTTCCGGTCAGTTGCGTTTCAGGGTGACGGAGTCGATGGCGTAGTACGGGCCGTCCAGCGGCGCGGTGAAGATCAGGCACAGGGCATGGTTGCCGGTGACCGGGGGCAAGGTGGCCGTCAGGGTGCCGGTGTTGGGGCTGACCGCCGGATTGGGCAGCGGGATGCGCGCTTCTTCCGGGCCGGTGCAGCTGTCGCGGTAGACGACCAGTTCGCCGAAATGGGTCTGGCGCGGTTGGGTGCGGACCTTATGGGCCTCGTTGGCCAGGCCGTAGTTGCGCGCCAGCCGGGCATAGTCGACCGAGATCAGGGTGAGGCCGTCGCGGCGGACCTCCGGGTAGGTCCAGCAGGCGTTGAAGATGTCGATATTGTAGGCGGGCGATTTCGCCGGCGAATCCGCCGTCAGCGGCGTGCGCAGGCCCAGTGCACCGTCGCCACAGGCCTGGAGTTCCTGGCTGACCCGCGTCAGCAGGGCCGTTTCGGTGAAGTCGTAGCGGGCGCTTTTGGCGAGCGGCGCGCCTTCGCGGGTGAAGGCGGCGGCGGTCACGGTCTGGCCCAGGCTCAGGGCGAAGGGTTTGCTGTAGGGTTTGGAGGCTGTGGTCGGTTCCGAGCCGTCCAGGGTGTAGCGGATGACACCGGTCTTGACCTGGTTGCTTAGGCTGAGCTCGGTCTTGCCGGTGGCCAGCGCGCCGTTGCGGCCGTCGGACAGGCTGAAGTCGACGGCAAAGGCGGCATCCGACGCGCCGATACCCTGGCGGCGGTAGCGCGCCATCTGGACCGGCAGGCGGGTCAGGAAGGACGGCCAGTCGCGTGAGGCTTTCGGCGACCAAAGGGCTTCGGACAGGGCGTCGGCGCGCGGGAAGGCGGCGTGTTGCACGTACCATCCCGACATCAGGTACTCGCTCCACAGATTGGCCTGGGCGCCCAGGACGTGTTTGCCCTGGTCGGGGTTGAGTTCCGGCGGCGTCGCTTCGAAGCCGTAGACGTCCTGGAGCGGCACGACCCAGCCGCGGGCAGCGGGTTCGTCGTTGCGGCGGCTTTGCTGGTTGTCGAAATAGAGCGGATTGGTCGGCGACAGGACGACGTCATGGCCAGCCTGAGCCGCGGTGACCGCGCCCTTGGTGCCGCGCCACGACATGATGGCGGCGGTTTGCGGGATGCCGCCTTCGAGGATCTCGTCCCAGCCGATCAGGCGGCGGCCCTTGCTGTTGAGATAGGCGCCCAACTGGTCGATGAACCAGGTCTGCAGTTCGTGTTCGTCCTTCAGGCCGAGGGTCTTGATCTGGGCCTGGATGGCCGGGGATTGCTCCCACTGGTTTTTCACCGCTTCATCGCCGCCGACATGGATATAGGGCGACGGGAACAGCTCCATGATTTCGTCGAGGACGTTGCGCAGGAAGGTCAGGCTTTGTTCGTCGGTGTTGAACAGGTACGGGTTTACGCCCCAGTCGGGCGAGACCTTGGGCTGGTCGCCGCCGTTCCTGAGGTCGCGGATGCCGACCTCGGGATAGGCGGCCACGGCCGCCTGGGCGTGGCCCGGCATGTCGATTTCCGGCACGATGGTGATATGGCGGGCAGCGGCATAGGCGACCAGGTCGCGGATATCGTCCTGGGTATAGAAGCCGCCATAGGGCTCGGTCGGGCTGCCCGGGCCGCCGTTCGACGGCGGGGTGCGCCAAGCGCCGATCTTGGTCAGGTTGGGATAGCGTTTGATCTCGATGCGCCAGCCCTGGTCGTCGCTGAGGTGCAGGTGCAGGCTGTTGAGTTTGTGCTGCGACATCTGGTCGATCATGATCTTGACGTCGCTGACCGGCAGGAAGTGGCGCGCCGGGTCGATCATCAGACCTCGCCAAGCGTAGCGTGGATAATCGCGGATTTGCAGGCCGGTCAAGGTGACCGGGGCGCCGTAGGCGTCGTTGGGGCTGAGGAGTTGGCCCAGGGTGACGGCGCCGTAGAACAGGCCGGCTGGCGTGCGGGCTTTTATGGTGACGCCGGTCGTGGTGATGTCGAGGCTGTAGCCTTCGGGTTGGGCGACGGGGGCTGATCCGTCGAGGCTGAGGGTGATGTTGCCGGGGGTACAGGCGGCTGTCGTCAGGTCGAGCCCGCGGAGGGTTTTGACCAGGGTTTTGAGGTAGTCGGCGGTCGGTTGCGACGACGGGTCGGTGACGCAGATCGTTGTTGTGTTCGTGATCTGGAGGCGGGATTTGGTCGTGGTGATTTCGGCCGGTTGCGGGATCAGGCCCGATGCGAGCGATGGGACAGCGGAGCACAGGGCTGCGATCGCGCCAAAGGTGGTCAGGAGGTGTTTGGCGGTGCGCAGCGGTGTCATCGGTTTACTCCGTATCGGGTTTGCGCCGGCCGTCCGGCGCGTATGGGTTAGACGTTGGAGGTGACAGCGGGCCAAATCCCCCACCGTCTCATTTGCTAACCGCAAATGACCACGGCACGGGCCGCCCCGCTCCCCGTATAACGGGGAGGGATAAGATTAGGAGGCTGGAACCACCTTCTCCTCCCCTGTTTACGGGGGAGGTAGCATCGAGCGAAGCGAGATGACGGAAGGGGCCATTCCACTGACAGTAAAGCCCCTCCCACCGCTTCGCGGTCCCCCCTCCCCGTGAAGAACGGGGCGGGAGAAGAAAAACTAAAATCGCTGTCGTCTGAGATCATCATCTCAGTGGGTCTCGATGCGCCAGACATAGGCCAGTTGATCCGGCGCGGTTTCGGGCAAAGTCACCGTCAGGCCGGCGGCCGTCTGGCGGAAGGTGACAGGGCCGGTGCCGAGGAGGGAAACGTTTTTGACCGGGTAGTCGGCGCGCACCGAGGTGATCGTCACCTCACCCGCCGGACGCGCCATCCCGATCGCATGCAGAACCCCGTCCTTCACCGTGAAGCGGAAATCCTGCGCCGTGTAGGACCGCGACTTGCTTTCTGCGAATGAACCCGAGGCCGTTTCCGTCGGGCCTTCGCCGAAGACCACCCAGGGCCGCGAGCCGTAGACGGCATCGCCATTGACCTTCAGCCATGCCCCCATCTGCATCAGGGTGTCGCGCGCCCCGTCAGGGATGCGGCCGCTGGCGTGCGGGCCGACATTGAGCAGCAGGTTGCCGTTCTTCGACACCACATCGGCCAGCAGATGGATCAGCTGCGCCGGCGACTTGTAGCTGTCGTTTTCGATATAGCTCCACGACTTGTCGCTGATCGAGGTGCAGGTCTGCCAGACGTCCTTACGGATACCCGGCGCCTGGCCGCGCTCGATATCCAGCACGCCGGCGCCGTCGGCAAATTCGCCCAGCTTGTAGTTGACGATGGCTGAGGTGCCTTCGCGCGCGCCCTTGTTGTAGTACCAGGCGAGGAATTTCGGCACGGTGTTGCGGAAGGACGGCTGGCCGATCCACCAGTCGAAATAGACCAGGTCCGGATCGTAGCGGTCGACCAGTTCAGCCTGGCGCGCCAGCCAGTCGTCCAGCCAGGCCTGGGAAACATGGGTGTAGTCGCCGAACAGGTCGGCATCGCCGCCGGAACCGAGGATGCGGCTCTGGGCCGGGCCATAAAGGCCGGCATTGGCCGGGTCGGAGACGTCCGACGGGACCTTGCGGCCTTCGTCGAAGAACCAGTTGTTTTCGGCGCGGTGCGACGACAGGGCGAAGTGCAGGCCTTCGGCGCGGACAGCCTTTGAGATTTCGCCGAGCAGGTCGCGTTTCGGTCCCATCTTGACGGCGGTGTAGTCGGACAGGTGGCTGTCGTACATCGAGAAGCCGTCATGGTGTTCGGCGACAGGGACGACATAGCGGGCGCCGGCAGCGCGGAACAGGCGCGCCCAGTCGTTCGGGTCGAAGCCGTCTGCCTTGAACATCGGGATGAAGTTCTTGTAGCCGAAGGTCGTCTGGGGACCGTAGGTGGCGATATGGTGGTCGAAGGCCGGATGACCCTGGATGTACATGTAGCGCGAGTACCATTCGCCGGCGAAGGCCGGAATGGAATAGAGGCCCCAGTGGACGAAGATGCCGAATTTCGCGTCGGCATACCATTGCGGCGTCGAAAAGCCCTGCAAGGAAGCCCAGTCGGGGCGGAAGGGCCCTGCCCTGTCGCCGCGTTCGACTTCATCGAGCCAGAGCTTGCGTTCCTTGCTGTATTTTTGGGTGGCCGTTTGCCAGGCCTGGTCGCGTTGTTGCGGTGTCGTCGTGTCCGCCGCTGAGGCCCGGCCGGCCAGACTCGCCAGAGCCAGGGAGGCGACTCCGCCGCGCAGGAGGGAACGGCGGTCAATCTTGAAAGTGGTGGTCATCAAAGGCGTCTTCCCTGGTTCATAGCGATAGCCGTGAGAATGACGGGGCTGTTCCACTGATGGTAAAGCCCCTCCCACCGCTTCCTTGCGCTTCGAGCGCAATTCGCTCTCGCTCACCCCCCTCCCCGTAAAGAACGGGGCGGGAGAAGAAAGATAAGCTCAGTTTTCTTTCGATGACCATGCAAGGCACTTCCGCACGCAAGAAAAATTCAGCGCAGCCATTTTTGTGTCCGCGCTGAAAGTTGATCTGAGGGTTGTACGAACACTAGGCTTACTAAAGTTCAGGCGCATCAGAACGGTTACCCGAACCGTCCTGATGCGTCCGTACAGAACACGATCGGGTCATTCTTCACCACACACGTGAAAACCACCGGGATGAGGTATTTCGCAACAGGGAGTATTGCGGGGGGATGAGCATCCCGGAGGGAATGGCGATCGTATTCCGGATTTTGGCGCTCCCCGGCTCGGGAAAAACGGGAAGCGCCAATCTCAAGGCTTAGCGAAGGCGGTAGGTGACACCGAAGGTGACACGCGTACCGTACTTGCTCCAGGCCAGCGGCAGGCCGCCGGTCGTGTAGGGGTGTTGCATGTCGTCGAGGATGTTCTGCGCCGACAGGTTCAGCGACAGTTGATCATTGACGTCATAGGACGCCGAGGCATCCAGCTGACCCCAGCCATCGACATAGCTCGGGGCGGTGGATTCACTGCCGATCGCCGTCGTGTACTTGGAGCGGAAGGTATAGGAGACACGCGCCTGGATCGGGCCGCGCTCATAGTACGGCGAGACCGTGTAGCTCCATTTCGACAGATACGGCATGGGCAGCTTGCCGGCATTCTGGTTGTACTGGTCGGTGTAGGACCCGTACTCTTCGCCCAGCCAGGTCAGGTTGGCCTGGATGCCGAAGCCGTAAGCGATGTCGCCCTGGTAGCCGACCGAGATGCCCGGGATCTTGGCATTGCTGCCGTTGAACGGTGCGTTGATCAGCATGTTTTCGACGCGGTTACACAGGCGGCCGACTTCGGTCCGGGTCAGGCAGTAGCCGAGGGCATTTTCCGGCAGGGTCACGTCGATGAACGTGTTCTTGCGGACAATGTAGGATTCGACGTCCTTATAGGTCAGATCGACGTTGAAGAGGCTGTTCGGCGCGAAATACCATTCGTAGGACGCGCTGTAGTTCCACGCCCGGTACGGCTGGAGGTCGGGATTGCCGCCGCTGCCGCAGAAGTGGTTCGCCGCGTTGCCGCAGAAGCGGTCCAGGCTGTATTCGACCTGGCCCGACATGTCGGCGAAGGTCGGACGCGACATCACCTTGCCCGCCGAGAAGCGAACCATCTGGTCGTCGGTCAGGTCGTAGGCGGCGTTGAACGACGGCAGGAAGTCGTCGTAGCTGCGGTCGATCGAGATCATCTCTTCCTGCCACGGATAGTAGTCCATGGTCGAACGATAGGTCTGGGCGTTCTCGGTCTTGGCGTAGCGGATGCCGACATCGCCATGCCATTTGCCCGAGCGGAAGTTGGCCTGGATATAGGCGCCATTGGTGACTTCGGTCGTATCCCACAGATTGCCGGCGTCGCGGTAATCGCCATTGGCGTTGCCGGGCGACTTGTTGGCCACCGAATAGTCGATGACCGCCTGCTGGGTCATGGCGACGAAGGATTGCAGATCACCCGACGAGCCCAGGCCGTCAACCAGGACCGGATCGCTGATGTAGGTGTCGAAGTCCGACATCGACCCGGTTTTCAGGAAGGTGGTATTGAAGAAGTGCGGCTTGTTCAGGCTGATGTGCTTTTGGTACTTGTAACCGAACAGGACTTCGGTAACCGGGCCCCATTCGACGTAACGCTTGGCGTCCAGCTTGACGTAGTCATACTGGTCCAGCGACTGCGCGGTCTTGACGAAGCCGGCCTGGTTGCCCTGGCGGCGGGTCTTGAACAGGGCCGGATCGGTGGCCGATACGGCCAGGTCGAGGCTGGCGCCGTCCGGAGTCATCGCCCAGCTGCCGGTGGTGTTGCCGTAGAAGCTGAGGAAGTATTCCGGCTGAACGCCGCCGATGGCCTTGGAGGTGCCGATATTGGCGACAAAGTCCCAGTCGCCCGGGGTCCAGCGCGATTCCAGGTTGATGGTGTTGGTGGTCAGGTGCGAGGCCTTGTAGTATTCGTCCATACGCACCGCGACCGCGCCGGTACCGCCGGTGACGCCGCTCGAATTGGTGGTGACCGAGGTCATCTTGGTCGGGCTGATGACCGCGCCGCCGCTGGTGCGGGCATCCCAGGCTTCACCTTCGTTCCAGGAGACGCTGAGGTCGGTCTGGAATGTCTGCGAATAGCTGGAATAGTCGCTCTGGATGGTGGTGCCGGTCAGGTTGAATTCCAGGTCTTCGGTCGGACGGAACTGGAAGGCCAGTTGGCCGGTCTGACGCTCGCGGTTTTCCATCGACGACTGCAGCCAGAGATATTGCGGCACCAGCATGCCCGGCGTCAGGGCCGGACCGTTGGACACCGTCGGCAACGAACCTGGGTTAGCAAACGCCGTCTTGGCCGAGTTACAGCCGCCCCAGCGCGAGGCGTTACAGACGTCCTGATAGGCGGTCGAGACCGAACCGCTGCCCAGGACGGACTTGTTGTAGGCGTAGTGGGCCAGCAGGCCGAAGCGGCCGGTTTCGTCCTTGGTGCTGTAGAAGATGGAATAGCGCGGATCGCTTTCCTTGTTCCGCTGGTTCTGGTTGTAGTTGAAGTTCAGAACAACGGTGTTGGCCGGCAGCGACAAGGGCTTGCGGGTATTGACGATGATGCTGCCGCCGATGCCGCCTTCGTCCAGGCGGGCTTCGGTGGTCTTGTAGACCTGCACGTCACCGATCAGTTCCGGAGCGAGATTGCCCAGGTTGAAGCTGCGGCCGGTGTCCTTGTTGTTGGCGCCGGTATTGGCCGAGGCCACCGGGTTGCCGTTCAGGGTGACATTGATCAGGCGCGAATTGATGCCGTTGATGGCGATATGCTCGCCTTCACCGCCACCGGAGCGGTCGACCGTGATGCCCGGAAGGCGCGACAGCGATTCCGCGACGTTGACGTCGGGGAATTTGCTGACGTCTTCGGCGGTGATGACGTCGATATGGGCCGACGCCTTACGTTTGACGTTCAGCGTCTTCTGCAGGCTCTTGCGAACGCCAACGACAATGATGTCCTGGCTGTCGTCGGTTGGTGTGGTTGCCGCCGGTTCCTGCGCGAAAACGCTGCTGGAAATCATGACACCGGCCAGAGCCGTCGTCACCAAGGCGTATGTTTTTGTTTTCATTCCCTAATCTCCTAAGTTCCTGCCGGCTCAAGGCCCCTACGTGAGCAACAATTGTGTTTCGGTTGACAATACCTTTTGAAGACCAAAACGTCCGAGTGCGTAGCCACTGGTGAAACAAGTCTTACATATAAAATCCGAAAACCGTCAAATCCTTAGTTCCGATGTCATGTCCTTCCGGGCAAATATAAAGATACCAATGTCTACCGTTGTCATGACCATTTTGGCCATTAATGAAATTTGTAATAGCATATGCTTTCAAGACTTTAGGGCTTTGGCGGTGGGTTGGGGGCGTTCGGGTGGTTCGCATTCCGCCCTTTGGTCTTTATACATTTTCGCTTGTCCATGTTGCTTTTCCGTCACATAAATGACATAGGCGGGCCGCCGAAAAGCCCTGTATCGCGCCGTCCGGCCGCGACTCACCTCTTGTGGCAAATGTCATGACACATTCGCGGTTTGACATATTATGCCATATGGCGATGAATGCGGTACGCCCCTTTTTGAGTTTGTTATGATGTCCTTCGCCCAGTCACTATCCGACGCCCACAGCTCCATGCGGCGTGGCGACATGGCCGCCGCCCTGACGGCTGCCGGCGCCGCCACCCGGGCCAATCCCCATTCCGCCGAGGCGTGGTGGGTATTGGGCAGCGCCGCCAGCAACCTGGATGACATGACAACTGCGCAAAACGCCTTCGGAAAGGCCGCCAAGTGGGCTCCGGAGGGGTCGAAGTTGCGGGGCCAGATGCTGGCCCTGCGCTGCAAGCCGCTGATGAGCGAAGGCCGGATGGCGGACGCCGTGCAGTGCGCGCGCGACGCCATGGCGGCCCGGATCGACGATGTGCCGAGCCTGGTCCGGGTCGGCTACACCCTGACCCATGCCGGCCTGACCCAGGAAGCCCTGGCGCCCGCGCAGGAGGCGACGAGGCTGGATCCGAACCACGCCGAGGCCTGGTACACGCTGGGCGGGGTGCAGCGGTCGCTGGGCGACGTCCCGGGAGCGGAAGCGTCGTTCAACAACGCCATCCGGCTGTCGCCGACGCCGCCGGTCGCCGCCTATTTCAACCTGGCCTATCTGCGGCGGTGGAAGGCCGAGGACAATCACATCCCGCTACTGGAGGCGTTGACCTGCCGCACCAGCCTGGAAGCCTGCCGCGTCGCCTATACGCTGTTCAAGGAGCACGACGATATCGGCGAGACCGCGCAGGCGTGGGACTGCCTGCAGGTCGGGGCCGAGTTGGGGCGGAAGATCGAGCCGTGGACGTCGGTCGAGGAAGCCGAGAGCATCGCCGCGTGGAAGCAGTATTTTCCGGCGGAGCGGTTTGGCGCGAGCGATAAGCGCAGGCGCAGCGGGCCGAAGCGCATCTTTATTATCGGGCTGCCGCGGTCGGGGACCACCCTGATCGAGCGCGTCCTGGCCGCCCATAGCCAGGTGCAGGCGATCGGTGAGCTCAAGTCCTTCGGGATCGCTGTCCATAAGCTGGCCGGGATCGACAATGTTCGCCGGCTGGCGCCCGAGGTGATTGCGGCAGCGGCGAAGCTGGATCCACTGGATATCGCCGAGTTCTATACGCGGGAGTCGGCGTTTCTCAATGATGGCAGCGCCTATGTCATCGACAAGCTGCCGTCGAACCACGAATATGCCGGGCTGATCAAGCTGGCCTTTCCGGACGCGATCGTCGTCGCGCTGGACCGCAATCCGATGGACGCCCTGTTCGGCTGCTACAAGGTGCTGTTTACCGGCGCCTATGGCTGGTCGTATGGCCAGGACGACCTGGCGGACCATTATCATCACTTCCGCGACCTGATGGGGTATTGGAAGAGCGTGCTGGGCGAGCAGTTGATCGAGGTGTCGCTGGAGGCGGTCATCGCCGATCCTGAGGCGCAGATCCGGCGGTTGATCGCGGCGTGCGGATTGGATTTTGAAGAGGCTTGTCTGAAGCCGCATGAGGCGTCGGGCGCGGTCTCCACCGCCAGCGCGGTTCAGGTGCGCAGCCCGATCAATTCGCAGGGCGTCAATGCCTGGAAGCGTTATGAGGCCCCGTTGGCGCCGTTGCAGGCGCGGCTGCGGCAGATGGGCTATGTGGAGTAGCCATGCTTGTCTGTGACAGTTTCGTCTTCCTGCATCTGCACAAGGCCGGCGGCACCTTCGTCAGCCGGATGATGATGACCTGCATTCCCTCGGCACGGCGGGTGGGCTACCACCTGCCCTATGCGGAGGTTCCGGAGGCCTGTCGTGCGTTGCCGGTGCTGGGGACGGTACGCAATCCGCTGGCCTATTATGTGTCGTGGTACCATTTCCAGCGGGCGCAGGAACGGCCCAACCCATTGTTCTGGGTGTGCAGTGATAATGGCACGTTGGGGTTCGAGGCGACCATTGAGCGGCTGGTGACGCTGGAAGGCCGCGAGGCGGATATCGATCGGCTGGCGGCGGTGTTTCCGCAGGACTATGTCAATTACGGCCTGAACCTGCGCAAGTCGTGCATTCGCAAGCTGTTGGGATCGGGAGCCGGGTTTTTCACCTTCCTGCACGACCGATTGTATGCGGGGGCGCCGGCGCCGCGCATCATGAAGGTGGAGAGCTTGCGGGAGGAATTGCAGACCCTGCCGGAGGGAATGGGTGTTCATGAAGCGCGGCGGGCGCGGCAGTTTGTCGCCGGAACGCCGGACCTGAATGTCAGCGAGCATGGACCGTACCAGGACTATTATTCGCCGGAGCTGAGGGCGCTGGTTATGAAGATGGACGGGCGGGTCATGGAGACCTATGGCTACGCGCAATGGTCATGATATTTATGGACATTGGTCCTTACATATAGTTAGATTTGCGGCATGAACTTCGGATCCGACGCCCAGAAATTGGGAAATTTCGATATTTCGGCGCTCAAGGCCGCCGTTGCGGCGCTCGGCGAAGAGGCCTGGGCAGCCGACGGCAGCCGGCAGCAGGCGTTCGACGCCCATGCCAGCACCCAGACCCTGAAGCTGATTGCCGATAGCGACTTTCGCCACGTCAATCCGACCCATCATGCGGCGTTTGCGGCGCTGGAGCCCCATCTGCGGCCGCTGATGGTGCATATCCGCAGCCATTACCTCCAGACCCTGCGCCAGCGCCGGGTGGCCGAACAGCACGGTCCGGGTTACTTCATCCGGGCGCTGCTGACGCGGTTGCCGCCAGGTGCCGAGATCAAGCCGCATATCGACGACGGCGAGTCGTTAAAGCGCTGTCATCGCATCCATGTGCCGGTCGTCACCAATGACAACAGTCTGTTCGTTGTCGGTAATCTGAGGTTCCACATGCCCGCCGGAGAGATGTGGGAAATCAACAACCGTCGTGTGCACGCCGTCCGCAATGACGGCAGTGAGGCACGCGTCCATCTGATCATGGACTATGTCCAGCCCGGCGAGACCGTCTTCGACCAGGACGGGTTGCTGACAGCATGATCCTTTCTTTTCAACTTTCGCAACAGGTTCGACCGTGACGCAACAGTTCGCTATCCGCCAGATTTACCTCAAGGACCTGTCGTTCCAGGCCCCGTCAGGCGCCGCCATCTTCACCCGGGAATGGCAGCCCGAAATCAAGGTCGACATCAAGGTGGCGCACGAGGCGTTGCAGGGCGGGTTGACCGAGGTGGTCTTGACCTTATCGGTCGTGGCGCGGAGTGGTGGCGGTACGGCCTTCATGATCGAGATCATGCAGGCCGGTATTTTCCAGTTGGCGGGGTATACGCCGGCGCAACTGGACCGCGAACTGATGATCAAGTGTCCGACCATCCTGCTGCCTTATGCCCGAGAGTCGGTCGATACGGTGCTGATGAAAGGGCGCTTCCCGGCTCTGATCATCGATCCGATCGACTTCGAGGCCAATTACCGCGGGTAAGACGTTAAAATGAAACGGAAGGGACAATTCCACTGACGGGAAGGCCCCTCCCACCGCTTCGCGGTCCCTTCGCTTGCGAAGCTGTACTTCGCTGGCGCTCACCCACGCAAGCGGGGCGGGAGATTCCAGCTATAATCTGTACCTACAGCGCGGCGGGGGCGACCTCGACCAGCTTGCCGTCTTCCAGGCGCACGACGCGGTCCATGTGAGTGGCCAGTTGCAGGTTGTGCGTAGCGATCAGCGCGCCGACGCCCTGGGCCTTGATGATGGCTTTCAAGGCTTCGAAGACCTGTTGCGAGGTGCCCGGATCGAGGTTGCCCGTCGGCTCGTCGGCCAGGAGCAGCTTCGGCGCATTGGCCAGGGCGCGCGCCACGGCAACGCGCTGCTGTTCGCCGCCCGACAGTTGCGCCGGCAGGTGCTCCAGACGTCCGGCCAGGCCCAGGGCGGTCAGCAGTTCCGTCGCGCGCGCATCGGCGTCCCTTGCCGACCGGCCAAGTATCCGCTGCGGTATGGCGACATTGCCCAGCGCCGTATATTCCGCCAGCAGGTGGTGGAACTGATAGACGAAGCCGATCTTGTGCAGGCGCGCCTGGGTGCGGGCTTCGTCATTGGCTTTCGAAAAATCGCCGCCATCGATGCGCAGTTCTTCGACCACGGCGTGAGTCGCGGTCTTCTTTTTCGCGGCGCCTTCTTCGACAATCGCTTCGAGCAGCCCCACCGCATGCAGCAGGGACGACTTACCCGAGCCCGAGGGGCCGACCAGGCCGACCAGTTCGCCCGGCATGACGGTCAGGTCGACGCCTTTCAGCACCGTCAGTTTGCGGCCTTCGCCGACATCGTATTCGCGGTGCAGGCCTTTGAGGCTGAGAACAGGATTACTCATAGCGCAGGGCCTCCACCGGTTCGAGCTTGGATGCCCACAGGGCCGGGAACAGGGTGAAGATGCACGACGCCAGCAGGGAGGCGACGGCGACAAAGATCACTTCCGACAGTTCCATCTTGGCCGGTACATAATCGAGGTAGTAGACCGAAGCCGGGAAGATATCGGTGCCGGTCAGCTTTTCCAGAAGCCATTGGATCTGGCGGATAAAGGTGCAGAACAGCACACCCAGGACAAGGCCGGTGACCGTACCGGCGGCGCCGATAATCATGCCGGTCATCAGGAATATCCGTGACACGGCGGAACGTCCGACCCCCATGGTACGCAGGATGGCGATGTCGCGCGCCTTGTTCTTGACCAGCATGACCACGCCGGAAATGATGTTGAGCGTGGTGATCAGGACCACGATCGACAGGATGAAGCGCATGGCGTTGCGTTCCAGCTTCAGAGCACTCCAGGTGGCGGCGTTCTGGACCGTCCAGTCTTCGAACAAAGCGCCCTCCCCGGCCGCCTTGACGATGGCGGCGCGGTATTTCTGGACTTCGTAGGGTTTGTCGACCTTGATTTCCAGCGCGTCCCATTCGTCCTCGCGGTCGAAGAACAGCTGGGCCTGCTGGAGCGGCATGTAGACGAAGCTCTGGTCGATCTGGCTGACGCCGCTGTGGAAGATACCGCCAACGATATAGATCTTGCGCAGGGGCGTCGAACCGAAGGAGGTCGAACGTCCCGGCGAGATCAGGGTGATTTCGTCACCCGGAAGCGCATTGACGGTGCGCGCCAGGCCATCGCCGATCAGCACGACATCACCACCATAGTCGCCGACGCCAAACTGGTCCATCGAACCGCCGGGCGCGATGGTGCCGGCAATAATCGGAGTGTTCTTCAGGTCTTCCGGCACCACGCCGCGCATGATGCCGCCGCCCGTCCGGCCGTGCGACGACTGGATAAGTCCCGGCGAGTCGACGAACGGGGACGCGCTGGTGACTCCCGGAACCTTTTTGAGCCGAGCGACCATCTCGTCGCGATGGGCGAAGTCGTCAATGGAACGGCCATAGATGTAGCCATGGCCGCCAAACGCCAGGACGCGGCTCATCAGTTCTTCGCGGAAGCCGTTCATGATCGACATGATGGCGATCAGCGCGAACACCGCCGCGGCAATGCCGGCGAAGCTGATGATGGCAATGGTCGCGATGCCGCCGTCCTTGCGCTTGGTGCGCAGGTACTTCAACGACAGGTCGAATTCCCACGCCCGAAAGCGGAACAGCGACAGCAGGTTCATGCTTTGCCTTTGGTCAGTTGGGCCAGGACGTCATCGTACGGCGCCGTCTCCCGTTCGCCGGTAGCGCGGTTTTTCAGCTCGACCTTGCCTTCGGCCAGGCCCTTGGGCCCGATGATGAGCTGCCAAGGGATGCCGATCAGGTCCATGGAGGCGAACTTGGCGCCGGGACGTTCGTCGGTGTCGTTGTACAGCACGTCGCGGCCGGCGGCGTTCAGGGCGGCATAGGCCTTTTCGCAGGCGGCGTCGCAGGCTTCGTCGCCCGGGCGCAGGTTGATCACGGCGACATCGAACGGCGCGACGCTTTCCGGCCAGATGATGCCCGCTTCGTCATGCGAGGCTTCGATGATGGCACCCAGCAGGCGCGAAACGCCGACGCCGTAGGAGCCCATATGGACGGTGACTTCGCCGTCGGGGCCGTTGACCGTGGCCTTCATCGGCTTGGAATATTTTTCGCCGAAATAGAAGATGTGGCCGACCTCGATGCCGCGCGCCGACAGTTGCTTGTCGTCGGGCACCTGATGGAAGGCGGCTTCGTCGTGCATTTCTTCGGTGGCGGCGTACAGCGCCGTGCGCTGGTCGACCAGGCCCTGCAGGTCGTTCCAGTCGACGTCGTGGCCGGGTGCCGGCATGTCGACCAGGTCCTTATGGCAGAAGACGGCGCTTTCGCCGGTATCGGCCAGGATGATGAATTCGTGGCTGAGGTCGCCGCCGATCGGGCCGGTGTCGGCACGCATCGGCACGGCCTTCAGGCCCATGCGCGAAAAGGTGTTGAGATAGGCGATGAACATGCGGTTATAGGCCTTACGGGCCGAGGCTTCATCGACATCGAAGGAATAGGCGTCCTTCATCAGGAATTCGCGGCCGCGCATGACGCCGAAACGGGGGCGTTGTTCGTCGCGGAACTTCCACGAGATCTGATACAGGTTCAGCGGCAGGTCCTTGTAGGACTTGACGCTGGCACGGAAGACCTCAGTGACGGCTTCTTCGGCCGTGGGTCCGTACAGCAGGTCGCGGTCGTGGCGGTCCTTGATGCGCAGCATCTCCTGGCCGTAGTCTTCGTAGCGGCCGGATTCACGCCACAGATCGGCCAGTTGCAGGGTCGGCATCAGAAGCTGGATCGAGCCGGCGCGGGCCATTTCTTCCTCGACGATGCGTTCGACCTTGCGCAGGACCTTCAGGCCCAGCGGTAGCCAGGCATAGATGCCGGCCGCCTGCTGACGGATCATGCCGGTGCGCAGCATCAGGCGGTGCGAGACGATCTGGGCCTCGGCGGGGTTTTCCTTGAGAAGCGGCAGGAAGAAGCGCGACAGGCGCATGGGCAGGGAATCCGTATGTTATGAAAGTGGCCGCAACCTAGAGAGATGCGCCCAGCTTAGCAAAGACAAAATTACGGCGGCAGCGTGTCATTCTTCGGCTCTGGCGCCGGCGGGTAAGAAAGTAAGAAACCCCACCACCACATCTCACTCGCTACCATCCTCGGTCTTCGACCTCGGATATCCGCTCGCTCGTGCGGTCCCCCTCCCCGACAAGCGGGGAGGAACAAGAAAACACGGTCCAATACTGGTGGCGTGGCGTCTCAGGTTGCGCTTGTGGCGGCGAGGCCGGAGCAGATGGCAGCTTCTAGAACAGCCAAGTCGATGTCGGCGAGACGTTTGAACTTGATGCAATATCCGGTCACGGTCGCCTTGCCGAGTTCGGTTCCGTAGGTCCGGGCCAGGTACGTCTTGTCGTCGATGCCCAGAATATAGACGGAGATTCCGGTCGTGTTCGCGCTTATGCCGATCTGGTAGAATTCGCGGGCGCTGCCGTCGGCATAGGTCGTCGTGCGTGTTCCGTAACCTATGTTGGGGTTGGAAACGATCTTGCCGTCGTCATTTTTGCCGTCCAGGAACCAGAGCTTGCAGTCCGGCATGATCTGCAGAATCCTGTGGTGTAAAGCCTGCATGTCACCACGCTTGGCTTCAGGCTGGCTGGCAATATAGGTTTCGATCTGGTCTTGCACGTTTCACCCGCCGGTGCCTGGCAGGTCGAGGTGGAAGATCACGCTCAGGGCAAGAACCACCACCCACACGACGGCAGCGACGATGCTGTTCAGCTTGGCCTTCTGCTTCAGGTTCAGTTTGACCGGGGCGCCCGGGTCGTTACCCTTGATGACTTCGACGCCGGCTTCATGGTGGCTGGGGTTGCCGCCGATCGGCAGAACCACGAACAAAGTGATCCACCAGATCATGATGTAAAAAGCGATCCAGGTGACGACGACGGTGATCATGTACAGTGCTTTCTCAGCTCAGGCCCAGGGCTTCGTCCACGCCTAATACCAGATTGAGGTTTTGTACAGCCGCGCCGGATGCGCCCTTGCCCAGATTGTCCAAAACCGCCACCAGGCGCGCCTGTTGTCCGGCTTCGTCGCCGAAGACGTGGATCAGAAGCTGGTTGGTGCCGTTCAGCATTTCCGGTTGGAGTTGTTTGGTGGATTGCGACTGTTCGAGCGGCGCGACCGTGACGAAGCGTTCGCCGTCATAGGCGGCGCTCAGGATTTCGTGCAGTTGCTCGACGCTGGGCTCGTCCGGCAGGGCCCACAGTTGCAACGGCACCTCGACGATCATGCCCTGGGCGTAGCGGCCGACCGCCGGCGCGAACAAAGGCGGTGATTCCAGCCCGCCGAACCGGGTCATTTCCGGCAGGTGCTTATGGCCCAGCTCGGTCTTGTAGATGCGGTAACTGTCGTTGGTGCCGCCCTGTTCGAACTCGGCGATCATCGACTTGCCGCCGCCGGAATAGCCCGACACCGCGTTGCAGTAGACCGGCCAGAAGGGCGGGATGACGCCGACATCGCTCAGCGGCCGCACCAGGGCGATGAAGCCCGTGGCATAGCAGCCGGGGTTGCTGATGCGTTTCGAGGCGCGGATGGCGTCGCGCTGGGTTTCGGCCATTTCGGCAAAGCCGTAGGTCCAGTCTTCGGCGACGCGATGGGCCGTCGAGGCGTCGATGACCGCCGTGTCCGGGTTGTCGATCAGGGCGACGGCTTCCTTGGCCGCCTCGTCCGGCAGGCACAGGATGACGACGTCGGCGCCGTTCAGGGCTTCGCGACGGGCGTCCAGGTCCTTGCGGCGGTCATCCGGCAGGCGGATGAAGTCGAGGTCGCTGCGGCCTTCCAGCCGTTCGCGGATCTGCAAACCGGTTGTGCCGGCTTCGCCGTCGATGAAAACCTTTTTGGACATGGAATGAACTCCCGTACTGCGTGGTCTAGAGCGCGTCTCGATCCGGAAGAATCGGATCGGCGCTCTAGGCTTTTGTTCTAACGCGCATCTTAATCCGAAAAGTGCGTAACACTTTTCGGGATGCGCTCTAAGAGGCCCCCTCCGTCTCGACGCGCATCGGCCCATAAGGGGCCTCGCTTGCTCGCCACCTCCCCATTGCCATGGGGAGGAGAAGGAACGAAAAAAGCGCTTCGGTTGCCCGAAGCGCTTTCTGCATGAGTAGAAAACCCGTGCGATTAACGCTTCGAGAACTGGAAGGAACGGCGAGCCTTGGCGCGGCCGTACTTCTTGCGCTCGACGACGCGCGAGTCGCGCGTCAGGAAACCAGCGGCCTTCAGCGCCGGGCGCAGGCCCGGTTCGAAGTAGGTCAGGGCCTTGGACAGGCCGTGACGGATGGCGCCGGCCTGACCCGACAGACCCGAACCCTGGACCGAAACGATCACGTCGAACTGCGTCGCGCGGTCGGTCAGGTTCAGCGGCTGGGCGATCATCATGCGCAGAACCGGACGAGCGAAGTAAACTTCCTGCTCACGGTCGTTGATGATCCACTTGCCGGAACCCGGCTTGATCCAGACGCGGGCAATGGCGTTCTTGCGCTTGCCGGTGGCATAGGCGCGGCCGTACTTGTCCAGCTGTTGCGTGCGTTCGACAGGAGCCGCGGCCATGGCCGTCGGCGACAAAGCGGCGAGCGCTTCCAAACCTTGAGTTTCGACCATGATCAGACGCTCCGGACGTTCTTGCGGCTCAGGGCCTTGAAGTCGATGACTTCCGGGTTCTGGGCTTCGTGGGGGTGGGTGTTGCCGGCATAGATGCGCAGCTGGGTCATTTGCTTGCGGGCGAGCGGGCTTTCCTTGGGCAGCATGCGCTCAACAGCCTTGGTCAGGACGCGTTCCGGGTACTTGCCCGACAGCAGCTGGCCCAGGGTGCGTTGCTTGACGCCACCCGGGTGGCCGGTGTGCCAGTAGAAGATCTCGTTATGCTTCTTGCCGGTCAGGTGGACCTTCTCGGCGTTGATGACGATGATATTGTCGCCGGAATCAACGTTCGGGGTATAGGTCGGCAGATGCTTGCCGCGAAGACGCATGGCGATGAAAGCCGCCAGACGGCCGACAACGGCGTCCTCAGCGTCGATCACGATCCACTTCTTCTCGACATCGGCGGGCTTCAGCGCCGCGGTGGTCGAAGTCAACATGGGGTGTAGTCCTGTGGTTGCGCGCCTGATAAGGAAAGGCGCGATTTAAGGTGGGCTGCGTTTACAGGAGGGGGATGTGTGTGTCAATGCACTAATTTTCGGAAACATACGTCAATCCATTTGTTTTTGTTGAGAAATTTGGCAAAGGTAATAAATTACCGCATCGATTTGTCGCAAATATTTCTCTTTTATATCCGGCGGAAGTCGGGCAATGACCCGTTTCAGGACCAAAGCTGTTCCGGAGTTGCCTCATGTCCCTGTCCCGCCGCACCCTGATCGGCAGCGCTGCCGCCGCCACGTCCCTGGCCTTTGCCGGGCTTGGATCACGGGCCAGGGCCGAACGGGTCGTGCCCAATACGGACCCCGGCTATGTCAACGAGGTCGCGGCCTATGGCCCGCTGGTCGAGGATCCGAACAGGCTGATCAACCTGCCCAAGGGTTTCACGTACAAGATCGTTTCGCGCAAGGGCGAGATGATGGACGACGGTTTCTTCGTCCCGGCCAAGCACGATGGCATGGCGGCCTTTGCCCATACCAGCCCCGATAAGGTCGTGCTGGTGCGCAACCATGAGAACGGCATCAAGGCGCGCGAGGCCGGACCGCTGGGGCCTAAGGGCGAACTGATCGGCAAGCTGGACAAGGCGCGCGTCTACGACTTTGATGACAGCGGCTTCCCCCTGACCGGCGGGACGACGACCCTGATCTACAATACCCGCACCCAGCAATTGGAGCAGCACTTCCTGTCGCTCATCGGGACCACGACCAACTGCGCCGGCGGTTCGACGCCCTGGGGTTCGTGGCTCACCTGCGAAGAGAATACCGCGCGTCCGGGCATGGGCGTGAAGAAGGACCACGGCTATATTTTCGAGGTGCCGTCGGGCTATAAGGGCCTGGCCGCGCCGATCCCGATCAAGGCCATGGGCCGGTTCAAGCGTGAAGCCGCCGCCATCGATCCGCGTAGCGGCGTGGTCTACATGACCGAGGATATGGGCGACGGCGTGCTGTACCGCTACCTGCCCAACGACAAGCGTTACCTGCATTCGGGTGGGCGGCTGCAGGCACTGATGATCCTGGACTCGCCCGGCGCCGATACCAGCAACGGCCCGGCCGTGCTGTGGAACCAGGGAGACAGCTTCAAGGTGGCCTGGGTCGACCTGGTCGATCCGGAAAGCCCGGACGACAGCCTGCGACTGCAGGGCCGTCAAAAGGGCGCGGCTATCTTTGCGCGTGGCGAAGGCATCCATTGGGGCAATGGCGAGCTGTTCTTTGCCTGCACCTCAGGTGGCCACAAGGAGTACGGCCAGATCATGCGTTACGTGCCAAGCCCGTATGAAGGTACGGCGGATGAAAAGAACCAGCCCGGCCGGCTGGAGCTGTTCATCGAGTCGAGCGACCTGCGCGTGATGGACTATGCCGACAACCTGACGACGGCGCCGTGGGGCCATCTCTATGTCTGCGAGGACCGCTATTCAGACGTGTTGGTCAACCATCTCCGGATCGTGACGCCGCAGGGCCGGGTCGCGACCTTTGCCGCCAATGCCAGCGGCGGATCGGAATGGGCCGGGGTGACGTTTTCGCCGGACGGTTCGACCCTGTTCGCCAATCTGCAGGACCAGGGCTGGACCGTGGCCATCACCGGGCCGTGGGGCGCGTTCAGCGATCTGCCGGTTCAGGGGTAGGACTGCGTGCTGCGGTTACCTTTCCACAATTCTTGACCGTATTTGCTTTTTTCCAACGATGGTAGTCCGTCGAGGTCGATGGATTTTGACCACGGAAGTCACGGAACGAAGAGGAAAGACACGGAATTCAGGACGGCCGATCCTCCGCGCGAAGCGCTTTATTTGACATTGCTTCAGGTGACGCTCAGTCCGTCCAGCAACCGGAATTCCGTGAGTTCCGTGCGCGCCGCCACAGGCGGCGTTTCAGTGTTTTTCGTGTTCCTCTTAAAAGCCTCCGGTTTGTCTGAAGCGTTCAAGAGGAACACGGAACACACGGAGGCCGCTGCGCGGCGACACTGAAAACACGGAATTCAGGATGCTCCGACACATGTGCGTCGTATCTTGCCCAAGCCAGGAAGGCGCTTCGCGCGGGCGTTTCGGCTACTGGAATTCAGTGCCTTTTCGTGTCGCCGCGCAGCGGCGTTTCCGCGCCTTCCGTGGTTTGATTCTACCGGCTTTGGACGAGAGAGCGCACCGTATTCCCGATCAGAAGCCGCTCGTGCGGAAGACACGGTCGGCGCGGAAGACCCGCCAGGTCAGTACGGTCACCAGGATCAGCAGCAGCACCGCCAAGATCTGGTGCGACAGGGCCAGCCAGATATTGACCACAGTCACCAGGGTCGCGATACCCAGAGCCGCCTGGGCCCAGACCAGGACCGCCGCCAGGGTGCCGGTCGAACGCAGGGCGTCGTCATTGGCCTTCTGGTTCATCCAGACGATGAAGACCACGCTGTAGATCAAGACCAGATAGGCGTTGATACGGTGCATAAACTGCACCAGGCCCTGATCGTGCAGGAAGCTGTAGCCGACGCCCTTCGCCCAGTCGATCGCCGGCACGAATTCGCCGTTCATCAGCGGAAAGTCATTGTACACGAGGCCGGCGCGGTTACCCGCCACCAGGGCGCCCAACAGGCATTGCAAGAAGACCAAACCCAGGAAACCCGCCGCCGCGGCGCGCCACGGCAAGGGGGCCCCACGCCATCGCATTTGACCCTCCGCGGCTTCCAGCGCCGTCCACACGGTACCGATCAGCAGCAGCAAAGCCATGCCCAGGTGGAACATCAGCATTTCAGGGGCGACGGCGACGCGGAATTCCAGCCCGCTCTTCACCATCAGCCAACCGACCAATCCCTGGAACGCCACCAGACCGACCAAGGCGCCGCAGCGCCAGATCAGGCGCCCCGGAATTTCCTTGAGCAGCAGGAAGGCGGCGAAGCCCAGGACGTAGACCAGGCCCAGGCCGCGGGCCAGGAGACGATGCGTCCATTCCCACCAGTAGATGCCCTTGAATTCGGACACGGTCATGCGCGGGTTGATCTGCTTGAACTGAGGAATCTTCTTGTATTCCGCGAATTCCTGCTGCCACTCACCGTCATTCGTCGGCGGGATGACGCCGTGGATCGGCTTCCATTCCGTAATCGACAGGCCCGACTGGGTCAGGCGGGTTGCGCCGCCGACACCGATCAGCACGACGATCACGAAGGCCGCTGCGAACAGCCATGCCGCCACCAGAGGGGACCTTAAGGGGAGTCGCGCCATGAAGCCCTGTCTCACTCTATACTTTTTACCTGTTGCCGGAGCCGTGCCTTGCCGCGCGCGCCGTAAGGCGGTAACAAGGCTGAGTCCGGTGCGGCCAATTTGCCCACACCGCCCTGCCGAATTCAAGCGGCGCACGAAAAGAAATAGCGGTCATGAACGCAGAGAACTACATATTGGCGACGCTCGCCGGCTTTGTCGTCGGATGGATCGCCAATGCCATGAGCAAGTCGCGCTTCAGCTTTCCGATCAACCTGTTCGTCGGGGTTTTCGGCGCCGTGTTGCTGAACTTCTTCGTCCAGACCTCGGACATGCTGGACGACAAATTCATGTCGATTCTTCTGGTGTCCCTGGTCGGTAGCACCGTGCTGCTGGGCCTGTTCCACCTGACCCGCCTGACCGAGAAGCGCTGAGTCATGAGCGACGAGAAAAAGCCCGCCCAAAAGACGATTCTGGGTCTGCCGCAACGCCGCGCCATCGCCTGTGCCGGCATCATCGTCTTCCTGTTCTTCTACGTCTGGCTGGTCGCGTCGCTGGGGGAAATGATTCGCGGTGGCCCCATCACCGCGCTGATCTTCTACGGCCTGGCCGGGACGGTCTGGGGCCTGCCGCTGATCCCGCTGATCGCCTGGTCGGAACGGTATCAGTGGAAAAAGAAGAAGTAGCTCAGCCCAGCCGGTCGTCGTCTCGATCGACTTGCGCCGGGGTGACAATGATCGGCCGACTACGCAGCGCGTCGCGGCGGCGCTGACGGTCACGCTGGTTCAGCGCGAGAACCAGAAAAGTCAGGACCGCCAGCATGGCAGTGATGGGAAACCAGGCCTGTTGCAGGAAGTCGGTCATCTTTAGGCTCCTTGGGTATTCAAGACAGCGTAAAGATTAGGGATCGGGAAATCTGATCTCAATGCGATTTTAGAAATGCTGACGGCTGGGGACCAACGAAATCCCACAGTCAGCGGGCCAAATCCCCCACCGTCTCATTTGCTTCCAGCAAATGATCCACGGCACGGGCCGCCCCGCTCCCCGTATAACGGGGAGGTATAAGGTATTGGTAATTTTCAACTATTCCACCTAACTAAACATAATTGCGGGCGAATTTGCAAAGTTTGAAAGTGGCAATTTCATACCCGTTCGGCCATTTCAGCCTAGTCGCCGCCGCCTCCCCCGCCGCCGCCGTCACTGCTGCTGCTCCCGCCGTCGCTACTGCCGCCACTGTCCGAAGCACCTCCGCCATCGGAGGTGTTGCCGCCATCGTTGCTGCCCCCGTCCGTAGCGGACCACCACAGAAAGCCCGATCCGCTGTCGCCGGACGTATCGCCGCCTGTTCCGCCACCGCGGCGGCCGCTGCTGATGGCAAAGGTAACAATCACAATGACCACGATGATCGAGATCACGATTAGAACCAGTCCTATATTCATCTGTCTCTCTCCTTTTGCTAAATCAATCGCCACCACATCCGCCGCCGCAGCCTGAGCTGCCGCACCCGGAACTACACCCGGAGCTTCCGCCGCACCCGCCGCCGCTGCCGGACCTCCGGCCGCCAGTGTTGGGTGCCAGGTACATCAACATCCAGATCCCCAGGAAGACTGTCGCCATCAGCGCACGGCTGTAGTCCATCGGCAGAAGCCCTTTGGTCATGTCGTGGGCGAAGTCGCCATACATCCAGGTCAGGAACCCAACGAGCGGAACGCCGACGATGAAAAATCCGGCCAGTCCGCCGATCTTGAGGTTTTTCAGGTTCAGCGCCATCAGGATGACGGCCATCACCGCGAAACCGGCCCAGGCCAGGACCGTATCTGTGGCCGCTATGGCCTGGGTCGCGCAGCCAGCCAGCATCAGGGCCGATGCGGACGCCAGGCATAAAAAAACCTGCCGTTTCGGCAGGCGGATCACATGAGATGTGCGGCTGTTGGTTTCGAACCGTTGCCGGGGGCTGGGCCATATCGCCACGGGCGGCGGGGTGCCGAACTCGGCTTCGTAAAGGTCCAGGGTTCGCCGGTAGGCATCGAAGTATTTGGCATCCTCGGCCACGCCGCCCTCGGTCGGGCTGTGGTGGATCTTCCGCCCCAGGGTCCGGTCGCAAAAACGGTCCCAGTAGTCGCGCGTATAGATGAGGTGCAGGTGCCAGGCTTGATCGACATCTTCCGAGGGCGTCAGCACCGTGCCGGATATGCAGATGAGGTAGATAAACCTCTTATATTCCTCAACCGTTGCCTGGGCATGGGCGTAGGACCAGTCATTGTCCCGGGCCAGCCGGCGGCTGAAGGGCAACACCGCGTCGGCGGCGTCGATATCGTAGGCATTCAGGGCCTGCCACAAGGCCATATCAGTCTTCATTCAGTCTCCTCTTTTTCTGTTTTCCTTACGCTTCGGAGTATACGACAGTTATGTGACGGTTCAATGACGCCGCTCAATCGGTAGAGGTGTTTTCGGCATACAAGAAGACCACCTTGTCGTTCTGCAGCCGGACCGTGATGGAGGTTCGCCAGCCCTCACCGCCGCCGCCGAAAACCAGCCAACCGCCGGTTTCCAGGCCCGGCTTTCCATAGAGGGCAACCAGATCGGCGCGCGTCACGCCCAGGCGGACCTTTCCGCTGATAACGACAGGCTGAAACTTGGCCGGAAGGGCGGGACACGTACCCGCGGGCGCGTCGCCCGATGTCAGGGATTTGACCGTCACCGCGTCGACGCCACCTTCACCCATTTCGTCGAAGGTCGCCAGCCAGACTCTTTCGCGCCGTTCCGGCAGGTCGTAGCAAAGATATTGGTAGTAGGCGCCCCCCAGCTCGCGCACCGACCCCACGCCCAGGGACTTGGCGATTACCTGAAGCTTGTCTTTACCAAAGCCATGCTGAAAAGCGCCTAAGGCAAACCGGTCGACGGCCGGCCCCTTGGGATTGAACGGCCCGGCGTGAGGATCAACCATCGGAGACGGCGGCGCCGGCAAGTCGGCAGCCAGGGCCGCGCCCGATAGCAGCAGTCCGCATAGTGTCGCCAGAATCGTCCGCATCGTCCCTCTCCCCGTTTTGCCACCTGACCATAGCACGAACGCCACGATATGGCGCGTTCTTCTCCGGGAAAATTACAAATCCTGTTAATCCGTTGTCGCCCGGCAAAATCCGTGTATCAATGATTGCTTTGGTTAACGGGCTTTTACAGGGGGCTCTCATGATCTTCAAATCCAGGACCTTTTTCGTCGTCCTGACAGCGGCAACATGCCTTTCGCCTCTGACGGCGCTGGCGCAATCCGCTGTCGATCCGTCGGGCATCGTCAACTATCTGCGTGACGCCGGCAAGGTCGACGACGAGATGACCGGCGCGCCGGATGTGGCGGGCTCGGGCTTCGCCGTACCGGGGACCGGCGGCGTGGTGACCGATGCGGGCTCTGCGGCGACCGACAGCGCCGGCGCCGTGGGCACCTGCGACGCCTATTTCACCAAGTCGCAGTCCATGTCCACCGACCTGAGCACGGCCTTTACCGCCATGAACCCCAAGGATCCGGCCAAGATGGCGGCGATCCTGCCGGCTTTGCAGCGGCATCTCGACAGCCTGCCCGCCGCGGAAGTCCGGGCGGAGGTGTGCAACGGCAACCATATCAACGCCTACACCACCTATCAGAACGTCGTGCTGGGGGTTCAGCGCGACAAGGGCATCGACACCGGCTTCCCGGCCATCCTACCGGTGGTCAAGCAGCCGGAACTGAACCATTCGTCCGTCGCCTACACGGTCGGCTGGATCAAGTACGAACAGGGTGACTTCCCGGGCGCCCTGGCGGCGTTCAACAAGGGCCTGATCATGTTCCCGCATAATCACCCGCTGCAGAACGAGTATCTGGCGACCCTGGTGCAGATGCAGAACGGCCCGGGCATCGTGGCCTACGCCGAAAAGATACTGTCGCAAACCTATGACCTGGACGACACCATGCGCGGCAAGGTTTGGGCAGCACACGGGCTGGGCCTGTTCTTCAGCGGCAAGGTCAAGGAGGCCGACGACTCGCTGAGCGTGTCGCTGCGGTACAATTACGACCCCAGCGTCGTCGAGCTGCAGACGGCCCTCAAGCAGGCCGCGGGGCAGTAGGTTCGGGGGGCAGCAGGTTTCTCTGAATAATTCGGAGACGGGGATTGCAGACGCGAATTTTCGTCTCTATAAGCCGCCTTCCTTCACCTTTGTTGTGAAGTGATGACGGAGCGTGGCGCAGCCTGGTAGCGCACTTGACTGGGGGTCAAGGGGTCGCAGGTTCGAATCCTGTCGCTCCGACCATTGAATGAAAAAGCCGATCCTTTACGGGATCGGCTTTTTTTCTGTCTTAGCGGCAGGCCGGTTCAGGGATTACGAGAATTTACCGCGGGGCTGGCCCCGGCCGCCGGTGCGGCCAATATGGCGGCCCAGATGCTCCTGGGCTTCCTCAAGCGCCTTGGCGATGTTCAGAAAACGCTCGCGTGTCTCCTGGGACAGCATCTTGGCCTGAAGGCCGTCGAGATCCTCGGCGAAGTCGAACATCGACTTGCGGACCTGTCCGGCGTCTTCCGGCATGTCGTCCTGCGGCACGACGCCCTGTTCGGTGACGTAACCGCCGGCGCCTTCGCTGCCCGGCGACAGGATCGCCTTCTGGCCTTCATCCTTGAACAGTTTCTGGACGCCGCGAATGGTGTAGCCGCGATCGTACAGCAGGGTCTTCACCCCCATCAGCAGTTCGATATCCTGGGGACGGTAGAAACGGCGGCCACCGGCGCGCTTGGTCGGACGGATGAAGGGAAACTTGGTTTCCCAGAACCGCAACACATGCTGCTGCACGCCGACATGGTCGGCGGTCTCGGAAATGGTGCGTAAGGCTAAAGGCCCTTTGGTCACTGTGCGTCCTGCTCAGTCGTCTCTGAAAATGGGTGTGCCTAGCTTTCGGCCCCGGCGTCGACCCGCGCCTTCATGATCTGGGAGGCGCGGAAGCTGATCACCTTGCGGGGATCGATGGCGGCGGGTTTGCCGGTCTTGGGGTTGCGGCCGACGCGGGCGTTCTTTTCGCGGACCTGAAAGACGCCGAAGCCCGAAAGCTTGACCATCTCACCGCGTTCCAGCGCATCGACCACCAGGTCCAGGGTGCGCTCGACGATGGCGGCGCATTCCTGGCGGGGCAGGCCCAGCTCGTTATGCACGTCTTCAAAAAGTTCGGCACGCGTCAGAGTTTGCGATTTCATGCTCAGTTGCCCCGGGGATTGATGGTCGCCGTATGTCGGGGCCCGGACTCACATTCCGAGCCGCACCCCGGAGACAATGCCGCAAAATCCCGTTGCCGTCAAAGGCTTATGGCGATCTTATGACAAAAAACATGAGTCAGGCGAAATCGCTGATTTTCCGCCCGTTTTGGGGGAAGCCCTACAGCCGGATCGCCGCGGCGCCCCAGGTCAGGCCGCCGCCCAGGGCTTCGATCAGCACCAGGTCGCCCGGCTTCACCCGGCCGTCCTGGACACCGCAGTACCAGGCCAGCGGAATCGACGCCGCCGAGGTGTTGGCGTGCATGGCTACCGTCGAGATCACCTTGTCACGGTCCAAGCCCAGTTTGTCCGCCACGCCATTCAGGATACGCTGGTTGGCCTGGTGCGGAATGAACCAGTCGACGTCGGCTATGTCGAGGTCGGATTTTTTCACCGCATTTTCAGCGGCTTCCGAGATCTTATGCACGGCGTGCTTGAACACCTGGTTGCCCTGCATGCGGATCTTGCCGATGCGGTTCGAGTCCTCAAACACCCCACCGTCGACATACAGCAGGTCCATCTTGGAGCCGTCGCATTGCAGGTCGAAGCCCAGGATACCGCGATCGGCCGAGGTCCCCTCACCTTCCACCGGCTCCAGCAGCACGGCGCCGGCGCCGTCACCGAACAGGATGCAGGTGCCGCGGTCGGTATAGTCGAGAAGCTGGCTCATCACCTCGGCGCCGATGACCAGGACGCAACGCGCGATGCCACGGGCAACGAAGCCGTCGGCAACGCTCAGGGCGTAGACGAAGCCCGAGCACACGGCCTGAACGTCGAAAGCCGCACACGGGCGGGCGCCCAGTTTCTGCTGGACGATCGACGCGGTCGAGGGAAACGGCATGTCGGGCGTGGTGGTCGCGACGATGACCATGTCGACGTCGTCCGGCGACCGACCTGCAGCCGCCAGGGCAATCCTGGCGGCTTCGACCGCCAGGTCCGAAGTCTTCTGGCCCGGCACCACCTTGTGGCGCTGGCGGATGCCGGTCCGTTCGACGATCCAGGCGTCGGACGTATCGACCATCTTGGTGAAGTCGTCATTGGTGACGATCTGTTCGGGCAGATATCCACCTACCCCCGTGACCGCCGATCTCAGCATAGCCATGCTTTTCGAAGTACCTTACTGTCCCGCCACGGCGGTAATATTTGTATCCACCGCGGTTGCGGCAAGGGGGGCCGGATGTTCCGCTACGCTTTGCGAAAAGCGTGCCAGAGCGGCGGCAATGTCTTTTTCATAGTTGCTGGCGGCCAGGGAGACCCCGACGTTGATCGCATTGGAGAAGGCGCGCGCTTCGGCGCCGCCGTGCGATTTGATGACGATGCCTTTCAGGCCGAGCAGAGGTCCGCCATTGCCAGCGCCGGGATCGATGCGCCGCGCCATGGCTTTCAGCGCCGAACCGGCCAGCAACGCGCCCAGCATGGCCAGGGGCGACGACTTGAAGGCGTCCTTGAGCAGGTCCTTGATGAAGCGCGCCGTGCCTTCGGCCGTCTTCAGGGCGACATTGCCGGTGAAACCATCGGTGACAATGACGTCGACGGTGCCGTCGCACAGGTCGGTGCCTTCGACAAAGCCATAATAGTTCAGGCCCAGGGCATTTTCACGCAGAAGCTGGTGGGCTTCGCGGACATCATCGTGGCCCTTGACGTCTTCGGAGCCGATATTGAGCAGGCCGATGCTGGGCTTTTCGGTACCGCGCAGGGCGCGGTGGAAGGCGGCGCCCATAATGGCAAATTCGATCAGCTGGTGCGCGTCCGAAGTGACATTGGCGCCGACATCCAGCACGGTGCCGAAACCACGCCGGTTAGGCCACGAACAGCCGATGGCCGGCCGTTCCAGGTCCGCCGTCAGCATCTTCAGGATCATCTTGGACAGGGCCATCAGGGCGCCGGTATTGCCGGCCGAGATGACCGCGCGGGCCTCCCCCGATTTGACGGCGTGGATGGCGTTGGCCAGCGAGGTGTTGCGGCGGCGGATGGCCTGGGCCGGCTTTTCGTCCATGGCGACGAACTGGTCGGTGTGGACGACCACACTGCGGGCCTTGAGCGCCGGCAGGCGGGCCAGTTCCGGATCGATCTTCGCCGAATCGCCGTGAAGCTGGAAAAACAGGTCCGGCCGGGCCTCAAGGGCGATGGCCGCGCCGGCCACCGTCACCGCCGGGCCATGGTCGCCGCCCATGGCGTCGATGGCGATGACAAGCGCGCCGGCGGGAATCAAGGCGGCCTGGGCAGGTATGGAGTCGGTCGGCACGGAGTGGAAAGACCTGTAAGATGGTTACGCGAAAACGAGCGGCGGACGATAGCGTGAGTTCGCAACTATGCAAGCGATATTGCGGAGGTGCACCGTCGCGCCTCTCTTACTCCTCGCGCTTCAGTTTGGCCAGTACTGCAAATGGCGACGGTTCACGTTCGACCTCGGGTTCCTCGAACACCACGCCCGGCTTGCGCGCGAACGGGTCATAGGCCTCGCCGAGGGCTTCGATGACATACTGGCCCAGGTCGATCTGGCCATTGCTGATGACGTCGGGCTCATCGAGGTCGTTCAGCCGCAGTTCGTGCTCGCCGACTTCAACAACCTGGTTGGTGACCCTGGCCTTTTCGATGCAGTCGATCTCCAGGTCGCCGGACAGGCCGTGGCTGAAGGGCTCCAGGCTGACGCCGCATTCCTGGGTGACGTTTCCATCGAGCGACAGTTTGATATGGACCATCGGCACCGGGCCGGAAACCGGCCGGGTTTCGACATGGGCCGTCAGGGCGTCGAGCGAAACCATGCCGAAGCCTTGCGCGATAACGGCGCGACGTTCTTCGTCCGCCGTCAGTTCCAGTTTCAGCCCGCGCAATGCGGTGTCGAAGCGTACCTTGTGTTCCCACAGGCCCTTGTCGTCTTGCGTATCCATGGTCCCCACTCCTTACGCGGCTTGGTCTAGCGCTGCCGGCTCGGGCCAGCCGATACGGCCGGCCAGCAGGTCGGCCGTTGTCAGGCCGGCGCGTGCATTGTCTATATAGTCAGTCAGGGCGCCGGCTTTAAGGCGTCCGGCTTCGGAGACCTCTTCGTCGTCGCCGGCATAGATGGTGCGCGCGGCGTAGTCGCCCCTCGCCTCCCCATCGGCGCCTTCGCGCCACATCTCATCCCACTTGGCCAGGCGGGTATAGACCACCTGGCCGATCGTCTTCATCTTCTTGGGTACGGTCAGGTCGCCCGTGCCCTGTTCGCGCAGGGTGTCGTCCAGCGCCAGCAGGAAGGCATCGAACAGGGCCTGGGCGGTGTCATCCGCCTGTTCGGTCTTTTCGGATTTCAGCCGTGTTACAACCATGACCACGTGAAGGGTCAAAAGTTCGAACCGGGCGCCGATTTCATCGGCCACGCCATAGTCCAGATAGAAGCGCGGCAGGCGCGCCTGGGAGACGCAGGCGGCGTACAGCCGGTCGCCGGTCGCCTTGACGGGACGGGGTTTGAACAAGCCGGTGAATACGTCGAGGAAGCTGGCCATCTTACCCTCCGCGAACGTCGCCGGACGGCCACGATCGTGGTAAAAAAATTACTGGTCTTTCGCCTTCATTAGGCCTTATGCTTGCCGTAAGCCGTATTTTCCGATAGGTCAAATACCGTTTTTACTTGTCTCACAGGATATCCATGCGCCTGCCTTCCTTCAAGACCGTAGCCCTGCTGAGCGCCGCCACCGGCCTGATGGTCCTGGCTTCGGCCTGCGCGCCGACCGTGACTCACAATGGTTACCTGGCCTATGACGCCTTGCCGTCGCGGGATATTGCTGTCGGCGATACCAAGGCGACCGTTCTGGACAAGCTGGGGGATCCGTCGCAGACCTCGACCTACAAGCCGACGGAATGGTACTATATCGACCAGACGTCGCAGCGCATGACCTACAAGCAGGCCAAGGTCACACAGCGCAATGTGACGGTGATCAATTTCGACCCGACGGGCCAGACGGTGACCGAGGTCAAGACGCTTTTACTGGCCGATGGCCGCGAGCTGACGCCGAACCAGAACAAGACCCCGACCCGTGGTCGCGCCCTGACAGCGCTGGAGCAGGTTCTGGGTACGGTCGGCCAGCAGCGCATCGACAACAGCAGCGACACCAACCCCGGCGGCCGCCGCCGCCGCGAGTAGGTGTTGCGATCTTTTTGAGTTTCAGGAGCCTCCGGTTGTTGCCGGAGGCTTTTTTGATTGGGAGCCCCGAGACGGTCCAGCCCGCCTTGCAAGAGGAACACGGAAAACACAGAAGGCCGCTGCGCGGCGACACGGAAGTCACGGAATTCCGGTTGATCCCTCTCCTGCGCGCAGCGCCTTAATATAAGCTCCGCCTGCGTCAGAAGGTCCGCGATAACGCTGTCCATCTGGCTATTCTGGCTTATCTGTGGACCACCTCACAGACGTCGCCACCGGTCCGAACGTTGGCAGAATTGACCGCCATCGACATGGCGGAACCTACGCAAAGGGTTGTCCACAGATAAGCCAGAGAAGCCAGATGGAGGGTGTCTATGTACGCCACAGGCGCATTCTGCAGACATCAGAAGGGGCTTCGCGCGGGAGATTGAACGCCCGGAATTCCGTGACTTCCGTGCCGCCGCGCAGCGGCCTTCGGTGTTTTCCGTGTTCCCCTTGCGCTGTTTCAGAACGAACAAAAAAGCCCCCGCCGTTGCCGGCAGGGGCTTCAAAGTCAGATCAACGGGGCTTAGTGGCCAGCCAGGACCGCCAGCATCAGCAGAGCGACGATGTTGGTGATCTTGATCATCGGGTTGACGGCCGGGCCGGCCGTATCCTTGTAAGGATCGCCGACCGTGTCGCCGGTCACCGAGGCCTTGTGGGCGTCGGAACCCTTCAGGTGCTTCACGCCGTCCTTGTCGATGAAACCGTCTTCGAAGGACTTCTTGGCGTTGTCCCAGGCGCCGCCGCCCGAGGTCATCGAGATAGCGACGAAGATGCCCGTGACGATCACGCCCAGCAGCATGGCGCCGACGGCTTCGAAGGCCGGGACCGCGCCGCCGAGGTAATAGACAACGGCGAACAGAACGACCGGCGACAGAACCGGCAGCAGCGACGGGATGATCATTTCCCGGATCGCGGCCTTGGTCAGCATGTCGACCGCGCGGCCATAGTTCGGCTTGGACGTGCCGGCCATGATGCCCGGATCCTCACGGAACTGACGGCGGACTTCCTCGACCACGGCCTGAGCCGCGGTGCCGACGGCGGTCATGCCCATGCCGCCAAACAGGTACGGCAGCAGGCCGCCGATCAGCAGGCCGACGACGACCCACGGCGACGACAGCGAGAAGGTCAGGTTTTCCATGCCGACGAAGATGCCGGTGGTGGCGGTTTCGGCGAAGTGCTGCAGGTCGGAGGTATAGGCGGCGAACAGCACCAGGGCACCCAGACCGGCCGAACCGATGGCATAGCCCTTGGTGACTGCCTTGGTGGTGTTGCCGACAGCGTCCAGGGCATCGGTCGTGTGACGGACGTCGCTGGGCAGGCCGGCCATTTCGGCGATGCCGCCGGCGTTGTCAGTGACCGGGCCAAAGGCGTCCAGGGCGACGATCATACCGGCCAGGGCCAGCATGGTGGTGGTCGCGATGGCGATGCCAAAGAGGCCGGCCAGCAGGTAGCAGGAGATGATGCCGGCGCAGATGACCAGAGCCGGGATGGCGGTGGATTCCATCGAAACGGCCAGGCCCTGGATGACGTTGGTGCCGTGGCCGGTCACCGACGCCTGGGCGATCGAGACGACCGGGCGCTTGCCGGTGCCGGTGTAGTATTCGGTCACGACGATGAAGGCGGCGGTGACGGCCAGGCCGACGATACCGCACCAGAACAGGGTCATGCCGGTGAAGGCATGCGGCGCACCATCATAGGTGATGACCGTATCGACGCCGACGAAGAAGTGGATGACGGCATACAGGGCGGCAACCGACAGGACGCCGGTGGCGATCAGGCCCTTGTAGAGCGCGCCCATGATGTCGTTGCTCTTGCCCAGCGACACGAAGAAGGTGCCGATGATGGACGTGAAGATACAGACGCCGCCGATGGCCAGGGGCAGCATCAGCATCATGTTCAGAAGCGTGGGATTGTCACCGAAGAAGATGGTGGCCAGGACCATGGTCGCAACCGTGGTCACGGCGTAGGTTTCGAACAGGTCGGCGGCCATGCCGGCGCAGTCACCGACATTGTCACCCACGTTGTCGGCGATGGTCGCCGGGTTGCGGGGATCGTCTTCCGGGATACCGGCTTCGACCTTGCCGACCATGTCACCGCCGACGTCGGCGCCCTTGGTGAAGATACCGCCGCCCAGACGGGCGAAGATCGAGATCAACGAAGCGCCGAAGCCCAAGGCGACCAGGGCGTTGATGACGTCGCGGTCGGTGGGCGCCAGGCCCAGGGCCACGGTCAGGACGGCATAATATCCCGCCACGCCCAGCAGCGCGCCGCCGGCCACGAACAGGCCGGTCACCGCGCCGGCCGAAAAGGCCATGTTCAGGCCCTTGGCCAGGCTTTCCGAAGCCGCCTGAGCCGTACGGACGTTGGCGCGGACCGAGATCAGCATGCCGGCATAACCGGCGGCGCCCGACAGGATGGCGCCGACCGCGAAACCGATCGCCGAAAGGTGGCCGAGAACAAAAAAGGCCAGAACGAAAATCACCACACCGACGATGCCGATGGTGATGTATTGGCGCTTCAAATAGGCGGCCGCGCCTTCCTGGATGGCGGCGGCGATCTCCTGCATCCGCGCATTGCCGGCATTGGCCTTCATCAAGGACAAGGCCTGTACGACACCGTACAGCAGTCCCACTATGCCGGCCCCAATGGCCAGCATCAAAGCATTATTCATAATTTACCCCTGTATCATTATCAGGAGGTGCGGGTCAGGGGCCGCCCTCCGGGTTTTCGGGATCAGAACAGCGCCAGAATTGCTTTCGAAATCGAAAGAAAATCAGCCCCTTGCTTTCTGATTGGGGCGGAGAGTGCCAAAAGTCGAAACCAGTTTCAAGGCAAGAAAACGCGGCAAGCCATTATAGTCAAAGGCTTTGCCGCGGGTGCGAATATTGTTGCGACGCACCCAAAACCGTTGTTATGGAAATACAAATACTTAGCTTAAATGCTTCTTTGGGCTCTGCGACAGGATATCGATTGATTTGATATTGCCGGGCCCGGCGATCTTGACGAATTCGGGCATCATGACCGATTTGAACCGCGCCTCGTCCAGCAGGTCGTGGCGCTCGGTCTGGCCGAACGAGATTCGGTGCGAGACGCGGATCACCGTATCGCGGAAGACGGGCTCAAGCTCGCGCAGCTTGCCCTCCGGCGCCGTCATCGACAGGTTGATGCGGATGCTGAGGAACAGATAGTTGACGACCTGGCGGTCGCGCATCACCGGGATACCGACCGAGGCCAGGCGGACCGAGGGTTCCGCGGCAGTTTTGGATCCGTGCTCACTGGCCTGCGCCGCGCCGGCGAGGAGGCCTATTGGCAAGGCGGTAAGGACGAAACGGCGACTGGGTAAGCGGGACATGGCCGATATTTTCGCCACAAAGGGTTTAAGAATCGAAAAAGGCCCCCTGTTTCCAGAGGGCCTTTTCGCTTTTATTTTACCAGCGGTCGTCATCGCGGCGGCCTTCGCGGTAGCCATCCTCATAGCCGTCGCGATAGGCCTCGCGACCGGTGTGGACGCGGTCGTAGGAACGGCGGTTCGGCCGGGACTCGTAGTAGACGACGCTGTAGCCGTCCGGCGCCTCGCGCGGCTCGTAATACCCGTTCTCGTACGAGTAGTAGTCGCCGTTGTAGCACTTCACGCTCTTCTTGCCGGCGTTATGGCCGATCGAGCCGCCGATGACGGCGCCACCGACCGTGCCCAAACCGCGTTCGTTCTTGGAGACCTGTGAGCCAATAGCGCCGCCGATAATGGCGCCGACAATGGCGCCGTTGCGGCCGGCCTCCTTCTTGCGCTGATAGCAGTAGCCGTCATAGTCCTGGGCCGAAGCCGCCATCGGGACGGCCATCAGGGCAGCCAGTGTGGCGGCCAGGGTCAGTTTCAGGGTGTGTGCCTTGATCATGGTTTTTCTCCTTCCTCAGTATGGACGATAGCTACGGTCGCGAGAGTCGCGATCCGAATGCCAGACGCCGTAACGGTCGTAATAGCCCTCACGATAGGTGGAACGGCGGTAGTAATAGCCGTCGGCGTGGTAGCCGCGGTCCAGGCCGTTCAGGCGGTAGTCGGGCCCGTTACGGTCGTTGTAGCCGTCGCGATAGCCTTCACGATAGCTGTCACGGCCGCGGTCGTTGCCGTAGGTTTCGGTGTATTGGCGGCGGTCGCGATTGTCGTAGCCATCACCGTAATAGGCGCCTTCGTAGCGCTCATAGCGGCAGTTAACGCTGTCGTCGCCGGCCGCGCCGCCAATGGCGCCGCCCACGACCGCGCCGGCCGGACCGCC
>NZ_AWGD01000022.1 GCF_000495795.1 Asticcacaulis sp. AC460
TGTCTTGGCAGTCTGAACCCGCCGCGCAGCGGCCCTCAATCCAGGAACCGCCGCACCGTCGGTAAAGTCTGAATTTTTGTGCTTTTTGAGTTTTTCGAGCTTTTCGTGTTCAAAACCTTATTCCTTCTCGCAGCGGACGTGATCACAAAAATAGTTTTTCTAACGCCAGCGGGTAGAAAATGTTGCGGCGCACACCCCTTAAACTCAAACGGTCTGGCAACCAATTAAGGCGAGAACCGGACGCACCGGAGCCATAAAATGCACATCTCAAGGAAAGACATTATGTCGAAATCTCGCCTCTACACCGCCAGCGCCATCGCTCTGGCTGCCAGCCTCAGCTTTGCTCCCGCCGTTTTCGCCCAGGATACCGCCCCGACGACAGCCGACGAGCCGTCAGAAATCGTCGTTACCGGCCAGCGCGCCGTCCGTCGTTCGCGCCTCGACACCCTGGTCCCCGTCGACGTCGTCCGCGCCGACACCCTGAAGTCCCAGGGCTCGACCGAACTGGCCCAAGGCCTGTCGCGCGTCGCGCCATCGCTGAACTTCCCGCGCCCGTCGGCCGTCGACGGCACCGATAACGTCCGCCCGGCCTCGCTGCGCGGTCTGGCGCCCGACCAGACCCTGGTCCTGGTCGATGGCAAGCGCCGCCACGCCTCCGCCCTCGTCAACATCAACGGCTCGGCCGGCCGCGGATCGTCCGCCGTCGACCTCAACGCCATCCCCGCCGCCGCACTCGACAAGGTCGAAATCCTTCGGGACGGAGCCTCGGCGCAATACGGCTCCGACGCCATCGCCGGGGTTGTCAATCTGGGCCTGCGCGAAGCCAGCGAAGGCGGCAATGTCACCTTCTCCTACGGCGAATACGATACCGATTTCGACGCCGCCAGCTCCGACCGCCATATCAAGGACGGCGGCACCACCAGCCTGAACGGCTGGGTCGGCCTGCCCCTGGGTTCCGATGGTTTCCTCACCGTCTCCGGCGAATTGCGCCGCCGCAACCCGACCAACCGCGCCGACGTCAGCCCCGTCGTCAGCCCCGCCCGCGTCACCAGCCGTTATGGTGATCCGGAGCAGAAGGACCTCAGCCTGTTCTTCAATGCCGGCAAGCCGATCAACGACACGTGGACCGCCTATGGCAATCTGGGCTATCGCGACCTCGACTCCGAAAGCGCCGCCTTCTATCGCCACAGCACCAGCGCCGGTAACGTCCTGGCCGTTTATCCCAACGGCTTCCTGCCGATCATCAATGCCAAGTCGAAGGACGTTTCGGCCACGGCCGGCCTGCGCGGCACGATCGGCGAGTGGACCAGCGATGTCAGCCTGACCGGCGGCGGCAATGAGCTGGATTACTACACGCTCAACAGCATCAATCCGTCCTACGGCACGGCGTCGCAGCACGACTTCTATTCCGGCCAGCTCAAATACGGCCAGACCGTGTTCAACGCCGACTTCAGCCGCGACTTCGACGTCGCCGGCTGGGCAGGACCGCTGAGCGTCGCCGCCGGCCTGGAAGCCCGTCGGGAAACCTACGAAATCGGCGCAGGCGAACTGCAATCCTACGCCCTGGGGCCTGACACCACCAAGTCGGCCGGCGCCCAGGGCTTCATCGGCCTGCGTCCCAATAACGAAGTCGACGAGGACCGCACCAGCGCCGGCATCTATGTCGATGTCGCCGGCGAAGTCACTGATCGCTTCAGCTTCGACACCGCCCTGCGTTACGAGAACTATTCCGACTTCGGCGGCAACCTGTCGGGCAAGGTCGCCGGACGTTACGAATTCACCGATAACTTCGCCCTGCGCGGCTCGCTGTCGACCGGATTCCGCGCCCCGTCCCTGGCCCAGCAGTACTTCACCTCGACCGCGTCCGTCGTGACGGGCGGCGTGGTGGTCGAAACCGGCACCTTCCCGGCCACGGCCCCGGTTTCCGCAACGCTCGGTGCCGAGCCTCTTGAGGCCGAAACCTCGACCAGCGGCACCCTGGGCGCCGTGTGGAAGTCTGGTCCGTTCGAGCTGACAGTTGACGCCTATCAGATCGATATCGACGACCGCATCGTGCTGTCGGAAAACATCTCGGCGGGCTTCTCACCCCAGGTCGCCGGCCTGCTGGCCCCCTATGGCGTTAGCGCGGCGCGCTTCTTCATCAATGGCGTCGACGCCACCACGACCGGCGTCGATGTCGTGGCGGCCTATCGTTTGCGGACGCAGAGCGTGGGCAACTTCACCTTCACCGGCGCCTACAACCACAACGAGACCGAGATCGATCGTCTGCCGACCCTGACCAACTCGCCGCTCAATCCCCAGCCGACCTTGTTCGCCCGTCAGCGTCAGCTGATCCTGACCAATTCGGCGCCCGAGACCAAGGGTAGCCTGGCGGTTGATTGGCAGAAGGCCAACTGGTCGGTCAATGCCCGCGCCACCTATTACGGTGACGTGGTCGATCCGGCCGCGCTCGAAGCCAACGACATCCACACCGGTGAAAAGACGATCACCGACCTGTCGGTCAGCTATCGTTTCGGCACCGGCACGGCGATCACCGTCGGCGCGGACAACGTCTTCGACGTCTATCCGGACGCTACGCCGGCCAACCTGAATGTCACCAGCGGCAACGGCGCCGGGGCCCTGGCCTTTACGCGGTTTTCACCGTTCGGCTTCAACGGTCGCTTCGTGTATGCGCGCGTCAGCCAATCCTGGTAGCAGGGCCGCGGGCCCTGCACCCGGACTCGCGACAGCGTTTTCAGCTCCCCGTCGGCAACGATGGGGAGTTTTCTTTGGCGCGGGCAAACCCTATGGATTGAGAACAATTCGGGAACATGTTAGGGTTATCCCCAATCTTCACAGCCTGTGGATCGGCCCAAAGTGGACCGATTGACGGAACCGTGAAAGGAACCCCTCGCGGCCTTGCGCTGGCCGCGTTAACCTTTGTATGACGCCTATCATGCCCGATACCCTGACGCCCCCCACCGCAGAAGCGCCCGCTTCCCTCCCGCACAACCTCGAAGCTGAACAGGCTTTGCTGGGCTGTCTGCTGTTTGACAACGGTGCGTACGAACGTTTGTATGACGGCTTACAGTCGTCACATTTCTACGAACCCTTCCACCAGCGCCTGTTCGCGACCATCGAAGAACAGATCCGTATCGGCCACCTGGCCGAGCCGATCGTGCTCATGGACAAGTTCAAGAACGACCCGGCCTTCAACGACCTGGGCGGCATCCGCTATTTCGCCGACCTGGTCGATCGTGCCCCGCCGGCCGCCAATGCGTCGGACTATGCCCGCGTCATCTACGACCTGGCGCTGCGCCGCGACCTGATCCGGCTGGGCGGCGAGATCGCCAAGGACGCCAACGGCGCAAAGCCCGCCCGTGATCAGATCGAAGCCGCCGAAGCCAAGCTGTTCGACATGGCCGAAAAGGGCACGTCTTCCACCGGGTTCGTGCCATTCTCCGACGCCGTGGCCGGCGCCCTCGCCCACGCCGAAGAAGCCTTCCACCGCGATGGCGGTTTGGCCGGGATTTCTACCTGCCTGACCGACCTGGATCGCCAGATCGGCGGCCTGCACAAGTCCGACCTGATCATCCTGGCCGGCCGTCCTTCCATGGGCAAGACCGCCCTGGCCACCAATATCGCCATGAGCATCGCCGGCAACTATGCCTACGAACCCCAGCCCGACGGTACGCGCAAGACCGTGCGCGGCGGCATCGTCGCCTTCTATTCGCTGGAAATGTCGGCCGACCAATTGGCCGCCCGTCTTCTGGCCGACGCCTCCGGCGTGCCGTCCGACAAAATCCGTAAGGGTGAAATCGACGCCACCGAGTTCATGAAGCTCAAGGAAGGCGCCATGGATATCAGCGCCTCGCCTTTGTACATCGACGACACCGGCGGCATTACCCTGGCTAAGCTGACCGCCCGGGCGCGGCGTTTGAAGCGGACTGTCGGCCTCGATTGCCTGATGGTCGACTATCTTCAGCTGGTAACCCTGGGTGACACCGGCGGCCAGATGAACCGGGTGCAGGAAGTTTCGACCATCACCATGGGCCTGAAATCGCTGGCCAAGGAACTGGCTATCCCGGTCATCGCCCTGTCGCAGCTGTCGCGGACCGTCGAAAGCCGCGACGACAAGCGGCCGCAGCTGTCCGACCTGCGTGAATCCGGCTCGATCGAGCAGGACGCCGATATCGTGATGTTCGTCTTCCGCGAAAGCTACTACCTGGGTCGTGCCGAGCCCAAGGAAGGCACGGAAGATCACCTGAAATGGCAGGAAGAAATGGACCGCTGTAAAGGCACTGCCGAAGTCATTATCGGCAAGCAGCGTCACGGCCCCATCGGCACGGTCCGGCTGTCGTTCAGCGAAAGCACGGTCAAGTTCGGCAACCTGGCGAATTCCGACCGTTACGCCAGCTACAGCAACGAATAGATTCGTTCTTTAGGTTCGGCGGCGATCAGTCTTATCGAATCCTGATGCCCTTAAGGCGCAGACATGACGTATTAACGCTTTGTCTGGGAGGGTAGGATGTCACAGGTTTCGTCACGCCGCGCCGCTTTGGCCTTTATGCTCTCCGCCACCTTGATGCCGCTGGCGGCGCCTGCTTTTGCCAGGAAACGTAAAGCCCAGCCGCGGATCGCCCCGGCGACGCTTATGGTGGTCGCCACCCTGCATGACCTGCATGAGGTCAATCCGCGCTATGGCTATGACGACCTCTACCGCCTGATCGCCGGGTTCAAGCCCGACTGGGTTGGGCTGGAGATGCGGCCGGAGGATGTTACCGGCGATCCGGTCTGGCTGGCGTCGGTCTATCCGAAAGAGGTGGTCGACCTGCGCGCCGCCTATGGCGACAAGGTCTTCGGTTTCGACTGGCTGGGCGATGAGTTGAACGGCAAGCCTCTGCCAGTCGGATGGTTCGAGAGCACGCCGATCGGCGAGCTTCAGGCCCAGACGGGCGATGCGCCGGAACTGCATACACCAGAGAAACAGGCCCTGGCCGTACGGCTAAGCGACATCGCCACGCAAAAACGCGCGGTGTTGGAGACCGCTTCGGCGCGTCAGGTCAATGATGGACGCTATGACGCCCTTTGCGTCGCCTATGACAACACCTTGAAAGCCTATTATGACGGCACGCGTTTCGCCGGGATCACCGCTTTCAATACCGGCCGCAAGGCGCGCATCGCCGCCAATATCGCCCAGTTCGCCAAGGCCCATTCCGGCGAGCGCATCGCCGTCATCACCGGGCCCGACCATCGCAGCGCCGTGATGAACTTCTTCGCCGGCAATCCGGTCGATCACGTCGTGATGAAACCCGTCACAAAGGCGTAGATTTCCTTTGCCGGTGCGTGCTAGCCACGAAGCATGATGTCCGCTTCGCCGACCGCCCGCCTCAATATTGATCTTGCCGCGCTGAGCCATAACTATGCCGCGTTAAAGCGCGCCGCCGGCAGCGCCGAAGTCGCGCCCGTGGTCAAGGCCGACGCCTACGGCTTGGGCATGGCAGCGGTTGCGCCGTATCTGGCGCGCCAGGGCGCCAGGACTTTTTTTGTCGCGCGTCTGGCCGAAGGCTTGGCCCTGCGGACCCTGGTCGGGGTCGATCCGGTTATCTACGTTCTCGACGGGCTGACCGATCCGTCCGCCTTCGCCGCCCAGCGTTTGCGTCCGGTTCTGAACACGGCTGAGCAATTTCAACTGTGGTTGCAGGGGCCGTCGAACGTAGAGGCCGCGGTGCATATCGACACCGGCATGAACCGGCTGGGTGTCCGGCCGGATGAGGTCGCCGCCCTCCCCGATCCGGGTCAACATCGGTTGGCCCTGGTGATGAGCCACCTGGCCTGCGGTGACGAACCAAACCATCCTTTGAATGCGCAACAGTTGACGGCGTTCCGCGCGGCGGCCGATCGCTTCCCCGGCGTCGCCCGGTCGCTGGCTAACAGCCCGGGGATTTATCTCGGGCCCGACTACGGTTTCGACCTGGTCCGGCCGGGCATCTGTCTTTACGGCGGCGGCCCGTTCGGCCTGGCGCACCCGGATATCCAGCCGGTGGCGCACCTCAGCGCCCGCGTTCTGCAGATCCGCGACCTCAAGGCCGGCGAAAGCGTCGGCTATGGCGCGACGTTTGTGGCCGAGCGCGACATGACCCTGGCGACGATCGGGCTGGGTTACGCCGACGGGCTGTTGCGCAGTTTCGCGCCGTCGGGTTTCGTCACCGTGCAGGGTGAGCGCCGCCCCCTCACCGGCCGGGTGTCGATGGATGTGTTTACCGTGGATGTGACGGGGATGCATGTCGGCGACCGTACGTGGGTCGAGGTTCTGGGCAGTTCGCAAAACCTGGATGAGGTCGCCGCGGCCGCGGGCACGATCGGTTATGAAGTGCTGACGCGGCTGGGCGCACGGGTCCCGCGACATTACGGTTGACAGACTCACGTCGATGGAACATAAGAAGAACACTCTTGTTCCGCGAGCCGACATGACCAAACACCAGACTCTCTATACCTGCCAGTCTTGCGGCGGCGTTCACAGCAAATGGGCAGGCCAATGCCCCGCCTGCGGCCAGTGGAACACATTAGTTCAGGAGAGTTTTTCGGCACCGCCGGGCGGATTGAAGGCCGAACCGGCCAAACTGTCGCGGATGAACAAGCTGCAGTTCGAAACCCTGGACAGCACGGATGAAATCCCCGCCCGCATGGTCACCGGCATCGATGAGTTCGACCGCGTCTGCGGCGGTGGCGTTGTGCCGGGTTCGGCCATCCTGATCGCCGGCGATCCCGGCGTTGGTAAATCGACCCTGCTGTTGCAGGTTGCGGCCAATGCGGCGTCGCGTAACCTCCGGGTCGGCTATATTTCCGGCGAAGAAGCAGTGGAGCAGATTCGTGGTCGCGCTAACCGCATGGGCCTGTCCAAGGCGCCGGTCGACCTGGCCGCCGAGACCTCGTTGCGGACCATTATGGATGCGTTGAAGCGCGAAAAGTTCGATCTGGTCATCATTGATTCCATCCAGACCCTGTGGTCGGACGCCATCGAGGCGGCGCAAGGGTCAGTGTCGCAGGTGCGCGCCTGCGCCGGCGAACTGGTCCGGCTGGCCAAGAAGCACAACACCTCGGTCATCATGGTCGGCCACGTCACCAAGGAAGGCCAGATCGCCGGCCCGCGCGTGGTCGAGCATATGGTCGATGCCGTCCTGTCGTTCGAAGGCGAGCGCGGATATCCGTTCCGGATTTTGCGCGGCACCAAGAACCGTTTTGGCGCCACCGACGAGATCGGCGTGTTCGAGATGGGCGATGCTGGGTTGCGTGAGGTGCCCAATCCGTCGGCACTCTTCTTGGGTGACGGCCATGAGCGCGCTTCGGGTTCGGCGGTGTTCGCCGGTATCGAAGGCTCGCGGCCGGTGCTGGTCGAGGTCCAGGCCCTGGTGGCGCCCTCAGCCTATGGCACGCCGCGACGGGCCGTGGTCGGTTGGGATTCCGGCCGGCTGGCCATGATCCTGGCGGTGCTGGAGGCGCGCTGCGGTGTCGGCTTCGGCCAGAAGGATGTCTATCTCAACGTGGCCGGTGGCTTGCGGATCAACGAACCGGCAGCCGATCTGTGCGCGGCCCTGGCCCTGGTGTCGGCCCTGACGGATACGCCTTTGCCGCGCGACTGCGTGGTGTTCGGCGAAATCAGCCTGTCGGGGGATGTTCGCACGGTCAGCCGCGGTGAGGGCCGGTTGAAGGAAGCCGCCAAGCTGGGCTTCAACAGCGCCATCGCCGCGCCGGTGGCCATCGACAATCCGCCCGTCAAGGTCAAGGGATTCACCAGTTTGGCGGACGCGATCGCCGCCCTGTTTCCCGTCGGAGAGTAAGTCCGGTTGTTAACCTCCTGCCAAAATGGTAAACAGGGAAAACACCATATCGGCAGGGGATGGCAGTGCAGGCTTGGGATTTCATTTTTCTGGCGGTTCTGATCGCCTCGTGTTTGTCGGGCGTGATGCGCGGCGGTATCAAGGAACTGGTCAACCTGATCTCGTTCTTTCTGGCCCTGTTCATCGCCGTGGTCAGCCACCCGTTCGTAACCAAAACGTTTGCGCTCGATACGTTGCTGGGCGTATTCGTCGCCTTCCTGGTCTTCCTGCTGATCTATTTCGGCATCCGGTTCTTCGGCCACAGCCTGGCCGAAAAGGTCCACAAACAAAAGGCGCTCAACGCTTTCGACCGCGCCCTGGGGCTCGGGATCGGAATCTTCCGTACACTGGTCGTTCTGGGCGTAATCCATTTGATTTTTGTCGTCGTCACGCCTAAAGAGCGCTTGCCTGAATGGTTCCTCGACGCAAAGGTTTTCCCGCTGACGGCTCGCTGCGCCGAAGCGATCCAGGCCTTCGTCCCGGTCGGAAGCCAAGCGACCGACAAGGTGGTGGAGACCAGCCAGGAGTAGTCGGCCGCGGCTAGCGCCCAGCAGCGGTCCTCGCGTAACCGAAAGAGATCTTATGCTGCCTGTGCCTCCCCTGTCCGACCTCGTTGATACAGGCGCCATCGCGCGCGACATCGAGGACGACCGGCCACGTCTGGAATGCGGTGTTTTCGGCATTTACGGCATGGATGACGCCAGCGCGGTCACGGTCCTGGGGTTGCACGCTCTGCAGCACCGCGGCCAGGAAGCCTGCGGGGTCGCTTCCTGCGACGGCCGCCGGTTTTACATCGAACGCGAGCATGGCCTGGTCGGCGATGTCTTTACCGGTTCCGACCTGACGCAAAAGCTGCAGGGCCATTCGGCCATCGGCCATACCCGCTATTCGACCGCCGGCGGGGCCTTCATCCGCAACGTCCAGCCGATGTTTGCCGACCTGGACCAGGGCGGTATCGCCATCGCCCACAACGGCAATCTCACCAATTTCATGAATGTGCGGACCAAACTGGTCGCCGCAGGTTCCATCTTCCAGTCGACCTCCGATTCGGAGGTCATTTTGCATCTGGTCGCCCGGTCGCGGGAACTGCGCATCATCGACCGTTTCATGGAGGCCCTGCGCCACCTGGAGGGCGGTTTCGCCCTGGTCGCCCTGACGCGCAAGATGCTGATCGGCGCGCGCGATCCGCTGGGCATCCGCCCGCTGGTCATCGGCAAGCTGAACAGTTCCTATGTCCTGGCGTCGGAAACCTGCGCGTTGGACATGATCGGCGCGACCTTCGTGCGCGACGTCGAACATGGCGAGGTCGTCCAGATCGACGAAAACGGCCTGAAGTCCTACAAGCCGTTCGACACCCGCGCGGCGCGGCCGTGCCTGTTCGAATATGTCTATTTCGCCCGCCCGGACTCGGTGGTGAACGGCAAGTCGATCTATGAGGTCCGCAAGGCCATGGGCCGGCAACTGGCCATCGAACACGGCGCCGACGCCGATGTCGTGGTGCCGGTGCCCGATTCCGGCGTGCCGGCGTCGCTGGGCTTTGCCGAGCAGTCGGGCCTGCCGTTCGAACTGGGCATCATCCGCAACCACTATGTCGGCCGAACCTTCATCCAGCCGACCCAGCATATCCGTGACCTGGGCGTGCGCAAGAAGCACTCGCCCAACCGCGTCGTGCTGGAAGGCAAGCGCGTTATCCTGATCGACGACTCGATCGTCCGCGGTACCACCTCGGTGAAGATCGTGCGCATGGTCCGCGAAGCCGGCGCCAAGGAAGTCCACCTGCGTTCAGCCAGCCCGCCGATCATGTGGCCCGACTTCTACGGCATCGACATGCCGGACCGTGAAAAGCTGCTGGCGGCCAACCACACCCTGGAAGAGATGCGCCAGATCCTGGAATGCGATTCCCTGGGCTTCCTTTCGGTCGACGGCCTGTACAAGGCGATGGGACATAACCGCCGCGACCCCGAAACGCCGCAGTTCACCGACCACTATTTCACCGGCGATTATCCGACCCCGTTGACCGACCGCGAACAGGCTCTGGAAGAGCCAACCAGCACCGGTCACCTGTCGCTGCTGGCCTCGTCGAACTGATGACCGACCTGTCGCAACAGGGCCGCATCGCCCTCGTCACCGGCGCATCGCGCGGCATCGGCCGCGCCTGCGCGCTGGGCCTGGCCAAGGCCGGCGCCCAGGTCGTCGCCTGCGCCCGCTCCAAGGCCAGCCTGGAAGAGTTGGACGACGAGATCTTCGCCGCCACCGGCCGCCATGCCACTCTGGTGCCGTTCGACCTGAGCGATGGCGAGGCCATCGACCGCCTCAGCGCGGTTATCCTGGAACGGTTCGGCCGCCTGGACAGTGTCATCCATGCCGCCGCTCTGCTCGGGACGCTGACTCCGGTCAGCCACCATGAGCCCAAAGATTTCGACAAGGTCGTCGCCGTCAACATCACCGCCACCTGGCGGTTGCTGCGCGCTGTCGAGCCGCTGATGCGGCAATCCGAAGCCGGACGGCTGGTCGCCTTCACCACCGGTGGGTCGGTGACCAAGGGCCGCGCCTTCTGGGGCCTGTACGGCGCCACCAAGGCGGCGATGGAAACCCTGGTCCGCGCCTGGGCCGATGAGTTGGACATCACCCCGATCCGCGCCGCATTGCTGGCGCCCGGCGCCATGCGCACCCGCATGCGCGCCGTGGCCTATCCGGGCGAAGATCCGATGTCGCTGCCGCACCCCAGCGAGATCGTGCCGCTGCTGCTGGAATTGCTGGATCCGACGCGCGAACCGCCGGCGGAAACGGTTGCTTTTCATCGGGAAACAGCGCAAACCGTGTGATCACAAGCGCGCCGGAAAACGGCGCCGAACGCCCCCTTTGCGAGGATTACGATGTCTTACCCCAAGGCACGCAGCGCCGCCATGCTCGAAGAGCTGGGCCGCTACGTCATTGCCGAACCCTATCCCTTTGCCGTTGACCTGAGCCGGTCGCAGGGCATGACCCTGGCCACCGTCGATGGTGATAACCTCACCGACTGGTGCGGGCTCTACGGGTCGAAACTGCTGGGCTACAATCATCCGCGCATGAACGAGCCCGATTATGTTCGCGACCTGGTCCTGGCCGCCAACACCAAGATGGCCAATCCGGACTTCCTGACGCCGCAGTGCCTGAACTATTACCGCCTGCTGCACCGCTTGCGGCCGCTGTGCATGAAGAACGGCAAGGTCGAGGTCTATGCCGTCAATTCCGGCGCCGAAGCGGTCGAGAACATGATGAAATACCTCATCAATCTCCACCACGGCAAACAGCAGGCCAAGGGCCGGACGGAATTCACGCATCGTTTCATCTCCTTCGACCAGGCCTTCCACGGTCGCACCGTATTCGCCTTGAACATCACCCGGCTAACCAATGATCCGGTGGCAACCAAGGACTTCCACGGCATCATCAAGGATAACCTGACCGTCCCCTTCCCCGATTACGACACGCGCCGGAGCGACGCCGACAACCGCGCCGTCGCCGACGCCTGCCTGGCCGAGCTGGAGCGGTTGATGCAGATGCACGAAGGCGATATCGCCGGTGTCATCCTGGAACCGTTGCAGGGCGCCGGCGGCCACCGCATGGCCATGCCGGAGTTTTACCGCGGCCTGTCGGAGCTGTGTCACCGCTACGATGTCGCCTGGGGGCTGGACGAGGTCCAGACCAGCGGCGGCCAGTGCGGCGCCGTCTTTGCCATCGATCTGTTCGATGTTCCCTATCCGCCGCAATCCATCGCCGTGGCCAAGAAGTTCGGCAATGGCGCCGTCTATATGCTGAACTCCATGGACGATATCGGCGTGCTCGACTCGACCTGGGGCGGCTCGCTGGCCGACATGGTCCGCTTCGTCCAGGAATGGAAGATCGTCGAGGACGAAGGATTGCTCGAAGCCGTTCCCGCCAAGACCGAACGACTTATTGCCGGCTTGCAGGGCCTGGTGGCGCAGTATCCCGGCAAGATCGCCAATGTCCGCGGCTGGGGCCTGTATCAGGGCTTCACCGTCCTGGGCGCCGGCAACAAGGGCCGGCTGGTCGAACTGGCGCTGGAAAGCGAGAACCTTCTGCTGCTGGGCGCCGGAACGGACTCGATCCGCTTCCGCCCGCCGATCGATGTCACGGAAAACGACATCGACAACCTGGTGGCGACACTGGGGCGCGCACTCGCAAAACTATAATACGTCATATAAATCATTGACGTTTCAGCAACCGTTTTCAGGCACACCTAGTGTCCTGATCCCGAAATTCGCAAGACTTTGATATCGGCCTATGGCGAATTTCGGGATCTAAAGGACACTAGCAACTTATTGAATCTAGTGTCGTTTTGATTTCGAAGTTCGTTTTTCGGGCGATATCAAAATAGCACGAACTTCGAAATCACGACACTAGGCGGTATAACAATAATGCAGGGAGTGTTGAGGGATGAAAAAGGCTGTGATGTCGGCCGTCCTGCTTCTGGGCATGATGGCCACCGGCGCCGAGGCTGCGACGCGGGTTTACGTGACCTTGTCACGGTCGGAGACCTTTATCGACGGCATTCGGAATTCGCTGACCGCCGAGGACGCCCGCGACAGTGACGTCGAACTGACCATAGACCTGGCCAACAATGATCGGGCGACGCAGCAGCGTCAGGTCGACGAGGCCATCAAGGCCAAGTACGACGCCATCATCATCCTGTCGGTCGATAATGAGGCCGGCCAGCACGCCTTCGACGCCGCCAAGAAGGCCGGCGTGCCGCTGGTCTTCGTCAACACGCCGCCGCCGATCGCCGATGTCCGCGGCAAGGTGTCGATCGTCGCCTGTAACGACATCGTCGCCGGTCGCTTGCAGATGCGGCTGTTGTCCGGCGCCATGAACAATGCCGGCAATGTCGTGGTCATCCGCGGAACCGATGGTCACGCCGCCAGCGATGACCGCAGCAGCGGCATCAAGGAGATTTTGGCGACGCGGCCGAATGTGAAACTGGCGGCCGAGGCCAGCGCCCACTGGAGCCGCGACGAGGCCGAGCAACTGGTGCTCGGCTGGCTGGATCAGGGCATCCAGATCGATGCCATCGCCGCCAACAGCGACGAAATGGCCTTGGGTGCTGTAACGGCTTTGCGCAAGCGCGGCATTCCAGCCGGCAAGGTGTTTGTCGGCGGCACCGACGGCACGGCCAACGGCTTGAATGGCGTGAAGTCTGGTGACCTGTCGGTGACACTTCTGCAGAACACAGGTTCGATGGCCAAGGCGGCCTTGAACAGCGCCAAGACCATGGCGACCGGCGGCTACGCCCAGCAATATGAGTGGGTGCCGTATGAGATCTTGCTGCCGACGACGGTCGACCGCTACGCCACGGCGCAAGCGAAGTAACGTACGGTCTTACCGTTGGGCAGGGTCTGCTCGCCGACGGCTTCGAAGCCCAGGCGTTCGTGAAAGGCGATCGAGCCCGGATTGGGCGGATCGAGATTGACCTCGCAGACGACGCTGTTAAAGCCTGCCGTTTTGGCGGCTTCGAACAGGTGCTGGTAGAGCGCCTTGCCCAATCCCCTGCCCTGTGCCGAAGCGGCGATCACCACGCGGTCGATGTAGCAGAAGCGGTCGTAGCGCGCCTTGAACCACAGAAAATTGGGGCTGTCGTAGCCAGCGGTCTGGTCGAAGGTCAGGATGAAACCGTCCGTGCCGGCATGGAAAGCGAACAGGGACTCAGCAATCATTTGCTGCCAGTCGGCTTCGGTAAGGAACGAGGTTTCCTTGGCGAAGGCGTTGTTGAGAGCAAGCAGCGCCTCGTTCGGGGAGGCCGGCGTCAGGTCTTGGAGGTCGGTCATTTGAACCTGCCGCGCAGCGGCACCCATTGAAAAGTGGGGCCACAGATTACGCAGATCACGTTCGGATTTTAATCCCTCAAATCTGTGTAATCTGCGGATCCCCTTGTATAATTTGCCGCCGCGCGGCGGGTTCAGGATGGACCGGAAATCCGTGCCCATCCATGGTTCAAAACTTACCGCCGCTTACCCGGGTTGTTACGTCCGCCAGGACCGGCGGCGCCCGGCTTGGTCGATGGCCCAGCGCCTCTGCGCCCCCCGCCGGACTTGCCCGCGGTTGGCCGTGCGCCTACCGGTTTGCCGATATTGGCTTTGAACGCCTTGGCCTTGGCGGCATCGGCGCGCGGCTTGGCGACCACCTTGGGCGCGACGGTCGTGCCCTTCGGCTTTTGCCGTACGCGATTGGGGTGCGCCGGCTTCTCGCCCGGTTTCACCTTGGCCTTGGCGCGGACACGCGGCGGACCCGACGTCTGGCTGGCGCCACCGCTATCATCGAATGGATTGACCGTCGAATTGGCCTTAACCGTCAGACGGATCGGCACGCCCGGCAGGTCGAACGACTCGCGTAAGGAGTTGATCAGATAGCGCCGATACTGGTCCGGCATGGCGTACGACCGCGCCGCGAACAGCACAAACGTCGGCGGTCGGCCCTTGGTCTGGGCCATGTACTTCGGCTTGATACGCTTGCCGTCAACGGCGGGGGGCGGATGCCTCTGCACCGCCAGGGCCAGCCAGTCGTTCAGGTCGCGCGTCTTCACCTTGGCCGACCAGTTGCGATAGCATTTCAGCACCGCCGGCATCAGCCGTTCGACACCACGACCGGTCACACCCGACAAGGTTACCAGGGGCGTACCGCGCAATTGCGGCAGTTGACGTTCGGCGGTTTCGACGATTTCCGCCAGCCGCGCCTGGGGCTCCGCCACCAGATCCCATTTTGAGATCGCGTAGATCAGGCCCCGGCCCTCGCGCTCGACCAGGTCGGCGATCTGCAGGTCCTGGGTCTCAAAGGCGTTGGCCTCGTCCATGCACAGCACAACGATCTCGGCGAAGGTGATGGCGCGGATGGTGTCGGCGGTCGACAGCTTTTCCAGCTTTTCCTGGACACGGGCCTTGCGGCGCAGGCCGGCCGTGTCGACCAGGCGGATGGTGCGGCCTTCGTATTGCCAGTCGACCGAGATCGAGTCGCGGGTAATGCCGGCTTCCGGACCGGTCAGCAGGCGGTCCTCGCCCAGCAGCTTATTGATCAGGGTCGACTTGCCGGCATTCGGGCGGCCGATGATGGCGATGCGGATCGGCTTGGTGTCGTCGTCCTCGTCGCCCTCCTCCTCTTCCGAGAAGTCGCCTTCGATGAGCTGGCGGTACTTTTCGGTGACCTCATACAGCTCCGAAATGCCCTCGCCGTGTTCGGCCGACAGGTGCAGCGGCTCGCCGAAGCCCAGGACGCGGGCCTCTTCTGCCGTGGCGGCGGCCTGGTGGCCCTCGGCCTTGTTGGCGATCATGACCACCGGCTTGTCGCGCTTGCGCAGGGTTTCGGCGAAGATGCGGTCCAGCGGCGTCACGCCTTCGCGGGCATCGACGACGAAGAAGGCGACGTCACATTCGTCCAGCGCCAGTTCGGTCTGGACGCGCATGCGCGATTCCAGCGAGTCGTCGGTCAGGTCTTCGAAGCCGGCGGTGTCGATCAGCAGCAGCGGGATATCGCCCAAGCTGCCGGTGGCGTAGCGGCGGTCGCGCGTCACGCCGGGCTGGTCGTCGACGATGGCGAGCTTCTTACCGGCGAGGCGGTTGAACAGGGTCGATTTGCCGACATTGGGCCGGCCGACAATGGCAATCTTTAAGGGCATGCGCGCCTTATACCGCAAACCGGCGGATTGGCCAGCTTTTTGCCGTCAGAGCAAGAACGTGAAAACCGCCCACACGCCCACGGCCACGATCGGCACCCCGGCCCAAACCACCGCGCGAGTGATTGCGCTGGGCAGCCAGGTCGAAGGCTTGCGGCCGGAAACCGCCACGGTCAGTCGGTCATAGTCCTGGACCTCGGCATAGACGTTGTCGAGCTTCGCCTTTTCGTCGGGCGACAGCCAGGTGCGGCGGACGCTGTATTCGCGCACCGCCTCGAAGCCTTCGCGCGTCTGGCGACCGGTATAACCCAGCACCAATCCGCCGAAATCCCAGGTCTTCGACTTCAACGGCCAATCCAGCTTATAATCCGTCTTGATCACCGTGGTAATGCGGCCTTCGCGGACGTCGCCCAGGTCGAACGGGAAGCGGCGACGGCCTTCCGGATCTTCCAGCACGTAGTCGAAACCCGATTCTGGGCTGAAGAAGATGCGGTGGCCACCGCCGCCCTGCCACGGATTATCGGTCGTGACGAAGGTGTTGATGGTGATCTCGTTCAGCCTGCGGTCGTCGGTCATCTGCGGGATGGCGCACATGTTCATGCCGTAGATGTAGCTGAACAGGGCGCAGCGGTCCTCAACGTACGAACTCAGGCTCTGATAACGCAGATCGCGGCGGACAGCATCTGCGCGGGCGCCGCGGTAGATGTAGTCGATCTCGATGACCGTCTGCTCGCCCTTCTTGGCCGGCAGGTTAATGACTTCACGGACCTCGTATTCCAGCTTGGCCGGACGGTCCATCATGCGGATCAGGTCGGTGCCTGGCTTCAGGATCAGGGCATAGCCCAGGTCGTACTGCGCCAGGTGGTCGAGGTCGCCGCCCTGGGCCACTGACGATGTGCCTTCGAACCAGTAGGTGCGGCCGTCGTGGTAGCACATGGAAATACAGTGGTTGAAGGCGCCCAGCCGCGGCGGCTGGTTGGTCAGGTCATGGCCGCGCCGGGTATCGACCAGGGCCGGATAGGATTCCACGCCCATGCGGGTCAGCATGGCGGCGATCATCTTCGACACGTCTTTGCAGTCGCCGATGCGGTCGCCGTAGATTTCCTTGAGGCTGCGCGGAACGAAGCCGCCTTCGCCGAACGAGAAGGCGAAGTAGCGGATGTTTTCCTGCACCCAGCGCACGGCGGCGACGATGCGGTCGCGGACATCGGCATGTTCGGCCTCGATCCTGGCGATCTCATCCAGCAGGCCCTGCGGATAGTCGGTGTCGCCTTCGAAGCCGGCGCGCATCAGGTCGCCGACGCGCTCCCAGGAGTCGATGCTGCTGGCATAGAAGCCGCGCGCCGGGATGACCCAGCCCGGCATATCGTATTCATAGTCGCACTCAAAGACATGGCTGTCTTCGAAAGTGATCTCGCTGTAGCCGTCGTCGAGCTTGTTGACCTTGGGCGGAATCCAGCCGAGCGGGAACGGCTTCATGTTCAGCTTGCGCTCGGGCGGGACCAGCAGGCGGACATGGCGGCGGTCCCAGTAGATGGCGCTTTGCAGCGGCATCGGCATGGTGATTTCGCCCTGGAAGCAAGCCGGGTCGCCGGTCAGGGTCAGGGCGGTGTCGATGATGTCACCGACGCGCACATCCGGCAGGGTGATGGCGAAGGTCCAGCGGCCGTCCAGCACCAGGCGCTCGAAGCTGCGTTCGCGGCGCATGACGAAGTAGCGGCGTTCGACGTCGACCTCGATGACCTCATTGCCGCGGATAATGCGGATATGGTGGATGGTCAGGTCGTCGTAATACGGGTTGAACGGCAGGGTGACATTGGCCAGGTAATCCAGCGCCGACAGGTTGACCACTTCTTCGATGGTGCGGTTGTAGCGGTGCGGACGGGTATCGAGCTTAGCCTGGTCGTCGACCAGCCAGGTATAAAGGCCCCAGGGCGCCCTGGATTGATCCAGCAGGTCCGGACGCGCGAACGGCAGTTCCTTCACCCACGACGGTGCGGGCGCAAAGTGGATATGCCGTCTGACTTCTTCTTCGAACACCTGGCCCACCCCTGCGTTTCTTCGCCGATGCGTAACCGTTAACACATGGTTTCCGGACCGGGAAGTGGTGAACGCGCCACAGGTGAAAGGAAGAAAGATTCACCACGGAAAGCACTGAAACGCCGCCTTCGGCGGCGGACACGGAAAGACACGGAATTCCGGTAGCGCAACCTCCTGCGCGAAGCGCCTTCAACACTTCGAATGAAACGAGCCGGCCACACGGGTTGACACCGTCCATCTGTGCTTATCTGTCTTATCTGGGGCTTACACTTTATTCCGGGCAGCGGCCGCACAGACGGCGAAAATTCATTGAAAGCCATCGCCGCGGCACCTCGGCAAGGCGTAGCCCCAGATAAGACAGATAAGCACAGATGGACGGTGGCAACGCGGACCTTCTCAACAGGATTGACTCATATTTAAGGCGCTTCGCGCGGATCGGCGCCGATTTCAGTGTCTTTCCGCGTCCACCGCCAAAGGCGGCGTTTCCGCGTGGTCCGTGGTGAACCTTCCTTACTTTCCAAACGCAAAAGGCGCGCCGGCTTTCACCGACGCGCCCCGAAATCAACCTGAGAAAACAATCTACCAGGCCTTGCCAATCTGAAGGATCACCCGCCGCTGGACCATCAGTCCGCTGGCCGCCTTGGCCTGCATCTGACGCTCTTCCAGCAGGTTCTGGCCGTTCAGCGACACTTCCAGCCCGCTCTCGCCCTTCCAGGCCAGCCGGCCGCCCAGGCTGGCATAGCCCGGCACCGGCTCCAGGCCCGTCGAAATATAGGAGTTGAAGCGGCTGACAGCGTGCACATAGCCATCCGCCGACCAGGTGCCGTTGCTCCAGCCTAGCGACAGGTTGCTGCGCCATTTCGGCGCCGTCATGCCATAGGCCACCAGGCGAACGACCGGGTTATAACCCGCCAGCGGCTTGTCCTCGATCTCGACATAGGTGGTGTCGGCGCTCCAGCGGAAGCCCTCGCCGAACTTACCTTGCGCCGCGATCTCGGCGCCCTTCATCTCGGACTCGCCGATATTGACGTAGGAAAACACGCCCCAGGTCGTGGCCGTCGCCGGGATATCGATCTGTTTGCGCGACGTGCCGCTCTTGACGTCGTCGGTCTGCTGCATGAACAGCTTGAGCGAAGCCCGGGCGCGCCATTGCGGCAAGGCACGGTCGTAGGTCGCCTCGTAATTGGTGACGATGGCCGGCCGGAGGTTCGGATTGCCGAGATTGGCCAGGCCTGTCGGCGCCGGCGTCGTCGGCAGGACCTGACGCGAGCCCAGTTCGACCAGGGTCGGCGCCTGAAGACCCCGCGCCGCCGTCAGCCGCAGCGTGTCCTTGTCGGTCGCCGCATACACCGCGCCGAAATTGTAGCTGGCCTCCTGGATGGTGCGGTCCCACAAGGCGTTGTCGGCATTGGGCACGCCGGCCGGGAAGCTGCCGCTGCGGTGCAGGCGCAGGCTGTCGTAGCGCACCGCCGCCGTCAGGCTGAGCTTGTCCGCCGCCTGCCAGGTCCACATGGCCGAAGGCGCATAGACCATATAGCTGATCTGGCCGCCCATGGTGGAGGTCGTGTTGACCTTGTTGGCGCGGTATTCCAGCGCCAGCCGGATGGTATGGCCGGCGCCGACCTTGAACAGGTCCTGGAGGCTGCCGACCGTGATGGTGTTGTAGTAGTGCAGCGGCAGGGCCGAGGAATCGAGCTTGTTGATATAGCCCTGGGCCTGGATATTGCCGAAGCGCGTATCCGAATTCAGCGTCGCCTTGACCGACTTGCTCTTCACACGGCTGGCGACATAGGAATAGCCCGACAGCATCTCGGTGAGGGACGAGTTGGTGTAGGACGCCTCTACCCGCAGGTTGCTGTGTTCGCCCAGGTCCATCGCCGCGTCGATGCCGGCGCGTACCGACCGCGGATCGCGCAGTTGCGCCGCCGTGATGGCGCTGTTGGTGTTCTGCCACTCGTCCTGCTGCTCGGAGGCCAGCGATATGCGGGCACTCAAGGCGCCCAGACGTGCGGTGCTGATGATGGTGGCCGAGCCGTAGTTGAGCGAGCCCGTCGCCACCGAAGCGCTGTCGACGTCGTCGTATTTCGGGTTGTAGGTGATGATGTTGATCACCCCCGATACGGCGTTGAACCCGAACAGGGCGCTGTTGGGGCCGCGCACCAGTTCGATCTGGCGGATTTCGCCCAGGGCCACCGGCAGGGTGTACCAGTCGGTATAGCCGAAGTGGTCGAGATAGACCTGGCGGCCGTTGATCAACACCAGCATGCGCGGCGACCGCGCCTGGTTATAGCCGCGGACGCTCAATTCCGAGGCCCCGGCCGAGAATGGCAGGATGTCGACGCCGGCGACGCGCGACAGGATGGTCGGAATGTCGGTCGCGCCCGAGCGCTTGATCTCCTCCGCCGAGATGATGGTCATGTCGACCGGCACCTCGGTGGAACGTTGCGGCGATCCCGTCGCCGAGGTGGTGACCGGTTCGCCGAACAACTGTTCCAGCGAGCCATAGTCGATCGATTGCGCACGCACGGAGGGCGCGATCAGAGTGGCGAGCAGGGTCAGGCCGGCCGCCGCGGTGAGTTTCGGAGCTTTCATGAGCGTATTTCCCTGGATCTCAGATTTCGCGGATCATCATCTTGAAGGCGGCCTTGAACCGGGCGCCGATGGCGGCGGCCGTGGCCGAATTGACGACGATTTCGACCTTGGGCGTCGCCGCAACCGACATGACGCAGGCGCCCGACTGGACGCAGGCCATGTCGGAGCTGATGCTCAGCATCTTCTTGGATTTGGCGTAGGCACCGGCCGCGGCGTAGTTGACGCCCCGCGTCAGGTACAGAGCCCCGGCGTCACCCGCGCTGCTCAGCGCGGAGATGTCCACCGGCTTGCCGACTACGGTCACGCCGCTGGCCGCCATGCCGGAACCCAGGGCCGCCATCACCTGGTCCTTTTCAGCGACCGAAGCGGGTTTTGACGGATCGAACACAATGGCGAACACGACCTTGCCGGTCGGGCCACCGTCCAGGAAGGACAGGGTGCGCGTCGCCACCTGGATCTCCCGCGCTCCGTCGCCCGCCTGGACCGGACTGAAACCCGCGAGCATGGCCGCCGCCGCGACACATGCCCCTCCAACGCTACGCCACCTGTACATCTCTACGCCTCTCACATACGCGATTTGAGAGAACACTGTGATGGCGGGTGGTTAATGCGGCGTGAACGTTGCAATCGATTGTTTATTGGGGTTTCGTGGCACCACTAAAGGTTTACCACTCGCGAAGACGAAAAGGCGCGCCGGCAGTCACCGGCGCGCCTCGTATGCTTCGTAGCGAAATGGCCTGTTATTGGCCGGCTATTGGCCGATTTCGATATTGCCCGAGCCCATGACCGAGCGGCTGACCTTGCCGGTTACCTTCTTGATGCGGACATCGCCCGAACCGACAATGCTGATGTCGACATCGCCCGCCGTGCCGCCAAAGCGGACATCACCGGAGCCGGCAATATTGACCTCGAGCCGCGACGACGATCCGTCCGCAATCGCGACATTGCCCGAACCGCCGATATTGACATCGGTATCGCCCTCGACCCGGCCGATGACGATGTCGCCGTTACCACCGATATTGGCCTCCAGCGCCTTGATCGTCGTCGCCTTGAAATTACCCGAACCACCGATATTGACCTGGGCATCGCCTGCGCTGCCCAGGGTGACATCACCCGAGCCGCCGATATTGACCTCGGCGCGGCCCGTATTGCCCACCGTCCAGGTGCCACAGCCGCCGTGATTGAATTCCAGGCTGCTCGACGATCCGATCGTGCCGTAGGTGGCGCCGCCGGCCGAGACCTTGGCATCCATCGGAACCTTGATATAGACGGTCGGCAGGTCGGCATTGGCGATCTGCATGCCGTCGGCCTGGACGGACTGGCCGTCGCGGCAGTCAACGCCGCGCTGCTTCAGCTTGCCGTCGGCGATAAAGGTGTCGCCCTTGGTGTGGACCATGATGGTCGGAACCTTGGCCTTGCCGTAGACGACCTTGAGCTGGACGTCGCTGCGGTTTTCGGGCTGGACCACCACCTTGGCGGCCATGTTCTTCAGCTCGACCTGGGTGGCGGCCTGGGTGGTGCCGGCCAGAGCCAGCAGGGATACGGTGGAAAGTACGGCGAAGGTCTTCATGATCATCATCCTTTTTAGCGCTCCCTTGGTACTCCCCGGCGGGATCGCGGTTGGTTTGTGAGGCCATATTCGCTTCAAGGCAGAATTGCGGCAACTTAAAACCGTGTCATGACTCATTTGTAACGACCAAAGGCCGAACCCTACCCCTCACCTTTCAGTTTGCGGCCGAAGAAATCGAGGTACAGGCGGTAGCGCTGAAGGTTCTTTTCGTTGCCGCGCACGCCATGGCGTTCGCCCGGATACAGCATCAGTTCGAACGGCACGCCGCGCTTCTGCAGTTCCAGCATGACGCGGGTGGTGTTCGACAGCTGGACATTGTCGTCGGCCATGCCGTGCATCAGCAGCAGCGCGCCGGGCTGGAGATTGTCCAGCCGGTTCAGCGCATCCGAGGCGGCATAGCCTTCCTTGTTGTCCTGCGGCGTCGACATGTAGCGTTCGGTATAGGCGGTGTCGTACAGCGCCCACTGGGTCGGCGGCGCACCGGCGGCGCCGGCGGCGAACGGCGTGTCCTTGACCGTCAGCGCCATCAGGGTGACGAAACCGCCCTGGGACCAGCCCATGATGCCGATCTTGTCGCCATCGACGTAAGGCAGGGTCTTCAGCCAGTTGGCGCCGGCGACCTGGTCATCGATGTCCGGTCCGCCGAACTGCTTGTAGATGGCGCGGCCGAACTTGACCGAGCGGCCGGGCGTGCCGCGGTTGTCCAACGAGAAGACGATATATCCAGCTTCCTGGAACAATCGGGTCGACGGTGCCACCCAGGTCTTTTTGACGGTGGCACCGGCCGGGCCACCATAGATGGAAACGATAACGGGGTATTTTTTCGCCGGATCGAAACCGACCGGCTTCAACATCGACCAATGCAGGGTCTGGCCGTCAACGGACGGTATCGTGCCGAATTCCGGCGCCGTATAGCTGTCCTTGAAGGCAAAATACGGGTGTTTGGCGTCGAGGGCGTTCTCCTCGATCCAGCGCAGGCGCTTGCCCGTCCCGTCGTAGAGCGCGGTCTGGGGCGGGGTCGCCGGATCGGAATAGTTGCCGATAAAGGCCTTGCCGCCGCCGGACACCGTGGTCGCCCACCAGCCGCCAGCCGGGGTCAAGGCCACCGGTTCGCCCGGCGTCTTGTAGCTGACCTTGTACAGGCCGTGCTCGATCGGCGTGGCGATCGAGGCTTCGAAGAACAGCTCGCCGGTCTTTTCGTTCAGGTCGGACAGCTTGTCGGCCGCCCAGTCGCCGTGGGTTACCTGGCGGATCAGCTTGCCGTCACTTCCATAATAATAGAAATGTTTATTGCCATCGCGTTCAGACGACCAGATGAAGCTACCATCGGACAGCAGCTTGAAATCGTTGTGCAGTTCGACCCAGGTATCCGAAGTATCGGTCAGGACGGTCGTGGCGGCGCCAGTGGCGGGATCGAACTTCAGAAGGTCGAGGCGCTTCTGGTCACGGCTCAGCTTCTGGACATAGAGCGACTTGCCGTCGCTGGCCCAGTTGACGCGCGCGACATAGAAGTCGCCGCCGCCGAGGTCCAGCTTCACAGGCTCGGCATTTAAAGTTTCTTTGGCGGCCAGAGCCTTGACATAAAGCTCGACCACGGCATTTGGCGTCCCGGCGAACGGATAGCGCTGGTGGATGACCTTGACCTCTTCGCCACCGATTTCGATACGCTCGGCGATCTTGACGCCGGCTTCGTCGGTCTTCTGATAGGCGATCTGGCCGCCCTTGGGGTTCCACCAGAAGCCGGAATGGCGATCCAGCTCTTCCTGGGCGATGAATTCGGCGGTGCCGTAGGCGATCAGGTCGGCGCCCTGGGGCGAGACGGCGGTTTCCTGGCCGGTCTTGAAGTCGCGCAGGTACAGGGTCTGGTCGCGGACATAGGCGACGGCGTCACCGGCGGGCGACAGCTTGGCGTCGACCTCGTCGCCTTCGGTCTCGGTGATGCGTTTGACGGCCTTGGTGGCGCGGTCAACCATATAGATGTCGCCGTCCAGCGGGACCAGGATCGACTTGCTGTCACCCGACCAGTTGTAGTCGACGACGCCGCGGGCCGAGACGCGCATGCGTTCGCGGCGGGCCTTTTCGGCTTCGGACAGTTCCTTGTCGGCCGAGGAGAGGCTGTCGGCGTCTATCAGCAGATAAGGCTCACCCCCCTTGGTGTCGACCGCCCAAAGGTCCTGGATGCGGGCGTCCTTGGCCTTGGGCTTCAGGAAGGTCAAAAGCGTGCCGTCGGGCGAAAGCTTGGCGCCAACCGCACGGGCACCATTGATATCGGGATCGGCGAAAACGCGTTCGGGCGTCAGGACCTGGGTCGTTGGCTGGGCGTGGGCGGGAGCCGCAGGCGCTGTCTGCGCCTGGGCCGCCGGGGTCATCATGGTGGTGGACATCAAAAACGACCCTAACAGGACCAAGGACACATGAGCTTTCACAGGCGCACTCCCAAAATAAACTTTGCGCGGACGCTATCCCTTGCCTGCCACCCACGTCAAGCGGTTGCAGGCGAAACTTACCGCGATGGCCGGGTCAGGACATAGGCGGCGCAGACGACGCAGACCGCCGCAGGGGCATAACGCCAGATGTTGTGGTGAATCAGGAACCAGCCGGCGATCGAACCGATGGCCATGCCGGTGACGGCGGCGATCTTGCCGGCCGGGGCGATGACGCCGCGTTCGCGAAACGCCCGCACCGGCGGACCGATTTTGGGATGATTCATGATGCGGGCTTCCCAGACCGGATTGGAACGGGCGAAGCAGACGGCCGCCAGGATGAAAAAGACCACGCCCGGCATGACGGGCAGAATCACGCCGGCTATGCCCAGCGCGACAAACAACAGCCCAGCCACCAGATAGATCAACCGCATAGGGCGACCATAGCGGTAATCGCTGGCGGCTGCACGTGCAAAGTTGCGAATGAGTCTTAGTTGGTCGTGTATTGCGAGGTGATCTCGGCGATCACCGAATCAACGGCCACAGCGGTGCCGGCATCCTCGACCGAGTGGCAGGAGACCTGAAGCGTCACCTGCGGCGCTTCGTTCGAGGGGACCTTTTCCGGGGTTTCGAAGGTCGAAAAGACCTGGGTGTCGCTGGCCTTGACGTACTGGAAGCCCTGAGCTTTGCACAGTTCGGCCGACTGTTTCATGGCCATGGCGCGGCGATATTCGGGCGTGGTCTTGTCATTACCGAGGTAGACGACGTCGTACAGGTTATCGGCGCGCTTGACGGCGCCGACATTGGCGACGCTGGCGTCAACCCCGCCGTACATATGCTCACAGCCCGACAGGCTCAGGCCGCCCAGGGCCAGAACCAGCAAAATGCGCTTCGAAATCAGGTGATGTGAACGGCCCATACTGCAGCATAGCACATGTCAAAACCGTGGCAAATTAAAGGCCGGTAAAAAAGGTCGTTAAGTAGGGTAAGGCCAGGGGCCGCAGGCCCCTGGACCCCGAAACTCGATAGCGTTGATCGGGGTTCAACGAGAAGCAGAAATACAAACTGAAAACCCCTCGGGCTTCTTTAGCCCAAGGGGTTTTCAGTTTGTATCTCTGTTTGCCGTTCAATCTCTGACCGGCACCATCGAGTAACGGGGGTCGAGGGGGCCCGAGGCCCCCTCGCCTTAAACCTTACTCAACGATCTTCGACACGACGCCGGCGCCGACGGTGCGGCCGCCTTCACGGATAGCGAAGCGCAGCTTCTCTTCCATGGCGATCGGGGTGATCAGTTCGACGTCCAGCTCGGCGTTGTCGCCCGGCATGATCATTTCCACGCCTTCCTTCAGACGGACGATACCGGTCACGTCCGTGGTGCGGAAGTAGAATTGCGGACGGTAGTTGGTGAAGAACGGGGTGTGACGGCCGCCTTCTTCCTTGGTCAGGATGTAGGCTTCAGCCACAAACTTGCTGTGCGGCTTGATCGAGCCCGGCTTGCACAGGACTTGGCCACGTTCAACGTCTTCACGCTTGGTGCCGCGCAGCAGCAGACCGACGTTGTCGCCGGCTTGGCCCTGGTCCAGCAGCTTGCGGAACATTTCGACGCCGGTGCAGATCGTCTTTTGAACCGGACGGATGCCGACGATTTCGACTTCTTCGCCAACCTTGACGATGCCGCGTTCGACACGGCCGGTCACGACGGTGCCGCGGCCCGAGATCGAGAACACGTCTTCAACCGGCATCAGGAACGGCAGGTCGATCGGACGCTCCGGCTGCGGGATGTAGGCGTCGACGGTTTCCATCAGCGCCAGGATTTGCTTTTCACCGATGTCCGGGTTGACGCCATCGGTCGCGGCCTTGGCCGAACCCATGGTGATGGGGATATCGTCACCCGGGAACTGGTAGGACGACAGAAGCTCGCGCACTTCCATTTCGACCAGTTCCAGCAGTTCGGCGTCGTCGACCAGGTCGACCTTGTTCATGAACACGACCAGGGCCGGAACGCCGACCTGGCGGGCCAGCAGGATGTGTTCGCGGGTTTGCGGCATCGGGCCGTCGGCAGCCGAAACGACCAGGATCGCGCCGTCCATCTGAGCGGCGCCGGTGATCATGTTCTTCACATAGTCGGCGTGGCCCGGGCAGTCGACGTGGGCATAGTGACGGTTGGCCGTCTCATATTCCACGTGCGCCGTGTTGATCGTGATGCCGCGGGCCTTTTCTTCAGGCGCGGCGTCGATGTCGGCATAGTTCTTGGCGACCGCGCCGCCCGACTTTGCCAGGATCATCGTGATCGCGGCAGTCAGCGTCGTCTTGCCGTGGTCGACGTGACCAATGGTGCCGATGTTGCAGTGCGGCTTATTACGGTTGAATTTTTCCTTGGCCATAGTCCAGGCTCCAATTTGCCCACGCGGGCTAAGGTGACATCACTTCCAGTTATATGGAAATGACTTGATGCGAATGAAGGTGTGGAGCGGATCGACCGGTGAAGCCGGCCTACCCGTCTCGCAAAGCCGCGACCGCCCACGAAAATGGTACAGGCCGAAACTTTCGAAGCGCGGCTTATGCCAGAGGTCGCCATAGCATTCAAGCGGCGTGCTCGCGAAATTTACCGGCCAGCCCCGGTTCTAAAAAAGCCCACTGCCATCAGGCAGTGGGCAACATAGTGAGGAGGGTACCAAACGCTAAGCCCCGGCCGGACCCGAGCTTCCGGCCGGGTTACGCCTACACACTCACAAAGCGGGCCAGCAGGCGGATATAGGCCGACTGGTACCCGTTGGAGTTCTCTGTCACTTCCCACGAATTCAGCGGCCAAGTGTCGTTGAAATCCTTGTACGACTTCTGGGCCGGCTGACCGGTGGGCGGCGACGGGGCTGCCGTGCCGCAGGCCGGGTTCAGACCCGGGCAGCCCGACTGCCAGTTATATTGCGGATTGGCGCCGCCGACGACAAAGCCCGGAGGCGGGCCGTAGGTCGAATCCTTCACACTGTCCCACAGGGCGGACTTGTCGGTGAACCAGGTGTGGAAAAACTGGTCGACCGAGTTTTCCGCGCCCAGGGTCGCCATGTTGGACAGGTAACACTTGCCCAGCGGATTGACGCCGTGGATGTAGTGGATGAAGTGCGATGCGGCATTCAGGTTTTCGGCCGCCGTATGGGTGCCGAGGCTGAACTGGGCCAGGGCGGCAAACATGTCACCCTGGTTCGACTTGGTGTTGTTGCTGCCCCAGGTGTAGGTGCCCAGGTGCGCCAGGTACGGGTCGGTAACCGCCGTGACCGCGCCCCAGTTGTCCGAACCGTTCATGGCGGTGACATAGGTGCTGCGAATATTGGCGGCCGTCGTCGAGGTCGCCGAGCCCAGATTGGCATAGTAGAGCATCGATGCCTGGACCAGGTTCTCGTACGGCGAGGCATAGGTCCACAGGAACAGGTGGGCCTGCTGGTAGTTGGCGTTGAACCAGGTGTTGTAGGCGGCCTTTCCGGTGGCATCATAGAGATAGACGGCGGCCGACAGGGCGTAGGCCAGGCGGCCATAGTCGTCGACCTCCTGCTGGCCGGCGCCCAGACCTTGGGAGCTATAGCCCGCGTCGTTGTTGCGGAACTGGACATTGGGGTTGGCTTCGCACCAGGTCCAGGCCTTTTCGGCGCGGTCGAGCAGGTCGGTGGCGTAGGCACTCTGACCCGATACGCCGCTGAACACCTTTGCGGCCAGGGCGAAGGCGGCCGCCGATATCCGCGTTGCCGAGGTGTTGGCAGGGCCGTAGAGGCTCTGGCCGGTGGCGGCCGACGGCGGCGAAGCATGGGCGACACCGATGATCGACAGCACGGAGCCGTCACTGTTCTGCATCCGCTTCATCCAGTCGAGCCCCCATTTGATCTCGTTCAGGAGGTCGGGAAGGCCATTGCCGGATTCGGGAATATTGTAGCTGACGTTCCAGATGCCGGGGTTCTCGAAATAGGTGTGCAGCAGGGTGATGACATAGCTGGCGTTCCAGCTGGTGTAGCGGTTCAGGTCGCCGGCGTCGTACCAACCGCCCGACAGGTCGCGTTCGGTCGAGACGTCGCCCGGCGCGCTGAACAGGCGGGCATTCTTGTCCTGCAGCGGACCGTTGTGGCTGAGGCCATCGGCCCAGCCGGCGCCGGCGTGGACGGCCAGCTTGGTGGTGCTGGCGCGCTGGTAGTAGAAGGCGCGGACGGCGGCGCGCAGGACCGGCGCATAGACGTCGGTGGCGATGCGGAACTGTGCCGAACGGTCGCCGCGCTGGTTATCGCGGATGAAGTAGTCGCCGACGGTGGTAACCGAGGAAAAGTCGAAATGCCACGCCTTGTCGCCCGACGAAGCGTCGGTGGCGCCGGACTTCCAGGCCACGGCGGTGCCGGTCAGCACCACGGCATTGGTGGCGGCATTGACGACTTCGTAGGTGGCGCCGGGATTGAAGCTGTCGGCCGAATCGAAGCCGGTCTGGGGATCGCGGACGACGGCGATCTTGGCGCGGGTGGGCAGGTAACCGAACTGGTCGACGACGATAAAGGCGCTGACCGTTGTCGAAGACGACGATGACGAGGAAGACGATGTCGAGGACGAGGTCGATGATGAGCCACCACCCCCGCCGCCACCGGAGGAACCTCCGCCCCCGCCTCCGCCACCACAGGCGGCCAGGACGGCAGGCATCACGACCGCCCCGGCGGCCATAAGCAGTTTACGGCGGTTCATGGCCGTGGACGAAAACTTGGACATAGGCGCTCCCGATTTAATTTTTCAATTTTCTTTAGTATTTATAATATCAATGGGATTTTCAAGCTGAAAATCTCATATGTCGGACTTTTTGACGCCTACTGTGGCTGATAGACCCACTCGACCGTGTCCGTGACCCCGCCGGCCCTAGCTTCGAGGCGGTTGCGGCCGGGCGCCAATGTGACGGTCCAGGTGGCGGCGTGGTCGATGACCGTCGGGGCGGGCTGTTCGATTCCGTTGATTTTCAAGGTCACCGGCGGCTGGTTGGTGTAGATCTTGATATCGGCCGTCGCTTGAGTGCGGACATTGTACCGTCGCGAGGTAATATGGACCATCGGCCTGGTCGTCCAGTTGGCCTGATACCAGAAATACGCGTCCTTCCTGGTGGTGCGGTCAAACGAGACCAGGCCCTTATCGTTAAAACCCTTGCGGTCGCCTTCGTGGCGGCCGTTGGACGGGAAGTCGAAACCGACCCAGATGAAGCGCGCCCACAGCCACGGCCGGTCGCGCATCTGGCGCCAGGCGGCTTCGTGGTACAGGGTCTGGTACTGTTCCGGATGCCAAAGGTCGGTGGTTTGCGGCCGGCGCGGCGGGTCCTGCTGATGGATCAGGCTGGCGCCGGCGCCGTATTCGCTGATCGCCTGGGGTGTCGTGGGGCGGGTCTTATGGTTTTTGTCCAGCCATGGCTCCAGGTCGTCGAACTCACCGCGGTACCAACCGAAATAGACGTTGGACGCGATCAGGTCGGTGTGCATGGCCTGGGGGTGGTCGATCTCGCCGCAGCAATTGGCATAGGCGGTCGGGCGGGTCGGGTCCTCCTCGTGGGCCAGCTTCTGAAGCGTATCGAGCACGCGGGCACTGTCGCCGTCGACCTTGTAGATCTCGTTGCCCAGGCCCCACATGAAGACCGAGGGGTGGTTGTAGTTCTGGCGGATCAGCTCGCGCAGCTGCTGTGAGGCATTGGCGACAAAGGCGTCAGAGCCGTTGACTTCGGAGACGATCGGGGCCTCGGTCCACAACAGGTAGCCGTCGCGGTCGGCAATGTCATAGGGACGCTGGCTGTGCTGATAGTGGGCCAGGCGCAGGCCGGTGGCGCCCATCTCCTTCCAGAGCTCAAAGTCGGAATCGATATCGGCGTCGGAAACCGCCACCGTCTTGCCCGGACGCATGGTCAGGTGGATATTGGGGCCGTAGACCTGGTAAGGCTTGCCATTGAGGATCAGGCCCTGGTCCGGATCGATACGGATGTCGCGCAGGCCTGTCGCAATGTCGAGACGGTCGTGGACGCCGGGATTGGCGACCGGATTGAGCAGTTCGATCCGCGCCGTGTAGAGGTAGGGATCGTTGATGCCCTGCCATAGGCGGGGGTGATCGACCGCGCCGGAGAGGGTCACGGGGACGGTGGCGGCGGCTGCCAGAGTAACGGGCTGGTGCAGGTTGAGGACTTCCTTGCCGGTCGCATCGAGCAGGCGGACCATGACTTCGGCAGAGACCTCGCGGGCGGAAGCGTTGCTGACACGGGCGGTGACGGCGATATCGGCGCGGCTGTCGGTGACTTGGCTGGGGGTGATGTAGACGCCCGGACCGCCGAAATCGAGCATGTCGAAATGGACATCGTCCGTGGTCACCAGGCGGACCGGGCGGTAGATGCCGCCGAACTGGGTGAAGTCGCCGGCCAGCGGGGCGACATGGTCACGGCGGCCGTTGTCGATACGCACGGCCAGGACATTGCAGCCGGCCTTCAGGTACGGCGTCAGGTCGAAGCGGAAACGGGCATAACCGCCTTCATGCAGGCCGACCTTTTGACCGTTCAGCCATAGCTCGGTCGCCAGGTGGGCGCCGTCGAACTCGATAAAGGTGCGCGTGCCGGTACGGACGGTGTGGGTGAAGGTTTTGCGGTACCAGGCCGGGCCGCGATAATAATGGTCCTTATCGGCGCCCTCACCTTCGGCATTAAAGGTATGCGGCAGGGTCAGGGCCTGCCAGGCGCGATCGTTGAAGGCCGGGGCTTGCGCGTCAGCGACGTCCTGGCGGATAAAGCGCCAGCCATCGTCGAGCGGTTGGACCTGGCGCGGGCCGGCCGTGGCCGCACCCGCCGAAATCAGCAGCCAGAATCCCAGGACGATGGTGCGCCAAAGCCGGTTCATGTTTTTCTCCCAGACTGCTGTGGTCTCAAATTAGGCTCCAAACGGAGTGGCAAGCACCCTCCTCTCCATGAAATGGGGAGGGGGACCGCGAAGCGGTGGAGGGGTATGGGGCGGCGAGATCATACGCTGAACCTGAGAACCAAAAATTCACGCTCTTCAAGGCATTAGCTTCTCCCGCACGAACAGTAAGATACCCCTCCACCGCTTCGCGGTCCCCCTCCCCACTTCGTAGGGAGGAGAAGTATGTCCGTTCTCGATTCACTTAAAGCGCCGTCTTCAGTTGGCCGCCACCATCCAGCGCCAGGTCATGGAGCTGGCCCTGGTAGCGCAGCTTGACGGGTGTGCCCGCCGGGCCGGTCAGGAGCAGTTTCGTCAGCCGGCCGCCCTCCCAGGCCAGGTTGGCTGTGATGCCGCCACGCGCCTTCAGGCCGGTCACCCGGCCCGACGGCCAGGCCTGTGGCAGGGCCGGCAGGACCAGGATCTCGCCACCCCAGGATTGCAGCAACATTTCGAGAATGCCGGTCGCTCCGCCGAAATTGCCGTCGATCTGGAACGGCGGGTGGGCGTCGAACAGGTTGGGATAGGTGCGCTGCGGCCCCATCAACCCCATCAGGATGCCGTGGGCGTGTTCGGCCTCGCCCATCCGCGCCCACAGGGCCAGGCGCCAGGCCGTACCCCAGCCGGTGGCCAGGTCGCCGCGCGTGCCCAGGGTCACCTTGGCGGCGGCAACCAGGTCCGGCGTGTCGCGGACATTGATCTGTTCGGACGGATAAATACCGTAGAGGTGCGAGACGTGGCGGTGCTGCTGGTCCGGGGCGCGGGCGTCCCAGTCCTCCAGCCATTCCTGAAGCTGACCCTGGGCGCCGATGCGGTCGGCCGGCAGGCGGGCCTGCATAGCGGCCAATTTGGCGGTGAAGGCGTCGTCGCGATTGGCCAAGAGTTTCTGGGCGGCGACCGTGCTCGCGAACAGGTCGCGGATAATCTGACGGTCCATGGCCGGACCGGCGCAGGTGGCGACGCCCTTCATGTGCTCGTTTTCCGGCGAGATCGACGGCGAGGTCACCAGCCCCCTGCCCTTCGGATCCTCGACCAGGGTGTCGGCGAAGAACTGCGACGCGCCCTTGAGCAGCGGATAGATGCGCTTCAGGAACTCCGGATCGCGGTTGTAGTCGTAATGGTCCCACAGGGTCTTGCACAGCCAGGCCCCGCCGGTCGGCCACATGCCCCACCATGAGCCGTCGATCGGACCCGAAGCGCGCCAGATATCCGTATTGTGGTGCGCCATCCAACCACCGGCGCCGTACATCACCCTGGCGGTTTTGGCGCCAGTCACCGACAGGTCCTCGACCAGCCGGACCAGGGGCTCAACGCAGGCGCCGATATTGGCCGGTTCGACCAGCCAGTAGTTCATCTCGGTATTGATATTGATGGTGTATTTGCTGCCCCAGGGCGGATTGACGCCTTCGTTCCAGATGCCTTGCAGGTTGGAGGGCTGGGTGCCCGGCCGCGACGAGCAGATCATCAGGTAGCGGGCGAACTGGACATACAGCGCCGCCAACTGCGGATCGTCGCTGGCCAGGGACTTGCCGATGCGGACATCGGTGGCGGCACGCGCAGCCGAGGTGTTGCCCAGGTCGATCGTCATCCGCCGGAACAGGGCGCGGTGGGCGGCGACGTGGTCGGCCTTCAGGGTGTTATAGGATTTGGCGGCGGCGGTGCGCACGCCCAAAGTCGCTTTGACCGGATCACCGCTGGTATCGTCGAAACGCACGAAGCTGGTCGCCGCGGCGATCAGCAGGGTAACGGTCGTGGCCTTGCGCACGGCCAGGCCTTCGGCGGTCGCGGCGATGTCGCCGTCGCCCAACACGTGAACGCGCACGGCATAGGTCAGGCCGGCCGGAATTCCGGCCGAAGCGATGTTGGCGCCGGTGATCAGCAGTTCGTTGCCGCTGGCGGCGAAGGCCAGGCTTTGCGGCCGGCGTTCCCGGTTCAAACCTTCGCGCTTGTCCCAGGCCGCCCCCTGGCTGAGGGTTTCGGTGACCTTGCCATCATAGACCGGTGCGCCGTAGTCGACCTGGTCCGGATGGCGGTAGCCGATATCGAAATCGAGCCGGCCCTTACCCTTGGCAGTCAGGCGGACGACCACAACCTGATCGGCCGCGCTTGAAAAGACTTCGCGGACATAGGTGGTGCCGCCGACCTTGAACGTCGTGGTGGCAATGGCGGTATCGAGGTCGAGGCTGCGACGGTAGTCGGATGGTTGCGCCATACCCTGGAAATCGAGCAGAAGATCGCCGGCGGCGCCATAGGGCATCTGGGTCTTCGGTTGCGCCATCATCGACGCATTGACGAGGTCGGAGGCGTCCTTGAACTTTTCCGCATCGATCAGGGCGCGGCATTTGGCCAGGTTTTCCAGGCAGCCGGGATTGTTGGGATCATAGGGCGAGCCGCCCCACAGGGTGTCTTCGTTGAGCTGCAGCCGCTCCTGGGCGACCCGTCCGAAAACCATGGCGCCCAGGCGGCCATTGCCGACCGGCAGGGCTTCGACCCACGGGCCGGCCGGTTGCGCATACCACAGGGTCAGATCCGATGGACGAGCCTTGGCCTGGGCCTGCGCCACGGACGCGGCCAGACCGCCGCCGATGCCGCCGACCAGGATGGCGCGGCGATGAATTCTGGTTCCGGACACGGTGTTTCCTCCGGCTCTCGATCGCATGATGGAGCCCTGACTCAACTTTTACACATGGAAGATATTTTTACAAATGCTCATGACGGGCGCGATCGAAGGGTCGGCATCTCCGCTGCAAGTTCGGCCGAAAGGTCAGCCGCTGTGACCCGGAGAGCGGCCAGGACGTCGTCCAAAGGCATGGCCTGCGCCCCGGCGGCATGGACCAGGCTGAGGGCCACGACACCCTGCGCACCGGCGTAAACGGGGCAGGCCAGTTCGGTCAGGCCGTTTATCCAGGCCCTGTCGCGGCGGATGGGGCCCGGCGCGCCGGCCAGCACCTGACCGGCGGCAGTTTCGGTGAAGTCGGCGCGAAATCCGACCTGGAGATTGAAGCCGCAGGCCGGGGCTTCGGCGCGGGCCACCACCACCGACTGGTCGCCTGAGGCGATGGCCAGGTAACAGGCGTGACCGGTGCGGAGGCTCAGGGCCTCCATCGCCGGCAAGGCGGTGCCCACCAGGGCCTGGGCTAAGGGCGTGTTCAGCGCCAGCGAGAACAGTTTGCCGGTCAGGGCATAGCCGTCGCGGCGCGAGGGTTCGAACAGGTAACCGCGGTGCTCCAGAACCTGGATCATGCGATAGATCTCGGTCAGGGAGCGGCCAAAATGCTGCGCCATCCGCGACAGGGTCATGGGGGCGCGGACTTCGGCCAGCAGCTCCAGGATGTCCAAGCCCTTTTCCAGGGCTGGTGCCGGGTAGCGCTCGGCCATGGCCTTCACGTCCGCCAGATGGGAAACGGCCATGTCCATGTCAGGCCACCGTCACCCGGCAGGCGCGCGGCGCACCCGCCAAGGCGATGCGCAGCAGCTTGCCGTCGTAGTCGATGGCCGTGGCGGCGCCGTCGACCGTGACCCGGGTTGGCGCCTGATCGCACCAGACCAAAAGGGTGCCGGTGTCACGCGTCGTCACCTGTAGTTCGGGGCCGTGGTTGACTGAGACGGCGGCCAGGCTGTTGAGCTTGTTCTCCAGCCCCAGCACGGCGCGGCCGTTCCTGACCGGCGCCACCACCAACAGGTCATGGCCGAACCGCGGCAGGGTGACAGCATAGGCCGCCTGGCGCGACGGCCGCGACACCTTGCTGTCACGCGGCGACCACACGGCATAGTCGCCATCTTTAAGCCCGGTGATGTCGCTGAGGCGCCAGTCGCCGGTCACCGTGTCGGCATCGGCCAGATTGGCCAGCAGCAACAGGGCGCCGTCGCCGGTCAAGGACGAGGCCTTGAACAGGTGTTGGGCCTGGATCTGGAACAGGCAGTCCGCCACTGGGCGTAGCGGCGTGTCGGACCGTAGGGTGCGGCCTTCGTGGTCGACCAGGCTGTTCAGCAGGGCGACATCGTGCTGACCGGCCTTGTCGGTGACATAGATGGGGGCGCAGTTGGCGGCACGGACGGCGGCATGCAGCTTCGCATTGGGATTGGTCGATTCGAACATGTCGAAATCGGGGAAGACCATCTCGCCGAAATAGAGGGCGTTATACATGGCCTGGAGGCAGTGGGCTGCGGCATTGCCTTCCTGCAGGTCATAGGTTTCGGCCGGCTTGTACGGGAAATAGTCTTCGACCGAACGCGCCACCGCCGTCGTCCCGAAGTTCAGGAAGGCGTCGTTGGTCATGTCCATGCAGTTGATCAGGGCGTTGTCGAAATATTTCGCGGCGCCCTTGTTGATGGCGGTATGCAGGGCTTTCGACAGGTCCCAGATGGGGTAGTTGCCGGAGGCCATGCGTTCGCTGACCAGTTGGTTGTCGACCTTCAACAGGGTGAAACCGGCCGCCTTCAGCCCGGCGTGGTAGGCGTCGAAATAGCCCTCCAGCAGCGCCGGTTCGGGCTTGAGGAAGCTGTAGGTGACGGTCTTGCCCGAGGTGTCGATGGGCGACGGCTTCTGCGTCCAGGTGAACAGCTTGCCGTTCAGGCTCTGGCCCAGTTCTGACTGGGGGTCGATGCCGTTCCAGTAGGCGTTGAAGGCATGCCACAGGCCGACATGTTTCAGGCCGTGGCCCTTGAGCAGGCTGTCGACCACCGGCTTGAAGCCGTTGGGGAACTTGAGCTTGTTCGGGCTTTGGGATTGCAGGGCGCTGTCGCGGGCTTCGAAATGGCCGTCGTCCAGCACCACGGTGCGGATCGGCGCCCCGGCGGCGCGGATGGTATCGACCTGTGCGATGACCCAATCGGCCGACAGGTCCTTGCCAAGGTTGGAGGCGTTCCAGGTGTTCCAGCCCAGCCAGGTAAGCGACTCCGGAAGGGTCTTGTGCTTGCGCAGGTTTTCCGGCGTGCCCAGCGCCGTCATGGCGTCTTCGAACACGGCCGAGATGGTGGCGAAGAGGTCCCGGCCGAAATGGACGGCCAGTTGCGGCATGATCCGGTCGGTGACGGCGGGCCCCAAGGCACGGCAGACCGTGGCGAAGGCGCCGTCCTTGCCCCCCAGGGTCGAGCGGAAGCCGCCACCGCCGAGCGGCAGGGCGACGCCATAGACGCCGTCGTTATATTGCCAGTAGGCGAACTGGACGTCGTCGCTTTCCAGGTTGCCGGCGTGGGTCATGGCCATGGGCTTGGTCCACGACTTCCACGGGGCGTAGCGCCAGAAAGCAACGCCGTGCTTAAACCCCGGCAGGGCGGCAAAGCGCAGGCCGAAGGCGGCCATGGATGGCAGGGCCACGGCTTTGCGTGTCTTCAGGCTGAAGATCTGCGTGCCGTTGGCGCCGGTCTGGCTGAGCACGGTCAGTTTCGGCGCGGCCTCATTGCCCCAGGTGGTGGGCGCGCTCAGGCGGGGACGGCCGGCAAAGGCTGTCAGGCCAAGGGCCGGCACTGCGGCCAGGAATTCACGTCGCAGCATGGGTCGTCTCCACAACAAAAGAAGTACGTTCGTTCAGAGTAAAGGCGTGTCTGGAAAACCCGCCATCCTTGCCATGCACGACCAGTTCAAAGGCCTGGCTGTGGCGCAGGTTGAGGCGATGGTCGGCGTCGATGCTGAAGGTTTGCGTGCCGTCATCCCACGACATGGTCCAGCGCAGGGTTCGCTGGTACTGATAATCGCTGCCCTCGCCGGAATCGTCGCTCAGGATCAGTTCGACATCGGCGCCGCGATAGACATGCAGCTCGATGGTGTCGGGTTTCTGGGTGGCGTACTGGATGCCTCGTGACATGGGGATGATGGCACCGGCGAGGACGAAGACCGGAATCTCGTCCAATTTCGGGCGCAGCTTCAGCACCTGGCCGCCTTTCAGCGACGGGCCGCCCAGCAGAGGGTACCAGTCGTGGCCAGCCGGCAGATAGACCGCGATGGTCTTGTCCGGCGTGGCCTGCATGTCCTTGGCGTGGGAGGGCGTGATCCATTCGACCCAAAGGCTGACCACATCGGGCTTGGGCTGGCTCTGGGTCAGTTCGAAGTCGTAGGCCTGGCCGGCCTTCAGCTCCATCTCGAAGCGGTAGACATCGTCGCCGTTGTGGCCAGCGAAAGACACTGCCCCATTGGCGCCTGCTGTCGCACCCGCGCCGGTGCCCTGGCTGGCGACGCGAACTTGACCACCCAGGGTGAAGCGGATCAGGCCCTGGGTCATGACCTGGAATTTGTGCCGGCCGGTTTCCTGGGCGATGATCCGGCCCTTCCAGACGGCGCTGTAGGGCTTGCCCTTGAGCGCGAACGGAATGTCGCCGGACCAGCTCATCTTGAGGTCGTCGCTGTGGCGGATATCGACCAGGGTCTCGAAATTGGCGCCTTCAAAGAATTCGATCCGCGGCGCAGGGCTGTCGAGCCCGGTGACGGCGTAGTTGGGCAGAAATTCGTAAGGGTCGACCTGAGTGTGGTCGAGCGGCGTCATCACCGGGCAGACCAGGATGTCGTGGCCGAACATGTATTGCGACGGATAGTCCTTGATCTTCGGGTCGCCGGGAAAGTCCATGACCAGGGGCCGCAGGAAGCTTTCGTGCTGCTGCGTCACGCGATGGGCCTGGTTGTAGATATAGGGCATCAGGGCGTAGCGCAGGTTCAGCGCGGTTTTGAGCGCTTCGTAATGGGGCTCGCCGTCATTACCCATGGCCCACAGTTCGCGGCGGATTTCGGTGCCGTGGGCGCGGAAGACCGGCAGGAAGGCGGCGAACTGGAACCAGCGGACGTAAAGTTCGCGATAGGCCGGATTGTCGAGCCCGCCCGGAAAGCGATGGCTGACCAGGAAGCCGCCGATATCGTTGGTCCAGTAGGGAATGCCCGACAGGCTGATCTGCTGGGCGGCGGTGATCTGGAAGTTCAGCGTCTCCCAGCCGGCGAAGATGTCGCCCGACCAGGTGACGGTGTTGAAGGCCTGCTGGCCGGCATAGACCGACCGCGTCAGGATCAGCGGGCGCTTGTCCGGCCGGGCATCGCGCATACCGCTGTAAAGCAGACGCGCCTGCTGATAGCTGAAGGTCAGGGCGCGGTCCTTCAACGGCCCGGCAAAGCTATCGCCATTGCTGATGTAGGACCGGGTGGTGACATAGCGGCTGCCGGTCGACATGAACTCCGGCTCGGTGCCGTCGGTCCACAGACCATCCAGCCCGACATCGATCAGGCCGGATTTGATGTGCTTCCAGTAAATGTCGCGGGCCTTCGGTGCGGTGATATCCAGCACCTTGCCGCCGCTCCAGTGCGCCCCCTGAAATAGCAGGTTTTCCGCCGCCAGTGCCTTATGGACCGCGCTGTCGGGCCCCATGGCCGGCCATACGGAGGCGATGATGTGGGCATTTTTGGCGTGAACCTCGGCGCACATGGCTTTCGGGTCGGCGAAGTTGACCTTGTCCCAGACCATGCCGCTGAACTGGCCGTCCTCGCCCCAGTAGCGCCAGTCCTGGACCATGACGTCGACCGGCAGGTTGCGGCTGCGGTAACCGTCGAGGATGCCGATCAGCTCGGCCTGGGTCCTGTAGCGCTCCTGCGACTGCCAGAAGCCGTAGGCGTATTTCGGCAGCAGCGGCGCGGTGCCGGTCAGTAGGCGGTACTGGCGGATGACGGCGTCGGTGTTATCGCCCAGGAACAGGTAGTAGCGCGTCACCGGCGACGGATTGCTATAGTTCAGGTGCTTGCCGCGGCTTTCGAAGTGCGAGTCCGTGCCGGTATCCCACAGCAGACCGAAGCCGTCAGGGCTGACCAGGACCGGATTAACGGCGTCCATATTGCCGTGAGCGATATAGAGCTTTTTGTCGCGGTAATTGGTCAGCGGATCGCGGAACTGACCCAGGCCGTAGAGGTCATGCGTTTTGGCCAGGCTGAACTGTTGCAAGGACGGGGTCGAAGCGGCGTCGTCGGCGATGATCAGCCGGCCGCCGCGGCTGAAGACCAGGGCGCCGGTGGTACGGTCGATACGGACCTCGATGTCGCCGCTGCTCAGACGGTCACCGTCGCGGCGGATATCGTTGGCGAAACCATTTCCCTGAAAGAAGCCGCGGATGTCCAGCTTCGGGTCGGCGGGATATTTGACGACGCCGACCGCGCCCCCCGGCATAAACAGGATATCCGTGGTCAGGCCGGCGCGGCTCAGCCGCACACCGCCCGGAATGTCGCTGACGGAGTCGACAGGTGTCGCCGCACCGGCGGGCATGGCCGCACCTGCGGCGGCGCCGGCCGCCAGAATGGCGCGCCGGGTCAAGGACTGCCTGGTCATGAACTCCCCGTCTTATTTTTTGCTAAATAAATAAAGACACTTTATTTAATATCTTGGCAAGAGCCATTGTCGCACATTTGCGGTTCGGCGCTGTGAAATGTCTGTTACCATGGCCGCCACACGGGAGGAGACCTGGTTTCACCGGCAAAAGTCGGGAAACCGCTTAGGCATATGCTCAGCGGCATCGATATCGCCATCCTGGCCGGATATGTCGCGGCCATCATCGCCGTCGGGCTATGGCACCGGCGGCGCAGCGAAACCGCGTCCGCCCACTTCCTGGCGCGCGAATCGGCGTCGTGGCCGCGCATGGGGTTCGCGCTCTATGCCTCGACCCTGGGCGCCACATCGCTGGTCGGGTTGACCGGGACAGCCTATGCCCACGGCATCGCGGTCTTCGCCTATGAATGGATGGCGGCCCTGGTCCTGCCGGTGTTCTGCGTCTTTATCCTGCCCATCTATCTCAGTTCGCGCGTCTTCACCGTGCCGGAGTTCCTGGAAAGGCGTTACGGCCGGTTCGTGCGGACCTATGTGTCGGGCCTGACCGTGGTGCTGGAACTGTTCCTCGAAGGCGCCGGCGGGCTGTTCGGCGGCGCCATTCTGTTCCAGTCCCTGGTACCCGGATGGCCGCTATGGGCCGTATGCGGTTTGCTGGCCGGATTGTCGGGGTTGTTCCTGCTGCTTGGCGGCCTGCGCGGCGTGATCCTGGTCGAGTCGGTCCAGGGTGTGGTTGTGGTGACCATGTGCGCCGCCCTGGCCTGGTGCGTTTTCGCGGCTCTGGGCGGGCCCGGAGAGGCGTTGGCGCGGCTGGAGCCCGAACGACTGAAACTGATCATGGGACCGGACGATGCGACCATGCCGTGGATTGGCCTGGTGACCGGCATTCCGCTGATCGGCTTCTATTACTGGTGCGCCAACCAGAGCATGGTCCAACGCATGCTGGCCGCCAAGTCGCTGGACCACGGCCGCTGGGGCAGCCTGATGGGCGGGGCGATGAAGCTGACCACCCTGTTCCTGGTCATCCTGCCGGGCGCGGCGGCGGTTTTGCTGTTCCCCGATCTCGACAATCCGGATCAGGTCTTTCCGAAGATGGTGTTTGGATTGCTGCCTCAGGGGTTGGTCGGGATCGTCCTGGCGGCGTGCCTGATCTCCATCCTGTCCAGCCTGGCCTCGGTCTACAATGCGACCTCGACGCTTTTGACCATGGACTTTATCCGCCGGCTTCGACCGGGGCTGGATGACCGCAGCCTGATCCGGATCGGCCGGGTGATGATCGTGGTGGTCATGGCCGTCACGGTCGCCTGGGCGCCGCAGATCGGGCTGTTCAAGGATACGCTGTGGCAATATCTCCAGGCGGTGATGTGCTATTTCGTGCCGCCGGTCGCGGCTGTGTTCCTGGCCGGGTTGTTCCTGCGCCAGGCCAATGGCGGCGGGGCGCGGATCGGCCTGGTCGCCGGGACGGTGGCCGGGGTGTGCGGTTTTGTCGGCATCGAGATTCTGGATGTGGTGCCGCTGCATTTTCAGGTGGCGGCGCTGGTGGTGTTTGGGGTGGCGCTGGTCGGGACGATCGTAGGCAGCCGGTTTTTCCCACCCGAGGATGAAGCGCGCATCCGGCCGCTGATGTATGCGCCGGGCCTGTGGCAAGCGGAGACCGAGCGGTTGAAGAGCGTGAAGCCGTGGCTGAACTATCGCTATCTTTCGCTGGGGCTGATCGGGCTGACCCTGGCGCTGGTATTTGTGTTTCGGTGAAAAATTACCTCTCCCCGCTTGCGGGGAGAGGACGAGAGCGGAACGAAGTGAACGCGATCGGGTGAGGGGCTTTCAGAAGACGGAGCGCTCCGAAGACGCCCCGCCCCTCACCCTAACCTCTCCCCGTAAACGGGGAGAGGGGATTCTACGGTGACCTCCGCACCCCACGTGCTTGTTTCTGCGCGGTTTGCGTGTCATGCAGATTATACGATTCCGTCCCCCCCTGCCCTCACCCCATGTCCAGCCGCGCGCGTTCCTCCCCCATCAAACAGCTGGTCGGCAGCAACCCCGCCCGCGCCGGCGACTATAACCAGCGCGTGGTCCTGCAGACCGTGCGCGACCGCGGCACCATCACCACCGGCGATATCGCCACGGCAACGGGCTTAAGCCACCAAGGCGCCATCAACATCACCAAACGGCTGCTCGACGACAAGCTGGTGATCGAGGACAGCAAGATCACCGGCAAGCGCGGTCAACCCGCCAGCCTCTATGCCCTCAATCCCGACGGGGCCTACGCCCTGGGGCTGAACGTCGACCGCGAACACGTCACCCTGCTGGTCATGAACCTGGCCGGCCAGATTACCCACCGCGTCTACCGCAATATCAGCTTCCCCATGCCGGCCGATATCCTGGCCTTCGTGCAGGACGAGATGAACCACCTGTTCGCCGAAGAAATCGTGCCGCGCAGCCGTCTGATCGGTCTGGGCATCGCCATTCCCGACGGCCTGGGCGTCCTGGTCGCCGAGTCCCGTCCCGAAGCCCTGGACGCCTGGACCAAGGCCGACCTGACCACCCTGCTCTCCACCAGTCTGAAGCTTCCGGTCTACAGCCAGAACGACGCCACCGCCGCCGCCATCGGCGAGCACCAGCTGGGCCAGGGCGAACGCCACCGCAGCTTTACCTACATGCTGGTCAGCCTCGGCCTTGGCTGCGGCATCATCATCAATGACGAACCCTATACTGGCGGGCTGAACCACGCCGGCGAAATCGGCAACATCCCCCTGGCCCAGCCGTCACCGCAGCAGAAGATCCTGTGGGACGCCGTGTCGCTGCACGCCCTTTACCGCGAACTGGCGCGCGACGGCATCACCGTCGACAGCCCGGATCAACTGGACGCCGGATCGGCCATTCAGGCGCCGGCATTGGAACGCTGGCTGGCCGCGGCGGTGCAGCACATGAAAATCCCGGCCCTGACCATCAACTACGTGCTGAGCCCACAGATCAGCTATATCGGCGGGCAATTGCCGGCGTTTCTGGTCGAGCGCCTGTGCGACCGGTTGAACGAAGTCCTTCAGGCCTGCGAGACCCACACGCCGATCACCTTCTACCGGCCCTCGACGACCGGTCCCGACGCCTCGGCCCTGGGCGCCGCCTTCCTGGTGTTTCGTCACCAACTTTTGCCCTGATAACGCTCCCCCGCGGTCATCTTGTCAAAGCGGCGCAAAGCGCTTAGGCAAAGGACATGGCAAACCCACCCAAATCACCCGAAGCCGAGACTTCGCGCCTCGCCTCCTATACCGCTCCCGCTCTTGAAAAAGGCTTCAACGTCATCGAATTGCTGGCGCAGTCGCCGCACGGCCTGACGGTCAGCGAGATCGCCAACGGGCTGGGCCTGTCGATGAGCGAGATTTTCAGAGTCATCATGGTGATGGAACGCCGTGCCTGGCTGCGTAAAGCGCCCGGCGATCGTTACAGCGTGACGCCGAAGGTGCTGGAACTGGCTTTCCGCGCTACGCCGGCGGAGGAATTGGCCTTTGTCGCGGCGCCCTTGATGCGTGATCTCGCCAACCAGACCGACCAGGCGTGTCATCTGGTCGTACGCAATGACGATCGCGGTCTGGTGGTCCTGCGCCAGGAAAATCCCGGCCCTACGGGGTTTGCTGTCCGAATTGGCGCCTCGATATCGCTGGAGACCAGCTGTTCCGGCCATGTCCTGCTGGCGTTCGCGCCGGGTGAATTGGGCGACGACGACCTGGGAACGAAGCTGCGCAAGGTGCGCGGCCGCGGTTATGAGATGATGAAAAGCGCCCGGACCCTGGGCGTGACGGATATCAGCTATCCCATATTCGGCTTCGACGGCCATGTGGTAGCGGCCCTGACCGTGCCGTTCCTGAAGCTGATCGACGGGTCGCAGACGGTGGACGCCGAAGCGGCACGGGGCTTCCTGGCGGAAACCGCGACGGCGATTTCGGTCGGCCTGGGCGGCGTGGAACGCACGGCAAGATGAGGCAAGACCTTCGACACTCCGGTCGTGTGTTTGTCACCGAGACGTAAAACATTCAACCGGGATGGCACGCATCCGATTCTTCCGTTGCATGCGGCCTCGTGGTGATGTGCACGGCCTTGCCAAGCGCCGCTGATCCGGTTACAGTTTTCATATAAGGCAGTTGATTTCATACTTGAACTCAACGCCGCAGAAACGACCGGAGCTTTTCACTCATGAAACTTACCAAACGCGCCCTTCTGCAAGGGGCCGCCGGCCTCGGTGCGGCTGTAAAAGTCTCGGGCACGGCGCAGGCCGCGCCCGGCCTGGCCGAAATCGCGGCCGGTCCTTTCAAACCGTCCTGGGAGTCGCTGATCGAGGGTTATAAACCGCCCGACTGGTTCCGCGACGCCAAGTTCGGCCTGTGGGCGCACTGGGGCGCCCAATGCGTGCCCGAGGCCGGCGACTGGTATGCCCGCCACATGTATGTCCAGGGAAATCGCCAGTACGATCACCACGTGAAGACCTATGGCCACCCCGCCGACAACGGCTTCATGGAGATGTACCCGCGCTGGACGGCGGCCAATTGGAACCCGGACGAACTGCTCGACCTCTATGCCGGCGCCGGGGCGAAATATTTCGTCGCCATGGCCAACCACCACGACAATTTCGACGCCTATAATTCCAAATTCCACGACTGGAACTCGGTACGGGTCGGGCCGAAGAAGGACCTGATCGGCCTGTGGGCCAAGGCGGCGCGGGCGCGCGGCCTGAAGTTCGGGGTCTCCAACCACTCCGCCCACGCCTGGCACTGGTTCCAGACCGCCTATGGCTACGACCCGGAAGGTCCGCGCGCCGGCGAACGCTACGACGCCTTTAAACTGACCAAGTATGACGGCGCCGGAAAATGGTGGGACGGGCTCGATCCGCAGGCACTGTACGGCGGTGCGGTGATGCCCCTGCCCGACGGCCTGACCACGACCAAGGCGGCGACGGACTGGCACGAGGCCAATGACCGGGTGTGGGACGAAAAGCCGCCGCTGCAAAACCCGGCCTTTGTCCGGCAATGGTTCCTCCGCTGCAAGGACCTGGTCGACACCTACAAACCCGACCTGATCTATTTCGATAATTTTGACCTGCCACTGGGCCAGGCCGGGCTCGACATCGCCGCCCATATCTACAATGCCTCGATCGCCTGGCACGGCAGCCTGCAGGCGGTCATCAACACCAAGCACCTGCCGGCCGAGCGCCGCATGGCGGTGATCGAGGACGTCGAACGCGGCCTGCGCCAGGACATCGAGCCGCATCCGTGGCAAACCGACACCTGTATCGGCGACTGGCACTACAACCGCAGCGTCTTCGACCGGAAGGGCTATCTCGGCGCCGATGCGGTCATCCACCGGCTGTGCGACATCGTGTCAAAGAACGGCAACCTGCTGCTGTCGATCCCGGTGCGCGGCGACGGCACGATCGACAGCGAGGAACGCCGCATCGTCGGCGAAATCGGCGGCTGGATGCAGCGCTTTGGCGACGCCATCTATGGCACCCGGCCTTGGCGCGTCTACGGCGAAGGTCCGACCATGGTCGAGGCCGGCATGTTCAGCGAAGGCAAGCAGAAGCCGTTCACCGCCGCCGATATCCGCTTCACCACCAAGGCCGGCGCGCTCTACGCCCTGGTCCTGGGCCGGCCTGGCGACACGCTCAGCATCGCTGCGTTGGGCCGTAAAGCTGGGTCGGTGCGACGGGTCGAGGTGGTCGGCGCCGCGTCGCCCCTCACCTTCCGCCAGGACGCCGCCGGGTTGCACGTCACCGTCCCATCCAACGCCAGCCACGACTTCGGTTTGGCGCTCAAGATCACCGGCAAAGGCCTTGTCTGATGTTATGGCGCATGGTCCTCATCGCCGAACCGTCTGCGCTGTGCGGGGGAAGGTCCTGATCATGCTGGAAAAGCAAGGCTGGGCAGCCGGGTTACCCCCAAGCCCTATTCCGCTTCCCTGGCAGGCATGGCTGCCAGTTGCCGCAGGCCCTTCATGAAGTTGTCGATATCGACCCCCTGCAGAATCCGGTGCATCCGCTCCAGGTGCTGGCGTTGGATGGCCTTGGCCTGAGCCAGCAAGGTCACGCCCGATTTCGTCAGCGCCAGCTGATTGGCGCGGCGGTCCTTCTTGTCCACCTCGCGCCCGACCAGGCCGCGTCCTTCCAGCGCATCGATCAACGCCACCACGTTCGGCCGCTGAATCTTCAGCCGGTCGCCGATGACGTGCTGGCGCAGGCCCGGCTCTGCCTCGATCAGCATCAGCACCGACAGATCGACCGGACGCAGACCGATCTCCCGCATCCGGTCGATAATCTCACCGAACACCGCCAGTTGCGCCAGACGCAGTTGAAACCCGATCTGACTCTCCAGCAGTTCAGCGGGATCGATGTCAACAGCGGCAGATGTCTTCTTTTTCAACGCGTTCTCCGGGTTTGAAGCTACCGTTTCTAGCCGCGTTTTTTACGACAGGCGACAAAATAAATAATGACGCCCCATAATAGGTATGTTACATAATCATTTAACACGCGGCGCCAAGCCTCATGCCCAAACGTGGATGCCACGTTTTGGAAAAACATGAGGCGTCAAAAAACCCGCCGCGACAGGGAGTCATCACCATGCTGGACACCGTAACCGCCGCCGAACTGGATCTGATCATCGCCTCCAAACCGGTCAAGGCCGAAGGCGGGCGCACCTTCACACGGCTCAACCCCATTTCCGGCCAGGTGGCCACCACGGCGGCCGCCGCTTCCGTGGCCGACGCGGTCAAGGCCGCCGATGCCGCCGCCGCCGCCTTCCCGGCCTGGTCGGCCCTGGGCCCCAATGCCCGTCGCGCCGTCCTGCTCAAGGTCGCCGACCAGATTTCGGCCATGGCGCCCGACTTCATCGCCGCCATGAAGGCCGAAACCGGATCGACCCAGGCCTGGGCCGGCTTCAACTGCATGCTGGCCGCCAATATGATGCGCGAAGCCGCCTCGCTGACTACCCTGGTCGCCGGCGAGACTATCCCCTCCGACAAACCCGGCTGCGTCGCCCTGGCCGTCCGTCAAGCCGCCGGCGTCGTGCTGGGGATCGCGCCGTGGAACGCCCCGGTCATTCTGGGTGTGCGCGCCATCGCCACCCCACTGGCCTGCGGCAACACCGTCGTGCTGAAGGCCGCCGAGGCCTGCCCGCGCACCCACTGGCTGATCGCCGAAGCCTTTTCACGCGCTGGAGCCCCTGAAGGCATCGTCTCCCTGGTCACCAACGCTCCTGAGGATGCCCCCGATGTCGTCGGCGCCCTGATCGACCATCCGGCGGTCAAGCGGATCAACTTCACCGGCTCGACCCATGTCGGCAAGATCATCGCCGCCCGCGCCGCGGCGCAGCTCAAGCCGGCCCTGCTGGAACTGGGCGGCAAGGCGCCGCTGCTGGTGCTCAAGGACGCCGACCTCGACGAAGCCGTCAAGGCGGCAGCGTTCGGCGCCTTCATGAACCAGGGGCAGATCTGCATGTCGACCGAGCGGATCATCGTGGTCGACGCCGTCTATGACGCCTTTGTCACCAAATTCGCCGCCAAGGCTGCGACCATGCCGGCCGGCGATCCTTTGGAAGGCAAGGCGCCGCTCGGCGCCGTGGTCGACGTCAAGTCGGGTGACAAGGTTCGCGACCTGATGCGCGATGCCATTGCCAAGGGCGCGAAGCTGATCGCCGGCGGCGAAGGCGAAGGCGTGCTGATCCCGGCGTCCGTCCTGGACGGTGTGACGCCGGACATGCGCATCTATGCCGAGGAAAGCTTCGGCCCCGTGGTGTCGATCGTCCGGGCGAAGGACACCGACGACGCGGTTCGCATCGCCAATGACACGGAATACGGCCTGACGGCGGCGGTCTTCACCACCAACATCGCCGAGGCGCTCAATGTCGCTTCACGCATCCAGTCGGGCATGTGCCACATCAATGGCGCCACCGTGCACGACGAAGCCCAGATGCCGTTCGGCGGCGTCAAGGACTCCGGTTACGGCCGTTTCGGCGGCAAGGCCGGCATCAACGAATTCACCGACCTGCGCTGGATCACCATCGAAACCCAGCCGGGCCACTTCCCGATTTAAAGGAACCCTATCCATCTCCAAAGGAAGGCGCGCTCCTCAGACGGCTCAACGCGCTCCCTCCTCCCTACGAAGTGGGGAGGGGGACCCCGAAGGGGTGGAGGGGTATCTTTCTGACTTAACCCACCTTTCGATACTCAGGTCGAAGCCCCAACATCGCAGCGACCGAATTTACGCAAATTTCCTCCTCCCCTGGTACACGCATGAACGAAACCTCCCCCAAGATCGACCGCGCCGAAGAAGACACCGTTGCCTATGACGTCATCGACGGCATCGCCTGGGTCAAATTCAACCGCCCGGAAAAGCGCAACTGCATGTCGCCCAAGCTGAACCGCCAGATGCTGCGGGTGCTGGACGAACTGGAATACCGCGACGATGTCGGCGTCCTGGTCCTGACCGGAGAAGGCACCGCCTGGTCCGCCGGCATGGACCTCAAGGAATATTTCCGCGAGAACGAAGCCAAGGGCCTGGGCGCGACCCGTGCCGCCCAACGCGAAGCCTATGGCTGGTGGCGGCGCCTGCGCTGGTACCAGAAGCCGACCATCGCCATGATCAATGGCTGGTGCTTCGGCGGCGGCTATGGTCCGCTGTTCGGCTGCGACCTGGCCTTTGCCGCCGAAGAAGCGCAATTCGGCCTGTCGGAGATCAACTGGGGCATCCTGCCGGGCGGCGGCGCGACGAAGGTCGCCGTCGAACTCCTGCCCTTCCGCAAGGCCATGTACCACGCAATGATGGGCGAGAATATCGACGGCAAGACGGCCGCCGACTGGGGCCTGGTCAACGAAGCCCTGCCCCTGGCCGATCTGCAGGCCCGCGTCACCGAAGTCGCCAAGGTCCTGCTGGGCAAGAATCCGGTCGCCCTGAAAGCCACAAAGGACGCGGTCCGCCGTGTCGGTGTCATGGCCTACGATGAGGCGGAGGATTACCTGATCCGCGCCCAGGAGGCGGCCAACAGCTACGACAACGAAGGCCGCAAGGAAGGCATCAAGCAGTTCATCGACGACAAGACCTACAAGCCCGGTCTTGGTGCCTACGACAAATCCAAAAAGGCCTGACGCTGACGCGTCAGACTTCTCCCTCCCCTGTTTTGGCTGCCGCCGGGGGAGCGGGGTAGGACGAGAAAGGCAGCACGAGCGCCTCTTCTCCTCTCCACGAAGTGGGGAGGGGGACCGCGAAGCGGTGGAGGGGTATCTTTCTCCTTCCTTCTCCTACGAATGCGGCCGGCTTGTCCACCGAAGCCTTGGCGAAGGTGGAAGGGGTCCTCTTTCTTCCCCGCCCTCCCCCATTTCCAGCTATAAAGACAATCCGATGACCGCCGACAGCCACATGACGACGACCTCCAACCTCAACCGCCTGCTGCGTCCGCGCTCGGTCGCCATCATCGGCGCCTCGGATAAGCCAGGAGCCCTCGGTGCGTCGGTGCTCAACAACCTGATCCGTAACGGCTTCGACGGCGACATCTACCTGGTCAACCCGAAACGCGAAGAGATCAACGGCCGTCGCTGTTATCCCTCAATCCAGGACCTGCCGGAAAACATCGATGCCGCCGTCCTGGCGATCCCGCGCGCCGGCGTCCTGCCGGCTATCCGCGACCTCGCCAACCACAAAGCCGGCGCCGCCGTCATCTTCTCGGCCGGCTTTGCAGAAGGTGGCGCCGAGGGCCTGGCGGAACAACGGGAAATCGCCGACCTGGCCAAATCGTCAGGCATGATCGTCGAAGGCCCCAACTGCCTGGGCATGGTCAACTTCATCGACTCCGTTCCGCTGACCTTCGTCGAAACCCATATCACGCCGCTGAACAACCGCCCTGGCATCGGCATCGTCTCGCAAAGCGGCGCCATGGCCTGCGTGCTGGGCACCACGATTGCCGCACGGGACCTCGGCCTCTCGTTCTCGGTCTCGACCGGCAACGAAGCCGCCTCGGGCGTCGAGGACTATGTCGACTACCTGGTCGCCGATCCGTCGACCTGCGTCATTGCCATGATCGTCGAACAGTTCCGCAAGCCGCAACGCTTCCTGGCTGCGGCCCGGGCAGCTCGTGCCGCCGGCAAGCTGATCGTCCTGCTCCACCCTGGCAAAAGCGCCGCCGCCCGCGATTCCGCCGCCACCCATACCGGCGCCATGGCCGGCGACTACGCCGTCATGCGGGTCCATGTGGAACGCGCTGGCGTGGTCTTTGCCGAGACCCTGGAAGAGCTGGCCGACATCGCCGAAATCGCCATCCGCTGTCCGGCCCTGCCGACCGGCGGCACGGCCGTCTTCGGCGAGTCCGGCGCCTTCAAGGCCCTAACGCTGGACCTGTGCGAAGACCTCGACATCGCCCTGCCCGCCCTCCATGACGACGACTCGCCGGCCCTTCGCGGCGCCCTGCCGCCCTTCGTCGGCGTCAGCAACCCGCTGGACCTGACGGCCCAGGGCCTGGTCGAGCCCGACCTGTATTACCGCGTCCTCGCCGCCCTGTTCGACGACGACCGCTTCGGCGCCATCGTCATGGGCGTGATCCAGACCGACCCAGTCACCACCGGCATCAAGATCCCGCCGATCCTGCGCGCCGTCACCGAACTGAAGCCGACCAAGCCGGTCATCTATGCCGGCCTCGACGAAGGCGCCGACATTCCGGCCGCCTTCATCGCCGACCTGCGCGCCCAGGGCGTGCCGTGCTTCCCGTCGACCGAACGCGCCTTCCGGGCGCTGAAGCGGCTGACCGGCCTGAAAACCGCAACGGCCACGGCGCCGGCGCCCCTGCCCGCGCGGCTTGACGGCCTGCACGGGGTCATTCCCGAATACCGCGCCAAGGCTATACTGGCGCCCCTGGGCATCCCCTTCCCGGAAGGCCGCTTCGTCGCCTCGCTGGATGCCTGCCCGGACCTCCCCTACCCTGTGGTCCTCAAAGCCCAATCGGCTGAACTGAGCCACAAGAGCGATGCCGGCGGCGTGTTGCTGAACATCCGCGATGCCGCGCACCTGGCCGACGCCTGGTCCAGGCTCTATGCCAATGTCTCCGCCTACAATCCCGATCTCACCCTCGACGGCGTGCTGATCGAGAAGATGGGCGACCGTGGCCTGGAGCTGATCATCGGCGCCAAGACCGATCCCGACTGGGGTCCGGTCATCCTGGCCGGCCTCGGCGGTGTGACGGCCGAGCTGTTCCACGACGTCCGCCTGCTGCCACCCGACCTGAGCGAAGCCGAAATCACCGCCGAGCTGCTGAAACTGAAGAGCGCCCCGCTCCTCACCGGCTTCCGCGGTTCGGCGCCGCTGGACATCGCCGCCGTCGCATCGCTCATCGCTCGTCTCGGCCGCCTGCTGCTTTCGGAACCCTCGATCCGCGAGATCGACCTGAACCCCGTAGTGGTCTACGTCGAGGGCGCCATCGCCCTCGACGCACTGATGCTGGTGGCATAACTACGAGATTTCCAGTATTCTCGATTTGTCCGAATATACCGACTAATCTTCCAGTATCCGGGCGCTCGCCGTCAGCAAGGTGACCGCCAGTCCGGCGACCACGATCAGCGGGATCATGGCCATGGCGACGCCGCCGGGGCCGTGGAGCGGTCCGATCCCAGTCTTCAGGATATAGCCGGCCATCAGCGGCCCGGTGATCGACCCAACCCGGCCGAAGGCAATGGCCGTGCCCGTCCCCAAACCCCGCGCCGACTTCGGATAATACATGGGTGACACACCGTTGAGGGAATACTGCGCCCCCAACAGGAAGAAGCCGGTAATACCGACGCTGATCATCAGCGGCTCGGCCGTGCCCGTAAAGGCCATGCCGCACATGCCGGCCAGGAAGCCCATATAGGCCACCGGCATGGCCCATTTATAGCCAAAGCGGTCGATGATCGCGCCCATGATCAGAGTGCCGGCGATACTGACCAGGTTGAAGACCAGGGACGCCATCTGGCCAACCTGAACGTCCATGCCACGCTGGGTCATCAGGCTCGGCAACCAGTTGAGGATCATGTACAGCACGCTGGAGGTCAGGAAAAACACCACCCAAAGCAATAGCGTACTGGGGGCACGGCCGCCGCCGAACAGGGCGGACAGCAAGCCGGTCTTGGGACCGCTATCCGCTTCACGGACGGTCTTGGCATTGGGCAGGAACAGGATCAGCAGGGTCAGGACGATCGGAATAATGCCGCCGATATAGAACAGCGACTGCCACCCCAGATCCTTGAAATACAACCGCGCAAACAGGGCTGCCGAGGCGCCGCCGACCGGCATACCGGCCATGATGGCCGTCACCGCCTTGACCCGGTTTTTCGGCGAAGCATATTCCACGGCCAGGCCGATGACATTCGGCATGGCCGCGCCCAAGCCGAAGCCGGTCAGGGCCCGCGCCCACAGCAGGGTGGTGAAATCATGGGCGAAAACCGTAGACAGGTTGAAGGCGCCGAAGACCAGCACGGCCATCAGCAGGACATTGCGCCGGCCCCACAGATCGCTGAGCACCCCGCCCAGCAAGGCGCCCAGAACCACCCCGGCTTGGGCGGCGGAAAAGACCTGGCCCGACTGGACCGGATCCAGTTTCAGCAACGGCATAAGAATAGGCGCGGCGATGCCCAGGGCCTGGATATCGAAGCCTTCCAGGACCATGATCAGGCCACAGGTCAGAATTAGGAACGCCATCCTGACCGGTGAAATTTTTGGCGCAAGCATCGTACCCGTACGCGTTACGGCTTCCATCATCGTCCTCCCGAAGCGGCATTCCCGCTATTATAATTGTTATAACTTATAACAACCATAGCCGTTGGCAACGGGATTCTTGCGCAAGCCGAAGATTATGGCGGCGCCCCAACCGACCGCATCACCGCGAGGCAAGTTCGGAACCGATAAGGTCGGTATAGGCCAGGGTGGCATTGGCGTGTTCACGCATGATCGCTTCCGCCCGCGCCCCCTGCCCTCGCATGAGGGCGTCGTAGACGGCGTGGTGCTGCATATGGGCATAGTTCAGGCGGCGGAATTCACGCGCCAGCTGCTGTTTGTCCACCGCCAGGGCCTTTACCGAGGCAAACGGAAGATGGTCGTTACGCGCCAGGGCCTCGCGGATGGCCTGGCTGCCCCCCACGGCCAGCAGGGTATCGTGAAAGCGGATGTTCAGGTCTTCATAAGCCGCGATATCCGTCTCGATCAGGTACCCCTTGGCAAACAGGGCGTCACCGGCGGCCAGGCAAGCCCGAAACGTGGCCTCGGACACTGGATCCAATCCGCGCTCCGCCGCCCGCAAGGCCGCCAACCCTTCCAGCACGCCCCGGACCTCGACGGCGGCAATAATGTCGTCCAGCGTCACCGAGCGAACCGTATAGCCACGGGCCCCGGCCTTCACCAGCAAGCCTTCCTCCGCCAGGACGCGCAGCGCCATCCGGACCGGCATGCGCGACACGCCCAGCGCTTCCGCCGTCGGGATTTCCGCCAGCCGCGTGCCGCCCGGCAATTCGCCGGAGGCAATCTTTTGTCTCAATGTGACCAGAACCTGCGCACCGGGCTTACTCATCCGCATCTCCTTGCCGCACCATCGTGCCTGAGTTCGTCTCAAACCACAATTGGCTCCAATATAGACCCATTTTAGCGGAATCAGGTTGACGAAACACCAAATTCGACATTTATTGGATCCAATAATGATAAGTTTGGAGGATACGATGCCGGATACGGATGCCACGCCGTGGCTGAAAAACACCTGGTATGTCGCGGCGCGCAGCGACGAGGTCGCAGGGGCACCGCTGGGCCGCACCCTCTGTGGTGAGCGCATGGTCTTCTACCGCGGCCCGGACAACCAACCCGTCGCGCTGGAAGATTTCTGCCCGCACCGCGGCGCGCCCCTTTCGCTGGGCAAGGTATCGAACGGCCATCTGGTGTGCGGCTATCATGGCCTGGCCATGGGATGTGATGGCCGGGCGGCAAGCATGCCGGGCCAGCGCGTACGCGGTTTTCCGCCGATCAAGGCCTATCCGGCCGTTGAACGCTACGGCTTCATCTGGGTGTGGCCGGGTGATCCGGCCCAGGCGGACGTCGCAAAGCTTCCCGACCTGGTCTGGGGCGATAACCCGGACTGGGCCTATGGCGGCGGCCTGTATCACATCAAGTGCGACTTCCGGCTGATGATCGACAACCTGATGGACCTGACGCACGAGACCTATATCCATGCCGACAGCATCGGCCAGAAAGAGATCGACGAAGCCCCCGTGGCGACACGCCTGGACGGCGACGAATCGATCACTGAACGCTACATGAGCAACATCCCGGCGCCGCCTTTCTGGCGCATGGCGCTGCGCGAAAACGGCCTGGCCGACGACGTGCCGGTCGACCGCTGGCAGGTCTGCCGCTTTTCTCCGCCCAGCCATGTCATGATCGAGGTCGGGGTCGCGCATGCCGGCCATGGCGGGTACGACGCGCCCGATCACGTCAAGGCCGCCAGTATCGTCGTCGATTTCATCACCCCGGAAAGCGAGACCTCGCACTGGTACTTCTGGGGCATGGCGCGCCGTTTCCGGCCCGATGACGCCAGCCTGACGGCGCGCATCTGCGAAGGCCAGGGCAAGATTTTCTCGGAAGACATGGAGATGCTGGAGCGTCAACAGGCCAATCTCATCGCCAATCCGGGGCGCAACCTGCTGAAACTCAACATCGATGCCGGCGGCGTACACGCCCGCCGCATCATCGAACGGCTGATCCGCACCGAACAGGGCGCGGAGACCTTGCCGTGATCGAGGTCGTCGTTACGCAGATCCTCCAGGCGACCGCGAATATCCGCCGCATCACCCTGGCCGCGGCCGATGGCAGCGCCCTGCCCCCTTTCGACGCCGGCGCGCATATCGATGTCCATCTTCCCAATGGCCTGATCCGGCAATATTCCCTGACGGGCCTGCCGGGGGAGGCCCGGGCCTATCACCTGGGGGTGCTGAAGGACCCGCACTCTCGCGGTGGATCGCAATGGCTGCACGACAGACTGAAAACCGGTGACCCACTGCGGGTGAGCGCACCGCGAAACCTTTTCCCGCTCCATGGAACGGCGAAGCAGCACAGGCTGTTTGCCGGCGGCATCGGGATCACGCCAATCCTGGCGATGGCACGTCATCTGTCGGCCTCCGGCGCAGACTTCGAGGTTCACTATTGCGTCCGCAATCGCGCCGAAGCCGCCTTTGCCGACGATCTGGCAAGCCTGCGTTCGCAAGGCCGCGTCCGACTGACGGAAGGCCGCGAAACAGCGCGGCTTGACTATCTCGACGCGCTGGCGGCGCCCACGTCCGACGCCCATCTCTATGTCTGCGGGCCGGACGGCTATATCCGGACCGTCCTGGACCTGGCCCGTCAACAGGGATGGACGCAAGCCCAGCTCCACAAGGAAGCCTTTACGGCTCAGCCCTTAGCGGATTCCGATGATCCGGCTTTTCGGGTTCGTCTGGCGAGGTCCGGCATCACAGTGTCGGTCGCCCCGGGCCAAAGCGTCGTCAAGGCGTTGGAAGCCCACGGCGTTTTCATACCTGTGTCCTGCGAACAGGGTATTTGCGGCACCTGCCTGACGCCGGTCGTTTCGGGGACGCCGGACCATCGCGATCAATATCTCACCGACGACGAACGCGCGGCCAACGACCAGTTCACGCCGTGCTGCTCACGCGCCTTGTCTTCGGAACTGGTGCTGGATATCTGACAGCGGGGCGCAAACGGATCGTTCCCGTGCGCTTCCGCATCAGAAGCTCAGCGGAGCACACGCAAAGCCGTCTGGCCATCGCTGCCGTTATGTTCGGGTAGTGATGTCGCCTTCGGCCGCGCGTACGGGCGGATGGCGAAAACGCCAGATCATCGCCGGCAGGACCAACAGGCTCATCAGGGTCGAGGTGATCAACCCGCCCAGGATGACGGTCGCCATCGGCCCCTGGATCTCGCGGCCGGCTTCGCCCGTGCCGAACGCCAGGGGCAACAGGCCAAGCGCCGTAACCAGCGCCGTCATCAGGATCGGCGTGACGCGTTCCTGGGTGGCGCGGATAACCGTACCGAGGGACCAGTCATGGCCTTCGTCGGCCAGTTGCTGGGTATGGGCCAGCAGCAGAATGGCGTTGCGCGCGGCAACCCCGATGAGGGTGACAAATCCGACCAGCGAACCCAGCGAAAGGCTGGCGCCGGTCAGCGCCACGGCGACGACACCGCCGACCAGGGCGAACGGCGCCGAGGCAACGATCAGGCCGACGGCGCGCCCGCTGCCGAATGCCAGACTCAGCAGCGCGACGATGCCGGTCAGCGCCATGCCGGTATTGAGCAGCAGTTCGTTGCGCGCCTTGTTGGCCTCGTCGGCCACGCTGACATATTCGAGATAGACGCCGTCCGGCAGTTTGATTTGCGCAGTAAGTGCGGCTTCGGCCGCTTTGGTCACGCGCACGGCGTCGGCGGGCGCCGGATTGGCGGTGACGGTTTCGACCAGACGTCCGCCATTATGCGAGATGACCGTGCGGCTTTCATCGAGCGTCACCCTGGCGATATCTCCCAGGCGCGCGACCGATCCGTCGGGCCCGCGCACCAGCAGATCGCCGACAGCTTCCGGACTTTGCCGCAGTTCGTTGGGCAGGGTGACGGCAACGTCGAGCGCCCGGTCGCTGCGGAATATCTGCGCGGCAGTGACGCCTTCATAGGCGCTTTGGACGGCGCCCAGGATATCCACCGGCGTCAGCCCGTGCTGGGCCGCCTCGGCGCGGTCGATGTCGATATGGACGCTGGGCGTCGAGGGCGGAGTCTGGATCTTGACGTCGCCGGCGCCCTTCAGCTTCGACAGTTCGCCCGACACCTGTTCGGCGGTTTTCGCCAGGGTATCGGCATCACCGCCGTAGATATTGACGGCAAGCGCAGCGGTTTCACCGGTCAGGGACTCGCCGATGCGGTCGCCGAGGAAGGTCAGGACTTCGGTTTCCAGGCCGGGATAGCTGTCGAGCACCTTGTGAATCTCGGCCTCGATGGCGTCTTGCTTCGCGCCGGACAGGTGCGGCTTCAGCTCGACATGGAACTCGCTTTTCTCCGGCCCCCAGGTGTCTTCGCCGCCCTCCGAACGACCGATCTGCTGTTCGACCGAGGCGATGCCGTCGATGTGCAGCAGGTCAGCCGAGATTGACTCGCCGTAGCGCCGCATGACCGACAAAGACGTACCGGGTTGTGCCGTGACGCCGAGGACGAAATGGCCCTCCTTGAACGACGGCAACAATTCATTGGAAAAGAAAAACAGGGCCGCGATGGCGGCGATGCTAACAACCCCGGAGAGGACAAACAGGGGCCTCGGGCGGTTGCAGATGCCTTCCAACACACCGACATGCCAGGCCTTCAGCCGGCCCAATAAGCGCGGCTCATCCGGCAGCCTGGTCTTTTGCAGCATCAGCAGGCTGAGCGCCGGCGTCACGACGATGGCGACGACGAGTGAAATCAGCGTCGACAGGATAAAGGCCAGGGCCAGGGGCGCGAAAAAGGCGCCCTGCAGGCCGTGCATCATCAGCACGGGCACCAGAACCAGGGCGACGACCAGCGTGGCGTAGATAACCGGTGAGCGGACTTCCAGCGACGCCCTCAAAATGGTCTCGGCGGCGCTGATACCTTCCGGCCGATCGCGCAGGCGGTGGACGATGTTTTCGACGTCGATGACGGCATCGTCGACGACCACGCCCAAGGCGACCGCCAGTCCGCCCAGCGTCATGGTGTTGATGCTCAGGCCCATGCGGTCCATGACCATGACCGTGGCCAGAAGCGACAGCGGGATGCTGACGAAGGAGATCAGCACGGTCTTAAGATTACGCATGAAGGCAAACAGGATGATGGCGATCAGGACGGCGCCGATCACCAGGTCTTCGAGGATGCCGGACAGGGCGGTTTCGATAAAATTGGCCGGGCGGTGCAGGTTGGCCGACATGGTGACGCCCTGAGATTTCAAGGCCGGGGCCAGTTCGGCCAGGGCCGCTTCGACGTCGCGCGTGACCTTCAAGGTGTTGGCGCCGTACTGGCTCGACATGCTGATCAGCACACCGGGCTGGCCCATGACGACGGCATCGCCGAAATCGGGCGCGGGCGCCTCGACGACCTCGGCAACGTCACCGATATGCACGACGGCGGCAGGCGTACCCGATGCCGCCGCCGCCAAAGGCGTGGCGGCGATATCGGCGGCGTCGGCGGCCTGCGCCCTCGGTTCGACCAGGATGCGCTGTTCCGACGTGTCGATAAACCCGCCGCCGCTCAACGCCGTCGAGGTCTGCGTGGCCTTGATGACGTCGTCCAGGCTGAGGCCCCGCGCCGACAGGGCGTTTGGGTCGACGCGCACTTCGATACGGCGGACGCTTCCGCCGTAGACGGTAGCGCGGGCGACGCCCGGCACGGACATCAGGCGCGGCCGCACCTGCCATTGAACGAAATCGCGCAAGGCCTGCGGATCCAGCTTGTCGCTGACAAAGCCGACCTTGAGCAGGTCCATGGTCGATGAGGTCAGCGGCGCCACCTTCGGCGATTTTGCGCCGGCCGGCAGGTTGGCGGCGGCCTCATTGAGCGCTTCGGCGACGATCTGGCGGGCGCGATAGGGTTCGGCGCCTTCCTTGAACGTGACGGTGACGAGGCTCAAGCCCTGGATCGATTCCGAACGCACGCTCTGCACGCCGGCCGCGCCGTTGATCGCCTGTTCGACCGGGCGGGTCACAAGCTGCTCGACCTGGTCGGCGGCGAGGCCCGGGGCTTCGGTCTGCACCTCGGCCTGGGCCGGCACGAAGTCGGGAAAGACGTCGTAATTGGCATGGGTCAGGGTAAAGCCGCCGGCGACCAACAGCAGGCAGGCGGCAAGCGCGACCAGACGCGCGTGGCTCAGGCTGAGGCGAACAAGGGCGCTCAACATCGTGCTACTCGCCCGCCGGGGTGGAAGTGGCGGCGGTCAGCAGGGCCGAGGCGCCCTGGACGACCACCTGCTCACCGGCCGCAAAGCCGTCGCTGACGATCAGACCGTCGGGGACGACGCGGACCAGCACGACGGCACGGCGGTCGAAGGTCTGCGGCCCCGTCCTGACATAGGCATAGACCCGCCCGCCCTGACGCAGAAGCGCCGCATTGGGGATCAGCAGGCCATTCGTCGTGCCGCCGCCATAGAGCGACGCCTTCATCGTCAGGCCGTTGCCGAGGTAGGCCGCGTTCGGGCCGGTCACCATGGTCATCAGTCCCGGCGATTGCAGCCGGGCGTCGGCGGTCCGGGCAATTCCGAGCACACGGGCATCGACCGAGCCGATCGCGCCCAGATCGAGGGTGGCCGTCTGCGCCCCTTTGAGGCCCTGCCCTGACGGCGTATCGACGCGCACCAGAGCGGTCTTGCCGTTGGCCAGGTCGCTGCCGAGCTGCCGCAGGGCGACATCGGACTGATTGGAGAACCAGGCGCCCCATTCCAGACCCAGGCGCTGTTTAAGCAGGGTGACCTTGGCCTGGTCGCCGCGGGCCTGGGCCAGCGCCGCCTCGGCGGCTTTCTGCGAAACGGTATCGTCCTTGGCCAGATCTTGCGTGCGCGCCGCTTCGGCCTGCGAGGCATTATAAGCCGACTGCGCGGTCGCCAGATCGCTCAAAAGGGTCAGCAAGGGCGTCGCATCGACCACGGTGGCAAAGGCATTCACCGAACCGGAACTCTGCGCGGCGCGGATCGGCGCCACCCTGATCTGCAGCCGGGTTTGGGTTTTCGCATCCAGTTGCAGCGGTTTGTCGGCCTGGGCGTAAGCGGAGCCGGCGGTCAGGGCCAGGATCAGGGCGGCGGCAGGTATCAATTTCACTGGGTAACCTCATCGGTCTTTACGGCGTCGCTCAAAATCCGGGTATCCGTGGTGTCGAAGGTTTGATGCAGCGCGTCTTCGAGCGCCAGCCGGTCATTGTGCGCGGTCCTTTGCGCCTGAAGCAGATGGATTTGTGTCTGCGTGGCATTGAGTTCGGCGAGCAGGGCATCGGCCTGGTCGCCCTCGCCGGCCAACTTCATGCGCTGGGCACGGGCAGCCATGTCGCGCGATACCGGCAGATCGGTGGTGGCGATGCTTCGAGCAGTCCCCAGGTCGGCGCTGTAGGTCGTGGCCGCCTGAGCGGCGTTGCTACGGGTGGCCTTGACCACGCTTTCCAGCGTTTTGCCGGCGGCGAGACGCGTCGATTGTGCTGCGTCGATGGCGGCGCGGTTGCCATCGAGGGGCGGCAGGGTCAGGCTGAGCGAGAACGGAATTTTCACCTGACCACGTTCCCAGTTATAGCCCGGCTGAAGACTGATATCCGGGTATTGCGCCGCGATGGCCGTACGCAGGTCGTTCTCGGCGACGTCATAGTCGACAACCGCCAGCAGGACGTCGGCACGATGATAGACTGCCTTGTCGATCATGGCGCGCAACTGCGCCTCATCAAGTACATCAAGTTCTGCCGCGGGGCGTATCGTCATCGCTTCCACGGCCGCAACATCGGCGTCGAGCGCGTGCGCCACGGCCGCGACGGCGGCGATATGCCTGGCCTTGGCCTCAGCCAGGGCCTGGCGTGCGCCTGACACATCGAGTGCGGCCTGCGCGGCGACACCTTGCGCCTCTTCACCGTGACGGACCCGCTTCTGGATCAGCGCCTGATAGGCGATACGTTGATCCAGCAGGGTTTGATTGAGGGCAATCTCCTGCGCTGACAGGCTCAGGTCGTTCAGGGCCTGGTAAAGCCGTTGCCGTACGCCCCAGACCGCCTCGGCCAGGGCATAACGCGCCCTGATAACCGTCAGATCGGCGCCCGTAACCCGGGCGGCACGCCTGGCGCCGGTGTCCAAAGGAATGCCGACGGCCCCACCGTATAGCCACGGCTTCTGCGGATCGGCATCCTTCGAATATTCCACGGTGAGCATAAGGGAAAGCGGCGGCAGATTGCGAGCGGCCTTCCGGTTGGCCTCGGCGGCGGCCAGGGTTGCGCGCGCCGCCGCGACCGCCGGGTCGCGTTGCAATGCCAGTTGCAGCAAGGTCTGGGCATCGGCGTCAGCCGGCAGGTCACCCGCGTGCACAGAGGGGCCGCCCGCTGTTTTGAGGTCCATCGGCGCAGCCTGGTAATGGGCGCAGGCTGACAGGGTCAGCATAAGCGCCAGGGCGGTGGCCGATAATGCCCGATATCCCGTACCCATATTGGCCTTGGTCCTCGATGCCTGCATGACATTTCGGGTGGTCATAGTCCGCCAAGATGAGGCGAAACTGAAACGTCAGACGATAAAACGGATTTCGACGCCGAGGCCTTCACCATCTTGCGGCGTAAACAAGCGAATCTCTGCGCCGAGAATATCGCAGATACTGCGCACGATCGACAGGCCAAGTCCGCTGCCCGGCTGGGTCGTCCCCTTGATGCGGTAAAAGCGCCCGAAGACGTGTTCGCGCTCAACTTCGGCAATGCCTGGGCCGTGGTCACGGACAGTGAGCCGGGCGCGGCTGTCCATCAGGCTGACGGTGACATCGACCTGAGCACCGGGCGGCGAATACTTGATGGCATTGTCCAGCAGATTGCCGACCAGCAGCGCAAGCAAGGGCTTCGCCGCCACTATGGCCGTTGCCTCGTCGCCGGAGAGACCAAGCTCAATGCCTTTGGCCAGGGCCTTGGGATAGACCTCCGCCAACACCTCCCTGGCGGCATCGTACAGATTGACCGGGGCAGCGTCGGCTTGCACATGGCGGATACGCGCCAGGGTCAGCAACTGATCGAGCAGGCGCGACGTGCGGTGGACGCCCTGGCTCAGATCCTCGAGCATGGCATTCCGGTCCCTGGACGTGCGGACATTGCGGACGACATCGACCTGCACGCCAAGCGCCGCCAGGGGCGTGCGCAATTCATGCGCCGCATTGTCGGTAAACAGGCGTTCCTGGGCGATAGACCGGTCAAGCTTGGCCAGCAGGTGATTGATCGAGTCCGACAAGGGGGCCAGTTCCGACGGAATCGCCTTGCCGTCGATCAGCGACAAATCATCGGACGAACGTTTGCGCACGGCGGCGGCAAATCCAAGCAGATCGCGCAAACCCCAGCGAATGCCCAGCCACACCGCCAGGGCAATGATGGGCAGGATGAGCAGCAGCGGCAGGGACACACCCCAGACGATGCGTTCACTCACCTCGCGTCGGGCATGCAGCATCTCGCTGACCTCGACCACCACGCCGTCGGCCGGCACGCGTAGTGTAAAGACACGCCATGCGTCGTGACCACGTTTCGTGTCGCGGAACCCCTTGCCGGCCACGGGCGCACCCGCCGGCGCGTTGTCGGATTCAATGACCAGACGGCCACCCTTCCACACCCGAAAGCTCCGCCATTTGGCGTATTCGTCCAGCGCCGCCCGATCCTCCGCGTCGAGGCCCAGATCATGTGTCCCGACCCGCAATGCCGCCAGGTCGTCATTGGCGCGGGCCAGATGCCACAATTCCTGGGCCGTGGTGATCAGTTGGGAATCGTAGACCTCCGAGACCTCATCCTGGGCGCTGACATAGGCGATCACGCCGATCAGGGCCGTCACGACGATGAAGGGAATGCCGACCCCCAGCAGGATCTGCAGTGTCAGGGAGGGGCGCCGCTTAGCCGTTGATGACATAACCGACCCCGCGCAAGGTTGAAATCAGTTCGCGCCCCAGTTTCTTGCGCAAGGAATAGATGGCGGCTTCGACCGTGTTGCTCTCGAAATCGCCGTCCCAGCTATAGACCTGTGCCTCGATGTCGCCCTTGCTGACGATGCGCCCCATGCGCGCCATCAGCAGGTTCAGGATCTGGAATTCGCGGGCGGTGATCTTCACCCATTCCCCGGCCTTGCGGACCGTGCGGGCAGCGGTATCGACCTCGATGTCGTTCAGCGTGATGACGGTCTGCGAACGCCCCAGGCTGCGGCGATGGACCGCGCGTAGCCGCGCCAGCAACTCGGCCAGGGCAAACGGCTTGACGATGTAATCGTCGGCGCCGAGGTCGAGGCCTTCGACGCGCGCCTCCAACCCGTCGCGCGCCGTCATGATCAGGACCGGCGTGTCGGACGTCTGGCGCAGCGCCTTCAGGACCTTAAGGCCCGAAATGCCCGGCAGGTTGATATCGAGAATGACCGCCATATAGCTGTTGGTACGGGCGGCTTCGAGCGCGGATTCGCCGTCGCGCAGCCAGTCGGCCGTGTAGCCGCCCTGGATCAGCCCGGTGCGCAGCGCCTTGCCCAACAAATCATCATCTTCGACCAGCAGAAGGCGCATATCGGTCAGGTCCTGTACGCGACCAGGACGGCGCCGCCGGCGATGAGCCCGACGCCGAGCCAGTTGAGCAGAGACAGCTTCTCACCCAGAAACAGCACGGCAAACACGGCGACAAACACGACGCTCAGCTTGTCAATCGGCGCCACCTGGGCGGCGTCACCCAGTTTCAGGGCGTGGAAATAGCAAAACCACGACGCGCCTGTCGCCAGGCCCGACAGAAGCAGAAACAGCCAGGTACGGTTGGAAATGCTGCCCGGCGCCTGCCAGCTGTGGGTTGCCAGGACGACGGCGGCCGCCGCTACAACGATGACCAGGGTACGAATAAAGGTCGCCATATTCGAATTGACCGCCTCGACACCGATCTTGGCGAAGATCGCGGTAAGGGCGGCAAAGACGGCGGACAGCACAGCCCAGAAGGGCCACGACAAGGCGAGGGATTTCATGCGCGTCTCCGGCTTGCGACTCGTTCAGCCATTGGCCCCGCTTATGGGGCGCAGGTAAAGCCCGGCGCGCGTTTTTGTTACATCCCGACGCGACGCCGCGGTACGCTCGCGGCCTCCGTCGCCGCATCCCGGCGGGTATAGGCAAACCCGGCGAAATGCGCCGGGCAAGCCCGTCCCGACGTGTCCTGGCAGGCCATACCGACAAAGGTGCCGGTAAAGCTCGGATGCCCCGGCAAGGTCGCCTCATCGGACAGGCAGGTCGCGTCGAAGACCTCCTCGAGCTGATGCCACGCACCGTCGCTGCGATAGCTGAACCACAGATGCCGGCCATCCGACACCACGCGCAACTCGACCGGCCCGGCCGGAAGCGGATAGATTTTCGACAGCGCCTCCGGACATGCCGGATCCGGCAGCGCCGACATGACGCGCAGATGCCGCCCGGCCGCCTCATCGAAGCTGATGCAGGCGTAGTGGAACTTGGTCGAGTTGTAATAGCAGACCAGCCCCGCCGACTGCTGGAAGCTTTCGGGTTCGAAGTCGACAACCGTCGTCGCCTCGTAGCCGAACGAGGTCTGCCGCCGCGCCACCAGGCTTTGCTCGAACAGGCTCCCGATCGTTTCGCACCCGAACAGGGTCAGGTGCCCCGGCCGCGCCGACAGGCTGAACAAAGCGTCCGGATAGGGCGTGCGCAGCCACTGGAAGTCCTCCGGCAATGTGCTACCAAACGCATAGCGCTGCGTTTCCTCGGCTGAGGCCTTGGCCGGCTGGCCGACCTGAGCCAGGGGTTCCGACGGTTCGATCCATCCGTCCGCCGTCCAGCGTACCGGCTGCAACGCCGTTTCGCGCCCCAGCACACAAGCTTGCGTCCCCGGAACCGGCCGGGCGCACAGATAGGCCATCAGCCACGTTCCGTCCTCCGCCTCGACCAGGTCGCCATGCCCGGCCTTCTGCAAGGCGAGGTCCGGCCGGCCGCGGCTCGTCACAATCGGCCCATACGGACAGACCTCGTACGGTCCGTACAGGTCACGCGACCGCGCCAGGGTGACGGCATGGTCCCACCCGGTGCCGCCTTCGGCGACAACCAGGTAATACCAACCATCGCGGCGATAGAGGTGCGGCCCCTCGGTATAGCCCAACTCGGTGCCTTCGAAGATCACCTTCGCTTCCCCGAACAGGACTCGGGCTTCCGTGTCGTACGGCTGCATCAGGATGCCGGCAAAGCGGTTATGGCCGCTGCGGTGATCCCACAGGAGATTGAGCAGATAGCTCTTGCCGTCCGTGTCATGGAACAGCGACGGATCAAAGCCGCTGCTATTGAGATAGACCGGATCGGACCAGTCGCCCTCGATCGCATCGGCGGTCACGACATAGTTGTGGAAGTCTCGCAGCGACATGCCCTGGGCGCCGTACTCGGTCGTTCGACCATAGCGCCGGACCAGCGAATAGGTGAGATAAAACCGGCCCTTGGCATAGCTCAGGCACGGCGCCCAGATGCCGCAGCTATCGGGTATGCCGCGCAGATCCAGCTGCGACGACCGCCGCAGGGGCCGCGACACCAGCCGCCAATTGACCAGGTCGGTGGAGTGATGGATCTGCACGCCCGGGAACCACTCAAAGGTCGAGGTGGCGATATAATAGTCGCTGCCGACGCGAATGATCGACGGATCGGGGTTGAAGCCCTGCAACACAGGATTACTGATCACGCACCGCCTCCGTTGGCTTGACCAGAAGCCACAACAGCAACGCCCCCAACAGGTCGATGCCGCCCAGGATAAAGAAGAAGGGCGTATAGCCCGTCGTCGCCACCAAAGTCCCTATGGCGACCGAAAACAGCAGGGCGCCCAGATTGGCGGCGGTCCCGGCCAGACCCGCCACGGTCGCGACCTCGCTCTGGCGGAACAAATCCGACGACATGGTGATGACGGTCACCGACAGGGTCTGGTGCGCGAAGGCCCCCAAACACAGCAGTGCGATGGCGACGTAGGGGCTCTCCACGAAGCCAACGAAGACGACCCCCATCATCATGACGGCCCCGACCGTAAAGGTCAGCCGGCGAGCATTAATCAGAGAAATCCCGAATTTCTGAAATGTGGAAACGAGGAACGGCCCGAACAGGCATCCGATGTCGGCGGCGACGAACGGCAACCACCCGAACAGGGCGATCTGCTTCAGGTCGAACCCCCTCACCGTGGCCAGGTACAGCGGCAGCCAGAAGACCAGCGTGCTCCAGGTCGGATCGGCCAGGAACCGCGGGATGGCAATGCCCCAAAAGTTACGCTGTTTCAGTATGTTGAGCAGCGACGGCCGCTCTCCCGAAGCCGCGAGATGCTTTTCCTGACCATCCAGGATGTAGTTCTTTTCCGGATCTTTCAACGCTTTATGCTCTAACGGCGAGCGATAGGTGAAAAACCACAGCACCGCCCACAGCACACCCAACGCGCCGGCAAAGACGAACGCGGCCTGCCAGTTGTAATACAGGATGGCAAACGCGACCAAAGGCGGCGCCAGCATGGACCCCACAGAGGCGCCGATATTGTAGAGACCGCTGGCAAACCCCCGTTCCTTGGCCGGAAACCACTCGGAAACGACCTTGAGCCCACCGGGTTGGGCGGTGCCCTCGGCAAACCCCTGAAGGCCGCGCAACCAGGCCAATGCCTGCCAATTGCCCGCCAGGGCATGGGCCATGGTGATCACACCCCAGGCCAGGGCGAACAGGAACAATCCCATCTTCAGCTTGACGACATCGAGGATGAAACCGGCGATGGGCTGCAACATGATGCCGAACTGAAAAACGCCGGTAATGAAGCCATAGTCCTTTTCGCTCATGTTCATCGTGGTCATGAGCGTCGGCGCCGCAACGCTGAGCGTGCTGCGCGTCAGATAGTTGAGGATGGTGCCGACTGTCAGCAGCGCAATAATGCCCCACCTCACGCCACCGCTGTTAATTCGCACCATAAACAGGACCTTGCTGAACCAGCGGAAATTGCGCGCTCGGACGTACATTATTGACGCCAGCGATGTCGATATAGGTCATGCTCTTCATGGTGTGTTGAATTGTGGTGCCGCACGAGATTAGGTCTGATGTTATAATTGTTCACATCGTCCATTCCCGTCAATAGCTATTCACCACGCAATGCACTCGATTTCCACCCCCAGAAAATCGTCAGGGGAATTTTGACTTTAATTTATTGTTTTTTATAGCAAAACCTCCAAGGCCCTTTTATAACTGGGCAACTTTATTTCAAAATTAGGCGCAAGCGCTCAAACCTCGCGCCCAGTCTAATTGGGATAAATAGTCTGCTTGTATAAATCAAAAATGGGACACCGACCCCGGTTGAGCCGGCCATCGGCGGGACCGGCACCCCCCGTCCCTGTACGGAAGACTTGCATTCTCGTCCGGCTATGGCACTAACGATCATAACAGGAACCCACCCGCGACAAGCCGGCACGGCTTGGGGCATACACAGCATCGGAAATATCCGGTTTGATTTTCCACGGTCATTCATGAGTAAAGACAAACGGCGGCAGATCGTAACCTGGGACAGCGACACCGGGGAAGGTCAGTCCGTGAGTGGCCGGCTATCGTCGTCGCGCCTCCACGATATGCTGGCGCAGAAGCTGGCGACGGAAATCATCTCGGGCCACCGGCTGCCGGGGGACGTCCTGCCGACGGAAATGGACATGTCCATCTCGCTCGGTATTTCCCGCACCGCCGTGCGCGAAGCCATGCGAATCCTGAGTTCCAAAGGCCTGATCGAACCACGCCCCAAGCGCGGTACCTGCGTCACCGAGAAAAGTGCCTGGAATTTGCTGGATCCCGATGTCATCGGCTGGATGTTCGCAAACGAGCCCGACGACCGGCTGGTCCGCAACCTGTTCGAACTGCGGCTGATTATCGAGCCGGCCGCCGCCGCCCTGGCCGCTCAGCGCAGAAACGTCACGCACCTGGCGCAGATGTTCAAGGCGCTTGAGATCATGGATCGCGACACCCTGTTTACCGAATCGGGCCAGCAGGCCGACAAGGACTTCCACGCCGCTCTTCTGGCGGCGGCAGATAACGACCAACTGGCCTCTTTGAACGCATCGATCGGCGCCTCGGTCGCCCTGTCGACCCGCTACAAGATCGAACATGATGTGCTGGGTTCCGACCCGGTTGCCGCCCACAGGGCCGTTTACGACGCCATCGAGCACAGTGACCCTGCCGAAGCACGCTGGTGCATGGAATCCCTGATCCGGCAGGCTCAGAAGGACATCGTCAAGAGACGCGATCCGGACACCTGAGGCCCCTACTCCTCCGCCTCCCGCGGCGGCATGGCAGCCAGTTGGCGCAGGCCCTTCATGAAGTTATCGAAATCAACGCCCGCCAGGATTTTTTGCATCCGCTCCAGGTGCTGGCGCTGGATAAGCTTGGCCTGGGCCAGCAGTTCCCCCCCCGACTTCGTCAGGGCCAGTTGATTGGCGCGGCGGTCCATCTTGTCCACCTTCCGTCCCACCAGATCCCGCTCCTGCAGCGCGTCGATCAACGCTACCACATTCGGCCGCTGGATTTTCAGCCGATCACCGATAACGTGCTGACGCAGACCGGGCTCGGCCTCGATCAGCATCAGCACCGACAGATCGACCGGGCGCAGCCCAATCTCCTTCATCCGGTCGATGAGCTCGGCAAACACGGCCAACTGCGCGAGGCGCAGTTGGAAACCAATCTGACTCTCCAGCAGTTCCGTCGGATCCGTTTCAACGGACGAGGTTTTCTTTTTCAAGGCGTACTCCGAATCCTTCGCGAGCGCCTAGTATGGAACGCCTGCCTTTACCACGCCGCGCGATAGTCTTCTTCCGTCGCCACGCGAAACCAGATGATTGCATTCTCTTGCCATCCGCCATTAGCTTATGTCTAGGGTGATTCAGCAGCTGCCCCAAATCATCACCTTCGTTGCTATTAAAGGCTCCCATATCCATGGCCAGTTCGCCCCAAGCACCCGATGACGCGGCAAAGGCGCCCGTCTACAGCGCGCCGGCGCTCGAAAAAGGCTTCACGATCCTGGAACTCCTGGCGGAGTTCCCTCGTGGTTTGACGATTACGGAGATGGCCGGAAAACTTGGCCTGTCCGTCAGCGAGATCTTTCGTGTCATCATGGTTATGGAACGCCTTGGCTGGCTAAGGCGCCATCCTGGCGATCGTTTCCGCGTCACCATGCGGGTGCTTGAAGTCGGGTTCAAGGCGACTCCCGTCGATGATCTCGTTCAGACCGCCGCCCCATATATGCGCGAACTCACCAATCGCATTGAACAATCGTGCCATCTGGTCGTTCGCAACGGAAACCAAGGCATGGTGGTCTACCGTCAGCAAACCCCCGGGCCGACGGTTTTCGCAGTCCGCGTAGGCGCGCAAATCCCGCTCGAAAGCACCTGTTCCGGCCACGTCCTGCTCGCTTTCGATGCAGTGAACGATGGTCCCGTGGTCAGTAGCGTTATCGAGGATCCCGCCGTTGACCTCATGCTGCGAAAGGTGAAGTCGCGGGGCTATGAAATGATGAAGAGTACGCGCACGGTCGGCGTAACCGACATCAGTTATCCGATCTTCGGAGGCAACGGTATCGTGCTGGCCGCCCTGACCGTCCCTTTCCTTCAGCTCATTGACGGAACACAAACGGTATTGCGCGACGAGGTCCGCCTCGTCCTACAGGAGAGCTGCCGCCAGATCTCGGAAGAACTGGGCGCGATCCTCTCGTAACCCGCGTCTTAGAGCGCGTTTCGATCCGGTAGAATCGGATGGGCGCTCTAAGCTTTTGTTTTTACGCGCATCCCCAAAAGTGCGTCACGCTTTTTGGGATGCACTCAAATACAGACCACCCGCGCTGCGGCAATTCCGGTCGATAAAGGCCTGATGGCCGGGCATCGTAGCGAGCGAGCGAGTGACGTCGTCCTCAAAATGTGCCATGCGGCGCACGAGTTCCTCCTCCGAGATCATGTCTGCGATCGGGTGGTAACGCTTCGGCTCGATATTCTGGCCGTGCATCACGGCCAACCAACTGACTTCGTTGAACAGTTCGTTGTCGTGACGGTACTGCCGCGCATTCTCTTTGAATATGGCCAAACGGTCTTCAAGCGTCTGGGGTATCGCCATGGTCCGGCAATAGTTCCAGAAGGGACTATCGTCGCGCGCGGTGGCATTATAGTGCAGAATAATAAAATCGCGGACCTGTTCATATTCCAGTCGGGTTCGACGGTTGTAATAGTCGATGTCCGGCTGGTTGAAGGTCTTGTCTGGAAAGTTGGTCATCAGTCGGGCGATGGCCGTCTGGATCAGGTGGATCGACGTCGATTCCAGCGGCTCCAGGAAACCCGACGCCAGCCCCAGGGATACGACATTTTTCTTCCAGGGGCTCTTTCGTATGCCGGCTGTAAACCTCAGGAAATTCGGCTCCGTTAGCGGGGCACCATCCAGATCGGCATTGAGGCTGTCCAGCGCGGCATCGTCGGATATATGGGCACTGGAATAGACATGGCCGTTACCCGTTCGAGACTGGAGCGGGATGCGCCATTGCCAGCCCGATGACTTGGCGGTAGCGCGCGTATAGGGGATCGGATCGGCGACCCGCTCACATGCACGCGCGACAGCTCGGTCACACGGCAGGTAGCGGCTCCAGTCGTCATAACCTGCCTTGAGAGTCTGCTCGATCAGCAGCCCGCGAAATCCGGAGCAATCGATGAACAGATCGCCTTCGATGACCTCACCCGTTTCTAGGACGACGCTTTGGACGTGACCGGATTGCGGATCCTGGACCACATTCGTGATACGTCCTTCCGTCCGGATCACGCCTCGGGCCTCAGCCTGCTCGCGCATCAAACGCGCGTAAAGGCTGGCATCGAAATGGAAGGCATAGGCAATAAGGCTGAGCGCGGAATTCACCTTGGACGGGTCGGGGCGCTGGAACTTGCCGGCCCGTGCGGCCTGTATCATCAGGCTGTACCGTTCCAGCGGTGGCGCCTTGCCCAGAGCGGCATAACGCAGCCAGAAGTGGTGGAAGTGGATGCCGTCCATAGGACCGCCGTAAGGGCCAAACGGGTGGATATAGCTCTGTCCAAGCCGTCCCCAGTTGACGAACTCAATACCCGTCTTGAAGGTTGCGTTGGTTTTTCTGACGAACTCGTTTTCGTCGATTCCCAAAAGTCGGTTAAAGTAAAGGATATGCGGAATGGTCGCTTCACCGACACCGACCGTGCCGATGGCTTCGGATTCGACGACGCGGAAGGCAACCTGGTTTGCCGGCAGCAGTTTCGACATACCGGCGGCCGCCATCCATCCGGCGGTTCCCCCCCCGACGATAACAACTTTGCGAATTCTCAAATCTTGCATGATGTGGCTTTGCGGTTGGCGCTAAAAATCAGGCCCCTACAGCGGGGCAGTAGCTTTGCAGAAAGGCAGCGTGGGTGGGCATGCGGCCAGCTTCGGCGTGCATGGCCTGACGCATGGAGTCAAGGCTGTCCCTGACGGCATCAGACGGCAGCATGGCGATCACAGGGTCAAAGCTTCGCGGCATGATGCCCTGGCCCAGGAAAACGGCGATCCAGCTCGGGCGTCCGAACAGTTCCTCCCTGTAGGCATAGGTCCGACCTGCCGTTCGGAACAAGTCGATCTTGTGACTGAGGCTATCGGGAATGCTCATGTTGCGGCAGTAGTTCCAGAATGGCGTGTCGTCGCGTTCGGTCGCATTGTAATGCAGGATAATGAAGTCGCGCACCTGCTCGAACTCGGTCTGCATGTGCTGGTTATATTCCTTGCGCACCACCTCGGGCAGCGAAGCGTCCGGGAACAGGGCGATAAAGCGGCTGATGCCTTCCTGGATCAGATAGATCGAGGTCGATTCCAGTGGCTCAAGAAAACCGGCCGACAGACCGATGGCGACGCAGTTGTTCTTCCAGAAGGCGTGACGGTGCCCAGCCTTGAAGCGAATTTTACGAGGCGATGCCATGGCCTCGCCGTCAAGATTGGCGAGCAGGATCGCGGTGGCTTCGTCGTCCTCCATGAAGGCGCTGCTGTAGATATGGCCGTTGCCGGTGCGGGTCTGGGTCGGGATCCGCCACTGCCAGCCCGCGGTCCGGGCCGTCGAGCGCGTATAGGGCAACAGCGGACCGGCGTGGGCGCAAGGCACAGCCTGCGCCGTGTCGCATGGCAACCAGTGGCTCCAGTCATGATAACCAACACCCAGGGTTTTGCCGATCAGAAGCGCGCTGAACCCCGTGCAGTCGAAGAAGAGTTCGCCGTCAATCGTCTCGCCCGTGTCGAGTCTCAGTGCGGTGATGTCGCCTGATTCCGGCGCCTGAAGGATGTCCTCGACCTTCCCCTCGACACGGCGCACGCCCCGCGCCTCCGCATAGCTGCGCAGGTAGCGTGCATACAGGGTGGCGTCGAAATGATAGGCATAGCGAAGATGACTGCGCGGCGAATTTGTCGTTCCTGGCAGGTCAAACCGGCTTTGGCGGGAAGCAACGGCGGACATGCTGTAGGCGTCGATAGGATAAGCATTGCCGTCAGCGCGGCTGCGCAGCCAGTACTGATGGAACTCGTAACCATTCATATCGACGCCATGGCCGCCGAACGGATGGATATAGGCATCCCCCTTGCGCCCCCAGTCGACGAATTCGATGCCCAGCTTGAAGGTGGCGTGGGTCGCCTTCATGAACTCGTCTTCACGAATGCCGAGGTGACGGTTGAAATTGATGATCTCGGGAATGGTCGCCTCGCCGACACCGATCGTGCCGATCTGGTCAGACTCGACCAGGGTGACCGACACGAACTTCGGATCGAGTTGGCTGGACAGCGCCGCCGCAGTCATCCAGCCCGCGGATCCACCGCCCAGAATGACGATCTTCTTCAGATACGAGGTCATGCCTCACCTTTTTGTTGTCGAAGATATTTGGTCAGACCGTTCAGATAGGCTCCATGCGGTGGCATGGATCGGATCGCACTGTCGATGTTGTTACGAAGTGCCTCCAGATACTGCCTGATCCTGGCATTGTCCGCGCCATCAACAATGCGATCATACCGTAACGGCCGGCGCCCCATTCCGTAGTGAAGAATGAGCCAGTCCTCCGGACCGAACGGTTCCAGGTCGTAAGCGACATGCAGACCGCGGCTTTCAAACTGTTCGATCTTGCGTATCAGGCGTTCATCGGCTGGTGTGAGGGCGGCGCCCCAGTACGGAGCCCCGTCCACGGGTTGCGTCTCGAACAGGGCGCGCGTGAACAGGTCGGCATGGACATAATCCGCCAGGGCCTGGCGATTATACTCACGGCGCTCAACCGAAAGGTCATCCGATACAGGCAAAAGGGGCAGCAGGCGTTCGATATCCCGCTGAAGCAGGAGCATGGGGGCTATGGTGACGGGTTCCGCCACACAAGCCGCGTGACCAATGCCGACACAGTTGCCGACCCAGGCCATGTCGCGCCAGCCGATATCGACGATCGCCGACCTTTCCGGCCCCGTGGCAAACGCGGCCTGGACCTCCGTGTCCGAATCCGGACTCGTGATCGTCAGCATGAGGTTAGAGCTGCGCAAGGCAGTCTTTGCCTGCCAGCCATAAGGCATACCGCTGATCGTCGTAACGGCCTGGCCGGGCGTTTCCGTTTCCGTGCGTGTCAGATAGGCATGCAGGCGCCGGGCGCTGTGACGCTCGCCTGCAATGTGCGACAAAAGCGTCGCCTGCGCCCCTGTGGCATCGATCCACAAATCGGCCGTCAGGGTCTGACCGTCGCTCAGGTGAATGGCGTTAATAACGCCATCGGCGGCATCAATCGCAGAAATATCTGCGGCGATCTTCCGCACGCCGCTACGTGTGGCAGCGCGCTCGAACAAGGATCCGTAGGCCGAAGCGTCAAATTGATAGCCGTATTCCGCCCGCGACAACGGGTGGCCAGGGTCTTCCGGGGGATGGGCAAAGACGCCGCGTCGGGCCGCCACGGCCGATACCAGAAACGGCTCCAGAGCTGCTTGCCCCTGTTGCGTCAGGTAATGTTGAAACGTCGCGCCTTCCAGGACCGGCAGAGGCAGATGAAATGCCTGAACCCAGTCCAACCGGCGCGCGCCCCAGTTCGTGAAATGCGTTCCATATGAAAAGGTCGTGTCGCTGTCCAGGATCAGATCCGGCTCGGAGACCCCCAATGAAAGGTTGAAATCGTAGGCCGCGGGCGAGGTCAGGTTGCCGTAGAAGACGTCGGTATCAGCGTCCGACATACCCGCAATCCAGATCACGTTGAGCGAACTGCAAAGATAAGGTGCCAAAGCGGCGCAAACCTGCTGAGCGGCCAAACCACCACCGCAGACGACAATTTGACGGCCCACAATTTGAGCGGCCGACGTATCAGATGTTCCCATGGTTTACCCTACCTGCGCGACCAAGGGACCGGTGTCAGACGCCGCCCCCATTTGGCGGATGTAGTCCTTATGGTCGGGCGTCGCCGAAACTGCGGCCTTCACCCGTTGCCGTAAGTCCTCCGAGCTCTGAATCAATGCATCCTGCACCATCCGGTTGACACGGGGATCATAATTGCGAGGTAACAGGTTCTGCCCCGTCATGACGGCAATCCAGCTTGGTGGCAAGAAAACGCCGAACTCATAACGGATGAGTTGCCCCCGAGTAAGCCATATCTGGATTTTTTCCTCCAGACTGTCGGGAAGTTTCAAGTTTCGGAAATGCCGCCACATCTCGGTGTCGTCGCGCTGGGTCGCAACATAGTGCAGTAGAAGGAAGTCGCGCACACGTTCAAAATTCACCCCCATACGCCGATTGTATTCATCGATATCTGATTGCAGAAATCTCTTGTCAGGGAAGATATGCAGTAATTCCGTGATGCCTTCCTGAATCAGATGGATCGAGGTCGATTCGAGCGGCTCCAGGAAACCAGCGGCAAGCCCGATGGCCACGACATTGCGATTCCAGAACGCCTTGCGTCGGCCGGTCGTGAAATAGAGTTGACGCGGGTCAGCCAGTGTTGGCGCATCCAGATTGCCGAGCAGGCGATGTGCCGCGTCTTCGTCACTGATGAAACTGCTGCAGTAGACGTAGCCATTGCCCGTTCGATGCTGCAAAGGGATCCGCCATTGCCATCCGGCTTCGAGGGCTGTCGCGCGCGTGAACGGCGTCAAACTGCCGCGCGATTCGCACGGCACAGCCAGGGCCCGATTGCATGGCAGCCACTGGCTCCAATCGTCATAGCCCGTTTTCAGCGCCTGCTCGATGAGGAGGCCGCGAAAACCCGAACAATCGACATAAAGATCGGCGGCCACAACCTCACCACTGTCCAGTGTCATCGAAGCGACGTGGCCTGTTTCGGCGTCCAGTCTTGTATCAACGACCTTGCCCTGGCGTCTAACCACGCCCCGCGCCTCGGCAAACTGACGCAGGAAGGCGGCGTAACGTGTCGCGTCGAATTGGTAGGCATATCCGAAAGTCGATTCGATCCGGGTCCTGTCGTTCGAGGGATGACGAAACCGGTTGGCTTCAGCGATAGAGGTAGGAAAGGCATAGTCGTCAAGATGGGAGGCCAGGCCAAGCTTCTGCAGGCGCAGCCAATGCTGATAGAAGGCAATGCCATCGATGGGCTCGCCGTAATCACCAAATGGATGAATGTAACGGTCGCCGATACGGCCCCAGTTGCAAAACTCGATGCCGAGTTTGAATGTCGCTTCGGTCGCCTTCATAAAGGTGACTTCGTCTATGTTAAGGGCCGTATTGAAATTACGGATGTGAGGCAGGGTGGCTTCACCAACGCCAACCGTGCCGATTTCGTCGGATTCCACGAGAGTAATGGAAATCGGCAGCCTCTTAAATTCATGCGCCAGGGCGGATGCCGCCATCCATCCCGCCGTACCACCGCCCACAATGCATATGCTTTTTATGGCTTGGGGATGATCGCTCATGCTGGGGGTCCTCTCTGCCGCAGTATCAGGCATTGGCTCGGAATGCCGTTATACAATGAAATTGCGCGATGACGACCAGCCGCAACCTGGGTTGTCAAATCTCATCAGGAATTGAATCCATCTGCCAACGTAATTGCCGTATATCGACTTGTCATCCTGGTGATTGCTTTAGAGCGCGTTTAGATCCGGAAGAATCGGATCGGCGCTCTAAGCTTTTGTTTTAACGCGCATCTTAATCCGAAAAGTACGTCACACCTTTCGGGATGCGCTCTAGTGCGGACTTATGAGCACGCCCTGCGCCGGATGTAGCTCACGGCGATTGGCTCATGGCATGGATGTGAAGAGTGAGAACGTGATAAGGGCGCCGCGTTTCTCGGGCGCGACGCCCCCAGTCGCTTCGGCACAATTTTTCGGGAGAAGAATTGAAACCGCAATGATCATAACTCATACATATCCCAAGTCAACAAGTATAATGCATATATAGACTTACGACGCGTTATATTTATCAATATTATATTTTAATATTAAATTCAAAAAAAGTAATCGCGACCACAATTCCCGTGAAATAAATCAAATGCACTTCCTTACGACACGCATTTACCGCCGAGAACCCAAAAATGCCGAACAATACTTACACACATAGGCACGCCAAGCCGCAAAAATGACTTGGCGCACCAACTATGCGCAAATTTACTTCATAGTCGAGCGGATCTCTTCAACAGTCGATTTGGCTTCGAAGATATCAGGTTGCTTCTTGACACCTTCGAACTTGGCTTCGTCACCACTGCCCATCTGAATAATCAGAGCTGCCTGAACGACCTTCTTGGGCTTCCAACGTTCGAGAACCGACGGAGGAACATCACCGCCGCCGAACCCACCCGTGGAAGGGCCCATTTGAACATTGCCGTCACCACCCCCGGCACTGTTGCCCGCCGCAGGACCGGAACCCGATCCCCCGGCGCTCCCGCTCGCAGACATGGTGTTACCGATAAAGGCGCCTGACCGCGACGCAATATCATCCTCGCCGCCTTGCTCAATGGTTTTGACCGTGGAACTGAGAACGGCAAACCACTCATACCCGGATTCTTCCGTCAATTCCGCGGCGCGCAGCAACGCATATTGTGCCGCCAACGTCTTCTTAGTGCGAGCTTCGCCGGTGAAGACGACGACATACTGATTACCACCCAGAGAAGCCGATGTGTAACCCGCACCACCGTTGGCGCCGGCAGGCTGATAGACCGAATCTTGCGCCATGGCGACAGATGGAAGGGTACCAACTGCACTTATAGCTATGGCCGAAGCCACGATGGTCAGAAATTTCTTCATTGTGGATTTCCTTCTTGCATGCTGCCAACGCGGCCTTGACCACGATGCAACAGCGCACCGAATAAACGCCGAACCAGGCAGCCTCATTAAAAAGGCCATCAGAACTTCGCTTACCCTCATCTACTCAACATAAATGTGCAAACAATATGACCAAACAAGGGGTGGGTGTATTTCCCACCCCTTGCCGGACGTCATGCGTTATGCACCTTAGTACTGGTAGCGAACGCTGAACACGAAGCGGCGGTCGTTCAGGAAGCTGAAGCGATCAACGCGTTGACCATCGGCGCTGATTTGCGCTTCGGCCTTGTTCTTGGTGTCGAGCAGGTTCGACGCGTTCAGGGAGACCTGGAACTTATCGTTGATCTCATACTTGATCGAGCCGTCAAGGAAACCAACCGCCGAGTTAAAGATCGGACCACCGGTGATGTAGTCACGGTAGGTGGTCAGATTCTCATCACGCCAGTTGTAGGCCAGGCGGCCTTCCCACTTGTCGTCCTGGTAGATACCGACAAGGTTGACGATATACTTGGACTGACCCAGCAGGTTGTTGACACCGAAGCGATAGATAGTGCCGAAGGCGTCGGGCGTTCCGTCACCGTCAGCGTCGGTGTAGGGCGGAGGCGGTGCGGCGCTTGCGTCGATATAGGTGAAGTTGGCCTGCATACCCAGGTGGGACATCCAGCCCGGCAGGAAGTCATAGAACTGCTGATAGGCCAGTTCGACGCCTTGAATGTCGGCCGAATCTTGGTTGACCAGACCACCGTACACCACGCTGACCGTCTTGCCGTCGAGGGTCATGGACCCCATCGTCGTGTCGCCGCTTTGGATGATGTTCTTCAGTTCTTTCTTGAAGAAGGCCGTCGAAACCGTACCACCCTGGAAGTACCACTCCCACGACACATCGTAGTTGATGGAGGTCGTCGGCTTCAGGCTGGGGTTACCACCCGTGATGCGGATCTGTTCCAGCGAGAAGGACGATGCCCCACGGTCAACCTTGAACAACGGATCCTCAGTACAGGTCGTTGCGGGCGCCTGGGGCACGCACGGCTGGATCACCGGGAAGGACGCGCGGCTGGTGACAGCACGCAAGGTTTGGCCAGCACGCATATCCTGAATGTTCGGACGGCTGAGGTTCTTGCTGGCGCCGAAACGAATCAGCATGTCTTCGTTCAAGTTCCACTTCAGATTGAACGAGGGCAGCCAATGATCGTCTTCAACGTGGACAGTTTGCGGTTCATACTTACCCGTTTGCCCTGCCGCGCAGGCTACGTGAATGTCAGCCCCCAAACCAGGGCAGAGGAACTTGGTCGTTTCCGGCAGGAAGTCCTGCACGGCGTCGCGGCTTTCGGCATCCGGTGTCCGAGGCTGCGTCGGGGTCGAAAGCTGTACCGGATCCGCTGAGAACGATTGGTAGCTCAAGTAGCCCTCAGAATCCAAATTGGTTTTCGAGTAGCGAACGCCGAAGTTACCATCGATCGACATGCCGTTGTCGAAATCATGACCGAAGTTGGCCATCAGATAGACGTTGTCGGTCTTTTCGGTAATGCGCGAAACGTTGTTGTCGTTAAAGACCGGCTGGTAATTTGAATCCAGCGGCGACAGCCAGTTGGTCTTCAGCGACCCGTCAGCGTTCGACAGTCGGCTATCGGACTGCATGAAACGCAGCATAGCCTCGGGGTTGAGCAGAAGCTCATCGCTGATAACCAGGAACTTGGTCTGCCCCCCCTGATCCGACATCAACACGCCAGAGTCACGGTAGAAGTCAGCAAAGTCGACTTCCTGATACAGCTTTTTGTCCATGGCCCCCAGGGTGCCGAGACCGACATTGCCCCAACGGGGACCGATGCCGCCCCAATTCAGGTCAGCCTGCTTGTTAACCTGGCTACGTTCGGACGTACGGACGCCAAACTTCACAGATTTGAACCAGTTATTGTCCTCGAAGTCGTACTGGACGTCGGCGCGGAAGGCTGTCAGTTCGCCGGTACCGCGTTGATGGCCCTGAGAGTTGTACAACCAAAGCGTATTGGCCGGATCATTCGTGCCGGTTATCGCCGTGGATTGGTAACCGCCGTTCCCGTTGAAGGCTGTGTCGAACTTCGTCCGCGGATCCACCGTCAAGCGAACACGCGGGTCATCCAAATCGGCTGATATCCACGCCTTTGCGAAGGTCTGGGTACCGCCCCACAGTTCGTCAACGGAAGCCGTCGCCTTGGTCTGCTGGGCATCGAGTTCGACAAACAGTCTGTCGGTCGGACGCCACTTGTAGTTCAGGCTCAGGTCCTCGGTCGTCGACTTCTCAGTCTTGCCAATCGACAAAACGTTGACCCCCAGGCCGTAAGCACCAAACCAGGTATCGTCGGAATTGGTGATGAGGCCCGACTCCATCAGGCCGCCCGTCGTTGCGAAAGTTTTTTCGCAGTAGTCTTGGCCGCGCGGCGGGTTTGCGCCGGCGTCAACGTTCGGGTCATTACACAGGTTCAGGGCCGGGGTGGACCAACCGGTATTGTACTTGGCATCGGTGAAGCTGTAGTGCTGGTTGTTGTTGCCGCCCGGGAAGGATTCAAGCGTACGTTCGACGCCTTGGGTGTCGTTTTCGACCCGAATGTACTTGGCGGTCAGGCGGGAGTTGTCATTCTTCCATTGCCCGGCGATGTACAGGCTGTCACGATTACGATCGACGTCGTTGGTGCGCATCTGGAAGCCGAGCATGGCGCCGACGATCTTGTCGTTGGTCGTGCGCGGATTTGTAGTCAGCTGCTCACTGGTGCTGTTGCCATTGGCGTCAACAGCGCGCGGGATCGGCGCAGGCTGCTGCCAGCCCTCGATCCGCGACAGCAGCCGCGAGGTCGAATAGCCACCCATCAGGCCGAACTCACCGATATCTGTCTGCCAGCGGTTACCGATGACGGCGTTGTAAGACGGCGACCACTTCTTCCCCAGGTCACCATAGTTGAAATCCGCCGAAACCGACGCGAAATACCCCTTGCGGTCGAAAGGCTCGAGCGTGCGGAGGTTAACCGTGCCACCGATGCCGCCTTCGATCAGGTCAGCCGACGAGTTTTTGAAAACGTCAACGGCGCCGACGAGCTGCGGCGGAATGCTGGACCAATCCAGAGCGCGACCCGCATTTGCCGAGAAGGCGTCACGGCCGTTGAATTCCGAACGCACAAAACCCAGTCCGCGGATCAGGTTACCGCGACCTTCGGGCGACGGGAAGTCCGGGCTGCCGCCCAGCGTAAAGCGGGTCACGGTCACGCCGGGAACGCGCTGCAGCGCTTCAGCGACCGACAGGTCCGGCAGAGCGGAAACGTCCGACGCGGTGATCGAGTCGACAAAGGTCGAGGCCTTGCGCTTGATCTGCGCTGCGGTCTGCAGCGAACCACGAATACCGCTAACAACGATGACGGAATCATCCGCCGGCGGCGCGGCTTGTTCAGCGGCAGCCGGCGCTGCGTCCTGGGCGAAAGCCGCCGTAGACAGCAATGCCGCGGCGAGCGCCGTCGAACCGAGCAACACAGCGCTCCGTCGATACTGGCGACCGACAACACTGCGATTTTGGACAGAACTGTCCCGTGTGCTTTTCATGATATTACGCCTCCCTATCCTCGACTGGCTGCATGGGCCGCGAGGTGATTTTATGCCTTCCCCTAGGGAAAGGACCTATGAATAAACTCGTTGGTGTCGTTCGCGCGCGGACCGCACTTCGTACACTCAGCCCGCCCGCGCCTTAAGACCCCCAAACGGTATGTTACCGGTCACAAACTTTCAATAATAAAAGTCGGACAATTTTCAGATAATGTCATTCCCGTGGCACGATTGCGACACTTTAATTCCATACCTGATACTTTCTTGTAACTTAAGAATGGTGGTCGCGCCACTCCGTCAGCGCAAAATGCCGCAAATTTTATAACATTTACAATATTGTTTTTATTTAATTAATCCAGGTATACGAAATACGATGGCGCCAAAAGCTCACACTTTGGCCACATTTCAGGCATTTGCCAGCGCCACAAATGTCGATGATTTTTTACTTATAAATATAAATTTCGAAAATCAATCATCAGACTTTTACGAAAAATCTTTGCCATTCCGTACTTTAGGAAGCGCTTCCAAATTGCATTATTTCGTCGTTATCTGCAAGCGGGGCAGCACCAGGTCGCGAAAAAGTGACCAAGTCACTCGCCAATCACCAGCACCGCACCTCCCCCACGTTCTACTGAGAGGCGAAGAGTCTCCCCGCGCGATACTCGCTTTACGGCCCGATGGGTCCTGTTCGCTGTGGCACCGTCTTCCCAGATCACGGCATTGTGAGCTCCATCGGCCAGGAAGCCGAGCGGAATCTCGATGATTCTGGCGGTTTCATTGTTCAGGGCAGCGACATACCAGGTCGCTCCTTTTCGGCGGGCGACAGCAATGTAGGTATCAGGGGCACCGCCGACGAATCTGGTCTCGTCCCAGGCTGTCGGTACCGCCTTGACGAAGTCGAAGCCGTCGGCGTTGTCGTAGGCAACCGGGTCGTCCGACACCATTTGCAGAGGACTGTCGTAGACGACGAACTGCGCCAGGGCCTGGCCGCGCGTAAAGCGCGTGGACGGGAAGACCTCGGTCTGGACGTAGGCTTCCGGATACGAATTGCGGAAGCCGCCCGGCGTGTAATCCATGGGGCCCAGAAGCATGCGGGTATAGGCCAAATGCACATTGTGCGAAGGCGTCACCTTGCCCCAGGGGAATTTGTTGTATTCTGCCCCCAGTACGCCTTCCTGGGTGATGTAGTTGGGATAGGTCCGCGACAATCCGATCGGCGGGAAAGCGCCGTGCATATCGAGAAGCATATGCCGTTTCGCCGTTTCGGAGGCCAGGCGTTCGTAGAAGGCGACCATCTCCTGGTCGTCGCGCTCCATGAAGTCGACCTTGATACCCTTGATTCCCCAGGCCTTGTAGGTGTCGAGCACCTGCGCCATGCGCGGCTCGACATGTTTCCAGTGCGCCCACAGGAGCAGGCCGACGCCTTTTGATTCGGCATAGGCCGCCAGAGCGGGCATGTCGATGCCGGCCTCACCCTTGGTGATGTCTGTGCGCGGATCGGCGGCGCAGCATGGACCGGTGTTCAGCGCCCAGCCCGCATCGATGAGGAAATAGGGAAAGCCCGATTCGGCCGCGAAATCTATGAAGCGGCGGTAGCGTTCCATGGTCGGCTTGTCGCCCACCGTCGGGCCGGACCACCAGTCCCAGGCAACCAGGCCAGGTTTCACCCAGCTATAGTCTCCCGTCGCCTGGGCGGACAGGTTTCCGATCAGGTGTGATTCGATCAGGTCCCCTGCCCTGTCGCCCATCATGATGACGCGCCAGCCGCTCTGCAGGCCGTCGGCGGATTTGACCGCTACCGCCTTGTCGTCCTGCCGCGGGAACAGCTTGACCTGCAGACTGCCGTTCGCCGGCTTCAGGGCCGAGCCGGCATAGCCGGATAAACCCGCCTGGACGATGGCGTAATGGGTCTTGCCGCTGGGCGAAGGACATACGACGGGATAGTCGTAGAGCTTGGCGGCGTCGAGTTGCGAGATCCGCACCGGATTCCAGGGGTTTTCATGCGACGAGGCGAATTCCGAAACCAGGCAGGCGGGATCGCCGGCGGGACGCAGTTGGGTCGTCTCATCAGCCAGCGCCACAGCCGCACCTTGCGGCAGGAGATAGCGCCATGCGACGCCGTCATTATAGGCGCGAACCTCGATCGACAGTTCGCGTTTGAGGCCGTCGGCCTCGCGGAAGGTCAGACGCTGGCCATTATAGTGGTCCGCGGCACTGGCCGCCTTCGTCGCGGTCAGGGGGTGGGTGCGGTTTTCGCTGAAGCTGGTTTTGTTGACCAGAGCCAGGCTGGAAAAGCCGGGCGCGCCGGCCAGTTGAAGGCCGGCATGTCCGGAGACGATCTCTTCACTGTTGCGCACGGCGGTAAAGGCGGATCCGTCTGGCGCCACACGAAATTCAACCTTGCCGTCCGGAGACGACAGGACAATCTGGGTTGCCGCGGCCGCGGCCAGTAATGCAAACATCTTCCCTGTTCCTGTTATTTTATATGGTGACGATGGCCTTGAGCAGGTCGTCAGGCGTTTTCAGCAGTTCCGGCACCTGATGCGGCAGGTCGACGGCGTTCAAAGAGTGGGTGTGCAGCTTGTCCGTCGGAATAGCGCCATCGCGAATCATGTCGATGACCATCTGAAAGTCATGCTTGGTGGCGTTGCGACTGCCGATCAGCTGCATTTCCCGCTTGTGAAATTCGGGATCGGAGAAGGTGATGTCCTGACTGACCACGCTGACCAGGACATAGCGGCCGCCATGGGCGACATAGGCGAAACCCTTTTGCATCGCGCCCGAATTGCCCGACGCATCGAAAACCACGTCGAAGAAATCGCCTCCGGTCGTATCCCGCAGCCAGGCGTCGGCATCGGGACCGGCCAGCGCGGTTTCAATGCCCGGGCATACCGACCGGGCGCGCTCGAGACGGCCGCTGTTGGTGTCGATCACGGCGACGTCGGCGCCGGTCATCTTAGCAAACAGGGCAACCCCGACGCCGATGGCCCCTGCGCCGACGACCAACACCCGGTCAGCGGCGGTGACAGCACCACGGCGGACGGCGTGCATGCCGATGGCCAGGAATTCGACCATGGCGGCCTGGTCAAAGCTGAGGCCTTCGACGTCGATGATCGCTTCCTCAGGCACCGTCACATATTCGGCCATGCCGCCGTCGATATGGACGCCCATGACGCGGATGTTCATGCAGCAGTTCGGCTTGTCGCGCCGGCAGGCGTGGCAGGTCCTGCACCGCAGATAGGGGTTGATCGTCACCGTCGCCCCGATGCGGATAGGGGAGCCAGGGTCGGCGTCCAGAACCTCACCGGACAGTTCGTGGCCCATGATGCGTGGATAGGAAAGGTAGGGCTGATTGCCGGAAAAAATGTGGAAGTCGGTACCGCACATACCGATGCGCCGGATGCGAACCAGGACTTCGCCGTCGCGCCGGACAGGCACAGGCCGCTCAGCGAGGGACAGGTCGAAAGGTTTGTTGCAGGAGACAGTCAGCATGGCGATTCATTTACCTATATGGAATTTACTTTTATATAGAAAAATTGCAGATTGCCAAGACAAGCCTTGCTGCGCGGTGAAAATCTTTATGCCGACGCATGCGAAGCGCCTTTTCTTTTATGGGTGGAACATGAGATTTGCCGATACGCGCACGAGCCAGACAACGCGCCGCCACGTCCTGATGGGCGGCGCGGCCCTGTTGAGTTTTGCCGCAACGCGCGCCGCGGCCGGCGTGAAAGCGCGCCATCCCGACCATGTCGCCGTAACGCCGGACGGTACTTTGCAGATCTTTGCCCTGACGGATGCAGCATTCCGCGTGCGGTTCGTTCCCGGTGCCGGGACGCTCACCGCCCCGGACACCCTGCTTTTGCCGCAACAGCAGCGTCCGAAAGTCCGGCAGAAAAACGGCGCGACGGTTCGCCTTCGCCTGCCGGCGATAGGCTGCGAAATCGATGCAGAAGGGCTGCGGTTCTACGACCGCGACGGCCGTCTTCTGCTCAGCGAAACACCAGGCGGGAGGCGGCTCACACCGTCGAAGCTGGGGGACGAGGACGTATTTATCGCCGAACAGACGTTTGATTCGCCGCCCGGCGAGCATATCTACGGCACCGGCTGCTTTCAGGACGGCGCGCTCGATTTGCGGCACCTTCCGCGCCGCCTGACCCAGGTCAATACCCAGATCAGCCTGCCGGTAATCCTGTCGAGCCAAGGCTATGGTCTCCTGTGGCTGAACGGCGGAAAGAGCGACCTTAACCCGGTGTCCCGCCAGGTTCGCCTCAGTCGCGTCGAGGTAGGCGCTCAGGCGCAGGTCGATGTCACCACCGGCGCCGGCAATGCCAGCATCGCCCGGACCGAGGCCGTGTTCGAGGCGGAGATCGCGCTGGCTACCGCGGGCCGTTACGCCTTCCAGCTCGATATCGGACGCAAGATGGCGTCGCGCCACCATGTCGAGATCGACGGCAAGGTCTATAGCGACCTGACCAATCTGTGGCTGCCGCCCACGACCAGCTTCCTGGCTGACCTGGAGGCCGGAAAACACAAGATCCGGGTCATTGCCAATGCCGACGACGCACCGTCCCTTTGGTTTGATACGGTACGCGACCAGACGGTTTGGCGGTCCGATGTGGCTGAAGCGATCGACTATGTCGTCATCGCCGGCCCCGAGGCGGAAAACATCATGGAAACCTATCGCCAGTTATCCGGCGAAACGCCGCTGATGCCGAAATGGGCCTACGGCTATATCCATTGCCGCGAGCGGTTCAAATCGTCGCAGGAAATACTTGATAATGCCCGGGAATTTCGCCGGCGCAAGCTGCCGGTCGATGTCATGGTCCAGGATTGGCAGTACTGGGGCAAGCACGGCTGGAACGCCATGCGTTTTGACGAAGCGCATTATCCCGATCCGGCGGGACTGGTGAAGAACCTGCACGGCATGGATATGCGCCTGATGCTGTCGGTCTGGTCGAAAGTCGACCGCAAGGCGGAACTGGGCAAGGCCATGGCGGAAAAGGGTTTCTACATTCCCGACTCCGACTGGATCGACTTCTTCAATCCGCAAGCCTCGGCCTTCTACTGGCAGAACCAGAGCGAACGCCTGGCGGCGCTGGGGATCGACGCGTGGTGGCAGGACGCGACGGAACCGGAAAATGACGACCTGGTCGGGCGCCAAACCCATGTGGGTAAGGGGGAACACGTCCGGCTGACCTATCCGTTGCAGGTGTCCCGCACGGTCTATGAGGGCCAACGCCGCGACTATCCCGACCGGCGGGTGTTTACCCTGACCCGGTCCGCCTTCCTGGGCCAGCAGCGCTATGCAGCGGCGACCTGGTCCGGCGATATCGGCAATGACTGGGAGACGCTGAAGCGGCAGATTCCGGCCGGGTTGAACATGGCGGCGGCGGGTTATCCGTATTGGACGGTCGATGCCGGCGGGTTTTTCCGGCCGGGGCCGTCGCAATATACTGACACGGCCTATCACGAGCGTTTTATCCGCTGGTTCCAGTACGCTACCTTCCTGCCGCTGCAGCGGGTCCACGGCTATATGACCGACACGGAATTCTGGCGCTATGGCGAGACCGTAGAAGGCGTGGCGCGCGATTATCTGAACCTGCGCTACCGGCTGTTTCCCTATATTTACAGCCTGGCCTCGGTGGCTCACCGCAAAGGAACGCCGCTCATTCGCCCGCTGGTTTTCGATTTTCGGGAAGATGCAAGGGCGTTGGATCAGAAGCACAGCTATATGTTTGGGCCGGGACTTCTGGTGGCGCCGGTGCTTGAACCCGGTGTGGCGCAATGGCCGGTCTATCTTCCGCCGTCACAGGGCGGATGGTACGATCTGTGGAGCGGAATCCAACGCGCGGGTGGTGAAACCCACCAGGTCGCCTCGCCTCTGGCGCAGATACCGGTGCATGTCCGCGCCGGTACGATCCTGCCGCTGGGGCCGGTCGTCCAGTCGACGGCGGAAATTTCCGACCAGCCCATCGACCTCGCGGTTTTTCCCGGCCGGGACGGTGCCTTCGAACTTTATGAAGATGATGGCCTGACCTATGGCTACGAAAAAGGCGCCTCCAGCACAGTTCGCATAAACTGGAAGTGTGACCGCCGAGAGCTGGTCATCGGCGCCCGCAAGGGCCGATTCGACGGCATGGCGGAACGCCGGCTGTTCCGCGTCCATGTCGTGTCGCCGGACCACCCGCCCCTGCTTCCGGGTCAGGGCGTCGAGGTCACCTATACGGGACGCGCGATAACTGTCTCACTGTGACATCTGAGGCAGGTCGATACGCGAGGGTTCGGCGCCGCCATAGACCACGGTGATCTGGGGTGCCGGATCGAGCTGGATCTCTTTCAGGTTACGCTGGCGCGGGTCGGCTCCGGTCACGGTCAGGCGCAGCTTCGCCCCGGCCGGTACGACGCGGGAGACCGGCGTCAGGGCGATGTCCATCCGGGCCGGCTCGCCGGGCTTCAGGGTCAGGATGTCGCCCGACCGGCCGGAATGCCATGGCAGGCCGAAATTGTCATAGGGCGGCGTCGACAGCTTGCGATGGCTGATTTTAAGACGACCGAAGGCGATCACCTCTGTCTTGCCGTCGGCGGCGACCTGGTCGAGATAGACGAAGACATCGGCACGCGGGTCGCTGGTGCTCACGGTGAGATGGGCGACCGGAAAGCCGATCAGGGTGACCGGCTTGTCCAGGGCCGGGCCGGTGTAGCTGAGGCCGTGGCTGTCCATGGGCTGGGGCCAGAAGGCGAAATATTCCGGCGGTGGCAGGTTGTAATCGACGGTGAAGGTGTCGATCCCTTTGGCGGCGGCCTTGGAGGCCAGACCGCGATCGCCGGTCAGGTACCATAGCAGGGCTTGGGATTTGGCGCCGGGCAGTTGTTCGGCGCGGACATAGCTGCCCTTGCCGTCCAGGCCTTCGACCCAGTAGGTGGCGCGCGGTTCACGGTCGATACCGTTGTCGACGCCCTTCAGGTGATGGTCGAAATAGCGGGTGATCTCGCCGGTGAAGTCGAAGCCCGGCGGCGGGACGCAGTGACCGCCGGGTCCGCCGAGGAATTTGCTGCCCAGGTTGTTGGCGGCCAACAGGGTCTGGGCCGTCGGCTCGTCCTGCCAGTTGCTCCAGAAATAGGTGGCGATCCCGGCCTTACGGATGGCGTCGAGATAGTTGTAGACCCCGACCTCTTCCCAATAGGCATTGCCGGTATAGGTCGAGACGCTGTCGCGGTAGGGCATGCCGTACCACAGCGGCCCCATGGGTGTGTTCTGGGCGTGTTCGGCAACCGCCTCACGCAGCAACGCGCCGTCGGGGTCGGCATCGACCGGCAGGCTGGCCAGGTCGACCGACAGGGGCTCGTCCGGGCGGGTGTTGAACTGGGCGGTGATCCCGCCGGCGCGGACGAAGTTGTACTTGTCGAGATCCGAGGCGCCGACGAAGACGGCCTTAAGCGAAGGTGGCGCGGTAGAGGCGGTATGGAAGGTGGTGCCGCCGTAATAGGAACAGCCGATCATGCCGACCTTACCCGTCGAATAGGATTGGCGCGCCAGCCATTCGACCAGGTCGTAGCCGTCATAGGCCTCGGTGCGGTCCTGGAAGCCGCGGCGATGGCCGAAGGAGGCGCCCTTGCCGCGGATATCGGCCGTGGCGACGACATAGCCCGAGCGGATCAGGGTGCGCAGGGCCAGTTGATCGTCCAGGGCCGTTTCCTTTACCTCGCCTTTTTCGTTGCGAAAGCGGGCGCGGTAGGGCGTGAACAGGAAGACGACCGGATGCTGTCCGGCCGTGGCCTGGCCATTGGCGGCGGGACGATAGATGTTGACGGCCAGGCGCGTGCCGTCGCGCACGGGGACATAGAGCGACTGCCGGACATAGTCCGCGTCTTCAGCCTTGGCGGCGAAAGCGAACACCGCCACACAGAGCCCGGCGAGGCCGGCCAGCAGGGCCAGGAAGGTTTTACGGCGATACATTCAGAAGTTCTTCTTCTCATAGCTAACGCGTTTGTCGACACAGTAACCGCAGCTTTGGCCGCTGAATTTACCGGCGGCCGTCGTATCGCCCTTCAGCTTCCAGTCCAGCCAGGCGGTGACGATTTCCGCGCCGATACCGCCGTTGGGCTGCATGTAGGTTCCGCCGTGGCCGACCGGGATGTCAACATAGGCGGCCGGGATATGATGGATGCGGGCATAGTCGTCGCGGCCATTGTTATAGGCGATATCGGTCGGTCCGCCCATGACATAGATGATCGAGCCGTGCAGGTCCTTCAGCATGGCCTTGTTGACCTCGATGCCCGAGATGGGATTGCCTTCGTTGAACACGCCGCTGTTCATGATGATGAAGGTCGAGATGCGCGGATCCTTGCCGATTGCGATCGCCTGAAGGCCGCCGCAGCTCCAGCCGGAAGCGGCGATTTTATCGGCGGCAACACGGCCGAAATAGGGACTGCCCTGCCGGGTATTTTCGCGCACCGCCCAGTCGATGGCCTCGGTCAGGGAGGCCGGCGAGTTCGACGCCTTGAGCTGGCCCGGCTGGCCTTGTTCCTCGGCGGGCTTGGGGTGGTTGGCCGGGATGATCCCCGGAGCGATCACCAGATAGCCGTGCGAGGCGATCTCCTGCAGGTGGTTGCGCGAACCGGTGCCGTCATGGCTGCAGCCGCCATTGCCGAAGACATAGATGCCGAGTGTTGCCGGCTTGACCCCGGCCAGGTCGGCCGGTCGGTAGACGACATGTTCCGGCAGGTTCGGATCTTCTTCGACCACGACCGGATAAGGCCCGGTGTCGGCCAAGGCCGGTCCGGTCAGAGCGGCCAGGGCCAGTCCCAGAATAAGTGTTCGCTTCATGATCAGGGCTCCAGGGTTTGGGCGGAGGTTACGGTCAGGGTGGTCGCCACACCCGGCGCCTTTGGCAGGCCCGCGCGTTGGTCCGGCTGTCCGCCGCCGACCCAAAGATTGACCTTGCCCGGCTTGACGGAGCGCGAACCATCGGCGTTGACCGTGCTGAGCGCGCGGCTGTCGAGCGTGAAGGTGACGGTCTTGGTCTCGCCGGCCTTGAGGTGGATGCGGTCGAACCGCGCCAGGGCGCGGATCGGCACATCCTTCTGGCCGGGATGGCTGAGGTAGAGTTGCACGACTTCATCGCCGTCACGGGCGCCACTGTTGGTGACGTCGACGGAGACGGTGACCTCTCCGCCTCCGCCGACCTTGCCAGCCGACAATCGTGCCGGGGCATAGCTGAATTGGGTGTAGGACAGGCCGTAGCCGAACGGATACAGGGCCTCGCCCTTGAAGTAGCGGTAGGTGCGCCCCTTCATGGTGTAGTCGGTGAAGGCCGGCAACTGGTCGGCCGAGCGATAGAAGGTCACCGGCAGACGGCCGGCCGGGCTGAAGTCGCCGGCGATCAGGCGGGCGACGGCCGCCCCACCCTGCCCGCCCGGATACCAGGCTTCGACAATGGCGGGGACATGGGTATCGGCCCAGTTGACGCCGAGCGCGCTGCCGTTGACCAGGACCAGGACAACGGGTTTGCCGGTCGCCGAAACCTGCTCCAGCACCTTTTGCTGGACGGGCGGCAGGTCCAGGCTGGTCCGGTCGCCGCCGGAGAAGCCCGGCGTTTCGACGCGCATTTCCTCGCCCTCGACCCGCTGGGACAGGCCGGCGACGAAGATGACCAGGTCGGAGTCTTTGGCGGCGGCGACGGCTTCACGGGCGCCGGTGTCCGACGGCAGGCTCCAGACCAGTTTTTCGTCGCCGGCGGCCTGGCGTTGGAAGGATTCGACGCGGATGGCGTTGCGGCTGCCGGCCTCAAGACGGACGGCGCCGGTAGCAATCGAAGGACGCCAGTCGACGCGCCAGGCATCGACGACCAGCTTGTCATTGACCCAGATGCGGTAGCCGCCATTGGCGTCGTAGCGGAAGCGGTATTCGCCGGTTTCCGGGGCGGTCAGGAAGCCGTCATAGCGAACCGCACCGCTGCGCTGTTCGCCCTTCCAGGCCAGGTGGATACCGGCTTCGGGGGCCGTCTGGGCAGCGCCGGACATTTCGGGCGAGGCGTAGCGGCTGGTGGTCACGCCCTTGGCGGCGCAGTCCTTGTCGCGGCAGAGGGTATCGTCGGGCACGGCGGTCATGACCGGATCGATCAGGCCAGACCCCTGGGCGTAGCGCACCGTGGCGTTGGGGAAGCGGGCCTTGATGCCCGACAGGACCGTCACCGGATGCGACGGATCGCCGTTATAGTTGCCGACCAGCGAGTCCATCGAGTCGGCATTGGGGCCGATGACGGCGATCGAGCGCGGCTCGGCCTTCAGCGGCAGCAGGCCGTCGTTCTTCAGCAGGACCATGGCCGATTCCGCCACGTGCTGCGAAAAGTCGCGGTTGGCCTGGGTGTCGTAGTCGGCGGCGGTGATCGCCGGAAAAACCTGGGCAGGCGGATCGAACTGGCCCAGCTTGAACCGCGCCGAGAACAGCCGCACCAGTGCGGTGTCGACCAGGCTTTCCGGCAGAATGCCCTTGCGCACGGCGGACGCCACATGGTCGGCTTCGTTGGCATTGCCGCAGATCAGGTCGGTGCCGGCCTGATAGGCGACGGTCACGCCCTCTTCCGGCGTCGGCCGGTAGTGGTGCGAGGTCTTGTAATAGATGTCGCCGACGGCATCGCAATCGGAGACGACGAAGCCCTTGAAGCCCCAGTCCTGACGCAGGTGTTTGACCAGCAAGTCGTCATTGGCGCAGGCGGGCTGGCCGTCGATGGCGTTGTAGGCGCACATGATCGACAGGGCCTTGCCTTCGACGATGGTGGCGCGGAAGGCCGGCAGGTAGGTGTCTTCGAGGTCGTAGCGCGACGGGTTGATATTGTCGCGGTGGCGGCCGGCTTCCGGGCCGCTGTGGACGGCATAGTGTTTCGGCGTGGCGATGGTGCGGTAATAGAGCGGGTCTTCGCCCTGCAGGCCCTTGACGAAGGCGACGCCGATGCGCGCGGTCAGGTAGGGATCTTCGCCGTAGGTTTCCTGGCCGCGGCCCCAGCGCGGATCGCGGAAGATATTGATGTTCGGCGACCACACGGTCAGGCCGCGGAACCAGTCGGAACCGCCGAAACGATGGCGGCTGGCGACGTATTTGGCGCGAAATTCGACGCTGATGGTGTCGGCGACCTGATGGATCAGGGGTTCGTCGAAGGTGGCGGCCAGGCCGACCGCCTGCGGAAAGACGGTGGCGTAGCCGTGGGCGGCGACGCCGTGCAGGCCTTCGTTCCACCAGTTGTATTCGCGGATATTCAGCCGGGGAATGGCCGGGGCGTCATTGATTAGTTGCGCCGCCTTTTCTTCCAGGCTCATGCGCGACACCAGGTCAGTGGCGCGTTGCTCCGCCGTTTTGGTGGCGTCCTGGTAGGCCGGAGCGTCCAGCGGGTTCTGGGCCTGGGCGGCGGGCGCCGCGAGACAAACCAGCAGGGCCAGGGCCGATACGGTCAGGGTGTAGTGTGTGAGGTTTCGTTTCATCATCATTCCCTAGGCGCGGGCAAATTCGTAGAGTTCGACGCTGATCGGCGCGATTTTCAACGCCGACGCTGTGGTGAAGGTGTTTTCGGCGATGACCACTTCCGGCGCCTTGCCGACCTGGTTCTGCGCTTCGACACTGGGGCCGGTGAGCTTCCAGACGCGGCCGGTCTTGCGGGCCTTGAAGCCGTCCAGGCTCAGATTGAGGCTTTGGGCCTGCTCGGTGGCATTGACCACGGCGACGATCAGGGCCGACCGATCGGCGGTCAGGGCCGCGGACAGGTCCAGCGGATAGGTGGCGCTGCCGGCATTGACACGCGGCTGGTCGCCCCCAGCCGGGTATTGCGGCGCCGGCACCGGCGAATTGCCGGTCACCTGCACAGGGATGGTGCCGAAGTGTTGGTTGTACATCTGGTACAGCCGCCCGGTGGCGCTGATCACCGACCGGGTACGGTTGGTGTCCATCCAGCCGGTGGCCATGGTGTAGCCGGCCATGTCGATGAAGTCGGAATGGCGGAAGAATTCGTGCAGGCACATGCCCATGGCCAGGCAGGTCTTCAGGGTCTGGCGGAAGCTGTAGGCATATTCGTCGAAGAAGACCTTGACCTTGCCCTCATTGAGCGCGGGGAAGCGGCGCTTGTACGCCTCCCAGCATTCGACCATGGTCAGGACGCGGTTGGCCGGCTGGCGCGCCCATTCGACCAGAGGCCGTTCGACGTCGAACAGCTTGCCGGTCTTGACGTCGAACTTCTTGTTTTCGGGTGGGTAGGCGTGGGTGGCCAGGGCATCGAACTTGCCCCAGGAGTTGGCGAACATGCCGTAGGCCCAGTCGCGATCGGAGCCGAATTCGACTTGGGGCTGGCCTTCGATGAAGATGCCCTGCCCGGTCGTCATCTCATCGGCGAAGCCGCCCGGCGCGATGATGTAGATCGACGGATCGACCTTGCGCATGGCGTCGGCGAATTGGTTGTGTTTGACGGCGTACTGCTTCATCGGGATGTGGCCCATCTGCCAGTGGCCGTACATCTCGTTGCCGATGTTCCAGTATTTGACGCGGTAAGGTTCCGAGTGGCCGTTGGCGACGCGTCTGGCGCCCCATTCGGTGTCGGCGGCGCCGTTGACATATTCGACCTGCTCGGCGCCGGAACGCGGACCGTCGAAGCCGGTGCTGACGCACCAGCTCGGCTCGGCGTTGATCAGTTGACACATCTGCAGCAGCTCATCGACGCCAACGTCGTTGGGCTGGGGGAAGTTCCACACCGGGTCCAGGATCGGCGGGCGCTTGTCCGGGTCGCCGATGGTGTTCTTCCAGTCGTAGGCAGAGATGAAGTTGCCGCCCGGGATGCGCAGGATCTTGCAATCCACCTCTTTCATCAGCGCAATGGTGTCGGCGCGGAAGCCCTTGATATTGTCCGCCGGCATCAGCGACACGGCGCCGATACGGAACGATCCGGAGCCGGTGCCGGTGATTTCGAAACTGGCCTCCTCGGTATCCGCCGGGGACGAAAAGCGCAGCGGCACGGTGCTCCAGGTCTTGCCCGCCGGGACCTTGACGGTTTGCCGGTCGCCGGGGCCAGCGCCCCAGATCAGGGTGGCGGACACATCGGCCGGACCGTCAGCGGCGATGACGATGCGGCCGACATAGGCCTTTTTGGACAGGACCAGGCCTGCCTGGCCAAAGCCGCGCGGCTCGCTACCGGCCAGGGCCACCACCGGCGACTGCTCACCGACATAGGGGGCCTTGCGGTCCATGGTCACGGCGCTGTCGGGGCCGACCGGCACCCATTTGAGCATGTCACGCCGGCGCGAGGCCGGGCCGTCGGCCTTGGGCGCGGGCTGGGAGTTGATGGCGTTGAAGAACTTGCGGTCGTCCAGCACCTCGCTCCACATGCTGTGATTGATCAGGTTGCCGATGTGCTCGAGGAAACCGCCGTACAGGAACGGATTGAGCGACGGACCTTCGCGACCGACCTGGATGGTCGAGGCGATGGCGGCGGACTGGGCCATAGCCGGAGAGGCGGCGAAGGCCGCGGCGACCGCGCCGGTCATCAGGGCCTGGCGCCGGGACAGGGACATTTTCATATCGGTGGGCATGGTAACCTCGCGGTTTCGGACAGGGCGCGGCCAACGGCACATGTGTCCGTCGGCCTGGCGCAATCGTGGATGCCAAAGGCATTGGCAATGACCGCTAAAGGACCCCTCCGTCTCGACGCGCTTCGGCCCATAAGGGGCCTCGCTTGCTCGCCACCTCCCCATCTTCGATAGGGAGGAGAAGGAAGAAGATGCCAAATCGATAACGGGTCAGTTGTCGATGCCGCCGGATGAGAGCGGGTTGCGTTGAGATGGAAACGCTTGGCAGAACGCAACCCGCCTAGTTTTACGTTTTACGCTCCGCGCACATATGCGGTGATACCGCGTCAGTACGCTTCGCTCAGGCTTACATCGTGATGGTCAGGACGGTGACCGAGGCCGGCGCTAGGCGCACAACCGCCTTGCCGTCCTTCAGCTTCACCGAGATCGGCTTGGGCGCGACCGTGTTCGGCGCGGCGAAGTCGTTGAAGGCGTCGAACTTCGGCGCCGCCAGGGTTTCGCCCGAGACGGATTTGGCCTTTACGCCCAGGAAGGCGGTGTCGATGTCGACGGGCTGGTTCGGATCCAGGTTGGTCAGCGAGACGTAGAGTTTGCCGTCAGTCCCCTTTGCTGCCACGGCGTCGACCCGCGGCAGGGTAATGCCGTCGTAGGTGTAGGTGCCAGCATCGAAGGTCACCGGGATATAGGTGGCGTCCTGGAACGGCACGTACATCTTGAAGACATGGTAGGTCGGCGTCAGGACCATCTTTTCCTTGTCGGTCAGGACCATGGCCTGGAGGACATTGACCATCTGGGCGATGTTGGCCATGCGGACGCGGTCGGAATGGCGGGCAAAGATGTTGATGTTCAGCGCCGCCAGGATGGCGTCACGCTGGGTGTTCTGCTGCTTGAGGAAGCCGGGATCGGTGCCAGGCGTGGCGACATACCAGGCGCCCCATTCGTCGACGACCAAGGCGACCTTCTTTTCAGGGTCGTACTTGTCCATGATGGCCGAATGCTTGGTCACCAGGCCTTCCATCCCCAAGGTGTCCTTCAGGATGACAGCGTACTGCTTTTCTGTGAAGCCGGTGGCCGGCTGGGACACCGGGAAGCCGCCGCCCGTGGTGTATTGGTGCAGCGACAGGCCTTCGATGCTCCACGCCCAGCTACGGCCCTGGAAGGCCTTCATCACCGCTTCGGTGTATTCCGTGTTGCCGCCGTTGGGGCCGACCGCGATGCGCTGCATCGGCGCGGCGGGGTTATAGTTGCGGACGAAGCGGGAGTGCATCTTCATCTGGCTGACGTAGAAGTCCGGCGTCATGCCGCCACCGCAGTCCCAGCTTTCGTTGCCCAGGCCGACGAAGGGCACCTTATAGGGTTCGGCGTGCCCGTTGGCCGCGCGTTCGGCGCCCATAGCGTCTTGCGTGCTCGCCGTCATATATTCCAGCCATTCGGCAGCTTCACCGACCGTGCCGGAGCCGACATTGACCGAGAGGTAGGCTTCCGCGCCCAGTTGGTTGGCGAAATCCATGAATTCGTCGGTGCCGAAGGTGTTGGGTTCGATGACGCCCCCCCAGTTGGCGTTCATCATCGGCTTGCGTTCCGGACCGATGCCGCGGCGCCAGTGGTATTCGTCGGCGAAACAGCCGCCCGGCCAGCGCACCAGGGGCACCTTGATGGCCTTCAGTGCGGCGACCACGTCGTTGCGGATGCCGCGGGTGTTGGGGACGGGCGAGTCCTTGCCGACCCAGACGCCTTCATAGATGCCGCTGCCCAGGTGTTCTGCGAACTGGCCGAAGATGCGCCGGTCGATCTTGGCGCCCGGCTTGGCGGCATCGACGGTGACGGTAACCCGGTCCTGGGCGTGGACCGGCACGGAGAGAGCCGCCAGCGACACCGCGGCGGTCAGGATAAGCGACTTCATAATTCCTCCCAAGGCTTATGGCGCCGGCATGGCGGCGCCTGTATTCGTTTTCAGCGTACCCGGTAGAACCGGATGCGGACGGCGGGCTTGCCTTCGTGCGTGACGATTTCCAGCCGCGAGACGAAGGCCGACTGGTTCAGCCATTCATAACGGCCCAAAGGCGCTTCAAAGATCGGCGTCAACAGGATGGGCGCGCCCGCCTGCCCTTCCCTTGGCGGACACATCGGCCCCTGGTTGCGGACATTGATCACGGCGCCGTCGTCGGTTTGCAGCATATAGTCGGCCGTCGCCCAGACGCAGCCATCGGCGCGTTTGAGTTGCCAGTCCCAGCCACCAGGGCGGACCATGCCCTTGAAACCGCCACCATCGCCCGGCCCGTCGAAGCTACCGCCGGTGATGGGGATGATGTAGCGCTCGCCCATCGGAGTCTTGCCCGGGAAGACGCCTTCGCCCAGCAGCACGACTTCTTCGAAGGCAAATTCCAGGCGCGGAGTCAGGGGATCTGTTTGCGCAAGAACGGGCGCAGACCACAGGGCGCCGGCCAGTATCAGGGCTATGACGCGCTTTATCATGGCTTCACCGGTTCAAACGACAAATGTTCGGCGAAGAAGGGCAGGACATGGTTCTGGAAGCGGTCGGCGACGCCGCTGACATGGTCGCCGTCGTACAGTTCGAAGCTGTTGTCGATCTTGTAAGCGGTCAGCGTCTTGCTCAGGGCCTCGGTGTCGGTCTTCAGGCCGTCGCGGTCACCGACATCGAAGGCGATGGCCGTATAGCGACGCATGTTCGGGACGTACTGATGCACCATGGACAGGGGCGCGTTGGCCGCCCAGCGCGCGATGACGTCGGGTTGGGCCACGCCGTCTTTCGTCGGTAGGTCCATATAGAAGGGCGGATTGTTCGGGTTGGGCGACCAGGCCGAAGACACGGCCAGGGTGGCGCGGACAAAGAAGCCGAGGGCTTTCGCCTCCTCCGGCGTCTTCAGCGCCTCCAGTTTCAGGCCTTCCTCCGCCGACGGGGCACCGCGGGCCGACAGGCAGCACGGGCTCATGGCGTAGAGCGCGCTGAACACTTCCGGGTGTTTCATGCCGATGCGCACGGTGCCATAGCCGCCCATCGAATGGCCGGCCAGGCCGCGGCTTTCACGCCGGGCCAGGGTACGATAATGGCTGTCGATATAGGCCACCAGGTCGGTGGCGATAAAGCCTTCGAAATCGCCGGTGGTGACGGAGCTGGAATACATCGACCCGTTATGCAGGGTTTGGGAATTGGGCAGCACGACGATCATGCCCTTGACACCCGCCGCATAGGCGGCGTCGATCGTCTCCGGCGTCTTGATCTCCCTGGACCAGATGTCGTTGTTGATCGAATAGCCGTGCAGGGCGTACAGCACCGGGTAGCGCTTACCACTGTTGGCATCATAATCGCGCGGCAGATAGACCGTGACACTGCGGTTGGCGGTATTACCCTCAAGATTGCCTTCGAGTGCCTGGCTGTGGACCGTGATTCGGTCGACGCGTACGGACTGGGCCGCAGCGGAACCTGCGCCCAAAACCAGGATGGCGCAGAGGCCGAAAAGCACCTGACGCATTAGTTCTCCCTTATAATTATTCGTTTTTTATTTCCTCGGACAATACGAACGAGAAATCAAGTCCGGAGTTTTACCATAACACAAGTTTGAAACGGGCCATGACGAATTTGAGACAGTTTATTTTATTAGCGAAATTTTTGACAGCGCTGACATTTTTATTTTAATGTTTATTTTCATTGCTTTATTTCAGATTTGGAAAGTTCTTTGTCGCGGTGCGTCAAAAATATTATTGAAATTTCTCACTTTTGCGGCCGCGGAGCGATTGACGAAATTTGTCTGATCTTATAGCTTGTGTGACCGCTAACATTGTTTAGCGACGGCCTTGTTCTCCCCGACAGAACAAGTTGTTTTCGTACCTCTAGCTCCTGACCTTGCTGCCCTGTCTCCGGGGCACTGTAATGGGCGCATTTTCGGATGCGCCCTTTTTTTTGGAGCTCAGGCAGCAACGATAGCCGGGCAGACGACCGTTACAAAAATAAACGCGAGGACACGTCATGAAACCCACCCTTTTCCGCCAGTTGAAGACGGGCGCCGCCGCCGGCGCGCTTCTGCTGATCTGTGCGCTCGCCTCGCCGGCCAGCGCGCTCGACGACAAGATGACGCCGATCGCCATCCCGGCCCAGCCGACGGCCATTGTGCTGAACACCGGTCCCCTGCCCGGCGCCACCGCGCCTGAAGCGTGGCACAGCCAGTATGGCAGCGTGTTTGCCCGTAACGTCACCGTCGCCACCCTCACCCCCTTCCTGCCCGATCCGTCCAAGGCGACCGGCGCGGCCGTGATCGTCGCCCCCGGCGGCGGGTTCCGCACCCTGTCGATGGAAAACGAAGGCTGGGATGTCGCCCAGGCCCTGGCCGACCGCGGGGTTGCCGCCTTCGTGCTGAAATACCGTCTCAACCCGACGCCGGCCGACCCGGTGGCGTTCGAAGAGTCGATTAAGCAGATGTTCACGCCCGGCGCGCGTCCGCCTGCGCCTCCGGGCCAACAAGATCCGGCCAAGATGCTGGCGCCGCAGATCGCCGACTCGCGCGCTGCCTTCGCCCTGGTCCGGTCGCGCGCCGCGGAATGGCATATCGATCCCGATCGCGTCGGTATGGTCGGCTTTTCGGCCGGCGCCATGCTGACCCTGTCGACCGCCTTGTACGGCGAGGACGCCAAGCCGGCCTTTATCGGTGACATCTACGGCCCGCTGATGCCGGTCACGGTTCCGGCCGACGCCCCGCCACTGTTTATCGCCCTGGCGGCCGATGATCCCTTCTTCGCCAATGCCGGCTACGGCCTGATCGACAGCTGGAAGGCGGCCAAGCGCCCGGTCGAGTTCCACCTGTACGAACAGGGCGGACACGGCTTCGGCATGTACCCCAAGACCACCACCAGCACCGGCTGGTTCGAGGCCTTCGCGAGCTGGCTGACCATGCACGGCTATATGAAGCCGAAGGGCTGAAGCCACGCGCGACGCACCGGTAGCCTGGCGATTGTGACGCCCGCCAGGCTACCGGTTTTTTTTGTGGGTGCGCCGAGGGCGAATCCCGGCGTAAAAGACGGTTGAACGCCGTCAGCCGGAGAGGCCCGATATGAAGCTCAAGTTACGCCTGGCCACCTGCGGCCTGTTTGCCGTTTCCCTTTTGTTGACCGCCGTCCCAGCCATGGCCGGCGATGCGGATCCGCTGGCGGCGACCGGGCGATGGAGCGTCTATACCGCCGGCCGCGCCGCCACGCCGCCCATGGGATGGAGTTCATGGAATGCCTTCGGCACCGATGTGACCGAGGCGCGCGTCTTGGATTCCGCCAATACGATTGTCGCCAGCGGTTTGGCGGCCAAGGGCTATCTCTATATCAATATCGATGATGGCTGGTGGCTGAAGCGCCGCCAAAGCGACGGCCGCATGCAGGTGCGCACGGTGATCTTTCCGTCCGCCGCGGTCGGCGGCAAGGACGAGTCGAGCTTTCGGCCGTTTACCGACAAGATCCACAGCATGGGCCTGAAGGCCGGAATCTATTCCGATCTCGGCCGCAATTCCTGCTCCCAGGCCTATGGCGGGCCGAGCACGCCGAACCTGCCGGAAGGGACCGTCGCCGAACGCGAGGTCGGGCTGTACGGTCATGCCGAGAAGGATATCAAGCTTTACTTCCAGGACTGGGGCTTCGACTTCATCAAGGTCGACGGCTGCGGTGTGCGGGCATTCGGGCCCGATTCCGGAAAGGTCACGAGCGGGCAGTACCGGGTGTTGGGGCCGATGATCGACTTCCAGTCGGTCAACCGCACCGATGTCGCGGAAATCAAAAAGCTTTACGGCGAAGTCGCCGACCACCTGAAGCGCTATAACCCCGACGGCGATTTCGTCTTCTCGATCTGCGCCTGGGGATCGGCCGACGTGCGGTCCTGGAGCCGGACGGTCGGCAACCTGTCGCGGACCAGTGACGATATTACCCCGAGCTGGGGGCGGATGCTGACCAATCTCGACAGCGCCGCGACGCGGGCGCTCTATGCCCATCCGGGCAGCTGGAACGATCCCGACATGCTATTCGTCGGCCATGGCGACTTCGACGAGCACCATCTGACCGAGGCGAGGTCGCATTTTGCCCTGTGGGCCATGCTGAGTGCGCCGCTGATCATCGGCTACGACCTGCGCAAGGCGCCGCCGGAGCTTATGGAGATCTTCGGCAATAGCGAGCTGATCGCTATCAACCAGGATCCGGCCGGCAACCAGGCGGTTCTGGCCTACGAGACCGATGACGTGCAGATCTTCGTCAAGAGCCGTGGCGATGATCCGGCGCACAAGGCTGTGGCCATCTTCAACCGCGGGACCGCGGCGCAGGAGGTGACCCTGAGCGCCGATCACCTGAAATATGCGGCCGGCGCCGATGTCCAGCTGACGGATTTGTGGACCAAGGCAGCGCTGCCGGCCTTCAAGGGCGAGGTCAAGCTGCGGGTCGAACCGCGCCAGACCCTGGTCTTCGACGCGCGTGGCATGCGTGCTCTGGATGGCGGTGTGTACCTGTCCGAAATGCCGGGTCGGGTGAATCCGGCCGTCGACGGCGTGGTCACGCCGCAGGCCGATCCGTTCATCCACCGAGGTGTCAGCCCCTGGGCCGGCACGCGCGGACGCGGCGACCTGCCGATGTATGCCGGCTGGGGCGGCGCCCAAGCCGATGTGACGCCCTATGGCCGCAGCCTGCAGATCGCCGGCAAGCCGTTCGCCAGCGGTATCGGCATCCTGGCCAATTCGCGTCTGGAAGTGCGGTTGAGCGGCGAGCGGCGGTTTACCGCCAGCGTGGGTGTCGATGACTCGACGCTCGATACCTCCACGCCGGTGACCTTCCAGGTCTATGGCGATGGCAAGCTGCTGGGTCAGTCGTCAGCCCTGCGGTTCGGCTCGGCGCCGGAAGAGCTGACGGTCGAGGTTGCGGGGTACAAGATTTTGGAGCTGGTCGCGCGCAGCACGGTCTCCGGCAATGCCGAACGGACCGTCGTTACCTGGGGCAATGCTGCTCTGCTGAAGTAAAAGGCGCCGGACCTTTCGGCCCGGCACGATGCCGCGTCAGAAGTTGAGCGACCAGGTCAGGTTGATATTGCGCGGCCGGGCATAGATCACCTCGGCATAGCCCGCCGACGTGCTTTCCGACGACGTGCCGGCCACGGGATACAGCTCATCGGTCAGGTTGTTGCCCGACAGAGTAAGGTTCCACTTGCGGTCATCCGGTTCGAAAACGAGCGAGGCGTTGACGATGGTGACCGAATGGTTCTGGGCGATCGATTCCGTATTGCCGGCGTCGAAGTACTGCGCGCTGGTATAGCTGACGTTCACCCGCGGGGTCAGGCGCCATCCCTCATCCGGATGGAAGGTGTAGGCCGCTCCGATATGGCCCTGCAGTTCGGGCGCAAACGGCAACCGGCTGTCTAAGGTGGCCACCGAGGTGGGCGTCACCGCGCCGAAGGCCGGCGGATTGGTGATCGTGTCGAAGCCCGTTTCCAGATAGCCCAGGCTGGCGTTCAGGAACAGGTCCGTCACCGGCACATATTCGGCTTCCAGTTCGAAACCGCTGACGGTGGCCTCGCCGGCATTGAACAGCAGAGGCACGACGCCCAGGCGGTAGGTCATCTGCATGTCGGTATATTTGGTGCTGAAGGCGGCACCGTTGATGCGCAGGCCGCGTACCGGATTGGCCTTGAAGCCGGCCTCGATCGTCTCGGCCGATTCCGGCGAGAACGAGATCGGCTTGTTGCCCGGAGGGGCGTTGTTGTAGCGCTCGTTGAAGCCGCCGCTCTTGAAGCCCTGGGACCAGCTGACATAGGTCATCAGGGCCGAATTCCAGCGGTACTGGGCGCTGGCCGAACCGGTGGTGGCGGTGAAGTTACGCTCATTCTGGCCGGTGCCGATGAACAGGCAGCCCGTTTGCGTCGGCGGCGGTCCGCCGAACGGACACAGGGCGGTCGGCGCGGCCGGTTCGGTGGCGCTCGCCGGGGCGACGTTGAACATGATGCCCTGCAGGCCCTTGCTCTCATCGGTGTAACGCAGGCCGGCCGACAGGCTTAAGCGATCCGAGGCCTTGAACGTCCAGTGGGTGAACAGGGCCGTCGCCTCGGTATCCAGTTGGACGCGTTGGGTGTCATAGGAGGTGCCGGGATTGCCCAGCCCGACCAGAACGCGGTCGAAGGTCTCTTCCTTGAAATAGTAGGCGCCGATGACGCCGTCGACGCGGCCGGCCTTGATCTGGGCCTGAAATTCCTGGCTCTTCTGCTCGCTCTCGCTGGCGTACTTGGTTTGAAGGATCAGCAGAGGCGTATTGTCGGCGTCGCGGGCGCCCGACCATTCCAGGGTCCGCGCCGACGAGATCGACTTGAGCGTCAGGGCGTCATTGACCTTCCATTCGGCGACCAGCGACAGGCCCGAATTCTCCAGCGTGCTGTAGGCCGGCGCCGTGCCGCCATTGGTGAACGGTCCCTTGTACTGGGCGTCGTTGGCGCAGCGCGGATCCGCGGTGGCCGGCACGAAGGGTGGCGGGAAGGTGGCGCCGGGGCAGCCGGCCGCCTTGCTGGCCGCCGCCGGGAAGGTCTGGCGCTCGTTGATTTGCAGGAAGACGAAGGGCGAGCCGTTTTCGTCGGCCTTGGCATAGTCGCCGCGCAGGGTGAAGGTCAGGTCGGCGGTCGGTTCCCACCGCAGGGTGCCCTGGGCGTTGGTGGTGTTGACATTGCCCAGGTCCAGGCCATCAGAAACCCGGTGGACATAGCCGTCGCGCGTGCGCCGGCCCAGCGCCACGCGCCCCTGCAGTTCTTCCGTCATCGGCACGTCAAAGGCGATGAAGGCTTCCTTGAGATTGTCGTCGCCAATGCCGGCGCGCACCATGTTGCCGGCGCCGGGCTTGTTGGTCGCCAGCAGCACTGCGCCGCCGATGGTGTTGCGTCCGAACAGCGTGCCCTGGGGGCCGCGCACGATCTGGACGTTGGCGATGTCACGGAATTCCATGGCGCCACCGACCGAGCGGCCCATATAGACGTCATCGATATAGAGGCCGACGCCGGGATCGACAGCGCCGGTGGCATCGGTCTGGCCGATGCCGCGAATGAAGACCTGGGCGGCGGAATTGTTGCCGGTCAGGGTGCCGTAGGTGGCGAACTGTAGGTTGGGCGTCACCTTGCCCAGGTCGGTCGTCGTCTGGATCTGCTGGCGTTCCAGCGACCTGGCGCTCAGGGCGGTGATGGCGATCGGCGTGTCCTGGAGGGCTTCCGCCCGGCGACGCGCGGTGACGACCACAACTTCGCCGTCGGGTTCGGCCGCCTGCGGCGCGGCTTGCGTCTGGGCAAAGGCCTGACCGCACAGAAACGGCAGGCAGGACACGGCCATGGCCGCGACGCCCATCCTGTAAATTCCGCCCCCGAAGGCACGGTATTTCCGGTGTCTCAACATTAGGTAATCTCCCTGTTTTTATATATCACATATTAGTTATGGATATTATTTAGTAGCAATTATACCTAATGTGCATTTGGCGAGCCGTCAATCACATCCTGACGTTGTTGCAAAGTGTTGCTGGCCCGACACATGCAAGGGTAAGGCATTTCTACAGGCAGATATTGCGCAGTATCTGTAAGTCTCAGGTATTCCCCTGCCACAAAACACCCGGCAATCGGTCTCTTTTCTTCAGTTTCAGCCGATAATCCAGACATGACATTTCGCCGACCATATTATCAACAATGTTATTCATCATATAAAAGTAAAATCGCACCTGTCTTTATTTTATTGCCTTTGAACGATATCCTGGGGATGCCGGTACGAGCTTCCCCAGGGACCGTTCGCCGGAAGTTGCCGATTTGCATCATCGCAGGCTCAATGCAAGCGTAAGGCAAGACGTTTACATATTTCCGTTGCAACCGGTTCGAGACGGCGTTATGCCTGAAAAAACGTAATCACACATAATGATGATTATTAATAACTAATTTGGCGTCCGTCGCCGAAACAGGCCCAGGAGATTACCTATGACCCACCCGTTCAAAACGCGGGCCCTCCCCTTCAAAGCCTTGACCGCCCTGCTGTTGGCGGGTGTGTCCCTGCCCGCCCTGGCGCAGGCCCAGGATACGGCGCCCGCCGCCGAACCTGCCCAGGATGACGGCGTCGAAGTGGTCATCACCGCCGAACGGCGCAGCCAGCGTCTCAGCACCGTCCCCATCGCCGCCACCGTCCTGACCGGCGACATCACCCGCAAGGGCGTGACCAATGTCAGTGATCTGCAAGCGGTTGCGCCGTCGGTGGCCATCAACACCTTCAACCGCTCGACCTTCATCAACATCCGCGGCGTCGGCATCGCCCAGTCCGCCCCGACCTCCAGCCCCGGCGTCGCCTACTATATCGACGGCCAGCTGATCCCGCATGAGCAGTTCATCGGCCAGAGCTTCTATGACCTCAATTCGGTCGAAGTGCTGCGCGGGCCGCAGGGCACCCTGACCGGCCAGAATTCCACCGGCGGCGCCATTTATGTCCGCACGCCCGAGCCCAAGTACAATACCTATGGCGGCATGCTGGACGTGACGCTGGGCGACTACGGCAAGCAGCGCGTGGTCGGTGCGGTCAACGCCGGCTTCAACGACAATGTCGCCTTGCGCGTCGCCGCCGTCATGGACCAGCGCGACAGCTATACCACCAATATTTCCACCAAGGCGCTCAGCCAGCCTGGCAATACGGACCTGACCTCGGTGCGCTCGAACCTGGCCATACGGTCCAGCGATGACCGGACGAAGTTCAACCTGCGCCTGGAATGGTTCGACCTGGAAACCGACAACAATGCCGTTAAACGCCGCGGCGACACGGTATCGACCGACCCGTTCGAGATCGAGGAAGACGGCTATTCCTACATGAACCAGAACGGCAGCCGCGCCTCGATCGAGGTCCGCCACGCCCTGACCGACGAGCTGCAGGTCCGCTATCTCGGCTCGTTCCAGCGCGGCTGGAACCGGGACCAGACCGACGGCGACCGTACCGATACCCGCCCGCCGCGTCCACCCGCAGGCAATACCGGCCGGGTGTCCAATGCCTATCAGCTTACCGCCACCTCGATCCACGAGATCAACCTGATCTCGACCAGCGATTCCCCGATCCAGTGGGTGCTGGGCGCCTTCCGGATGGATGAGGATATCGACCTGCTGCTGCTGCGCGACAACAACCACATCGATTACGTCAGCACCGTCACATCCATGTCCAAGACCTTTGCGGTCAATACATCGGAGTCGATCTTCGGCCAGGCGACGTGGAAGGTGACGCCGAACTGGGAGTTGCTGCTGGGGCTGCGTAATTCGAACGACACTCAGGTCTATACGCGTTATGCCGCCGGCGGGCCGCTGCTGCCGACCCCGGTCGTGGGCACAGCGGAATCGTCGGAATCGACCGGCAAGCTGGCCGTCAACTATCACACCGACGGCGGGTCGCTGATCTATCTGTCGGGGTCCAAGGGCTATAAGGCCGGCGGGGTCAACCTGACGCCAAATACGCCCAACTTCGGGCCGGAAACCAACTTCGTCACCGAGCTGGGTTTCAAGACGAAGCTGTTCGACAACCATCTGCGGGTCAATGCCGACGTCTTCATGTCGGATTACCAGGACATCCAGCTGTCCAGCCTGGTCGGCGCCCTGCCGACGACCCAGAACGCCACCTCTGGCGAATCCAAGGGCGCTGAGCTGGAGCTGATCGGCAATTTCGGCAATCTGAGCTTTACCTTCGGGGCTGGCTATCTCGACGCCAAGTTCTCGCAAAGCGCCTGTATTTCGGACACCAATGCGCCGGGGACCGATGCCGGCTGCCCGACCAATCTGCGCTTCGTGCCGGAAGACCGGGTATTGCCGTTCTCACCGGAATGGACGATCAATGGCGGGGTTCAGTATGACTTCGCGTTGGCCGGGGACATGGTCCTGACGCCGCGGCTGCAATGGTCGCACATCACCGAACAGAATGCGACGCCCTTCCCCAGCCTGAACACCATCGTGCCGGCGCGCGATGTCGTCGATGCGCGGTTGACGTGGGACATCAACCCGTCGTGGCTGCTGGAAGGCTATGTTAACAACCTGACGGACGAGGTCTATATCGCGTCCCAGATCCAGTCGTCGTCTTCGGCCGATGGCGGTATTATTTACGGCGCACCGCGGACCTACGGTGTGCGTGCGCTGTTCAAGTTCGGCGGGTAGCTTCCTTACCCGTCGTGGCCGAACTCTCTCCCGAGTCGTGCCCTTTCCCTTACCGGATGGCCTTGGCGCCATCCGGTTTTTTTGTGTGGAGAACTATCTGAGCAGATGCCGCAAACTCCCTCCTCCCTACGAA
>NZ_AWGD01000023.1 GCF_000495795.1 Asticcacaulis sp. AC460
GTGGAGAGGAGGGCGTTTGGGACGTCTACGGATGATAGGCCTGAAGATTCAGTGCGGCAGCAGTTTGACCGGGACGGCCAGGGTGCCGATTTCGGGCATGCGCGTCGGGATGATCTCACCGGCGATCTCGATGGCTGAGGTCTTCGCCAGCAGCCGTTCCAGAGCAATGCTTAGCTCCAGCCGCGCCAGGCCCGAGCCCGGGCAGGTGTGCGGGCCGCGACCGAAGGCCAAAGAGTCCTTCATGTTCGGACGGTCGAGGCGGAAGGTTTCAGCGTCTTCGAACACCGCTTCGTCGCGATTGGCCGAGGCGTAGATCAGCGCCACCGGGTCATCCTTCGGGATGGTCACGCCATGAAGAGTGACATCCTGGGTCGGCGTCCGGGCAAAGCCGCGATACGGCGTATAGAGCCGCAGAAACTCTTCCATGGCGGCCGGGATCAGCTCAGGGTTTGCGCGCAACTTAGCCTGCAGGTCCGGATGCCGGCAGAGATGGGCCACGGTCGAGCCGAACACCACCTGCGGGGCGATAATGCCGACCACCAGCACCTGACGGATGGTCCCCAGGATCAGGTCGTCCGGCAAGGGCTGGCCGTCGACCCTCGCCGCCAGAAGCGCTGAGGTCACGTCCTCGTCCGGATGCAGGGGCGCGGCCTTTCGGCTTTCCAGCAGGCCGCGCGCCATGTCGTAGAGTTGCAAACTGGTCGCCTGGGTGGTCGTCTGGTCGGCCGATTGCACGGCGGCGCCGTAGACCCGCGCCACATCGGCCAGCCACAACTGGTCCTGGGGCGGCAGGTTCATCCATTCGGCAAAGACGCGGATCGGCAGCACCGCGGCATAGTCGGCGCAGATCTCACCGCCGCCTTTGGCCAGCATGGCGTCGATCAGGTCGTCGCACACCTGCGCGATAAACGGCCGCAAGGATTCCACCCGGCGTTCGACCAGCACCCGGTTGATGGCACGGCGGTAGGGCGAGTGTTCCGGCGGATCGAGATGCAGGGGCGGCCGGCGGCCGGTCGTGGCCACCTTGGGCACAACATTCTGCACCGTGGTGGTGAAGGCGGCATAGTCCGCGGCCGCCCGGGCGACGTCGGCATGGCGGGTCAGGGCCCAGAAGCCGCCCCAGGCGGAGGTGTGCGCCACCGGGCAGCCGGCGCGCAGGCGGCGGTAGTCCTCATAGGGGCTTTCGAGGGTTTCGGGGCGGAGGGGATCGAAATCATCCATGGGTTCTAAACTCGGAAAACGGCGCCGGCATCGCGGCAATCATCAAGCGTCAGGATTTGCCAGGCCAGGCGGTCGGCGTCGTCGGCCGCCATGGGCCGGGCGGACAGGGCGGCGCAGGCAGTGAATTTGGCGACCAGGTCGTCGTCGCTCAACGGACGCGACGGATGACCCAGGGCCTGGTGCTCTTCGGCGGCCACGACCCGGCCGTCGGTCAGGGTGACGACCAGGCCGCCGGAGGTGGCGCGGTCACGCCCCCACTCGGGCCGGTCCAGCGGCGTGACCTTAGCCGCCAGGGCCAGGATAGCGGGATCGCAAAGGCTTAAGGCATCGAACTCGGCCAGGGTGACGCGGCCGCGGACAAAAGCGGCGGCCAAGGTGAAGGGCAGGCTGAACTTGGCGTCGATGGCGGTTACTGGGGCCTGTTTGCGCGGCAGGGGATCGACCAGCATGCGCTGGACCTCACCGGACATGACCTGCACCCCGGCAATATCGTTGGGATTCAGGTTGAGGCGAAGGGCCAGTTCGATGGCGGTATGGGTGCCGCGGCAGGCCGGCCAGGGTTTGAAGCTCAGGTCTTCGCCGTACCAGCGCGTCGCGAGGCCATCGAGCAACGGGCCGGTGTCGTAATGGCCGCCGGCATAGAGGCTGAAGAAACCACCCTCGCCTTCCAGCGGATGTTCGAAGCCGGTGACGCCCTGGGTGGCCAGCAGGGCGGACACCACGGCGCCCTGGGCGGGGAAGGCTTCGCGGACGGCGCGCAGGACGGTGCCGCGGCTATGGCGGATTTCGCCCGGCGCGCCCAGTTGGCACAGCATCAGCGACAGGGCATCGCGGGTGCGGGCAGCGTCGAGGCCGGCCAGGCGCGCCGCCACGGCCGCGGCGCCGATAGCCCCCAGCAACATGGGCGGGTACCAGCCGCGCTCTTCCAGCGGCCGGGTCAGGCTGTGACCCAGGCGGCAGACCAGGTCGCAGCCAATCGTCAGGGCTGTGACAAGGTCGTGGCCGCCGACCGGTCGGCCGGCCTGGACCATGGCCAGGGCGGCCGGGATGGCCGAGGCATTGGGATGCAGCGGTACGGCATCGTAGGCGTCTTCGAAATCGAGCGCATGCCCCAGGGCGCCATTGGCCAGGGCGGCAAAAGGGGCCGCTGCCGTGCCGTGGCCGAGGATCGAGCAAGGCCCTTCGCCTTGCCCCACGGCCACAAAAGCCCTGGCTTCTGCACTCAACCCGCTGGCCGCCAGCATGACGCCGACACCGTCCAGCAGGAAACGGCGCGTGGCGTGGCGGGCCGGCCCGGGGATGTCGGTCGTTCCGGCAATATGGGCGCAGATCTCGTCGGACAGGGTCACGGCTTGGCGAACCGCGGCGCCAGGGCCAGCAGGAAGATGGCCCCGATGAGGATGCCAGCGCCGGTCAACTCGGCTGAGGTCGGATGCGGCAGGCCCCACACCCAGGCCATGACCAGGGCGGCGATGATGCCGGCCAGCAGCGACGCCGAGCGTTCCAGCGGGACGCAGTAGCTGTTCTCGCGCTTATCCAGCAGGATGACCGCCGCCAGCACCGAGATGATGGTCAGGAGAAAGCCGTTGGCGGCCAGCTTCCAGATCACCGGATCGGACCAGACGTGGATGAAGCCGTTGGTCAGTTGGTCGGCCTGTTTGCTGATGCCGCTGGCCGACAGCAGATACAGGGCCAGGATCGACAGCGGCAGGGCGACGATCTTTTCTTCGACGAAATAGCGCCGCACCGAGGCTTCGTCGCCGCTCTTGGAGATCTTGGTCATCACCGCCAGGCGCAGGAAATAGCCCAGCGTATAGAGCACGACCGTGGCGATGGCCAGGGGCGGCAGATGCAGGTTGCCCCGCGCCTTGAGGACCACCAGCAGGGCGACGCAGACCATGACCAGGGCGACCCAGCTCCACCATTTGACCTTTCGGCCAAACATCAGATCGACGACGGGCGCGATGATGAGGATATCGCCACGCATGAGGAGTTGGATGAAGGGGATACTGACGCCTTCCAGGGTAAAGGACAGCGGCACGGTGAACAGGACCAGCGAGGTCCCGATGCCGGACAGGAAGGTATAGAAGCTGGGGACCGGAATGCGGATGGGGCCGGCCTGGATGCCGTGGGCGTCGCGGTGCCAGCCCGACAGCCAGAAGAAGGCCAGGGTCAGGACCATGTTGACGATCAGGGTCGACGGCAGGGTTTCCAGCCCGCTCAGGGGCCGGCCGAACGCCGCCACGGCCTGGGTCGTGGTCAGCTTGGTCAGGATGATGTTGGGGATGTAGGTGATCAGGTAGAAGACCACCGTCATTTCCAGCGGCAGGGTCCAGCGCAGGGTTTTCATCCGATGCCTCCCACGACGACCAGGTCGCCGTCGATTGTGTAGTCTCCGTTTAGCCCGGCTTCGGCCGTCACGGCGCGCATATACTCGACGGTTTCGCTAAATTTCGGATCGTCCGGCGTGGTGAAACGCGGCACGGCATCGCGGCCGATATGGACGGGATGGAAACCGGCGCGGACCAGCCTGCCCTGGCGGATATCCAGCCGCGCCACCATCGACAGGGCCGAGGCCTTGGGGAAGTTGTACAGGCTGTCGAAATCGGGCACCCAGTCCTCGGCCAGGGTCTGGATTTCCTTGAAGCTTTTCGAATTGGCGTGGGCTTCGTCCATGCGCAGGTCGCAGGCGAAGTTGCACAGCGAATGGAAGACCGGCCGGCCGTCGATGACCTCGATCCCTTTCAGGATATGGGCGTGGTGACCGAAGATGGCGTCGGCACCGGCGGCGATGGCGGCCTTCGCCACCTCGCGTTGATAGTCGGCGATGACGGCGCGGACGAAGTGGATGCCCCAGTGCAGCGATACCACCACGAGGTCTGCTTCGGCCCTGGCGGCGCGGATATCGGCTTCCAGGGCGGCCAGGTCGCCGCGATGGGCAAAGGTGTGGATGCGCGCCGGGGTGCCGGGTTGATCGTGCTCGACCTGTTCATACAGGGTGTGGGCGCGCATGGGGGCACAGCCGGGGCGGCGGTCTTCGGCCCAGTAGGCCTGGGGGAGGATGGAGCTGTAGGCCAGGACCGCCACCCGGCTGCCGTCGGGCAGGATCCGGATCACCGGCTTGCGGGCGGCGGCGATGTCGGGTCCGGCGCCGACGACGGCGACGCCCTCGCCTTCCAGGTGGCCGATACATTCCAGCATGGCTTCGCTGCCCCAATCGAGGCAGTGGTTACCGGCCATGGAGATGACGTCGATACCGGCGCGGGCCACGGCGCCGGCGCCTTCGACCGGGGCCAGGACGGCGTGACGCGCCTGGGGCAGGCGCAGGCCTTTGGCGGCAAAGGTGGTTTCAAGCTGGGCCAGGGTCAGGTCGGCGGCGGTCAGGCGCACCCGCACGGCGTCATAGCTGGTGTCGGGATCGGGACGATCCGGCGCAATGTCCCCGACCGCCAAAATAACGCACGCTTCCACAATCCACCCTTGATAATTAGTTATACTTTAGAACAATATACGCCATGGTGATTTATGCAAGGGCTTGCATAGATTTTTTGCAGTGGATACTTAGAGCGCGTTTCGATCCGGTAGAATCGGATCGGCGCTCCAAGTTTATTTTTTGACGCGCATCTTTATCCAAAAAGTGCGTCACACTTTTTGGGATGCGCTCTGATGCCCGACACCCCGGCCAAGGTCTTGTCCTTCCCCGAATTCGCCGCCCTGGTGTCGTGCGTCATGGCGATGACGGCGTTGGGGATTGACGCCATGTTGCCGGCCCTGCCGGAGATCGGCCGGTCTTTGCGGGTCGATAATGCCAACCACCTGCAATGGGTGGTGGCCATCTTCTTCTTCGGCCATGGATTGGGTCAGCTTGTTTTCGGAATCCTGTCGGATTGGCTGGGGCGCAAGCGCATGCTGCTGATCGGGATCGGTCTGTTCGCGCTGCTGATGGCGGCGACCGCGCTGGTCACCACCCTGCCCGCTTTGTTAGCGTTGCGGCTGTTGCAGGGCATGTGCGCGGCCTCGGCCAGCGTGGTCACCCGCGCCGTGGTCCGCGACCTCTATTCCGGCGCCCAGATGGCGCGGGTGATGTCGACCAGCTATGTCATGTTCCTGGCCGTGCCGGTGCTGGCGCCCAGCCTGGGGCAACTGGTGCTGCTGGTCCTGCCGTGGCCGGCGATATTCCTGTCGATTGCGGTCCTGGCCGCGGTGGTGTGCGCCTGGATGTGGGTGCGTTTGCCGGAAACCCATCCGCCTGAGCGGCGCCAGCGTCCCAACCTGCGCCGCCTGAGCAGCGTCAGCCTGTTTATCCTGACCCAGCCGGTCAGCGTGGTCTATACCCTGGCCGTGGCCTGCATGCTGTCGACCATGCTGGCCTATGTCTCGCTGATGCCACAGATTTTCCACGATGTTTTCGCCAAGCCGCAGTGGTTGGCGCCGGTTTTTGCCGTCTGCGCGCTGGGGATGGCGGCCGGGTCGGTGTTGAACGCGACGCTGGTCGAAAAGCTTGGGGTGCGGCGGATGTCGCATACGGCGCTGGTCGTGTTTATCGTGGTGACCTTCGTCCATATGGTGTGGGCCTGGGCGGGCCAGGAAACCCTGGCCAGCTTCGTGGTGCTGCAGGGTTTGACCATGACCGCCATGACGCTGTGCACGGCCAATTTCAACGCCCTGTCGATGGAATCCGCCGGCGCCGTTGCCGGCACCGCGGCGTCGCTGCAAGGGGTTTTTACCGCCGTGGTGGGGTCGTGTCTGGGCGGTTTTGTCGGCCAGCACTGGACGGGTGATATCGCCCTTTTGCCGCTGGGCGCCTGCCTGTGCGGCACGGCGGCGTTTGTGTTTATTGTGCTGGGCGAGCGCAAGCGACTGTTTGGCTGATCGCAACCGCTTGCACAGATTTTTTGCAGTGCTATCAAGGAACTATGAAACTCGACCGGCGCAATCTCAAACTGGATGACGTGGCGGCGCGGGCCGGGGTCTCGGCCTCGACTGTGTCGCGCTATATCAACAAGCCGTCCGTCGTCGCCGAAGAGACGGCGCAGCGCATCCAGAGCGCCATCGACGCCATCGGCTATGTGCCCAACCTGGTCGCCGGCGGGTTGGCCACTCAGAAAAGCGACCTGGTTGCCGTCCTGATCCCGCACCTGACGAGCACGGTGTTCAGCGACACCATCGAGGCTATGGTGACCGAGCTGTCGGCCGCGCAGTATGTCGTCACCTTGGGGGTGACCGGGCTGCACCTGGAACGGACGCGGGAACTGGTCATGGCCGCCCTGTCGCGCCGCGCCGCCGCCATCATCCTGACCAGCGAGATCACGCCGGACCTGCGCGATCTGCTGCGGAAGTCCAAGACCAGTGTCATCGAGATCTGGGACCTGCCGAAGGAGCCGATCGATATCGCCATCGGTTTTTCGCATGAAGCCATCGGCGAAGAGATCGCGCGGTTCCTGCATATGCGGGGCTATTGCCGGCCGCACCTGGTGACCAGCAATGCCAGTCGGGCACGGCGGCGGCGCGACGGGCTGGTGCGGACCTGGGCGGAGTTGGGCGGGGTGGCGCCGACCGAAGACGTCGTGGAGTTACCGGTGAAGTTCGGCCAGGCGCGCGGGGCGTTTGCGCGGATGAAGCGGCTGGAGGACCGGCCGGATGTGGTGGTGTGCGGGACCGACCTGCTGGCCCAGGGGATGATTATCGAGGCGGCTTCGCAGGGTTTGAAGGTGCCGGATGATCTGGCTGTGGTCGGGTTTGGCAATGCCACGGTGGCGGGCGAGATGCGGCCGACGATTACTTCGGTCGATATCGACGGCAAGCGTATCGCGCGTGAGGCCATCGCCATGCTGCGTCGTCGTGCTGAGGGTGAGGTTTTGGCGTCGCCGCTGGTCGATGTCGGGTTTAGTCTGGTAGCCAGAGAGAGCGCGTAAGAAGGCGCAAGCCACAACGCTTCTTTCTTTGCCTCCCCTGTTTACGGGGGAGGTGGCATCGAGCGAAGCGAGATGGCGGAAGGGGCTCTTCCACTGACAGTAAAGCCCCTCCCACCGCTTCGCGGTCCCCCCTCCCCGTAAACGGGGCGGGAGAAGAGAAGTAAGCTTCTGTATTTCCTCTCAAAACTCTGCCTGGATTTCGACGCGGCGCAAGGACGGCGCGGACAGGTTGCCGACGATCGGATCGGCCACAGGCTGAGGGCGGCCGGAGGTTTTGACCACGATCACCTTCGGATCGACGCCCATCCGCGTCAGCCATTCCACCGTCCGCTCGGCCCGCGCCTGCGCAACGCCCCTCGCCTCGCGCACCAAAGCGTCCCGGGTCGCCGCATAGCCCGTCACCACGATCCGCTTCGGCCGGGCCGCCGCCAGCCAGCGCGCCGCCTCGTCCATGTAATAATCCGTCGACTGATAGGTCATAAAGGCGCTGCCGTGCTCGAAATAGAGCCGGAAGGTGCGTGGTTCGAACGGCCCGGCCACCGGCTGGGCCGGCAAATACAGCGGCTTCAACACGGTTTTCGGCAGGGCAAATTTCCGGCCTTTGTAGCCGTCCGCCGGCAGAACCCGCCGCACGCACGACATGTCCTCGATGATCGAGACCCGGACCGGATCCATGACCACGCCGCCGCAGGCCTCGGCGCCGCCGGACACCCGGCCTTCGACCAGGACGCCGTGCTCCCAATCCGGCAGGGACGGCGCGCCCGACACATCATAGGTCACGCCGGCCGCCGGATCGCGGACCAGCCAGCAGCCGGATTTGCGCCCCTGGTCGGTATCGCGATAGATGGGGCAACTGACGAAGCGCACCTCCTGGGCCGTCGCGCCCGTCGCCAACACAGCCAAAACCACAGCCGCCCACTTCATAGGGCGTTCAGCAGGTTGATCAGGTCCTGCCGCTCCTGGGGTGTATAGCCGATGCGATAGCGCCGGTCGTAATAGTCGACGATGCCGGCGGCATCTTTGGCTGAGCCGTTGGCAAAATAGGGCGCCCGCCCGGCCAGGCCGCGCATGTTCTGGATGGTCACCCGGCCGACATCGGCGCAGCGCCCGGTCGTCAGGGCAAAGCCCGGATCGGTCGTGTAGATCACCCGGCCGTAGTGGCGGTGCGGCACCTGGCAGGTCACCTTGAACAGCGGCAGATGGGGTGCTGCGTCGGCATAGGGCTCAACCGTCGTGCCGATATCGACCTGGCCGGGGGCGACATCCATGCCGGTCTGGCTCATATTGTGGCAGAAGACGCAGGAATTGCGCACCGGATTGCCGAAGCCGATCGGCGAATTGATGCCGGCGCTGTTGTCGATCAGGAAGGTGCGGTCGCGGAAGACCTTCGCCCCGCGCGCCACCGACTGGCGCCAGGCGTTTTGTTGCGGTGTGCCGTCCGACGCGGTTTCCCAGCCGGCGAATTCGCTCCAGACCGGGATGCCGATGCTGCCCAGCCGTCCGGCATCGCCGTCGCGCAGCGCTTCGGCCCCACCGGTCGCGCCGTCGTTCAAGGCGCCGCCGGTCCGGCTGGTCTGCTGGGCGGTGAAGACGCGGCTTTCGAAGTCGGCGACCTGGGCGCGTTCGGCGTCGGTCATGGCGGCCGTCAGGCGCAGATGGCTAGCGCCGGCCTCGGCCATCTGGGCGTCGAGGGTGTCGGCGCGGCCGTCGGCCATCAGGTTGCCGGCCATCCAGTCGCCGTGGGCGTCACGGCGCAACGCCATGCCTTCCTTAGGGTCATAGGCAAAGCCGGCGGCGGTGGCGTATTTCAGATTGGCCACCGGGCGCGGCCGGCGATAAACCGAGATATTGCCGGCCTTCAGGCCATAGAGCTTGCCGCTTTCGCAGCCCCACGGATCGCGCACCACGTCGAGGGTAAAGTCCGGTTTGACCGGCTGGACGTTCCCGTCTTTCGGCGGCCACGGCCGCTGGATGCGGATCAGGCCGTGGTCCAGCAGCAGCGAATGCGACGCCCGATCGCCGGCCGGCAGGGTCGGGCAGTTCATGCCGTCATAGGCGGCGAACAGGGGATCCTTGCCGCCGGTTTCGTCCCAGCGCTGGCGCGCCGTCCGGGCCGACAGGGCCATGCCGTCGGCGGGCTGGTGGCAGGTGACGCAGGCGCGGCCGTCCGGCCCCTGGGGCGTGAAAAAGGCGTGGTCCTTGGTCGCCATGGCGCCGCCGCTCAGCAGGACGCGCAATGTGCCTTCGCTGTTGTCGTAGTCGGCCGTGGCCGGGAACACCCCGCCCTCGCCCGGCGCCCACCAGGACGGGCCATAGCCGCCCTCCTGGCCGGCCGCTGTCAGCGCTATGCCGGCCAGGCCGAGGGTGATGAGGACCCAGCGCTTCATGTCTTGACCGGGTGGCGCATCTGGCTGGCTACCACGGTGACCAGGAGGCCGGCACCGGCAACCAGGATGGCGGCGACGGCAAACACCACCAGGTGGACCGAGCCGCTTTGTTGCAGGATGGCGCCAATGGCCAGGGGCGTCAGGACGCCGCTCAGGTTGCCGCAGAGATTGATGGTGGTGATGGCGAAGGGCGATCCGGCAAACAGCCGCGCCGGCAGGGTCCAGAAGACCGACTGCGCCGCGCCCAGGCCGACGGCGCCCAGCACCAGGCAGGTCAAGGCCAGCGGGCCGGCGCCGGTGGAGATGGCGATGGCCAGGAAGACGGCGGCGGCAACGGCAGGTATGGCGCTGTGCCAGATGCGTTCCTGGGCGCGGTCGGACAGGCGGGCATTGACGAACATGCCCAGGCCCAGGCCCAGCCACGGCAGGGCGCTGATCCAGCCGATGGTGACGGCATCGAAGCCGGTCAGGGATTTCAGGGTCTGGGGCAGCCAGAAGATCAGGGCGTTCGATCCGGTCAGCAGGGCAAACCACAGGGCAGCCAGCGCCCACAGCCGCGGCTGCAGGATCAGTTTCACAACCGGCAGGTCGGCCTTGGGGCCAGCTTCGGCGCGTTCGCGGCCGATCTCAGCGGCGATCCAGGCTTTTTCGTCGGCGTCGAGCCAGCGCGCCTTGTCGGCGCGATCGGTCAGCCAGACCAGGGCGAACAGGCCCAGCAGGATGGTCGGCAGGCCTTCGAGGAAGTACATCCACCGCCATCCGGGCAGGTCCAGCCAGTCGAGCTGCATCAGCAACCCCGACACCGGCCCGCCGATGATGACCGAGGTCGGCACGGCCAGCAGTGTAAAGCCCAGCGCGCGGCCGCGATAGGCCTGGGGCATCCATTGCGAAAGGAAGGCGACGACGCCGGGGGCAAAGCCGGACTCGGCCACCCCCAGCAGGAAGCGCAGGGCGAAGAACTGTTCCTTGGTATGGATAAAGGCCATGGCGGCGGCGACCGCGCCCCAGGCTATGACGGTGACGCCGGCCCACAGCCGCATGCCGAACTTGCGGAACAGCCAGATGCTGGGGAACTGGAACAGCAGGTAGCCGGCGAAAAACAGCGAGACGCCCTGGCCGTAGGCGACCTTGTCGATGCCGAGATCGCCGTTCATATGCAGGGCGGCAAAACTGACATTGACGCGGTCGATCGAGCTCAGGACGATCAGCACGGTCAGCAACAGGACCAGGCGCAGCCACACCTTGCGATAAACGCGATCGCCGACCTCCGGCATGCCGGGCACTCCCTGTCACGGCCGTTCTGATGCGGCTCCGGAGGTCAGCGTAGCATGATGCAAGCGTCCGTCAAGAACGATTATGATGTATACCTATTTTTGACGTTACTCTCGACACCGGGGCAGCAGTCGCCGCCTCCCTAAAGGCTTGCCCAAAGGCGCAACGCACCGCTGCGGCGAAGTGATCAAGCCACCTTTTCTGATACCTCCCCGCGCTCTTCGCGCGGGGAGGTCGGGTGAGCGCAGCCGAGATATATCTCGTCAAGCACAAGTCGCGCGAAACCTAGCCGAAGGCGGAGTGAGTAAAGCGCGATGGCGGGGCGACGTTCAAATTGCACAAATGGTAAGTCGCCACCACCTTCCTACCGATCACTGTACCGCGACCAATTGCCGATAAGATAATCTGCCATGCCCTTAGCAGGGCTGAAAGGCGGATAGGTGACCGTAAATGCAGTGACTGCAGCCTCCATCGAAAGGCCATCGAAGGCAGCGGTGTGCTTTATGAGATAAAGGAGCCCGATCGTTGGAGAACGAGACATTCCCTGATTGCAATGTAGAAGGACTTTGTTCCGTGAGAGCTGCTGTTGCATGACGTCCAGCGCCGTGTCGATTATGATTGGCGAAATGTAGGCCACATTGTCCACATCCACTAGGTTCAGGATCAACCGACCCGGGCGATGTGCAATCAGATATTCTGGATGGGTGTTGGGGGCAGCGCGACCTGTGTATCCAAGAGCATCTCTGTGATAAGGCTCCTTACACGCGTGTACAAAAAACCAGTCGGGCTGACCTCTCAATGCCCTCTCGTCCTTCTCCCCCCCGATATACAGGTTCTCGTAAATTTCGATCATGCATTTAGCCGCTGTTATTCGATGGACCGCTGATATTCAGCGAGAAAGTCCGCCGCAGTTGAATTCATCTGATCTTCCAGAACAGCCCGTTTGCTTTTGTACATACCGGGCAGGATCATTGGCGCAGACGAGCGCCGAAGATAAACAGCGCTTTGAAACTCACGCGCCTTCAATAGACAACTGTCTTCGCTGCAATGTCCGGCAAGCGCATCGTCCCACACTTTGCGCGCTTGCTTTCTGAGGCTGTCCTGCGCATCGGCAGCATCCCGTTGGCGCAAGAACTCACGACCTGCCCACGCAAGCGCCGGCATAGCTGGAGAGACGACCAATATAAACTCTTTCAAAGGCAAGTTTTGGGCAAGCGCAACTACGAACAGGGCAGCGGTAATTCCGAGCGCTAACCTGACAACGAATCTTGAATAGTCACGACGCAGAGCCTCGTCGTATGAAAGGTTCGCACGTTGACACAACAGTCTGGCCAAATGCAAAGGCGCGGCACCTACAGCCACCGGATACCAATCGGTAAACTCAGCCTTTGTCGTTCGAGCTTTGAACTTTATCTCGGCCGCGTGCAACTCCTCAGGCGTAGTCTTGTCCCCGACAGTGAAGTTATCCCAGGGCAGGTTCAACACCCGAGTATCAAATTCCTCACCAAACTTAGCGCCCAATTTCAGTAGAGCCTTCTGACGACGGTCCAAGTAATATATGTCTGCTAGCACCAAGAGCATCGAAAGCGCTGCCGTGTAAGGTTTGGCATCTGGCAACACAAAGGTCACAAGCGCAGCGACAACTGGAATGGCCACTGCGCATATCACTTGCAGCAGCACAATATCTTGTGCGGTGTCATACGTCGCTCGTATCGCACGTCTATACCGAAGGTTTCCTTCGTCGTTTTGCAAAGCAAGAATATTGTTCATGTCGTTAAACTTTGCCGAGGTCGCTACGCTGCGGCCGCGGTAGCAACCGGTGTAATAGGCACATGGATGCGGTCTTTGGCGACGACAACTCCGTTCTGCACGACGAAGATTTCGACGACGTGGTCCCCCCTAAAATTGGTGGTCTCATTTTTTTCGCGATGGCCCGTGTCCTTGACAATTTGCCCCCTGATAATGTCAAGGCGCTCCGCTTCATCCCCCCGGTTCAGAACCTTCCAATACAGTTCATAATTGCCAGGCACGTCACAACTGTCGATATAGAAATTCAGGCTCTTGCGGGGGCGCAGAAGCATGCCCTGTCCGATCATAAAGCGCAGAAGATGTTCCCGGAAACCATCCTGACTGACGGTGCATTCGAGAGAGATCGAATATTTGATATCTACAGGAAATAGATCTTCGATGAACTCCTCCGTATCACGAAATGTGCCCGCACGCGCTGACTTCTGCACCTTGGCAGTTAGAGGGAATGGCGTGCCGAAGATCTTACGCCATTTAGCGCCTTCATTGGCTTGGCCGGCCGCCGCGATAGCCTCGACGCTGAGGTCGTAGGCCAACTTAGCTTTTCGCTGGAAGGATTTGCGGACCTTAACCCACTGGTTGCTGCCCAGTGCGGCGTAGCGCACCTGCTTTGGCTGATCAGCCATATACTTGAAGAAGTCGCGACACATCTCGTCGTAAGACGAATAGCTGCGGGTGTCGTACGTTGTATTTGATTTCAAAAAATTATGCGCGAGCGTGTCGAGCAACAGTCCCCCCATAGCCTGGCCGTGCTTATTTTTCCATGCACGCCCCATCTTACACAGACGTCGTAAGTTATTGTTCTTCTCCGCGTCAAACTCACGCATAGCTCGAAGTTCGGCCTCGGGTTTTGTCGTCTTCCAACTTCCGTCGCTTCGTGTATCGGGATAAAGAAATCCATCTTCTAGTCTGAAGACAGGCAATACTTCGATGTGAAAATCCTTGTACAGAACTCGCACAACTGGCGTGTCCACGACCACGTTGGTTGTCGGATACCGGTACAGAATTGCTTCTTTGACGTGTCGGAGCAGCTTCGCCTGTCCCTTGGGCACGTTATAGTCTTCCCAAACGGCCTCCGGCAGGATGTAAAGCATGTCTAAGTCCGACACACCCTTGATAGCCGTTTTTCGGCCATATGATCCAACCTGAAGACTATTGGCTGTTTTCGATTCCGTGTCTCGGTAGGTTCTGTTTAGCGCGCATGTGATTTCACCATACCTGCCGCTGATGATTTCTTTGTTATCAATTCGAATATTATCAAGAAACGTCTTGAAGTTATCTGCCGTACTCATTCAAACGCCCTGTTGAAAAATTGGGCGGTCGATCTGCGTTGTTCAGGTCAAAATCCGCAAAATAGGACGCATACCGCCGACCCAATTAGCCAAATAGGAAAGCGTTCCGGATTCGTCCAGACCTATTACGAGATATTTTCGCAATATCTCCTCAATAACGACAAAAATACCCGGTTATAACGTTGTTTTGATATTTCTTACACCGAGTTGAGCTGGCGAAATTAACCACCTTGCCGCAATTTTTAGGCCTTGCCACCGAGAATAACTCGCGCGACCTTTATCACTTTGGGCAGTAGCTCCCGGATGTTGAGGGAAGTCAGACACCTCTATGACTGCGGTTTGAAGTTCGCTTCAACGGAACAAATGGGGTCAGAGTGGTTAAAGTTGGCCCCTACCGCTCGTCCGCGTTTTGGCAATATGTTAGCCAGCTGCCGCAGCCCCTTCACAAAGCTGTCGAAATCCTACTGCGTCCACTCCAACTGTTGGCGTTTCAGGATCGGCATTCGCTTTGATCAGTATCGGTGCATAAATTCCGTCGCCGCAAGGAAAAGTATCATTCGTCGCAATCAGGCTTTTCGCGCTAGTCCCGGCTAATAATCAACCGCGAAAAGAACAAACCGCCCTTCCGCGGCAGCACGCAGATATAAAGCCCGAACGTCCTGAAACCACTCCCAGGTATAGGTGAAATCCTCGTCTCCGATTTCGCCATCATAACTCGCAGCATCAATGCGCTCATATGCCTCGCGGAAATCCGAGATTGTCAGATGTTCAATCGCTGAGGCAACCGCCTTAACCTGTTCCGGCGTCTTCAGGCTCATGATGTAGTCGTCCCCGGAATACAAAGGCGTACCGGCTAAAACGGTGTGGTTCAGCGGAAACGTGCCTCCATCCCATGTGAGCTGTCCGTTGGAGAGCGTTCGATGCATCGCGTCCCAGGACTTGTCGCTTTGGGCAATATATTCCGCTGCCCCTGCGAAATATCTCTCCTCCAGTTCCTCCTGCAAGAACGCCAGACGCTCCTGCTCGTCGCTTATGCCTTGCAATGCAGCTACGTCGTCCGCCGAGAAAGCGAAGTGGACTCCCAGACAACTCATATCAATCCCCCAAGTTGGTGCGCTAGCCGCAGAACGTCCGATCGACGCTCCGTTGACGTGACGGTAGCCCGCCATAAGGGCGTTGTGAAGCCCAGGGCGAGTGTGATTTACCCGTCCTTCCGAATAGAAAGCTGAGGCAGCGCCCCGCAGCTCAGCCCACCTAAGCCGCCCGGCCCGCTCCCGTTAGTGCGGCGATCTCGTCCGCGCCATAGCCCAGCCAGCGCATGATTTCCTCGGTATGCTCGCCCAGGCGCGGTGGGGCGGAGGCCACGAACGGCCCGTCCACCGCCATGCGGAAACCGGCATTGACCACATGAACCTGCTCGCCGCCAGGAATGCCCGGCACCGTCACCGGCAAAAGCGCCTCGCGTTCCGCCAGGTGAGGCAGGGCGGCGGCTTCGTCTACGCCACGCACCATGCCGCACGGAATGCCAGCCGCGCTCATCTCGGCTTCCCACTGCGCCGCCGGCTTGGTCCGCAGGGCCTCGGCCAGGTCGGCCTGCAAAACCTCCGAATGAGCCCGGCGCAGGTCCGGCGTGGCGTAGCGCGGATCGCTCAGCCAGTCCTCACGGCCGATATGTTTCGCCAAAGCCTTGAACTGGTTCTCCTGAACCACGCCCAGCGAAATCTGCCGCCCGTCGCCGGCTTCGAACAGGGCCGCCGTCGGTTGGCCGGAATAGCCGGTATTGCCGGTACGCACCAAGGGGGTCCCGGTCACCAGATACGGCGTCACCGCCGAGGTCATGAAGGCCAGGGAGGCATCGAACATGGCGACATCGATGAAGTCGCCGCCCTCCCCGCGCGCCTGGCGCATCAAAGCCGCCATGATGGCGAAGGCCGCCGTCTGGCCGGTCAGGGTATCGACCGCCGGGAAGCCGACCCGCATCGGGGGATCGCCGGGATCGCCGCCCAGGCTCATCATGCCGCTGGTCGCCTGGACGATGTTGTCGATCGCCGGCCAGTCGCGCAACGGCCCCGATTGGCCATAGCCCGACACCGAACAATAGACGATGTCCGGATTGAAGGCCTTGACCGCCGCATAACCTAGGCCCAACCGCTCCATCACGCCGGGCCGGAAGTTTTCCAGCACGACATGGCTGCGTTTGATCAGGCGCCGCGCGGCCTCCAGCTGGTCCGGGTCCTTCAGGTCCAGCGTGATCGATTTCTTGCCGGCATTGACCGCGATAAAGGCCGGCGCCATGCCGTCATAGCGCCGGTCGGCGCCGTAATAGCGCATGGCGTCGCCGCGCCCCGGCGTCTCGATCTTGATGACCTCGGCGCCCAGCAGGCGCAGCAGATACGAGGCATAGGGCCCGGCCATGACATGGCTGAAGTCGGCGACGACGATTCCGGCAAGGGGCTGGCTCATAGGGTTATGTCCTTACAGGGCAGGAAATGCTGCCGTCGGGGTGCAAACTGGCCCGGCCGGCGTTGAATACAGCGGTGCCGTCGATGCCGTAGCGCGACAGGTGGCCGGCATTGCGTTCGGCGATCTTCAGATACAGGGCATTGAAGGTGGCCTGGTCCTGGGGCGAGACCGGGAAGGTCTGCACGCCCTCGGCGGCGGCGGCCTTCAGCCCGGCGGCCTGGGCCTTGCGGATCTCTTCGGCCAGGGCGGCCTCCCAGACGGCGATGCCCTGGTCCAGGATGGCGCGTTGTTCGGGCGCCAGGCGCTCGAACCGCTCCAGGGTCATGGCGCGGGCCGGATAGGCGCCGCGGGCGATTTCCAGCGGCCAATAGAACTTGGCGACTTCGGAGAAATGCAGGGCGCGGAAGGTGTCGGCCGGGGCCACGACGCCGTCGATAATGCCCTTGGCCAGGGCGGAATAGACTTCGCCCATCGGCATGTTGACCGGGTCGGCGCCCAGCGCCTTGGTCACTTCCGACAGCTCCGACGGGATACGCAGGCGCAGCCCCTTCAGGTCGGCCAGGGACTTGACCGGATGGTTGCGGGTGATCAGGGACGGCATGTTGCCGCCCTGAACGGCCAGGACCTTCAGGCCTTTCAGCTCGACGGCGAACTGCGGGCTGGACTGTTCCATGCAGCGGTACAGCGAGACCTGGTCCTCGACCGTGCGTACGCCGCTGTAGAAGCCGGCCTGGATGCGCAGCAGGTGGGCACCGCCCTTGACGTAGATGGGCGTGATCAGCCCGATATCGGCGACGCCGTGGCGCAGTTCCTCCATCGATTGATCCGACGACAGCAGCGATCCGGACCATAGGGGCCGGATGCTCAAGGACCCGCCCGATGTTTCGGTGACGAACTTCATCCATGTCTGGTCGGCCCGGCTGAACGGGTGCGACGGCGAATAGGGCGTGGCGTAGGTCAGCCGCGTCACGCCGTCGGCCACGGGCTTTGCGCACCCCGCCACGGCCAGGCCGCCCAAGAGGAAAGCGCGCCGCTTCATGCCGCGTCTCCCTGCACGCCGACGCGTTGCGCCAGGAAGTCGGCCACCTGGGCGACCATTCGATCGTGGTTCCAGCTTTTGGCGTCGACCATGTCGCCGTCCAGGGCCAGGACCGGGACGCCGGCCTGTTCCAGGGCCTGGGCGGTCAGGCGCGTGCCCGACTGCGACAGGCGGTTGTCGGGCGGCACCAGGACGATGGCGGCATCGATGCCGCAGCGGTCGGCTTCGGCCGTCATCCAGCCGTTCATCCATGGCGGCAGATGCAGGACTTCGTTCATCGAGCAGATGCGCGACGACAGGGCGTGCATGTCGCGGCCGTCCAGGGCGCGGATATATTGCGGCCCGGCAAACGGCATGTACATCGACCAGACGAAGACTGCGCCCAGCCGGTCCTCCAGGGCCTGGTAAAAGCCCGGATCGTGCCAGACGCCGGCGCCGATCCACATCAGCCGGATACGTTCGTTCTGGGCCGCGCCGATGCCGTTGCGCACGCGTTCGGCGACCTCATCGCGGAAGCGGCGGGCGTGGTCGACCGCCCAGTCCGAACCACGGTGCCATTGCGGGATCATGGTGTTGGGCATCTGGTCGGCGATCGACACCGGACAGGGCCGCGCCGTGCCGATCATCTCGGCCGCTTCGGCGATATAGCCTTCCTGTTCGTTGATGCGCTCCATCAGGTGGTGAAACTTGGCTTCATCGAAACGGCGGCCGGTGCGCTTTTCGAGCACGGCGATCAGGTCGGCCATTTCGTCGACCAGAAGCTGGATGCGGTCGGGTTGATAGACGCGCTCCCATTGGGTTTGGGAGTGACGGAACCAGTCGCTTTCCTTATGCTCCCAGGCCGGCGCCTCGATCGGGAAGAACTCGGTGCCCAGGGCCTGGGCCCACTGTTCGAAGACATGCTGGATGCAGTCGCAGGTCAGGCGCGCCACCAGAAGGGCCGGCGTGGGCAGGCCGCCCCAGGGTGCGGTCTTCGGGTCGTTGGCCAGAGTGCAGGCGAGGCCCAGCGAGCAGTATTTGCAGCTGTTGGCCGGGTAGCCGCGTTGCGCCATCACGTCGAAATAGCGGGCCGAAAGCTGCTTGGCCGAGATATAGGCCGACCACCACTGGTTGGTGACCAGGGGGATATCCATGGCGTGGAAGATTTCGTGGGGCGTGTCGGCCTGGGCGACCACGAAGGGCTCGCCGTCATCGACGACGCGGCGCTTCAGATCGGCGCCGAAGGCCTTCTGGTAGGCGGTGGCCACGGCCGTGCAGGCCAGGTCCTTGCGGCTTCTTTGACCAGTCTCTTTGGGTCCAGTCTCGGTACTCATCGGAACACTCCCAGGGCTTCCAGCTCAGCGAAACGCGCAGGGCTAAGGCCCGACAGGTGAAGGGCGACATCGCGATTGTGTTCGCCGATGTCGGGGGCACGGAACGGCGCAAAGGCGTCGCGCGACAGGATCAAAGGCGTGCGGACATGGCCGAAGACGCCGAGATGGGCGTGTTCGATATCGACCAGGGATTGCCGTGCCGCCACCTGAGGGTCGTGCTCCATCAGGTCTTCGATGTCCTGGACGGGGGCTGCGGCAAAGCCTTCGGCCTGCAGGCGATGCGCCAGGTCGTGGGCGTCGTGTTGCGCCGTCCAGGCTTCCAGGGGGCCGCCGGCCAGGGCCAACAGGCGGTCAAGCTCGGCCTGGGTTGCGGCGGAGATAGCGATCCAGCGATCGTCGCCGCGCGCCGGCAGGACGGTTTGCCAGAAGACGCCGGCTTCGTCATTGCCCCGGCGTTGCGGCGGCGCGCCGGTCTGGGCGGCCAGGATCTCGTCGCGCATCTGCTGGACGCAGATTTCGTACATGGAGGCGTCGATATGGCAGCCCCGGCCGGTCTCATGGCGGCGGGCCAGGGCCGCCGAGGCCATGGCGGCCATGACATAGGGCACGATGACGTCGCCATAGGGCACTGCGCCGGGAATGACCGGATCGCGGTCGGGCCAGCCGGTCAGAAAGGTCCGGCCGGACAAAGCTGCGCCGGTGCCGTCGACGCCCCATTCGGCCGCCAGGGGTCCGGTCTGGCCGAAGACGCTGCCCGACACCATGATGAGATTTGGATTGCGTTTTGCAAGTTTTTCATAGTCGAGCCCCAGCTTGGCCATGGTGCCGGGCGAGAAGTTTTCCACCACCACATCGGCCCAGTCGATCAGCGGATCGAGGACTTCGCGCGACTCCGGTTTCTTCATGTCCAGGGCCAGGGAGTGTTTCGAGGTGTTGAGGTGGGCGAACCACGGCTTGTCGTCGAAATTGCCGGGCTGGGAGGCCGAGACCTGGACATCCAGCCGGGTCAGGCACGGCCGCGTGCGCGACTCGACCTTGATGACCTCGGCGCCGAGGTCGCCCAGGGTCTTGGTGGTCAGGGAGCCGACCAGGGCCCACGAGAAATCCAGGACCCGCACGCCGGCCAGGGGCCCAGGGCGCTGCGACGTGCGGGTGCCGGCCGACGGGGTCTCGGGTCCGTCGGTGACCGTGGCAAAGCGTGAGGGTTCGCGGACGGCGGCGCCGGTCCAGAAGCTGCGCGCCTGAAGGTGCGGATCGGCCAGGACGTCGCCGGGCTCGTTGACGACGCAGGCATTGATCCCGCGGCGGCGTCCCTCCTCCGCCATTTCCGCCTTGGTGCGCGTGGCGAAGAAGGCGGCAATGGCCGTTTCCCACACGGCGCGGGTCTCGGCCGGAAGGGTCGAGCGGTTGTAGTTCAGCCAGTCGACGCCTTTCAGCGGATTGTCCAGCCCTACTTCGTCGATCCAGTCCGACAGGGCCTGGTTGGCCGGGGCGCCGAAGCGGCCGGTCATCAGCGAATGGAAGCACCAGCCGTCGGCCAGCGGCCAGATGCAGCGCACGGTCGCGCGACCATAGTTCAGCGCTCCGCCGACGCGGTGCAGCTTGCGGCGGTCGAAATGCCAGACCAGGATGCCGTTGATATTGCGGCTGAAAGCCACCTCGGCGACCGAGACATCGACATGTTGGCCATGGCCATGGACGGCGCGGGCATAGTGCGCCGCCAGGGCGCCCGAGGCCGCCACCATATCGGCGTGGAAGGTGCAGGCATTGCCGGCTTCCTTGACCGGGGCGCGGTCGGGTTGGCCGGTAAGGCGCAGGCTCCCGCCCATGGCCGAGGCCTGCAGCTCTCCGCCTTTCCAGCCGGCATAGGGGCCGAAACTGCCATAGGGCGTCACCGACACGTGGATCAGGCGGGGATGATCGCCGTCGGGGCGCGAGGCTTCCAGCCCCAGGTCGTCGATCAGGAACGAGGCTTCGGCAAGGCGCGCCGCATCGTAGGTCGCGACCTCGGCGCCCAAAGACGCCAGGTAACGCGCCAGCGGCCGCCAGGCCATGCTGCCCATCGTGAGCACAAGATGTCCGTTCAGCAGGCTCACGCGGCACGCTCCGTCAGAAAGTTTGAAATCTCGCCGGTGATGTCGTCCAGCCAGGCCCGGCGGGTCAGGACCAGGGCGGGAATGCCGGCGGCGGCCAAAGCGGCGCGCTGGGCCGGGACGTGCCAGACCTCGGACTCTTCCTCCTCGATCAGCCACAGGAGGACGGCATCGGCGCGGGCGGTACGGGCGGCGGCCACCAGACGCTCGCCCCGGTCTCCGAAGGTGCGAGCGCCGGTGGTCCGGCGAAGGATGGCTGCGGCCAGGGCGGCGATGGGATCGCCGTCTTCGGCTACGCGCGGCCCCATCCAGGTCAGCGACCGGTCGTGGGCTTCGGCGATGATGGAGGCCCCTGCCCGCTCGACCGCCTCATGCAAGCGGCCGTCGGGTGGCGGCGTGCCGGCCAGCAGGATACGGCGCGAGGCCTGGCCGGCCGGTGGGGTGGCGTCGACCTCACCGAACAGCGACGCCCGGGTCAGGCGTTCCCAGAAGGGGCCGTCGCCCTGGCGTTGGGCTTGCCAGGCGGTCATGGTATCGCGGCGGGCATTGACGGCGGCGATGGCCAGGTCGTCGATCCGGACGCCGAGTTGCGCGCACAGTCCCGTCAGCGCGTCGCGGGTGCGGCCGGTGCTGGTGGCGCGGCGGATATAGGCGACGTCGAAGATGACCGGCTGGGGGCCCTTGATCTCGCCGCGGTTCTGCAGTTCGCAGATGTAATAGTAGAGGCGCTGGGCATTGTCGTCGCCGCGGGTGAAGACGACCTGTTCGAAGCGGTCGAAGCGGCCTTCCGCCCAGTCTTCCAGCATCCGCCGCGTCCACGGCGCAAAGCCGCTTTCCAGCCAGGTATCGGCACGCGGTGTCGGCAGCTCACGGTCCCACGGCAGGTGGCAGGCCTTGCGGCCATTGGCGGTCAGGACCTCCAGCGGGATGTCCAAGCCTACAAATCCGATATCGGCATCAAGGGTGATCATTGTCCCAGCAACTCCGGCAGGCCAAGGGTGATGACAGGGAACAGGATCAGCAGCAGCAGATGGACCAGGTCCGACGCCAGGAACGGCAAGACGCCGACAAAGATCCGCCCCAGCGGCACATCCTTGGCGATGCCCTGGATGACATAGAGGTTCATGCCGATGGGCGGATGGACGAAGCCGATCTCCATGGCGCGGACCAGGAAGATGCCGAACCAGATCGGCGACAGTCCCATCTGGTCGATAATCGGCAACAGGATCGGCGTGGTCAGCAGCATCAGGGCCAGGCCGTCCAGCACCGAACCCAGCAACAGCAGCAGCACGGCCATGACCAGCACGGTGACCAGAGGCCCTGCGCCCAGGCCGGTGATAGAGCCGCCGATGGCGTCGGTCAGGCCGGTCACCGACACGAATACCGAGAACAGCAACGCGCCAATGACGATGGTGACGATCATGCCCGAGGTCTTTAGGGTCTCGAACAGGGCGTTGTACAGGGTGCCGAAGGTCAGACGTTTGCGTACGGCAGCGATCATCAGAGCGCCGATCCCGCCGATAGAGGCGGCTTCGGTGGGTGTAAAGACACCGAAGGCAATGCCGCCGAGCATCACGATCACCAGCAGTGCGATATCTGCGATTTTGAACAGCGCTTTCCAGCGTTCAGACCACGGCGCGCGCTCGGTCGCCGGCGCCAGTTCCGGCTTCCACTTGACGACCAGCCAGACGACCAGCAGGTAGAACAAAGCCTGGGTGATGCCGGGCACCAAGGCGGCGGTAAACATCTTGCCGATCGACTGTTCGGCAATGATGCCGAAGACGATCAGGGCGCCCGAGGGTGGGATCATCTGGCCCAGGGTGCCGCCGGCCGCGACCGCGCCGGTCGCCAGGCCGTCGTCATAGCCGCGCTTGCGCATCTCGGGCAGGGCCACCAGGCCGATGGTCGCTGCCGTCGCCAGGGACGAGCCGTTGATCGAGCCGAACCCGGCACAGCCAGCAATCGAGGCAAAGGCCAGGCCGCCGCGCTTGTGACCCAAGAACTTGGCCGCGGCGTCGAACATGTCGCGGCTGGCATTGGCCGAGAAACACAGATGCGCCACCAGCAGGAACATCGGAATGGTGCCGAGCTCATAGCGGATGAGGGTCTCCAGCAGGACCACGCCGGACTTGATCACGGCGGGCTCCAGCCCCAGGCACAGAACCAGGCCGCCGATGCCGACCAGGCCCAGGGCTGCGCCGATCGGCATGCCGGTCATCAGCAGGACCAGCAGGATCACCACGCCAATCAGGCCGGTTTCAGGTGTCGCCATCATGACGGCTTCCTCGAGAAGGCTTGCCACAGGAAGACCACCGCGACCGCGGCCACCGTGGCGCAGGCAATGATACGCAGAGGCGCATAGGGAATGCCCAGGACTTCGCTGGCCTCATGGCCCGGCCAGGCTTCACCGGCCAGCCAGACACTCCCGGCGAGCAAGGCAAGGTAGAACAGCGACGAAACCGCGCGGGTGATCCGTTCGGCGCCGTCGCGCGCACCTTCGGGCAGGCGCTCGACCAGCAGATGGACCGTGGCATGAATCCGCATCAGGCTGGCCACCAGTAGTCCGGCGCAACCGGACACCAGGATCGCCGCCTGGACGATTTCGATCGAACCGATAAGCGGGTGACCGGTCTGGCGCCCGATGACCCCCAGGGCGTCGCCGGCCATGGCGGCCAGCAGCGCGCCGCCGCCGATCAGGGTCAGCCAGCGCAAGGGCCAGGCATGGTGTTGCGGTTCAATCATGCGAGAACTCCGAGCGGCGGCAGGCCGGCGCGAACAGTAATATCGGCGATGTAGCGGCGGACGCTTTGCGCGCGCTCGCCTGTGGCCAGGACCGGGCGGCCCGGCGGTTCGATGAAAACGGGTAGAAAATCGGTGTCGAGCGTCCCGTCGGCGCGCCACACCACCTTGCCGATCAAAGCGTTGACCGCTTCCGGGTGAAACGGCGCCAGGGTGTAGGTCGGGTCGGGCTCGAAGCCGAACAGCGCCTTGCGCCGCTCGACCCAGGCGGCGCGCGCCGCATTGTCCTGGCCCGGGCTTAAGGCGTGCGTCACGACGCACCCATTGCCGAGGCCATGGAAGATCGGCTTGCCACGGTAGATCTCGATCCCGCGGGCAATGTGCGGATGGTGGCCGATGACGACATCGGCGCCGGCGTCGATCGCCGCCTGGGCCGCCGGCCGCTCATACGGCGCCAGCTTTGCCGGCGTGTGGACGATCCCCTTGTGCAGCGCGACCACAATCAGGTCGGCTTCGACGGCCGCGATATCGTCGGTCAGGCGCTGATGATCGTTGAAGCGTTCCAGCGCCGCCGACGGTGCAATCGGTGATCCGTCCGCCGTCTCGACGCGCAGGTAGTTGCTGCCCGCCCGGCCCTCCCCGGCCCAGGCCATCTCCGGCCCGACCAGGTTGTAGCTGAGCAGCGCGATCCGGCGCCCGCCGCGTTCGATGATCACCGGCCGCGCCGCTTCGTCCAGGTCCTTGCCCGCACCTGTGTGCAACACGCCTACCCGGTCCAGCCCGGCGCGCGTATCGGCAATGCCTTCGGGACCGCAGTCGGCGATGTGATTGCCGGCCAGGGTCACGGCCGTAAACCCCGCTCGATTCAGGGAGTCCAGGTTTTCCGGCGGCGCGCCCGGCGCCGGCACATCGCCCGCCATGGTGTGCTCGCTCAGGGTATGCGGCACTTCCAGGTGCCCGATCGCCACGTCGGCGGTGCGCAAAGCGGAGGCAATCCCCGACAGCCAGTAATCGGCGTCGGGCACGTCCAGCACCAGATCGCCGGTGAACATCAGGGTCAAATCACGCATGGTCATGACAAGGTCTTGAAGCTACTCAGGAAAGATGGCGACGAAATGGTTGACAATCCGCCTGCGGATGTCGAAAGGTCAAGTCATGATCGCAAAAACGAAACCACTCGCCGCGCTCGACGTCGCTGCCCGCCTGCGCGACGGCATCCGCATGGGCCGTTTTGTCCCAGGACAAAGGCTGGTCGAGGCCGACATCATCGCCGACACCGGCGCCACCCGATCCCGCGTTCGCGAAGCCCTGCAGCGCCTGGCCACCGAAGGCCTGGTGACGATCGAGGAATTCCGCGGCGCCTCGGTCAAGAAGCTGACCCTGGACGAGGTCCGTCAGATTTACCGCGCCCGTATGGCGCTGGAAGGCATTGCCGCCGCCGATTTCGCCGCCGCCGACGTGCCGGACCTGAAAGCTCGCCTCGCCGCCATCCAGGAGGAGATGAACCAGGGCGAATCGAGCGGGGACCACGAACAGTTCGGCCGGCTGAATACGGCCTGGCACCGGCTGATCATCGAAGGCGCGGGCAATGACTATGTCCGCGCCTTCCTGGCCACCTTGACGGTGCCGATCTACCGGCTGTTGTTCTCGACGTTTTACAACGCCCAACGGATTGACGCGGCCAATGCCGACCACCGCCTGATCACCGCGGCGATCGTCGAAGGCCGCGCCGAGGACGCCGAACGCTTTATGCGCGCCCATGTCGAGCAGGGTTTCCATTCGTTGTCCGCTATCCACTCACATTTTGCAGGGAACTAGGGCGGAGCTTTCGCCCCGCCCTGTTGTCCTTACCACTTGGCCTTCAGGCTGACGGCGATCTTGCGACCCAAGGGCGAAGCCGCCGTGGCGTCGTAGCCACCACTGCCGTTGACGCTGGGGGCGATGTTGACATAGGGCGGGCCCTGGTCGAACAGGTCCTGCACATCCACGCCCAGGGTCAGATCCGTCCCCAACCGTTCCCCGACATTCCACGCCAGGTACAGGTCGACCGGCGTATAGGCCTCGACTTCCTGAAGCGGCGTAACGGCCGTGTCGTCATAGGCCCCGACATGCTGGACGAGGACCTGAGCGCTGAGCGGTCCCTTTTCCCACGACACCGACGCCCGCATCTTCAGCTTCAACGGATTGAAGATCGTGTTCAGAACGTCGAGCCGGGGCGCGGCCGGCGTGATCGCCGCCTCATAGTGCGTCAGATAGGTCCCGCCGGCATAGAAGCGGAAGTCGCCATAGCTATCCGTCGGCAGCCGGTAGGTCGCGGCAAAGTCGAAGCCTTGCGTCTGCGACACACCCAGATTGTTGTTCCGCCCATCGACGAACAGGGTGACATTGTTCGGGTTGCCGCCCGGGAACGACCCGCGCAGCAGCGGGATCCCCTGACTCAGCAGGTCCAGTACCCGGTCGCGCGCCGCCGTCCCGGTCAGGATGATCCCCGTCCCGTTGAACTGGCTTTGCCGTGTCAGGATGGCCAGGTCGGACAGGTAGGTCGTCACCTGGTTCTCATACAGCACATCGAAATAGGTCAGGCTGGCATTGAAGCTCTTGGTCGGCCGCCAATCGACGGTGAAGGACTTGGTCTCCGCCGTTTCCGGCTTCAGGTCCAGGTTCGGGCCGGAATAGGCAAACCCGGTCAGCGGCGCCCCGCCCGCCGGATTTTGATAGTTCTGGCCGAACAGCCCGTTCGAATTGCCGTAGATCTGCGGAATGATCGGCGCCCGGAACGACGTCCCGTACGATGCCTTGAACGTCAGCCCGTCGACCGGCGTCCAGTTGACGCCGTACTTCGGGTTGGTCGTCTTGCCGACGTCGGAATAGTCGTCGCTGCGCACGGCCAGGGACAGGTCCAGCTTCTGGAAGCCCGGTATGGCGTTTTCGAAGCCGAAGATCGGGATCAGGGTTTCGACATAGGCCGAAGTCACGTCGCGCTTGAAGTAACGGAACACCATCGGCGCCGTCGGACCGCCGCGGGCGCTGCCGAGGTCGACCTCGTTCTTCTGCTGCTCCAGGCCGGCGGCGATCTTGACCTCACCGCCCGGCAGGGTGAACAGCGCGCCGGTCACCCGGATTTCACCGCCGGCGAAGCGGCCGATGGTCGGATTGATGAAGATCTGGTCGCTCAGGCCCGCCAGAACGCTGGCCGAGGTCCGCCCCAGTCCATACGGATCGAAAGCCTTGGTCGGATCGCTGCTGCCCAGCGCCGTAGTCAAGGCCGCATTGTTCAGCCCGCGCGTCTGAATCGAGTTGTCATGCGTCCGTCCGACGCCGTAGATGACCTCCAGTTTCCAGTCGTGCGGCAGCTTGAACCGCAGGCCCGGCGTGATCTGCCAGCTCTGGGCGTGGCCGGTGATCTGGTCGCGCGGCAGGTCGTTCATGAAGTTGTAGTCGATCGTCGTGCTGGTGCCGGTGAAGCCGGTCGGCCGCACGAACCACGCATTGGTCTGCGGCACGGTCAAGGTGGCGCTGGCATAGTTGGGCTCGCGCACGAAGTCGCGCCGGCTGTAGAAGGCGTCGGCAAACACCGTCATCCACGGTGTCACCTCCTGGGTGAAGGTCGAGTTCAGCGAGACATAGTTCTGCTCGGGAAACAGGTCCTGGCCGACCAGGTCGTCGCAGGTGTTGGATGATCCGGCCACCAGACTGGCGGCATTGGCCTGGGTCAGTTGCGCCGGCATGGCGTAGGACACGCCGCCGGCCTTCAGGGTTCCGGGCGCGCAGCGCGTGACGGAATAGTTGTTGCCGCCGAACTTACGCTGGTCCGATACGAAGAAGTCCCGGTCCTCGCCTTTCAACGCCGAGCGGTTGACCTTTTCGGCGGCGAACATGAACTGGCCGCTGTCCCATTTTTTGCCGAAGGCCACGGCGACCTGCTTCTCGTCGAAGCCGTCGGCAAAGCCGTAGCGCGCAATCGCCTCGCCACCATTCAGGCTGCGGCGCGGAATCAGGTTGACCACCCCGGCCACGGCGTCGGAGCCGTAGATGGCCGAGGCGCCGTCGGCCACGACTTCGATGCGCTCCAGCCCCAGCGATGGCATGACCGACGGATCGATCGAGCGCGAATTGCTGACCACGCGGTGGCCATCGACCAGGATCAGGGTCGAATACGGCCCGATGCCGCGCAGATTGACGCTGTTGCCGAAGACGATATTGCCGTTGCCACCGGACTGCCCGCGTGAGTTTTCACTGACGCCCAGGTCGAAGACCTGAGGGATTTCCTTGATGATGCGGTCGGTAGTGACGGCGGGTGAGTTGGCGATGTCCTCGCGCCCCAGCGCGATGATGGACGACCCCACCGGCGCCGCGCCGCGCAGGCGCGATCCGGTGATGACGACCGGGGTATCGTCCGTGGCGGCAGCAGGGGCATCCTGAGCCACGACGGCAGCCGGGAACGCCAGCAAGGCGGCTCCGGTTAACAAGGCACGGCGGTACGCTATTACCTTCGGCATTTGGTTACACTCCCTATTAGTTAGTTTTTATAACTAAAGAAATGTGATTGACCGGACAGATTGTCAACAATAAAATCTACAATATGTGCAAACAGCCGGAATGCGCGGTTTTTGGGTGACAGCCGATAAGCGCCGACGGCCAGTTCGTGAGAGAAGCTTTTACCTGTAAAATACCCATGACATTGCCACCGAAATGGGCTAGGCGAAAGTCAGACAATTATAAGGTCGGCAAGACCTGGAAAATAGGGATAACCATGAAACGTGCACTGGGCCTGACGGTTCTCGCCTCCCTCCTGCTGGCCGCGGCTGGCACGGCGCTCACGCAAAACGCGCCGCCTCTGCCGGCGTTTCCGCAGCAGACGCCCGAGGAAAAAGCCAAGTCCGACGCCGACCAGGCGGCCTATGCCAAGGCGCCGGACACCGAGGGCACGGGCGCCTTCCCGGCGCTGAAGGAAGAGGATCCGGGCCTGCCCAATCACGTGGTTTACCGGCCGAAAGACCTGTCGAAGGTAGCGCCGGGACAGCTTGGCATCGTCGCCTGGGGCAATGGCGCCTGCGCAGCGGATGGCGCGGGCGCGCGCCTGCACCTGGCGCAGATGGCTTCGCACGGCTATGTCGTCGTCGCTCCCGGCGGCATCCACTCCGGCCCCGGCTCGACGCCCCTGCCGCCACAGGCGCCCGGCGCACAGGGGTTTCAGTTGCAAACGACCGCGGCCGACGTCAAGGCAGGCCTGGACTGGGCCCTGGCCGAAAACACCCGCCCGGGCAGCCCTTATTTCGGCAAGATCGATCCGGACAAGATCGCCGTGGCAGGCTTTAGTTGCGGCGGCATCCAGGCCCTGGACCTGGCCGATGATCCGCGCGTCAAGGCGGTGATCATCGAGAATAGCGGCACCTTCCCCGACGACGCCAATTTCCTCAGCGCGCTGAACGTTAGCAAGGCGACGCTGAAGACCCTGCGTACGCCGGTCCTGTATATTCTGGGCGGGCCTAAGGACATCGCCTATACTAACGGCATGGACGACTTCCAGCGCATCGACCATGTGCCGGTGATGGTGGCGTCCAACGATGCCGGCCACGGCGGCGACTTCCTGCGGCCCAATGGTGGACCGTCGGCGAAGATCGCGGTTGCATGGCTGGAATGGCAGCTTCGCGGCGACAAGACCGCAGGGGCCTATTTCGTCGGTGGAGACTGCGGCCTCTGCAAGGACCCGCAGTGGACGGTCCAGCGCAAGAATTTCCCGGAAACTCCGTAAAGGGTGCAATGACATGATGCAGGACAGCGGCCGGCTCAATCGCCGGCGCCTGATGGGCTATGCTGCTGCGGGCGGAATGGCGGTACTGAGTGGTGGCGCCTGGGCCAAGGCCAAGGCCGCGCCGGATGCGCGGTTGCCGGACGGCACGGACTTTGCGCTGTGGGAACAGCCGCTCAGCTTCTCGAAGACCTATTACGTCGACAACGGCTCGGCGGCCGCCGACGACAGTGGCCCGGGCAACCAGGCGCGGCCCTTCCGCACGATCAACCAGGCGGCGCAGGTCCTGCAGCCCGGCGAGCGCGTCGTTATCGCCGCCGGGACCTACCGCGAATGCGTGCGGCCTGCGCGCGGCGGCGACGGACCGTCGCGGATGATCAGCTATGAGGCGGCCCCCGGCGCGAAGGTCTATATCAAAGGTTCGGAAATCCTGCGCGATGGCTGGCGCCAGGAAACCGTCCATGCTGCCTTCCGTCCGGGGGGCAGCCCTCCCCCGGCCGAAGGCGGCGTGACCACCTGGCGCTATCAGTTCGACAGCGCGCTGTTTCCCGACGCCTATAACCCGTTTGCCTTGCCGAGCCTGATGGGCTCGTGGGCGTGGCTGAACACGGCCACGGTCGATATGGGCCCCTATCTGCGCAGGCGTGGGCTGGTGTTTGCCGATGGCAAGCCGCTGGAGCCGGTGGAGCAACTGCGCGAACTGGCGGCGCCGGCCTTGCCGCCGCTTCCCGATTTCACCAAGCCGGCGACGCCGCAGAACGGACTGCCCGCACGGCGACGCGGCGGCCCGATCATGCAGGAAATCGGCGGCGTGCCTGAAGCGCGGTTCTGGGTGGACCCGTCCGGCACGGCGATCCAGATCCGCCTGGCGTCGGGCACACCCGCCGACCATCAGATCGAGGTGACGACCCGTCAGCATGCCTTCCTGCCGATGCACAGCGGGCTGGGCTATATCCGGGTCAAGGGGCTGACCTTTCAGCATGCCGGCAATGCCTATCCCTTTCCGCAGTACGGCATGGTTTCGGCGGCCGGCGGCGATCACTGGATCCTGGAAGACAACACGCTGGAATGGGCCAATGGCCTGGGGCTCGACCTCGGCTTCGACGGCAACAGCGCCGGCGCGCCCAAGCCTGGCGTCGCGCATGTCATCCGCGGCAACACCATCCGCTTTTGTGGTGTCGGCGGCATAGGCGGCATGGGCACGAGCGATGTCCTGATCGAGGACAATCTGATCGAATGGTGTGGCTGGGCTGACGCCGAACGCGGCTGGGAGGCGGCCGGCGTCAAGTTCCACCGCGCCCGCAACATGATGTTCCGGCGCAATGTCGTGCGTCATATGCGCCATGCCAATGCCGCCTGGTGGGACAGCGAAGACGCCAATTGCCGCATCACCGGCAATATCTTCGCCGACGTCCTGACCGTCAGCGCCGCCGTGCACATGGAGATGAACCGCGAGCCGAACCAGATCGACAACAATATCATCTGGGACGTGCGCAATGCCGAACCGGGAACGCCCGGTCAGAGGGGCTGCGCCGGGTCGGGCCTGTTCATCAACGCCACCGACCAGTTGATGGTGGCGCAGAACCTGATCGGGCGCTGCGACAATTCGGGGATCTTCGCCATTCTGCGCCCGGACCGCGCCGGCAGCGGCCAGGCGCGCGAGAACACCATCGCCAACAATATCTTCGCCAAATGTGGCACCTCGGCCATGGTCTTTCTCGACCGCAAGAATGCGGCGGACGGCAATGTCTTTGTCGACATGCCGACGCGGTTCCTGGGCTTCTACGAAGGCGACGCGAAAACCTATCTCGATCTGGCGGCCTGGCGCGCGGCCTATGGCTGGGACGCAACCTCTGTCGAATCCGGAATACAGATCGCGTTCGATCCCGCCACGCTGCGCCTGACCCTGTCGGGTGCCCGGGCGCTACCCAAGGTCACCTCGATCAACCGCATTCAAGGCGACCTGCTGGGTAAGCCGACTGGGGAGAGGCGCTTCGCCGGACCGCTGGCGAATCCGGCCGCAAGGGAATCGTGGTCCGTCGACCCGCGGCGGAAAAACGGCATCTAGCAAGGTGTTAGCGGGGCGGCTGGGACAGCGCTACACCGGATTGAAGTTTATCCGCCGCCCTTCGCAGGGCAGCATGTATTCGAAAAGATCATGCAAAATAACACCGCGCTTTTTCCCAAAAGCGTGATCGGAATGCGTTCGCCGCCGATTCCATCACGTCGACCACAAAAAAGCAGACTAATTATGCCGCACAACCAGGCTGTATGATGGAAGCCCATGCATGCTTTTTGACAGAAACGTCAACAAATCCCCCACGCCTGAAATTAATTACCATTTATTTTCAATAGTTTAAACTTCAGCGACATTCGACTAGTGCCAAAATAGCCACTTCCATCGCTGAAAAATGATTTCAGATTGACGAGTGTCGCGGTTATGCATCATATATACAGTCAGACTTATTCGCAGGATCTCACATGCAGGATGACGGGCGCGGCACGAGCTCCAGGGCTCCACCACTGCGATTCCGACACGTGCCCGAAGTAATGCCCACGAGTCTGTCAGTGCCAAGTAAATAAAAACCTATGAGATTTAGCTGATTTTTCGGCAAGATACTTATTTCTGAGAGATGAAATAGGTATATGGCGAAGCTATGCGAGGTCTCCAAAACAAATCACGCATAATACAGGGAAATATCGTGAAAATTCTAAAGGCCATGCTTTACGGCGCGTCCGGCGCCGCCATCATCTGCGGCGTTGGATTTCCACTGGTCGCGGCCTCGGCAGCTGCGGCGCAAGAGGTCGCCGCCGGCGCCACTACGGAAGCGGGTGATTCAGACGTTGTCGTGGTGACCGGGTCGCGCCTTATCAAGACAAACGAAAAATCACCGACACCGATCACGGCCGTCACCACGGAACAATTAAGCCAGACAACGCCCAGCGACATTCCTGATGCTCTGAACAAGCTGCCGCAGATCATCGGTGGCCGCACGCCGCGCACGCAAGGCAATGGCGCCAACAATAACGGCGGCAACGTCCTGGCCCTGCGCAATTTCGGTCCCTCACGCACCCTGGTGCTGTTCAACGGTCACCGCGTCGCGCCCAACAATCAGGACGGCACGGTCAATGTCGATGTTCTGCCGCAAATCCTGATGAAGCGCGTTGACATCGTCACCGGCGGTGCATCGGCCGTCTATGGTTCGGACGCCGTCTCGGGTGTGATCAACTTTGTCATCGACGAAGACTTCAACGGCTTCAAATATAAGCTCGATACCGGCATTTCAGGTTATGGCGACGGACGTGAAAATTCCGCCGCGGTCGCTTGGGGCACGGACGTTTTTGACGGGCGTGGACATTTTGAAACCTCCTTCCGTTACCGCCACCAGGACAAGATCCTCAATACGGATCGTCCTTACGCCAAGGATGGACAGGTTTGGTTTCTGACCGGTAACGGATCGGTCGCGAATCCCTTTACCAATACGCCCTTTGCCCGCGTTAACAACCAGCCAATGACCGGCGTTGTAAACTGTGGCTCAGCCTGCTCGCTCAATGGTTACACGGTCACCTCGCCCGGCAATTTTGGCCCGCTGACGCGCGGTACGCCCACGGGAAGCGGCACGATCGATAGTGGCGGCAATGGTGGCTACGTCAAATTCGGCACCTTCCGCTCAGGTCTTGAGATGAAGGACTCGTTCAGCCGGTTTGATTATGATTTTTCTGACAACGTCCACGGTTATGCTCAGATCGCCGTGGCCGAAGCCGACATCTCCTCGGATTGGGTCAATACGGTTGTGAGCTCGTCCGGCTCGGGACGTCCCAGCACGATCTTTGCCAACAACCCGTATCTGTCGCCCACATCTCAAGCAGCTCTGGGTGCCGGCATAACCTGCGGCACGCCTGCGGCAACCGGCTATCGCTGCCTGCCGGCAACCCCACTGACCGCCCAGGACAGATTTAGCTACGATGGCACGCTCATGCCAGGTGCGACCACGCCAGCATCGCCGGGCGTACCCTTTCTGTCTGTCCCTTCCTATATCTGGAACAAGATCGACGGTCAGGACGCCGGTCCACAAGGCCGCGTCTACAAGACCCTGTCGAATCAAAAAAGTTTGAACTTTGAAACCGGTCTGCGGGGAACCCTGGGTAATTTTGACTGGGATATCTTCTACAGCAACAGCTCCAGCGAACTGACGGTCTCGAACCCAAACAACCAACGCAACGACAGGTATCTGGCTTCGCTTGATGCCGTGATCGCGCCTCCGGGCACCCTGGTTAACGGTGTCAATGTTGGCGGCACCATTGTGTGCTGGGTGTCGACCCAGGCGCAGTATGCCTCGCTCTATAAAGGCTGCGTCCCGACCAATATCGTCGATCCGAACGGCCCGTCGTCGGCGTCCTATGACTATCTTGTTCAGGAAACGCACTGGACCCTGAAACAGACCATGCAAAACTGGGGCGCCTCCATCGGTGGCGGGCTGGGTTTCGGACTTCCGGCGGGTGAGATCAGAGGCGCGGCTTCGGCAGATATCCGCTACCAGACGTATAAGATGACCACCAATGCGCTGGCGACGGATTTCGTCAATTGTACCGGTCTTCGTTTGTGCCTGGCGACCGGCAGTTCTGCAGGTGCGGGTGCAGCGCCAGCCTTGTGGATTCAAAACGTCAACAACCCGGTTGATGCGAAAAACAACGTTTACGAAGCCGCTCTGGAATTCACCATTCCTTTGTTGAAGGACCTGCCCCTTGTTGAGGACCTGACCTTGGCAACCGCAGGCCGTTACACAAAGTACTCAACCTTTGATGCCGTTCATTCCTGGAAGCTGGGCCTCGATTGGCATCTGAACTCGATGTTCCACGTGCGGGGCACGCAGTCGGTCGACATTCGGGCGCCAAACCTGAACGATCTTTACCAACCGGCTGGTATTTCGGCGTCGACCTTCTCGGACTTCCTGACGGGCCTAAACCAAAATACGCAGTTTCAAGTCTCCGGTAATCCGAACCTGACGCCTGAAATTGCACGCACGACAACGCTTGGTGTCGTCTTTACGCCAAGCTTCATCCGTAACTTCAACCTGTCGGTTGATTACTACAATACGGATATGAAGGACGCCATCACGAATATCAGCTACAATAATGCGGCGATCCAAAACCTGTGTCTCGCCAGCGCGCCGGCCTACGATTCCAACTTCTGCTCGCTTGCCGTGCGCCCCATCACCAACCCGTCGGATCCGAATTACAAGACTGCGGCGAACTTCCCGACGAAAATCTTCAGTTCTCCTCTGAATGCGGCGCGTTCAACGATCAGTGGTTATGATGTCGAGGCAAACTATGTCTGGAGCATGGGAGATTTTGTGTCCTGGCTGCCGGGTCGCTTTACCGCGCGAACCTTGATCAGCGTGCAACCCACCAATACGACGATCAATATTCCCGGAACCGCCGAGCAATGGGCCTTCCAACCTGAGTACAGGCAGACGACCTTCCTGAGCTATGTCAACGGTGACTGGACCGTTGCCATTCAGGATCAGTATATTGGTAAGGCCAAAAAGGCGACCAGTGATCCCACAGTGGCCAGCAATAACCAAAACTATGTCATCCCTGTCCTGCCTTCGATGAATGTCATCGATCTGACGATCAGCAAGTCATTCGAGTTCCGGTCAGGCAAGAGCGAAGCCTTTATCAACATCACCAATCTTGGCGATACACGCGCCCCCCTAATGCCAGGCGCTGGTGTCCCGGGTCTCACCTATCCGACCGCCGGCTTCCATGACGATATGGGCCGCTACTTCACCGTCGGCGTCAAAGGTAAGTTTTAAGAAAAGGCCGGCTGGCCGGGGTTTCCCGGCCAACCGGAAGACTGCCTTGCGGGCGGTAGCGCGACGTACAAGGTCGCAAGGCTTCCCGGCCTTGCCCGCAACTCCTAGCTTCCCGGACACCTCTTGCGCCCCGCATTCGTGCGGGGCGGTTTTTTGGACGGGTATCGGCGGATTTGCGCCCGAAGCGGAAGCGCAGCAGACAATGAAGAGATTTCACAGCGCCGGCCGGATGGCGGACATGCTTCAAATCTTTCGCTAACTGGCAAGCCGCTCTCGCGCGGCTAAGGCAACCTGGCGGGTAAAGTCTGTCAAATGCTGGGTGGCTAACCGGTTGATCTGCCAATATAGCGGGACAGCGAGAAGTTGACCCGGCACCAGTTCCACAAGCCGGCCTGCTTTCATATGATCCTGAGCCAAAGTGATTGGATTAAGCCCCCATCCGATTCCGGCTACACTGGCATCAACGAAGCTGTGCGACGAAGGCAGCCAATGGGTCGGAAAACGGACCGGCTTGCCCACAGCCTGGCGCACCCAATTCAACTGCATGCTGTCCTTCTGATTGAAGGTCAGGGCCGGCGCACTTTCAAGTGCTTTCGCAGTGACGCCGTTGGGGAAATATCGCTCAACATATTCCGGGCTGGCTGTCGCGGCGTAGCGCAACGATCCCAGCGGCGTGACATGGCATCCCCGAAGGGGCTTTGCGTGTGACGTGACGGCCGCTATTACCCGCCCGCCTTCCAGCCATTCAGCAGTATGGTCCTCATCGTCGATGGCAACCTTCAACAAATACTGTGAGGCGTTTGCGAAGGCGGCGAGTGCAGGCACGAACCAAGTCGCCAGGCTATCGGCATTCACGGCAATACTCAGCGTGACGCGTTGAGTGGTTTCTTCCGGTGTCCGCAGGCCTGGCAATTGCCGGATCAGTTCATGTTCCAGCATGCCTACATGCTCCATGTGCCGGCACAACCATTCCCCCTGTTCAGTCGCAATGCACGGATTCCCTCGTGCGATAAGCACGACGCCCAAGCGCTCCTCAAGGTTTTTAACGCGCTGGGATACGGCAGATGGAGTGACGAATAAGGCTTCAGCGGCCTTTTCAAAGCTACCGGTTTGCACAACCATGGACACGGCGCGGGCAGCTGAATAGTCGATCATGATTAAGTTTGGCTAAATTGAAATAAGATGACTTAATTAGACTAATTTAGTCCAGGGCGATACACCCTTCATGTCATCGAGGAGTGTCACTTGGACTTTTCAGCATATTTTGCAGGCTTGTCTCTCGGTCTGAGCCTGATCGTCGCCATAGGGGCGCAGAACGCCTTTGTTCTGCGGCAAGGCCTGCGCGGCGAACATGTCTTCGCCGTGTGCCTAGCCTGCGCTGTATCGGACGCTGTTCTTATCGCATGCGGCGTCCTAGGCTTTGGTAAGTTGATCGCCATAGTGCCTTGGCTCGATCCCCTGATGCGTTATGGGGGCGCAGCGTTTCTTATCTGCTACGGTGCCCGCAGCCTGTGGTCTGCCATGCGGTCGGCCAACGGCCTGACCACGGACCCAGTGGCGCAGAAGACAGGACTGGTCAAGACGCTGCTGGCTTGCATGGCCATCACCTGGCTCAATCCGCACGTCTATCTCGACACAGTCGTGCTGCTTGGGTCGGTTTCTACGCAGTTCGCCGCCCACCGGACCGCGTTCGCCGCTGGCGCCATGACCGGTTCCTTCCTGTTCTTCTTTGCCCTCGGCTTCTGCGCCGGTTGGCTGAGGCCAGTATTCGCCCGCCCGAGCGCCTGGCGAATACTGGAGGCCATTATTGGTGGTGTGATGTGGCTGATCGCCCTGAAACTGCTGTTAAACCTCTGAAAATCTTCAATCATAAAGGCTCAAATGCATGCTGACTTTTGCCCATACCCGTCGTGAACTTCTCTTCTTTATCGCCCTGCGCTACATCCGGGATGCCATGCTGGGAGCATCGGCTGTTTACGTCCGCCACGCCTATTCCCGTCCGTGGGAAGTGCCAGCTCCGAGGCGTTCTTAACAAATTTCATTCGGAAACCGATATGCTGATAACTGGACCGTCCGCCTTTCCCATTACCCCGTAGATGAAAACGGCCGCGTTGATGCGGACGCCATGCGCCGGCTTGTATCGCGCTTTGCTGCTGCCGAAGTGGACCCTATCGGGATCTTGGGCAGCACCTCGACTTACATGTACCTTAGCGGCGATGAGCGGATCCGCGCGCAGGTATCTTGCCGAAGGTCTGCGTGCGAATGGCGCGGTCCGTTGACAAAGGCGATTTCGCCGACGCGCGCCGGCTGAATTCAGCCCTGGCGCCGGTCTGGGCCAAACGCGGAAACACCACAGTATCGTGGACATGGTTTAGACTCGCGACGAAACCGGAGGGCGCAGTGAGAAGTTTGGCGCCTCGACCTCAGGGGTTTCATTCCGAAAAACCCGGCGATTTACGTCTTCGACCTGCCCAAGGTTCGCGCTGGCGAGCGTTTTTGAGACTGGGCAGGGCACCTGCCCTCCCCGCCCGTGAAGCAACGCCTGCCCGTTCACAGGCGTTGAGGAAACCTAGTGCCCGGCCGCCGCCGTTTGCTTTGCCAGCTCGGCATTGAAGTCGCGCTCGCTTTGCGCGTTGAAATCGCCAAGCGCATCGGCATTCACAAACGCGTCGGGATCACCGGCGATCTGCCGGGCGCGCTTGTCGGCAAGGCCGAAGAAGTTGGCGTGGTTGGCCAGGAAGATATCGGCCTTCACGTTGCGCATATAGGCGAAGGTGGCGCGATAGTCCGCGATCATGCCGGGGTAGGATTCCGGCGCAAGCGCCTGCCCGCCCGTCGTGGTGCTGCAATGAAAAAAGGCCTGATGCAGCCTGCCGTCATCGCCGCGGACGTCCATGCTCCAGCTGGTGCAGCCTGGGGTATGGCCGGGCGTGAGGTGCGCCGTTAGGGTGACACCACCCAGGCTTAGTTTGTCGCCATTGCCAATAATACGATCGACCCGCACCGCCGGCACGGAAATGTTGGCGGTAGGCCCGTAGCCGACCCGGCCGCTTTCCAGGACGGCGCGATCCGCAGCACTTGCGACCAGGGTTGCTCCGGTCGCCTGTTTCAGGGCAGCCAGGCCGCCGGCGTGGTCGAAATGGGCGTGGCTGTTGAGAAGGTATTTCACGTCACGGATATCAAAGCCGAGCGCCTGAATATTGGCGATAATTTGCGGCGGCGTTTGCGGCAACGCGCCATCCAGGAGGATGTGTCCCTGCGGCGTGGTAATGAGCCATGAACTTACGCCGGTCGTACCGACATAATAGATGTTACCCATGACCTTGAAGGGCGGAAACGGATCATTCCAGTGCGCCTCCGCCGCCATCTCGGCGAGCGGCGCCGCTTCGGCGGCTGAGATTTGCCCTTGGTCCGCCAGGGGCGAAAGGCCGTGAGGCCCGGAGGCCGCACACCCGACCAGAAGGATAGCCGTAGCTACTGAAAGTAATCTGGGCATTGACGTAAACTCCGCTTTCGGCGTTACGCCTTGGGTTTCAGATAGCCGCGCATATCGATCCAGCGGACAAAGGCGTCGAACCAGCCCGTGCTGGTCGTCGGCTTTTGGTACATGCCGAAGCCATGCCCGCCCTTCTCGTACAGATGCAGCTCCACCGGCCGTTTGGCCGCGCGCCAGGCAGTGATCAGGCCGAAGTCCGGCTCGATCAGCGGGTCATCCGCCGCCAAGGCCACAAACATCGGCGGCGCGTCCGCCGGCACCTCGACCGCGGTCAGCGGCGCATAGACGTAACCGATAAAGGCCGGTTTGGCCTCCGCGCTCTGCAGGGTCGTCCACAACGTCAGCCGCGCCCCCGCCGAAAAGCCCACCATGCCGATCCGGTCGGCGTCGATGCCCCACTTCGCGGCATTGGCGCGGACCAGGGCGAAGGCGGCATTGACGTCGGCGATCTGGGGCGAATCCGCCGGAACCACCCACGGCCGGCCGGGGCTGCCGGCCGACGGCGGCGGCCCGGCCGGGCGCGAAAACTCTTCCAGGCTGGCCGGCGTCTGGTTCAACCGGTATTTCAGCACAAAGGCCGCCACGCCCCGGTCGGCCATTTGGCGGGCCATGTCCCAGCCCTCGTTTTCCATCGACAGGGTGCGGAAGCCGCCGCCCGGCGCGATGATCACCGCCGCCCCCGTGGCTTTCGCCGGATCGGGCAGGAACGGCGTCAGGGTCGCTTCAGTGACGTTACGGGCAAACACGCTGCCATACTGGCGGTGCCACGATTCCGGCGCCGTCGCCCCCGGCAAGGCGCCGGTGTTGAGCGGTAGGGCGCCTGGTTGGGCCGGGATCTCTATGGCGACCATCTTGTTGTCCTGCGCCGACGCCGGCGAGGCGACCGCGCAGATCAGCGCCAGAGCGCCGGCCAGGCTCGCCAACCGGCGGCCGAAATCGGAGACGTATTTCATGACGGTTTCCTCATCTGTTCGGGGCTCTGACCGGCCCGTGTTAGCGCTAACCTATGACCTTGCAGACCAAATTGTCAACAATTCATCGCGCCAAGCGCTCCACATGACGAGGCCAAAAAAAACACATCAACGCCTTAACGTTCCAAGGTTTGCGGCAGCCAAAGTGAGTTGGAGAGGGGAGACGGGGTCGAACCGACATCCTCAGCTTGGAAGGCTGTTTTCAAGATAAGAATCTTTTTTATATCAGATCTTTAGCGCAAATTTTATAAACTTCTGCTCCGACTTTGCTCAATACTGAAGCGTTCGAGACCCAGCTTGTGCCTGACACCCGGCATAGGCTGCAGACATGGGTTAAGGCAAAACCAAGTTGGTTTCGATATCCTTTAGCTGGTAAGCTTTGCCCTGCCATATGAAACTCCCAGGAAGCCCGGCCGGTTTTGTGATGCGGGCGCTCAGGCGTCCATCGGCAAGACGGCGGTAGCTAACCGAAACGAGGCCGGCGGGCGTCGCGGCCGCTGCATCCAGTTCGGTGAGGTGACCCAGGTGGGGTTCGACCAAAACTCTTGTATAGCCAGGTGCCGCCGAGCGAATGCCGGCAACAACACCGATCAGGTCGGCGGTCGGATGGGAACTCCAGGCGTGCGTGTCGGAGCGGGTTTCGCCGCGATTTTCCGGCCAGGTGGTGAAGTTAAGCTTCGTCAGGTCGCGCCAGGTTTGCAGACGGTCCAGGTAGGTGTCGCTGAGGCCGGCATGGTCAAAGGCGCGCAGGAGATACCAGGAGAAGTAATAGCTGGACTGGATGATTCCGTCAGGCGCCTCGACGCCCCTGGGTGTCGTCACCGCTGTCATGATGGCCTGCATCCGGGCGCGTGGGGCGACGTCGTAGAGCACGGCCATGGCGTTGGCGTGCTGGCTGAAGACCGTCCGGGTCGGGGAATCGGCATAGAGGCCACGGCCTTCGTCCCAGCATTGGTTTTGGATAGCGGCCGAGAGTTTCTTTGCTTTTTCAAGGTTTTGCGCTGAAATTTGCGCGTCTCCGACGGCGGTTTCGACCGCCGCCATGTCCTTGAGCGCGCCGAGATAGGTCAGGGAGATCAGGCACGAGGTGTCCGTCGCCCGGTCATAGGAAGGGAAGCGATCGTACTGGCTGGGGCCAAACGGGGCCTGGGCTTCGCCCGCCCAGTCGACGAAGTTCCAGCCCGGCGTGATCTTGATCAGGCCGTTGTCGGCGAAATAGGGCTCGAACCAGGCCAGGACCCTGCGGCCGCCGGCCAGGTTGCGTTTCAGGACCGCCGGATCGGGCTGGTTGTCGAGGTAATCGTGCATCATGCCGATCCACAACAGGCCGAACGGCGGAATGACATTGTCCGTGCTGGAGGGATAGGCAGACTGGATCATGCCGTCGGGCTTCTGGGAAAAGCCAAAAGCATCAATGGCTTGTACCGGAAGGCGGGGATCGCCGGAGACGGTATAGGCGATCAGGCTCTGGAGGCGGGTATCGCCGACATATTGCAGCTGTTCCCAGTAGGAACTGTCCTGGAAGGTTTCATGGGCGTCGATGCGGACGGTCTGCCAGCCGATCTGCCAGATGCGGTTCAGTTCAGGGTCATTACTGCGGAAATAACCTTTTTCTTCAAAGGGATACCCGGTTTCGTGGAGGGCCAGATTTTTCACGGTCAGGGGCCGATCGCCCGTGGTGATGTCAAGCTGGACATAGCGGAAGGTTCGCCACCACAGGGACCGGTAGGTGTGTTCGCCGCCGGAGATTTTGAAACTGTCGTCGAGGCCGATGATCCGGCGGTCGGCGACCTCGCTGCGGTCGCCCTTTTTGCCGGTAGCATCGTACAGGGCTTCGGCGTAGGTCAGCTTGACTGAGGCGCCCTCACTTCCATCAATCGAAACTTCCGGATAAGCGGAAATGACCTGACCCTGGTCGATCAGGATCGAGGCCTTCGTATGGGCCGGGATTGTGGTCTGCAGAGTCGCTTCCGGGAGGGTGGTGCGAACGACCTTGCCGATGGGAAGCGGTCGGTAGGCCATCTGGGGGAGTTGGCTCGGGACCAGGGTCCAGGCCGAAGGATCGGCGACCGGAACCACCGGCGCCCACTTCGCCGCGGTCTGTCGCGGACCGTTCCAGTCCCAGTCGGCCTGGGCGCCGTCGATGTCCTCGGAGCTGCCGGCGGCGTAGAAGGTCGGCCCGAAGGCTTCGATCATCACCGGAAAGGGCGAGCGGAAGCCGTGGCCGGGCTGGATGGCGGCCAGCCAGCCGGAGGCCGTGTCCAGGGCGGATGCGCCGCCCTCGCCTTCCAGCCAGAAGCCGAGGCCGGCGCTGAGCTGGGCCAGGGGCGCTGTCTGGAAGCGGGTTTTGGTGGTGTCTTCGACCGCGTTCCACACCTCGGCGGCCACGACATTGCGGCCGGGCTTGAGATAAGGGGCGAGATCGAGGGTTTCATAGCGCCAGTGGGCCAGGTCGCCGCGCGACGGTCCGGCCCCTACCCTCTGGCCGTTGACGTACAGGATAAAGCGGTTGTCGGCGCTGACCTTGATGCGGTAGGCGTCGGGTGTGCTGGCCAGGTCGATCTCCTTGCGGAAATGCGCCACCACCTGGGTTTTGGCTTCGACACCCGGCAGGGTCACCCACCGGCCTTCGGCATGGGCCGAAGACGCGCCCATCCAGCAGGCTGCCGCCACTATCAAGCTTCCGAACCTGTTCATAACTGTCACCCTTATCCGATTGGCCAATATTATACCAACAGCCGTGGATTTGACTCTTAAGAAAGAGCCCCGCCCGGCGCTTCGCGCCACCCTCCCCGTAAACGGGGTGGGCAAAGTATGGTCGAGCATGGCGACCGTCGGTATGGAAACAAAATCGGGGCCGGGAAACCAGACCATGCCTGGGAGAAGGCAAAGTCCGGCCCCAGCCCCTAAGTACCCCGGGAGGGATCAGAAGTCTTTACGCAAGGTGACACCCAGTTCGCGGCGGTTGGTGACCGTGCCGATGCTGAGGCCCGACTGGACGCCGTAGATCGACCAGGGGCCGCCGTCAGTGTCCTGGACCACCTCATCGAACAGGTTCTTGGCCCAGAAGCTCAGTTCCCAGTTGTCGTCGGCGCCCTTGATGCCGACATAGGCGTTCACCTGGGTGTAGCCCGGCATGTAGTTGGCCGTCTGCGGGAAGTAGGCCTTGTCGCGGTAGATGGCGTTGGCGCGGGCATAGGCGTTCAGCCCCCACAGCTTGAAGTCGACATTGGTATTGGCGCTGATGCTGGTGGCCGGAAGCTGGCCCAGGACCTGGCTGGAGACGCAGTGGCTGATGTAGCTGTTGCGCTGGACCATCGGGGTGCCGGTGACGCTGGGGACGCCGTCGCCGTCATAGTCGTTGCACGGCAGCAGAGCGTCGACGAAGTGGGCGTCGGTGTTGGTGTAAAGAAGGCCCGCCGACCAGTTGGGTGTGATCAGGTAGCGCAGTTCGGCTTCGACGCCCTTGCTCACGGCATTGCCGTTGGCGAACATGGTCCCGAAGCAGATCGGACCCGCCGCCGTGCCGTCATTGGTGGCGTAGGACATGCCGTTCGGGTTGGGGACACCGGTGCAGGCGACGTTGAACATCGAGGCGATATAGCCGTCGTACTTCTGGTCGAACAGCGACAGGTTGGCGGTCAGGCGGCGGTCCAGCCACTGCGACTTGAAGCCGATTTCGGTCGATTGCGAGTGTTCGGAGTCGAAGTTGCCGTTGCTGCGCGGCACCGGCTGCTGGACGGTGTTGGCGCCGCCGGAGCCCGGACGGAAAGACGTACCATAGGAGACATAGGCCATGATGTCGCGGGTGAACTCATGCTGGTAGCTGGCATTGCCGGTGATGGCCTGGTAGGTCGTGTTCGGGCCGGCGCCCAGACGGTCGACCTCGAAATGCGAGTAGCGAATGCCTAAGGACAGCTTGTCCTTTTCGCTCAGGTTGAAGCGCTGGTTGGTGAAGACGCCATAGTCGTTGACGTTCGAGGCCGAGGGCGCGCTGGTGAAGAAGGGGAAGAAGGCGAAGTCGCCGGTATTCTTGGTCGAGCTGGCGAAGACTCCGTAGGTGAAGTTGTAGAAGGCGCCGTTCGTCGATTCAAAGCGGACTTCGTTGGTCGTCACTTTCGCGGTGTTGGTGCCCAGCAGCCAGGTCGGGATCTGATTGGCCTGGCCGATGCCGGCGAAGTCGAAGTCGAGGCCGTTGGCGAAGGTCGAGTCGTTATAGCCGCCGACATAGTTGATCTGATAGTCACCCAGGTCGTAGCGGACGCTGAGGGTCGTCAGGTGGCCTTCATAGGTGACGGGGCTGGGGCCGGTGTTCAGCGATACGCGGTCGGCCAGGGTGTAGCTGTGGCCGCAGCCGGCCGAGCTGACCGGGATCGGACCGCCGGCGCAGGGAGCGGTGCCGCGGACGGAGCGGTAGAAGTCGCGGTCTTCGCTGATGTATTGGTGCATCAGGTTGATGTCGAGATTGTCGAGCGGCTTCCAGGTCAGGCTGCCGCGCAGGCCGGTGGTTTCGTGGTGGGATTTCTTGCCGTTGCCGAGGCTCTTGACTTCGTTGTCGTCACTGGCGTCGTAGAGACCGGCGACGCGGAAGGCCAGCTTGTCATTGATCGGACCGCCGAACGCCGCCTGCAGGTTCTGGCCGTTGTGGTCGGTGACCGAGCCCTGGATGAAGCCGTTATAGCCGGAGAAGCTGCCGCGCTGGGTGACGATGGTCATGGCGCCCGACGGCGACGGCCGGCCGCGCAGCGTGCCCTGGGGGCCGCGCAGGACTTCGATCTGGCCGATGTCGAACAGGGCGTTGAAGGCGTCGGTCGTGCTGATCGGCACTTCGTTCTGATAGACTTCGACGGTGTTGGTGGCGCCACCGGTGCCGCCATTGTTCGGCATCTTGATGCCGCGCATCGAGATGGACTGTTCGCCGCCGCTGGTCCGGGTCAGGGACACGCCGCCGACGGCCGTGGCGACTTCCTGGAACGAACGGATCTGCAGGTTCTGGAGCTGGGCGGCGCTGACGACGTTGACGGTCTGGGCGACCTTCTGCACCGGTTCGCGGCGCTTGTTGGCCGTGACGATGATGACATTGGGATCTTCGGCCGCGGGCGCATCGGCCGCGGGGGCCGTATCCTGGGCCGCCGCCGCGCCGGCCAGGGCGAGCAGACTGGTGCCGATCATGAGGGCGATTGCCTTTTGGGGCAGCGCTGACGTAAATTTCCTGAGCATGTGTTTTTCCTCTGTAACCTGGGACCTCTTGGCGAGGCTTCCGTTTTGTTGATTAGATCCAACGGGAACCCGACTGTTCCCGAAGATGGTTCTGGTCAGGCCTATACGGCCGGACCGATGCTTTCCCACATCCGCCTTACGTCGCCATCCAGGTCGCTTGCGACCCGGCATTCGACATCGATGAGCATGGTTTGACGCGTTTTGCGCTCGTATGGCGGCCAGTCGGGCTGGCCCTTGGCGCCGGGGTGCGAGGTGCGGGCAAAGGTCGCCCACATCTCGCTCATGTTGCGAGAGGCCTTTTCGGCGCCGGGGCCTGAGCCCTGAAGACCGCGAAGGTCGTAATTGTAGAATTTCAGGTTGATGTCCGAAGCATGGCCCGCGCCGAACCGGTAATCCGTTCCGGGGATGACGAAGTCGGATTGATAGTCGAGGCGGTAGCGGTAGACGGGCGCCGGCTGGAGCGACTTGCGTTCCGCGACGGTGGCCGAGTCGTTGCCGAACCAGACGTCGCTGGAGATGGCGATGTAGAGCTGGCTGGGCGAATAGGCGGGGTAGCGTTGGCGGTAGGTGGTTTCGATGCGGTCGGCATAGACACCGAATTCGCGGGCGAGGCGCGCCTTCAGGGCCGCGTCGTCCATGGTGAAGGTGTCGGGCCGCCCCATGTTGAAGAAGGTCGATTCGTCGCGGTTGTGTCCGACCATCAGCGGGATATCGGCGACCAGGGGCGATACCAGGGGATCGAACGGGTGGCTCGGCAGGACGATACCGTCGACGACGGGTCCCCAGTTGCCGGGCCGGTTGAAGTTGGCGCGATGCAGCAACTCGCTTTGCGGATCATTGGGATCGATCAGCGCCCCCCTGCCCTGTTCGGCCTGGACCTGGATATCGACAAAGGCCTGGGACGGGACGTCGGCCAGTTTGTGCAGTTCGTTCGGCGACAGGCCGAGGCCTTTCAGCACCCGCATCGCCGTGTCGGTGGCGTGCTCGCGGGTCAGGCGCGTCAGGCCGGCGCCGCTTTCGACGCTGGCCTTATGGAACAAACCACGCGCCGATGGCATGGCCAGCAGGGTTCCGGTCTTCATGCCGCCGCCGGACTCACCGAAAATCATGACATTGCCTGGGTTGCCCCCGAAGACGGTGATGTTGTCGCGGACCCAGCGCAGGGCGGCGACGATATCCAGCATCGACTGGTTGCCCGAGCTGGCGAAGGCGTCGCCGCCCAGGTCGCCAAAGTACAGGTAGCCCAGCAGGCCGAGGCGGTGATTGCAGGCCACGACCACGACGTCGTAGGCGGCGGCCAGGTGGGCGCCGTCCTGGGATGGAGCGCCGGCCGAACCGGAATGGTAGCCGCCCCCGTGGATGTAGAACATGACCGGCCGGGCCTTGCCGTCGTTCACTGCCGGGGTCCAGACGTTCAGCACCAGGCAGTCTTCGCTGCCGGCGGGTTCGTTTTCACCGAAGGCGCCGCCGGGCTTTTGCAGGGATGGCGGGCCCAGGGTCAGGGCGTCGCGCACACCGGACCAGGCCGGAGCCGGTGGGGCTTCGAGGAACCGGCCCTTGCCGGTGACCGAACCGGCGTAGGGAATGCCTTTGAAGGCCAGGGCGCCCCGGCTGTGGCCGCCGCGAAGGCTGCCTTGGGAAAGTTTCACGGTCACGAACGGTGCGGTGACGGCGGTGGCCGTGGCGGGTGCTTGGGCCATCGTCCGTGGCGCTGCGCCGGCCGCCGCAAGGGCCATGGCCGTCGTCAAAAAGTGCCGCCGATCGAGATGCGTCCGTTCCATAAGCCCTGCCTGATATCATTCGTCTGCACCTGTGCCGGTGCTGTTGATGTGAGGGTCGTTCAAGCCGGAAAGGAAGTCAATCGAATTTACGGCAGCGCTGACGTAAACGGGAAGGATTGGACTTTCTGAATTTTTCTAAGTCCATGATTTATCGAACGAAAGTGCGGCGTCATCAGGCCGCAACATTAGGTATGCAACATAACATTTTGCAAGCTTCGTTGCAAATTTACAACAACAGCTATCCGAATGTTAGTCCTCCTGGGTAGGGACGGCACCTCCCGCGCGAAGCGCATTAAAAATCATAGTGTGGTGCGCCAGCCTTTCATCACCCGGAATTCCGTGACTTCCGTGCACGTCGCCGCAGGCGGCGCTTCAGTGTTTTCCGTGTTCCTCTCAAATGCCGGCGGCAGGCCGGCTGGCTGGGAGTTCTCTGAGACAAAGAAGTGGGAACACGGACCACACGGAAGCCGCTCCGCGGCGAAACTGAAAACGCGGAATTCAGGGTGAAGACACGGTAGTGTGCAACCCAAGCCGTTCATGAATCAAAGCGCTTCGCGCGGGAGTTCGGCTAACCCGAGTTCCGTTTCTTTCCGCTTCTTTCTCTGCCTTCCGTCGTTTTGGTTCTACTGGCCGCCCAGTTAATGAGCCTGAGGCTCTCAGGATCATGGCAAGGTAGTATCCGTTACATAGTCGTGGCTGCCAAAACGCGCCCGCGAAGACGGTTTGGCGCGAAAGACACGCTTGACCCTCAGATACCGCGATAGCGCAGCGCGCTGACGATCGCCGCGAAAGCCGGCGAAGGCTGCCGGCGGCTGGGGTAATACAGGTGATAACCCGAAAAGGGTTCGCACCAGTCCTCAAGCACGCGGCACAGGCGGCCCGCCGAGACATGAGCAAGCACCTGATCTTCCGGGACATAGGCCAGTCCAAGGCCATCCAGCGCCGAATTCACACGTAAGGTCAGGTTGTTATAGACCAACTGGCCTCCGACACGGACGTTCAGCTCCCGGCCGTCTTTTTCGAACTCCCACGGGAATAGTCCGCCGTAGGTCGGCAGGCGCATGTTGATGCAATTGTGGGCCATGAGATCATGGGGTGTCACCGGCTTCGGGTGGCTTTCGAAATAGGCCGGCGAGCCGACGACCGCCATGCGCATCTCCGGACCGATCCGGACCGCAACCATGTCCTTCGCCACCTGCTCGCCTAAGCGCACGCCGGCATCGAAACGCTCGGCCACGATGTCGGTCAGGCCATAGTCGACGATAATTTCAACGGTGATGTCGGGATGGGCCGCCAGGAAAGCTTTCAGCGCCGGCTCCAGAACCGCGACCGCGGCATGTTCGCCGGCCGTGATCCGGATAAGTCCCGCCGGGCGTTCGCGCAGCGCCGTCAGGGCGGCAAGTTCTGCTTCGATTTCCTCGAACCGGGGCGCCAGCGTCTGGAGCAGGCGCTCCCCCGCCTCCGTGGGGGAAACGCTGCGCGTCGTACGGGTCAGAAGTCGCAATCCCAGCCGTTCTTCAAGCGTCCGGACGGTCTGGCTGAGGGCGGATTGCGACACACCCAGTTTGGCCGCCGCGCGGGTGAAGCTCCGCTCGCGGGCGACGTGGGCAAAGGCCGACAGGTCATCGAAACTGGGCGGACTATTCATTAGCTGACCTTATAATGGCATCCTGATTATAACGGCTAATCGATGTGTCCGATACGCACTATCTTCCGCAATGTCGGCCAACTTCACCGGTCATGCCCTCGGAAGGGAATTGCCCATGGAAAACGTGACGCTGAACAACGGACTGGCGATGCCGGTTCTGGGTTTCGGGGTGTTCCAGATTGCGGATGCGGGGGACTGCGAGCGTTGCGTCATCGACGCGATCGAAACCGGATATCGCCTGATCGATACGGCGGCCTCCTACCTGAACGAGGCAGCGGTCGGTGCCGGCATTCGGAACAGCGGCATCCGGCGCGAGGACCTGTTCGTCACCAGCAAGCTTTGGGTTCAGGACACCGGTTATGACAAGACCCGGCGCGCCATCGATGCCTCCCTGAAACGCCTGCAACTCGACTATCTCGACCTTTATCTGATTCACCAGCCGTTCGCTGACCTGCATGGCGCCTGGCGGGCGATGGAAGAGGCGTACAGGGCCGGCATGCTGCGCGCCATCGGCGTCAGCAATTTTGAGCCCGATCGCCTCATGGATATCGCGGCCTTCAATGAGATCACACCTGCCGTCAATCAAGTCGAGGTCAACCCTTTCCAGCAACAGGTTGACAGCGTGGCGTTCATGCGGTCGATCGGCGTTCAGGCAGAAGCCTGGGCACCGTTCGCCGAAGGCCGGAACGGCCTGTTTGAAAACGAGGCGCTGGTCGCGATTGGCCAGCGGTACGGAAAGTCCGTCGGCCAGGTCGTATTGCGCTGGCTGGTGCAACGCGGCGTCGTGGCGCTGGCGAAATCGGTCCGCAAGGACCGCATGGCGGAAAACCTGGCGGTCTTCGACTTCCGGCTCAGCGATGACGACATGGCCCGCATCGCCACCTTGGATATGAAGACCAGCAGCTTCTTCTCTCACCGCGATCCTGAGATCGTCAAATGGATGAGCGAGCGCCAGCTCGACATCTGAGGCGTTAGAGCGCCCTCACAACAGAAAGGCATAGTCACATGATCTGGAAATCACTCGCTTTCGGTATAGCGGTCGCCACAACCGCGATCGGCGGAAGCGCCCTGGCGCAAACGAACCCCGCCCAGACTCAGGTGGGCCCGACTGAAGTGGCCCAGGCGCAGGAGATCCTTGCCCTGTCGCGCCAGAAGTGGCTGTGGATGGCCGAGCGTAATACCGACGCCCTGGAAAGGCTGTTCGACGATAAGGCCGTCTTTGTCCATATGGGCGGCACGATGTCGAAGACGGAGGAGCTGGGCGTCATTTCCGGTGGAATGATCCAGTACAAGCGCGCCGACATCGAACAGGAGTCGGCCCGCTTTATCGGCGATACGGCGATCGTACTCAGCAAGATCCGGTTGCTGGCCGTTGTCGGCGGAAACGAGGTGACGAACCCGTTCATGGTCACCGAAGTCTATATCAAGCAACAGGGCCAATGGAAGCTGGGCTCGCTTTCCTTTACCCGGCTGCTCGGAAACTAAACAGGGGCTGCGCCCGGATGAGCGGAAGCCAAAGGAGGACATTATGAGCAAAGCGCGTATCAATCCCACGGACGCCGGCCTTGACCGTCGCCGGCTGCTGTTTGCCGCGGCCGCCACCGGCGTGGCGCCGCTGGCCTCCCCATCGTCCGCCCAGGCCGCACCAGGCGTCGGCCGCCGCAAACTGGGAACTCTGGAGGTTTCGGCGGTCGGCATCGGCGTCCAGAATATGAGCCGGACCTATCATACCACCGTCCCCAGTCGGCCGGAGATGATCAATATCATCCGCGCCGCCTACGATGGCGGGATCACCCTGTACGACGCCGCCGAAGCCTATGGCCCGCTCGAAGTCGAGCGCATCCTGGGTGAAGGTGTCGCGCCCTTCCGCGACAAGGTCCAGATCGCCAGCAAATTCGGCTGGAATATCGACCTGGAGACGGGAAAGCGCCTGCCCGGACAGAACAGCCGCCCGGAACATATCAAGGTGGCCGTGGAAGCGATGCTGAAGCGGCTGCGTACCGACCGTATCGATCTGCTTTATCAGCACCGCGTCGATCCGGCCGTGCCGATCGAGGATGTCGCCGGGGCCGTCAAGGACCTTAAAGCCCAGGGCAAGCTTCTGCATTGGGGGCTGTGCGAGATGGGACTGAACACCTTGAAGCGGGCCCATGCCGAACTGCCCGTGACCGCTGTCCAGAGCGAATATTCGATGTTATGGCGAGGTCCGGAAGCGGCGGTTCTGCCGCTCTGCGAGGCACTGGGCATCGGGTTTGTGCCGTGGAGTCCGCTGGGTGTCGGCTTCCTCGCCGGCGCGATCGACGCCAATACGCGCTTCGCCGACGGCGACATCCGCAAGATCGAGGGTCGGTTCGCGCCGGAGAACCTGCCGAACAATCTCAGGCTGGTCGATCTGCTGAAAGCGTGGGCCGAGCGGAAGCAGGCGGCACCGGCACAGGTCGCTCTGGCCTGGCTGATGGCGCAAAAGCCGTGGATCGTGCCCATTCCCGGCACGACCCAGATGGCGCATATGCGCGAAAACGCCGGCGCGGCGGCGGTTCATTTTACGTCCTCCGAGTTGGCGGAATTGAACGCGGCGGTGGCCGCTATCGATGTCCAGGGCGCCAGGTTGCCGGAGGCCGTGCAGCGTTTCTCGGATGTCGAAGCGCCGCTCCGGGCGCAATGAAAGGAGGCTTCCATGCGTCATGTTCATAGCGTCATTTTGACCTGCTTCCTTGCGATGGCGATCCCGGTCGCTGCGGCGGCGCAGACCGCACCGCCCAGCCGTTATGGTCAGGCGATGGCGACGGACGACGCGCTGTCGCTGATTGACCGGGCCCGGCAGGCCGCGGTGGCGCGCGGCCTCAACATGGCCTTTGCCGTCGTCGAACCGACCGGTGAGTTGGTCGCCTTTGTTCGCATGGAAGATGCGCCTTACGCTTCGGGTTCCCTGGCACAACAGAAGGCGCGGTCGTCCGCCCGGCTTCGGCTGCCGACGTCCGAACTGGAAACCCGGGTTCAGAATGGCCGTCTGGTGCTTCTCTCGTCCGACGAGGTGTTGGCGGTCGGTGGTGGTGTGCCGATCGTCGTCGACGGGCGCGTCGTCGGCGCCTTGGGCGTGTCGGGCGGAACCTCTGCTCAGGATGCCGAAGTCGCGGCAGTGGTCGGGTCTAGGCCCTAAGGTAGTTACCGGCGCCAGGCCTTGTAGACTTCGTGCTCATTCCGGGGAAACACCGGCGGGCCAAATCCCCCCTCCGACTGCTCGCTGTCGCTCGCAGCCACCTCCCCCGTATAACGGGGGAGTATAAGGAACTCTGCATCTCGGGCAGATGTGTGCATACGATACGCCGTATAACGGGGAGGGATAAGTTGTTTAAATCACTTATCTTTTTCAGCTATACTAGCGGGCGGAGCGGTGGTGTGGCGATGGACCAGGGCGTATTGCACGCGCTCCTGGGTCAGGCCGGTGACCGGTTGGTCGCGGTCAAGATGACGCAGCAAAATTTCCGTCGCGCGCTGGCCCATGGCGCTGATCGGCTGATGAATCGTCGTCAGGGGCGGCCAGCAGCTTTCGGAAGCCGGGCTGTCGTCGAAGCCGACGACGCTGACGTCGCGGGGCACGACCAGGCCGGCGCGCTGGGCGGCGGCGATACTGCCCATGGCCACCGAATCGTTGCCGCACACCAAGGCCGTCGGACGGTCGGGCAAGGTCAGGAGTTGGTAGGCCATCTCATGGCCATGGCCTGGCTCCGGCGGCGGCGGCAGGCGGAACTCCGGCCGCTGGTCGATGCCGGCTTCGCGCAGCGCCCGCAGGAAACCGGATTCGCGCAGGCCCATGGAGGCCAGGTTTTTGCTCACCGACAGCCAGGCCAGTTCGCGATGCCCCAGATCGATCAGGTGCCGGGTGATCTCATAGGTGGCCAGTTCGTCGTCCATCTCGACATAGGATTTCGCGTTCTTGCCTTCGACCGGCGCGACGCAGACAAAGGGCAGGTTCAGCTCGGTCAGGGCATCGGTAAAGCCCGAGGCCTCGCAGACCGGCGGCACGACGATCAGCCCGTCGGGGCGAAAAGCGGCAAAGTGGCGGGCAATGGCGTCCTTGCCCTTTTCCAGGACGTCGCGGACCGGTTCGACGATCAGGTGATAGCCGGCCGAAATGCAGGCCCGCGAAATCCCGATCTGAAGTTCCGAAAAGTAATAGTGGGAGGTCTGGTCCTCGACCACCATGCAGATGGTGTAGGTGCGCGAACTGGCCAGGACCCGGGCGCCAAAGTTCGGCCGGAAGCCCGTTTCGGCGATCAGTTTCTCGATCTCGGCGCGCTTCTTGGCGCCGACACCGGGAAGCTTGTTGACCACGCGCGAAATGGTCTTCGCCGAGACATTCGCACGCTTCGCCAGATCGTCGAGGGTCAGATTCGCCAAAATTTTCAACCTTGTATGACCGTGCAAGTATCACGGCTGCGTGCCTGCTTGTCCAGTCCCCGGCGGCGGGTTTCCCGCCTTCCCGGCCCCGGACGCCGATTTTCATCTGCATCGAACCACCTTGACGGCAGCGCTGACGTAAGTCAAATTACGTCAGCGCTGCCCTCCATCCCGTGGAGCGACCTTCAACCGGCGCCAACTGGCGCCTTAAGAGTCGCATGACCTTAAGGCGCCCTCTTTCATGACAATGCGACACGCCTAAAAGCGGCATGGTTGGAAACAGATGGCGATTAGAGCGCATCCCGAAAAGTGTGACGCACTTTTCGGGATGCGCTCTAGTTCCGTCAACCCGCCTGGCAGGCGAAGCTGTCGGCCTTTTCGACGTCGCCGCCGCGATAATGGGCGGTTTGCGGGTAGGCGCACAGCGGGCGCTGGCGGCCCGGCCACGGCGTGCCGCCGCCGGCAGTGGCGACGACGGAGTCCGGCGCCCTGCCCTTTTCGACCCAGGCCACCAGGGCGGTGAACATGTCGTACTGGTCGGTGGCGGGGCCGCCGCCACAGTGGCACATGCCCGGGACCGAGAAGACGCGGACGAAGTCGGAGGCTTTGCCGTTGTTGCGGTCATTGACCTCGTCGAACCAGTCGACGGTGTCCTTCAGCGAAAAGACGGGATCGGAATCGCCGTGCGGCACGATCAGCCGGCCGCCACGAGCGCGGAAGGCCGACAGGTCGGTCGAGCGCGAGGCGATGCTGGCCCAGGCCGAATGGGTGAACGGATCGGCCGCGGCGTAGATCCGGCCGGCGTCGCGGTCGAAATCGAAGGCCAGCATATAGTCCAGCCGGCTTTGCGGATCACCGAGCGTGGTCGGCGGCGTGGTAAAGACCGAGGCCAGGGACGCGCCGCCCAACAGGACGTTGAGCGCCGGGATACGGCCGTCTTCGGAGCCGATCTTCCACATCCGCCAGGCGTCGTTGGCGATGCCCGACGGCCAGTACCAGCCGGCATAGAGCGGACGGCCGGAGCTGCTGACCGGGCCCGCCATGACGCGGCGCAGGCCGGTGATCTGGGCGCCCGACAGGCAGGCGGCGGTCTTGGCATCGCGGCACTGAACAGCACCCAGTTGCGCTACGACGTCGTCGTCGCGGCAGGCCAGAAAATTCAGCACCATGCCGTCGGCAATGCCGTCGCGGTCGTCGCAGGCCTTGAGAATGGCGGTATGGACCAGCGCGAAGTCGGCGTTGGAGAAGGTCCTGGGCAGGTCCATGAGATTGACGTGGCCGTTGGCGTCCGCGGCCAGGGATGCGAAGGCGTCGACGTCCCAGGCTTCGGCCACGGCGGCGCGCGGCAAGGAGAAGCCCGGCGCCGAGGCGACGATGCCGTCGAAGACGTCAGGGTAGTATTGCGCGAAGGTCATGCCCTCCTGCCCGCCTTTCGAGCAGCCGACAAAATAGCTGTAGCGCGGGGCCTTGCCATAGGTCTTGCGGATCAGGGCCTTGGCCGCATCGGCGGAGGCTTTCAGCGAGGTATGGCCGTAGTCGCTCCGGGCCTGGGGGTCGAAGCCAAAGGCCAGTTCGCCGTTGCGCGCCGGGTCGGAGTTGGTGGCGTTGTCGTGGCCGGAATCCTGGCTGATGACGGCGTAGCCGAGCTCGATCGCCGTGGGGCCGGAGGTGGCCAGCGGGCCCAGGGCGTCACCGACCACGCCGTTGCTGCCCCCGCCGCCCTGGAAGACCATGCGCTGGTTCCAGTCGGCCGGCAGGCGCATATGAAAGCGGATGGCGTAGGCCTGGCCGAAGCGGCCGTTGCGCTCATGCATGATTCCGGAGACGTCGCAGTGGGCCGGCAGGTTCAGGGTCGCCGGGCCGGCGAAGGTGCCATAGGTGAAGGGCGCCTTGTCCGGCCTGAAATCGGCCGACACGATGCGCGCCTGGTCGCCATTGAAACTCAGGGTCTGACCGGCCAGGGCGCTGCATTGGGTGGCAAAGCCGTGATCCTGGGCAAAAGCCACAGGCGCAGATGCCAGGCCTATCACGGCCAAGACGCTCATTGGCAGGGCGCTCAGAAGCCAGGTTTTCATGGTCATATCCTCCGCATTTTTTTTTGATACGTTGCATAACTATTATAGGCTGTCACGACCTTTCCGGCGTCCGGTCGATTTTTGCCGGTCAAATTGCGACCCTTTCATTTGCAACAAAGAAAAGGCTTGTCATTTTTGTTATGTTGAATAACAATTAATGTCCTCTCCCCAATTTCCAGGATTCATCATGACAAGGATATTCCACGCTGCTGCGGCGGCCGTTGCGCTCGCCGTGCTCGCCCCCCTGCCCGCCCTCTGCGCCATCACGTCGAAGGATCCGGCCCAGGTCACCGCCGGGCGGTATAATGCCGATCCGGCCCACACGACTGTGCAGGCGCGCATCGACCATCTCGGCTTTTCGACGACCACGGTGGCGTTCGACAAGATCACGGGCGGTTTCGACTATGATCCGGCCAAACCGGAGCTGGCGAAGCTGGACGTCACGGTCGAGGCCGGCGCGCTGGATTCAGGCATGGATGCGCGCGATGGCGACCTGAAGGGGCCTGGCTTTTTCAATGTCGCCGCGTTTCCGACCATTACCTTCAGCTCGACGCGCCTGGTCCCGGTCGATGCGACCCATGCCAGGGTCGAGGGGCAGCTGACGCTGCTGGGCGTCACCAAACCCGTGACGCTGGATGTGACCTTCAACGGATTCGGCACCGGTATGATGGGCGACACGCGCGCAGGCTTTATTGCCACCGCCGCGATCCAACGGTCCGATTTCGGCATGAAGACCTATCTGCCCGCCATCGGTGACAAGGTCGACCTGCTGATCGACGCCGAATTCATCAAGCAGAAATAGGCCTGGTCCGATGAGCGAGTCCGTGCCGTCCTATCATGTCCTGAGCCGATGGCTGCACTGGCTCATCGCGGGGCTGATCGTGTTCATGATCGCGCTGGGGTGGGGCCTGAATCCGGGTAACCCGCACGTCCTGGCCGTGGCCTTCTGGCACAAGTCGTCGGGGATACTGGTCCTGTTGCTGAGTCTGGTCCGGATCGGGTTAAGGTTCAGCTTCAGGGCGCCGCCGGAACCGCCTATGCCAGCCTGGCAGGCGCTGTCGGCGCGGGTGCTGCATGGGCTGTTCTACGTGGCGATGATCGGCATGCCTTTGACGGGATGGGCCATGGTGTCGACCTCGGCGCGGGAGATACCGTTCTTTGTCTTCGACTGGTTTCACCTGCCGGTGCCGCCGACTGAGGCGGCGCATGAGCTGTTCGAGGCGCTGCATGATGTGGGCGCCAAGGTCCTGACCTGGCTGATGATCCCGCTGCATGTCGCTGCGGCGCTGAAGCATCACCTGGTCGACCGCGACACGGTGATGGAACGCATGATGCCGGGATTGCGGCCGAAACCGTTGCTGAACTGGCGCTGGCTGGTGCCGGTGTCGGTCGTTGCCGTAGCGATCCTTGCCAGCCAGGTGATCGGCGCCGGCGGGAAAAAGCCGGCCGGCCAGGCGGTGGCCATGGAACCGGCCGCCGCCGCCGCGGTGGCGGAGATACAGGCCTCCACCGAGCCGTCTGCTTCGGCCTCGGCGGAGGTGGAACCGGTGACGCGCTGGACATTGCAAAAGACCGGCACGTCGCTGGGGTGGTCCACGACGTTCCAGGGCGAGACGATCGACGGCGCTTTCGACCGGTTCAGCGCGGATATCGCCTTCGATCCCGACCGGCTGGAAGCATCGCGGGTAACGGTGCGCATCGATCTGGCGTCCTCGCGGTCCGGTGACGCCGATCGCGACACGACGGTACAGGGCGGCCAGTTTTTTGCGACCGAACAGTTTCCACAGGCGGTCTTCGACGCGAAACGGTTTACGGCGATCGGCAATGGACGCTACATCGCTCATGGAAAGCTGACCTTGCATGGCGTGACGCGGGCGGTCGACCTGCCGTTTACGCTCAGCATCAAGGGCGACCGCGCGACGGTGAGCGGCGAGACGGTCGTGGACCGGACCGTCTTCGGCGTCGGCAGCGGGGAATTTACCGGTACGGACATGGTTCCGGCCAAGGTCAAGGTGGTGGTCCGCCTGAACGCCGCCACCTCAACACAGAAAGGAAAACCGGAATGACCGGACACAAGTTTTACGCGGTTCTGACCGCGGTGGCCATGCTGGGACTGGCCGCGCCCGCCGCGCAGGCGGAACCAAAAGGCAATGCCGACCTGGTCCGGGCGGCGATGACCGCCCTGTTCATCGACCGCGATCCGAAGGCGATCGAAACCTACTGGGGCAAGACCTATACCCAGCATAATCCCATGGTTCCCAATGGCGTCGAGGCGCTGCCCGGCCTGCTGAACAATCTGCCGGCCAATTTCAAATATGAGCCCGGCCTGGTGATCGCTGATGGCGACTTTGTCGCTATCCATGGCCGTTATACGGGCTTTGGTCCGACACCGATGATCGCTGTCGACATCTTCCGCGTCGAGGACGGCAAGCTGGTCGAGCACTGGGACGTTCTGCAGCCGGAAGTACCGGCCGACAAGACAGCCAGCGGCAATCCGATGTTCACGCCGGCGGGATAGGACTCCGGCGCCGAATTGGTATGATGGATATCAATTTGGCACGGGCGGTATTTTTTTGTAGGAAGGATTGGCCGTATGGAGCCAAGCCTTGACCAAGACCCCTGCCCGTTCACAACGCAAAGCCGATGAGTCGGACTTCACCATCATCATCGAGGACCAGGTCGGCTTTCAGTTGCGCATGGCGCAGTTGGCCGTGTTCAGCGATATCATCGAAGCGCTCAAGGAAACCGGCTTGCGGCCGGTTGACCTGTCGGCCCTGATGCTGATCGAATCGGATCCGGGTGTGCGCCAGCAGGCCATCTGTGACCGGCTGAGGATGCTGCGGCCAAACGTCGTCGCCCTGGTGGATGGCCTGGAGGCCCGCGGACTGGTCGACCGACAGGTCGACGCCAATGACCGCAGAGCCAACCAGGTCCATCTGACCGACGACGGCAGGCGCGTCCTGCGCCGGGCGCTGGACCTGCAGATCGAGCATACGGGCCGGGTCACTGCCGTATTGGATGGCATAGACGTCGATAACTTCATGGATGGACTGAAACGCCTGGCCACACTGGGCAAGTCCGCCTGACGGCTCACAAAAACGGACCCATCCCGGTTTTCCACCTGGCGCGCCGGGAAATTTCCCAAGTTTACGGCAGCCCGGAGACGTGATGAGTTGGAGCGGGTAGACGGGATCGAACCGACATCCTCAGCTTGGAAGGCTGCTGCACTACCATTGTGCTATACCCGCATTGCGATTTGAAGCGCGGGACCAGTGTTTCGTGAGTGATGGTGGGGGAAGCAGGACTCGAACCTGCGAAGCTTACGCAGGGGATTTACAGTCCCCCCCCTTTGCCGCTCGGGACATTCCCCCATGCACTCACAAAGAACCGGACGCCTTAAACTCGAACCTGATGAAAAGCTCAAGCCTAAAAATGAAAAAAACTTTTTGATTCACAGACTTTAGCCGCTTAAAGACCAAGCCGGATCAAAAGCCATCGTCATCAGGCCTCAAATCGGAGCGCGTCTTATAGTGTCATCAAATCGCGAACGCAACGACCCGAAACGCCCGAAAAGCAAAAACCGGCCAGAAAAATTCTCCGGACGGCCCCGCCCGCCCGAAACGCAGCGTCCGCGCCAGGCCGAAAATTCGCCAAAACCTCAGTCTTTTCAAAAATCTAAGGTCAATGACGATGGCTGGCTTTGGGGCGTCCATGCGGTCGAGGCCGCGCTCAAAAATGTGAACAGACCCGGGCCGCTAAAGCTTTTCCTGAGCGAGGACCGGGCGCAAACCATCGCCCCTGCCCTGCTGAAACGGTCCGGACTGAAGATTTCGACCCTGTTGGGGCCGGATATCGCCCGTATGTTGCCCCAGGGCGCCGTCCACCAGGGAATCGCCCTGCATGGTCCGGTGCTGGAGGGCGAACCGCTCGAAGCGCTCATGGAATCGGGCGACGGCGTCATCCTGATGCTGGACCAGGTCACCGACCCGCAGAATATCGGCGCGATTTTCCGCTCGGCAGCGGCTTTCGGCGTTACGGGCCTGGTCATGCAGGACCGCCACTCGCCGCCGCTGCAGGGCGTATTGGCCAAGACCGCCGCCGGCGCCGTCGACATGGTGCCGTTTTCGCGGGTGACCAACCTTTCGCGTTCCCTGGAAGTGTTGGGTGAGAACGGCTATGTCAGCGTCGGCCTGGCCGGCGAAGGCGAGTTCAACCTGCATACACTTCTGGAGCAACAAGGTTGGGGTGGATCCCTGAAAAAGCTGGTCCTGGTGCTGGGGTCCGAAGGCGAGGGTCTGCGGCGGCTGGTCGCCGAACATTGCGACCACCTGGCCCGCATCCCGATGCCCGGCGGGTTCGAGAGCCTCAATGTCAGCCACGCGGCTTCGATTTCGCTTTATGAGGCCCTGGCGCGTACGACTTGACTATGGACAAGGGGTCGGATTGACGGTTAGGACTGGAGCTTAACCTTAATTCCGGTGCCCCATGCCCGAGTTTTTGTCCGAGTTCCTGCACAAATCCCTGCCCGCGTTCCTGAATGACCCGCAGTTGCTGTCGCAGGCGGCGGCGCTTTTGCAGGTCGTGTTCATCGACCTGGTCATGGCGGGAGATAATGCCGTGGCCGTCGGCCTGGCCGCGGCCGGGCTCGCGCCGGAGCTGCGCAAGCGCGCCATCATGTACGGCCTGATCGGCGCCGTGGTGATGCGCATCGGCTTCGTGCTGATCACCGCGCAGTTGCTGCTCATCGTCGGCCTGTTATTTGCCGGCGGCCTGCTCCTGCTGTGGGTGGCATGGAAGATGTGGCGCGAACTGCACGAACATCACGCCGAGGAGCAGGCCGCCAGCGCAGTCGATGCGCCGGCCAAGGCCAGGAAGCAGAAGACGCTGGGGGCCGCCGTCGTCCAGATTCTGATCGCCGACCTGTCGATGTCGCTGGACAATGTGCTGGCCGTCGCCGGTGCGGCGCGTCACCACACCGAAGTGCTGGTCATCGGCCTGGTCCTGGCCATTGCCCTGATGGGCGTTGCGTCGCACTTCATCGCCAAGCTGCTACACAAGCACCGCTGGATCGGCTTTATCGGCCTGGCAGTCATCCTTTATGTGGCGCTGAACATGATATGGGAAGGCCATCGCGATATCGTGGTCGATACTAAGAAGGTCGCCGAGTACAACAAGATCGTGCCGGACATCATGGATATCTCGCCCGAAGACGTGAAGCACTTCTCACATTAAGCTTAGCGCCTTACGCCATATCCTCAGGGATTTCGTCGCCGAATTGCAAGGGGCGGTCGTAGCGGCCGCGCGCGGGTGACGGACCGTATTTGTTGCCGCTGCGGTTGCCTTCGAGAAAGCCGCATTCGATCAGGGCCAAGATCTGGCCGATCACCGGCACCAGCAGCCACCAGCCCGACCGGCCACGGTCGTGCCAGCGCTTGATCAGGACGCAGAAAGCCATCCAGGCGACTGGCACGGCCAGGATCAGGCCGATCCAGGCAAAACGGCCGACATCTCCGTCACCCAGGACCGGCGGCTGGAAGCCGCCCTTCTGCGCGCTGAATTCGGCCAGGGTCGTCAGGCCGACCGCGGCAATGGCGATGATAAACGTGACGGCCAGCCACGCGCCCCAGAAGCCGAGACGGGTGATGCGGCCATTGGGGCTCAGCAGAATGTCGGTGATACGCATGGTAGCCTCCCTGTTTCTGATGCGAGCCTGTGTCGACTCGTCATCGGGGAGACTACCATGCGGTGACATTTTCCCGAATGGCGCGAATTACACTGTACCGTGATCGTCGGCGCGGGTTGGTAAATATTTCGCCACAAAACAGCGTATGTCCTCACATGAGGGGCAACGCGAAATGGGGAATGACAGTCCGTGATCAGAACACGCCAGGCTGATCGTTGATGCCCTTGGGGGACGGACCATAGCGATTGGGCCCTTGCGTACCATCCAGGAAACCACACTCGATCAGGGTCCACAGGCCACCAATGATCGGAATGAACAGAATGAGATACATCCAGCCCGACTTGTCGCGGTCGTGCCAGCGCTTGGCGATCAGGCAGACGCTGATCCAGGTCAGGACGATCACGCAAACGGTGTAGACCAATCCGAAGAGGGGAGGAAACTCACCCCGCTCCATGGCGCCGAAGGCACCGGTTGCGCCACCGAACACACCTATGCCGACACTGCACACCAGGCTCATGCCTATGCTCCAAAGCCAGTAGTCGCGGCGGCGGATGCGCCCCTGGGCGCTGAAAAGCGTTTCCGTAATGGACATGAAGGCCTCCCTTGGAAATGAGGTTGAGAGATAAGCATAGGCGGATCGGCGCGTAAACTTACGATTGCCGATATGGTAAAGCGACGGTCCGGGGCAGCCGCCACGTTAAAGTCGTACCAGCCCAGGAGGTCACCATGTCCGAGAAACCCGTCATCACCCAGGCCATGATCGACGCCTATGACGATTTTACCCCCCGCAATCCCGATCGGCGCGCCTTTATGGAGCGTTTGACGGCCCTGTGCGGATCGGCGGCTGTGGCCGTAGCCGTGGCGCCGCTGCTGGCCGCCAGCCCGGCCAAGGCGGCCATCGTGCCCGAGGATGACGCGCGTATCACGGGTACGGATGTCAGTTATGGCGGCCTCAAGGGCTATGTGGCGCGGCCGGCGACGATTTCGGCCGCCTTGCCCGGTGTGATCGTCATCCATGAGAATCGCGGTTTGAACGCCCATACCCGAGACGTGGCGCGGCGGATTGCGTTAGAGGGATTTGTCGCCCTGGCGCCGGACTTCCTGTCGCCCAAGGGCGGAACGCCTGCGAATGAGGACGAGGCGCGCAACCTGATCGGGCAACTGGATCCGGCCCAGAATGTCGCCAATGCCGAGGCCAGTCTGGAATGGCTGGAGAGCCAGGGTTTTGCGCGCCAGACCACAGGCGCGGTCGGCTTCTGCTGGGGCGGCGGGCTGGTCAACCGGTTCGCCACGAAGTCGGCGAAGCTGAAGGCCGGGGTCGCCTATTACGGTGCTCAGCCGCCTTTGGAGGATGTGCCGGGGATCAAGGCAGCGTTGCTGCTTCACTATGCCGGCCAGGATGAACGCATCAATGCCGGCATCGAGGCTTATCGGGCGGCTTTGACGGCGGCGGGCAAGACGTTCGATATCGAAGTGTATGAGGGCGTCCAGCACGCCTTCAACAACGACACTTCCGAGGCCAGGTACAACAAGGCCGCGGCGGATCTGGCTTGGGGACGGACGGTGGGGTGGTTTAAGAAGTATCTGGTTTAGGTTAGAGAGCCAGTATCGATCGTAAAGCCCCTCACCCGATCGCCCACGCTTCGCTCGGCTCTCGTCCTCTCCCCGTAAACGGGGAGAGGGAATTTAAGCTTCCGCGCCGCCGAAGCGGGCTGTCCATTCGGCGACCTTTTCGTCTTCAACCTTGCTGAACAGGATTTCGCCGGCGGCGACAGCCTGACCGGTGGGGAGGGTGTCCAGTTCAGCTCGGATGTCCGCCGACGGCCAGGCCAGCGGCAAGGTGGCGCCGACCGTCGCGGCGATCTTTCCGGCCGAGAACGGCATGAAGGGCTGGGCCAGGGCAGCGTTCAGGCGGACCAGGTTCAGGGCATGGCGGACGATGACACCCGCGCGGGCCGGGTCGGTCTTGATCGCCGTCCAGGGGGCGGCTTCCTGCAGATACTCGTTGCCCAGCACCCAGATGCGACGGACGGCTTGGGCGGCCTTGCGCATCTCCATGGTTTCCAGAGCTTCGGTGGCTTCAGCCAGTTGTTCCGCGACGTCAGCGTAAAGCTTTTCCTCGATAGGACCGGCCTCGCCGCCTTCCGGGACCGTGCCGCCCAGCTTGCCTTCGGTGAATTTGGTGATGCGATTGACGAAGTTGCCGAGGACGTCGTTGAGGTCCTTGTTGATCGTCGCCTGGAACTGTTCCCAAGTGAAGGAACTGTCCGAGCTTTCCGGCGAATTGGCGATCAGATACCAGCGCCAGTAGTCGGCCGGCAGAAGTTCCAGGGCCTGGTCCATAAAGACGCCGCGGTTCATCGAGGTCGAGAACTTGCCGCCGTACCAGTTGAGCCAGTTGAAGGCCTTCAGGGTGTCGACCATCTTCCATGGTTCGCCCGAGCCCAGGATGGTGGCCGGGAAGCTCACCGTGTGGAAGGCGACATTGTCCTTGCCCATGAATTCGACATAGGTCACGTCGTCGGCGCCCTGGTCGAGGCGCCACCACTTCTGCCAGCCGTCCGGATCGTTCTGGGCGTCGAAGAATTCGCGGGTGGCGGCGATATATTCGATGGGCGCATCGAACCAGACGTAGAAGACCTTGTTTTCGAAGCCCGGGCGGGCTGCGCCGTCCTTGGTCACCGGCACGCCCCAGGCAAGGTCGCGGGTGATGCCGCGGTCGATCAGGCCTTCGTCGAGGTGCTTGTTGGCGATGGACCTGGCCAGGTGCGGCCAGTTGTCATGGCTGGCGATCCAGGCACGCAGTTGTTCCTCGACCTTGGTTTGCAGCAGGTAGAGGTGGCGGGTGTCGCGGACTTCCAGGTTGGTCGAGCCCGAGACGGCGGAATAGGGGTTTTTCAGGTCGGTCGGGTCGAGCAGACGGCCGCAATTGTCGCACTGGTCGCCGCGGGCCTTTTCGTAGCCGCAGTGGGGACAGGTGCCTTCAACATAGCGGTCGGGCAGGAAGCGGCCGTCGTCGATGGAGAAGACCATCTTGTCGACGCGCTCTTCGATCAGGCCGTTGCTGTCGAGGGCTTCGCAGAACATCTGGGTGAGTTGACGGTTCTGCGGCGACGACGAGCGGCCGAACCAGTCGTAGGACAGGCCGAACGCCTCACCGGCGCTCTTCTGGATCAGGTGCTGTTCGTCGCAATAGGTGCGGACGTCCTGGCCGGCCTTGGCGGCGGCGAGTTCGGCGGGGGTGCCGTGTTCGTCGGTGGCGCAGATATAGAGCACCTCATGACCGCGGGCGCGCATGAACCGGGCGTAGACGTCGGCCGGCAGCATCGAGCCGGCGAGGTTGCCGAGGTGCTTGATGCCGTTGATATAGGGGAGCGCGGAGGTGATGAGGATGCGAGACATGGCTGGCTCTTAACCTTTTCAAGATCGGGGTCAAGGGGTCAAAGAACGGTTCTTGGGCCCCCCTCGCCTTGATCTTACAGAGGTTGGACCGGGCGTGACCTGTATTTTCTTGAGCCCATATGGGCAAGCTTTATTTGGGAAAATGGTGCCGGCTACAGGATTCGAACCCCGGTTTGCGTCAGCAAACAAAACTCAAGACACTCATGGGTTCGGCGGTGAAATGGCGGTGGTGCCGGCTACAGGATTCGAACCCGTGACCTGATGTTTACAAAACAACTGCTCTACCAACTGAGCTAAGCCGGCCAGGCGTGAAATTTCACGAACCGCGCTTATGCCGAGACAGGTTCGGAATGTCCAGAGGCGGCAGGCGCCTTTTTTTTGAGTCAGGGCAGGTCTCGTCCTCAAATTATGTTGGCGGAGACGTCCGCCGCCGTAGACGTCAGGACGGTAATGATGTTGCCGCCGCCGAAATCGACCGTCACATTCGCGCCCACCTGGGTGACCGTATAGCTGCCCAGGCCGACCAGCTGGATCTTGTCGCCCTGACCCGAGTTGAAGTCGGTCACCGTGTCGGCGCGGAAGGCCGCGCCGAACTGGAAGTAGTCGGCGCCCAAGCCGCCCGTCAGGGTGTCGTTACCGCCACCGCCGTTCAGGGTGTTGCCGGCGCTGTTGCCCGTCAGTTGGTTGCCCAGGCCATTGCCGGCAGCGCTGATGATGGCGTTGCCGGTCAGGGTCAGGTGTTCGGCGTTGCGGCCGACCAGGCTGTAGGTGACCGAGGAAAACACCTGGTCCGTTCCCTCGCCCGCCGCCTCGATGACGTTGTCGCCGATATGGTCGACATAGAAGGTGTCGTTGCCCTGCCCGCCGTTCATGGTGTCTGCGCCGCCGCCGCCATCCAGGACGTTGTTGCCGGTGGCGCCGTTCAGGCTGTTGGCCTCGCCGTTGCCCGTAGCGCTGACGTCGTAGATGCCGGTAATCGTCAGGGTCTCGACATAGGTCCCGGCCAGCGAAAAGCTGATGTGGGTGAAGATGATGTCATTACCCTGGCCGTTCAGTTCGGTCACGACCTCACCCGCCTCATCGACTCGGTAGCTGTCGTCACCCAGGCCGCCGATCAGGGTGTCGACGCCGAAATGGCCGTTCAGGAAGTTGTTGCCTTCGCTGCCGGTGATGACGTTGTCGAGCGGGTTGCCGACAGCGTTACCCGACGGCGCGGTCAGGATCAGGTTCTCGACATTGTCGGCCAGTTGATAGCCCGCGAAGGCGACGCGGACCGTGTCGATCCCCTGGTTAAGCAACTCGACGACGCTGTCGAGTTCCGAGTCGATGTCGTAGGTGTCGTTGCCGGCGCCGCCGATCAGAGTGTCGTCGCCGCCGCCGCCATCCAGGCTATTGGCCTGGCTGAAGCCGGTGATGACGTTGTTGGCGGCATTGCCCGTCCCCGACGTCGCGAGGACACCGACCAGGATGAGGTTTTCCAGGTTGGCGCCCAGGACATAACTGATGTCGGAACGGACTTCGTCGACGCCGGTGGTCGCACCTTCGATAATGATATCGGACAAGGTGTCGACGACATAGGTGTCATTACCGGCGCCACCGGACAGGGTGTCGTTACCGCTGCCGCCGTCCAGCCGGTTGTCGCCGGTATTGCCCGTCAGTTGGTTGTTCAGGCCGTTGCCGATGCCGACCAGGTGGCCGGTACCTTGCAAGATGAGGTTTTCGACCTGCGTCCCCTCGAGACTGAAGCTGACCCACGCGCGGACCAGGTCGGTCCCCTGCCCGGCCGCTTCCCAGACGCTGTCGCCGACATGGTCGACCAGGTAAGTGTCGTTGCCGCCCAGGCCCGCCAGGGTGTCAGCGCCGAGGCCGCCATCGAGCTGGTTGCTGGCAGCATTGCCGACGAGGTCGTCGCCGAAGGCCGAACCCCTCAGGTGTTCGATGCCGTACAGCGCCATGCTGTTGCCCAGGGCGTCGTACATGTTCTCGTCAGCCAGGCTGGCGACGACGGCGTATTCGTACAGCTCGGCCGACATGGTGTCGGTGCCCGAGCCGCCATCGGCATAGTTGTAACCGGCGGAAAAGCGCAGTACATCATTGCCGGTGCCGCCGTCTAGCAGGTCGTCGCCCTCGTCGCCGAACAGGGTGTCGTGGCCGGATCCGCCATCGATGTTGTCGTGACCGACGCCGCCGTCCAGGCTGTCGCTGCCGTCGCCGCCGAACAGGTCGTCATGACCGTCCTGGCCACGCAGGGTATCGTTGCCGGTGTGACCTTCGAGGTAGTCTTCGCCGTCGCCGCCGAAGATCTGGTCGTGGCCGGTGCCACCGTTGATCTGGTCGTCGCCGGCGGCGCCGTTCAAGTAATTGTTGCCGGCATTGCCGGTGATTATGTTGTCCAGCGTATTGCCGGTGCCGGTGAGGCCGGCCGCCCCGGTCAGGGTCAGGTTCTCGACATAGCTGCCCAGGGTCCAGGTGACGGACGACCGGACCTCGTCGTCGCCCTGGCTAGAACGCTCGCTGACCAGGTCGGAGGTCGAATTGACGATGTAGAGGTCGTCGCCGAAGCCGCCGTACATCTTGTCGGCGCCGCTGCCGCCATCGAGAGTGTCGGCGTCGGCCGTGCCATACAGAAGCTGGGTGCCGGTCAGGCTGGCGGCGGCGGAAAATTCCTTGCGGTAGATTCCGAAGCCGGATCCGTCCTGGGCGGGACTGAGCCAGGTCACGGCAAAGCCGCCGTCGTCGAGCGCCACCACGTCGGGAGCGGTCTGGCCGCCGATAATATAGGTGTTGACCTGCAGCTCCGGCCCGATCGCGCGTCCCTGGGCGTCATAGCGCTGGGCATAGACCCCGGCGGCATCGCCGTCCTGACCGCTTTGCCAGGCAACGACATAGCCGCCGTCGGTCAGGGCGGTGACGGCCGGCACGTTCTGGGTTCCGGTGACATAGGTGTTGACCCGCGCCTCCGAACCCGCGGCGGTGCCATCGGCATTGTACAGCCGGCAATAGACGCCGTAAGAGGAGCCATCCTGGAGGTTGCTGGTCCAGACGACGACGAAGCCGCCGGCTTCCAGCGCCGCGACATCCGGCTGGGCCTGGCTGTCGGTCGTCCGGGTATTGACGCGGAACTCGGCGGTTACGGCCGCCCCCCCACCGGTATAGACCCGGGCATAGACGCCGTCGCCGGAACCGTCCTGGCCGTCGCTGGTCCAGGTGACGACGTAGCCGCCTCCGGTCAGGCCGGTCGCCCTGGCGTGGGATTGGTCGCCCGTCGTAAAGGTGTTGATCCGGGTTTCGCCCCCCAGGGTCAGGCCATTGGCCGAGTAGCGTTGGGCATAGACGCCGATGCCGTCACCATCCTGCAAGGTGCTCTGCCAGACGGCGACAAAACCGCCGTCGCTGAGCGCGGCCAGGTCAGGGCTGTACTGAGTGTTGGCGGTGGTCGTGTTGACGAGGAATTCGGTGCCCGCTGCGGAACCGGTGGTGCTGTATATCCGGGCCTGGACGCCGAAATTGGGGTCGTCCTGGCCGAAGCTGGACCAGGTAATCACGAAGCCGCCCCCCGCCATGGCCACGACGGCCGGATCAGACTGGGCCCCGGCCGTCACGCTGTTGGCGCGGGTTTCCGATCCCAGAGCCACGCCATTTGCGTCGTAACGCTGAAAATAGATGCCGCCGCCGTCGCCGTCCTGGGCGTAGCTTTCCCAGACCACGACATAGCCGCCGTTGCTCAATCGGGTCACGACGCAGTTTGTCTGGTCACCCGTGGTGTAGGTATTAACGCGGGTTTCGTTCTCGATGTTCAGGACGCTGGTCATAGCAGGCTCCGTCGGCGGAAGGCGGTCACTGATAGCATGACAGGGCTATCTTCGCGGAATGACGCTTCGGTGAGCGGACACCGTAGCGAAGCCGGGCGCGGGTGGCACGCGGCTTCGCCAGACCGGCGTTATCTCAGGCAGCAGTGCTGATTTTAGTTCTTAAGAAAGAGCCCCGCCCGGCGCTTCGCGCCACCCTCCCCGTAAACGGGGTGGGCAAGAAAGGGGCAAGCCAAACTACTGTTGCATTATACGCAGTCGAAACGGCCTCGAAGCTGGTTCGCCGCCGCCACCATGTTGACCAGGGCGGGACGGACTTCAGCCCAGCCACGCGTTTTCAGGCCGCAGTCGGGGTTGATCCAGATCTGGCCGTCGTCCAGCCGTTGCCGCGCCAGAGACAGCAGGTGGACCATTTCCGAGACTTCCGGCACGCGCGGCGAATGGATGTCGTAGACGCCGGGTCCGATTTCGGCCGGGTAATTGCCGGCCGTGAAGGCGTCCAGAAGTTCCATCTTCGAACGCGAGGTTTCGATTGAGATGACGTCAGCGTCCATGGCGGCGATGGCCTCCAGGATGTCGTTGAATTCGGAATAGCACATGTGGGTGTGGATCTGGGTGGTGTCGGCAACGCCCGATGCCGACAGGCGGAAGGCCTCGACTGCCCAGGTGAGGTAGGTGTCCCAGTCGCCGCGGCGAAGGGGCAGGCCTTCGCGCAGGGCGGCTTCGTCGATCTGGATCATGCGGGCGCCGGCGAATTCCAGGTCGGCGACCTCATCGCGGATGGCCAGGGCAATCTGGCGGCAGACGGTGGCCCGCGGCAGGTCGTCGCGGACGAACGACCAGTTGAGGATGGTCACCGGGCCGGTCAGCATACCCTTGACAGGCTTGTCAGTGAGGGACTGGGCGTAGCGCCACCATTCGACCGTCATGGACTGGGGACGGGCGACGTCGCCGAACAGGACCGGCGGGCGGACATAGCGCGAGCCATAGGACTGGACCCAGGCATGGCGGGTAAACGCGAAGCCCGACAACTGCTCTCCAAAGTATTGGACCATGTCGTTGCGCTCGAACTCGCCGTGGACCAGGACGTCGAGGCCGATCTCCTCCTGCCAGCGAATGGCGCGTTCGGTCTCGGTTTTCAGGAAGGCGTCGTATTGGGCGGCGGTCAGGTCGCCTTTGGTGAAGGCCGAACGGGCGTGGCGGACCTCGGCGGTTTGCGGAAAGGAGCCGATAGTGGTGGTCGGAAAGGCCGGCAGCTTGAAGTCGTTATGCTGGAGGCGGGCGCGGTCGGGGAACGGGCTTTTGCGGCGGCTGTGGGCGGGTATGACGGCATTGGCCCGGATCTGGACGGCCGGGTCGTTGACCTTGCGCGACCACCGACGGGCTTCGGCGGCCGAGGTGGCGGCGGCCAGTTCGGCACGGACGGCGCCGCGGCCCTCGGTCAGGGCGAGGCTGAGGGTCTTCAGTTCGTCCATCTTCTGCAGCGAGAAGGCCAGCCAGGATTTGAGGTCGAGGTCGAGTTTGTCTTCCAGGTCGAGGTCGATCGGGACGTGCAGCAGGGAGCATGAGGGGGCGAGTTGCAGCTTGCCGCGCGCGATGACCGGCTCCAGGCCGTCGAGGATGGCGGCCAGATCGGCGCGCCAGATGTTGCGGCCGTCGATGATGCCCAGGGACAGGGTCAGGTCGGCGGGTGCCTTGGCGATGACGGTGTCCAGTTGTTGCGGGGCGCGGACCAGGTCGAGGTGCAGGCCGGCCACGGGAAGCGACAGGGCGAGGTCGAGATTGTCCTCCAGACCGCCGAAATAGCCGGCGACCAGGAGGTTGAGGCCAGGAACTTGTTCGGCGAAAGCGGCATAGGCGGTGTGCAGGGCCTGCGCCGTGGTGTCGTCGTGGTCGAGCGCCAGGACCGGTTCGTCGATCTGGACCCAGTCGGCGTCGGCGTCGCGCAGGCGGCACAAAAGATCGGCATAGACCGGGATCAGGCGATCGATCAGGCTCAGCGGGTTGAAGCCGGCCGTCTGGGACTTACCCAGGCGCAGGAAGGTGACAGGGCCGACCAGGACCGGGCGGGTATGATAGCCCAGGCGTTTGGCTTCGAGGAATTCCTCCAGCGGCTTGAAGGCGGTCAAGCGGAAGGCCTGGTCCGGGGTGAATTCCGGCACCATGCAATGGTAGTTGGTGTCGAACCACTTGGTCATCTCCTGGGCCGGGACGCCGGGACCGTGATGGTGGACGTGACCGTGCGTACAGATGTGGGCGGTCTGGGATCCGCGCGCCATGGCGAAATAGGTATCAAGGTCCGGGGTCTCACCATAGGTCGCCGGGATGGCGCCGACCATCAGGCTGGTGTCCAGGACATGGTCGTAGAGCGAAAAGTCGTTCGACGGGATGATATCGACGCCGCGGGCCTTTTGCCGTGCCCAGTTGGCGGCGCGCAAGGTGGCGGCGGTCTGCAGCAGTTCCGGCTGGCCGGTTTTGCCCGACCAGTAGCTTTCGAGGGCGAATTTCAGCTCGCGTTTGGCGCCGATGCGGGGCGTGCCCAGGGTGGCGACAGGCAGATGAGATGACACGGCGGTTCCTTTGGATTGGGGCGTGCGGCGGCGTTACCGCGCCCACATGGGTCACGGCTTATCCGCAGGGGTGACTCCCGGGATGAACAGGATGACGTCACGGTAGATCAGGTTTTCCACGCCGTCAACAATCATATAAAGATATCTTTATATGTGCATATATTTATGTTTGTGATTTTTGCTAGGGATTTGATCTGGATCAGCCCGAATGGATTTCTTATCGGCGATGACGGCATGTGGATTCAGAGGAGATTTCCCATGCCCCAGTATGTTTATCGCCTGATCGACCAGAACACCGGTGAAGAGGTCTATGCCTCAGACGGTTTCACCTTTGCCGCTCCGCCCCTGCCCGAGCACCGCATTAACGATCCAGAACTGCGGGCGCATTACGGCGCACCGGCCGTCGTCAACAAGGTCGAGACCAGTGAGCTTGCCGACGGCCAAATAGAGGTCCGCGTCTATATCGACGGCGTCGAGGAGCGGGTGAACGGCGAAAGCGCCGAGGAGAATTACCGCGTCCAGTAAACCCGTCAGGCGCAAAACCGCTTGCATTCCGGCTGCGCCTGCATCATATTGAACATTGTTCAAATTTGATGGGGGATGCAGATGGACGACCGCAAGACCTGGCCTATGCGGGCGGAACTGCGGCCTGGATGGTACGCCGTAGCTCTGTCGAGCGCGTTGAGAGACAAGCCGTTGAGGGTCATGTTCGATGGCGTGGCGCATGTCCTGTGGCGGGACGGTGACCGGATCGGCGCCCTGCCCGATATCTGTCCCCACCGCGGTGCGCCGCTGTCGCTGGGACGGGTCGAGAACGGCGCCATCGCCTGCCCCTATCACGGCTGGCGCTTCGAGCGTGACGGCCGTTGCAGCCATATGCCGGCCCTGGCCTGCCCGGCGCCGGCGTTTATCGCTCCGGTCATGGCGGCGGAAGGCGACGGCTTCCTTTTCCTGGGCCGCAAGGCCGAGGGCCTGGCGTTGCCGGTTACGCCGCTGGTTCCGGGCGGCACGGCCGTGGTCATGACCGGTGAAGTGGCGACGACGATCGCCGATTTTGCCGAGAACATCCTCGACACGACCCACACCTCCGTGGTGCACGGCGGCTACCTGCGTGCGACGGAGGGCCGGCGGCCGGTCACGCCGGCCATCGTCACCGGGCCGGACTGGATCGAGGCCCACTATCCCCCGGTGGCGACACCGGATGGATTTATGGGCAAGTTCATGGGCCAGGGCGGATATCACATCACCGATCGCTTCCGCGCCCCCAACATCACCGAGGTCGAATACCGCCAGAACGGCCGGCTGGTTTTCGGCACGCGCTTTCACCTGACGCCGGCCGAGACCGGCCAGATCCGCGCCTTCGGTGTCATGGCCCTGGCCGGGCAGTCGTGGCTGACGCGCGCCAAAGTCGCCATGATGCAGGTCCTGTTCCAGCGCATCATCTCCGAGGACAAGACGATCCTGAATGCCGTCTCGGCCAACCGCGCCGCCTTCGGCCGCACGCCCAGCTATATCGCCCCCCAGGACGTTCTGCGCGCCGGCATCGATGCGCTGTTGCGCGGCGACAGCCCGGTCGCGCCCGCCCGCATGCCGGACATGCTGGTATGAGCTTTTTCACCAGCCTGAACTTCACCTCGTCCAATGAGGACGGTGAGACCGAACTGCGCGCGCTGCGGATTCGCGGCGGCGACCGGGTATTGTGCCTGACGGCCAGCGGGACGCGGCCGCTTGACCTGCTGATGTCGGAGGCCGCCGAGGTGGTGGCGCTGGATATCAATCCGGCGCAGAACCAGCTCTTGGCGCTGAAGGTGGCGGCGTTGCGGGTTTTGGAGGCGGATGAGCTGTACGCCTTTCTGGGGCTGACCGGCGGCGACCGGATGGCCTTGTATCGCAAGGTACGGCCGGCCCTGGGCGATCCCGCCTTCTGGGACGCACGGCCCGGTGTGATCAGGGGTGGCGTATGGTATGCCGGGCGGTGGGAGAAGGTGCTGCGTTTCGGCGCCTTCGGGACCGGACTGATCCGTGGCCGCCATATCGATGAGTTGTTTGCGGCGCGGACCTTGGAGGACCAGGCGGATATCTGGCGGCGGCATTTCGACGACGGGCTATGGCGGGGCGCCGTGCGGACGCTGAGTGGCCGCTTCTTCTGGCAGCATGTCATCGGCGAGCCCGGCGGCGCCTTCCTGCCGGACGCAGAGGGGTGCGCGGAGCGGCTGACCGGCGCCTTTCGTGATGCGGCAGGGCGTTTCTTTTTCCGTGACAGCGACTTTGCGTGGCTGATCTTCCGGGGCCGACATCATCCGGACGCCCTGCCCGTCCATCTGCGGCGGGAGAATTTGGCGGTGGTGCGTGAGCGGCTCGATCGGCTGACCATAGTCGATGGCAGCCTGGCCGACATGTCCGGGCTAGGCCGGTTCGATGCCTTCTCGCTGTCGGACTTTGGGTCCTATTGCGACGTGGCTGCCTATGACGCCTGCTGGCGCGGGGTTACGGCCGTGGCGGCTCCGGGCGCGCGCTACTGCGAGCGGGTGTTCATGAACCCGCTGCCCGCGCCCGTTTCCGTGGATGACAGCCTGTCGGCGGACCTGACCCGCCGCGACAAGGCCATCATCTATCACATCCGCGCGGGCTTACTGCCGGGCAAACACCCAGATACGGATCATCCGCCGGCCAATGTGACGCGTCCAGTCGGGGTTGAGGCGGACAAGATCCTCAGCCCCGGTGATGTCCTGTTGTAGCATCAGGATAAGGCCGGCCTTTGAGGCGGCGGCCTGGATGTCGGCTTCGGTATGGGCGAAGCTGGCCAGGCGGACATGTTCGCCGTCGGCCGCTGTGAAATTCGCTTGCGTTCCGCCAGCGATCCGATCGGGATGAATTTCCGACATGTAGAAGCGGCCGCCCGGTTTGACAGCATGGGCGACGCGGGCGAAGAACAGGTGCAGGTCTGAGATATGTTCCAACACCAGGGCGGTCAGGACGGCGTCGAACCGGCCCAGGTCGCCGGTTTGCAGGATATCGGCTTCGAGCAGGCGGACGGTATCGAAATTTGCGAGTTTGGTTCGGGCGATAGCCAGCATGCCCGGCGACAGGTCCAGCGCCGTGACGCGGTTACCCTGAGCGGCCAGGCGGACGGTGTGGCGGCCCGTGCCGCAGCCGATTTCCAGGACATTCCTGTCGCAGACATCGGCATAGACCGGTGGGAAGTACAGATCGTCGGTCGCGACGGTGGAGTTGGGATAGCTGTCGTAGAGTTGCGCCCAGCGGTCGTAGCCGGCGCGGTTTTCAGTTGAAGGATCGGAGGTCATGATACGGCTCCTCTGTCAGTGCACGCCTTGCACCGAGGAGCGTATTGTTTTGACGGCAGCGCCACAGCCCGATGCGGATATAACGAGGTCGTCAGCCCAGATCAAGAGGCCGGCGTTACCCGCCAGATAACATTGCCGACGTCGTCCGCCACAAGGATGGCGCCGGTCTTGTCAACCTCGACGCCGACCGGACGGCCCATGGCTTTGCCGTCGGCGCTGACGAAACCGTCGAGGACGGTTTGCGGCGGGCCCGCTGGACGGCCTCCGCCGAAGGGTACGAAGACCACGTCATAGCCGCTGCGTGGGTTGCGGTTCCATGAGCCGTGGCTGCCGATCAAGGCGCCGCCAGCGTACTGCGGAATCAGGGGCCCCGTATAGAAGGCCAGGCCCAACGGCGCCACGTGCGTGCCCAGGGCGTAGTCGGGAACGATAGCCCTGGCGACCAGGTCCGGATTTTGCGGCTCGACGCGGGTATCGATGTGCTGGCCGTAGTAGCTATAGGGCCAGCCGTAGAAGCCGCCGTCCTTAACTGACGTCAGATAGTCCGGCACGAGGTCGCTGCCCAGTTCGTCGCGTTCGTTGACCACCGTCCATAGCGCGCCCGAATGCGGTTCCCAGGCCAGGCCGTTGGGATTGCGCAGGCCCGAGGCGAACAGCCGGGTAGCACCAGTGACCAGGTCGATTTCCAGGACGGCGGCGCGGTTTGCCTCCACTGCCATGCCGCTTTCGGCGACGTTCGAATTGGAGCCGACGGTGGCATAGAGTTTCTTACCGTCGCGGCTGGCCAGAATGTTCTTGGTCCAGTGGTGGTTGATCGGCCCCGCCGGCAAGTCGGCCACCTTCTGCGGTGTGGCGGTGATGGTGGTGACGCCCGCGGTGTAGGGGACTTTGACGATGGCGTCGGTGTTGGCGATGTAGAGCGCATCGCCAATCACTTGCATTCCGAAAGGGGAATTCAGGCCGGACAGGAAAGTGGTTTTGGTCTCGGCAACACCGTCGCCATCGGCGTCGCGCAGCAGGGTGATACGGTTGGCCGAGGGCACGCCGGCGCCGGCCTTGCCCATTACCACCTTCATGATGGTGCCCTTGATGCCCTTGCCGTCTTCGGGCTTGGGCGGGGCATTGCTTTCGGCGACCAGGACATCGCCGTTGGGCAGGACATGCAGCCAGCGCGGATGGTCGAGACCGGTGGCAAAGGCCTTCACCGTCAGGCCCGCGGCCGGTTTGGGCGTCGTGCCGGCGGGCCAGCCGATGGCAGGCGCGATCTTGACCGTCGGAAAGGCTGTCTTGGCAGGTTTGGGGATTTGGGGATCGGAGCCGACACCGGCCGAGAAAGGCAGTTTGGCGGCCTCACCGCAGGCGGCCAGGGTCAGGGCCAGCAGGCACACGGTGAGATGGGATTTGGGCATGGTTGCGCTCCGGTTCGCCGGAAAGCTAGGCCGGTGCGCATGAAAATGCGGTGGGGTTCTGGGTCAAGCCGATAAGTTCGGCGTAAGAAGGAACCAGGTTTAAGCCGCGTGCATCAGGCGGTTGTCGCGGCCTTCCTGGTCGAGGTGCAGGTCCGGCAGAACCGCCAGCATTGGCTTCAGTTGGTCAAGCGACGGCGGCTTGACCATATAGCCCGCCGCGCCCAGGCTCTCCGCCCGCTTCAGGTCATCCTCATAGGTCGAGCCGCTGCACATGACCACAGCAACCGGCGGGATGGATTTGTCCTTGCGCAGTTCTTCGAGCATTTCGAACCCGCTCATGCCCGGCATGTTGATGTCCAGCAGCAGCAGGTCGATCGGCTCCTGGTCGCGGCCGGCCTGGCGCAGCTTGTCCAGCGCCTCCTTGCCGCCCTTGGCCATGATCAGATTGAACTGCAGCCGGTCGCGGACCTGGAGCAGCACCCGCGTCAGTTCCAGGTCGGCATCGCGGTCGTCGACCAGCAAAACATTGGCAAGGCGTCGTCCCGTTGTTTCCATCAAGCTCGCTCTGTTGTTATTGGCCGTCACTTCAGGCGTCACGGCGCCCGGTTTCGGCAGGGTAAAGAGAAAACGCGCGCCGCCCGTATAACCGGAGTCGCACCAGATGTGCCCCTCATGCAGCGCCATCACCTTGCGGCAGATCGACAGGCCCAGGCCCGCCCCCTCCTCGTTCAGGTTCAGGCGCTTGAACGGCAGAAAGATGCGCTCGACGTCGTTGCTCGCCAGGCCAGGTCCGTTGTCGCTGACGCTGAACTGCCACTGGTCACCTAAATCCTTCGCCTCGATGCGGACCTCAACGCCGACCGGACCATGGCGGACGGCATTGCTGACCAGGTTCTGAACCAGTTGCATCATGTGGGCGCCGTGGGCGTCCACCGTCGGCAGGTCGCCGGCCGTCACCACGGCGCCACGCTCGCGGATCAATTGCGCCAGGTTGCCGATGACCGCCCTGACCGTTTCGTCCATATCGACGGCCCGTTTGTTCAGCCGGCTGCGGTCGTCGAGTTGGGTATATTGGAACACCGTGTCGACCAGCATGGCCATACGGTCGGCGGCCTTGTGGATCAGGTCGAAATAGGTATCGCGCAATTCGGGCGGATCTTCGCCCTTGGCGATCAGTTCGGAAAAGGCGCGCACCGTGCGGACCGGTTCCTTCAGGTCGTGGGCCAGGGCGCGCGAGAATACCTCCAGCGATTCATGCTGGGCCTCGATACGCACGCGTTGCGCTTCCAGACCCTTGACCTTGTCCTGAAGGTCTTCCAACAGGCGAACATTTTCCCAGGCGACCGAGGTAATATCCGCCAGGGCATGAAGGATGGCGATGTCATCCTCATCAGCTGGATGCCGTTCATTCCAGTTGACGACGATGGCGCCCAGCGGCTGTGACCGCCGGATCGGCACGACCAGTATACTTTGCACAGCCGCGGGGTCGTAGGCGCTGCTGGGAATTCGGCTGTCCTGACGAATATCCGGGATAATGTCGGCAACGCCGCTTAGGATGACGCTGCCTGTCACGGTCCCCTCCAGCGGGAATCGTACCCCTTTCCACATTTTTTGGGGACCGCTTTGCTCAACACAATGACCTTCGTGGCCGTCGCGAAGAATAAAGGTTGAATCCGCAGCTCCCAGGAGCCCCCGGGCCGCCTCCGCGGTGGTCAGGGCCAGGGATGACATATCGCGGGTCTCCGACAGGCGCCGAGCAATGTCCACCAACCACGCCATAGCGGAGGCGCGCCTATGGGAAAAAGCCGTTTCCGCAGGTGACGGAGGAAGGTTCGTGGGAGTCACCGTAAATCAATCCTCTGATTTCTTTGTGCTTCCGAAGCATGACGATACACTAAAAAGACGATCCGAAAAAGGGACAATCGCGTTGAAAGCGAGTACGTCGCGGCACTGCCGTTAAACCGGAATCAACCGCTTCGCCTTAGGATGGTCTCGGCGGAGGCACGTACATGATCAGGGTTTTTCATCTTCCGGCCGGTGCGGGGGGCAAGATTGCCGAAACCCAGATCGACGCCACCCACAATGTTCCGGATGAGCCGGTATGGATCGACCTGGTCAATCCGACCGAAGAGGAAGAACGCAACCTCCCGCAGAATCTGAACATCGCCCTGCCCCGTCAGGACGAGATCTGGCGCAACCACGCCCTGAACCGGATGTATACGCGCGACGGCATTTCCTACATGACGGCCGCCATGCTGTGCGATGTCGAAAGCGGCACGCCGCGGACCAGCCCGGTGACCTTTATCCTGACGCCGGAATTCCTGATTACCATCCGGCGGATCGATCCGACCTCGTTCCTGCACTTTTCGGAGAACCTGCTGCTGCATCCCAGGCGGTTTCCAACCAGCGCCGACGTCATGGAAGGCTTGCTGGAAGAGGTGATCACCCGCGTCGCCGTCCGCCACAAGGACGTCATCAAGGGCATGGACGAACTGTCGCAGCGCATCTTCAACGAACAAGCCTTCGACAGCCGCCACGGCGATCCGTCGATCCTCATGCGCGGCGTGCTGAAGCGGCTGGGCTACCTGGCCGATCTCAATGCCAAGATCAATGAGAGCGTTCACAGCCTGGAGCGGCTGCTGACCTATTTCCGCGACGATCATAACCACGGCAAGGACGAGTTGAACCGCGACGCCAACCGACTGATCAAGGATTGTAAGTCTCTGGCCGATCAGTCGGGCTTTTTGAACAACCAGATGACGTTCCAGTTGGAAACCAGCCTCGGCATGATCAATGTCGAACAGAACCTGATTGCCAAGATCTTCTCGGTGGTGGCGCTGATTTTCCTGCCGCCGTCGCTGGTGGCCGGCTATTTCGGGATGAATTTCAAGAGCATGCCGGAGTTCGAACTGAGCTGGGGGCAGCCCTTCGCCATTGTGCTGATGCTGCTGTTCGCGGTGGTGCCGTATCTGTGGTTCAAGCGGAAGCGGTGGCTTTAGGTCCTGACTCTTTCTGGCAGCGAATCCTGTCACGATATTGCCATGCTTTACTTCGACCAGATGGACACACCCTACGGCACCGCCGCCGCGACCATCGAGGATGATGGCGCTTTGGTGGAGTTCACATTCCTCAACGGCGTCATGGCCAATCTGTGGTCGCATGACGCCAAGGCGTTGCCTGCGCCCGGGCGGTTGACGCATGTGTTCGAGCAGGTCGACCAGTTTTTCGCCAGCACGCGCAGGGATTTTGATCTGGTCTTGCGGCCACGCGGCACACCCTTCCAGCAAAGGGTGTGGCAGGCGCTGTGCGATATCCCCTTCGGCACCACCATCCATTATCAGGAACTGGCAAGGCGAACGGGCGACGAAAAGGCCATGCGCGCCGTCGGCGCCGCCAATGGCAAGAACCCCATCGCGCTGATTATCCCGTGCCATCGCGTCATCGGCAAGAACGGATCGCTGACCGGATATGGTGGCGGTTTGCCGTTGAAGCGCGCCCTGCTCGATTTTGAGATTCCAAAGGCGCAACCCGACCTGCTGTAACAGGATTTGTAACGGGTATTCGATGCGCGGCAGCGGTAGAATGGCCGTAACCGGAGGGGTTGTGTCATGAAACGGATGGCTTTGGTCTTGGCGGCGGCTTTGGCGGCGGTCGGCGTAGCGCAGGCGCGCGCCCAGGACGTGCCGCCGGAGGTTGTCGACGCCGTCCAGGCCATCGTCGCCGATGGCTGGCTGCCTTACGACGCCAGCGATCCCGAGAACAGCGGCCCGCCCCCGCCGCAACCGACCGCGGTGGAAATCCGGAAATGGCAAAGGACCGGTCTGCTGAAAAAGGTCAATGTCACCCCCGCCAAGGCGCCGGACTGGATGATCGACAGCGAAAAGACTGAATATCCCGCCGGATGGTGCGGCACAGGCGGCTGCATGATCGAAGTCTGGTCGCCCGATGACAATGGTCACTACGTCCGGACGTTCCGCAACCAGGTCCGCCTATTCAAGGTACGCCGCATTCCCGGCAAGGATTTCGGCTGGATCGAAACCGATTTTCACGGTTCCGCCTGCGGGCTGGCCGGCGTCGAAGCCTGTCCCTGGGGCTTCGAATGGCGCGACGACGGTCTGGGCAAGTTCGCCATGCGGGCATCGTGGCGGTTTACCAAAAAGGACCTGGTCCGCACCGGCGTAGCGCCCCAGGCGATAGATACGGTTCGGGATGCATCGCCGGACACACCCCCGCCACCTATGGCGGCCGTCATGGCCGCGAATACGACGGCCTGCGCCTCGGTTGACGCCAAGGTGTCGCACGATGGCGCCATCAACCGGACCCCGGACCTGAACGGCGACGGCATCGACGACTGGAGCTATGACGGCTACTGGATGAGCTGCTACATATCAGAATCCGCGACCGGAGATCTGGTCGTGGCCACCACTGAAGACGGCACTCCGGTCGACTATTGCCCCATGCTGGATTGCGGCGCGCACATCTGGGTCTCCCTTCGCGAAGGCGGGAGCGTTACATGGCAAGCCGTGGACCTGAACCCGCAGCGAGCCTATGGTATCGTCTACCGCGTCGCCGCACCGGTTCAGCTTGTCGAACTGCGCGATCTCGACGGAGTGGCCCCGGACAGCACTGAGTCCTGCGATACCTTCTTCATCAAACAATGCGTCCTGGTGCCGATTTCACTGTCGCCAAAGCCGTGAGACTGGCTTAAGTGTTCGCCAGTCCATGGGGAATACTATGAAGCAGGTTGTCGTTCTGGGTTTTGCGATTCTGGCTTTGAGCGCCTGCGGGCGCAAGGCCGACAATGACAATGGCGCTGTGGTCGAACTGGCCCAGACGGTCGACTATACGCCGGCAGAAAAGGCCGCCCTGCTGGCCGCCATGCCGGCGCCGTTCAATGCCGCTGACCTGGCCGACGGCGAAAAGCAGTTCGCCAAGTGCCGGTCGTGTCACACCATCACCGCCGATAAGTCGAACCTCACCGGACCGCACCTGTATGGCGTCTTCGGCCGCAAGTCGGGCACCGAACCCGGCTATCTCTTCACAGAGGCTATGACCGGGCACGATACGGTGTGGGATTTCGCCACGCTGGATACCTTTATCTCCGCACCGCAGGCGACGGTGAAAGGCACGAAGATGAGCTTTCAGGGTATTGCCGATGCTGAACATCGCCGCAATCTGATCGCCTATCTGAAAGTCCAGACCACGCCAAGGCCTGAGCCTGTGCCGGCAACGTCGGAGAGCGCTTCAGCGTCGGTGGAATAAGGTTCAAATCTTACTGATCGTAACCCGGGTTTTCGCGCTTCAGCTTGCGGATCAGACCCGGCCAGGTCAGCATGCCAACAAAGCCCACCCCCATCGCCAGGGGCGCGACCTTGTCCTGGATGTCCTGGCCGACCTCAATCAGATTGTCGCGGCCGGCGCTTAAGGCCGCAATCTGCTGGCGGCAGGCCTGTTCCAGGAAATACATGATGGTAAAGGCTTCCGCCGCCGTCGAGCCCCAGGTCAGGGTGCCGTGGTTGCGCAGGATCAGCACGCGTTTGCTGCCGATATCCGAGACGATCCGCGCGCGCTCCTCCAGGTCCAGCGCCACGCCCTCATAGTCGTGATAGGCGATCTGCGGCCGCAGCAGCAGGGAGTTCTGACTCAGGGGCAACAAGCCTTCCTTCTGCGCCGATACGCCGGTCATGGCGTCGGTATGCAGGTGCAGAACGAAATGGGCATCGCCCAGAGCCGAATGGATGGCGCTATGGATGGTGAAGCCGGCGGGGTTGATCATGGCCTTGTTGTCGCCGATCGCATTGCCGTCAATGTCGATCTTGACCAGGTCCGATGCCGTCATCTCGTCGAAGAAGGTACCGTAGGGGTTGATCAGGAAATGGTCGACTTCAGCGGGCGCGTAGCTGCCGTCCGGTTGTTTCACCAGCGAGTCCTTCGCCGGAACGCGCGCCGAGATGTGGGTGAAGATCAGGTCGTCCCAGCCGAACAACGCCACGAGGCGGTACAGCGCCGCCAGGTCGCACCGCTTCTGCCATTCCGCGTCGGAGATATGGGCGTGGGTTCGAACCTGATCGTCGTGCGGCATGGCGGCGTTTCCTTATAGTTGCCCATATTGGAAACCCGATTTGCCGCCTTGGCAAGCCTAAACCCAATTGCCGTAAGGGAAGCCTAGCCTGCCGGCTTGACGTACAGCCGCCCTTCGTGGATGCGTTCGATCACGACGCGGTCCTTGTCCATCAGCCGGGCTTCGCTGGCTTCGTCCTGGAGTACGGCCGGCCATTCGACGCCGTCGAACATCACCCGGCCCGTGCGTTCGCCGCCTGCGACCAAGGCGAAGCCGCTCAGGATCTCAGCCTCCTTGCCCAACATGCGGACGTGCGGATCGTTGACGTCGGGCCCAAGCCCCGGGACCTTCATGAACTTCCTGGTCAACAGGGCGCCGGCCACGCTGAGGATGGCGAAAACGATCACCTGGGTGACCAGGCCGAACGGCAGATTGGTCAGGCAGACCACCGCCACAAGGCCGGCAGCCGCGGCCGACCACAGCAGCCATTGCGTGCCGAGAAAAACCTCAAGACCCAGCAGCAGGATGCCAAAGGTCAGCCAGATCCAGAAGGCCTGCAACCCCATAGGCGGGATGAGAAAGACGTCCGTCATGGTGCCCTCCCCTATTTGCGGGCCGGCGGCGCCGGCGGGGTGTTGTTGACCGACTTGATCAGTTCAAGCACGCCACCCAGGGTGCCGGACAAGCTGCCCAGTTCGGCCGGCAGGATCAGGGTCTTCTGGTTGGGCGAGTCGGCGAACTTACCGAAGGCTTCGACATATTTCTGGGCAACGAAGTAATTGATGGCGTTGACGTCACCCTTGGCGATGGCCTGGGACACCATGTCGGTAGCGCGGGCCTCGGCCTCGGCGGAACGTTCGCGCGCCTCGGCGTCGCGGAAGGCGGCTTCCTTGCGACCTTCGGATTCCAGCACGGCGGCCTGCTTGCTGCCTTCGGCGCGGGTGATGGCGGCTTGCTTTTCGCCCTCGGCCTCGATGATTACGGCGCGGCGTTCGCGTTCGGCCTTCATCTGCCGCGCCATCGAGTCGGTGATATCGTGCGGCGGGCGCAGGTCCTTGATCTCGATGCGGTTGACCTTCATGCCCCACGGCGAGGTGGCGTGGTCGATGACATTAAGCAGGCGCGAATTGATCGAATCGCGTTGAGACAGGACCTCGTCCAGTTCCATCGAACCGACGACGGTGCGCAGGTTCGTCATGGACAACTGGGTAATAGCGTTGTCGAGATTGTCGACCCGATAGGCCGCAAGAGAGGCATCCATGACCTGTGTGAACACGATGCCATCGACCTTGACGACCACATTGTCCTTGGTGATGACCTCTTGTTGCGGCACATCGACGACGCGCTCCATCATGTTGACCCGGCGGCCGACCGCCTCGACGAACGGCGTCAGAAACGAAATGCCGGGCTTGAGCGTGCGCGTGTAGCGGCCGAACTTTTCAACGGTAAACTCATAGCCTTGCGGCACGATCTTGATGATGCTGAAGACGGTGACGATCGCCAGCACAAATAGAACGAGCGTAAAGGCTCCGAAAATCGAAAAAGCTTCCATAATGTAGCCCCCGTATGGTCCGCAGATTCGGACTATTGTTATATGGTCGCGACAGTATGGCCGCGCAATTGACGAAACGTCAAATCACCGTGAGTTAGGCGCTTTCGACTTCGGCCTGCGCTTCGTCTTCGTCGGCCAGGTGCAACAGGCGGGTCACCGTTTCGATCAGAGTGTCCATGACGATCGGCTTAGCGATGTGGGCGTCCATGCCGGCGGCGTGGCAAGCGGCGATCTGGTCCTTCATGGCATCCGCCGTCAGGGCAACGATCGGCAGACGGCGGCCGGGGGCTTCGTTCGCGCGGTAGATCCGGGTCGCTTCCAGTCCGCCCATGCGCGGCATGTTCAGGTCCATCAGCACCAGGTCGAAGCGCGACATGTCGAGGTCCAGGGCTTCCTGGCCGTCGGCGGCTTCGGTGATGTCAAAGCCGAAAGGTTCCAGGAACAGACGGGCGACCTTGCGGTTGATGGGGTGGTCGTCAACCAGCAGGATGCTCATACCCGGCAAGGTGTCGTCGTCCTCCGCGAGAATCGAGGCCGAAATCGGCTCAGCCTTGGCGACTTCGGTGACGGCGCCGGCATGGAAGGTCAGGACGAAGGTCGAGCCCTTGGTCTCGTCGCTGGTGACGCTGAGCGTGCCGCCCATCAGTTCGGCCAGGCGGCGGCTGATCGACAGACCCAGGCCCGAGCCGCCATATTTGCGCACGGTCATGGCATCGGCCTGACTGTAGGCTTCGAACAGCTTGTCGATCACAGCCTTGCTCATGCCGATGCCTGTGTCCCTGACTTCGCAGCGGACCTGATAGCCGTCGCCTTCCTCGGTCACCGAAACATTGATACGGACGGAGCCCAGTTCGGTAAACTTGACGGCGTTGGAGACCAGGTTCGACAGACACTGATAGACGCGCAGCACGTCGAAGGAGAGTGTACGGTTGGCGCCCTCGTCGAGGTGATAGCTGAGGACGACGTCCTTGGAACCCAGCAGCGGGTTGTAGGTATTGACCACGCGGTCGACCATGTCCTTCATGGTCGACGGGGTCGGCGCCAGTTCAACCTTGCCGGCTTCGATGCGCGACATGTCGAGCACGTCGTTCAGCAGGGCCAGCAGGGTTTCGCCGGAATCGACCATGATGTCGACCTGCTCGCGCTGGGCGCCGTTGAGATCACCCTTTTTCAGGGTCTGGGCCATGCCCAGCATGCCATTCAGCGGCGTACGCAGTTCGTGGCTCATCACGGCCAGGAAGCGCGACTTGGCGGCGTTGGCGGCTTCGGCGTGGTCGTGGGCTTCGTTCAGGTTGCGATGCAGACGACGCATGCGCAGGACCCAGAAGGCGCCACCGACGCTGATAACGGCCAGCAGGACAGCAATCAGACCCGCCGCCCCCAACAAAAGATTCCGCATCTGAACTTGCTTGACCAGCAGACGGCTTTCCTGGGTCTTACTGTCCAGTTCCTTGCGAAGCGCCTTGTACATGTCCTGCACAGAGGCAACACGATATTTTTCTGCCCGGCGCAGAGCCGAAAGGTTGAAGGAATTCATGTCCTGGAACGCGGTCCTGTAGTCGCCCTTGGCCGCATACAGTTGGGATTCATAATAGGAATCGTACAGACTTCCACGCGCAAATGTCGTCTGAGGTATCTCGACAAGTTTCGCGTAGTAAAATTCTGCCTTTCCGACTTCATTCACATGAGCATAAGCGGCCGAAAGCGCCATCAGTTTGATCGCATCCTGCGGCGTCGCCAGTTTCGCCGACGGGGGACGCCAATCCTGCAAGCAATTGATAACGCCGCGATAATCTTCGCTTTTTTCCGCGATACTGACGCACAGTTGCTGGTCTTGCTCAATCAGAGCGCCAAGCTTGTGTTTGTCAACCTCAGCCGAGTACAGCGTCTGGAGTTTTCTTGCCAATTCCAGATCGTTGTCCAAAGCCGCGAATACGGCAAGGTCATAAATCAGCGCCATCTTTTGAAGAAAAAAGCCATTTTCAGACAGTCGAGCAACGGCATACATATGATTGGCATAGCTGTCGTAGTCACCCACCTTCAGCATGTTGTAGGCAAGCACTTGCCGCGCAACGGCGTGCAAACCGTTCGCGGCCTCCCCCTCTCCGTCCAGTCCGATTACCAGGCGTTCGCCGAGGTCAATCGCCTCAGCCCATTGCCGTTGAAACTGGGCCTGGCGCTCCCGTTCTAAAAGCGCCATGTTTCGAATCGCGCTATTTGGCGCTTCGAGATAGACTGCCCACTCGCGCTCAGAAATAAGCGAAAAACCGTTGGTTTCATTTCGATAGACCTGAAGCATCAAACGGGCAAGCAGGTCCAGATCACTATCATTGCTTTTACGCGCTTCTTTGACAATCCGCGCATGCCACGCGTTGAACTGCCCTTCGTTCAAGACGTCTTTGTAGACGTAAAGAACGCGCCACAACGCATACAAACGACGGTTCCCCGATTGGGAAAGCGCCGCTGCACCATAACGTTCTATTTCGTCCGAATGGTAAGTAAATGGGGTAGATGCCAACAGGTGATAGGTACTGTCGAGCTTTTGCTGGTAAGGCGGCAAGCTGTCCTGGGGCGACGTCTGCTGGGCGAGAACTGTCCCGGATGACAGCATAGTCCAGAGGACTATGAAGGCAGCACCAATATTCCGGAATATATTTGCCGGGCATCTCAACCCGATTATGGCGCGCGTCATGCCCACTCCGATGCTCACGCGCCTGAATACACCACAAAGACCTTAGTATTCGCTTAAGCGAGGCCCTGTGGCGCAGCGGAGTAAAATAAAAAGCAGGATGTCGAGACATCCTGCTTAACCGTTAGGCTGCTTAACCGTTAGGCTGCTCAACCGTTAGGCTGCGTAGCCGTTAGGGGCAATAAGGGCCCATGCACACGCCGCCCGGAGGGCCAGCCATTGTCTGCGTAGCAACGGCAGCGGCGCCGGCAACCGCAACGAGGGCGGCAACGGCGATGATCAACTTCTTCATACTGGTACTCCTTTAAAGACTAACCAAAACCATCACATCCGGCTTTTTTGCCGGTCTTTTTTGGGGGTGGTCCTCACGCCGGTACGGGTGCGGACTTACCTCGGCGGCGAAGCCCGTGCAGGAATTACCCCCAGCCGAAATGCGCCGTTAAGAAATTCTTAATCGTTTTTTAATGAATTGGCAACCATTTCGCGTGCGGCGTGTAAAAATATAACGGCGTTTGTGGCCGTTTTGTCGCAATGTGACGAGAGTAAAAGGGCTTCTGTGGAAGCGTTCAGCTCTTAACCAAAGGTCTTAAGCAAGACATCGCGAAGATCAGGCTGTGCAACGGTTTGCAGAGCATCTTGTAGCGAGAAGAAGCGGGCTTCATCGGCATCGTCGCCAGGGCGCGGATCACCGGAAATCCAGTCGGCGGCATAGTCGATCAAAACATAGTGAAACCGGGAGTCGATAATTTCGTAGACTTCAACCAGATGGCTAATTGTGGCAACCACACCGGTTTCTTCAGCCAGTTCGCGCAGGGCGGCGGCGTGCAGGCTTTCCCCCCGCATTATCTTGCCGCCAGGGATCGACCACTCGCCCTGGCGCGGCGGCCGGCCCCGGCGGATCAGCAACACTTCGTTGCCTCGACGGCAGACCACGCCCACCGCGGGGACGGGAACTAAGCCTTCCTGGTTTAAGGTGGGCTGACCGTCAGAATTAGGTTTTGTGGCTTGCACTTGCCGATTCTCTCGCTTAACGCAGCGGCATAGTCCAACAAGGTCCCGCCGATGTCCACGCCCGTCCCCGCTGCTGAAACGCCTGCTGTCGCCCCTGAGGTCCTTGCCCGCATCAAGGCCGTGGTCGGTGACGCTGGATGGAGCGAGGATGCCGTGCGTGTCGATCCCAAGCTGACGGAATGGCGCGGCAAGTGGAAAGGCCATACCCCCTTGCTGGTCCTTCCCAAGACGACCGAGGAAGTCGCTGCCGTCGTGAAGATCTGTTTCGACGCCGGTGTCGCCATCACGCCGCAGGGCGGCAATACGGGCCTGGTTGGTGGCCAGATCCCGTTCGGCGAGGTCCTGATCTCGCTGGACCGCATGAAGACGGTGCGCGACGTCGCCCCGACCGACGACACCATGGTGCTGGAGAGCGGTCTGACCCTTCTGGAGGCCCAGCAGATCGCCGAAGGCGCCGGACGTTACTTCCCGCTGTCGCTGGCGGCCGAAGGCACGGCGACGGTCGGCGGGGTCATATCGACCAATGCCGGCGGCACTGCGGTGCTGCGTTACGGCGTGACGCGCGACCTGGTGTCGGGCCTGGAAGTCGTGCTGCCGACGGGTGAGATTTTTCACGGCCTGAAGCGGTTGCGCAAGGACAATACCGGCTACGACCTGAAGCAGCTGTTCATCGGCGCCGAAGGGACATTGGGCATCATCACCGCCGCGTCGCTGAAGCTGTTCCCGATCATGAATTCACGCGCGACGGCGATTGTGGCCTTCGAGAGCGCCCAAAAAGCCATTGATCTGCTGGTCCGCGCCAAGCAGGAAACCGGCGGCCAGGTCGAGGCCTTCGAGTTGATGGGGCGCTACGGCCTGTCGCTGGTGCTGAAGCATATTCCGGACACGCGCGAGCCGTTGGAAGCCGAATATCCGTGGTACGCCCTGATCGAGGTGGCGTCGGGCGATCCCGATGGCGCCGCCGCCAGCATGGAGCGGGTTCTAGGCGCGGCCTTCGAGGAAGAGCTGATCCTGGACGGGGTCATCGCCCAGAACGAGACCCAGGCGGCCGAGTTCTGGCGGCTGCGCGAGGACCATTCGGCGGCGGAAAAAGCCGAAGGTCCGGCGTGGAAGCACGATATCTCGGTGCCGCTGTCGCGCATGGCCGAGTATATGGTCGAGGGCGACGCAGCGGTGCAGGCCTTTCTGCCGGGCGCACGACTGGTGGCCTTCGGCCATGTCGGCGACGGTAATGTCCACTTCAATGTCATCGCGCCGGAAGGCATGGATGCGGCCGAGTTCAACGGTCTACGCGATGCCGGTTCCAAAGTGGTCCATGACCTGGTCCACCAGTATGAAGGTTCGATCTCAGCCGAACACGGCTTGGGCCGGATGAAGACCGGCGAAGCTTTGCTGTACAAGGATCCGGTCGCCGTAGCGGCGATGCAGGCGGTGCGCGCCTCGCTGGACCCCAAGCGGATCATGAACCCGCACGTGCTGTTTTAAAGCTTAGCGCGCGAAGATGGCGTCGATGGCGTCCTGGGCGGCGGTCGTGACCTCTTCCGGCGCGTCCTTGGCGCGAATGACGCTGGCCACGCCCAGCAGCATGTCGCGCATCGTATAGGGCTTGGGCAGAAGTGCATCGGCGCCGGCGGCCTTGGCCGCCGCCAGGACGTGAACCGCCGTAATCTTGTCGTCGACCCCTTCGGAAGCCGCAACGACGCGGACATGTTCCCAGTCGCGTTTGATCTGGGCTGTGCCCTCGATCCCGCCAATGCCGGCGATCAGCACCGCGGTCAGCACGACATCGACCATGCCGAGATTATGGTCGAAGAAGGCGTCCTCCATATTGGCCGCCCACGACACCTTATAACCGACCTGTTTCAGGACGCGACAGACATCGCTGCGCAGTTCAGGATCGTCCTCGACCACCAGAATGTGGTGTTCCTTCATCCGCTTGCGGTGGTAGGAGTTGGTGTCAGCCAGCAGGGTCTTGAGCTTGTCCTGGTTGAACGGCTTGGGCAGGACGAAATCGGCGCCGGCCATGTGCGCCGCGTCGGCCGCGGACTTCATCAACTGGCCCTTCGACACATGGTCGGACATCAGGGCAAGCGGCGCGTCGTGCGATTCCGAGCGCAGACACTCCAGGGCCTGGGGCTTCGTAATGCCGTCGGTATAGGCGTCGAATAACAGCAGATGGAAACGGTTGGCCTTCAACTGTCTCATCGCCATGCGCTGATCGAAGCTGAGGACCGACGTCCACTTCTGTGCGCCCAGCATCGTCGAGATACGCTGCGCCTGCTCCCGGTTCTGATCCAGGATAAGCACGCTGCCCAAATTCATACGCGCCTCCCTTGTCTTTGACCGGAACCCCTCCCGGCCTCAGACCGATGTTCAGCCCTTGTTGGGCCCTTATCTTTTAATGAGTTTCGAACAAAACCATTAAGAAGCTGAAAACGCGTGTAAAACCTTGTTATTATTGACACTTATGTCAAAATGCACAAATGCAACCGATTTCAGGCGGCAAGGCTGCGTTCGGTCAAAACGGCGTCGACCAGGAAACACAGGTCCGATGCGGTGAACGGCTTGGGCAACAAGGCATGGGCGCCCATGTGCTGGGCGGCCGACAGGGCCTGGGTATTGGCGACCTTCTGCTCGACACCGGCCGACATGGCGATGATCGAGACTTCCGGCCAGGTCGCCTTGATGATCCCGATGCCTTCGATCCCGCCCATGCCGGGCATGAAGATGTCGGTGATGACGACGTCGACATGGGCGATGTCGATGCGCTCGAACGCCTCTTCCATCGATCGGGCCTCGCTGATGCGATAGCCCTTCTCGGCCAGGGCCGAGGTGGTCAGTTTGCGAACCACCCGACAGTCGTCGACGACCAGGATATGTTTCGGCGGGGTCGGCGAGCGGCGCATCTGATAGGCTTCGTCCAGGATGACGCGCAGGTCGGCCGGGGTGAAGGGCTTGGGCAAGACAAAGTCGGCCTGGGCACGGCGAGCGGCGTTCAGGGTGGCATTCAGCGCCTGGCCCCCTGCCCCGCCTGCCGTCATGATGGCGACGGGGATATCGTGGGCCAGATCGCGGATTTCCGGAAGGTGCAGAAGGGTGTTTCCGCCTTCGATATAGACATCGAGCAGCAGCAGGTCGACATTGCTGTTGCGCAGGAGTTGGTAGACGGTTTTGTGGTCGAACGCCATTACGGCCGACCAGCCCAGGGCGGTCAGCATCTTCGAGATCAGTTGGGCCTGAACGCGGCTATCTTCGAGCACTAAGACCGTACCTAATGACATACGTCATATCCTCCGGCGGTGTCGTTCGTTACCGATGACCCTATCACGCACCTGTTAGGCCAAGGTAAACACGCGCCGTCAAAATTACGCCCGTTACGCGAAAAACTCAGACCATTGAACAACTTAACAATCCGGAAAGGGTATGATTGCGTTACCGGGCAAGGCTTCCTATCATGGGCGGGACCGAATCCCGCGCGCCGAAGGCCTCCCCATGCTGACCCTGATTTCTCCCGCCAAATCGCTCGACACCACGCCGCACGAAGGGGCGCCTGCCGGCACCGAACCGCGCTTTCCCGAGGCGACCGCCAAGCTGCTGAAGAGTCTGAAGCGGCTGAAGCCCAAGGCCATCGGCGAACTGATGGATATCTCCAAGGCGCTGAGTGAGTTGAATTACCAGCGTTTTCAGGGCTTTGAAGACCAGGAGGCGATGAGCGCGGTGTTCATGTTCGATGGCGACGTCTATGTCGGACTGGAAGCGCGCACCCTGGGCGCGGACGGTATCGCCTTTGCGCAGGACCATCTGCGTATCCTGTCTGGGCTGTATGGGGTTTTGAAACCGCTGGACCTGATCCGACCGTACCGGCTGGAGATGGGATCGCAACTGAAGACCGGCCGGGCCAATTCGCTGTACGCATTCTGGGGCGATACCATTGCCAAATCGCTGAAAGCCGAACTGGACGGCGATCCGGTCGTCAATCTCGCCAGCACGGAATATTCCCGCGCCGCCTTGACCAAGGCCTTGAAAGCCAAGGTGATCAGCCCGCGGTTTCTCGAGATCAAGGGCAATGAGGCGAAGATTGTTTCCTTCTTCGCCAAGAAGGCGCGCGGCCTGATGGCGCGGTACATGATCGACCAGCGGATCGATCGACTGGAAGGTTTGAAGGATTTCACGGTGGCGGGTTATGCGTTCCGGTCGGATCTGACGAACGGCGACGATTGGGTGTTCACCCGGCCCCAGCCGGAAGCCGTCAATGCACGGCAGAAGGAAGAGGCCTAGCCGATAAATCCGGCGGCGCGGCGGATGCGGTCGTTGATGGCTTCGCCTATGCCGTCTTCGGGGATTGGCGCAATGGCGATGCAGGCCGGCTCAAGGCGGTCGGCTTCGCGCAAGCTGCGGAACAGGTTGGCGGCGGCTTCGGCCAGGTCGCGCGTGACGCTTAGCTGGATAACCGGGCCAGAATAGTCCGTCGCACCGAAAGCGAGATAGGCCGCCCCCTTAGGCGGCGTTTCAACATTGATGTGCACCGGCGCGTCGGGCGCATAGTGCAGGCTCAGGCGGCCCGGTGAGCGGTGGCCTTCGGCTTCGTCCGCAGCCAGCGGGCCGATCACGGCTTCGATCTGGGCGCGGGTGACAGCGCCGGCACGCAGGTAGCGCGCTTCGCCCAGCAGGCTGACAACCGTGGATTCCACACCGACCGGGCATGGACCACCGTCCAGCGATACGGCCACCGAAGCGCCGGTTTCTTCGAACGCATCAGCCTGGGTCGTCGGACTGGGCCGGCCGGAGCGGTTGGCCGACGGCGCCACCACGCCTCTACCGAAGCCGCGCAAGACCTGCAGCGCCAGGGGATGGGCCGGCAGGCGCAGGGCGACACTGTCGAGCCCTGCCCGCGCCAGGTCGCAGGCGGCAGACGTGTCGCGGACCGGCACGACCAGGGTCAGAGGGCCGGGCCAGAAGGCAGCGGCCAGGGCGTGGGCCCGGTTATCCATCACGCCGATAGAGGCGGCGGCTTCGACCGAACCGACATGGACGATCAAAGGGTTAAAGCGCGGGCGCCCCTTGGCTTCGAAGACCTTGACTACGGCGGCCGGATCGTCGGCGCGTGCCCCCAGGCCGTAAACCGTTTCGGTCGGCAGGTGGATCAGGTCTGCGTTACGCAACGCCACAATGGCGGCCTCAACACTCATCCGGCGCGGGCTTTTAGCTTGACGGTCACGGGAACCTTGGCGGGGACCAGGTCGGTGCTGGCATATTCGCCGGTGCCGACGCCATAGGCGGTCCGGTCGACATCAACAGTTGCCGCCATGTCGGCGACGCCGTTTTTGATGGCCAGAGTGAAGGGCAGGTCCAGCTTCTTCGATACGCCGTGCAGTTTCAGGGTGCCGTGGGCAACGAAGTGCGTGGTGTCTTTGCGCGTAAAGGATTTCGCTTCGAACTCAGCCTTGGGCGATGCCGGAACGTTGAAGAATTCCGGCCCCTTCATGGTGCCGTCGTAGTCGCTGTTGCCCGTGGTCGCCGAAGCCAGGTCGATCGTCACCTTGACGCGCGAGGCATCCAGTTGCTCCGGATCGAAGTCGATGCGCGCCGTGTAGCTGCCGAAGCTGCCGTTGATGGCGTCACCCTCGAAGCTGGTCGAAAACCGGATCGAGCTGCTGGCCTTGTCGACCGTCCAGGTCGGGACCTTTTCCGCTGAAGATACGGCTTCAGAAGAGGAGGCTTCTGAAGCGACGGCGGAGGATTCCGCCGGCAGCGCAGAGGCGGCAGGCACCGGCGCCGCTTGCTTCTCGACGGGTTTGCCCAGCAAGGCGAACCGTCCCAGGATGACGGCGGCGACGATGACGCCCACCGGCACGATCCAGCGCCAGTTGAGGATCGGCTTGGGCGTCAGGCCCGGCACCATATGCTGGATGACCTCATCCTTGTCGACGAACTGATGCTTCAGCGCCGCCAGGACGTGCAGCGGCACCATGCCATAGATGATCAGCTTGGCGATGAGGTGGTGGCCTTCCTCGAAAAACTCATGCAGCGCCTTGGTCTGCGGCACCGGCAGATGCGGCCAGTCGAAAAGACCGAAGAAGGGTATCGGCCGGATATTGGTCGAGACCAGCAGCCAGCCCGACAGGGGCATGCCGATCATCACAACGTAGAACCCGATGTGCAAAGCCTTGGCTGCCAGGGCCTGCCATGGCGGCATGGGCGGCTCCGGCGGCGCCTTGTAGGCCAGGCGGACGCCGATGCGCACAAAGCTGAGGAGCAGGATCAGCATGCCGACAGACTTGTGCAGGTCGAAGCGCGTCCGGCGCAGGGTGTCCTCGACCTCCAGGCTCCAGCCCAGGAAGATCATGAACAGGATCAGGAAGGCCATAATCCAGTGCAGCCAGCGGCTGTAGGCATTGTAGGACGCGGGTGTCAGCGGGGAGTCGGACATGGGCCAGGTCTCCGGCGGTTTTGGGAGGTGAGTCATATAGCACAGGCGGTCCGCGCGTCATCTGGAAACATCTGTAATCACAACAATTTCAGTTCCACAAGTTGACGTTCACGTAAATTATTCTTGCCACGATCGGCGGCGCGGTTTAGGCTTTTGCGAAAAGGGAAACGCATATGACCTACCGCCCGGCCGTCAAGGATATTGCCTTCTGTCTCGACCATATCGTCGATCAGCCGAAGCTGTACGGCACGGCGGCCTATCCCGATGTCGATGCGGATCTACGCGATGCCGTGCTGGACGCGGCGGCGCAGTTGGCCGGCGAGGTTCTGGCGCCTTTGAACCGTAGCGGAGATCTGAACGGCTCGAAGCTGAACGGTGACCGGGTGGAGGTGGCGCCGGGCTTCCTGGCGGCGATTTCCGCCTATGCGGAAGGCGGATGGTACGGCGTGGCGGCCGATCCCGCCTATGGCGGACAGGGCATGCCCAAGACGCTGGAACAGGCCTGTTTCGACATGTTCAACGGCGCCAACATGGCCTTTACGTTGCTGCCGACCCTGAGCCAGGGCGCCATCGAGGCCATCCACGCCCATGGCACACAGGGGCAAAAAGACCTTTATCTTCCGAAGCTTATCGCGGGTGAGTGGGCCGGCACCATGAACCTGACCGAACCCCAGGCGGGATCGGATCTGGCGGCGCTGACCACCCGGGCCGAGCCCAATGGCGACGGCACCTATGCCCTGACCGGCCAGAAGATTTTCATCACCTGGGGCGAGCATGACGGCGCCGCCAATATCGTTCACCTAGTGCTGGCGCGACTGCCTGACGCGCCGAAGGGGACGCGCGGTATCTCGTTGTTTTTATGCCCGAAATTCCTGGTCGACGGCGACGGACAGCCCGGCGCGCGCAACAGCGTCAAGTGCGTCGGGTTGGAGCATAAGCTGGGGATCCACGGCTCCCCGACCTGCGTCATGGCCTTCGAAGGCGCCCAGGGCGAACTGATCGGGCCGCCGCATGGTGGGCTGGCCGCCATGTTCACTATGATGAACGCAGCGCGATTAGCCGTTGGATTTCAAGGTGTTGGCGTAGCAGAAGCGGCCTGGCAGCGGGCGGTGAGTTACGCCAAGGAACGCAGGCAGGGCAAGTCTTTGATCACCGGCCAGGACGGCGCCGCCATCTACGACCATCCCGATGTCCGGCTGATGCTGGCGAAAATGAAGGCCAAGACCGAGGCGGCACGGGCGATTTGCTTCCTGACGGCGGTGGCGATCGACCAGGGGAAGGTGGCAGAGGACGAGAATGAACGTCTGAGAGCCAAGCGGCGTGAGGATTTTCTGGTACCCATCGCCAAGGCGTGGTCGACCGATGTCGGGGTCGAGGTGGCGTCACTGGGGGTTCAGGTCCACGGCGGCATGGGCTTTATCGAGGAGACGGGTGCGGCACAATATTACCGCGACGCACGGATCGCGCCGATCTATGAGGGTACCAACGGGATTCAGGCGGCGGACTTGGTCGGGCGCAAACTGGGCTCCGACGGGACGGCGGCGATGGAGCTGGCCGGTGATATAGTACACTTCGCAAAAACTGGATGTGTCGGTTTTGAAGCGGAGTTTCGGACGCTGGTCGACGCGGTTGACGTCTTCATGGCGGCGACCGAGCATCTGCTGGCGCAAAAGAGCGCGGCGCCTCTGGATGTCGCGGCGGGTGCGACCACCTATTTGCAACTTTCGGGCGATGTCGTCGGCGGATGGTTGTTGTTGAAGGGCGCCGTGGCGGCAAAGACGGCTGAGGGTGATGCCGCGTGGCTGGCGGACCGGGTCAAGCTGATGCAGGTCTATTTCGCCCATGTCCTGCCGCATGCCTCGGCGCATCTGGCCGCGATCAAGGCTGGATTTGCACCACTTGAAGGACTAAGTCTCTCCTTCGACTAGGAGGCGGCATGAAGTTCCGATTCAAGAAGACCCTGATCGCGGTAGCCGCTATCGCCGCCTGTGGCGTGGTCTATGTGACCTTGAACAACCCGCGGCGGGAAACCATCATGCCGGTGCGGACGGTCAAGTTGACGGTTGCGCCTCAGGCCGAGGCGGAGTTTGCGGAAAAGGTGCGCAAGTTCGCCGTCGCCGAAAAGCTGGGCATCGCCAATTCGCAGGGCTCGGCGGAGAATCTGGTCATCCTGCTGCGCGACGAGGACCGCGAGGTCAATATTACGCGCTACGGCGCCGGCGCGCCGGTGTCGGCGGCCTTCTACAAGGGTAAGGGCCTGTTCCCGGCCAGCCAATCCCAGCTCAATGGCGACGCCGAAGAGTTTATCGCTGCGGTGACGCAGATACCGGGTGTGGTGGCGGTCAGGTAGACGCTCAGTTCGTCGCGCCCGACGGCTTGGCGGCCTGGCCGGCCGGGTCGGTCTTGCGGTCCGTCATGTCCTTGGTATCCGTGGTCGGACCGCCCGGCGTCTGGACCGGCGCCGGCAGGCCCGGAGTCAGACGCGGCTGAGACAAGGCGCCGGTCGCCTGTCCCCTTTGCATGATGTCGATCGTCTCACGCACGAAGATCGCATCGGCCACCACGCCCAGTTCCAGACGTTGATTGTCGTCCTCGACCTGCTTGATCAGCACGCCGGCGACGAAGGTTTTTCCCTTGGGGCCTTCCGTGGTCATGAAAACCGGACCGCCGGAATTGCCCGGCACCGCCGTCAGGTCGATCAGGAAGGTCGGATAGGCGGTCGACGGCGACAGCGGATACGACGCCACCTTGCCAGCGCGCAGGATCGGGAAACCCGCCACATTGGCCGACAGCCCATGGGGATAGCCCAAGGTCATCATCTCCTCGCCGGCCTTGACCTTTTCGGTGACGAAGGTCGTCTCGTCGCCCAGCATGGCTTGGGGGATGGCCTGGTCCTTGAAAGTGGCCGGCGCCTGGACCGGGATGACGGCGATGTCCTGGGTCGGATGCTGGTACCAGGCCGGGCCATTGGCCGTGCGGATCTTGATGGTCGACGGTTCATACACCCAGGTGCCCTGGGCGTTGAGGTAGCGCCAGCCGACGCGGACGTCGGGCGCCGGCATCTTTTCGAAGACGTGGGCGGCGGTGACCAGGACCACCTGGGGCGCAGCGCCGCCGGGTTGGGGGACTTCCACCAGGAAACCCGTACCGACCATGCGTTTGGCTTCGTTGATCGGCTGATCGAGCTGCACAGTGGCCTCGATCAGGTCTACCGTAAGGTCAACAAACATCGAGGCGCGTTCTCCCCCGCGGAATTTCGTTACAGACCCAACAAGCTGTTTGACGGCTTATATGGAATGGGTCAATCCTTGCCGCGTCTTACGACTAACCTTAATGTGTCAGGTGATGGGCCTAATGAAAAGCCTTTTGAATCGTCGAAGCGTCATTTTCACCTCCGTGGCGACCAGTTTTGTCGCCGGGTTTGGCTTTGCCGCCACACCTGACCCCGCCAGCCAGAAAGCCGCAGCCCCTGTGACTCCCCAAGCCAAGACCGCTCTTCCCACCGCGCCGCACCCCGCCAAAAAGCCGTTCGAAATCGAGCAGTTGGGCTATAAACGCAGCGACGATTATCACTGGATGAAGGACGATAACTGGCAGGCCGTGCTGCGCGACCCCAGCCTGATCAAGGCCGACGTCAAGGCCGCCCTGACGGAGGAAAACGCTTATTCCGCTGCCATGCTGGCCTCGACCCAGGACCTGCAGACGACCATTTTCGAGGAAATGAAGGGCCGTATCAAGGAGGACGACGCCTCGGTGCCGTCGCCGGACGGGCCGTGGGAATATTATTCGCGCTATGAGAAGGGCGGCCAGCACCCGATCCTGGCGCGCCGGCCGAGGTCGACCACGGCTTTCCTGGAAGGCGTGCCGTCGATCGAGACCACCAAGGCCGTGGAATATATCCTGCTGAACGAGGACGAGCGGGCAAAAGGTCACGACTATTACGAGACGTCCGGCGCCCAGCACAGCCCGGACCATGCGTTGTACGCCTGGGGCGAGGATATCCAGGGCTCCGAATATTACACCATCCATGTCCGCGACCTGAAGACGGGGGAAATCCTGCCGGGCAACATCCCGTCCAGCGACGGCAGCTTCGTCTTTTCCAAGGATTCGCAATATATCTACTGGATCTGGCGCGATGAGAATTCCCGTCCCGCCAAGGTGTTCCGCCGGCCGGCGCGTGGCGGCGAGGATGTGCTGATCTACGAGGAAAAGGACGACGGCTTCTTCATCAATATCAGCATGGTCAGTTCCGAAGCCTTTGTGGTCATTGGCGCCGGCGACCATGAGACCAGCGAATCGTGGATCATCCCGTCTGGCGATCCCACCGCCCTGCCCGTGGTCGTCGAGCCGCGCACCGTCGGTTTGAAATACGATATCGATCACTGGGACGATCGTTTCATCATCTACACCAATGCCGATGACGCCATCGACTTCAAGGTGATGCGTTCGACGGCCGCCGTGCCGACGCGGTCGAGCTGGGTCGAGTTCGTGCCGCATCGTCCGGGCGTCTATGTCACCGGCGCCGAGGTGACCAAGCGCCACATGATCCGCACCGAGCGCGAAAACGCCAATACGCGCATCGTGATCACCCGCAAGTCGGACCTGAGCGAGCACGCCATCTCGGTCGACGAGGAGGCCTATTCGCTGGGGGGCGGCATCGGGTTCGAATACGACACCGACATCATCCGCTACGGCTATACCTCGCCGACCACGCCCAGCCAGACCTTCGGTTACAATATGGAGACGCGCGAGAAGGTCCTGTTGAAGACCCAGACCATTCCGTCGGGTCACAACCCGGCCGACTATACCGCGCGGCGTCTGTATGCGACCGCGCCGGACGGCGAAAAGGTGCCGGTGACCGTGCTGATGAAGGCCGGCACCAAGCTGGACGGATCGGCGCCGCTGTTGTTGTACGGTTATGGTTCCTATGGCATTCCGATGGATCCGACCTTCTCGATCCGCTCGCTCAGCCTAGTCAATCGCGGCTGGATCTACGCGATCGCCCATATCCGCGGCGGCACCGAAAAGGGCTATGGCTGGTTCCTGGACGGCCGCAAGTACAAGAAGAAGAACACCTTCACCGACTTTATCGCCGCCTGCGAAAGCCTGTGCGATGCCGGTTACGGCACGCGCGGCAAGGTCGTCGCCTATGGCGGGTCGGCCGGCGGCATGCTGATGGGGGCCATCGCCAATATGCGGCCGGACCTGTGGGCCGGAGTGATCGGCGCCGTGCCCTTCGTTGATGTGTTGAACACCATGAGCGACACGTCGTTGCCGTTGACCCCGCCGGAATGGCCGGAATGGGGCAATCCGCTGGAGGACAAGCAGGCGTATGACTATATTCTGTCGTATTCGCCATACGACAATATCGACGCCAAGCCCTATCCGCCGGTATTGGCAACGGGCGGGTTGAGCGATCCGCGGGTGACCTATTGGGAGCCGATGAAGTGGATCGCCAAGCTGCGTGAAAAGTCGACTTCGGGCGCGCCGATGCTGTTGAAGATCAATATGGAGGCCGGTCACGGCGGGGCTTCGGGACGGTTTGATTTCCTGAAGGAGATCGCGTTTGATTATGCCTTCGCAATCTGGGCCCATGACAAGGGCTGGCTGAAAGCATGATCCGCGACGCAACGGAGGCGGATTTCGGCGCCATCACCGACATCTATGCGCACAATGTGTTGCATGGGACGGGGACGTTTGCGCTGGAGCCGCCATCGCAGGACGAGATGCTGGCGTCGTTCCGGAGCTTCAAAGGCATGGGATTGCCCTACATCCTCGCCGAGGAAGACGGCCGGATCCTGGGTTATGCCTATGCCTCGCCGTTCCGGACACGGCCGGGCTATCGGTATGGTATCGAAGACAGCATCTATCTGGCGCCCGTGGCGGTTGGCCGGGGCCTGGGCAAGGCCCTGCTCAACCGGTTGATCGAGCTATGTATTGCGCGGGGGCTGTACACCATGATCGCCGTCATCGGTGACGGCGAGAACGGCGCCTCGATCGGGGTTCACCGCGCCTGCGGGTTTACGGTGACGGGCACCCTGCCCCGCGCCGGCTTCAAGTTTGGCCGCTGGCTGGATGTGGTGTTCATGACGCGGGATTTGCTGCCGCCGGTGGATATGCCTGAAGGTGAAGGTTGGGCGGGTTAAGTCTATCCAACTGGGCGGGCCTGCAAACGGACGGGAATATTGCTCCTGTTCCCGAGATCGTGCCAGACGGACAGTATATTGGATAAACGAATCTGAATTGTGGATCCGGTCAGCATCAGTCAGAAGCAATAGCGAATTTCTCCGGCCCAGCGATTGGGTCTAACTGTAGTGTAGGGACGCCAATAATATTGGGAGACAAGTCGGCAATGTCAAAATTCGATCCGCTCCATGCTATCAATCTAATTTTAGCTGGATCATTTTCCATTAGGGAACCCGGAAAAGAAAAAGACTATGGTTCTCAAATGACAGGAATGAACAACGTAATTTTGAGAAAGCGTGAAACATTTGAGGCGTCGAAATACCTACGATCATTTGGTCCGTCTTACCTTACAAAAATTCCTTTGGCCGAACTAGAAAGTTTAATCCTCAAGTTCGTTGCCGCCAACTATGGTCCATTAAGCAACTACGAGGAAAATTTTTACAAAGGCTTGCCTTTTTCAACAGTGCCAGACAGTGCTAAGTTAAGGTTGGCTCAAGCGTTCGCGATATCTTCCATGCTAAACCCGGCAGCTTTTTTTGCCGCCTTTCCACTTTCAACCATTAGAGTCGAATCAGAATTTCAATGTGAAACTTTCTTTTTTTCATCCCCAGATGGGCTGGTGACTGCGATTCAGCCCAAAATTGAACCCCAGAAGAACTTCAACGACAGTCATTTGCCTTCTCATTTAATTTCGCGCGTTCAAAAGGAAAAGCCGATCGCTTGGCTTGGCGTTAACTCTGTTCGTAATTCCATATCCGTTAAAATGAAAAATGCAATTTTAGGTGCTGTCGCTTTACTCCCCCATCCGGGTGAACGGTTCGATCATACGATGCGTGAAGTGGTTGAGGGGCATGTGACCTTTGAAAAAGGAGTGATGTATCATTCAGGTGGAGGAAGTACGCCACCGATTGGTACTGAAATTCCTATCACCAATGACGATAAACGTTGGCTTCAGATTCTTGCCGAAAAAATTACGGCTGAAGAACGTGAAAGCAGAAAACAGATAAAGGCTCTGGAGTATTTTTATCGGGCCTGGTTTTTGCCGCCGGCAGACCGATTCAGTGTATTGTTTCAAGCGATAGACGCCATCTTTGGTGACGATCAGAAAGCATCGCAAGCCATTATAGATGGTGTAGAGCCGATTGTGGGGCACATTTATGACGAGAAGCGCATTAGGCTGCTTTTAGGACTTAGAGGCTCAGTTGTGCATGGAGGGTCGCCAGACGTGTACGAAAGCAGTAAGTATCTGAAATACTATGCCACATATGGGCGAGTTCAATGCCGCCTATTACGAACTGATCGGCACCATGGAGACGGTGTCGGAGGCCATCGATGCCTACTCCGCCCGCGAACGCGCCCAGGCCCAGCGCGAAACCTCCGGTGCGGCCACGCTGATGGGGGCGACCATCGTGATCGCCCTGGTCCTGTGCGGGCTGACCATCGCCGGCGTTCGCCTGGTCATTTCGCGGCCGTTGAAGAGCATGGTCAATGTTTTGTCAGAACTGGCGCGAGGCCAGGCCGATCTCAGCCACGTCAATCTCAAGGCCAAGGGCGAGTTGGGCGACATGGCCCGCTCGATCAAGGCCTTCAGCGACCTTTTGGCCGATCGCGCCCAGGCCGAACGCGCCAGCGTCGAGTCCAATGCCAGCAAGACGCAGGAGAAGGCCCGGATGCTGGATGCCCTGTGCCAGCAGTTCAGCGCCGATTTCGAGACCTCGATCCGCGACCTGACCGAGGCCAGCGGCACGCTGGGCCGCGATTCCAGCCACCTCAATGACTGTGCCGCCCAGACGAACCGCCAGACCCAGGCCTGTTCCGAGGCCAGCCAGGTGGTGTCGGGCAATGTCGACCAGGTGTCGTCGGCCGCCGACATCCTCAACACCGCCATCTCAGACATCACCGGCCGCATGCAGGCGTCAACCGAGATGGCGCGCCGGGCCTATGATTCCGGCCGCAGCGCCGAGACCATCGTCACCGAACTGGCCCTGGCGGCCGACCAGATCTCCGAGGTCGTCGCCCTGATCAACGACCTGGCCGTTCAGACCAATGTTCTGGCTTTGAACGCGACCATCGAGGCGGCGCGGGCCGGCGATTCAGGCAAGGGCTTTGCCGTCGTGGCGTCCGAAGTCAAAGCTTTGGCCGCCCAAACCTCGCATTCGACCGCCACCATCTCGCAACGAGTCGACGATATCCGCCGCGTCTCCGACCGGTCGGCCGAAACCCTGCACGACATCATCCATGCCGTTCAGCAACTGCACGATATCGCCCAGACGGTTTCCGGCCGGGTGGACGAGCAGGCCCGAACGACGTCTGAAATGTCGCACGTTGTCCGCCGCGCCTCTTCCGAGGCCCAGACCGCCGCCGAAGCGTCGCAGCATTTGGCGGGGCTGACCGCTTCGACCCATTCGGCCGGGCAAAGCATCGAAAAGACGTCGCGCCAGATCGACGAGGTCGCTCACAGCCTGAAGGACCGCGGTGACCGCTTTATCCAGGCGCTGAAGTCGGCGTGATAAAGCTTACTGAATAAGGTTCTAAGCCGCGAAGCGCTTGCGGGCCCCATCCCCACCGTCTTACGAGCTGTCGCTTATCGTCACGGCGCAGGCCGACCCGCTCCGCGTTCAACGGGAGGGAAAAGTCATTTATACTGCTGACGTCTTCAGTGTTTTCTGAGAGGGAGGTCGCTCTTTGCTCCCGGTGGGAGCTTCGGGCGACAAATTTCGCCAAAGGCGAAATTTGGCTGGGGAACTAGGACTCGAACCTAGAATGACGGTACCAAAAACCGCAGTGTTACCATTACACCATTCCCCAGCAAAAAGCCGGCTCAAGGGCTTGCGCCCGCGAGAGGCGGTGAGATAGCCCAACCTTTTGCGACTTGCAATCCCCGTCGCGCATTTTTTCCCCAAAGTTTTTCCAGCGGTTATAACCAGCGCATGTCCCCTCCCCTGATCGTTCTGCTGCCCGGAACCGACGGCACCGGCGTCTTTTTCGTCAATCTGGATCTGCCGCATATGATCTTCCAAAGCGGCGCCGGATCGATTACGCCGGCCCATCTGTTGCCCTTCGTGAAAGACGGACATGCTGCCCTATGAATCGCCTGAGGTTCAGGCCTACAACCAGTTGATGGCGTTCAGCTTTCACAAATACACCAGCCAGCCGATCGCCACAGGCGAGGACCTGAGCCGGGCCATGTGGCATGCGCCCCAGGCCATTGTGTCGCATGGAACGCAGACTGACCCGATCTTCCGTTATGCCAATGCCCGGACGCTGGAGCTATGGGAGATGGATTGGGCCGATTTCACCCGCCTGCCGTCAAGATTGAGCGCAGAAGCCAACCCGGATATCCAATCCGATCGCAATGCCTTGTTGCAGGCCGCCCTGGCCAAGGGCTGGGTCGATACCTATTCCGGTGTCCGCGTCTCCAGCACCGGACGGCGGTTTGAAATCCGCAATACCGTGTTGTGGAATGTGGTCGATGAGGCCGGCGTGCGGCATGGCCAGGCGGCCTTCATCCGCGACTGGCAGCACCTGTAGATTTGTGCTAGGTGGCGGCCATGTTCGAGCGCCCTGCCCCGCCGCCGTTTGTCATCGCGGCCTTCTATCATTTCTTCGATTTCCCGCAGTTCGAAAGCCTGCGCCAGTCGCTGCTGGACCGGCTTCTGGAACTGGGGATCAAGGGCTCGATCCTGATCACCTCCGAAGGCGTCAATTCAACGATTGCCGGAACGCGCGAGGCTATCGACAGCTTCATGGCCTACCTGCAGGCCGATGTCGTCGGGGGGACCGTGCGGTGGAAGGAATCGCAGGCGCAGTTCCAGCCGTTCGGCAAGGCGCGAGTGCGGCTGAAGAAAGAGACCATTTCGCTGGGCGAGCCGGTTTCGATGAAGCGGTTCGGCCAGTATGTCGCGCCGCAGGACTGGAACGACCTGATCCGCGGCGAGGACGTCGTCATCATCGATACGCGCAACGATTATGAGGTCAATCTCGGCACCTTTGCCGGCGCGATCGACCCCAAAATCCCCAATTTCAAGCACATTCCGCAATGGACGCGCGATAACCTGGACGCCTTGCAGGGCAAGCGGGTGGCGACCTTTTGCACCGGCGGCATCCGCTGCGAGAAATATACCTCGTGGCTGATCGATAACGGCATCGAAGATGTCTACCACCTGCAGGGCGGCATACTGCAATATCTGGAGGATGTGCCGCGCGAGCAGTCGCTGTGGCAGGGCGAGTGCTTCGTGTTCGATGAGCGAATCGCTGTCGATCACGACCTGCAGCCGTCGAAAACCGCCGTTTTGTGCAAGCATTGCGACCATGCCCTTACGCCCGACGACCAGGTCAGCCCGGACTATGTCGAGGGCGTTGCCTGCCCGCATTGTCATGGCGATCCGAAATACGCCCACGACACGGTACCGGCGGCTGGAAAATACCCCGGCCGCACGAAATTTTAGCCATTCCGTGCGATCTTGCCCCCCTATGGTGCAAGGCCGTCACAAGCCTGGCCAAATCGTTAACTATAACATCCTCTTCATTTGACCTCCGGCCGTTAAGGTTTATGCTGGAGGCCGGGATGTCCAGAGGGATGATGGGTCTTAGATGAAGCAGTTTCTGATTACCTTGTCGGCCGTGATCGCCGGGATGATTATCGTCCTGGTCGGGTTGCCGATTCTGTTCATCACCATGCTGGCCTCGTCGGCGACGCCCCAGACGCGCGGCGATGTCGTCATTTCCCTGGACCTGCGCCAGAAGATGACCGATCAGGCGGCCGGAGGACCGTTCGATTTTCTGACCGGGCGCACCTTGTCGACCATGGAAGTCGTCAACACGCTGCACCGCGCCGCCGATGATCCCAAGGTCAAGGCTGTCTTTATCCGCCTGCCCGAAGGCGGCATGTCACCCGCCGCCGCCGAAGAGATTCGCGAAGCGGTCATCTATGTCCGCCGCGCCTCCAAGCCGGTGATCGCCCACAGCCAGGGCCTGTATCCCAGCGGCATGGTGATTTCGTCCTACATGCTGGGCTCGTCGGCCAGCGAATTGTGGATGCAACCGCGGTCGTCCTTCCAGGTGACCGGCATCTCGACCTCGGAAATGTTCTTCAAGGACGCCTTCGACAAGTACGGCGTCACCGCCCAGTACGAACAGCGCGCCGAGTTCAAGAACGCGGTCAACCCCTATCTCTATAACGACTTTACGCCGGAACACCGCGAAGCCGCCCTGTCGTGGATGGGCAGCATCTATCAGTCGATGATCGGCAATATCGCCGCCGACCGGCGCCTCGACAAGACTGTCTTGCAGACGACGCTGGAAGCGGGGCCCTATGGCGCCGAGAAGGCGCTGGAGCTGGGCCTCATCACAAACCTGGGTCAGGTCCATGACGCCGAGCAGGCCGCGCTGAAGCGGGGCACCGACGCCAAGATCGTATCCCTGGATGACTATGCCCGTACGCTGACGCCCGAAACCAAGGGCGAGGTCATCGCCGTGATCGACGGCGAAGGCGCCATCATGACCGGCAAGGGCAGCGGTGGTGGTTTCGGCAGCCAGAAGACGATGATGTCGGACGACATTGCCGACTCGTTCTATGCCGCCATCAAGGATCCCAAGGTCAAGGCGATCGTCTTCCGCGTTTCGTCTCCGGGCGGATCGGATACCGCGTCGGCCCAGATCGCCGAAGCCATGAAGGACGCCAAGGAAGCCGGCAAGCCGGTGGTGGTGTCCATGGGTGATTACGCTGCGTCGGGCGGCTACTGGATCGCCTCGGGCGCTTCGGCCATCGTCGCCAATCCGTCGACCCTGACCGGCTCGATCGGCGTCTTCGGCGGCAAGTTCGCCATCGGCGACGCGCTGAGCCGCTTCGGCATAGACGTCAAGGACATCCATGTCGGCGGCGACTACACCGAGGCCTTCAGCGAAGCCAAGGGCTTCAGCCCGACTCAGCGCGCCGCCCTGTCGAGCTGGATCGACCAGATCTATAACAGCTTCATCACCCATGTCGCCGCCGGCCGTAACCTGCCGGAAGACAAGGTGCGCGAACTGGCCAGGGGCCGGGTTTGGACCGGCGCGCAGGCCGTCGAGCATCGTCTGGTCGACAAGGCCGGTGGTTTCTACGCCGCCGTCGATACCGCCAAGTCGCTGGCCAAGATCGATGCCTCGGCGCCGGTGCGGCTGGTCCCCTACCCCGGCAAGACGTCGATGTTCGGTGGCGTCAGCAACAGCGTCCAGATGAGCCTGACCGGCCTGAAGACCCTGTCCTTCCTGGGCTGGGCGATGAGCGACCCCAAGGCCGAAGCCGTCATTGACCGCGTCGCCGACCAGCGCCTGCGCGAACAGGGCGCCAATGTCATGGCGCCCCAGCCATACGAGACCGCGCCGGCGCAATAATAGCCGGTTATAGGATGTCAGAGACAAAAAGCCCGGTGTTCCGACACCGGGCTTTTTTTATGCCGTCTGATAGGCGCGCTGGAAGGCTTCCAGGAACTGCGCGTAGGCCTGGGAGGCGCCGACGCGCGACGTTGAAATCGGATTTCTGACCTGGGCAACACTGGCCGTCATGACGGAGCGTTCGCTTTTGTGCGGTTCGAAAACCTGCGGTTCCGCATCCACGCCGACATGCGCAAGTATACGCGGGATCCAGGATCGCGGATCCGCCGTCAGCTCTTCGTAAGGAACGGTGAGAATCCGATCCGGGAACAGCGAAGCCCAGTGGGTGTGCAACCTGTCCTCCGATTTCATGTAGGCGGCAATATCGCTAACCGACCAGGACCAGGGAATCGAGGCGGTAAAATAGGTCCGGAAACACGATAAGGCGCAGTCCGCCGGATTACGCCGCAGCCATATGACGCGGGCATTGGGCAAGGTGTGGAGAAGCAAGCCCATCAGGCGCGAGTGATTGAGCGTTTTGTCGATGATGCGGCCGGTGCTTCCGAACCGTTCCGTGATCATGGCCAGGTAGTCGCGCCCTATCTCACCCCAAGGGTCGGTGTCATCCGGGTTTCTCAACTGGTAGTTCAAGGCGCCGAGGAGGCTGAAATCGCCGGCAGGGATCAGCGCCGCCCGCAACAGATTCAGTTCAGCACCATCGTGAAATTGCGAGTGGCTTGCCAATATCTGCTCAACCAGCGTCGTGCCGGAACGCGGCGCGCCATTGACAAAGGTCACGCGCTCGCTGTCACACCCCGATGGCGTGAGCAGTTTGAACTTCTCTGGCTGGTAGTCACGGATCAACTGATCCGTCGTCCTGTTCCAGGCCTGGAGGTCGAACGCCTCCTCCGCACGCATGGGTTCTGCGCCTTCCTGATAAAGCTGGTAAGCCTTCACCCGATCGCCCGTATCGTCGTAGGCCTTGGCCAGCGCGTAGACGAACTGGGCGTACAACTTGGGCTCAGCCTGTTTCATGTCCGGCTTCAGCGCTTCCATAAGGCTGATATCGGGATCTCCGGCGGAAAATGTCTTGATGACGCTCAGCGCAAACCAGCTTTGCGGGGCCAGCGGTGTCTGTGCCAAGGCGCGGCGAAAGTGGCTTTCCGCCTGCCGGAAGTCGCCGGTCTGGGTCGCGATGGTGCCCAGAAGATGCAGGATGGACGAGTGTTCCCTGAGCTTTACCGGAAGGGCGTCGATTTGCTTCAGCGCGGTCTCCTCGTGCCCGTCACGAATGAGTTCACGGAAGTAGCTTATGGTGCGATCTAGGCTCTGGGGGGGCGACATGGCATAACGGCGGGCAGCTTCATGCGACAGACTCAGTTCGCCGATGGTGAAGCTCAGTCGCGCGATACTGCGCCAGCGATCACCGGTCGGGCTGCCGTTGGCGAATTCTTCCCTGAGCAAGGCGACGGCGCCTCTCCGGTCGAAAGTTTTCAAACGGTCAATGGCCTGAAGCACGCGATTATCCGGCGCGGAAGCAGTGGTCATAAAGTCTTTCCCAGGGTGTCACGATTTTCAGTCTCACCAGTAACATACTGGCAAAAAAGAAAAAGCGGCGAAAGGTTTCCCTTTCGCCGCCATCTTCACCGGTTTCCCGGTTGGTTTAGAATTCCCAGTCCGCACCCAGGCGCACGAAGCGCGGGGTTTGATACTGAGTGGTGTGACCGTAGTTGTAGTTGTAGTCACCGGCGGCGCTGAGTTCACCGATTTCGCTGCGCTTCTGGACGCCGTGACCGTTGAACAGGTTGAAGATGTCAGCGCGCAGGGTGGTTTGACCAACCGGCGTGTCGATGCGGTAACGGGCCGAGATGTCGACTTGCTTGATCCAGTCGGTCTTGTTGCCCTTGCCGCGCGGAGCCGGTTCGCCGTCGTTGCAGTAGTGCGAGGCGGCGCCGTAAGCGTTGGCGTACGGATCGGTCGGGTGGTAGCCGAAGCAGCTCAGCGAACGCGGCGAGGATACCTGGATTTGGGTACCCATCGAGAACTTTTCATTGAACTGATAGTAGCCCCACAGCTTGAACTTGTGCGTACGGTCGTTCGGCAGGAGGCCGGACGCGTAGTCGACAAATCCGGGCTGGTCGAAGTCCTGGGTGATACCCGCGTCGTCCTGACCGAAGTCGGACTGGACGTAGCCTTCGGAGTTACCGCGGCTGCGCGA
>NZ_AWGD01000024.1 GCF_000495795.1 Asticcacaulis sp. AC460
GCTGCGCTTGGCGGCCGGATAGCCGAGGTCTTCCGCCGAGAAGGTGACGGTACGCAGGGTGGTCTCGCCATCGACCGGAGCGTACAGGACGATCGTCGCTTCCTTGCCCGGGTTGATGATGGTGTATTGCGAGAAGCCCGACCAGGTGCTGGAGCAACCGGTGATGCCTTCGGCCGCGCAGTAGGCGTTGACGGCGGCGTCGATGGCGACGTCTTCCGCGTTGGTCTTCAGCGAGCGGTTCAGGTAGGTGACGCCCAGGTTCCAGTAGTCGCCGAGACGGAATTCGTAGCCCAGGATGAACTCTTCTTCCTTGGTGGCGCTCAGGTTCTGGTCGATGGCCGACGTCGGATCGTGGATCGTGCCGTCGCCGGTGACGTTACAGCCCGAGGTACCCGCAGCCGCCGAACCCGAGGTGACCGGGAACGGACAGGCGCCCGCACCGGTCCAGCCCGTGAGCTGGGTGCCGAGGATCGGGGTCTTGTCAGCGTTCAGGCCCGAATAGGTCCAGTATTCGCGGAAGTAGTATTCCGAGCCAGCCTGACGGAAGGCCGTGTTGGCGGCGACCGGCAGATAGTAGACGCCGTACGAACCGAAGATACGTTGCTTGCCTTCACCCGTCGGGTCATAGGAGAAGCCGAGACGCGGGCCCAGGTTGCCGTCCATGTTGATGAACTGCGAACCGTCGCCGGTGAAGTTGTTGAAGTCATCCGAACGCAGGCCCAGGCTCAGGGTCAGGTTCTTGTTAACCTTCCATTCGTCCTGGATGTAGTAGCCGATATTCTCGGAATGGAACTCACCGCCCGAGTTATAGTAGTTCAGTTCAACATAGAGGCTGTTCGCGCCCAGGTGGGCGACGCTGTTGCCGGTGCCGGTGGAGCAGCGGACCGAGGTGCCGCAGCGGCGGTAGATCAGCGAGTAAGGATTGCCCAGGCTGTTACCCGGACCCGTGCGGGTCGCGAAGTGGACAAGGCTGTTTTCTTCCTTTTCCCAACCGAGGCGGACGTGGTGGTCGCCCCAGAAGCTGAACAGTATGTCGGCGTCAGCGCGGGTGAACTTGCGTTCCGTCGTTTGGGTGCCGTCGGAGATGCTGTTGCGCTGGGCGTTGCCGAAGGTGTTGCCGAGACCGAACAGGTTGAAGGCGTTACCCGCGTTGGCGTCCTGAATCAACTTCAGGGTGCCGCCATCCGACTCCGAAACGTCCTGGTTGACGCCGCTGGCCGCCGAAATCGTGAGCCAGTCAGTCAGCTTGCCGGTATACTTCAGCACATAGCTGGGGGCGCCGAAATGCTGGTTATCGACGTTGCCCAGGGCGCCAATCGCACCGGTGCCAACATTGTAGATTTCGTCATTGACCTGATCGTTCGTGCACTGGCCCTGCGTAACCAGACCCGGGCTACAGACGAACGCCGAGCCGCTGTCGTAGGCATAGTAGTTGCTGACGATATCGCGCGACGTGTCGAAATAGGTGAGTTCCAGGTGATGGTCAGGATTGATGTAACCATCCAACTTCAAACCATAGAAGTTGTTGTTGTTGATGTCTTCGCGCATGCCGCCGGCGAAGTCACCGTTCCAGTCGGACCCTTCGACGCGCTGGACCAGGCCGTAGGCGTAGAGGTGATCCTTCCAGATCGGACCGCCCAGTTCGACCACGATATCGGCCGACTGCGACTTATCGAACTGGTTGGCCGAACCGATGGTGTTCGGGGCATCGCTGAACATGCCGTTCGGCGTCCAGTTCAGACGAACAGCGCCCTTGAATTCGTTGGTACCGGACTTGGTAACGGCGTTGACGATACCGCCCGTCGCACGACCGAATTCGGCCGGCTGGCCGCCTTCCTTGACTTCGACCGACTTGAAGAATTCGAACGGAACCGACGACGAACCGAGATAGTTGTTGAAGTCGGTGATGTTCATACCGTTGAGGTAATAGGCGTTTTCAGCGACCGACGAACCGCCGACCGAAGCCAGGTTACCAAACGCGGCGTCGCCCTTGACGGTACCCGGCGCCATCAGCACCAGCGAGGTCAGGTTGCGGCCGACCGGCACATCACGGGTCAGCTTTTCGACATCCAGAACGACACCCGTGGTCGCCGTGGAGAAGGCCAGCTTGCGGCGGGCGCCGCGAACGATGACGTCAGACGAACTGGCCGTGCTGGAGGCCAGCGCAAATTCATAGTTGGTTTGCTTCGAAGCTTCGATGACGATCTGCTTGGCCGACTCCGAAGAGTAGCCCGAAGCTTCGACCATCACGTCATAGTCGCCGATCGGCAGGTTGCTGAAGCTGAAGGTACCAGTGCTGGAGGTCGTGGTCGAACGGGAGATGCCGGTCTGGTTGGAGACGATCGTCACCGTGGCGCCGACGACCGGCTTACCGCTACCATCAACAACATCACCGGTGAACACACCCGACGTATAGTCCTGGGCAAAGGCGGTCGTCGGCAGCGCCGCGACCCCTGCCACCACAGCCACGCCAGCCATCGTCGACAATACTGCACCGCAAATTGTCGTCGTAGCCATCAGGCCAGATCGCAAAGATTTATGTTTCACTCTTGTTTCTCCGGGTTACATGAGGGTGTAGGCGCACCCACCGCAGTTTCCAGCATTACACGCTGTTAATAAACTTAAAGACCCCTGTCGTGAATCCGTCAATCACGCGACACATTTTTGTCTATATCAATTGAAACCTGTTTCAATAAAGTCACAGGCGCAACCTTCCCTTAGGGAAGGATTTGTCGGACACAAGGGGCGATTTTTCCACGGGGCATTCCTACACCATTTAGAAGAAATACGACAAAAAATCTTAAAATTACAATAAAGGCCTCACACCTGCGGTTGCGTAAGGCACACGGAGCAGGAGAGAAAAATTTCACCCCGTATTGAGATCAAGCTGATGAAATCATTCCTGTGGATATCTCTCAGAGACGGCCCCAATCGGCTCCAAACGGGCACAAAGCCGCCACATCTGCGCCGCGCAAGGGCCATAACCGGCGTGCGAAAAAGGGAATTGTCGCCACATCCCCTCCCCTTCAAAGCGGGCCGTTCCAGCGTGTCAAAACGCTGATACACGCACCTGTCGTCCCATCCAAAAGACTCAGTGCCGCACTGCAACGCGCGCAGCCATGGGGGCCACCGGTTCAGGTGTGCAGCTGGCTACGGCAAGGTGTGCCAGAAACAGACACATCATCGCCGCCAGGCCACGTTGTGAACGCTTTGATATATAAAGGGCGATGTCGCCGGCCATGTCTCACCTCTGCACGTATGGCAAAGGTTAAGCAAAAGTTAAGCCACGCGGATGGTCAGAGGGCTTCGATCTTGTGAATAAGATCGACCACCCGACGGCAATTGGCGCCCAGGTCCGGCATAGGGTAACGGCCGACGCTGCGGATATCGATCCCGTTCGGATCCAGACGAATCACGACATCCGACTTGAAGCCGTAGAACGGGTCCTGATAGGTCGCTTCGACACGCCAGTCGGCGGAACCGGTCACCACATAGTTGTTCGCCTTCAGCATAGCGACGACTTTTTCGGCGGTCACGCCTTCCTTCTTGGTGATGGTGCGGGCGCGTGGACAGGTCAGTGCGTTGATTTCCGGGATGGTCTTACCGCCCCAGTCCATCGACTCGTTGCGCGGCACGCGCGGCAGGTCTTCGATCGGCCGGGCATCACGGCCGCGCTGTTCGATGAGACGGGTCGAGAAGGTGACAGGGCGCTCCCAGTTGGTGGCGACATCGCCGATCGGCGGGTTGGCTTTCAGCGCCTTCTGGTACCACCAGAACCCTCCCAGCACGCCGCCGGTGATCACCACCGCCGCCAGCGCCCACGGCCCGAGCCGCCCCGGCGCCATGAACAGCGAAATCAACAAGGACAGCCCCGCCACCGCCATGGCCCCCAGAGCCATTTTCGGCGCCAGGTTCAGGGTCAGCGCCCTGAAGCCAAGATCATAACTGATATAGCCCAGGTTGGACGCCATCATCACGCCCAGCAGAAACAGCGGCGTCACCAGGGACACCATGAAGGCGAAATGGGCGAAGGCAAGACCCTTTTTCTTGGCCTTGGGCTTGTCCAATGTCGGCATGTCTTCCGTCACGCGTGGGTTTTCCCTGTTGTTGTATCAGATGGAACGGATCGCGTACCTTAGCCCGTCAACGGGCCGCGTCACCGCTTTACCTTCAAAAAGCGAAATTTTTTTGACCGTGCTGCCGCCGCAACATCACGCATTCCATAGCGTATCCCCTTATACGCCGCCAACTGACGACCGGATGAGGGCGCCGCGACGATCTTGCTAGGGTTCAATCTGCCATGAAATCGTTGCGAGATCAACGGCTTGCTGTCGCTCGGCGATATCCGGCGTGGCGTCGGACACGTCTTTGGTCCGCAGAGCGACACGCGCCGCGCGATCGGAGGCCGAAACCTCCAGCCAGATGCCGGCAAACGGCAAATTCGCCTGAGCGGCGAGCGCCTGGGCCTTGTCGCGCCAGGTGACCTCACGGAAGGTGGCGTCGAGAATCACCGACTGGCCCGTCGCCGCGACCGTGCCGGCCAGGGCGAACATCTCGCCGTAGACGCGGTGGTTCTCATCCGGCGTATAGGCTTCGCGTGGGAGGGCCTCGTATTCCGGGCAGGCCCACAGGCGTTTGCGGATTTCGTCGCTGCGCAGGATGACGGCGCCGGGCGCGCGGCCGCTGGCTGGCGCGATCTGGCGGGACCGCGTCGACTTGCCCGAACCGGACAGGCCGCCGACGGCCGTGAAGGTCGCCGGCGTCATGTCGAGGAAGCGGTGGGCCGCCTCAAGGTACATGCGCGCCTTGTCCATGGCGTAGTGCCCCTCCCCGCCATAGTTGGCGTTGACGTGACAGCGCACACCGGCGCGGACCGACAGGTACAGCGGCAGGAGCTTCAGGCCGGCATAGACGCTTTGGACATCGTCCTCCAGGCGGGCGGCCTGTTCGAGATAGACATTGAGGACGCGCGAGGCGGCGTCGCCATGGCCCCTCACCCACAGGTCCATCAGCAGGAAGCCCAGGTCGTACAGGACGTCGATCTGGCTGAGGCGTTCGTTGAATTCGATGCAGTCGAACAGCACCGGCTGGCCGTTCTCGACCAGGATATTGCCCAGGTGCAGGTCGCCGTGGCAGTGGCGGATATGGCCGTCGGTAAAGCGTTTCAGGACGTCGCTTTCGACGGCGGCATAGGCGGCCTGGATAGCGGCGTCGTAGGCGTCGACCGCGTCTCCGCCCAGCTGTTTGCGGAAGACGTCGATGTTGCGCTTGTTGGAATCGATGACGTATTTGATGTTGTTGTCGTGCTGGGGATCGCGGCAGATCTCGGAACCGGCGTGGAAGCGACCAACCATGCGCCCCAGATTGTGCATCAGGTCGAGATCGGGCGTCCAGGCCGGATCTTGCGCGCTCTGTTCGCCCAGAACGCCCTTCGTGTCGAAGCGGCGCATGACCAGGACGCTTTCGCCGGCAATTTCCTCGACGCCGAGATAGATGTCGGCGGCCATGCGTTGATTGTAGCGCAGTTCACGCAGCAGGGCCGAGCGGCGCTTTTCGGCGGAGGTAAAGTCGAGGAAGCCGTAGTCGACCGACTTCTTGACCTTGTAGGCCTTGGCGCCTTTCAGGATGACGACGGCGCACGAGGTTTCGATGACCTGGTCGGCGCCTTCTTTCAGGTGGTAGAGGACTTGGCTGAGCGACATGGCCTTCGGGTAGGACGTTTTTCGAGGCTTGGCAACAGGAAGCGCTTGACCCCTTGGGGTGGACGGGCCAAGGAACCGGCCATGTCCCTTCCCGCGCCCCCCGTGCTGCGGTCTGAGGTGCAGGCGCTGATCTTCGATTGCGACGGCACCCTGGCCGACACCTTCGCCGCCCATTATCGCACCTTTCGTGAGGCTCTGGTTCCCTACAAGGTCGAGATGACCGCCGCCTTCTATGCGGCGCGTTTGGGGTTGTCGCGGCGACAATTGCTGGCGGCGCTGACCGAAGAAACCGGCATGCCGGTGGATGATGAGGATCTGCGGGTGCGGACGCCGGCCATGTTCCTGGGTCATGCGGCGGCCATCCGGGCGATCCCGTTTTCGGAGAACCTCGTCCGGCTGCATCATGGCCGACTGAAACTGGCTGTGGCCTCGGCGGCGCAGCGGCCGATGGTGATGGCGTCACTGGGCGCCATCGGGTTGACGGATTTCTTCGAGTCGATCGTGACCATCGAAGATACGGGCGTCGGCAAACCGGCGCCGGATCTGTTTTTGAAGGCGGCGACGAATCTGAGGGTAGCGCCAGGGTTGTGCCATGTCTTCGAGGACAGCGACCAGGGCATCGAGGCCGCTCACCGCGCCGGCATGACGGTGACAGATATACGGCCGTATTATCAGAGCGATCCGGCGGAGTGGTAGTGTACTTCGGCAGGCAGGTCGTCCCAAATTAAAGTAGATCCGAGTTCCCGGCTCCCCCTCCGCTTCGACGCGCTTCGCCTGAAGAAGGCTCGCTTGCTCAGCACCTCCCCCGCAAGCGGTGGAGGATAAGAAGGGTCGAGCCTGACACGTCAAGGGTATAGCTTCTCGCGGGTCCAGCCGGTGGATGTGCGGACGAACCGCACCCGGTCGTGCAAGCGGAACGGACGGTCGCGCCAGAATTCGATCTGGCTGGGGGTGACGCGGAAACCGGTCCAGTGCGGCGGGCGGTCGATCTTGCCCAGGCCGAACTTCAGGCCGTATTCGGCCACCCGCTTTTCCAGTGCGAAGCGGTCCGGCAGGGGCCGGGACTGATCCGAGGCCCAGGCGCCGATCTGGCTGGGGCGGGCGCGTGAGGCAAAGTAGATGTCGGCTTCGGCATCGGTAACGCGGGTGACCTCGCCGCGGATACGGACCTGACGGCGCAGGGACTTCCAGTGGAACAGCAGGGCCGCCTTGGGGTGGGCCGTCAACTGTTGCCCCTTGGCGCTTTGGGTGTTGGTGTAGAAGACAAAACCGTCGGCGTCGAAGTCCTTCAGCAGCACCATGCGCACGTCCGGCAGGCCGTCCTCGTCAACCGTGGCTACGGCCATGGCGTTGGCGTCGTTGGGTTCCTTGGCGCGGGCGTCCTTTAGCCACTCCGCGAACAGGAAATAGGGCTCGGCGGCATCGATCTCGGCGCCGTGGGCGGCATGGGCATCGGCGTAGTCGGCTTCGGATGGCGAGGCAGGGATCAGGGGTGACGACATGGTGGCTCTCCTGCCCTGCCCTATAGCGGCTACCGCGGGTGTGCGCAGTTAAAAAACATGGCTAACGGCACATTAAGACTTTTTGCCGCATAACTCGGCCATAGCCTCAAGAGAGCGTCATGGCCCGAGCGAAGAAGCAACCCAAGCCCGTCGTCGAAACCATCGAAGAGCCGACCACCCGCGCCGAGGCGCTGGTCGCGTTGGGGCTTGAAGGCGAGGTCAATGACGATGATGTCCGGACGGCGTTTCGGACACGGTTGAAGGCGGCGCACCCGGATATTCATGGCGGGACCGATGCATTGTTGCGGCGGCTGATCCTGGCGCGCGAGCTGTTGATGTCGGACAGCAAGAACGCGCATGAACACACGGAATTATTAACCAATCTTAACGCGCACCTCGACGAACCGATCAGGTTGGATATCAGCCTGAACCAGGCTGTGGCGGGTGGCGTGGCGTTAAAGGATGTGCCGGCGTTGGAGGTATCGGCGGCGCATGAGGAACTGACCTCGCTGACCCAGATGAAGACCCTGCGGGTGGCCTTGCCGGCGGGATTGCGGAACGGCGACCTGGTGCGGGTGCCGACCGAAGGTGTGCGCGCCGAGCAGGTGTTCCGCATCCATATCGATGCGCCCGACGGCATTCGGGTATGGGGCGACGACCTGTGGATGACGGCCTATATCGAAGCACGGATCTTCGCCATAGGCGGGCTGGCGACGATCGAGACGCCGCATGGCCCGCGCGACGTGGCGATTGAGAAGGATGCGCCGCGGGGTTCGAGCCTGTGTCTGACGGGCCTGGGCTTGCCGGCCAGCGGGAAGCATGGCGCCGGGAACCTGCATGTGCGGCTGGAGGCGATGATGAACCGGGTACCATCCTATCGCGAAGCCTTGAACGAGTTCAGGATGAAGTGGGCCTCGTAATGTCGCCGGACGTCTTCAGTCCATCGCTTGGGATTCGCGAGGATGGGTTCGGCAACCCGATCGGCAAGGCGGTGCCGGATTGGGCAGGCTGTCAACGATTGCCCGATGTGGTGTTGGCGGGGCGGACGTGCCGGGTCGTGCCGTATGCGGTTGAGTTTTCGGAGGGTTTGCTGGCGGCCTATGCGAAGGGCGACGGCGGGCTGTTCAGCTATCTGACCTGGGGGCCTTTCGGATCGGCGGGTGAGATCGACGCCATGGTGCGGGACTATATGGACCATCGTGGATTCCAGACCTTCGTCATCGTGACAGCGGATGGCCCGGTGGGGCTGGCTAGTTTCATGCGTTATGATGAGGGCAGCGGGTCGGTGGAGATTGGCGGCTTGACGTTTTCGCCGTTACTGCAAAGGACGACGGCCGCGACCGAGGCCATGTACCTGATGATGCGGCATGCCTTCGAGGGCGGCTACCGGCGCTATGAGTGGAAATGCGATCAGTTGAATGCGCCGTCGAAGCGGGCTGCCGAGCGGCTGGGGTTTGTTTTTGAGGGCGTCTTCCGCAATGCCGTTGTCACCAAGGGCCGGCGGCGGGATACGGCGTGGTATTCTGTGATCGTCGAGGAATGGCCCGCCGTGCGCGAGCGGCTGGAAGCGTGGTTGCAGCCGGAGAATTTTGACAAGAGCGGCATACAGAAACGGGCGTTGACGACGGGCAGTTAGATTTTCGCTCGAAGTCCGGATACGGAAAAGCTGTTCCGTGGAGGGTAAAGCCCCTCCCACCGCTTCGCGGTCCCCCCTCCCCGTGAAGAACGGGGCGGGAGAAGGTAAGGTCAAGCCATTGCGGTTGCTATGGTTTGGTCGGAGTCAGCAAGGGTGATTCCGCCTCAATCAGACCGTTCTCCCGGCTCACCAGGGTTGCGCACAACAGTTGACTGGTAACGTTCGTCGCCGTCCGCATCATGTCCAGGATCCGGTCGATCGCCGCCAGCAGCGCAATCCCTTCCAGCGGCAAACCGGCCGCCGACAAGGTCACCGTCAGCATCACCGTCGCCACGCCCGGCACCCCGGCCGTCGCCAAAGATCCCAACACGCTGGCCAGGGCAATGATGACATAGTGTTGCTGTGTCAGGACGATCCCGAAATAGTTGGCGATGAAGATCGCCGAGATCGCCGGATAGATCGCCCCGCAGGCATCCATCTTCATATTGGCGCCCAAGGGCAGGGCAAACCCGGCATAGCCCTTTTGAAGTTTCAGCTTGTCGATCGCCGCCTCCAGCGACACCGGCAGGGTCCCGATCGACGAGCACGTAAAGAAGGCCGTCTGCTGGGCCGTGAAGATGCTCTTGTAGAACCCGCTCACCCGTAGGCCGTGCACCTTCAGCAGAAGGGGATACACGACCAGCAAGAGAACGAAACAGCCGAGATAGACCAGGCCAATGTAAGGCAACAGTGGCCGCAGAGCGTCCAGACCATAGGAGGCCACCACGGACCCGATCAGGCCGAACACGCCGATCGGCGTCAGTTGGATAATCCAGCGAGTCAGGCGGAACATGACCTGAGAACCCTGTTCAACCAGTACACCCAACTCTTTGGTTTTATTACCCAAAGCGCCGATTGCCGCACCTATCAGAACAGCAAAGAAGACGATACTCAGAACCTGGCCTTCAGCAAAGCTCTTGAAGATGTTCGACGGCACGATGCCGGTAATCACCTCCACCGCCGGCGGGATGACCTTGGGCGTGACCTGCGCCAAGGGTAAGCCGGTCAAACCGGAGCCCGGCTGGAAATACCAGCCGATGGCAAGGCCGATCGACACGGCGATCACCGACGTGACCATAAACCAGACGACGGTGTAGATGCCGAGCCGAACCGCCCTGCCCCCACCGGTCGCATCCTCGCCATGCGCCAGACGCGCCACCGACGCCGCGATGGTGAAGAAGACCAGGGGCGCGACCAACATCTTGATGGCCCGCACGAAGGTGTCACCGATCGGCTTCAACACCGGCAAGGCGGCCTCGCCCCAGGCCAAAGCGACGGCTACGCCTGCGGCGAAGGCCACCAAGGTCTTGAGCCACAAAGGAATTTTACCGAGCGCCTTAAGCATGATGATTTCTCACGTAACCAGTCCGGCAGATATGGGGCTTATGGCCGCTTTAGACGAACTAAAAAAATTGCGGCCAGAAGTGAATGCCGCTAAAGCGATCTCGAGTTTCAGGTAGAAAATCCATGTCGCACAATACCTTCGGTCATCTGTTTCGTGTCACCACCTGGGGCGAAAGCCACGGCCCGGCCCTGGGCTGCGTGATCGACGGCTGCCCGCCAGGTATCCCCTTGTCCGAAGACGACATCCAGTGGGCCATGGACCGGCGCAAGCCCGGGGGCTCGCGCTTCGTCACCCAGCGCCACGAAGCCGACGAAGCCAAGATCCTGTCCGGCGTCTTCGAAGGCGTCACCACCGGCACGCCGATTTCAATATTGATCGAAAACACCGACCAGCGCTCCAAGGACTATGGCGACATCGCCCGCCAGTTTCGGCCCGGCCACGCCGACTACACCTATTTCGCCAAGTACGGCGTGCGCGATTATCGCGGTGGCGGACGGTCGTCAGCGCGTGAAACCGCCGCCCGGGTCGCCGCCGGCGCCGTGGCGCTGAAGGTCCTGCAGACCCTGGTGGGCGGTATCGAAGTCCGCGGCGCCCTGGTGCAACTGGGTATCCACAAGGTCGACCGCGACAACTGGGACTGGGCGCAGACCGCCGAAAATCCGTTCTTCTCGCCCGACGCCGCTTCCGTGCCGGCCTGGGAGGAATATCTCGATGGCATCCGCAAGGCTGGCTCCAGCATCGGCGCCGTGGTCGAAGTCGTGGCCGACGGCGTCCCCGCCGGCTGGGGGGCGCCGCTCTATGCCAAGCTCGACTCCGAACTGGCCGCAGCCCTGATGACCATCAATGCCGTCAAGGGCGTCGAGATCGGCGAAGGCTTTGAGGCTGCCATGCTGTCCGGCGAAGACAATGCCGACGAAATGCGCATGGTCGACGGCAAGCCGGTGTTCAAATCCAACCATGCCGGCGGCGTCCTGGGCGGCATTTCGACCGGCCAGCCTGTCGTGGCGCGCATGGCATTGAAGCCCACCTCCTCCATCCTGACCAAGCGCGAGAGCATTGATGTCACAGGCCAGGAAGTCGAACTGATGACCAAGGGCCGCCACGATCCCTGCGTCGGAATCCGCGCCGTGCCGGTGGCCGAGGCCATGGTGAGTTGCGTGCTGCTGGATGCCTTCCTGCGCCATCGCGGCCAGACCGGCGGCGGCGTTCACGAAGTCGGGAATTAACTATCAATAATTGCCAGCAACGGATTACCTCTCCATACTGCGTTTAAAATGGGGATGGAGGGACAATCATGCTGTACACGGGCATGCTGTACACGGGCACGCCGGGTGACGACACATTTGCCGGCACCAGCGACAACGATACGCTGAGCGGCGGTTCCGGCCACGACCGACTGGATGGGAATGACGGCGACGACCTGATTCGCGGCGATGGCGGCAATGACACGCTGTCGGGCGGGGCCGGCCGCGACACGGTCAGCTATGCCAGCGCCGGTGGCTCGGTGATCGTCAGCCTGGCTATCGTCGCCGCCCAGAACACCTATGGCGGCGGCACCGACGTCCTGTCGGGCTTCGAAGACGTCATCGGTTCATCCTACAGCGACATCCTGTCGGGAGACGCCGGCGGCAACTGGCTGGATGGCGGCGCGGGCAAGGACACCCTGGTGGGCGGCTTGGGTGACGACAGTTATGTTGTCGACAACGCCGGTGATGTTGTTCAGGAGTCCGGCAATGGCGGCGTCGATGTCGTCTTCGCCGCGCTGAGCTGGGCGCTGGGGGCGAATATCGAATACCTGACCCTGACCGGCAGTGGCCATATCAACGCGACCGGGAACGGTCTGAACAACCTGCTGACCGGCAATGCCGGCAATAACGTCCTCAATGGCGGCATAGGGCACGACCTGATGGCCGGCGGTTTGGGCGACGACACCTATTATGTCGACTCGACCGGCGATAACGTCGTCGAAGCGCATCACGCCGGCAATGATATCATCTTCTCCAGTGTGAGCTATTCCCTGTTCGGACGGGCGGTGGAGAGTCTGACCCTGACCGGCACCGGGCAGCTCACGGCCACCGGCAACTCACTCAGCAATACCCTGACCGGCAACACCGGCAATAACCTGCTGGACGGGGGCGGAGGCGCCGACACCCTGGCCGGCGGGTCCGGTAATGACACCTATTTTGTCAACACGATGGGCGACGTCGTCGTCGAAATCACCGGCGGCGGCAGTGACCTGGTCGTGGCCAGCGCCAGTTACGCCCTGACGGATATCGCCCGGGTGGAGGCGCTGACGCTGGGGGGAACCGGCCATATCGACGCGACCGGCAATGGTCAGGCCAACAGCCTGAACGGCAATGACGGCAACAACCGGATAGACGGCGGCGGCGGCAAGGACACCATGACCGGTGGCCTGGGTGACGACACCTATGTGGTCAACAGCGTCGGCGACGTCGTGATCGAAGGTGTCGGCGGCGGTTACGACAGCATCATCCTGCAAAGCCTTGACAGCAACGTCTACAGCCTGGCCGAGACTAGCAAAGTCGAAGCGGTCACGATTATCGGACGCGGCTGGATCAATCTGGGCGGCAACAGCCTCGACAATACGCTGACCGGCAACACGCAGCAAAATAAGCTGTGGGGTATGGACGGCAATGACAGCCTGGTCGGGTTGGGCGGCGACGACACGCTTATCGGCTATGCCGGCAACGACACAATGCTGGGTGGGGACGGCAATGATCACTATCATCTCGACTCGGCAGGCGATGTGGCCGTCGAACTGGCCGGCGAAGGCTGGGATACGATTTATGTCAATTTCGACTTCAGCCTGGTCGGTACGAACATAGAGAATGTCGGCGCTTCGACTTCCTATGGTGATTATAACCTGACCGGCAATGAGGTGAGCAATATTCTGACCGGCAATTACGGCCACAATCTGCTGGATGGCGGCGCCGGCGCCGACCATATGCGCGGTCTGGACGGCAACGACACCTATATTGTCGACCATGCCAACGAGGATTGTGATGAAACCGAGTCCAGCGGTATCGACCTGGTCATAAGCTCGGTCGATTTCGACCTGGGCTATGGTTATGATAACCCTCTTGATAACCTCACCCTGACGGGGAGCGCCGTTAAGGCCACCGGCAACGACCTCTACAATGTGCTGACCGGTACATCCGGCAACAACCTGCTGACGGGCGTCGGAGGCAACGACAGTCTGATCGGTGGCGAGGGCAATGATACCTACGTCATTTCCGGCCACGACGTTGTCGTCGAGATGGACAACGGCGGTACGGATGAAATACGCGCCGAGATGAGCTACGTCCTGACGGATGCGACCATCGAAAACCTGAGCCTGCTGGACCGCGCTGCCGCCCTGGACGCCACCGGCAACACCAATAACAATGTCCTGACCGGGAACAGCTACGCTAATCAATTGCGTGGCGGCCAGGGGCTGGACACCCTGATCGGCGGTGGCGGCAATGACAGCCTGGTGGGTGGTGCCGGCGACGACTGGCTGGTTGGCGGTGACGGCCATGACACCCTCTATGGCGGCCAGGACTCCGATTGGTACCTTTTTGCCGTCAACAGCGGCGAGGACGTCATCGATAGCGTCGAGGGACACACCTTCCACGACCGTATAGATATCAGCGCCTATACCGGCGGAGTCGCCAATGAAGGCATGCTGACGCAGGTCGGGGATAACACAATCATCGATCTGGGTGGCGGCAACAGTATCACCGTCACCGGTACCAGCGTTGAGAACACCCTGCTCTGCATGGTGTGGTAGTTTTTTGCCACGGGCGTAAATCTCATCATAGTACCGCGCCGCACGGCGCCAACGAGGAAATAGTCACATGCTGTACACGGGGACACCGGGTAACGATACGTTTGCGGGCACCAGCGATAACGATACGCTGAACGGCAATGGCGGCCAGGACAGCCTGCTGGGCGGGTTCGGCGATGATGTCGTCACCGGCGACGATGGCGACGATCATCTGCTGGGCGGCTGGGGCAGCGATACCTTAAGCGGTGGCGGCGGTTACGACGTCCTGGACGGTGAATTCGGCAACGACGTCCTGAGCGACAGTGACGGCGGCAGCCTTCAGAACGGCGGGACCGGTTTCGACACTCTTACCGGAGGCACCGGCGCCGATGTCCTCAATGGCGGCGATCATGGCGACCGGCTGGACGGCGGCGGCGGTTCGGATATCCTAACGGACGGGGCGGCCGGCAATACCGATCAGGACACCCTTCTGGGCGGGAGCGGCGACGACATCCTGCTGAGCTACGGCGGGGCCGATCGCGTCGATGGCGGCGCCGGACTGGATGCTGTGGTGCTGAACCTGTCGGCGTCATCCCAGGCGGTGTCGCTGGACATGGCCCTGGCGGCGACAGCCCTGGGCATCACGCTGGATAACGGCACGGTCCTGGCCAATATCGAACTGGGCGAAATCACCGGCGGGTCCGGCAACGACACGCTGACCGGCGCGGCGCAGGCCGACTTCTTCGTCGGCAGCGCGGGCAATGATGTACTGTCGGGCCGGGCCGGCAATGATGTGCTGGACGGCGGCGATGGCGAGGACTGGCTGGCCGGTGGTGCGGGCAATGACACCCTGATCGGCGGCGCCGGCGAAGATACTGCCGATTATTCCAGCGCCGGTGGCGCGGTTCAGTTGGACCTGACCGTCACCACCGCCCAGAACACCAATGCGGCCGGAATCGACCAGGTCACCGGGATCGAACACCTGATCGGTTCCGCCTATACCGACCTGTTTGTCGGTAATGCGGCCAATAACCGTATCGATGGCGGCGCCGGCGCCGACACCCTGGCCGGCGGTGCCGGTGACGACACCTACTGGGTGGAGGCTGCGGGTGACAGGGTCATCGAAAAATCGGGCGAAGGGGTCGACCTGGTCTATGCCGCAATCAGCTATTCCCTGACCGGAAACTTCGTCGAGTTCCTCACCCTGACCGGATCGGCGGACATCAACGCCACCGGCAACGGCATGAACAACTTTCTGACCGGCAATGAAGGTAACAATGTGCTGGACGGCGCCACGGGCAATGACCTGATGGCCGGAGGCCTGGGTAACGACACCTATTATGTTCAGACGGCCGGCGACATCGTCGTCGAGAACCACTTCGCCGGCACCGACACCGTCTATTCCACCATCAGCTACAGCCTTTTCGGCCGGGCGGTCGAAATCCTGACCCTGACCGGCACGGCGAATATCAACGCCACCGGCAATTCGCTGGCCAATGCCCTGACCGGCAATGCGGGCAACAACCTGCTGGATGGCGATGCCGGCAACGATACCCTGACCGGTGGCCTGGGCAACGACACCTATGTCATCAACAGCGTCGGCGACGTGATCGTCGAAGCCGCGGGCGAAGGCATAGATACGGTGCGGACGTCGATCAACTATACCCTGGCGGCGGGCAGCGCCATCGAAGCCGTGGTGCTGACCGGAAGCCGCAACCTGAACGCCACCGGCAATGCCCAGGACAATGCCCTGACCGGCAATGCCTTCGACAATCGCCTGCTGGGCCGGGACGGCAATGACGCCCTGGCCGGCGGCGGCGGTCAGGACAGTCTGAACGGCGGTACCGGCCGCGACACCCTCTCCGGGCAGGACGGCAATGATACCCTGGCCGGGGATGCCGGAAACGACACGCTGTCGGGCGGCAATGGCCATGACCGGCTGGACGGCAACCTGGGGGATGATACCCTGGCGGGCGGCACCGGCAATGACAGCTATAGCGTCGACTCCGCCGGCGACGTCGTCCAGGAACAGGGCGGCCAGGGGCTGGACCGGGTCACCAGCAGCCTTTCCTACGCGCTGGGCGCCAACCTCGAGGAGTTATATCTGGCGGCTGGTGCGGTCAGCGGCACCGGCAACGTGCTGAACAACTACATATCCGGCTGGGATGGCGACAATGTGCTGGATGGCGGGGCCGGCAGCGATACGCTGTCCGGCGGTCTCGGTAACGACACCTATCATATCGATTCCAGCGGCGACGTGATCATCGAAGGCCTCAATCAGGGCGTCGACACGGTCGTATCCAGCTTCACCTATTCCGCTGCGGCTAACGGGATCGAGACCTTGATTCTGAGCGGAGCCGGCAACTATTCCCTCACCGGCAACGGGTTTAACAACACGCTGACCGGCAATTCCGGCAACAATCTGCTGGACGGCGGCGCGGGCAGCGACACCATGGCCGGTGGCCTGGGCAACGACAGTTACCGGATCGACAATGCCGGCGATGTGGTCATCGAAACGGCGGGTGGCGGCAACGATACGATATTGGTCGGGGCCTTCAACGGCAACACCTACGTGCTGGCTGAGGGTGAGATCGAATCCGTTACCATAACCGTCGCAGGTCCGTACAACCTTACCGGCAACAGCACGGCCAACACCTTGACCGGCACCAATTCCACTAACTTCCTGAGCGGCGCAGGCGGCAATGACGTGCTGGATGGCCGCGGAGGCAAGGACACGCTGGACGGCGGTGGCGGCGACGACACCATGATCGGCGGCGCGGGTGACGACTGGTACTATCTCGATTCCGCAGGTGATGTGGTCGTCGAACTGGCCGGTGGCGGTATCGATTCGATTCTTGCCTATGGCAGTTACAGCCTGGCCGGTACGGAGGTCGAAAACCTGCACACCCGGGTCGGGGATATCAACGACACGGTCACCGGCAATGCCCTGAACAATCTGCTCAATACCCACGAAGGCAATGATTACCTGGACGGAGGCGTCGGCGCGGACACCATGTATGGCGGCAGTGGCGATGACACCTACATTGTCGACAATGTCAGCGATGTCACCTCCAACAACGGCGGCACGGATATCGTCTTCAGCTCGGTCAGCTATACCGCCGGACACCAGGTAGATCACCTTACCCTAACCGGAAACGCCGACATCAATGCTACCGGCAACATCTTCTTCAACATCCTGACCGGCAATTCCGGCAACAACCTGCTGGACGGGGGCGCGGGCCAGGATACGCTGATCGGCGGACTGGGGAACGACACCTATGTGGTGGATAGCCTGGCCGATGTGATAACCGAGGCCGCGGGCGAAGGCTTTGATGAAGTCCGGGCCAGGACGAGTTATGTCCTGGCCGGCGCCCTGGAAGCCCTGACGCTGCTGGAGACGAACAGCGCCCGCGACGCCACGGGCAATGCGGCCAACAATGTGCTGACCGGCAACAGCCTCTTCAATCTGCTTGACGGCCGCGAAGGCCAGGACACGATGCGCGGCGGCACCGGGGACGACACCTATGTCGTGGACGATGCCGGCGACGTCATCGAAGAACAGGGCGGCTATGACTGGGTCACGACCGGCCTGTCCTACACCTTGGGCGCCAATCTTGAAGCCGTCACACTGACCGGCAGCGCCAATGTCAACGCGACGGGCAATGCCGCCGGCAACGTCCTGACCGGGAATGCCGGGATCAACGTCCTGACCGGCGGGCTGGGGGACGATACATACTTTGTCCAGACGATCGGCGACACCGTGGTGGAAGCCGTGGGCCAGGGTATTGACCAGGTCAATACCCTGGTGGATTTCAGTGCCGTTGGAACGCACATCGAGCGGCTGTACATGAGCGGAATCCGCGATGTGCGGGTCGTCGGCAACGAGCTCAACAACACAATCGGCGGCAATGACGGCAATAACCTGCTGGACGGCGGCACCGGCGCAGATACCCTGGCCGGCGGCAACGGCAATGACACCTATGTCATCGACACTGCCGGCGACCAGGTTTTTGAATATGGCGCTTCCAGTGGTATCGACACGGTCGAGACCCCGTTCGACTATACCACGGGTACCAATATCGAAAATGTCGTCCTGACGGGTACGGCGACGACGGCGACTGGTAGCAGTGCCGCCAACAGCCTGACCGGCAACGGCCTGGACAACACGCTCAACGGCCTGGTCGGTAATGACAGCCTGTATGGCGGTGGCGGCAATGATGCGTTGTTCGGCGGCGATGACTTCGACCGGCTGGACGGCGGCACCGGCGCGGACACCCTGACGGGCGGCACCAGCAACGACACCTATGTCATCGACAGCCTCAGCGATGTGATCGTCGAACTGAGCGGAGCCGGTCCGTTCGATACGGTGGAATCCTACATCACCTACACCCTGCCCTCCGCCATCGAACGCCTGGTCCTGATCGGCAACGCCGATATCAACGGGTCTGGCGACAGCCGTGACAACTATATCGCCGGCAATGACGGCATCAACGTCCTGACCGGTTTTACCGGCAACGACACCTACCTGATCCAGAACGCCGGCGATACGGTGGTCGAACAGGGCGGCGGCGGCACCGACGAGATCCGCGTCACCTTCAGCTACTCCCTGGTCGGCGTGGCCAATATCGAGCGGCTGGCGCTGACCGGCACCGCCGATATCAATGCCACCGGGAATGCCGGCAACAACGTCCTGCGTGACAACAGCGGCATAAACATCCTGACCGGAGGCCTGGGCGACGACGAGTATTATGTGAGCAATGCCGGCGACCAGATCGTCGAACTGGCCGGTGAAGGCTATGATTTCGTCCAGACCGAAGTCAGCTATTCGATCGCCGGCACCGAGGTCGAATATCTCGGCCTGATCGGCGACGAAGACGATGATGTCGACGCCACCGGCAACCACCTGGACAACATCATTTCCGGCAATGAAGGCAATAACCGTATCGACGGCGGTGGTGGCAACGACACGCTCTATGGCGCCGGTGGCCAGGACCGCTTCGTCTTCGGCCCTAACAGCGGCCAGGACCTGATTGAGGACTTCCGCGGCTTCTACGAGGGCGACCGGATCGATGTCAGCGCCTACAGCAACGGCGTTGTTCACAACGAATGGGTCAGCCAGAGCGGCAATGATGTGGTCATCAACCTCGGCGGCGGGAATACCATTACCGTGCAAACAGACACATTCAACGTCGTGCAGACCTACATCATCTGGTAGCAGAGACCGTCAGATCGCAAGGAAACAGGGAAGTAACATGCTTTATACAGGTACACCCGGAAACGACAGCTTCGCCGGCGGCAGCAATGCCGACACCCTGAATGGCAATGGCGGTCACGACACGCTGGCCGGCGGCGTCGGCGACGATATGATCACCGGTGACGACGGCAATGACAGCCTGGCCGGCGAATGGGGCAATGACACCCTCACCGGCGGTGACGGACTCGACACGCTGGACGGCGGCTTCGGCGACGACGCCTTGAGCGACAGCGCCGGCGGCAGCGTGATGAACGGCGGCGACGGCTTCGACAGCCTGACCGGCGGTAGCGGGGCCGACGTCCTGAACGGCGGCGTCCAGAACGACTGGCTGTCGGGCGGCGGGGCGGCGGATATCCTCGCCGACGGCGAGATCGGAAATACCGAGATCGACACCCTGCTGGGCGGGAGCGGCGATGATGTGCTGATCAGCCGCGGCGGCGCCGACTCGATCGACGGCGGCGACGGTATCGACAGCCTGATCCTGGACCGCGCTGCCTTTGCCGGCGCGCTGATGATCGACCTGGCCCAGATGGCGACGCCGGCCGGCCTGACCCTGAGTGACGGCACGCACATTACCGGTATCGAACTGGCAGAGGTCCGCAGCGGGTCCGGTAACGACACGCTCCTGGGCGCGGCGGCCGGTGACCGGCTGCAGGGCGGCGCCGGCAACGACAGCCTGGGTGGGAATTCGGGCCATGACCGCCTGGACGGTGAAGACGGCAACGACCTGCTGCTGGGCGGCGGCGGCAACGACACCTTAAGCGGCGGCAATGGTACGGATACGGTCAGCTACGCCAATGCGGGCGGGTCGGTGACGGTCAGCCTGGCCGTCGCCACGGCCCAGAATACCGGCGGCGGCGGCACGGACATGCTCAGCGGCATTGAGAACGCGACCGGATCCGCCTTCACCGATATCCTGGCGGGCAATGCCGCGGCCAATCGTCTGGATGGCGGCGCCGGCGCGGATACGCTCCTGGGCGGCGCGGGCGATGACACCTATGTCGTGGACCATGCCGGAGACATGGTCCAGGAAGGCGCCGGCAACGGGGTGGATATCGTCTATGCCGGGCTGAGCTGGACCCTGGCCGGCAATGTCGAAAATCTCGTCCTCAGCGGCGGTGACATCAACGGCACCGGCAACGGGTTGAACAACGCGCTGACCGGCACGGCCGGCAACAATATCCTGGATGGCAAGGGCGGCAGCGATATCATGGCCGGCGGGCTGGGAGACGATACCTATTATGTCGACCATATCCAGGACAATGTCGCCGAACAGCATCTGCAGGGCACCGACACCGTCTTTTCCAGCGTCAGCTATTCGCTGTTCGGCCGGGCCGTCGAAATCCTGACCCTGACGGGGGCGGCGGTCAGCGCGACCGGGAACGGCCTGAACAACACGCTTACCGGCACCGACGGCAACAATGTGCTGGACGGCGGCGCCGGGGCCGACAAGCTGATCGGCGGCCTGGGTGATGACACCTACTACGTCGACCATATCCAGGACAATGTCGCGGAGCAGCACCTTCAGGGGACCGATACGGTTTATTCGACCGTCACCTATTCGTTGTTCGGACGGGCGGTCGAGGCCCTGATCCTGACCGGCGCTGCGCACATCGCCGCCACCGGCAACTCTTTGGCCAATACCCTGACCGGCAACAGCGGCAACAATGCCCTGGACGGCGGAGAAGGCAACGACACCCTGAGCGGTGGTGACGGCCACGACGCGCTGAACGGCAATGTCGGCGCCGACTCCCTGGCCGGCGGGGCCGGTGACGACAGCTACGTCGTCGATAATGTGAACGACACCGTCCTGGAACAGGTTGGCCAGGGCCGCGACCGGGTGACCACCGGCCTGTCCTACACGCTGGGCGCCAATTTTGAAGACCTGATCCTGACGGGCAGCGCCCTCACCGCCACCGGCAACGGGCTGGACAACGCCCTGACCGGGACGGATGCCGCCAATACCCTGAACGGGCTGGGCGGCAATGACACCCTGAGCGGCGGCAACGGCAACGACACCTATTATGTCGACTCGACCTTGGATACGATTGTTGAAGCCATCGGCGGCGGCACCGACCTGGTCTTTGCCGGCACAAGCTACGTGCTGGCAGACACGGCGCGGGCGGAAACCCTGACCTTGACCGGTTCCGGCAATTTTAATGCAACGGGTAATATCGCTGCCAATGCCGTGAACGGCAACAGCGGTTATAACCTGCTGGATGGCGGCGGCGGCGTCGACACCATGGCCGGCGGACTGGGTGACGATACCTATTATGTCAACAGCCTGGATGTCGTCATCGAAGCCGCGGGCGGCGGCTACGACTCCGTCGTGCTGCAAAGCTATGACCGAATTGGTTTCGCGCTGGCGGCTGACAGCGAGATCGAGGCGGTTACGATAACGGGTAACGGCCACATTGCGGTCGTCGGTAACGGTTTCGATAACCGTCTTAACGCGAACAATGGCAATAACCGGCTCGATGGCCTGGCGGGGAACGACGAACTGCTCGGCTTTGGTGGCGACGACTCGCTTTACGGCGGCGACGGCAATGACACGCTTGTCGGCGGGGATGGCGGCGACAGGGTGAACGGCGGCGCCGGTGACGATTCCATGACCGGAGGCCTTGGCAACGACACCTATTATATCGACGCGGCCGGTGACGTGGTGATCGAACTGGCCAGCCAGGGCGAGGATACGATTCTCGTTAATTCAAGCTACAGTCTGGCCGGAACCTATGTCGAAGGCCTGCAACTGAACGTAACGGCGGGCAACTTCAACCTCACCGGCAATGAAGCCGCCAACAGGATGGTCGGCAACGATGGCGACAACCTGCTGGATGGCGGCGCGGCCGCCGACAGCCTGCGCGGTGGCAAGGGCAACGATACCTACCTCGTCGATAACGCGGGAGATCTGCTTTACGAGGACGCCGATGAAGGCATCGACACGATCGTGAGTTCGATCACTTTCGAGATGACCTATTTCCATCATCAGTTCGAGAATATCACTTTGACGGGCAGCGCCTACAGCGCCAAGGGTAATAGTCGCGACAACGTGCTGACCGGCACGTCAGGTAACAACTATCTCGATGGTGTAGGCGGAAACGATACGCTGATCGGTGGTGACGGCGATGACTACTATGTCGTGTCCGGGGCGGATGTGATCATCGAGGCTGAGAATGGCGGTACGGACCAGGTTTCGGCGGACAGCAGCTACGTCCTGACCGGTACCGCGATCGAAAACCTGACCTTGCAGAATGTGGCGGCGGCGCTCAATGCCACGGGCAATGCGCTGAACAATATGCTGACCGGAAACGCCTATGCCAATATTCTGGACGGGGGCGCCGGCGCCGATACCATGTCGGGCGGCAGCGGCAACGACACCTATATCGTCGACAGCACCGGAGAGGTCACCCTGGAGAGCAGCTCGTCGGGCGGCAAGGACCTGGTTCTGGCCTCGGGCTCCCATACCCTGGGCAACCTGATCGAAAATCTGACCCTGACCGGCAGCGACAATATCGACGGAACCGGCAACGCGCTGTCCAACGTGCTGAGAGGCAATGCCGGGATCAATGTGTTGAACGGCGGCGCCGGCCACGACACCTACTATGTTCAAAACGTCGGCGACACCGTCGTCGATACGGTGAGCGGGAACGATCTGGTGTATTCGGACGTGTCCTTCATTCTGAGCGAAGGGGTAGAAAAGCTTTACCTGCAGGGGACGGATAATCTGACAGGCACCGGCAACAGTGGGGATAATCAGCTGAGCGGCAATTCCGGGAACAACCTGCTGGATGGGGGAGATGGATACGATATTCTGAACGGCGGCGACGGCGACGATACCATCATCATCGGCGGCTATGATGAGGCCCACGGCGGCGGCGGAGTTGACAGGCTTTTGACATCGGTCTCCGTTGACCTGGATGTCGGCGAGGACCAGGACGGCCATATCTTTGGATTTGAAATCGTGATCCTAACGGGAAGTGAGGATTTGGGTATTTATTCCGGCGGTTCCGGCAACGCGTCCCTCTACGGTAATTCCGGCGACAACCACCTGTGGGCGGGAGACGGCGACGAACGGCTGGATGGCGGCGCCGGTAATGACAATCTGTACGGCGGTGACGGCGCCGACCTGTTCGTGTTCGGTCTCGACAGCGACCAGGACGAGATCGCCGACCTGGACGGCAGCGAAGGCGACCGGATCGATGTCAGCGCCTATACGGGCGGCGTCGCCAATGTCGGCATGGTGTCGCAGGTCGGGTCGCACACCATCATCGACCTGGGGGACGGCAATATCGTCACGGTGCAGTACACCACGGTCAGTGAGGTCCTTCCCTATATCGTCTGGTAAGGTTCAGCCAGCCATCATCACGGAGATAAAGTCATGCTTTACAATGGGACACCGGGCAACGACAGCTTTGCCGGCGGCAGCGACAACGATACCGCGAACGGTAACGGCGGCAACGACACCCTGACCGGCGGGGTCGGAAACGATGTCATCACCGGCGATGACGGCAATGACAGCCTGGCCGGCGAATGGGGCAATGACACCCTCACCGGCGGTGACGGGCTCGACACGCTGGACGGCGGCTTCGGCGACGACGCCTTGAGCGACAGCGCCGGCGGCAGCGTGATGAACGGCGGCGACGGTTTCGACAGTCTCACGGGCGGTAGCGGGGCCGACGTGCTCAATGGCGGGACCGAGAACGACTGGCTGTCGGGCGGCGCGGCTGCGGATATCCTCACCGACGGCGAGATCGGCAATACCGAGGCCGATACCCTGGTCGGTGGGACCGGTGATGACGTCCTGATCAGCCGCGGCGGCGGCGACAGTATCGACGGCGGCGCCGGGATCGACAGCCTGGTGCTGGATCGTACCGCCTATGCCGGTGCGCTGGCCGTGGACGTGGCCCAGATGGCCACTGCGGAAGGCGCGCTCCTGGCCGACGGCACGCGGGTCTCCGGCGTGGACCTGGTCGAGATCCGCAGCGGGTCCGGTAACGACACGCTCATAGGCGCCGCGGCGGCCGACCGGCTACGGGGCGGTAGCGGCAATGACAGCCTGAGCGGTGGTTCCGGCCATGACCGGCTGGACGGCGAGGATGGCGACGATCTGCTGCTGGGTGGTGGTGGCAACGACACGCTCAATGGCGGCAACGGCATAGATACAGTCAGCTACGCCAATGCCGGCGGCGCGGTGTCGGTCAACCTTGCGACGACTACGGCCCAGGCGACCAGTGGCGGCGGTACGGACGTCCTCAGCGCAATCGAGAATGCGATCGGCTCGTCCTTCACCGACATCCTGATCGGGACCACCGGCGCCAACCGGCTGGACGGGGGCACCGGCGCGGATACGCTGTCCGGCGGCGCCGGCGATGACACCTATATCGTCGACAACACCGGCGATGTCGTCCAGGAAGGCAACAACGGCGGCATCGACACCATTTTCTCGTCCGTCACCCGCACCCTTTCGGGCGTCGGGGCGGAAGTCCTGAACCTGACCGGCAGCGCCAATATCAACGGCACCGGCAATGGCGCCAACAATCTGCTGACCGGCAACAGCGGCAACAACCTGCTGGATGGTGGTATCGGCAGCGACATCATGGCCGGCGGCGCCGGAGACGACACCTATATCGTCGATTCCACCGGGGATAATGTCGCCGAAAGCCACCTCCAGGGCACCGACACCATCCGTGCCGGCGTGAGTTATTCGCTGTTCGGACGGGCGGTCGAAATCCTGATCCTGACCGGATCGGGCAACATCAACGCCACCGGCAACGGGTTGAACAATACCCTGACCGGCAATGACGGCAACAATGTGCTGGACGGCGGCACCGGCGCCGATGTCATGACCGGCGGGCTGGGCGACGATACCTATTATGTCGATCACATCCAGGACAATGTCGCTGAACAGCATCTCCAGGGCAATGATACGGTCTATTCGACGATCACCTACTCCCTGTTCGGGCGTGCCGTCGAAGCCCTGATCCTGACCGGCAGCGCCCACATCAATGCCACCGGTAACTCGCTGAACAACGCCCTGACCGGAAATTCCGGCAACAACATCCTGGATGGCGGCGCCGGCGCCGACACACAGACCGGCGGTGCGGGTAACGACACCTACTATGTCGATATCGCCAGTGATGTGGTGACCGAAGCCTCGGGCGGCGGCACCGACCTGATCATCTCCGCGATCAGCTATGCGCTTGCCGGTGGCTTCGTCGAGAACCTGACCCTGGGCGGGACGGGCAACCTGAACGCCACCGGCAGCGGCCTGGCCAACACCCTGACCGGCAACAGCGGTAACAATGTGCTGGACGGCGGAACAGGGAACGACACGCTCTATGGAGGTGACGGCAATGACACCTATTATGTCGATTCCACGAATGACCGCGTGTCGGACAGCACGGGCACAGACCTCATCCTGGCCAGCGCAACCTTCAACCTGACCAATACCGGAACAGAAAGCCTGACCCTGACCGGCTTGGCCAATATCGACGCAACCGGGAACAGTCTGGACAACACCCTCACGGGCAACGCCGGCAACAACAATCTCGACGGCGGCTTCGGCAATGACACCATGATCGGCGGTACGGGCGACGATACCTATCAGATCCGCGGTGACGACGTGGTCGTCGAGGCCGCCGGCGGCGGCCATGACACCCTGTGGTTCCTGACGCGCCTGACCGTTCCCTATGTCCTGGCCGAGGGCGAAGTCGAATCTGTCGAGATCAAATATACCGGCTATGACGCGTCGGTTACCGGCAACGGCCGCGACAATCGCCTTACCGGTAATAACGGTGGCGATACGTTATATGGGCTGGCGGGCAATGACACTCTGTCGGGGGGCGCCGGTTTCGACGATCTGTACGGTGGACTCGGCAATGACAGCCTGGACGGCGGCGCCAGTGGCGGCCTTCTGGATGGAGGTGAAGGCGACGACACCATGGTCAGCGGTGGTGACTATACCACCTTCTATGTCGACTCTGCCGGCGACGTTATCGTGACCACACCGTCCGCGGCGAACAATTCCGCCTTTGCCTCGATCAGCTTTTCGCTGGCCGGGCGGGCGATCAAGACCCTGACCCTGACCGGCAGCGCCAATATCAATGCAACAGGGCATACCGGATTGAATACCCTGCGTGGCAATAGCGGCAACAACGTCCTGGATGGCGGCGGTGGAACGGATACCCTGATCGGCGGCCTTGGCAACGACACCTATTATGTCGACAGCAGCAGCGATAACGTCCAGGAACTGGCCGGCGAAGGTACCGACACGGTCATAAGCAGCGGCAATTACGAGCTGAAATCCGCCGTCGAAAACCTGGTCCTTTCCGGTGCGCTGGATTCCAGCGGCAAGGGCTTCAGCAATGCCAACACGATCACCGGCAATAGCGGCAATAATCTGCTGGATGGGAGCTTTGGCGCCGACACGATGATCGGAGGCCTGGGGGACGACACCTATATCGTCGACGACTCCGGCGATATTATTACGGAAGCCGAAGGCGAAGGATGGGACACGGTCAGGACAGGCGGCAACTATACCCTGACCCAGGGTGCGATCGAGGCCCTGGTTCTGACGGGAAATGCGACGTTCGGAACCGGAAATTCCCGTAATAACGCCCTGACCGGTAGCTTTTTCGACAATCGGCTCGACGGCGCGGCGGGCGACGATACGATGGAAGGTTACCAGGGCAATGACACCTATGTCGTCGACAGCACCGGCGATGTTGTCATCGAGTCCAGCGCCGGCGACGGAACGGATGAAGTCTGGGCGTCGGTTTCCTATACGCTGAGCGCATTCGTCGAGAAGCTGACCCTGACCGGCACGGCCGACATAAACGGGACGGGTAACAGTCTGTCCAATGCGTTGAACGGAAACGACGGGACCAATGTTTTAGCCGGCGGACAGGGTAATGATACCTACCTGGTCCAGAACGTGGGCGATACGGTTGTCGAGTCTGCGGGTGAAGGCGACGATATTGTCTACAGCCACGTCGATTTCGACGCCGGCAGCAGCGCCGTTGAACGTATTGTCCTGGCGGGGACGGCGGATAATGACGCCTTCGGCAATGACTTGAGCAATGGCATCCAGGGCAATATCGGCGCCAATCTGCTTGAGGGCCGCGCCGGTACCGATCTGATCGAAGGCGACGCCGGAAACGATACTCTGGACGGCGGCGCCGGAGCCGACACCATGCGCGGTGGCTCGGGAGACGATGTCTATATTGTCGACAGCCTGAACGACGTCGTCGAAGACAGCGACTACTCTGGCCAGGTGTGGTCGTCCATCAGCTACCAGCTCAACGAAGACGGGATTAACTACCTCCGTTTGCTGGGAACGGCCGATATCAATGCCTATGGCAGCGAGGAAGGTGGCGACCGCCTGATCGGCAACTCGGGCAACAACCTGATCGAAGGTTTCGGGGAAAATGACTGGCTGGACGGCGGGGAAGGCAACGACACCCTCCATGGTGATCAGGATTCCGACTACTATCATTTCGGCCTGAACAGCGGCCAGGACATGATGGACAATATCGACCCGTACACCTTCCATGACAAGATCGACATCAGCGCCTACACCCACGGCGTTGCCAACGAAAGCATGCTGACCCAGGTCGGCTACAATACCTTCATCGACCTGGGCAGCGGCAACACCATTACTGTTGTCGGCTCCGGCGTTGGGGACGTTCTCCTCTGCATGGTCTGGTAGGGGTTTGCCGAATTCAAGCTGTCAGCGCTACAGGTAGGAGAGAATTATGACCTATTTTCCGGGAACCCCCGATAATGATGTCTATGCCGGTGGCAGCGACAAGGACGGGATCAACGGACTGGGGGGCAACGACACCCTGTCCGGCGGCGATGGCCAGGACACGATCTTCGGCGGCGACGGTCACGACTGGATCGACGGCGGCAGCGGCGACGACATCATGGGCGGCGGTCTGGGCAACGACACCTTCATCGTCGACAGTACCGGCGACACCGTCCTGGAAGGCGGCAACCAGGGGATAGACCTGGTACGCGCCTCGGTCAGCTTTTCCCTGGCCGGGCGGCAGATCGAATACCTCACCCTCACGGGGCTGGCGCATATCAACGCCACCGGCAACGGGTTCAACAACCTGCTGATCGGCAATGAAGGCAATAATGTTCTGGACGGCGGCGCCGGGGCCGACATCCTGCAGGGCGGTATGGGCGACGACACCTACTATGTCGACCATGCCGGCGACAATGTCGTCGAAGCGCACCTGCAGGGGACAGACACCATCTATGCCTCCGTCAGCTATTCGCTGTTCGGCCGGGCGGTGGAGAACCTCATCCTGACGGGCGCCGCCAACCTCAGCGCCACCGGTAATTCGCTGGCGAACACCCTGACCGGCAACAGCGGCAAAAATGTCCTGGATGGCGGGACCGGCGCCGACGTGCTGCGCGGGGGAACGGGCGACGACACCTACTATGTCGATAACGCCGGCGACAATGTCGTCGAGGCCCACTATGAAGGGACCGATACCGTCCGTGCCAGCGTCAGCTATTCCCTGGTCGGGCGGGCGGTCGAAAATCTGGTTCTGTCAGGCGCCGGCCATCTCAATGCGACGGGGAACTCGCTGCACAATGTCCTGACCGGCAATGCGGGCAACAATGTCATCGATGGCGGCGGCGGCAAGGACACCATGACCGGCGGCCTGGGTGACGATACCTTCTATGTCAATAGTGTTGAAGACGTGGTTTTCGAAGCCAATAACGGCGGCAACGACGTCCTCCTGCTGAACGTCAGTGCGCCGGTCTATCTCATGCCCGAATGGGTGGAACAGGCCATCATGCTGGGGGGCGCCGGCGACATCACCGGCAATACCCGCGCCAACCTGATCGACGCCACCAACAGCAAGGTCACCAAGCCGGACAACCGGCTGGACGGCGATAGCGGCAACGACACGCTGATCGGCGGCGCCGGCGATGACACGCTCATCGGCGGAACCGGAAACGACAGCCTGGCCGGCGGCACGGGGTCCGACGTATTGAGCGGCAGCGGCGGCGACGACACCATGGTGGGCGGCACGGGCGGCGACGCCTATTCGGTCGACTCGGCGGGAGACGTGGTGATCGAAGTGTCGGAGAACAGTGTGGATTTGTTGTCGGCGTCGATATCCTATGTCCTGCCCGAGTTTATTGAGACCCTGACCCTGATCGGCACCGGCAACATCGACGGAACGGGCAACAACCTCAGGAACCTCCTGATCGGCAATGCCGGCAACAATGTCCTGACCGGCGGCGCCGGCAATGACAACTTCCACTTCGGGAGGAAGGTCGGTCAGGATACCATCGCCGACATGGACGGCGAAGAGGGCGACCGGATCGATATCGCGCTGCACACCCACGGCACGGTCACGCCGGGTATCGTCACCCAGTCGGGGGCCGATGTCCTGATCGACCTGGGCAACGGCAACACCGTCCTTGTGCTCAGCGACACGGTCGAAAACGTCCTGCCGTACATCCTTTGGTAAAGCGTCCGGCATTCACACGATAAGGATACGACGATGGCTTATTTTATTGGGACGCCGAACAATGACACCTACTCCGGCGGCAGCGGTAATGACGGAATCAACGGGCTGGGCGGCGATGACGTGCTCGACGGCGGCGGCGGCCAGGATACGGTGTTCGGTGGAGACGGCCATGACTGGCTCGACGGCGGCACCGGCATCGACACCCTGGGAGGCGGCCTGGGCAACGACACCTTTGTCGTGGATGATGCCGGCGATGTCGTTCTGGAAGGCGCCAATCAGGGTGTCGACCTGGTGCGCGCCTCGGTCAGCTTTTCCCTGGCGGGACGCCAGATCGAGTATCTGACCCTTACGGGGGCGGCGCATATCGACGCCATCGGCAACGGCCTGAACAACCTGCTGATCGGCAATACCGGCAACAATGTGCTGGATGGCGGCATCGGTAACGACATCATGGCGGGCGGTCTGGGTGACGACACCTACATTGTCGACGCCATCGGCGACAATGTCTCTGAAAACTATGGCGAAGGCGTCGACACCATCCGCTCCAGCGTCACCTATTCGCTGTTCGGACGGGCGGTCGAGTATCTGACCCTTACCGGCGATGCGTCTATCAACGCCACCGGCAACGGGCTGAACAACCTGATGACGGGCAATGCCGGCAACAATGTTCTGGACGGCGCGACGGGCAAGGATATCCTGGCCGGCGGGCTGGGCGACGACACCTATTACGTCGATAATACCGGCGACAATGTCGCCGAGAACCACCTGGAAGGCGCAGACACCATCTATTCCACCGTCAGCTATTCCTTGTTCGGGCGGGCGGTCGAAACCCTGATCCTGACGGGCAGCGCCCATCTCAACGCCACCGGCAATGGATTGAACAACGTCCTGACCGGCAACAGCGGCAACAACGCGCTGGACGGCGGCGCCGGCAATGACGTCCTCAACGGCGGCACCGGCAACGATACCCTGACCGGCGGATCGGGAAACGATAGCTACTACCTCACCACGACCGGTGACGTGGTTGTCGAAGCCGCTTCGGGAGGCACGGACACGGTCTTCACCAGCTACAACTACTTCATGGAAGGACTGGGGGTGCAGTGGGTGGAGAATATCACCTTGCTGGCCAACGCCGGCAGCATTCATGCCGCCGGTAACGCATTGAACAATGTCCTGACCGGCAACAAGGGTGACAATGCATTGTCCGGCGCGGACGGCAACGACACCCTGATCGGCGGCCTCGGCAACGATACCTACTATGTCGAGCAGACCGGCGACGTCGTGATCGAAAATCCGGGCCAGGGAAATGACACCCTCATCACCTATGTGACCTATTCTCTGGCCGACCTGCCGGCGATAGAGACGATCGACATCGGACACGCCCGGCCCGTCGGCGCGACCGGCAACGACCTCAATAACGAAATGTCCGGCAACAACAGCCATAACTTTCTGGACGGTGGCTTCGGCGATGACACCATGACCGGGCGGCTGGGCCACGACACCTACTATGTCGACTCGGCCGGCGATGTGGTCATCGAGGCCGAGGGCGGCGGCGTCGACCAAGTCGTGACCGGTCTTAGCTATAGCCTGGGCGCCTGGGTGGAGAACCTTACCCTGACGGGGGCTGCGGATGTGAACGGCAACGGGAATGACCGCGGCAATGTCCTGATCGGCAATGACGGCGCCAACGTCCTGGACGGCCGGCAAAGCATTGATACCCTGAACGGTGGCTGGGGGAACGACACGCTTACCGGCGGCACCGGCGCGGACACCTTCCAGTTCAGCACCGGCAGTAGTAACGACCAGATTCTCGACTTTCAGGGCAGTGCAGGCGACCGGATCGACGTTTACGCCTATACCGGCGGCGCCTCCAACCCGGCCCTGGTGAGCCAAAGCGGCGCCGACGTCCTGATCGACTTCGGCGGCGGCAACACGGTGCTGATCCTTACCGATACTGTTGACAATGTGGTGCCATACATCTTCTGGTAAATCCGGTTCTGGCGCATATTGTAATTGTTAAGGTTACACTTATATAGGCGTCAACTGAGTGGCATCCTGCGATGCCACGGGGAGATGTGACAATGATCGACAAGCGACCTTTCGATAAACTGGGCGGCGCCAACCATGGCTGGCTGAACGCCAAACACCATTTTTCCTTCGCCAGCTATCATGACCCGGCCAAGATGGGCTGGGGCTCCATCCGCGTGTGGAACGATGACGAAATCGCAGCCAATAGCGGTTTCCCGCCGCACCCGCACGACAATATGGAGATCATCACCTATGTCCGCGAAGGCGCCATTACCCATCAGGACAGTCTGGGTAACAAGGGCCGTACCGAGGCCGGCGACGTCCAGGTGATGTCGGCCGGGACCGGTATCCGGCATGCCGAGTACAACCTGGAAAGCGAGACCACCAAGATCTTCCAGATCTGGGTGACCCCCAGCGCCCGGGGCGACGCGCCGCAATGGGGCGCCCGCCCCTTCCCCAAGGATGACCGGGCCGGCCGTTTCGTAGCCCTGGCGTCCGGGTTCGAGAATGACGGCGACGCCCTGCCGATCCGCACTCCGGCGCGGTTGCTGGGCGCCACCCTGCTGAAAGACCAGGCGGAAACCTATCGCCCGGTCGAAACCGGCGGGCAGCGCTACCTGTACCTGGTGGTGTCGAAGGGGAAGGTCGAGGTCAATGGTGTCGAACTCGATACCCGCGATGGCGCCGCCATCAAGGACGAGGCGGAGCTGAAGATCACCGCTTTGGAAGATGCCGAGGTCGTATTGCTCGACGCGGCATAGGGTGTGGCCAACTGTCACCACCTACCCGAAATTGTGGTTGGTGTCTGGACGGATACGAACGCGGAGCCTAGATTTCAAGCTCCGCGTTTCGCTTTTGTGGAGGCCCACAGTGCGCGTTCTCCTAGTTGCCGTTCTTGCCCTGGGCCTTAGCGCCTGCGAACCGGAAATCTCCGGCGGCGAACCCGCCGCTGCGCCCGAACCGCCATCAGCGCCCGGTGGGCCAGCCGTTCCCGAAGCGCCCAAGCCGATCGTCGGCGGGGTCAATCTTAATGAGCCGGTCAATCTGGTCGGCACCGAGCCGTTCTGGAGCGTCAAGATCGAGGGTGCGACGATGAGCTATTCGTCGCCCGAAGAGCCCGGCAAGCCCTACGTCATCGGTACCACCAAGATCGTCGACGGCAACAAGGCCGAACTGACGAGCGCAGGGCTGAACGTCACCCTGACGGCGGGCACCTGTTCCGATGGGATGAGCGATCGGGTTTATCCTCTGACGGCGGTCGCCACGCTGGACGGCAAGACGCTGAAGGGCTGCGCCATCAGCGCCGCCGAAATGGCAAAGACCCAGCCCTGAACTATTTGAGACCGACCAGCTTATGGGTCTGCACGCTCATCCGCCATTGCGGATGCATCAGGCAGTAGTCGATCACCGCCTGGGTGTTGGCCGCCTGCCGCGGATTGTCCTTGGGCTGAAGATAAAATCGTTCGAATTGCATTTCCAGGAAATCGGATGGATCGACATTTTCCTGAGGCCAGACAAGCTTTAATTCCTGCCCACTTTTCTGATGCAAGCGATTTTCACCTTTCGGCGAGACGCAGATCCAGTCGATACCGGCGGGCGCCTTCAAGGTGCCGTTGGTCTCGACAGCGATGAAATAGCCGGCGGCCTTGACCGCCGTGATGAGGTCGCTGTCGAGTTGCAGCAGGGGTTCGCCGCCGGTGAAGACCACCGCCTTGTCCGCCGCCCTGCCCTCGCCCCAGACGGCGTCGAGCGCCGCGACGATATCGGCGGGCGTAGCGAACTTGCCGCCGTTCTCGCCGTCGGTGCCGACAAAGTCCGTGTCGCAGAAGTCGCAGGCGGCGGTGACGCGGTCCTGCTCACGGCCGCTCCACAGGTTGCAGCCGGCGAAACGGGCGAAGACATTGACCCGGCCGGCCTGGCCGCCTTCGCCCTGGAGGGTGAGGAAGATTTCCTTGAAACTGTACATGGTGGGGATTTAGCGCCGTTTCCGTTCGAAATCCATGGTCGCGTTAGCAGGGAATTTTACCACGGACCATACGGACCACACGGATATCAAATTCGGTTGACCGCGCCGCATAGCGCAACCGTTCACCAAGTACGCCGCTGCGCGGCAGTTCGCCTGGCCCCCGAAGTCCGTGCGGTCCGTGTGGTCCGTGGTAAAAAACTATCGCTCGGCGTGCTGCTTCATTTCCAGGAAGTGCTCGAACCCGGTCTTACGAAGTTGACAGGCCGGGCAGTCGCCACAACCATAGCCCCAGGCGTGGCGTTCGCCGCGTTCGCCCATATAGCAGGTGTGCGACTCTTCCACGATCAGGTCGACCAGGGCCTGGCCGCCCAGGTCCTGCGACAAAGCCCAGGTCTGGGCCTTGTTCAGGTACATCAGCGGAGTGTCGATGGTGAAGGGCCGCTCCACGCCGAGGTTCAGCACGGTTTCCATGGCCTTCAGCGTGTCGGCGCGGCAGTCGGGATAGCCGGAAAAGTCGGTTTCACACATGCCGCCGACCAGGTGGTCGATGCCGCGGCGGTCAGCCACGGCGGCGGCATAGACGAAGAAGACCAGGTTACGGCCCGGGACGAAGGACGACGGCAAGCCGCGTTCGGTCATGACGATGGCGGATTCGCGCGTCAGGGACGACTCGGCGACCGCGCCGAATCCCTTCAGGTCGCAGACATGGTCTTCGCCCAGGCGGGCCCTGGCCAGGGGATAGACGTCGCGGAAGCGCGCCAGCAGGTTCTGGCGCACCGTCATCTCGATGGCGTGGCGCTGACCGTAGTCGAAGCCGATGGTTTCCACGCGGTCATAGGTATTCAGTGCCCACGCCAGGCAGACGCTCGAATCCTGGCCGCCCGAGAACAGAACAAGGGCGGAGTTTGCGGCGGGGACCTGGTCCAGATACGCGGACATCGAAATGGCTTCCTGTGGAACAAAACGGAACCTTATCTAAAAAGCCCCTTTTTGCCGTTTTGCAAGGGGTTTTTGCTGCGGCGCGCCATCGAATTCCGAGGTCAGGCGCGGTTTAGACTTTGACGTTCGCGGAAACTTGGACGAAAATGGCGGCCAGTCCCGGTAGGAATCGCTCATGAGCCAGCCGCTGCCGTTTTCCAACATGTTCGCCGAGATCGTCGGCCATACGCCCTATATGAAGGCGATCGGAGTACGCTACGTCGGCACCGGCGCCGATGGGGTGACCCTGGCCCTGCCCTATCGCGACGACCTGGTCGGTGATCCGGAGACCCGGGTGTTCGCGTCGGGCGTGGTGACGGCCTTGCTAGACAATACCTGCGGCATGGCGGTGTGGGACCGGATCAACGAATTCAAACCGCTGGCGACCCTGGACCTGCGCATCGACTATATGCGTCCGGCCATGCCGGACAATGAGCTGAAAGCGACGGCCCGGTGCTACAAGCTGACCCGGTCGGTCGGCTTCGTGCGCGCCTTTGCCTATGAGGTCAGTCCGGACGATCCGGTGGCCGCGGCCCAGGCGGCGTTTATCATCAGCAATCCGGCTTTGAGGGCAAAAGCATGAGCGAAGATCTCAGCAAGCTGGCGCGCAAGGATATCTGCATTCCGGCCGAGGTGTTGGCTGCCATCCCGTTCGCCCAGTTCTTGGGTGTGAATGTGGAGCTCGCCGGCGATGAGTTGACAGCGCATCTGCCGTTCCAGGACAAGCTGATCGGCAATCCGATGATTCCGGCGCTGCATGGCGGAGTGATCGGGGCGTTCATGGAAATCACCGCCATGGCGCAATTGGCTTTTTCCGAGAAGTTCGATCACATCCCGAAACCGATCGATGTGACGATCCAGTATCTACGCTCGGGCAAGCCCGTGCACACCTATGCCCGGGCGGTGTTGAACCGGGTCGGTCGGACGGTGGCCAATGTCGAGGTGTCGGCCTGGCAGGAGCAGAAGAACCATCCGATTGCGACATTGCAGGCGCATTTCCTGATCGGGTAGCGCTCGCGCTATCCTCCACCGCTTGCGGGGGAGGTGGCGAGCAAGTGAGGCCCCCTATGGGCCGAAACGCGTCGAGACGCAGGGGGCGTTCCGAGTTCCCGGCTCCCCCTCCGTCTCGACTTACTACGCCTTCGGCTTCGCTCGCTCGACACCTCCCCCGCAAGCGGTGGAGGATAAGATTGTTATTCCGCGCTCGGTGTGAACCCGTATTCCCAGTCGTAGGGCACGCCGGTGTCGCCCAGGAACAACTTGATCAGGTCGGGAAAGGCCTTTTCGGCGCGGACGTCGTTGGCCAGGATCACCACGCAGCGTTGGCCTTTTTCGATGCAGACCATCGTGTTGCCGGTCGTGTCGTTGTGACCGCCCTTATAGAAGCCCGGACCTTGCGGGCCGTCGAACACCACCACGCCAAGGCCGGCATAGAGGTCCTTGCGTTGCTGTTCAGGGGGAAGTTCCGGCTGGAAGCTGTTGAATTGCGAGCGGGTTGTGATGTGAAGCTGCGGTTTGCTCAGTTCGGCGCGGGAGTTTGCAGTGAGGCCGTCGCCGCGGACCAGGGCGGCGGTGAACTTGGCGATATCTGTGATGGTCGTGTCCATGGAGCCGGCGGCGCGGACCTTGGATCGTTCGTCGTGGGGTTCGGTCTGCCCCTCTTCGCCCCAGCCATCGGCCAGGTTGCCGGCGAAGTCCGGGCGCCAGATCAGCGAGGTCCGTGCCATGCCCAGGCGGTCGAATTGCGTTTGGGTCAGTTGGCCGACATCGAGGTTGAGGCCTTTTTCGATGGCGAACTGGAGCAGGATAATGCCGTCACCGGAATAGGCATAGCGGGCGCCGGGGTCGAAATGGATACGCAGCTTCCCGTCGGGCTCGAGGAAGCCGAAATTGGCAAAGCCCGTGGAATGGGTGAGGATGATGCGCGGGGTGATGTTGCGCCAGCGGGGGTCGGTTTTGAGCGGCGCGTAGTCGGCGTATTTGGGTTCTTCCGGATAGTCCGGCAGAGGTTTGGGCAGGACGTCGGCGATCGGTGTATCGAGGTTGAGCTTGCCCTGATCGACCAGTTGCAGGGCGGTATAGGCCATGACCGTCTTGGTCAGGGAGGCGCCATACATGATGGTGTCGGGCGTCAGCGGGTCGTTGTTGGTGTTCCGGATGCCGTAGGCCTGGGTATAGGCGACCTTGCCGTTGTCGATGACGGCGATGGCAAGGCCCTTGGCGCCGGTGTCGGCCATGGCCTTGTGGACGGCCGAGTCGATGTCGGCCGGCGCGGGGATCGCACTGCTGAGCAGGGCGTAGAGGGCGAGGCTGGCAAGCGACATAGGCACTCCTGTAATGGGGTTTGGGGCCTGAGGCCCCAAGTCTTCCTCTTCCTCCCCTTGACCTCGCCCCCTTGAGGGCGAAGGTCAAGGGGAGGAAAAGAAAAAGATGTGGGGTCGCGGACCCCACACCCCATAACAAGGGGCTAGGCGACCACCAGCTTGCCCTCTACGCCCTGCTCAAGCAAGTCGATCGTCCGCTCCAGACCGAAAATCGCCACGAACGACCCGAACCGCGGCCCCTGGGACTGGCCCAGCAGCACTTCGTACAGCGCCTGGAACCAGGCCCGCAGCGGCTCGAATTCATGCACCTTGCCGACCTCGAACACCAGGTTCTGCAAGGTTTCCGCATCGCGCGTATCGGCCGGCAGAGCACGGAACCGTTCCGCCAAGTCCCGCATCGCCGCCGCTTCACGCGCATCCGGCAGGCGGAACGCTTTCGACGGCTTCACGAAGTCCTCGAAATAGTTCAGCGCATAGCCGGCCAGGCGGTCCAGCAGTGGCTCAGACTCGGGCGTTGCGCCCGGAATATAGGCGCGCAGGAAGCCCCACAACGTCTCCTTGTCCGAGGCATTGGCCGCCGACACCAGGTTCAGCATCAGCCCGAAGGTCACCGGCATACCCTTGCCGACCTCCTGACCGCGCAGAACGAACCACACCGGGTTTTCGATTTGTTTGGCCAGCTCCTGCTTCGGATAGGCCTCCAACTGCTGCAGGTATTCGTCCGTCGCCCGCGGGATGACGTCGAAATACAGCTTCTTGGCCGACTTGGGCGACTGGAACATGTAGTAGGCCAGGCTCTCCGGCGCCCCGTAACGCAGCCAGTCCTCCATCGTCAGGCCATTGCCCTTCGACTTCGAAATCTTCTGGCCCTGCTCATCCAGGAACAGTTCGTAGTTGAACCCTTCGGGCGCCACGCCCCCCAGCACCCGGCAAACCTGAGACGACACCTTAACGGAATCAATCAAGTCCTTGCCGGACATCTCATAATCGACTCCCAAGGCTGCCCATCGCATGGCCCAATCGGGCTTCCACTGCATCTTTACATGGCCACCGGTCACCGGCACCTCGAAACGCTCACCGTTTTCCTCGAACACGATCGTGCCCTTGGCGACATTGCGCTCCAGGGTCGGCACCTGCAGGACATGGCCGGTCTTCGGCGAGATCGGCAGGAAGGGCGAATAGGTCGAACGGCGATCCGGCCCAAGCGTCGGCAGCATAATCTTCTGGATATCGTCGAAACGCTCCAGAGCCGTCAGCAGGGTCGTATCGAACACCCCACCCTTGTAGCAATCGGTCGAGGAAAGGAATTCATAAGTGAATCCAAAGCCATCCAGGAACTTCATAAGACGGTTGTTGTTGTGCTGACCGAATGACGGATGCTCGCCGAACGGATCACGGACCACCGTCAAGGGCTTATACAGGTCTTCACGCAATATCTCAGGATTGGGGATACCTTCCGGCACCTTGCGTAATCCGTCCATGTCGTCGGAGAAACAGATCAGCCGCGACGGCCACAAACCATTGGTCATGGCGTCGAAGGCCTGACGCACCATGGTGGTGCGCGCGACCTCGCCGAAGGTGCCGATATGCGGCAGCCCCGACGGCCCATACCCCGTCTCGAAGATCACCGGGCGGCCCAGGCCTTCGAAATTGCCCAGGGCCTCATCCAGCTTGCCCACCTCGATCAGGCTCAGCGCCTGTTTCTGCGCCTCATGCCCTTGAACACGCGCCTTGATCAGGCGCGCGATCAGAGCACGGGCCTGTTCAAACGGCCATGCGCGGCCGGCGTAAGCAAGAGAAGCGAGAGACGACATAATCGGGAGGTTACCTTTCAACGGTTGAAACACGCGCCAGCCTTTAAGCCGCAAGGTCTGATGCGTCAATGCGGAAGGGTAAGGTTCCCCTTACGGCAACAAAATTGTTGACGTAGCGTCCAAACCGCCATATGTTTACGTTGACGTCAATGTAAACTTTTGCCATAAGACACCCATGGACCACTCCCGTACCTATTCCATTCGCCAGCTCTCCAAGGAGTTCGATGTCACTGCCCGCGCCCTGCGTTTCTACGAGGACAAGGGCCTGATCCATCCGGAGCGCAAGGGCCAGACCCGTCTCTATTCCGCCCGCGACCGGGCGCGCCTGCAACTGATCCTGCGCGGTAAGCGCCTGGGTTTCTCGCTGATCGAAATCCACGAAATCCTCGACCTCTATACGCCGAAGGACCATGGCGTCGCCCAGATGCGCGCGACCCTGGGCAAGTACCGCGGCCAGATCGAGACCCTCAAGCGCCAGCGCGAAGACATCGATGCCGCCATCCACGACATGCAGGACGGCTGTGTCTGGCTGGAAGGCGAGATCACCAAGGTGGAAGCCGAAAACCTCAAGGCGGACAACGCCTAAGAACAACAGACTAATCTACAGGATGAATGCCAGATGGCCTACAAAGCCCCGGTTCGCGATTATCAGTTCCTCATCGCGGATGTCTTCAAGACCGATCAGTACAACAATCTGAAGGGCTTTGGAGACGCCGATTCGGCCACCGTCTTCGCCATCCTGGAAGAGGCGGCCAAGTTCACCGAGGAGGTCGTCCACCCGATCAATATCAGCGGTGACAAGGAAGGGTGCACTCTCAACCCGGTGACCCACGAGGTCACGGCGCCGAAAGGGTATAAAGAGGCTTACAAAGCGTTGAGCGAGGCCGGTTGGACCGCGCTGTCGGGTGACCCGGCCTATGGCGGCCAGGGATTGCCACATTTCGTGAATACAGCCTTTTCGGAAATGTTGTCGGGCGCCTCCAGCGCGTTCGGCATGTATCCCGGCCTGACCGAGGGCGCCATCTCGGCGCTGACCGCCGGCGGGACGCAAGACATGAAGGACCTGTACCTCCCCAAGCTGATCTCCGGCGAGTGGTCGGGCACGATGAACCTGACTGAACCGCATTGCGGCACCGATCTGGGCCTGCTGCGGTCGAAGGCCGTGCCGGCGGAGGACGGTTCCTACAAGATCAGCGGCCAGAAGATCTGGATCTCGGCCGGCGAGCATGACTTCACCAGCAATATCTGTCACCTGGTCCTGGCCCGCATCGAAGGCGCGCCGGAAGGCGTGAAGGGTATCTCACTGTTCCTGGTGCCCAAGTTCATCCCGGATGCCGACGGCAAGCCGGGTGAGCGCAACAGCCTGCATTGCGCGGGGCTGGAGCACAAGATGGGCATCCACGGCAATTCGACCTGCGTCATGGTCTATGAGGACGCCAAGGGCTTTCTGCTTGGGGCCCCGAACGAAGGCCTGAAGATCATGTTCTACATGATGAACGCCGCGCGGTACGGCGTGGGCCTGCAGGGCCTGGCGATCGGGCACGCGGCCTATGTGGCGGCGGCGGACTTCGCCAAGGACCGTTTGCAGGGCCGGGCTTTGACAGGGCCGAAGTCGCCGGACAAGCCGGCCGACAGCATCCTGGTTCACCCGGATGTGCGGCGCATGCTGCTGGAGTCGCGGGCCCTGATTGAGGGCGGCCGGGCGTTTCTGACCTGGGGCGCCTTGCAGGCCGACTTCCAGCATGTCGCGGAAGATGAAAAGGACCGCGAAAAAGCCAGTGATTACATGGGCTTGTTGACGCCTGTGTTGAAAGCCTATCTGACGGAAAAGGGCCTGAAGGTCACCCAGGACGCCATGCAGGTGCATGGCGGTTCAGGCTTTACCGAGCACTTCCCGGCGTCGCAATATATGCGCGATGTCCGGATTACCCTGATCTATGAAGGCACCAATGGCGTGCAGGCTTTGGACCTAGTCGGTCGCAAGCTGCCGTCTAAGGGTGGCCGCGCCATGCAGAGCTTCCTGGGCGAGATCGATGCCTATATCGCGGCGGAAGAGGCCAATTCGGCCGTACCGCAGTACATCAAGGCGTTGAAGGAGACCAAGGCCAAGCTGATGGACGGGACGCTGTGGCTGATGCAGAACGGCATGGGCAATCCGGACAATGCCGCGGCGGGATCGCTGGATTATCTGAACATCTTCGGCCTGACGTGTCTGTCGTACATGTGGGCGCTGATGGCCAAGGAAGCACAAGCCAAGATCACCGAAGGTTCGACTGATCCCTTCTATGCCGGCAAGCTGAAGGTCGGCCGGGTGTTCCTGGAGCGTATCTTACCGGAAGCCGATGCCCACCTGGCCAAGATGAAGGGTGGCGCCGAAGCCATCATGGCCCTGGAAGACGAATTCTTCTGAGCCTTTAAAGCTTCATCATAGGCTGATAGGTTCCACCAAAAGGGGCTTGTCATGCTGAAGAAGATTCTGGCCGGGATCGGCGCTGTCGTGCTGGCGCTTGTTGTTGCAATGGTGGTGTGGCTGAGCGTGGCACCGCCCAAGCTGCTGCGGGTCGGCACAGGCTATGCCGCCAAGATCCTCTGCTCCAATGTTTTCCTGGCTGGGCGCAATCCCAAGGCCGTGCTGGCCGACGATGTCCAGGCACCCGGGCATCCGGTGTTGAAGCTGGTATCGTTCAATATTGACGACCAGGTGGTGACGGTCCGTCTGCTGGGTATGTTCGCGCCCAGCGTCGCCGTGTATCGACCGGGCCTTGGCTGCGTCAATGTTCCTGACTTCTTTGTCTCTAAGGTCCGCAGGCTGAGCCTGCCCGAGGTCAAGCCGGAGCCCCAGGGCGCACCGATTGCCGCCGCAGGAAAGCTTGCCGATATTCTCACGGATAAGGCCTTGACCGGTCCAGGCCTGCGCGCCGTTGTGGTGATGCAGGATGGCAAGGTTATCGGAGAAGCTTATGGCGACGGATTTACACCGGACACGCGCCTCCTCGGCTGGTCGATGACCAAGACGGTCAATGCCGCTCTGATCGGCCGGGCCAATGTCAATCTTGATCAGGTTGTTGCGCCCAACGTCACGATCCGCGACCTCGCCGCCATGAAGAGCGGCCTGGCCTTCAACGAGGACTATGGCGGCGTGTCAGACGTCTCGCGCATGTTGTATCTGGAGCCAGACATGGCGGGCTTTGCCGCGGGTATGCCGGCTGGTGAGAAAAAATACGCCTATTCAACGGGATCGAGCCTGATCCTGACACGAAGCTGGATGAAGGCTGTGGGCAAGGACGCCCTCACCTATCCGCGCGAAGCCCTGTTCGGCCCGCTGGGCATGACGAGCGCCGTGTTCGAAACCGACGAAAGCGGCACCTTTGTCGGCGGGTCCTATGTCTACGCCACGGCCCGAGACTGGGGCCGGTTCGGGCAGTTCCTGATGCAGGACGGCGTGTGGGAGGACAAACGGTTACTGCCTGAGGGATTCGTAGGATTGATGCGGACCTCGAACGGGTCGGAGGAAGGCTACAGTCAGATGCAGTCCTGGCTCAAAGGCCCCGGCGAAAGCGATACCGGCAAGATGGCCGGGCTGCCAGCGGACACCTTCTGGCTGCGCGGCCATGACGGTCAGACCGTGACCATCATCCCGTCGCAACGGTTGATTGTCGTGCGGATGGGATTGACGCCGTGGGATCTGGGATACCGGCCTGAGGCGCTGGTGAAAACCGTGTCGGAAACGATGTAGTACTGCCAGCAAGCGAAGCCAGGCGCTCGTAACGCCCCCTCCGTCTCGACGCGCTTCGGCCCATAAGGGGCCTCGCTTGCTCGCCACCTCCCCCGGCCTCGCCGGCAGGCAAAGCGGGGGAGGATAAGGTTAAAGCTGTTCCAGCACGTGCTCCGCCGACGACACGCGGAACTCGCCCGGCGCTTCGACGAACAACTGATCGACCTTGCCGTCCTTGACGACCATGGCGTAACGCTTCGAACGCCCGCCCATGCCGAAACCGGTACCGTCCAGTTCCAGGCCCACCGCCCTGGCGAAGTCGCCATTACCGTCCGCCAGCAGGACAACCTCGTCGACAATCCCCTGGTCCTTGGCCCAGGCCTTCATCACAAAATAGTCATTCACCGAGGTACAGGCGACAACGTCGACGCCCTTTGCCTTGAAATCGGCGACATGATCCTTGAAACCCGGCAGGTGGCGGGCCGAGCAGGTCGGCGTAAAAGCCCCCGGAACGGCAAACAGAACCACGGTTTTACCGGTAAAGAACTCGCCCACCGTCGTCGCCTGGGGAGATTCCGCGCCGACCACGGTCAGCTTGAGATCGGGAAGGGCATCACCGGGTTGCACAGTCATGGAAGTCTCCTTAAATTCACCTTGCCGGGGACCTATATAGATATCGCCACCACGGGCCAAGACGCCGCCTGCAATATATGTTAGGCTTCGCATAAAGGATGTGTGATGACCGGACCGGACGCCATGACTGACGACCCTCTGTCGCTGCAGGGACAACTCCTGATCGCTATGCCGGGCCTCGCCGGCGAACCGTTCGAACATTCCGTCGTCTATGTCTGCCAGCATGACGAAAACCACGCCATGGGGCTGATCCTCAACCAGCCGATCAATGGCCTGAACTTCGGCAAGATGGTTCGCGAACTGGGAATCGACAGCGGTGATCGCGCCCCGTCCCTGCAGAAGATCTTCCGCGGCGGGCCGGTCCAGAACGACCGCGGCTTCGTGCTGCATAGCCTGGACTATCAGATCGACAAGATCACCGTCGAACTGGGCGGGCCCTTCCAGGAAGGCCAGGACGGCGAAGAAACCGGCATGGGGTTGACGGCGTCACGTGACATCCTGGTCGACCTGTCCAGCGGCACAGGTCCGGCACGCAGCGTGATCGCGCTGGGCTATGCCGGCTGGGGCCCCGGTCAGTTGGAAAACGAATTGGGCGCCAATGCCTGGCTGGTGGCGCCGGCCAGTCAAGAGTTGATTTTCATGAGCGAGCCGGAGCAACTGTGGTCGGCGGCGCTGGCGACCCTGGGTGTTGAACCGGCCCATCTGTCCGGTACTGCCGGACGGGCGTAAGACTTTTACCACGGACCACACGGACCACACGGACGCCTTGGAAGTTCTGACGCCGCGCAGCGGCCTCGCCATTTGATGACGCTGCACGGCGGTTTCCGGTAAATCCTGAAGTCCGTGTGGTTCGTGTGGTCCGTGGTAAAAAACCTTACGCGCTTAAGGCATCCGCCTTGTATCCCAGCGAATTCGCCAGGAAGGCTTCCGCCTCGGACGGTTTCAGCGCCTTGGCAAAGCCCCAGCCCTGCCCCATCTGGCAGCCCAAAGCCGCCAGGCGATCGGCCAAGGCCATGTCCTCGACGCCTTCGGCCACCACGTCCAGCCCAAAGTCGCGGCCCAGGGTCAGGATCGACCGCACGATCTTCTCCGAAGACGCCTCGGTCTTCATGGTGTTGACGAAGGAACGATCAATCTTGAGCGTATCGAACGGCAGCCTGGCCAGGTAGCTCAGAGACGAGAAACCGGTGCCGAAATCGTCCAGCGCAATCCCCGCGCCGGCCGTACGCAGATCTTCCAGAATACGCGCCGACGCCTGCGGATCGCGCATGACGTCGCTTTCGGTCACCTCCAGCTTCAGCATCTTGTTCGGCAGGCCGGCATCACGGATCAATCGCGACACGTCCTCGATCAGATGCAGGCGCTCGATTTCCGGCGCCGACAGGTTGACGCTGATGAAGAAGCCCGCCGGAAGGGCGTAGGCCTGCTTCCACTTGCCGAGCACCCGAACCGTGGTGTTCATGATGATGGTGCCCAGGTCGACCATCATGCCCAGGTCACGCACCGCCCCCAGGAACTGGTCCGGCGGAATGACACCGCGGCGCGGATGCACCCAGCGCGCCAGGGCTTCGAAACCGGTGATCCGGCCTGTGTGCAGGTTGACGATAGGCTGATACCAGGCATGGATCTCACCGCTGACAAAGGCCTTGCGCAGTTCAGCTTCCAGCGCCAGGCGCGTCAGTCCGTCGCTTTCCAGGTCGCGCTTGTAGGAGGCGACTCCGCCGGCGCCCTTGGATTGCGCCGCTTCGACGGCCATCTCGGCGCGGCGCAGCAGTTCAGCCGCCTCCAGCGCCTGGTCGCCGCCATCGACCGATACTGCGCCCATGGAGAAGGTCGGCTGGATGTCGAAACCGGCAACATTGATCGGACGTTCCAGGGCGTTGCGCATGCGTTCGGATACACGTGGGAAACCCCGCAGGGTCAGGACAGCGAACTCGTCCTCGCCGAGGCGAGATAACAGGGCATTGTCAGGGAAGGCATCGCGCAGACGCAGGGCCAGCAGTTCGAGAACGATATCGGCACGTTCGTGGCCCAGGGCCTCGTTCAGCCGGCGGAAACGGTTGAGATCGGCCACGACCAGATCGTAGTCGCCGGGTTTTCTCAACACTTGACCGGCGCCGTGCAGGAAGCCCTGGCGGTTCAGAAGGCCGGTCAGAGGATCGGTATGAATATCCTGCAGCGGAAGGCCGTCGTTGTGATCGGTTTTGCCTATGGCCTTCTTCAGACCGATATCACGGCTAAGGTCGGTGATCAGGCCCAGGACCTGGCCGCGCGACACCTTGCGGCCTTTGAGATAGACCAGGCGATGGTCGCGCAGGCGCAACAGGCATTGGATGTGGCCTTCGCCCGGCTGGGCGGCGTGGACTTCGAGCGCGCGGAACTGGCTGTCGAGACGGTCGACCTCGCCCGGTTCGAAGGCGGGATCGAGATCATCAAGGAAGACCCGGCTCCACAGGGGCGGCAAACCGAGGTGACGGAGGTCGCCTTTGAATTCGAACAGGCGCTGGCTCAGGTCGTAGGACCACAAAAGCGCGTCGGCGGACTTCAGCGCTTCCATCTGGGCGGCGCGGCTGTCGATGGTCATACGTGGGTCGACGTCGCGCAGCACGTCCTGCCCTGACGGTCCGCCCATTTTCCAGCCGAAAAGATTGATGTCCGACATGCTGTGCCCCGGTGTTAACCGTGAGCCTTAACCAAGAGTGTTACTGTTCGGATAAGGAAAGGCCTTGTGGTGAAAGGAACCGGCGTTATTTTTGCGCTGCAAACGATTTTGGGCGTTAGGACTTGGACTGCAGACCCTGCTTCAGTCGGGAACCTCGTCCGGCAAGGACAGAAGCGGAAGGACGAGGAATTCCGGATGGCTGATCCTCCACGCGAAGCGCTCTAATTGATATTGCTTCAGGCTATGCTCCGTCCCTTCCTTCAACCGGAATTCCGTGCCTTCCGTGCACGCCGCCGCAGGCGGCGCTTCAGTGTTTTCCGTGTTCCTCTTAATAGCCTCCGGTTTGTCTGAGGGTTTTAAGAGGAACACGGAACACACGGAAGCCGCTACGCGGCACCACTGAAAACACGGAATTCGGGATGCTCCTATACATATGAGACAGGTCATACCATCGGTAGGAAGGCGCTTCGCGCGGGAGAACGGTCAACCGGAATTCCATGTCGTGCCGACTCTTTCCATGCCGTGGTTCCCCCTTGGGAAAAGCCAGGCTGCACGGACCAAGGCCGTTTTGGCTACGCCGCCAGGGTCATGGTTTTGGGGCCCAGCAGGGCCGAGGCGCCGGGTTGGGAAGCGACAGCGCCGCCGACGCGGACCAGGTCGTCGCGAGTCACCGCCGCGATGTCCACGGCGACCTCGTCCAGCGTAAAGACCTTGTCAAACACCGACATCTGGCTGGCAAAGGCCGCGGCGCGCGAACCCGCGCCTTCGAAGTTCAGGAACAGCGAGGTGGTGAACTGGGCCTTTGCCCGCTCCAGCTCCGACGGCTTCGGATCGGCCGCCAGTTCGGTCAGAACGCGGCGGATCAGTTCGCTCAGCGGCGCGACATCCTTGGGCGCGCAACCGGCATAGACGCCGAACACGCCGCCGTCACGATACGGCGTGGTGTAAGAGTCGATCGCGTAGGCCAGGCCCCTCGCCTCACGCGCTTCCTGGAACAGGCGCGATGCCATACCGCCGCCCAGGATTTCTCCGAACAGCCGCAGCGGAATGATGTCCGGATCGGTGCGGCCGATGGCGTCGAAACCGAGCGTCAGGTTGGCCTGTTCGATGCGGCGCTTCTGGACGGCATGGCCGGGGGTGAAGCGCAGGACATCGGGTGCCGCGAAGCCGGCATGTGGCGCAACCGGGCCGATCAGCGGTTTGGCGGCGGCGAAGACCTCTTCGGCCGTGACGCCGCCCGAGATGCAGATGACGATGCGGTGCGGCGCGTACAGCGTGCCGGCAAAGTCGCGCAAAGGTTCCGGTTTCGCCGGGTTCAGGCTTTTGCGGCTGCCCAGGATCGGCCGGCCAAGGGCCTGGTCCTGGAACATGGCTGTCTGCAGCAGGTCGAAAACATGGTCGTCCGGTGTGTCGAAAGCTTCCAGGATTTCCTGGGCGATGACCTTCTTTTCGCGTTGCAGTTCGGTGCGGTCCAGTTGCGGCCGGAACATCAGGTCAGTGACGATCTCCAGCGCCAGGGGGAGCAGCGACGACAGGCCGCGGACTTCGAACCGGGTGTGTTCGTAGCCGGTCGAGGCGTTGATGCTGCCACCCTTGTGTTCGATGGCTTCGGCCAGGGCGCGGGCGTCGCGGCCGCCGGCGCCTTTGAATACCATGTGTTCCAGCAGGTGGGCCCAGCCCGATTGCGCCTCGGTTTCGAAGCGCGCCCCGCCGTGAATGAGGGCGTTGAGGGCAAAGGTCTTGACGCCGGGCATTGGGTCAACCAGCAAGCGCAGGCCGTTGTCGAACGTATAAAGGCGTTGTCCGTCCAGAATCATAGTTTCCGCATGCGTTGGATCACGAAGGCGATGTACATGCCCAAAAGGGTCAGGGCCAGGGCGAACCAGGTCAGGGCGTATTCGAGGTGACGATTGCTCAGTTCAGCGGTCAGGTGCCCCTGCTCCAGGTCTTCGACCGAAACGCCGGACGGCGCCTGGTCCAGCATGACGAAATAGTCTTCGCGCAGATCGGGCGCGCGCAGGAACGGCCCCATTTCCAGCGGCGAACGCCAGTACCAGTCATTACGGATCGGATCGTTCATTGGTGTGACCAGGCCGGCCTTGTCATAGGCGCGCAATCGGCCGACCGGGTGTTCGATGGTCAGGGACGGCTGGAGCCGGGTTTCGGCAAAGCCCAGTTCGACCAGGATGCTCCTGTCGCCGGCCGGACAGGCCACGAGCAGGCGATAGCCGGGCTTGCCGTTGCTGAGGCTGTTCATGTGGATGATCATTTCCGGCGACACGTCACACCGCGTCAGGGCGACCGAGCGCCAGGCCGGTTTCTTTGAGGCCAGCACCTTGTCCAGCGGCTGCGGCGCCTGGGCCTGGGTGCTGGCCAATTCGGCGAGCAGACCCTTTTTCCACATCAGACGCTGGACCTGCCAGGCGCCAAGGCAGTTGAGGATGACGAAGGCCACCGCCACCGCGATGGTCAATCCCTTGGGCATGGCTTGGACGAAACGGGAGAGGCTCATTCTCAGTCTCTTACCTTGTGACGAATCTGGACGGCGACCATCAGGCCCTTCAGGACCGGCATCAGGGCCAGGGCCAGGACGACCGCAAAGGCCGGCCAGACGGACAGTAACATAACCGGGCTCCAGTTCCAGGCCAGGAAACTGACCAACAGGCCAATACAGGCGGCAAAACCGGCGATCAGAATGACAAAGACGACGGGACCGTCTCCGGTATCCGCCGCCTTGAAATCCGCGGCGCAGACCGCACAGGCCTGCGCCACCTTGAGATAGGATGTGAACAGCTTACCCTTGCCACAGATCGGGCAACGCCCGAACGCCGCTGCGATGAAGCCGGCCCCGCCCTGCGTTGTCAATGCGGCGCGCCGCCGAAGACAACGTAGACGAAGGCGAACAGGAAGAGCCAGACCACGTCAACGAAGTGCCAGTACCAGGCGGCGGCTTCGAAGCCGAAGTGCTTTTGCGGCGTGAAGTGGCCAGCCAGCAGGCGGAACAGGCAGACGATCAGGAAGATGGTCCCGATCAGGACGTGGGCGCCGTGGAAGCCGGTGGCCATGAAGAAGGACGAGCCGTACAGGCCGGCATTGGCCGATTCTTCGCTGAAGAATTCGTGGTGGTGGATGATCTGGAAGTATTCATAGGCCTGGACCGCGGTGAAGGTGGCGCCCAGGATGATGGTCAGGATCAGACCCCACTTTACGCCTTCGCGGTCGCCTTCGGTCAGGGCGTGGTGCGCCCAGGTGGCGGTCGTGCCCGAGGTCAGCAGAAGAAGGGTGTTGAGCAGCGGCAGGTGCCACGGATCGATGGTTTCGACGCCGTGCGGCGGCCAGGTCGACCAGGCCTGACGGACTTCCTCGATGGCGGAATGGTCGCCGGCGCGGTGCGTGTTGAACAGCGCCATTTCGAAGAAGATCCAGAACCAGGCCACAAAGAACATGACTTCGGAGGCGATGAACATGATCATGCCGTAGCGCAGGCCGATCTGGACGACCGGGGTATGGTCGCCGGCCTTGCTTTCCTTGATGACGTCGCGCCACCAGAAGACCATGGTCAGCAGGATGCCGGTAATGCCGACGGCGAACAGCCACCAGCTACCCTTTTCGAAGCCGAAAAGACCCTGCAGCCACATGACGAGGCCCAGGCCCCAGCACACCGCGGACGCCGAACCCATCAGGGGCCACGGCGAAGGATTGATGATGTGATAGTCGTGTTTGACGCCGTGGGCCATTCTCGTTCAACTCACCTCGGTAACGCGCCCGGGAGCGCGCGGAAATGCTAATATTCGGCCTTTAGCCGGATGGTTCCGTTTAGGCCAGTTCTTTTTCAAAGACAATGCGAAGCAGCCACCAAAATGGCCGCTTTTGCGTTACTTTTTTGCCGCTTTCGACTCGAAAAACGTATAGGACAGGGTTACGTCGCGCACCTTGCGCGTGTCGATGTTTTTCAGCATCTCCGGATCGAGGAAATAGACCATCGGGAAGGTCTTCGATTCCCCCGCCTGAAGCGTCTGGTCATCGAAGCAGAAGCATTGAAGTTTGCGGTAGAACGGCCCCATGGTCTCGGGCAGGACGTTGAACACGGCGCGGCCGGTGATCGCATGATCGGCGGTGTTGGTGACGGTGAAGTACATCATCGCCGTCTTGCCGATGCGGACGTCCTGATAGGGTTTTTCCGCTTTGAAGGTCCAGGGAATGTCACGGGTATTGGTGTCGAACCGGACCCGGACGATGACGTCGGTCGCCACTTCGGGCGCCTTGGTCGCGCGCATGGCCGTGCCGTCGAATCCGGTCAGGTTGCAGAAGGCGCGGTACAATGGCACGCTGGCAAAGGCCAGGCCGCCCATGAAGGCCACGGCCGCCACCAGCCACAGAACGACCTTGGTATTCCGTTTCATATCAGTGCGTAGCGGGCGCGGCCGAACTTACCGCCGCGGCCTGGCTTTTCAGGGCGTTGAGCTTTTCAATTTTCGTGTTGCGGCCCATCTGGATCATGGTCACAAAAAAGACCAGCACCACGAAGACCAGCAGGCCGCCGGCGATAAAGTAGTTACGCCGCGATTGCGCCGCCAGGTAGGCCTTCTTGCCGTTGTCGTTGGTCATGACATCACGCCTTTGATCAGGTGTTCGACCAGGAGGGTGGCGAACAGCGCCGTCAGGTAGAAAATCGAATAGGCGAACAGGTTGCGCGCCGAAAGGGCTTCCTTCTTAACATCGTAAAGGCTGTTTTCGCCACCTTCGGGGTGGTCTCCCGCCCGCGACAGATAGACGCGCAGGGCGAAATAGATGAAGACCGCGCCGCCGACCACCGAAACGAAACCGTAAACCAGGCCGCCCAGGCCCGTGGCGATCGGCAGGCAGGCCACCGGCGCCATGACCAGCGAATAAAGCAGTATCTGCAACCGGGTCGATTTGGCGCCCTTGGCCACGGGCATCATGGGGATGCCAGCTTTTGCGTAGTCTTCGGCGGTGTAGAGCGCGAGGGCCCAACTGTGCGGCGGGGTCCACAGGAAGATGATGGCGAACAGGATCCAGGCTTCCCAGGGTGCGGCGCCCGTCGCGGCCGCCCAGCCGATGACCGGCGGGAAGGCGCCGGCAGCACCGCCGATGACGATGTTCTGCGGCGTCCGGCGCTTCAGCACCAGGGTGTATAGGACGACATAATAGACAATGGTCATGGCCAGGAGCGCGGCGGCCAGGCCATCCGGGAAGGCGATCCACATCATGAAGACCGACAGGAAGGCCAGGACGCCGCCGAAGGTCAGGGCGTCATTGCGCGTCACCCGGCCGGCGGCGACGGGGCGCAGCTTGGTACGGCGCATCAGGGCGTCAGTTTCGCCTTCCAGCGCCATGTTCAGCGCTCCGGCAGCGCCGGCGCCCAGGGCGATACACAGGATGGCGATAAAGGCCAGGAAGGGGTGGATCGGCTTACCGGCGATAATCAGTCCGGTCAGGGCGGTGAACACCACCAGCGACATGACCCGCGGCTTGAGCAACTGGAAATAGTCCCCGGGCGAGCCGCGCAGCGCCTGGGAGGCATAGGCCTGCTTCAGGTCGGTGGCGATGTCGAGCGGCGCCTCTGGCTTAGCGGGTTTCTTGCTCATCTTATCTCTACGTAGAAGGCAGGGCTGTCACATACGATCAGTCACCGGCTCAATATACCATCTTATACCTCCCCGCTATGCGGGGAGGTGGATCATTTGCGGTCAGCAAATGAGACGGTGGGGGATTTGGCCCTCTGAAAGTCCGGTTCCTGTGCCGTACGCTTCAAGATTTGGCGCCAAGAAATCCCCCCTCCGTCTGCTGCGCTCCGCTTGCAGACACCTCCCCCGCATAGCGGGGGAGTATAAAAATTAAGGCGTTCCTAGTTCAGTGGTTCATAATATCCGCAAGCGATAGCTCTGACGTAGAAAGGGGGTGAAGCGAACTTCACCCCCTGATCCGTTCTGGTTCCGAAGACGACCTAGTGGTGGTCGTCTTCCTTGATGACCGGCAGTTCCGAGAACTGGTGGTACGGCGGCGGCGAGGACAGGGTCCATTCCAAGGTCGTGGCGCCTTCGCCCCACGGATTGGCTTCGGCCGGACGGCGGCGAATGATCGATTCGACCAGCATGATCAGGAAGATGATCACGCCGACCAGGGTAATGGCGTAGCCAATGGTCGAAATCTGGTTCCAGTAGGTGAAGCCGGTCGGATAGTCGACATAGCGCCGCGGCATACCTTGCAGACCCAGGAAGTGCTGCGGGAAGAAGATCAGGTTCACGCCGACGAACATCACCCAGAAGTGGGCGGTGCCGAGGAAGGCGTTGTACTTGATGCCGAACATCTTTTCGTACCAGTAGTAGAAACCGGCGAAGATCGAGAAGACGGCGCCCAGCGACAGAACGTAGTGGAAGTGGGCCACCACATAATAGGTGTCGTGCAGGGAGTAGTCGATGGGGGCGTTCGACAGGACCACGCCGGTGACGCCGCCCACGGTGAACAGGAAGATGAAGCCGATCGCCCATTGCATCGGGACAGAGAAGGTGATCGAGCCGCCCCACATGGTGGCGATCCACGAGAAGACCTTAACCCCGGTGGGCACCGCGATGACCATGGTGGCCAGCACGAAATAGGCGCGCAGATCGAAACTCATGCCCACCGTATACATGTGGTGTGCCCACACGACGAAGCCGACGACACCGATGGCCACCATGGCGTAGGCCATGGCCAGGTAACCGAAGACGGGCTTTTTCGAGAAGGTGGCGACGATGTGCGAGATGATGCCGAAGCCCGGCAGGATCAGGATGTAGACTTCCGGGTGGCCGAAGAACCAGAACAGGTGCTGGTACATGACGGGGTCACCGCCGCCGGCGGCCTGGAAGAAGGAGGTGTTGAAGTTACGGTCCGTCAGCAGCATGGTGATGGCGCCGGCGAAGACGGGCAGCGACAGCAGCAGCAGGAAGGCGGTGACCAGCACCGACCAGGCGAACAGCGGCATGCGGTGCAGGGTCATGCCCGGGGCGCGCATGTTGAAGATGGTGGTGATAAAGTTGATGGCGCCCAGGATCGACGAAGCGCCCGACAGGTGGAAGCTGAGGATCACGAGGTCGAAGGCCTGGCCGGGTGAACCGGCGTGGGTCGACATGGGCGGGTACATGGTCCAGCCGCCGCCGAAGCCATGCTGGCCGGCGCCGGGACCCGACGGGGTGAACAGCGACACGCAGAGCAGTATCCACGAGGCAACCAGGAGCCAGAACGAGATGTTGTTCAGACGCGGAAAGGCCATGTCCGGCGAACCGATCATGATCGGCACGAACCAGTTGCCGAAGCCGCCGATCATGGCCGGCATAACCATGAAGAAGATCATGATAACGGCGTGGGCGGTGACGAACGAATTATAGGCGTGCTTTTGCGCGGCCGGATTGGTCAGGTCGAACAGGCCCAGGGCATCCAGCATCGAGCCCTTGGCAAAAATCTGAAGACCCGGCTCATACAGTTCCCACCGGATAAAGCCCGACAGCGCGCCGCCGACCAGACCCGCCATGATGGCGAAGCCCAGATAGAGGGTGCCGATATCCTTATGGTTCGTGGTGAAGAACCAGCGGTCGAAGAAGCCCGGTTTGTGGTCGTGATCATCGTGGTGATGATCGTGAGAGGCGGCGACGGTAGCCATGGATAAGGTCTCTCTATACTTTTATTCAGTTTGCAGCCGGCGCAGCAGCGGCAGGCGCGGCGGCAGGCGACGAAGAAGGTTGCGCGGCGGCAGGCGCGGCCGCTGGGGTCGCGGCAGCTTCAGCCGGAGCTGCCTGGGCCGAAGCGGCGTCATCCGCCTGTGCCGAAGCCGCAGCATCGGCGGCGGCCTGGGCCGCGGCAGCCGTAGCCGCCTTTTCTTCGGCGGCGATCATGGCGCGGGTCTTGCCACCCTGGGCGACGATGAATTTATCAAAATCGGCTTCGGACACGACCTGAACTTCGATGGGCATGTAGGCGTGGTCCTGGCCGCACAGCTCCGAGCACTGGCCATAGTATGTACCGATCTTGTCAGCCTTGAACCACAGGCTGTTCAGGCGGCCGGGCACGGCATCAACCTTGACGCGGAAGGCGGGGACGGTCCAGGCATGGATAACGTCGTTGGCAGTAACCTGGACGTGGACGACCTTACCGACGGGCACAACCAGCTTGTTGTCGGTAGCCAGCAGGTACGGCACTTTGGCGGCCTCGGCCTTCTTGAGGTCGGCGGCTTCCGGCAGCAGGCGGGCTTCGATGCCTTCGACGCCCAGTTCCGGATAGTCGTAAGCCCAGTACCACTGGTTACCGGTCGCCTTGACCACCACGTCGGGGGTCGGCACGTCATTGAACTTCTTCAGCAGCGGCATCGAGAAACAGGCAATGACCACCAAGATGATGATCGGCACGACGGTCCAGATGATCTCGATCAGGGTGTTGTGCGAGAACTTGGCCGGGGTCGGATTGGCCTTGCGGTTGTAGCGGATGGCAATCCAGACCAGCAGGGCCAGGACGAACAGCGAAATGACGGTGATGATCGGGAACAGCAGACCGTTGTAGAACCAGTCAACCTCATGACCCAGTTCAGTCACGTTCGGCTGCAGACCCATTTCCTTGTCAGTCGGCTGACCGATCAGCGGCTCGGCGGCGGCGGACATCGCCAGCACGCCGCTCAGCGTCAAGGTGGCTACAGCCCCGCACGCGGCCTTCATCAGCCCGTTCATGCCCATTCGCCCAAATCCCATAATTCTGGCCTCATCTTGCGGCCGGACGCGGTGCACTGTGCGTCCCAACCTTTACCGTAATAGACATTTGACCGACGCCAGCCCCGGCAACGATTCGCGCAGCCACGCCTGGCCGCTGCCCGCCGGGCCGCCCGATCAGAAACGATCCCATAATGCGTTCGCGGGCAATTGCAAAGGGCAAAAAAAGGATTTCCGGGTTTTGAACAGGGTCTTTGCGGCAAATCCAGCGCGTGCAGGCTTTGACTGCGCGCAAGGTGCGCTACTTTGTCGCGGAAAGGCGCGGAAAAATTGCGCTTTGCCATGGTCATACGGTGCGGGCACGCCTAAATAGAACCGACAGTTACATATATGAGCATCGATATCATGGCCCTCTCCTCCCCTGCTGATTCCGCCACTGCCGACTGGGGTGATTTCGATCTTCACGCGGCGCAGGGCTTATTGGACGAAGCCCTGAAAGGCGCCGACGATGGCGAGATCTTCATCGAGAAGCGTGAGGGCGAGTCGCTGTTGTTCGATGACGGCCGGCTGAAGTCGTCGGCCTATAATGCTGACCAGGGATTCGGTTTCCGCATCGTGGCCGGCGAGACGATCGGCTTCGCCAACAGCGCCGAGCTGTCGCTGGACGCGGTGGCGCGGGCGTCCGAGGCCGCGGTGCTGGCCAAGAAGGGCAAGAATGTCGATGTGAGTTTGGTTGCGTCGCATCCGGCGCGGTCCAACCGGTCCTATTATCAGGCGCATGACCCGATTGGCGAAATGGCCTTTGCCGACAAGATCGCCCTGTTGCAAGCCATGGACGCCTATGCCCGCCAGGCGCATCCGGGCGTGGTCCAGGTATCGGCGTCGCTGGCCTGCGACAAGCGCGCCATCACAATCCTGCGCGGGGGTGGGCAGATGTATCATGACTATCGGCCGCTGGTGCGGTTGAATGTCAGCGTCTCGGTCGAGAAGAATGGCCACCGCGAGACGTCATCTTCGGGCGGCGGCGGGCGGATTTCCTGGTTCGACATCACCTCGCCGGAAAAGTGGCAGGCCCAGGTCGACGAGGCCATCCGCCAGGCCCTGGTCAATCTGGACGCCATTCCGGCGCCGGCGGGCGAAATGGACATCGTGTTGGGGCCAGGCTGGCCGGGCGTGTTGTTGCACGAAGCGGTCGGGCATGGGCTTGAGGGCGACTTCAACCGTAAGGGCACTTCGGCATTTTCCGGGAAGATGGGCAAGCAGGTCGCGGCCAAGGGCGTGACCATCGTCGATGATGGCACCGTAGCGGATGCACGCGGTTCTTTGAACATTGACGACGAAGGTACACCGACCTCGTGCACGACGCTGATCGAGGATGGGATACTGGTCGGCTATATGCATGACCGGCTGTCGGCGCGGCAGATGGGAGTCAGTGCGACGGGCAACGGCCGGCGTCAGTCCTATGCCCACCAGCCCCTGCCCCGCATGACCAACACCTTCATGCGTGGTGGTAGCGACAAGCTGGACGATATGATCGCCACGACGAAGAAGGGGCTTTATGCCGTGAACTTCGGCGGCGGCCAGGTCGACATCACCAACGGCAAGTTCGTCTTCCAGTGCACCGAGGCCTATCTGATCGAGGACGGCAAGGTCGGCGCTCCGGTCAAGGGCGCGACGCTGATTGGCGATGGTCCGGCAGCTATGGGCCAGGTCGATATGATCGGCGACGATTTCAAGTTCGATCCGGGTGTCGGCACCTGCGGCAAGGCGGGCCAGTCGCTGCCGGTCGGCATCGGCCAGCCCAGCCTGAGAATCAGGGGTTTGACGGTCGGCGGTACGAAATAAGCGGCGCTGTTACATTAATTCTGCGTAATGTCGTTCGCGGAATTACCTACGAAAAATGCCGTAGTTAGATTTTTTAATAGGTTGATTTTACATTGATTTCCGGTCCGAAACCTGATGGTTTCGGGCCGAATTTCGTTGAAATTGTTACAGGCATTTAACTTGTCAGCGACGCCGGCACGGTATTCCGTCGCGGCAAGGACCGCCGCGAACGGCAGGATGTCTACCGGGGATTTTATAACTATGCGTTTCTACGTCACCTCCGCCTTAGCTCTCGTGCTCCTGGCTGCGCCGGCTCTGACCCAGGCCCAGGATACGGCCCCGGCGCCCGCGGCGGACAGCAGCAATCAGGTGGTCACCTACCAGGCCGACTATTTCACCCAGTTTCAGGTGTCGACGGCTTTGGACATGGTGTTCCGGGTTCCGGGCTTCGCCTTCAACCAGGGCGATGAGGTTCGCGGGTTCGCCGGTGCAGCCGGCAATGTGGTCATCGACGGCCAGCGTCCTGCCAGCAAAGCGAACCTGGCCGAGCAGTTGAACACCATCTCGTCGGCCCAGGTCGAGCGGGTCGAATTGATCACCGGCGGCGCGCCCGGCGTCGACATGCAGGGCTATCGCCAGATCGTCAATGTGGTGCGCAAGCAGAGCGACAAGGCGACGATCAATTTTGGCGGCAATGTCAAGTTCTTCCCGGGTTCGTCCAAGCCGGCCGGTTTCTTCAGCTATTCGCGCAACCGTGGCGGTGTGCTGACCGAATTTTACATGGAGTCGTTCGGTTTCAACGACAACGGTGCGCACGACACGACACGCTATATCTATGAGCCGGACTTCAGCGATCCGACGCCGGTGCGGATGTTCATCGATCAGCGCGGCGGCGGTTCGGGTCACGCCGAGCGGTTTACCCATGCGCGTCCGTTGTTCGGCGGCAAGATTACGCTGAACGGCAGCCTCAATCCGATCGACTATGAGTATGATGCCCGCTACATCCGGGACGCATCGACGGCGAAGGAACATCTGGACCTGCAGGAGACCGAGGGCGAGTTAGGGCTGCAGTTCGAGCGCAAGCTGACCAAGACGCTGTCGATGGATATCAACCTTTTGCACCGGATGGACGACGAGACGCTGGACGACATCTATACAGACGGTCCGGATACGTCGCGCTACGTGTCCAAGTCCGAGGATCGCGAGAACATCATCAGCGGCAAGCTGACCTGGCAGCCGAAGGAGAAGATCACCTACAAATTCGGCGCGGAGAGTGTTTATAACGGCCGCGATGTCGCCTCGCGCTACACCGAGAACGACAGCCAGCAGAATGTGCCGTTTGACAATGTGCTGGTCGAGGAAGACCGGGCGGAATATTACGTCATCCGCAACTGGCAGGTAAATCCGAAGCTGAGCGTCGAAACCGGATTGAAGGTCGAGACCTCGACCATTTCGGTGGCCCAGGACAACCGGTCGGAATCGTTCGTTTACCCCAAGCCCTCGATTCAGGTGGTGTGGTCGCCGCGCGACAAGCTCAAGGTGAGCTGGCGGTCGGAGCGTGTCGTCGGGCAGCTCGATTTCGGTGACTTTGCGTCGTCGGTGTCGCTGGATACCGAGGTGGTCAAGGCGGGCAATCCGTCGATCGTGCCGCAGAAGGAATGGGCCCATGCCCTGACCTTCGATTACGGCTTCTGGACCAAGGGGGCTTTGAGCGTATCGTTCAAGCATGCCTCGCTGGAGGACACGCTGGATTTCGCGCCGATCGTGACCGATGACGGGGTATTCAATGCCCGCGGCAACATCGGCGACGGGGTGCGGGATGAGATTGGGGTGAATTTCACGCTGCCGCTGGACAAATTCAAGTTCAAGGGCGGCGAGCTGAAGGTCGATTATACCAAGTACTTCACCAGTGTGACCGATCCGATTACAGGGGACTCGCGGCCGATTTCGGGGCTCAATCCGGACCGGTTCAATATCGTGCTGAGCCAGAACATCACGAGCTGGCGCGCCAACTGGGGTGTGGAAATCAACAGCCTGAACAATGGCACGCAGTATCACGCCACCGAGCAATACCGCTACAAGTCGGCGCCGTGGATCGCTCTGTGGGCCGAGTACAAGACCAAGGACAACATCACCTGGGCGGTGATCTTCCAGAACCCGCCGAAGCGCCGGGACCAGATGACGCGGACGGTGTGGGATGGCCTGCGGGAACAGACCCCGATCGTGCGTCAAGAGCATAGTGATGGCAAGGCGAACCCGTTTGTGATCGTGCGGGTGAAGAAAGAACTGTAAAAAACGAATGGGGTTGAGGGGCCCGCGGCCCCTCGCCTTTCCCTTCTACTAAAAAACCTCGCCCCTTTGGGGGCGAGGTTTTTTAGTAGAAAGAGGAAGAGGTGGGGCCTCAGGCCCCACACCCCATTCGCTATTTCGCAGCTTCTTCCGTCACACCATCGTTCGCACCACCAGCCCATCCCTTGATAAAGAAGCTCAGGATAAACAGGGCAACGCCGAACGCGATCACGCCGATCCCGATCGTGCTGAACACCGACAGGGTCTGGTTCAGCGATTGACCCGGATCGACCACCTCGCCGCCGATGGTGAAGGCCTTGGTCTGCTCGGTGATCTTGCCGCCGAAGAACTGGGCCCACGACAGGCCGGTAAACCACAGCGCCATCATGGTCGAGACGATCGACGGCGGCGACAGCTTGGTCTGTTGCGACAGACCGACCGGCGACAAGGCCATCTCGCCTACCACCGTCAGGAAGTAGTTCATCACCAGGAAGATCAGCGGCAACTGGAACAGGGCGTTGACGAAGGAATGCCCACCCCACACCAGCACAATAAAGGCAAAGCCGGCCGCCACGATACCGAAGGCGAACTTTTTCACCGGATCCGGATCGGCATTGCGCCGGCCAAGATAGGTGAACAGGGCCGCGAAAATCGGCGCCAGAATCAAAATGAACGCGGCGCTGAACAGGGTACTGGTCTGGGCCGGCGTCAGCCCCGTATCCACCCAGGTCATGCCCGGCTGCATGGTCATGGCTGCCAGTTGGTCCCGCGACGCAAACACCCAGTTCCCCAGCACCACCGGCTGCGCAAACACCGTCAGATCGACGTGACGGTCGCTGAACAGGTTCAGGGCCGACCCCGCCAACTCCTCCAGCGTAAAGAAGACGATCGACGACACGCTGAGCACCAGGGCCAGCCCGATGCGGAAATTCTCCACCCGCGTAAACCGCGTAAACATGCTGTAGATGACATACCCGAGTATCACCAGGGTCAGGACCACCAGACAGTAGAAGACGATGTCGTTATGCTGGACCAGGTAATAGACCACGGCCACGCCCAGCAGGCTCAGGGCGTAGATCGCGTGCTCCCGGCTGATGAAGCCGCCGATCTTTTCCTTGATGACATCCAGATTGGGCGCCTCGCCCTTGCCCAGCAACCACGGCTTGCCGATCATGAAGCCGACCAGGCCCAGCACCATGCCGATGCCGGCGGCGCCGAACCCGGCCCACCAGCCGACCGTCGTCCCCAGCCAGCCACAGATGATGGCCGCCCAGAACGAACCCAGGTTGATACCGAAATAATAGAGCTGGAAACCCGAATCCCGCCGCGGGTCGCGGTCCTTGTACAACTGCCCGACCAGGCTGGAGATATTGGCCTTCAGGAAGCCCACCCCCATGATGATCAGCGAAATCGAAATGAAGAAGGCGGTCTCGGCCCACGGCGTCACCGTCTTGGTCACGACTTCATAATCGCCCTTGGCCAGCACCGACGGCAGGGGTGAGCCTTGCGGCAAACCATCGATGACCAGGCTGTCGTCGCCACCGGACTTGTAGCTGTACAGGGCGTCGCCGACCTTCAGCTTCACGGCCTTGTCCTCGCGCACGACCTCATAGGTTTGGCCGTGGTACGTAAGGTTTTGCTGCGCCGGCTGGCCTTCCAGCGCCATGCCGGCGTGGCCCAGGACCAGCAGAATGCCGCCGAACATGACGGCGCGGCGTGTCCCCAGCCAACGGTCGGCAATGAAGCCCCCGACCAGCGGCACCAGGTAGATCAGCGTCATGTACGAGGCATACTGTTCCACCGCCATGGCGTCGTCGAACAGGAACTGCTTGGTCAGATAGAAGATCAGCAGGCCGCGCATGCCGTAGAAGGAAAAGCGCTCCCACATCTCGATGAAGAAGCAGACGATCAGCCCCTTGGGGTGATTGCGCATCTGCAGGACGACAGGAATCGCCGTCAGCAACGTGATAACGATGCCGCCGAGAAGGACGAGGTTGAGCATTACATATCTCGCAAAGTGGCTATGTGGCTAACACTCAGGAGTGCTGCCTTTTTTGCGACATGATCAGGTATTTAGCGGTTTGGCAAGCGCCATCGTCAAATCGTATACGAAACGGTTTAGTACGCTTCCTCGGCATAAAGCCGGCGGATATCGCCTTGCCACGGGCCGTGATACTTTTCGAGCAGACGGTCGGCCGGCGTCAGGCCGCTGTCGGCGATTTCGAACAGCTCGGCCAGGTAGCCGGTTTCGTCGATAAACCCGCCCGACAGCTTGTTGCGGTTCTTCAGACCCAGCTTGGCGATGTTCAGTACGTCCATGGCCCAGTCCTTGACCGGCCGGCCGGCGATCTCGCCCTTCAGGCCGGTCTTGGCCGCCATGCCGCGCAGGCGGTTGTGTTCTTCGGTGGTCCAGTTCTTAACCAGATCCCAGGCGGCGTCCAAAGCCGTCTGATCGTAGAACAACCCGCCCCACAGCGCCGGCAAGGCACACAGACGGCCCCACGGACCGGCGTCAGCGCCGCGCATCTCCAGGTACTTCTTGAGACGCACTTCCGGGAACAGGGTGGTCAGGTGATCGGCCCAGTCGTCCATGGTCGGACGATGCCCCGGATAGGCCGGCAGTTCGCCCTTCATGAAGGCTTTGAAGTCTTGGCCGGAGGCATCGATATAGTGGTCGCGGTGGACGAAGTACATCGGCACGTCCAGGGCGTACTGGGCATAGCGCTCATAGCCGAAACCGTCCTCGAAAACGAAGTCCAGCATGCCGGTACGGTCGGGATCGGTGTCGGTCCAGACATTGGCGCGGGCCGATACGAAACCGTTGGGCTTGCCTTCGGTAAACGGCGAATTGGCGAACAGGGCCGTGGCGATCGGTTGCAGCGCCAGGGAAACGCGGAACTTCTTCACCATGTCCGCTTCGGAGGCGTAGTCGAGATTGGCCTGAACCGTGCAGGTCCGCAGCATCATGTCGAGGCCGAGATTGCCAACCTTGGGCATGTAGGCGCGCATGATGTTATAGCGGCCCTTGGGCATGACCGGGGTTTCTTCGCGCGTCCACAGCGGCGAGAAACCCGTGCCGACAAAGCCCAGGCCCAGTTCGCCAGCGACCGCCCTCACCTCTTCCAGGTGCTGGCCGGTTTCCTCGCAGATATCGTGCAGGGTTTCGAGCGGTGCGCCGGACAGCTCGAACTGGCCGCCGGGTTCCAGCGATACCGAGGCGCCGTTGCGGCTGAGAGCAATGAGGGTTTCGCCTTCGTAGACGCCTTGCCAGCCAAAGCGCATCAGGCCTTTCAGCATGGCCTGGATGCCGTCGGGTCCTTCGTAGGCCGGGCGCGTCAGATCGGACAGATGGAAGGCAAACTTCTCGTGTTCAGCGCCGATGCGCCAGCGCTCACGCGGCTTTTCACCCGACTGGAAATAGCTCACCAGTTCGGAAAAGGTCCGCAGGGGCTCTGCCTCACCCGAATACGCCATACCGCCTGCCCTTTTTTGTTTGCGAAGTCGCCGCCTATATGGGCCGGTCATCGCAGGCACACAAGAGAGGATTGCTAAATTAGCGCCAGTCGCCGACGGCCGCCTGATAGAGGGTGAGCGCGCTGATCGCGGCGGTGTCGGCACGCAGGATACGTGGCCCCAGATTGACTGGAACGCAGTCCGGCCGGTTGCGTAAAGTCCGCCGTTCCTCGTCGTCGAATCCGCCTTCGGGGCCGATCAGGATCACAGTCCGTTCGACCGGCGGTGCTTTGAGGGCTTCCAGGAGTGGCAAGGTTTCGCCGTCGGTCTCGTGGGTCGAGTTTTCGTCGCCGAAGATCAGCCGGTCGAAGGCATTTGCTTCCAGGAAGCGGTCCAGTTTCACCGGCGCCAGGATTTCGGGCACGTCCAGGCGTTCGGTCTGCTCAGCCGATTCTTTGGCAATGGAAACAAGGCGTTCAACATTTGTATGACCGGCATTCGTGCGCCGCGTGGTCAAAAGTTGGATGGTGCCGACACCCAGTTCGGTGGCTTTTTCGATGATATATTCCAGCGCCGAGCGTTTGATCAGGGCGACCGCCAGGATCGGCCCCTGCCCTGTTGATTGTGGCTTAGTTTGTTCGGTCAGTTCGAGTTTGACCGACTTCTTGCCGACCTCGCTAAGGCGCGCGGTCCATTCGCCATCGCGGCCATTGAAGATGGAGACCGTATCATCGACGGAAAGGCGCATGACAGCCGCCAGGTAGCGCGACTGGTCGGGATTGAGCACGATGGTGAGGCCTTCGGTGAAGGCCGGTGTCGGTTCGGATATGTACAGCCGGATCATGGCGGGGTTATGCGCTTTACGCTCTAAATCGTCAAACGGCTAAAGGGCGGAGCTTGTCACGCCCCCTCCGTCTCGACGCACTTCGCCCTAAGGAGGGCTCGCTTGCTCGACACCTCCCCCGCGAGCGGGGGAGGATAAGAAAAGCAAGCCTTTCAACGGTTGATTTTCGCTTATTTCTTCTCCGCCAAGATATCATCCAGCAGCGGCTTTTTGCCCTCGACCCGTTCCAGCTTCGGGTAGCGCAGGCCGTCGTGGTAATCGATCTTGAAGGTCCGGTAGTTATCGTCAATCTTGACCAGAAGCTCGATCGGATCCGCACCCGCCTTGGCCGCGGTTATCGCCGCCTTCAGGATATCGGCGTCATAGGCCTTTCCGTTGACCGCGATCAACGTGGCGTTAGGCGCCATGCCCGCCTTGAAAGCCGGGCTATCCCACTGCACCGAGCTGATCACCGCGTCCTTGGAGTTGACGGCGATACCCAGCGAATAGGTCAGGTTGACGTTCTTGCGCAGGGCTTCCGTCGCCTTGTAATAGGCGGTCGGCGTGTCGGTATAGACCAGCTTGTAACCGCCGCGGGTAATGCCGTCGAGCGGCGCCCCCGGCCCCTCAGAATGCAGGCGGGTGTTCAGGAAAGTCGCCCAATCGTACGCGTAGACGCTGTTCAGCGCCGCGACGATGTCGTCGAAGGTGTAGGTGACCGGCGTGCGCGATCCCGGATTGACACCAAAGAAGGTCTTGGCGAAATCGTCCAGCGACTTCTTGCCGTTGGTCTTCTCACGGATCAGGGTGTCTGCGTCCAGCCAGATCAGATAGCCTTCGGTGTAGTATTCTTCGCTGCGCTGCCAGGCGCGCCAGGTCTGGGCGGCGCGCGCCGACATGGCTGGATCGTTGGTGGTGTCGGCCAGGTCGCGCCATTCGCGCCCGGGCAGGTTGTCGAGACCAGCGGCCATGATGGCCAGGTATTCCAGTTCCTGATCCTTGCTGTACAGGCCCGAACGCGCCGCCAGGATATGGCCCCAGTACTGGGTCTGGCCTTCATAGACCCACAGCAGGCTGCCGCGCATCGGCACCTGATAGTTGGGCGTCCACATATCCGCCGGGCGGCGGAACTTGCCGTTCCACGAGTGGACCAGTTCGTGGGTCAGGACATCGCGGCCGACATATTCGTTCTTCCAGTCGGTCAGCCACTTGGGCTCCATGCCGATCTCGGTCGATTGGTGGTGCTCCAGGCCGATGTCGCCCAGCCAGTCCGTCCCCGACACCAGGAAGTCGTAGTGGTCGTAGTGATGGCCGCCGAACAGCTTATAGGCCTGGACCATCATCTTGCGGTGAATGGCGACGATCTCTTCGCTGGCTTCGACCTGGCCGGGCTTGTCGCCCATGACGTTCAGCCGCACCGGGACGGACCCGGCGGGGCCGATGTCGTAGGTCTTGAAATAGCGGCCGGAAAAGAGCGGAGAATCGACGAAGGTCTCGTAGTCCGTCGTTTTAAACTGGACGGTGTTGCCGGTTTTGGTCGCGGTTTCCAATGCGGTGGCGTAGCCCCAGCCGTCCGGCAGAGTGATCGAGGCGGTGACAGGAATGCGTGCGGCATAGTAGCCAGCCGGATACAGCGAGGCGAACTCCCATTGGATGTTCATCATGTCGTTGGTCAGCACGATGCGCGCGGTCGAAGACGCGGTCGGCGCCAGGTACTGGAAGGCGATCTTGAGTTCGCCGGCGCCGGCCGGAACGTCGACGTGAAAGGCGTTCATCTCGACCGGGTCGCGGGTCCATTTGACCGACTGGCCGTTGGCGGTGATCTCCAGGCCGGCGATGCGCTGGATATTGCCGTTGGCGGGATGGTGCTTGCCCGGCAGCCACTTCGGCAGCATCAACACCAGCGGGCCCGGCTTGGCCGGCACGGTCTGCTGGATCTTGATGATGCGCTGGTTCAGGTCGGTGGCATCGACGGCGACCGTCATGGTGCCTTCGAAGGCTACATCCTGCGGCAGGACGATCGGAGGTGTCGGCGGGGCCGCTACCTGGGCCACGGCACCGTGGGCCATCATGCCAAAACCCAGTGCAATCGCACTGACCAGTCCGACCATCCTCATCGACATCTACGCAGTTCCTTCACAAAACAGGGCGCAACCCAAGCGCAGATCGTTACGCTTGTAAAGATCGTGCGGATTAACGTTCGGTAATGTTTAATCCGTCGCCGAAGACTACTCCGGCAAGGGAATAAATTCCTGGTCGTCGCCCGGTACTTTCGGGAAGGTCTGCGCCTTCCACTCGGCCTTGGCCTGTTCGATGCGTGCCGGCCGCGACGACACGAAGTTCCAGTAGATATGGCGTTCGCTCAGCTTTTCGCCGCCGATAATGACGAAATGTACCGGGCCGCCGAGCGCCGTCAGGCGCACCAGGGCGCCCGGCGTCAGGACCGCCATATCGTATTGTTTCAGGATTAACCCGTCGACGCCCAGTTCGCCTGCGCAGACATAGACGGCCCGTTCCTCGACACCCAAGGGCGCCTGAAGCTCGGCGCCGGTTTTCAGCTTCGCTTCGACATACAGGGTCTGCGCATAGGTTTTTACGGGTGACCGCAGGCCAAAAGCTTCCCCCATCATCACCCGGACATGGGCCTGGCCATCGTCGAAGGACGGGATTTCGGCGGCGTCGTAGTGGAAGAAGGCCGGATCGATCTCCTCGTCGGCTTCCGGAAGGGCCAGCCACAGTTGCAGGCCATCGAGATGGCGGGTCCGGGTCTTGGCCTCCTCCTCCTCGCGCTCGGAGTGGACGATCCCCTTCCCGGCCACCATCAGGTTGATGTCGCCTGGGGCAATGACGCCGCGCGTACCCAGGCTGTCGCGGTGCAGGATATTGCCCTTGAACAGATAGGTGACGGTCGCCAGGTTGATGTGCGGATGCGGCCGGACATTGACGCCCAGGCCGGGAGCAAAATCCGCCGGTCCCATATGGTCGAAGAAGATCCAAGGCCCGACCATGCGCCGTTTGGCATAGGGCAGGACGCGGCGGACCATGAAGCCGCCGAGGTCCTTTTCCCGCGCCGGGATGATCATGCTGACGGTCTCGGGCAGGTCGATGTCGGTATCGGTCATAGCATAAGCCTAGGTCGGAAAATTGATCATATGGTGTGTGATCCTACCGACGGGAGACCCCTCACCCCAACCCTCTCCCCTCAAGTGGGGAGAGGGAGCTTCGTCCGAGCCTCGGCCAAACAATGAACTGAAGCTCACCTTTGTCATTAGCGCCGCTTCTTGCGGTATTTTTTCTTGCGGGCCGGCTTGGCCTTCGGGGCGGGATCGGCGATGGGCGCCATAGCGCCCGGGGCCGCGGTGTCCGGCACGGTTATGCCGGGAATGTCCACCGGCGCCGTCGCCGGGGCATCGGCCGTCTTCGCGATCAGTTCGATCTGGGCTTGCAACGGCAGTTCCCGGCCGGCGATCTTGTCGCGCAGGGTAGCCTTGATGACATAGACGCCCGGGACATCCTGGGGTTCGAACTGCATCAGGACGACCTTGCTGCGGTTGTCGTAGACGCCTTGGCTGCGGCCCAGCTTACCCTTCACACCCGTAACCGATTTGTATTCCTCGCCATAAAGGCGGCCGTCGGGCGCGACGATCGACAGGTCGTAGACGACGTCGACATTGTTGTCCCAGTCAGTTTCGATGCCGACAAAGACCAGCTTGATGGCCAGGACCGCGCCCGGCTCGGCGCGGGCGACGCGGTTGAGGTGGCGTTCGGCGCCGGAGGGCTGATTGAACTGTTCGGCCTCGGCCTGAGGGATGACGATCAGCATCCCCGACAGCGGGCCGTTCTGTTCCGGGAAGCCCCGCGACGGGTCGTATTCTTTTGTGGAGGTAGTGTTGGGCAGCAGGATGGCGGGCTTGGCGCCGTCCGGCACCGGCGCCTGATTGGCCGCCATGCCAAGACCAGGGGCCGAACCGGCCGCCAGCCACAAGCCCAATACAAGTGCGAAACGAACGGTCATGCCCGGCCTCGAAATATGCGAAAACCGGTTATGTCACGGCGCCGGTACGGCTTCAAGCCTTGGCGCCATGGGCTGGAGACAGGCGCGCCACGATCGCGTCGCTCAGGCGTTGCCAGACGAAGGCGAAAGCGACCAGCAGGACGGAACCCGCCAGCACGACGGTAAACAGATATTCCAATGCCAGGGCCTGCTTCACGACCAGGAAGGCGTCCACGGCCGCCGGCGGGTGGAAGACACGAAACCGCAGCATCAGGATGATGGCCAGGCCAACGCCGACGGCGGCGGCCCATTCCGAAGAGCCGAACAGCCATAGCACGACATATCCCGCCACCGCGGAGATCAGGTGCCCGCCGATCAGGGCCTGCGGACTGGCCGGCTCGGACAACGGTGCCCCCATGATCAGGGCGATCGAGGTGATGAAGGGCAATTGCCAGAATGGGCGTTGGGTGAAAAATGCCGCCAGTTCGAGCGCGCCGACGCAGATGGCGCCGCCGGTACCGGCAAACGCCATGACGGCCAGCGGCCGCCAGAAACTGGCGATCGCCGGCCGTAAAGGCTCGGAAGATGTCTCCGTCACGCCCCTAGTACTTGTAACTGATGGCGATCCAGGTCTTCGCTCGGGACGCCGGCGCCGCCGGATTTTTGCGCTCGAAGTCGGCGTGTTTCAGCATCAGGCTGAATTTCGGCGTCAAGGCGACGGTGGCCACCGCCCCCCACTCCGTACCGATCTTCTGGTCCAGGCGCGTAGTCGAGTAGTCATGCCAGACCAGGCTGAGCGAAGGCTTCAGCTTGTGCGGGAAGTTGACCGTCGCCGTGTAGCTCAGGTCATTGATGCCGTTGACGAAGGTCTTGTGGCCGCCCGTCGACGAAAAGGCGTCGGCCCACCCCTGGAAGATATGCGCCGTGCCGATGGGGCTGACGAAGCCCACCGTGCCGCTGCCGCCCAGGGATTCGAAATTGACCTTGCCGGTGACCCACTTGTAGCCGGCGCTGACCTCGACCATCTTTTCTTCCAGGCGGAAGTTCTGCGGATTGTCGTGCCCGTCGCTTTCGCTGGCATACTGGGCGGCATAGCCCAGGGTGATGTTGTTGACCTTGCGGCTGCCGGTAGCGCGGACGCCGGCGATCGACACCGATGAGGCGCGGGCATTGTTGCGGTCGGCCACGGTCGGCGTGTCGGCATCGGTCGTAAAGCTGAGGCTGTGGGCGAAGCCGACAACCTTCAGCGACGGACCGAACTCATAGCTGGCATTGAGCAGATAGCTGCTGGAGTTCCAGTTTTTCTCGTCGCCGATGACGCGGTTGACCCGGCTGACATAGGCGGCGGTGACCTTGAACTTGCCCTTGCCGGTGTCCAGGCGCAGGGCGTCGAACGTCTGCTCGTCCTGGCGCCAGCCGCTGTTGCCGACGAAGCGGCCGTCGTCCAGCACGATGCGCTGGCGACCCAGGGTGACGGTGGTCGAGGCCGTCGGGGCCCAGGCGACCTGGGCACGGTTCAGCTCGGTCACTTCCGGATCCGAGACGGTCGGGTATGTCGTATGGCCATTGAGGGTCGAATTGTAATCGTCGACGATGGCCGTGGTGTTTTCCAGCTCGACGATGAAGGTCAGTTTCTTGACCGGACCGGTCTGGAACCCGACGCGGTTGCGCCAGGTGACGGCGTTGGCGTCTTCGGCAAAGCCTTTCTGCTCGACAGTTTCGACGCGGAGATTGGATTCCCAGATCGGCTTGAAGGCGTCGTCGGCCTGGGCGGAAACGGCTGCGGCGCAGCCGAGGGCGAGCACGGCGGTGCCCGTCAGGAGGGAGGTTTTCATGGAATGTGCCCCGGAATTACAGAAGAGCGGCGCCATCCGCGAGGATGACGCCGCAAAAGTAGGTTGCTTAAGCCCGTGTGTTGTCGGGCACGGCATCCAGTTCACCGCTTTCGCGGGCCTTCTTGCCGTAGACGATTTCGAACACCGGCGACGCCATGACCGTGGTCACGATGGCCATCAGCACCAGCATGGCGAACAGCGGCAGGCCGATAATTCCCTTCTGCAGACCGATATTGATGATGATCAGCTCCATCAGGCCGCGCGAGTTCATCAGGGCGCCGATGCCCAGGGCCGTGCGGTTGTCTTCGCCGGTCAGGCGGGCTGCGATATAGCAGGCACCGAACTTGGCCACGACCGACACCGCCAGGATAGCCAGGGCGACCAGCAGCATTTCGACCGAGTTGACCATGTCCATGCGGGTGTTCAGGCCCGAGAAGGTGAAGAACATCGGCAGCAGGACGATGACCGCGAAGGGTTCGACCTTCTTCTTCAGCTCCTCGACGAACTTACCGCGCGGCATGGCCGTGCCCAGGATGAAACCGCCAAAGATGGCGTGGATGCCGACGGCGTCCATGACGAAGGCCGACAGGAAGAAGCAGATCATCACGATGGCCAGGACGGTATAGGACATTTCGCCCTTTTCCTCGACCATGCGGCCCAATGGCGCCAGCAGCTTGCGGCCGATGGTGACCACGAAGATGGCGAATGAGATGCCGCCAACAATAGCTACGACAGCGATGCCCGGACCGCCGCCGAAGGTCGCCAGCACGACGGCCAGGACGCACCACGACACGGCGTCGTCGAAGGCGCCGGCGGTCAGGGACAGGGTGCCCAAAGACGAATTGGCCAGGCCGCGCTCATTGATGATGCGTGCCAGCATCGGGAAGGCCGTGAGGGCGATACAGGCGCCCATGAACAGGGTAGCGTTGAACTGCGAAATGCCGGCCGTGAACAGGCCCGGAACCGTCATCAGCCAAGGCGTGATCAGCACGGCCAGCAGGAAGGGCGCGCTGATGCCGGCGAAGGACACGGCCATGGCGCTGGCACCCTTGCTCTTAAAGTGATCGAGGCGGAAGGTCGTGCCGACCATGAACATGTACAGCCCCACGCCGAACTGGGCGCCGGTGTAGAGGACGTTCTTCATTTCCTTGGGGAAGACGGCGCCCTGGACTTCGGGAAGGAACATACCGAACAGCGATGGCCCGAGGATAACGCCCGCGATCATTTCACCGACCACCTGGGGCTGGCCCAGGAACTTCTGACCCAGCCAGCCGACGACGCGGCAGGCCACAATGATAACGGCCAGTTGCAGGAAGAAGTGGATGGAAAAGTCGCCAAGCGCATAGGCCCTGGTGACACCGTCGGCGCCGACCGCGCCATGGGGCGACAGGATGTTGGTTATTTCGTGGACCGTGCTTTGCCACAGGTCCAGAGGCGCTGCCTCGAAAATCATTAGATGTCTCCCCGGAGATGATACTCTGTTCGATTTTGTTGTTGCTTTGAACGGCTTTTGACCGCCTGGCATTAAAAATCGCCGTTTTATGAGCCACGTCAAACGGAAAGTGGACCTCGCAAATGGTTTATTTTACAGGGAAAACTTAACGTGACAAATTCGCCACATCGTAGCAACGTACCTACGTTTTGAAATTTTACATTGTAGCAATGTGCCTACATGTAACCCGTTGTAAAGAAAAACCCCGGCGTATGTGCGCCGGGGCCTTTTGAGGCAAGGAGGTAGGTCGAAAATTAGGGATGAGTGGCGACCAAGGAGGCTCGGGTCCGGTCGCCCTTCCCTTCTGGCATGACATATCCATAGTCGGCGTCAATGAAAAAATTCAACAGGCGTGATTTTTTCAGATCGTTTAATTTTAAGGGTAAATACGATTGGCCTGCATCAAATCATGTAGTAATGTATCTACATTCTTTGAGGAACACGATGACAACCCTGACGAGCCGAGAATTCAACCAGGACGTGGGCCGCGCCAAAAAGGCCGCGCGACTCGAACCCGTTTATATCACCGATCGGGGAAAACCGACTCACGTGCTGCTCAGTTTCGAGGCGTTCCGCCAACTGACCGGCCAGACCGAAAGCCTGGTCGACCTGCTGGCCATGCCGGAGGACGCGCCTGGCGACCTGGAACTGGGGCGCAGCTGGGAAACGCGCGGGGAGAGATTCTAGGATGTACCTGCTCGATACACCTGTGATTACCGAACTTCGCAAGGCCCGCAGCGGCAAGGCCGATCCCGGCGTAGTCAACTGGGCCGGCGGGGTCGCGCGCCAGAACATGTATGTCTCGACCCTGACCCTGCTGGAGCTGGAGGGCGGCGTCGCCCAGGTCGAGCGCAAGGACGCCAGCTATGGCCAGGCGTTGCGATCCTGGCTCGACGATCAGGTGATGAAGGCCTTTGAGGGCCGGATACTGGCCATCGACGCGGCCGTCGTGAAAAAGCGCGCCGCCCTGCCCTATGTCGACAACAAGGGAGACCGCGATGCGCTGATCGCGGCGACAGCCCTGGTTCACGGATTAACCGTGGTGACGCGGCACATCAGCAATTTCCGCAGCGGCAGGGTCAAGGTCTTCAATCCGTGGGGCTATACCCCCGAGAACGAGGACGAGGCCGACTGGCAGGAAAACACCGGGACGGGTCCGGTATGGCTTAAGAACCTGTTCCTGAGGTTCTAAACCGCTTCTTTTTCGGCCACGGTCGCGGGGAGGCAATCCGACAGGCAGGAGACAAAATCGTCGCGCCATTTCGACACGTCATTGGTGAGCACCTTATCGTATAAAGCCTCCCACCGCCGGCGGCGTTCGCGCAGTGGCATAGCCAGGCCGCGATGTATGGCTTCGGACACGTCTTCGCGGCTGAACGGGTTGACGATCAGCGCCTCCTTCATTTGCTCGGCAGCGCCGGCAAATTGCGACAGAACCAGCACGCCGGGATTGGCCGGATCCTGGGCGGCGACATATTCCTTGGCGACCAGGTTCATGCCATCGCGCAACGGTGTCACCAGGCCGATATCGGCAGAGCGATAGATGCCGGCCAGTTCATCGCGCCGGTAAGGCCGGTTGACATAGCGCAATGGCACCCAGTCGACGGTGGCGTAGGCCCCATTGATCTGACCAGACTGGGTGTCTAGGCGGTTGCGCAGATCCTGATAGGCGTCAACCTCGTCGCGTGACAGGGTGGCGATCTGCAGCAGAAACAAATTGCCGTGCATGCCGGGATTGTTGGCCAGCAAGGTTTCATAGGCAGAAAAGCGCTCCTCCAGCCCTTTGGAATAGTCGAGCCTATCGACGCCCAGAAGCATCTTGCGACCGGCCTGGGACCTGATCATGGCGCGGTGGAAGGTCTCGGCGCGCTCGCTGGTCAAGGTGTCGGCAAAATCCTGGGCATCAATGCCAATCGGGAAAGGCTTGGCGAATATCTGCTTGCCCCAGGCACGCAATATGCCGTCCGGCAACGCTTCGGCGCCGGGCGCGTCATGGGTGACGAAGTCGACGAAGGCTTCGCAATCGTCCTCGGTCTGAAAGCCGACCAGGTCGTAGTCGAACAGAGATTCGACCAGTTCCCCATGTTTGGGCAGGGTTTTGAGCAGGCGCCGCGCCGGCCACGGTATGTGCAGGAAAAAGCCGATGCGGTTCTTCACCCCCCGCGCCTGCAGTTCCCGCGCCAGCGGGATCAGGTGATAGTCCTGGACCCAAATCAGGTCATCAGGCGCGATCAACGGCAGCAGGGTCTCGGCAAAGCGGGTATTGACCCGGGAATAGCCTTCGTCGAAGCTTCGTTCGTAATTGACCAGGTCGGAGCGGTAATGGAACAGCGGCCACAGGGTCCGGTTGGCATAACCGTTGTAATACTCATTCTGGTCCTGAGGTTCCAGGTCCAGGAGAGCAACGGTGACGCCGCCGACCTTCTGCATCGATATCTGACCGGTATAGTGTTCGACCGTATTGCCGCTCCAGCCGAACCACAGGCCCTTGTCTTCACGCAAAGCCGCCGACAGGGCCATGGCCAGGCCGCCGGCCGTGCCGACGCCGGTATCGGCCGGCGGGTTGACGCGGTTAGAAACGACGATAAGACGACTCAATGGGCACCTCCAATCTGACACGGCCGAGGCGCAGGGACGCCGCCAGCCAATTCTGAACCGCCACCACATCGGGCAGGCGGAAATGCGCGGCGGTCGGCCGTAAAGGACCGACCAAGACGCCAATACCCCCCAGGGCATGGGCCGCCGCAAAACCATCTTCATCCGTAAGATCGTCGCCGACATAGACTGCTAATGTGCCCGCAAAGGGCGGCTCGGCCATAAAGGCGCGGACCGCAGCCCCCTTGTCAGCGCCCGGCGTCAGCAATTCACACACCATAGAGCCGGGTTGAAGTTTCAGCGCGGTCCGCCGCGCCAACTCGATGGCGAAAGTTTCCGCCTCCTGAGCGCAGTCAGGCCGGTTACGGTAATGGAGGGCGACGCCGTGCGGCTTGATCTCGGCAACCGTACCAGCGACGCGGGCGACAAAGCGCTGCACTTCTCGAATCGCCTGGTCGCGCCCGACATGGGTTGGCGCGACCAGCATGTCGAGTTCGGCATCACGGCGCTGCAGGCCATGGGAACCGGCGACGGCGACGACGCGGCCTTCCAGGATGCGGTCGACGTCACGGATTGGCCGGCCGCTGATCACAGCCAGACGGCCATCCAGCGCTTCGGTCAGATCGCGCAGACGGGTATTGAGCTCGACATCCGGGGCGACGGCGTCCGGCGTGGCCGCAATGGGGGCCAGGGTGCCGTCCAGGTCAAGGAAGAGCGACATGCCGGACAGAGGCAAGTCGACGCTTGGGTTATTAATAAGCACTGACACGTTAAAGTCTTTCTTCCCCATAGATCACCACACACACGAACAAAGGCAGTATTTATTAACCGCCAAGAAAAGTAAGCTTCTCGTAAGAATGATCGTATTCCGCACTGAAAGCCTTTTTCCCGCCTCAACATGTCTCTCTTTTGACGGCTAGATTCAACCGACCTCTCGTCTCTGTGATGAATTCCGTCAGATATTGTGAAGACCGCGTCAAAATACCTTGTGATAGACGCGTCATTTTCCACAGGTAGTTTGTGATGCCCCAGATTTCGCTCGACCTCGCCCCGATCGGCAACGGCTGCGCTACGGCTCTCATCGATCCGGAAGCGCGCTTTGTATGGGCGTGCTGCCCGCGCATTGATGGCGAGCCGGTGTTTTCCGCCCTGCTCGACCCTGTCAGCGGGACGGCCGATGCTCCCGCCGGCGAATGGTCCATCGAGATCGAAAACCAAGCCGACATCGAACAGGCCTATGTTCGCAACACGGCGGTATTGCGTACCGTGCTGTGCGACACCGCCGGCAATTCCGTGGAGGTGCTCGACTTCTCGCCGCGCTTTGTACAATTGGACCGAATCTATCGCCCATGGGCATTTTTTCGCCTGATCCGGCCACTGCAAGGTGCACCGCGGGTGCGAATCCGCCTCAGTCCGACGGCGAATTGGGGGGCTGCCCGCGCGGGTGAGACCTGGGGCTCCAGCCACGTCCGCTATGACTGCGGTCCGGTCAGCATGCGGATGACGACGAATGCGCCGATGACCTATCTCCGTGGAGGCATGGCCTTCCGGCTTGAAACACCGCTCGCTCTTTATCTTGGCCCCGACGAAACCTATCCGGGCGGCGTGCTAGGCGACGCCGAACGGATGCTGAGCATGACGGTCGCCTATTGGCAGAGCTGGGTGCGAAATCTGTACTTGCCGCTGGAATGGCAGGATGCGGTGATCCGCGCTGCCATCACGCTGAAGCTGTGCGTCCATGAGGATACCGGCGCCATCGTCGCGGCGATGACCACTTCGATCCCCGAAGCGCCGGGTTCGGAGCGCAACTGGGACTATCGTTATTGTTGGATTCGCGATGCCTATTATGTTGTGCGGGCACTGAACCGCCTGGGTGCAGCAGACATGCTGGAGGCCTATCTCGGGTTCCTGCGTAACCTTACCGACCATTCAGCCGGCGGCCATGTCCAGCCGCTGTACAGCGTCGCCATGGAGCCGCAACTGGTTGAGCGGTTCGCCGAAGGATTGCGCGGCTATCGCGGCATGGGTCCTGTGCGAATCGGAAATCAAGCCTATGAGCACTTCCAGCACGATGTTTACGGTCAGATGATCCTGCCGCTGACGCAGTCCTTTTTCGACCATCGCTTTCTGCGGCCCGGTACCCGCGCCGATTTTCACGCCATGGAGAAGGCCGGTGACCGGGCCTTCGCCATGTACGACCAGCCCGACGCCGGACTTTGGGAGTTCCGCACGCGGGCGCGGGTGCACACCTATTCCGCCCTGTTGTGCTGGGCGGCGTGCGACCGGCTGGGCAATGTCGCGAATGTTTTGGGGTTGGGCGAACGGGCCGAATTCTGGAACGACCGGGCGCGGACCATCCGCCGGGCGATCGAAACGCGGGCGTGGAACGAGCGGCTGGGCTACTTCGCTGGATCCTTCAGCGGCGAAGAGGTTGACGCCAGTTTATTACAACTGTTCGAACTGGGTTTTCTGCCGGCGGACGACCCGCGCTGCGTGGCGACCTTCGCCGAGGTCGAGCGGCAACTGCGCAAGGGTGACAATCTGTACCGTTATGCCGAACCGGACGATTTCGGTGAACCTGAGACAGCGTTCAACTTTTGCACCTTCTGGTACATTGAGGCTTTGCATATGATGGGCCGGACGGACGAAGCGCGGGCATTGTTCGAAGCCATGCTGGCGCGGCGGACGTCATCCGGGTTGCTGTCGGAGGATGTAAAGGTCGATACGGGCGAGTTGTGGGGCAATTTCCCGCAGACCTATTCTTTGGTCGGGTTGATCACCTGCGCCGCCCTGCTGAGCAACCCTTGGACCTCGATCCGGTAGCTCTGCCTTATCCTCGAGCGCCCGCCACGATGGCAGTAAGAGACGATGGAATTGGCTCCGCTACGCTGCGCCAAACTCGCGCGTTGCAAAGCAACGCACTCGTTACGAACCAATGGGCTCTCAGCCGTATCGTCTCCGCCATAGAAAAGGGCAGGATATCCAATGGATATCCTGCCCTTTTCTATGGCGGAGACGATGGGATTCGAACCCATGGTACCCTTTTAGGGGTACGCTCATTTAGCAAACGAGTGCCTTCAGCCTCTCGGCCACGTCTCCGTTGACCAACCCCTTAGCGTGTTCTTTTTTAAAAGGCAACGCCCGTAAATCATGGATACACAGTGATTTTTGATCTGGTTGGTTAAGCCAACACCCGCGACAGTTCGCGCGCAGCTTCCAAGTTCGACAGTAGCTGCGCCCGGCCGATCTGCTGGGCATGATAGCGGGCGAACTGTAACGTCACATAGGAATGGACGTCGACCGCGTCACGGATGCCCGCCGGCTCGCGCCGGTATAACTCGATGAGCTGTTTGACCGCCTCCACCACCACCTGCGTGCAGACCAGTTTCTGGTCCAGTTTGCGTAGAACGCTGTCGATATCGGCGGCCAGGCTCATCATCATCTCCCCGATTTGATGCAGTGCAACTAAGACCCTCAGCGCATAAATTTGCGATGTGTTTACGTCGGTTAACGACGCGGTAACCCTATGCCAGAAAGGCGAGGCCTCGTTTTTGCACAGGCGGGCCAGGACCAGAGAAATCTGTGCCAAATTAACCGAAGCCTAAGCCCGATCGCCTATTGTGAAACCCTAGGACAGAAAGTTCGCTTACGGTCATGAACGCCCTCTCGCCGCGCCTGCTTGCCAAGGCCACCGCCACAGACGCCGACTTCCTCGATCCGCGCGAGCGGCGGGGACCGTTCCGGCCCGAAAAACTGGTCTCGCGCCGTGAACGCAAGAGCGGCGACATGTTCGTGCGCCTGTTCCGCAGCGTCGACGCCATGGCCTTGTTTTTCTTCGGCTTATTGACCGCCCTGCCCGTCGCGCCCAAGGGCTTGCTGAATGCGCCGCTGGGCGACAGCCTGCCCTTCCTCCTGGTCACCGGCCTGACCTTCTATGCCATGCATGCCTGCGGATTGTACCGCTTCGGCCGCAATGAGCACCTGATCAAGCACATGGCCAAGATGTTCTGCGTCCTGGCCGGCGCACTGGTTTGCGGCGTCTGGCTGGCCTCGCTTGCGCCAAATCAGGACAATGTCGTTTCCGCCCTGCGGTTCTGGTTCGTCGCCGCCCTGTCGTTCTTCGTTACCCTGCACATGCTGTGGTGGAGCCTGGTCGATCGTTGGCGCCGCCAGGGCAAGCTGACGCCCAATATCGTCATCGTCGGCGCCACCCGCCACGCCCAGAAGCTGATCGAAGCCGCCATCGACAGCCGCGACGTCAATGTCCTGGGCGTATTCGACGACCGCTTGGCGCGCAACCCGATGGCCGTGGCCGGCGTGCCGGTTCTGGGCGACGTCCAGTCGCTGCTGGCACACAAGATCACCCCCTATGTCGATCAGATTGTGGTCGCCATCGACACCTCGGCCAAGGCGCGGGTCAAGGACGTCATCGAGAAGCTGCGTTCGCTGCCCAATGAAGTGTCGCTGCTGGTCGATGTCGAGACCGACACCGAGCGCAAGGCCGCCCTATCGCGCCTGGCCGACATGCCGCTGACGCGCGTTTCTGGGATTTCCGAAGACGACCGCAAGGAGCTGCTGAAGCGGATCGAGGACCTGATCATAGGCGTTGTCGCGCTGGTCGTATTCGCCCCGGTCATGGTCGCCGTGGCCATCGCCATCAAACTAGACAGCAAGGGCCCGATCTTTTTCCGCCAGCGCCGCCACGGCTTCAACAACGAGGCCATCATGGTGTGGAAGTTCCGCTCCATGTACACCGAGATGACCGACCACACGGCATCGCAGCAGGTCACCCGCGGCGATCCGCGCGTCACCCGCGTCGGCCGCTTCATCCGCAAGACCAGCCTGGATGAGCTGCCGCAACTGTTCAACGTCCTGGCCGGCGAGATGTCGCTGGTCGGGCCGCGCCCTCACGCCATCGGCATGAAGACCGGTCCGGACGAAAGCGCTCGTCTGGTCGCCGAATATGCCTGGCGCCACCGCATGAAGCCCGGCATGACCGGCTGGGCCGCCATCAAGGGTTCGCGCGGCGCCCTGGACACCCCCGAGGACGTCCGCCGTCGCATCGTGCTGGACGTGGAATATATCGAGCGCCATTCGCTGTGGCTCGACCTCTACATCATGGCCATGACTATTCCCTGTCTATTGGGCGATACCAAGTCAGTACGCTGATCAAATTTATCAACAGGAGCGCAGAAAGCGCATGTACGTCAAAGGTTTGCTGGGGTATCTTCCGGCCAACATTCTTCAGGGGCTGGTCGGTTTTGCCAGCCTGACGGTGTTTACGCGCCTGCTGTCGCCCGAAGATTACGGTCACTACGCCATGGCCCTGGGCGTGACCACCCTGGCCCAGACGATGTTCTTCACCTGGATCGAAGCCGCCATGGCGCGGTTCTACCCCGCCGAAAGCCGCGATGACGCCCAGGCCCCTGCCCTTTATGGCACGCTTTATCGCCTGGTCATCGCGGTCTTTATCGGTTTTGCGGCCCTGAGCGCGCTGGGCCTGTGGCTGTGGCCGGGATCGGGCCCGTTCAAGATGGCGGTCGGCATATCGCTGGGCTGCGTCATCTTCCGCACCTTGGTCAAGATGGTCCAGGAACAGCGCAAGTCCGAAGGCCGGGTCGGCGCGGCCTCCATGATTGATATGGTGCAGACGGCCGGAGGCTTCGGTTTGGGCGCCCTGTGTGCCTGGGCCGGACTGGGCGGCGCCGCGCCGATCCTGGGGGGCGGTGTCATTGCCCTGGCCACCCTGCCTTTTATCGTGCGTGAGGACTGGGGTCGTGCCGCCAAAGGTTCATTCGACCGCGGTCGTGCGAAAGCCTACCTGCAATATGGCCTGCCGGTGTCGGCATCGCTAATCCTGACGCTCGGCCTGTATACGGTCGACCGCTTCCTGATCGCCCATTATCTCAATGCCGCCGAGGCCGGAGCCTACCATGCCGGCTTCTCGCTGGCTTCGCGCATCCTCGACGTGTTGTTCATCTGGTTCGGCGCCGCCGGCGGTCCGGCCATGGTCCATGCGCTGGAGTCCGGAGGCGTTTCGGGACTGCGCGAGAATGCGCGTCAACAGTTGAGAATTATGTCCTTCGTCCTGTTTCCCGCCGTCGCCGGGCTGATCATGGTGGCGCCGGAACTGGGCGGATTGCTGATCGGCGAGGGCCTGCGCACCGAGGCGCTAAGTGTGACTCCGTTGATCGCCATCGGCGCGGTTCTGTCGGGTCTGAACACCTATTACTTTCTGCAGGCCTTTACGCTTGCCAAAAAAACGAAGCTGCTGGTCATCGCCATGGCGGTGCCGGCGGTCAGCAACATCGTGCTGAACGTCATCCTGATCCAGACCATGGGGCTGATCGGCGCGGCGTGGGCATCCTTGCTGTCGTTCGCGTTGGGGATCGCCGCGTCGTGGCTGCTGGGGCTGAAAACCCTGCCGCTGCCGATTCCCGTGCTGGACCTGATCAAGACCGCGGCCTGCGCCGGGGCCATGATGGCGGTCCTGTCCGTGCTGCCGCGCTGGGGAATCGATGTCGTCGACCTCGCCATCCGCTCGGTTACCGGCGTGGTGATTTACGGCGCTTTGGCGTGGTTGCTGAACCTCAATTCCATCCGCGATATCGTCCATCAACGATTGATGAAAAGGGCCGCCGCATGAGCCGCTTCGCGTCACTCCGCAATGCCGCCCATGACGCCGCGACTCCCAGGCTGTCGGTGCTGATCCCCTTCTACAAGGAGTCGCCGCTGGCCCTGCTAGAGGCGTTACAGACACGCGACCCGCACGAGGTCGAGATCATCCTGATCGACGACGGCTCGGGGATGGCCCAGATCACCGCCGATGTGGCCATGTTCATCAATGGCTCACCCATGGCCTGCGAACTGATCACCCTGGATGAGAACGAAGGCCGGGCGCGCGGCCGCAACCGTCTGACCACGGCGGCGCGAGGGCGATATTTCCTGTTCCTCGATGCCGACATGCTGCCCGATGATGCCGGTTTTCTTGACCGTTGGCTGGACGCAACGGTTGATGGCCCGTCGGCCGTGTTCGGCGGCTTTACGTTGTTGCAGGCACCGCGGACGCCCGAGACCGAAATCCACCGCCAAATGGCACTGAAAAGCGACTGCCTAGACGCCGCGACGCGTTCGCTGCAGCCGGAAAAATACGTCTTCACTTCCAACCTGCTGATCCGGCGCGATGTCTTCGAAACCGAAGGCTTCGATCCGGCCTTCACCGGCTGGGGCTGGGAAGATACCGAGTGGGGCATGCGTGTCGCGGCCCGCTACGGCGTCGGCCATATCGACAATACCGCAACCCACATGGGGCTGGATCGCGCCGAAACCTTGGCGCGCAAGTACGAGCAGTCGGTGGCCAATTTCGCCCGGGTCATCGCCAAGCACCCCGATGTGGTCGCCACCTATCCCAGCTATCGCGTCGCCAGAGCGCTGAAGCGCGTGCCGGGCGTGGGCCTGCTGCGGCCATTGCTGAAAGCCTTCGCCCTGTCGCCGGCGCCGCTGCGCCTGCGCGCCTTCGCACTTCGTCTGTATCGCGCTGCCCTCTACGCCCAGGTCGTGTAACATGTCCGAGACTAAGCCCTATTCCGCCGACCGTTCCCTGTATGGCAAGCTGCGCCGGCGTTTCGCCCGGCTCAGCCATACCCGGCCGATCGGCATGCCCGGTGTGCGCCGGCCGATGCTGACCATCTCGTTCGACGACGCCCCGGCGTCGTCAGCGCGTAACGGGGCGGCAATCCTGAAAAGTCATGGCGTCAAGGGCACCTGGTTCATTTCCGCCGGCATGATGGGCCAGGACAGCCATATGGGACCGATGACCTCGGGTGACGACATCCGGGCGCTTCATGCGGCGGGGTTCGAAATCGCCTGCCATACCTATGGCCACCTGGACTGCGGCCGGGCGAGCAAGGACGAGATCGACAAGGCTATCGAGGACAATCAATCGGTTCTGCATAGCCTGGGCATTCCGATGCCACGGACTTTCGCCTATCCGTATGGCGACGTGTCCCCCCAGGCCAAGGCCGTGGTCGACAAGCGTTACCTGGCGTCCCGGGCGCTGCATCATGGTCTGATCATTCCGGGGACGGACCTGAACCAGGCGCCGGCCGTGGGTATAGAAGGGGACGACGGTGAGCGCGTGGCGATGGCCTGGCTGGATCGTGCGGCGCGGACTCCCCAAAGCTGGTTGGTGCTGTATACGCACGACGTCCGCAAGGGCCACTCACCGTTTGGCTGCACGCCGGAGGTGTTGAACCGGATCGTGGCGAAGGGTGTGGAGTTGGGGTTCGACTTCGTGACCTTTGCCAGCGGCGCAGAGCGTGCGCTTATGGCGGGGCCGGCGTCTCGGGCAGCCTGATCTCATGGTGGTGTTGCCGGCTTTTAAGAGGAACACGAAAAACACTGAAGATTGCTCCGCAACCGCACTGAAGACACGGAATTCCGGTTGAATATTCCATCGCGCGAAGCGCCTTCCTAAGGCAATTAGAGGAAGGCGCTTCGCGCGGATCAGCGCGGATTTCTGTGTTTTCCGTGTCCGGCGCCGCGGGTGGCGCTTCAGTGTTTTCCGTGTTCCCCTTGTAACCTCAACCGATAAGGCCCTGTCAGAACCGCGCCTCGCTGTCCTCGTCGGTGGGCAGGGAGACCTTGACCAAAACCATCACGAACAGGCACCAGCGCAGGTCGTTCCAGTTCAAAGCCATGCTTTCGGTCAGGCTCGACAGGGTATAGATCCCCAGGAACGGCAAGGCGAACATGCCTGCGTCGCCGCGATAGCTGCGGTACAGCGCCTTGACCCATATCTCCACGAAAACCAGCGCCCAGATGACCAGCCCAACAAGCCCCAGACCCAGCCACACCTCGTACCAGCAGGAATGGGCGTGGTAAGCGCGGAACCCCGCCACCTGGGTGATCTTGGCCAAGGGCGCGAACTCGCCCTCGTCGGTCCAAACCGCAGCGTAGCCGTACCCCAGCAAGGGCCGTTTTTCCATGACATGGGCGATGCCTTCCCAGATATAGGTCCGGCCGGTCAGGGTCGGATCCTTGCCCAGTAAAAGGAAAATCTGGTCGGGAAAGAACAGCACAAAGGCGCCGAGCAGCAGCAGGACCGTCACCGCCAGCCAGATCAGGACAATGCCGAGGATCGGCCCGCGCCGCGACAGGAAGACAAAGGCGATCCCCCCTACCCCCAGGATCACCGAGACCAGCGCCGTCTTCGAAGTCGACAGCAGAACCAGGCCGATCATCATCGCGGCGGCGCCCGCCCACAGCCATTTGCGCGTCGGATTTAACAACGCCGCCGTGGCGGCGGCAGTAAAGCCCAGGGCCATGTTGGCGCCCAGATTGTTCTTTTCGATCCAGACCCCGCGCCAGGCGCCGGGGAACAGTTCCGTCATGATACCCAGACGCGGCGGCAGGATGGCCATGACGATGGACGCTACGGCCATCAACACAAAGGACAGGGCCATGACCTCGCTCAGGCGGCGCCACGAGAAGCGGGTGGCCAAGCCGTAGGCGCACAGGACCGTCATGGCCAGGGCGATAAACCGGCGCAGGGTGTCGCCAGGATTGTTAGACCAAAAGTATGACGCTGCACATAAAACGATTAAAACCAATAGGATAGGTGTACGCCACGCGGCGTCAAACATGCGTTTCCAGCTCATCAAAGCGACGATGAGACCGGCCAGGTAGAAGGGATAATAGAAAAAGCGGATCAGGGCGCCCGAGCTGGCCTGGTCGGTGGAGTAGCCGAACAAAGGCGCCTGCCAGGCCTGAGAGAAGGCCATGAGGACGCCAACCCCGCACAGAAGGGACAGCCACGAACCGCGCCAATCATCGATGAAGTCTTCGAGCGCGCGCATGGCGCGCTACAGGGCTGCGAACCGGCCCATGGGCCGCCGCGCCGTCGATCGCGGTGAGCGGGCGCGGTTGTAGACAATGCCCATCAGGTTGCCGCCGACCTGTTCGATATCGTTCTTGAGGTCGATGCGCGCCTGGATATCGCCTTCGTCCTCGCTGAGCACCAGGATGACGCCGTCCATCTGGGGCGCCAGTTGCAACGCCGCCGCCGAACGGTCGAGCGACGGAACGTCGACAACGATGGTTTGGGCGTGTTTGCGCAGGGCGTTCCAATAGGTCGACTGGTCGTTCAGCCTGGGCCTTTGGCCCGGCGCCAGATTGCGGATGCGGAAGCGCGTCACCCACAGGCGGTTGTCGAGGAATGGCCGCGCCACCAGGTACTTATGGTCGGGGATATCCTGACCGGCGGCATCGCGCGCCGGCGGCGACAGGCGAAAAAAGGCAGACCCATCCGGCGACGCCGTCGCCAGAGTCCCAGGCGGTCCAAAACGCGCGGCGTCTTCGGTGACAGCCTGCATCTGTGACGGCTGGGCCAGGTCGGCATCAATCAGCCACACCGGACGTTTGGCAAAGGCGGCTTCACAGCGGGCATATTCGCGGGCAACGGTCGATACGCCTTCGCCGGTAAAGGCGGAGACGAACATCAACGCCCGGCCGGACCGCGCCTGCGGACGGCCCAGCGCCGACATGAGATCGGCCATTTCCTTCGTTAAATCAACCATATGGCCGGATGCCTACGCGAATCGATACGCCTACTGTCGCAGACGGCCATGACCGGATCAAGGCGCAGATCATGCGGCACGCACCGGGCGTGTACCCGAATTGGCGGCGTTCTTGACTCCGGCCGTGGCCAGGACGGGAAGATCCAGGGCTCGCGCCGCCATATCGGCATTGACGATGCCCTTGCGCGTCACGACCCGCAGGCCGCCGATGCACAGGGCGGTGAAGCCGGCGAACAGGAAGGACATGATCAGGATTATCTTCTTGAAGCTCTTGGGCTTGTCCGGCAGCGAAGCCTTTTCGACAACGCGAACGCCATCGCTGCCGCCCTTGGTCATTTCCTTCTGAGCTTCGTTTTCCTGCAGGCGCTGGGTGAAGGTGCTGACATTCTTCTGCAGGGCGTCGCGCTCGATGGTCAAGGTATTGTATTCGGCCTCCATGCCCTGCAGATTCAGCAGCCGGCCATTGACGTCCTCGGCCTGGCCGCGCAGCAAGCCGCGGCGGCCTTCCAGCGAGGCGATTTCGGCTTCCAGGTTCAGCTTCTGCGTCGTCAGGTCCTGGAAGATCGGATTGACGCCAACCTTGTGCGCCTGCTCGCCGACGCCCTGACCGCCGTTCATCATCGCCTCGTAGCCGGCGATCTCGGTATCGACATCCTTCACCGGCTGGGCCGTCGGCAGGTAGCGCGTCAGCAGTTCCTGGCGCTTTTGCTTCAGTTCGAAAATCTTGTTGGGGACGCTGAGGTCCAGGTCGCGCTCGACGCTCATTTCCGGGCTCAGGCCGGCCAGGCTGCGGTTGACACCGCTCAGCTTGGCGCGGTCCTCGGCCAGCTTGGCATCGAGGGTGAACAGCTCGGTGGTGATCTGCTGCGACAGGGTGGTGTAGGTCGTTTTGGCGGTGACGAAGTCGCCGACCCCGTTCTGCGCCAGGAAGCCCTGATAGGCCGAATCCGCCTCGGCCAGCTTGCGGTCGAAGGCGTCCTTCTGCTGCTGCAGGGCCGGGCCGACCGAATCGGTCAGGACCTGCTGGCGGTAGAGCTGGTATTCGTCGATCAGGGTATTGAGGATCAGCGCCGACGACATGGCGTCGGCGTGTTTGAAAGTCAGACGTACCACCTTGTTTTGCGGCGCCGTCGAGGTGGCGAATCCGCCCTGCAGCACCTTTAGCGCCGCGGCTTCGGCCTGGGCCTTCTGGGCCGGCGTCTGCGGGTTCCACATGGCCGGCGTCTCGGGCAGGACCGTCTTCAACCCCACCTTGTCGATGACGCGCTTCTTCAGTTCGGTGGAATTGAGGATTTCGACTTCGGACTGAACCACTTCGTCGGTCGTGGCGATGGCGCCGCGCGCGGCGTCGCCGGCCAGCGGGTCGTAGACATAGTCCTTGGACAGTTGCATCAGCAGGCTGGCGCTAGCGGTATAGGTCGACGTCATGGACAGGGCCACGGCGGCGCCGATGCCGAAAATAATGGCGAAAACGATGACCATCAGCCAGATTTCGCGCACCAGAAGTCGCAGGATGTCATCCATCCCCAACTGAAGGCGCGCCGCCACAGGTTTTGCGGCCGCAGCCGTCATGCCCTTCCCTTGCTCGCGGGGCTTGCGGCGCAAAGGCACAACCGTTGCCTCTTCGTCTTCCCACGTGTCCTGAGGGTGCATGGATTCTCTCGTTACTGGCCAGAACTTTGTGGCCTTAAGCCTGAGTCTTAACAAAAACCGTAAGTTAACGACTTTACGTAAAAGACCGTTAACGAAGGTTTACGATTTGCCGTGGTAGCGGTTGGGGCGGTAAATTTCGGCCCGTTGCGGGCACGACTCAGGTAAAGCTCGCCGCTATGATTTCGCGCAGAACCTTCTTGGCTGGAGTGACGTTTGCAGGCCTGGGCCTGGCCCGTCTGGCGCATGCCGCTGAACGGATGCCGCGGGCCTATGACATCCCGTTCGCGACGTGGTCGGACGAGGAGCCGCTGTATCTGTTCTATCCGGGTGACAAGCTGGAAATCGTGGTGCCGTCGGCGCCCGAGTTGAACCGGCAGACCCAGATCGGTCCCGACGGACGCATCACCCTCGCCCTCATCGGCCAGGTCATGGCCGCCTATCGCAGCGTGCCGGAATTGCAGCAGGTCGTTGCCGCGAAATATGCCCAGATCCTACGCGACCCGACGATTTTCGTCTATCCGGGAGACACGACGCCGATGCGCGTGCTGGTCGGCGGCGAGGTCCGCAATCCGGGCTGGGTCGATATGATGGCGGATATGGATGCCCTGCAGGCCACCTTGGCGGCGGGCGGGTTCACCGACGGCGCGAAGCGCGAAAAGGTGATGCTGATCCGGCGGGGACGCAATGGCGGCGCCATGCAGCGGATCATCGACCTGAAGACGCCCCTGAAAGGCAAGGCCAGCGAGATGGTGGCGCTGCGGCGCTTCGACATTCTGTATGTGCCGCGCAGCGGAATCGCCGAAGCCGGGGTGTTCATGAACCAGTGGGTCAATAACCTGATCCCCGGCGGCGTACAGAACTACTTCATGTACCAGGCTTTTAATTAGCTCAGGCGCCGGACTAGGCGCCCCCCATGGCTCGCGCAAACGTGCGCGGCGAGCAAGAAACGTTCTTTGGCGCCCGCTAGGCGGCTCTTGAGCAAGCTCAATCGCCGATTACTCAGGCTGCGTAGCCGATGCGGCCCTGGTCGATCCACTGACGCGCGGCCTTCTGGGCCTCGGCGATATCCTCACGATCCATCTCGCGCGACAGTTCGCGGCGATAGACGGTCGCTTCGACCGAACCGCGCATGGCGGCCAGGTTGAACATCATGTGCGCCGAGATCAGGTCGATCGGAGCGCCGCCCTGGCCGGTCGAATACATCATGCCCAGACGGAACAGTTCGTCGCCGCCCATTTCCGGGGTCGGCAGCGGGATGGTCTTGGTTTCCACAGCGGTGGCAGTCATTGGTGATACCGCGCTTTTTGCGCGTCCCCTGAATTGGTTGACAAGGATGAGTTCAACACCGCGCCATGAAATTAAAGTTAACAGCAGAATTTACGCTGAATTTTTTATGTAAATATTGATTTAATTCTTAATTACGCCATTTATATTTGCATACATATTCACTAAAAATCGGGTAATTTTCATGTAAATATCGTTCATCAAATGCTAAAATACGGACGTTTACGTCACTATTTAAGAAAAGCGGTTGTTAACATGCTGGTTTTACATCGAAGCGCTTCAAACACGACTCAAGCATCCATCCCAAAAATAACCTGGGCTTAACCTGCCCTGGCCCTCGCGCAACGGGCGAATTGCTGACACTTTCATTCAGTTTCAGTTCAGCTAGGCTCTGGCATAACAGGGTCAAGACGATATTTTTATCGCCGTGCGTGCCAGGTCCGCGCACAAAAATCCCGGCAGCGGGGTGATCTGGTATGACTATTGAGGAAAACATGATTAGCAAGATAGCCAAGAAGGCGGCTCCGTTGTTGGCGCTCGTTATGGCTGTCAGTCTTGCGTCGGCGCCAAGCTATGGCTTTGCCCGCGAAAAAGACGACAGCCCGCGGACCCACCCCGGAAACCGTGGTGGGGATGGCGGCGGCAACCGCGGCGGCGGTAATCGTGGCGGTGGCGGTGGTCGCAGTGACGGGGGCGGCAGTGCGCCGGCGCCCCGCAGCGACAACGGCGGCGGCGGCGGCTGGCAGGGCAAT
>NZ_AWGD01000025.1 GCF_000495795.1 Asticcacaulis sp. AC460
CCTGCTGGCCCGCGCCGCCCGCGCCCGAGCCACGCTGGACGGCCGCGACTACGTGCTGCCGGACGACATCAAGGCGCTGTACCGGCCGTGCATGCGTCACCGTGTCCTGCTGTCGCCCTCGGCCGAAATCGAGGGCCAGACGGTCGATAACGTCCTCCAGGGCCTGCTCGAGAAGATCGAGATTCCGCGGTAATGTCCTTCTATCCCACTCCGCGACTGCTGGCGTTGCTGGCCCTGGGCGTTCCGATCGCCATAGGGGTGGGCATGTATGCGCCACACGTCTGGATGTGGACGCCGCTGGTCATGGCGCTGCTGTTCGTCCTGGCGGTGCTGGACGGGGTGTTCGCGCCGGTCGCGCAGGCGTTAGGCTTCCATCTGGTATTGCCCAAGTCGCTGGGGGTGGGGCGTCCGTATGAGGTGCCGTTCGTGGCGCGGTTTTCCGCCTGGCGCCTTCCGGGGCGCCTGGAACTGCGCCTGGGCCTGAACCGTCTGCTGGCGGGCTCAACCTATGACCGCAAGCTGGACAAGCATGATGACAAGGGTTTTCACGGTACGCTGACGCTCAAGGCCGCCGCGCGCGGGCCCGGCGAGATCGATGCCGCCTATCTGCGCTGGACGGGTTTCCTGGGGCTGGTCTATGTCCAGAAGAAGGTTGCCCTGGATGCCCGAGTCACCATTACGCCCGACCTCAAGGGCGTCGAGCGCGACGCGTCGGACCTGTTCTCGCTGGACAATATCTATGGCGTGCGGGTCCAGAACCAGCTTCACAATGGTTCGGAATACCATGCCCTGCGCGAATACGACGCGTCACAGGACCATCGCCGCATCGACTGGCGGTCGTCGGCGCGCCATCTGAAACTGCTGTCGCGCGAATTCCAGGCCGAACGCAATCACCATATCGTCCTGGCCTACGACACCGGCCGGCTGATGGGCGAGCCCCTGGCGGGTCTGAAGCGGCTGGACCGGGCCATCTATGCCGGCCTGCTGCTGGGCTATTGCGCGCTGAAGATCGGCGACAATATCCGCACCTTCGCCTTCGCCTCCAAGCCCTATCACGCGGCGCCGATGATGTCGGGCACCCAGGCCTTCGAGGCCCTGAAACATCAGCTGTCCGGGCTCGACGATTCCGAGGAGGAGTCCAACCATACCCTGGCCCTGGCGGATCTGAACGCCAAGGTCGGACGGCGGTCGCTGATCATCCTGTTCACCGACTTTATCGACGAAGTTTCCGCCGACCTGATGCTGGAAAGCCTGAACCGGCTCAGCAAGAAGCACCTGGTCCTGTTCGTTGCCTTCAAGGATGAGGTGGTCGACAACCTGATGGAGACCGTGCCGTCCCAGCCCGAGGACGTCACGCGCGCGGTCTTCGCCCGCCGCCTGGCGATGCAGCGCGAACGCGTCTTTTCCATCCTGCGCCGCCAGGGCGTCGAGGTCCTCGAAGCACCAACCGAGGACATGGCGACCGCCATCGTGACCAAATACCTGGCGCTGAAACGCGCCGACCGGTTGTAGGGGAGGGAGTTCCACCATGGCTGAAAACCCGGATCGCAATGCCCCGAAGCCCGCGCTGCAGCTGAAAAGCCAGAAGTTCCGCGAGGCGCGCCAGGGTGACTGGCGGCTGCTCAATGCCCAGCTCGAAAAGGCTGAGCGCGATGGACTTAAGAGTTTCTCCATCGATGAGCTGCTGAACCTGCCTGTGCTGTACCGCTCGGCCATGTCGTCGCTGTCGATGGCCCAGTCGATCTCGCTGGACCGCAACCTGATCACCTATCTGCAGACCCTGTGCGCCCGCGCCTATGTCAATATCTATGGCCCGCAGACCCGTCTGAAAGAGGTCCTGGCAGGCTTCTTCGTCCGCGCCTGGCCACGCAGCTTTCGTTCCCTTGGGCTGGAACTGATCCTGGCCTTCGTGCTGTTTTTCGGCGGCGCCGTTCTGGGCTGGCTCCTGTGCGCCCAGGATCCGACCTGGTACGGCTTCTTCATGCCGGGCGAATACCGCTCGGTCGACAGTTCGGTTGCCGAACTGAAGGAAACCCTCGGGGGTAATACCGAAGACCAGGCCTTGTCGCCGTTTGCGGTCTTCCTGATGGGGCACAACACCCAGGTGGCCATCATGGCCTTTGCTTTCGGCATCATGTTCGGCCTGCCGAGCGTCGCCCTGCTGATCCTCAACGGCATCCCCCTGGGGGCCATGCTGTGGCTGTTCCATTCCAAGGGACTTGGCCTGGAATTTGCCGCCTGGCTCAGCATCCACGGCACCACGGAATTGTTCGCCATCATCATCGCGGGGGCGTGCGGGCTGCATATCGGCCGCCGCCTGATCTTCCCGGGGGACCAACCGCGCAGGGATTCGCTGATGGACGCCGGCCGGCTGACCGGGACGGTGATGATCGGCGTCGCCGCCATGCTGACGGTCGCTGGTTGCCTGGAAGGTTTCGGCCGTCAGCTGATCACGGAAAGCTGGATCCGGTTCGCTATCGGGGGCGCCATGCTGACCCTGTGGCTGAGCTATTTCTTCTTCGTCGGGCGGGAGCGCAAGCATGGCTAAGCCGGCTAAACGCGACCTGATGAGCGACGCGCCCTATGGCGAATACGGTCGCACGGCGACGATGATCGCCACGCCGGAAGGTGTCATCCTGCCGTTCATCAACGCCTCGTTCGGCGAGCGCCTGGGGGCGCTGATGATCGACTTTCTGATCATGGCGGCGATTCCGATCGTCGTGTTGATCGTTTGGGTCATTCTGCCGCTGGAGCATTTCAGCGATGATCACAAGGCGGCGTCTTCGATCCTGCAGGTCGTGTCGCTGGCCGCGTGGTTCTTTGCGCGCTCGGGCTATTTCATGTTCTTCGAAATGGGCCCCAAGGCGGCGACACCCGGTAAGCGCGCCCTGAAGCTGCGCGTAGTCGCCCATGACGGCGGGCGCCTGACGCCGGCAGCGGTCTTCACCCGAAATGCGCTGCGCGAAGTCGAGCTGTATATCCCGTTGGGGGTGATCTTGCAAACCTCGGCCGGCATGGGGAATTCCTGGGTCAGTCTGGCGGCCCTGCTGTGGGCGCTGGCCCTGGTCCTGCTTCCGTTGTTCAATAAACAGCATGCCCGGCTCGGCGATTTTCTGGCCGGGACGCGTGTCATCCACATCCCCAAGGCGTCCCTGAGTTACGATCTGGCCGATCTGGACGGTGACGCCCATCTGGGCCTGACCTTCACCCCGGATCAATTGGCCTATGGCGAGATGGAACTGCAGGTGCTGGAGCAAGTCCTGCGCGAACGCAAGCCGGCGGTGATGCGCGCCGTCGCCGACAAGATCAAGGCGCGGATCAACTGGCAGGCGCCGAAGAATTCCGCCGACATGCCTTCGGACGAGGCCTTCCTGCGCGCCTATTACGGTGCGTTGCGGGCGTGGCTGGAAGGCAAGATGCTGATGGGCAAGCGCCGCAAGGACAAGCACGACGCGGCGCTGACCTGAACAGGCCTTCGGGCCTATTCGAAAACGGAGGCTGCCTGGCTGGCACTCTGCTTGCCGGGGACCTGGCGCAGGCAGACATAGATCGCGGCGACGAAGATGTTGGTCAGGACGTCGCCGACAGCCTCGAAGACGATATTTATGGTCTGCAGGACCGACATGAATTTGCCTTCCTGCAATTCGCCGGGCTCAATCCCTGAGCCGAGCGCCGCCACGCCGACTCCGCGTTCGGCGACATAGATCGGTACGGAGACGCAACTGGCCAGGGCCCAGATGATGCCCGGGACGATCAGCAGAATCATACCGCCCAGGATCATCAGGTTGACCAGGATAGCGATGATGAACAGGGGAATGATGTTGCTTACGGCATTACCAATGGCGGCGCCGATATCGGCGCGCTTGTTCACCGACCGCAATATGGCGACCTCGGTGACCATGGACAGGTTGATCAGTTTAAGCAGCCAGATGATGACGCTGCCGCCGGCCAACCAGGCCCACTCCAGCGGTTGCGCTGCCTGGACGTGATTGGTCCAGTCGTAAATGCCGAAACCGATCTGGTAGACCAGGCCATAGCTGATGGCGACGGCCGGTAGAACTACCCCGATCAGGCCCAGCGCGAAGAACAGCGCGAAATTTTTGCCCAGCAGGTCGAAGAAGCGTGAAAACGGTGCCCCGAAATCCAGGCGCATGGCGGTCCCCCTAAATGATCGTCCATTGTTGAGGGTAAGCCGGTCCACGGATTTTGCCAAGCGGCAATCGGCCGCGCCAAAAACCGCAACTCGTGGGATTTTTCGCTTGCCTTTGCAATGGTTTTTGCCTTGGGTGTCGCAGTTGCGAAAGATGGCTTGCAAGGTTCGATGCGATGAAGATTACGATGATTGGTTCGGGGTATGTGGGCCTGGTTTCGGGTGTCTGCCTGGCCGAATATGGTCACGATATCGTCTGCATGGACAAGGATGTCGCCAAGATCGAAGGCCTGCGCAATGGCAAGATGCCTATCTTTGAACCGGGCCTGGAAGAAATGGTCCGCGACAACGTCAAGGCCGGCCGTCTGCGCTTTTCGACCGACATGGCGGACTGCGTGCCCGAGTCCGAAGTGGTCTTCATCGGCGTCGGCACCCCGACCAATAAGGAAACCGGCCACGCCGACCTGAAATATGTCTACGCTGTGGCCGAGGAAATCGCCCGCCACGTCAAGGACTTCACCGTCGTGGTCACCAAGTCGACCGTGCCCGTCGGCACCGGCGACGAGGTCGAGCGGATCATCGCCCGGACCAATCCGAAGGCCGATGTCGCGGTGGTGTCCAATCCGGAATTCCTTCGCGAAGGCGCGGCGATCAAGGATTTCATGATCCCCAACCGCATCGTCGTCGGTATCGAGGATCAGCGCGCCCGTCCGGTAATGACCGAGGTCTATCGCCCGCTGTTCATCAACCAGGCCCCGTTGATGATCACCACGCGCCGCACCTCGGAACTGATCAAGTACGCGGCCAACGCCTTCCTGGCCCTTAAGATCACCTATATCAACGAGATGGCCGACCTGTGCGAGGCCGTCGGTGCCAATGTTCAGGAAGTCGCCCGTGGTATCGGGCTCGATAACCGTATCGGCACCAAGTTCCTGCACGCCGGTCCGGGCTATGGCGGGTCGTGCTTCCCCAAGGACACCCTGGCCCTGGTCAAGACCGCCCAGGACTTCAACGCGCCGACGCAACTGGTCGAGGCGACCGTCGCTGTCAACGAAAGCCGCAAGGCCAAGATGGCGCAAAAGGTGATCAAGGCGGCCGGCGGGTCGGTCGCCGGCAAGACCATCGCCGTGCTGGGACTGACCTTCAAGCCCGAGACCGATGACATGCGGGACTCACCGGCCATCGTGATCATCGAGGAACTGGTCAAGGCCGGCGCCACCATTCGCGGCTATGACCCCGAAGGTATGGAAAATGCCCGCCTGGTCCTGCCGCCGATCAGCTATTGCGACGGCCCCTACCAGGCCGCCGAAGGCGCCGATGCCGTGGTCATCGTGACCGAATGGAACGAATTCCGCGCTCTGGATCTGAAGCGCATCAAGGCCGCGGTCAAGGCGCCGCTGCTGGTCGATTTGCGCAATATTTACCGCAAGGACGAAGTCGCGCGCCATGGCTTCCGCTATGTCTGCGTCGGCCGTCCGGGCGAGGAAATTACCGCCTGAGAGCGCCCCTCAACCCAAAAGGTTGAATTATTACAGTATGTAAAGCGCCGTGAGTGATCACATTCCATATGGCGTCCTTATTTTTTTGACGGCACTTTATACGTGTCCCTTCGGGGGGATTCCGCACATTCGATAAAAACTGCGCCCTGCCGGCGCGGATAAGATAGTTATGAATATCAAGGATGATGACGACGGTACATTGGACGGCTATCTGGCCGCCATCGTCGAATCGTCGGACGACGCCATCATCGGCAAGACGCTGGACGGCAACATCACCGCCTGGAACGCCGCCGCCGGGCGGTTGTTCGGTTATACGCCGGATGAGGCGATCGGCCAGCATATCAGCCTGATCATCCCCAAAGACCGCCTGGACGAGGAATTCGTCATCATCGGCAAGGTCAAGGGTGGACAAAGAATCGAGCATTTCGAAACCATCCGTCAACGTAAGGATGGCCGCCCCATCGATATTTCGCTGACCGTGTCGCCGATCAAGGACGCCAAGGGACGGATCGTCGGGGTCTCGAAGATTGCGCGCGACATTTCCATCGCCAAACGCGCCGAACGCCTGGCGGCGTCGCTGAACGCTATAGTCGATTCTTCGGACGACGCCATCGTCTCCAAGACCCTGGACGGCGTGATCACATCCTGGAACCCTTCGGCGGTACGCATCCTGGGTTATTCGCCGGAAGAGGCGATCGGGCAGCATATCGGCCTGATCATTCCGCCCGATCGGATCGACGAAGAATATGCCATCATGGGCAAGGTCAAGGCCGGCCAGAAGGTCGATCATTTCGAGACCGTGCGCCGGCATAAGGACGGCAGCTTCGTCGAACTGGCGGTGACGGTCTCGCCGTTGCTGGACGGTCAGGGGCGGGTCATGGGGGCCACAAAGGTGGCGCGGCCGATCGCCGAGACCAAGCAGACCGAGCGTGCCCTGCGTGAAAGCAACCGCCGCAAGGACGAGTTCCTGGCCAACATGTCGCATGAATTGCGCACCCCGATGAATGCCGTCATCGGTCTGGCCCACATTCTCAGTCTGTCGCAGAACCTCAATCCCAAGGAGCAGCAGTGCGTCTCGATGCTTCGGCAGAGCGGCGACAATCTGCTGGTGCTGATCAACAACCTGCTCGACTTTTCCAAGCTGGAAGCCGACGCCCTGCAGCTTGAGACCGTCGAGTTCAACCCCGCCGACATCGTCGAACAGACCGTCATCCTGATGCAGATCAAGGCACAGGAAAAGGGTCTGCCGATCCGCATCGGCTACGACCGCGATCTGAAGGACCGTTATTGCGGCGATCCTGTCCGGCTGCAGCAGATTCTGACCAACCTGCTGGCCAATGCCGTCAAATTCACCGACGAGGGCCAGATCGAGATCAATGTCCGTCTCAAAAGCGAGCACCTGGCCGACAGTATCCTGGTCTTCGAAGTGAGCGATACCGGCATAGGCATTGCCGAGGACAAGGCCGACATCATCTTCGACAAGTTCACCCAGGCTGACGCGTCGACGACGCGCAAATATGGCGGATCCGGGCTGGGGCTGTCGATTTGCCAGGCGATTGCCCGCGCCATGGAGGGGACGATATCGGTGGTCAGCCGGCCCGGGATCGGCTCCACCTTCACCGTGGAACTGCCCTTCATGAACGCAAGCCGCCAGTCGCTTCTGACGCCGCGCAGCGAGGCACCAGAACGCCAGCACCGCAATGTGCTGGTGGTTGAGGACTACGAGCCCAACACGCTGGTGGCGACGACCATGATCGAGCATCTGGGTTACAGTTTCGACGTCGCCCAGAACGGCATGGAGGCGTTGCGCAAGGCCGAACGCGGCACGTTCGACGTCATCCTGATGGACATCCAGATGCCGGGCATGGACGGGTTCGAAAGCACACGGCTGATCCGCGATTACGAGGCCGAGCAACATATGGAGCCGACGCCGATCGTCGCCATGACCGCTCACGTGCTCGACAAGGACAAGAACCTGTGCATCGAAGCCGGCATGAACGACTTCATCCCCAAGCCGTTCGATCCGGGCCTGCTGCGCGATATCCTGGCGCGTTATGCCGGCCGCGAAAGCGCGCGGGTCAGCGCCTAGCCTCATGTTTATCCCAAAAGTGGACGCCACTTTTGGGATAAACATGAGGCGTCCTGAAAAATGATTTTACCCGATATTAAGGCCGTTCCGGGCAGTCTGATCCAAACCATAATGGGGAGACAGATGAGCGAGCCTGCGCCGCGTATCGACACGCCGGAATCCCGCGTGCCCGACACCGCCGAAATCGTGGCGCGAATTTCCGCGATCGCCGGTACGCTGGGCTTGGAACTGGTGTCGGTATCCGGTGCGGTCGACGATGTCATCGCCCGCCACAGCGTCCAGATGGAGGACCTGAACCGCCTGGCCGCAGCCGCGGCGATCGTCTCCGACCAGAACGCGCAGATCATGGCGGCCGCCCGAGCCGCCGAGGACGTCATCGATCGGTCAGCCGAGGAAACCCGCCGTCGTGTCCACGACACCACCCATGCCATGGAAACCTGGGTCAGCAGCGCCGATGGCGCCGCGACCCGGATCAGCGCCCTGTCGCAATCCATCGATTCCGTTGGCGCCATCGCCAAATCGATCGAAACCATCGCCGCCAATACCAACCTGCTGGCTCTGAATGCCACGATCGAAGCGGCGCGGGCCGGGGATGCCGGCCGCGGCTTTGCCGTCGTCGCCCAGGAGGTCAAGGCGCTGTCCAACCAGACACGCGAGGCGTCCCAGCGTATCCAGAAGACCCTGTCGGAGCTGACCGGAGAGATCCGCAGCCTGACGCAGAGCAGCGCCGAAACCCTGGCCATGGCGCGGCGCATGGCGGGCCAAACCTCGGGCAGCGACCGGTCGGCGTCCCTGGCATCGCTGGGTGAAGCCTTCGACCGGGTGCGCGGTTCGGTGCATACGGTGACCGAAGGCGCTCAGGCCATTCACGGCCGGTCGGAAGATCTGCGCGCCGGCCTCACCCATCTGGCCGGCGATGTGAAGGCCCTGGATGGCCTGCTGCTGGACGGTGGCAAGCGGCTGGTTACTGTCGCCATGAGCGGCGAGCAGATCATGCAGGCGACCAATGCCGCGGGTGTACGTAATGGCGACAGTCCGTTTCTGGTGTCTGCGGAAGATGCCGCCGGCCGGATCGGCGCCTTGTTCGAGAAGGCGGTGGCAGATGGGGTGATTTCCCTGGCAGACCTGTTCGATGAATCCTACGCGCCGATCGCCGGTAGCGATCCACAGCAATATATGACGCGGTTTGTCGGCCTGACCGACCGGCTGCTGCCCGATATCCAGGAAGCCATTTTGAGCTCGGACAGCCGTATCGCTTTTTGCGCGGCGGTGGATCGCAAGGGCTTCCTGCCGACGCATAACCGCAAGTTCTCGCAACCCCAGCGGCCCGGTGAGACGGAATGGAACACGGCCAACTGCCGTAACCGCCGGCTATTCAATGACCGGGTAGGCTTGCGCGCCGGCAGCAACAGCGGCGAACCTCTGGTCCAGGCCTATCGCCGCGCCATGGGCGGCGGCAAATTCGTGATGATGAAGGACATTTCCGCGCCGATCAGCGTCCATGGCCGCCATTGGGGCGGTTTCCGGATTGGGGTTCTTGCCTGAACCTATGTGCGCCCGCGCTTACGAAAAGTGGCGGAACCACGGATAAGGCACGGATGCCCGGCCTTCGGCCGGGACACGGATCAACACGGATTTCATGAAGGTTGAACCGGTCGCGCGAAACCACATGAAATGACCATGGCGCAAAATGCCGTCCAAAAATCGAGTGGAATATCGCACAACAGAAAGAGCCCCCTGAAATCCGTGCCTTTATCCGTGTCCGCGAAGCGGCATCCGTGACTTTTCCGGGGTTCCAATTTAGGTAAGCGCGGCCATTCTTACGGCTGAAAGCAGACCACCTTAACTTCCGCCTGTCCCGTACATCATCTTGGGATCACGCCATGGCGCCGTTGATGAGCGCAGCACGATATCGTGTTGGAGGATCTGATGCGGCGCGGGATTGGGCCATTCGCCATTGCCCGACAGTCGCGTAAACAGCAGGTCGCCCGCCGCTGCCCCCAGGCGAGCCACGGGCTGGCGCACCGTCGTCAAGGACGGCCACAGCATCTCCGCCGTCGGGATGTCGTCGAACCCGACCACGCTCAAATCTTCTGGCAGGGTGAAGTTCAGTTCGTGCGCCACCTTGATCACCGCGGCGGCCATTTCGTCGTTCGACGCGAATACGGCGGTCGGCCGGTCCGCCCGGTTCAGCAGGCGGTGGGCGCAGGGAATGGCGGCGAAATAGCGGAAGTCTCCGTTTTCCACCAGGGTAGCATCGATCTCGATCCCGGCCTCTGTCAGGGCCTGTTCGAAGCCGGCATAGCGCAGCGTGGTGGCGGCATGGATGGGCAGGCCACGAATAAAGCCGATGCGGCGGTGGCCGATGCTGATCAGGTGCTGAGTCAGTTGATAGGCGGCGCGCTTCTCGTCGATGCGCACCGACGGGATGGTGCGCGACTCGACCTGGGGTGTTACCCGGACATAGGGGATGCCGGCCTCTTCCAGAACGCCCTGCACCAGCTCATTGTCGGTCAGGGGCGCGGTCAGGACCGCGCCGTCCAGTTTGAGCCGGCGGACCAGGTCGCGGGCGCGGCGTTCGACATCGGGGCTTTGGTAGTCCAGTTCCTCGATGACGAGATGATAGCCGAAATAGCGGCAGCGCGACAACAGGCCCAGTTGGATGTCTGAGGTATAGGCGCCGCCCGGATCGCCATAGAGCTGACCGATGACATAGGAGCGTTCGGGATTCAGGGTGCGCATGCCACGCGCCGAAGCATTGGCTGCGAAGCCCAGTTCGGCGACGGCGCGGCCCACCCGGGCGCGCATGTCGGCCGAGACATGCTTTTCGTTGTTGATGACGCGCGATACGGTCTTGATCGAAACCCCGGCTTTTTCGGCAACGTCGATGATGGTAGGTCTGCGGTCCAAAAGTCTTCTCTTAGCGTTTGACGGACATGAAACGTTGGGCGGGCGGCTCGGCGTAGCCGTGATTGTAGACCTGATCGATCAGAGCACGGTGCGTCGGCAGGTCGCGCGCCGCCTGGTCGCCGATCAGGGCAACCTTGTCGAAGATGGCTTTCGCCTCGGCGATCTTGGGGTGGCTGTCGCGCTGGGCCGAAAGATCGGTCGCGAAGTTCATGCCGTACAGGATGTACTGATAGTTGAAGTAGGCAAAGGTATCGATGTCGTCCAGTACGTCGAAGCGCGACGGCATGCGATGTTGCCACATGGCCAGGAGTTCGTTCAACTCGTCCGGTATGGTGGCCGGATCGCAGTTTTCGCGCCAGAAGGACTCGGGGCGCTTGCTGATACAGTAGTGAAGCTTCAGGAAGTTGACGAGCTTCTCGTTGCGCAGGGTCATCAGCCGGTTGAAGATGGTGGCGTTGGCGTCGATCGGTCCGGCATGGGGGAAGTATTCGGTCAGCATGCCGATGGCGACCTCGATCAGCATGATGCCGGTGGCTTCCAGCGGTTCAAAGAAGCCGCCCGACAGACCGATGGCGACGCAGTTCTTGATCCATTGCTGTTCGCGGTAGCCGGTGTCGAACCGGATCACCCGGGTCGAGAAATCGGTAGCGGTGGGGCCGACGTAGTTTCGCAGAACCTCTTCGGCGCGTTCGTCGCTGGTATGGTCGGAGCTGTAAACATAGCCGACGCCTCGGCGGACATCGAGGCCGATGTCCCAGGTCCAGCCGGCTTCGTGGCCGGTCGAGACGGTGTAGCTTTCGATCGGCGCATCCGGCCTGGCGTAGGGGACCTGACAGGCGATGGCGCGGTCGGTCAGCAGCTGTTTGCGCACCGATTTGTACGGCGAGCCCAGGGCCTTGCCGATCAGGACAGCGGCAAAGCCGGTGCAGTCGACATAGAGGTCGGCGTTCAGTTCGCCATGGCTGTCGGTGACGACGCCGGCAATGCTGCCGTCCTGCGCCAGTTTCACATCGTTGATGCGGCCCTGCAGGTGGGTGACGCCCATGGAGATGGCATGGCGCGACAGCAGTTTGGCGAACTTGCCGGCATCGAAATGGTAGGCGTAGTTGAGGGCGCCGCCGAAGCGGTTCTCATATAGCCGCTTGGGCGCGCGTTGGGTCTCGGCGACCTTCTTCTGCAGCGCCACGGCCTGGGCGAAGGGCAGGCGGGTGGCTTCGTCCTGCAGCAGCCAGTAGGGCAGGAGGCCGGCGCCTTCTACGGGGTAGGGCGGGTCGAAGGGATGGAAATACCAGCTGTCCTTCTTTTCCCAATCGGCGAAGCGGATGCCCTGTTTGAAAGTGGCGGTGGCCTCGCGCAGGAAGGTTTCCTCGTCGAGGCCCAGGGTCTGCAAGGTGGTGCGGATGGTGGCGAAACTGCCTTCGCCGACGCCGATTGTGCCGATCTCGGGTGACTCGATCAGGGTGATCTGCGGGCAGGTCGGTTTGCCGTGGCCCAGGACGCGCGCCAGGTAGGCGGCCGTCAGCCAGCCGGCCGTACCGCCGCCTGCGATCAGGACTCTGCGTGGAGACGTCATGGAGTTTGGCATACTGTTTTTATGTTAGCGTTATCAGGCACGGTAACACGGCTCTGACAACAGGGCAAGTCCTGACAGGACAGCGATGCGTCGCGAGTCAGTCATCATACGCTGCTGAATTAATGCAGTTTTTTGGTGACTGACCCGCGTTCGATGTCCTGTTGTCAGGTGTCTTTGTCAGGTTCTCTGGATCAGGGTTTTTGATAGACCCGGACATAGTCGATCTGCATGGCATAGGGGAAGGCGGCATCGTCGACGCCGCTGACGCCACCGAAATCGCCGCCAACCGCGACGTTCAGGATCAGGAACTGCGGCCGGAAGAAGGGCCATTCGTTGTAGTTGCTGGTGCCGTCGTTGCGGTAGCTGAAATAGTTGCGGCCGTCGAAGCCCATGGTGACGCGATCAGCGGTCCAGGTCATCTGATAGGTGTGCCAGGCCGAGCAGGCATCGGCGACATTGGAGATGACGCTCTTCTGGTTGTTGAGGACGTGGTAATAGGCCTTGGTGTGGACGCTCTGGTAGACCTTGCCGGCATTCCACCCGACATATTCCATGATGTCGATTTCACCGTCGTCGGGCCAGTTCGTGTAGGGCGCTGCCGGGAGTTGCCAGATGGCCGGCCAGCCACCGCGGGCGCACGGCACCAGGGCGCGGACCTCGACATAGCCATAGGTGTAGGTCTTTTTCGACACCACGCGGGCGGAGCTGTACTGCTGGCCGCCATAGTCCGGCATGGTGGTCAAGGCTTCCTTGCGCGCCTCGATCAGCAGCTTGCCGCTCTCGACGCGGGCATTTTCCAGGCGGCTGGCGGAATAGTACTGTTTCTCGTTGTTGTACCAGCCGGCCGAATTGCGGAAGGTGTCGTAGCCCCACAGGGTCGGATCGGGCAGTCCGTCGGTATTGAACTCATCCGACCAGGCCAGGGTGTAGCCGGTGGGCATGCCGCCGACCTCGTCGATGGCGGTGATGCCCGGGCCGGACGCGGTGCTGCTGGAGGAAGACGAGGAAGAGGAGCCACCACCTCCGCCGCCGCCGGAACTGCCGCCGCCTCCACCGCCACAGGCGGCCAGGGTCGCCAGGGATACAACGGCAACAGCGGACAGGATTTTAGGGAAAGCGATAGGGTTCACGGGTCTTGCTCCGGCTAAAAAGTATGTCGGTTTTTGTTTCGCAAGACGCCGGTTTCCGGTCGTTGTGCTGACCTTAGGAGGTTTGTGACAGATTGGCTATGAAAAAATCCCGCCGGGAGAATCCGGATATGAAATCCGGATCAGTGGAACCAGATGACGATGGCGGCGGTCACGCTCAGCAAGGCGATCGAGAGATAGCGGTAGTTCTTGTACCATTTGACCGTCTTCAGGTGCTCAGTTTCGGCTTGCCAGACGGCTTTGGAGAACATCAGCGGGCCGACCTTGACCGGATCGGGCGCCGGCCCCAGGCGGCTGCCGATAAGGATGGCGGCGAAGGCGACCAGGAAGATAACCATGGCGGCGTCGAGATAGTGGATCGGGATCAGGTGGAAGGCGATCGAGTCGACGAACATAACCAGGCTGGCCGTCGTGCCTGCGATCAGACCGGCGCCGGCGCCGGGATTGTTGACGCGTTTCAGGAACAGGCCGGCGATGAAAACGGCGGCGATCGGCGGCACGAAATAGCACAGCAGGGATTGCAGGTACTGCCACAGCGTGTCCTTGAACAGCATGATCTGGGGCGCCCAGGCGATGGACAAGGCCATGATCACCGCCGTGACGATCTGACCGGTACGGACCAGGTCCTGTTCGGTCAGGTTGGGCTTGAAGCGGCGGACGAAGTCCATGGTGATCAGGGTTGAGGTCGAGTTGTAGATACCTGCCAGGCCCGAGACGATCGAGATCAGGCAGGCGGCGATGATCAGGCCGCGCAGGCCATCGGGCAGGACGTCGAAGACGATGTGCGAAAAGACCTGATCGGACTGTTCCAGGTTGGGCGACAGCAGCAGCATGGCGGCGCCCGGCAGGCAGACCAGGAACAGGCTTGTCAGTTTCAGCGCCGCGCCCAGCAGCGAGCCCAGGCGGCCATCATCCAGCGACCGCGCCGCCAAGACCCGCTGGACCATCATCTGCGAGGTACACCAGAAATAAAAGCCGATCAGCGGAATGCCGGTCAGTAGTCCGGACCATGGGACCGTCGGATCGTCGAGCGGTCTGACCAGGGACAGTTTTTCCGCCGGCACCTGGGCCATCATGGCGTTCCAGCCAGCCAGGGGCGAGCCGCCGACCGCCGAGAAGGTGAACCAGGCCAGGGCCGCCACGGTGAAGACCATGACCAGGCCCTGGACCGACTCGAAGCTCATCACGGTGCGCAGGCCGCCGGCGATCAGGAAGCCGCCGGCCAGCAGGGAGAGCAGTGCGCAGACCTGCCATAGCGGCCAGTCGGGAACCATGATCTGGAACAGGATGGCGCCGGCGAACAGCCCGCCCGCTGCGTCCAGGAAGATGCCCAGCAGGCAGGCCAGGGCCGAGACATAGGTGCGAACGAACTTGCCGTAGCGCATTTCGAGGAATTCGGGGACGGTGAAGACCTGGGACTTGATGTAGGTCGGCAGGACGAAGGCGCAAAAGATGGTCAGGACCACCGCCGCCATCCATTCGTAGTTGAAGACGCTGATGCCGTGGGCGTAGGCCGTGCCGGTCAGGCCGACCAGGGTGGTGGCCGAGATGGTCGAGGCATAAAGCGACAGGCCGATCTTGGGCCAGGTGGCCGACTGCCCGCCGAGGAAATGGTCGCGGGCCTTCAGCGAGCGGTGACGGTCGATCACGCCGTAGATGATCAGGCCGACGATATAGAGGCCGAAAACGGCGAGGTCGAGCAGGCTCAAGGTCCGCGCCGGCATATCTTCATCCCTGATCGTGTTATGATTTTCGCGAACTAGAGCATAGATTCGGAAATTTGAAAGCGCTTTCCGCACCGGCTGGTCTGGCGCGAAGCAGGAGGTGACGATGAAACGAGTCCTGTTGGCGGCGATGTGGCTGGTTTGGGTGGCTCCGGTTTGGGCCGGGGAAGCCGATGATCGTTTCGTCAAGCTGTACAGCGAGGAGTGGTCGTGGCGCCAGAGCCTGCTGGCCAGCAGCGAGGATGCGCTGACCGTCGAGGTGCCGGCCCATCTGCCCGACATCAGCGCCACGGCGCAAAACGAACGGCTGATCTACTGGCAGGCCATTCAGGCTCAGGTGGCAGCGATCGATCCGGTGACTCTGACGGCAGAGAACCAAGTCAACTATGCCGTCTACAAGGCCCAGATCGACGCCTTGGTCGATCGGCAGGCCTTCCGCGACTATGAGATGCCGGTCAATTCCGACAGCGCCTTCTGGAGCGACCTGGTCTACACGGCCGATCTCGATTTCCGCACCGAGCAGGATTACCGCAACTATATCAGCCTGTTGTCGGAGGTGCCGCGCTATTTCGACCAGGCCACGGCCAATATGAAGACCGGGCTGAAGCGCGGGTTTACACCGCCGAAGGTGACCCTGACCGGCCGCGACCAGTCGGTGCTGTCGGTGATCAATGCGAAACCGCAGGATAGCGCCTTCTACAAGCCATTCGTGACCATGCCGGCCAATATGCCGCCGGCCCTGCAGGCGCAACTGCGGGCGGAGGGGGTAAAGGTCATCGATGACGCGGTCATTCCGGCCCATCGTAAGCTATTGGCTTTTCTGCAGAAGGACTATGTCCCCAAGGCGCGGATCAGCCTGGGCGCCAGCGAACTGCCGGACGGTGTGGCCTATTACCAGGCGAAGATCCGCGAATACACCACGCTGGACCTGACGCCGGACCAGATCCACGAGACGGGTTTGCAGGAGGTCGCCAAGATCCGCGCCGAAATGCTGGCCATCATGCAGGAGGTCGGGTTTGAAGGCGACCTGCCGGCGTTTCTAACCTTTCTGCGCAGCGATCCGAAATTCTATGCGCAGACGCCCCAGGCCCTGCTGGACCGGGCGGCGTGGATTTCCAAGACGGTCGACGGTAAGATCGGCGACTGGATCGGCCGGTTGCCGCGCCAGAGGTTCGGCATTATCCCGGTGCCGCCGGATATCGCGCCCTATTATACGACGGGTCGGGGCGGGCCAGGCGTCTATCTGGTCAATACCTATGACCTGAAGTCGCGACCGCTGTTTCAGTTGACGGCCCTGACCTTGCACGAAAGCGCGCCGGGCCATGCCTTCCAGATGCCGTTGGCGCTGGAGAATAAGGCGCTGCCGGAGTTCCGCCAGAAGACGTATATTTCGGCCTATGGCGAGGGCTGGGCGCTTTATACCGAACGTCTGGGTGTCGAGATGGGGGTGTACGAGACGCCCTATGACCGCTTCGGCATGCTGAGCTACCAGATGTGGCGGGCGTCGCGGCTGGTGGTCGATACCGGCATCCATGCCAAGGGCTGGACGCGCGAACAGGCCCAGGCGTTTCTCCGTGACAACACGGCCTTGTCGGAACATGAGGTAACGACCGAGATCGACCGTTACATCTCGTGGCCCGGTCAGGCGCTGAGCTACTATCTGGGGCAGATGGCGATCTGGGACGCGCGGCATAAGGCGGAGGCGGCGCTGGGCGACCGGTTCAATATCCGCGCGTTTCACGACTCGGTTCTGGAACTGGGCAGCGTGCCCCTGCCGGTGATGAGCGCCCATATCGACCGGTTTATCGCGGGTGGTGGCGTTGGACCTTATCCGGATGAGGAATAGCTGAGTCAAATCGAGCGGTTGGCCGGGTGCGTTACGGTTGTTCGATCGATAGGAATGTTGCTGGTGTGTCGCTATTGGTGGGGTGAATATTATCTTGTTATTTCAGTATCTTGTGGTGGTGGGTTTATAATTTGATTCCGGTGGGCTGTGGCGACTGACTTCATCCTTTGCCTCAGCCTCGGCTTTCAGTCTATCGGATCGTGGCAGAAGACGATCTCGTGGTCGTTCAATTCGCGCAGTTTTGCCATCGAGGCACGCATCTCGGCTTCGTTATGATAGACCAGACGCGCCGCTCCGGAGGGGGGACGGTCCTCCACAACGGCCTTTGTCAACCATTGAGCGTCAGCCGCATAGACCAGTTTATGCTCTGGCCAGATCAGACCGGTATGGCCCACCGCGTGGCCGGGCAGGTCGAGGGTGATGAGTGAGCCGTCGCCGAAGATGTCTCGGTCCATGACTTCCAGCGGGGTCAGGCGCTGGGTGAAGTCATCCGGCAGCAGTTCGGTGAAGATGCCGTGGCGGACACGCTGCCAGGTCGATTGCGCCTTCAGTTCCGGCCAGCCGGCGGCCAGGAGACGGGCTTTCGGGAAACGCCTCAGGCCGCTGATATGGTCGGCATGGAAGTGGGTGATGAAGACGGCGTGGACGTCGTCGGGGCCGTATCCCATTTGCGCCAGGATCGTTTCCGGCTGGTCGGCCAGTTTCGGTCTTATGGCGGCGGCGTAGAGGGTGAGGGGCAGGCTGCGGCGGCCGGAGGTGACTTCCGGGCCGTAGCCGGTATCGATCAGGATGGGGCCGTGTTTCGGATGAACCCAGACCCCGAAACGGACGCCCAAGGTGACCTTGTCCCGGCGGCCGTTTTTCAGGACCAGGCGTTCGGGGACGGTGACCGTGGCGCTGTTGGCGAAGACCGGCTTCATGCGAAGGTCCTCCGCAAGCCGTTGGCGAAGTCGATCTGCGGCGCATAGCCCAGGCCGCGCCGGGCCGCCGTCAGGTCCAGAGTCTGGCTGTAGGCCATGACGCCGACGCTATAGGTGGTGAATATTGGCTCGGGTTGGCCCGGCGTCAGTCGCGCCAAAAGTTCGGCGGTGCGAGCGGCGAACAGGGCCAGGCCGACCGGAATGCCTGTAAAGCGCGGCGTAATGCCGGCGTGGCCGCAGGTCTGTTCAATGATGGATTTTATGGTTTGGGGCGCGCCGCCGGAGATGTTGTAGGTGCCGGTGGCACGGCTCATCAAAGCGCAGGTAATGCCGCCAACGACGTCGTCGACATGAGTCAGATCGGTGACGGCATCGCCATGGCGCAGCAGGGGCAGGGCGCCATCTTTGGCTGCCCGGACCAGGCGCGGCAGCAGGGTGGTGTCGCCACGGCCGTACAATCCGCGCGGGCGGATGATGACGGCGTTAGGGTGGGCGCGGACCAGAGCCTCGGCCTGCTGTTTCGACTCGGCATAGGCGTTGACCGGGGGCGGCAGGGGATCATTTTCGTTTTGATCCAGTTGATCGCGGAAGCGGAAATAGACCGATGGCGAGCTGATGAAGACAAAGCGGTCCGCCCCCAGCCGGTCGGAAAGGGCAAGGGCGTTTTGCGTGCCGGTCACATTGGCCGCCTGGAAGGCTTTGCGCGGTCCCCAGTTGGACGACAAGGCGGCGGCATGGATGAAGGCGTCCACTGGCGGCAGGGAGAGGCCGGGACCGGGCTGAGACAGATCGAGCGCATGGAAACCGATACCGTCAATCTTGAGCGCGGCGCCTTTGGCGGCGTCACGGCCCAGTCCGATGACCTCATGGCCCAGGTGATGGAGATGGCGGCAGAGGTGACCGCCGAGGAAACCGGTCGCTCCGGTGACGACAATCCTCACGACACGCACGCGGCGCGGACAGGAACGGCAGGCATGGCAAAACCCCAGATACGGCGCGAGGCCGGCACGCTCACCACACGCGCCGGCAGATATCTGCGCGGCGATATTTCCTAACCAGCCCCGGTTAAGCCATGCATATCATAGCCGATCAGGCTTTTTGAAGGCAGATAACGGTAACGCTTGTTATTTCAGCGACGCGTCGTTGCCGAGCGCGCGATAGAGCGCCACCAGATTGGCAGCGCGCAGGTAGCGCAGGTTGATCAGGCTCTGTTGCGAACCGTACAGGGTGCGCTGGGCATCGAGTAGGGTCAGGTAGCTGTCGCTGCCGGCGGAATAGCGGGCATTCGACAGGTCGAAGGTGCGTTGCGCGGCGTTGGTCGCGGCGGTCTGGGCGTCCAGGCGTTCGTCAATACGAGCGCGCACGGCCAGGGCCTGGTTGACGTCGTTGAAGGCCGACTGGATGGCGCGTTCGTACTGGACGACGGCGATGTCCTGGCGGGCTTTCGCGCCACGCAGGGCGTTGATTGGACCGCCGCCGGCGAAGATCGGCATGTTGATGCCGACGCCATACGACCAGCGGCCGTTGCCGGACTCGAAAAGGGACCCGAGGTCGCTGCTGGCGAAGCCTGTCGAACCTGTCAGGGAGATGGACGGGAACATGGCGGCACGGGCGGCGCCGATATCGGCATTGGCGGCCCTGAGGTTATGTTCGGCGCTCAGGACGTCGGGCCGGGCCAGCAGGACTTCCGACGGCAGGCCGACCGGGACGTCGGCGACGGCATTGCCGGGCAAGGTCTGGGGGATCAGATTTTCGGGCAGGGTTGTTCCGACCAGCAGGGTCAGGGCGGATTTATCCTGGTCGACGGCGGTTTCGAGCGCGGCGACTTCGGCGCGCGACTGTTCCAGCAGTGTGGTCTGCTGGCTCAGCTCCAGATCTCCTATGACTCCGATACGGGCGCGGCCTTCGGCAATCCGATAGGCTTCCTGGCGTGAGGTGTAGGTGTCGCGGGCCAGGCGCAGGGCGTCCTGGTCGGCGGCCAGGGTCAACCAGGCATTGGCGACCGAAGCGATCAGGCTGATTTCGACGGCGTCGCGATTGGCTTCCGACGCGAAAAAGTCTTCGAGCGCGGCGTTCTTCAGGCTGCGGATGCGGCCGAACAGGTCCAGTTCCCAGGACAGGCCGAGATTGGCGTTGTAGGATTCGCTGTCGCCGTCGGCATCGGTGTGTGATTTGCTGCCCGAGCCGGAGGCGTCGACGCCCGGCAGCAGGCCAGCGCGCTGGATGCCGTAGACGGCGCGTGCCTGTTGCACGTTGAAGGCTGCAATGCGCAGGTCGCGGTTGTTGGTCAGCGCCAGGTCGACGGTCTGCTGGAGCTGTGGGTCGAGGAAGAGCTCGCGCCAGGTGAGTTGGGTATTCGATGCCTGTGGCGCTGGTGCCGACCACTGTGGGGCGACGGGCAGGGCGGGCTGTTCGTACTTCGGCGCCAGGGTGCAAGCAGAGAGAGCCAGGGCGGGCAGAAGAAGAGCTGCGGTCAATCCCTTCTTATACTCCCCCGCTATGCGGGGGAGGTGTCTGCAGGCGGAGCGCAGCAGACGGAGGGGGGATTTCTTGGCGCTAAAGTCTTTAGAGGCTGGGCGTTGGTTGTGGATACACCGGCGGGCCAAATCCCCCACCGTCTCGTTTGCTTTCAGCAAACAATCCACCTCCCCGTATAACGGGGAGGGATAAGAAAGAGGAGGCTTCACTTGCTTGCTCATGCCTGGCCCCCTTTGGCGGCGAGGTCCTGAGGCAGGTTGTCATGCTTGAACAGCTTCTGCACCAGCATGAAGAACAGAGGCACGAAGAAGATGGCCAGGAAGGTCGCCGTCAGAACCCCGCCGATCAAACCCGTGCCGATCGCGCGCTGGGCGCCCGAGCCTGCGCCCGTCGCCAGGGCCAGAGGCAGCACGCCGAAGGTAAAGGCAAAGGAGGTCATCAGGATCGGTCTCAAACGGATACGGGCGGCTTCCAGGGTGGCGTCAAGCAGGGTCATGCCGCGCTCCTGGTGTAGCAGACGGGCATATTCGACGATCAGGATGGCGTTTTTGGACGACAGGCCGATCGTGGTCAGCAAACCGACCTGGAAGAAGATATCGTTGTCCAGTCCGCGCAGCCAGGTCGTCAGAAGCGCCCCCAGGATACTCAGGGGGATGACCAGCACCACGGCGAACGGAATGGTCCAGCTTTCGTACAGGGCCGCCAGCAACAGGAAGACCACCAGGATCGACAGGGCGTACAGGGCCGGCGCCTGGGCGCCCGACTCGCGTTCCTGCAGCGACAGGCCGGTCCATTCGATCGCCGTGCCCTGGGGCAGGTCGCGCGCCAGTTCTTCGACCGCCTGCATGGCGGCGCCGGACGATTGGCCTTCCGCCGGCATGCCCTGGACGCCGGTTGACGGCGAGCCCTGGTAGCGTTCCAGCGACGGGGTGCCGGTCGTCCAGCGCGACGATCCGAAGGCCGAGAAGCCCACCATGGCGCCGTCGCGGTTGCGGACATACCAACGGTTCAGGTCGTCCGGCCGCATGCGGTAGGGGCTGTCGGCCTGGACGTAGACGCGCTTGACGCGGCCGCGGTCGATGAAGTCGTTGACATAGGAACCACCCCAGGCCGAGCTCAGCATGGCGTTGATGTCGGAGACATTGACGCCCATGGCGCCGGCGGCGGTCTTGTCGATGTCGATCTTGAGCTGCGGCGTGAAGTCCTGGCCGCCCGATCGGACCGAACCCACGCGCGGGTCTTCGCCGGCACGGCGGATGAAATCGTTGCGCGCCTGCAGCAGGGCTTCGGGGCCGACACCGCCGACATCCTTGATGACGAAGGAGAAGCCCGACGCATCGCCTAGACTGCGCACGACGGGGGGCTGGGTCGGAATGATGCGGGCGCTGCGGTATTCCGGCTTGGAAAACTCCTTGCGGGCGCGCTCGATAACGGCGGGCACGCGCATGTCTTCTTCATGCCGCTCCTCGAACGACTTCATGCGGATGTTGACCTGGCCCTGGTTCTGACCGTTGGTGCGGGAGAAGACGTAACGCGCCGTCGGATCCTTGATCAGATAGGCGGCCACCTTATCGACCACACCCTGGGTCACCTTGGTGGTGGTCCCCGGCGGCAACTGGACGATGGTCTGCATGAAACCCTGGTCCTCTTCCGGCAGGAAGGAGGTCGGCAGAATCTTGAACATGACACCACAGGCAACGATCACGGCGCCATAGACGAGCAGATAACGGATCGGCTTGTGGATCATGGCGCCGACGCCGGCGCGATAGCCGCGGCTGGCGCGGTCGAAATTGCGGTTGAAGCCGTTAAAGAAGCGGTCGAACAGGTTGAGGCGTTTGTGGCGCTTCTCGTGGTCGACCGGTTTGAGCAGGGTGGCGCAGAGGGGTGGCGTCAGCACCAGGGCCACCACGACCGACAGCGCCATGGCCGAGACGATGGTGATCGAGAACTGGCGGTAGATGATGCCCTGGGTGCCGCCGAAAAAGGCCATGGGCACGAACATGGCGGCCAGCACCAGGCCGATGCCGACCAGGGCGCCGGTGATTTCGTCCATGGACTTGCGGGTCGCCTCCTTGGGCGACAGGCCTTCCTCGTGCATCACGCGTTCGACGTTTTCGACCACAACGATGGCGTCGTCGACCAGCAGGCCGATGGCCAGGACCAAGCCGAACATCGTCAGCAGATTGACCGAGAAACCGAAGGCCGCCAAAATCCCCATGGTGCCCAGCAGCACGATCGGCACGGCTATGGTCGGGATCAGGGTGGCGCGCCAGCTTTGCAGGAACAGGTACATCACCACAAAAACCAGGACGACGGCTTCGATCAAGGTCTTGATGACCTCCTTGATCGACAGCTTGATGAAGTCGGTCGAGTCGTTGGGGATGGCGTATTCGATATTGGACGGGAAGCTTTCGGACAGCTCTTCCATCTTGGCCTTGACCAGTTCGGCCGTCTTGAGGGCGTTGGCGCCGGTCGCCAGGCTGATGGCGATACCCGTGGCCGGCTTACCGTTCAGGTTGCTGAAGGATTCGTAGTTCTGCTGACCCAGTTCGACGCGGGCGACGTCGCGCAGATAGACGGTCGCGCCGGAGGCATCGCTCTTGACGATGATACTGGCAAACTCGGCCGCCGTGGTCAGGCGCGACTGCGAGGTGATGGTGGCGTTGAGCGCGACGTCGTCGGTGGCGGGTTGAGCCGCCAGTTGCCCGGCCGAAACCTGGGCGTTCTGCCCGCGGATAGCCGTTATCACGTCGGCCGGGGTCAGGTTGAAACCGGCCAGCTTGTCGGGATCCAGCCAGATGCGCATGGCATAGCCGGAACCGAAAACATTGGTTTCGCCGACGCCGTCGACCCGCGCCAGGGTGTCCTGCAGGTTCGACACCAGATAGTCGCCGAGGTCGGCATTGGTCAGGGTGCCGTCGGTCGAGTACAGCGAGAACACGATCAGCATGTTGTTCGACGCCTTGTTCACCCGCACGCCCTGGGCCTGGACGTCCTGGGGGAGGCGGTTGATCACCGACTGGATCTGGTTCTGGACCTGGACCTGAGCAACGTCGATATCGGTGCCCGCTTCGAAGACCAGGGTGACGTTGGCGCCGCCATTGTCCGAAGACTGGGCGGTCATGTATTTCAGCCGGTCCAGGCCGGTCATGCCCTGTTCGATGATCTGGGTGACAGAGTCCTCGACGGTTTTCGCCGACGCGCCGGGGTAGTTGGCCTGGACCCGCACCTGGGGCAGGGCGATGTCGGGATATTGTTCGACAGGCAGGCGCAGGATGCTGAGGGCGCCGGCCAGCATGATGACCAGGGCGATGACCCAGGCGAAGATCGGCCGGTCGATGAAAAAACGCGACAACATCTTACTTTTCGGCTCCGCTTGCGGCCTTGGCGGGGGCCGGTTTGATGGCGGCGCCGTCGCGCAGGTTCAGGGCACCGTCGGTGATCACCCGGTCGCCGGGTTTCAGTCCGGAGGTAACCCGCCAGTCCTTGCCGATCATTTCGGCGACGGCGATATTCTGTTTCTTGGCCTTGTTGTCGGCGCCGGCCAGCAGGACGCTGGCGCCGCCGCGTGGATCCAGCGCCACGGCGTTCTGGGGCACCAGGACGGCGTCCGGGACATTGCCGGTGACGATGCGGGCGCGCACGAACATGCCGGGCAGCAGCAGGCCGTCGGGGTTGGCGAAGACGGCGCGCAGGGTGACGGCGCCGGTCGACGGATTGACCGAAACATCGGAGAACTGCAGCTTGCCGGTGATGGGGTAGGTCGAACCGTCCTCCAGCAGGAGCTGGACATCGGCCTGGTCGACGGCGCCGACCTTGCCGGAGGCGACGGCTTTTTTGAGTTTCAGGATTTCGGCCGAGGACTGGGTGATGTCGACATAGACTTTCGAGGTGTCCTGGATGGTGGCCAGCGGCGTCGCTTGGCTGGCGGTGACCAGGGCGCCAGGCGTTACCGATGACTTGCCGATGCGGCCGGAAATGGGGGCGGCGACCTTGGTGTAGTTCAGGTTGATGCCGGCCGACTGCAGCGAGGCGCGCTGCTGGGCGACGGCGGCTTCGGCCTGTTTCAGGGCCGTGACGGCGTCGTCATGCTCTTGCTGGCTGATGGCCTTGATGGTGATCAGCTGGGCGGCGCGGGCGGCCTTGGTGCGGGCGGAGTCAAGCGTCGCCTCAGCCTGTTGCAGGTTGGCCTGGGCCGAGCCGTAGGCTGCCTGGTAGGTGGCCGGGTCGATCAGGTACAGCGACTGGCCGGCCGAAACCACGGCGCCTTCGGTGAACTGGCGCGCCTTGACGATGCCGCTGACCTGGGGACGGACTTCGGAAACCAGCCAGGCCGAGGTGCGGCCGGCCAGGTCCTGGGTCAGGCTGATCGGGCGGGTTTCGACTGTGATGAAGCCGACATTGGCCGGCCCGCGGGCGCCCTTGGTATCATCCGCCTTCTTGCCGCAGGCGGTTAAGCACAGTGCCGACAGGGCGAGCAGGGGTAACAGGCGGGAAACGGCTTGGAACATAGGGGCCTCGGATACATCTCGGGGCTAAACGCTGCAGTGCGGAAAATCCGGCGGCGTTTGATGGAAAAACCCGCGAAAAACCCCTTAAAGTACAAAGCCTGAGTCCGCGAGAGGGGAACCGGTTAATTTTCCGATTGTGTCTTGTTCGGCGCGCTCAACCAGGCGTCGTTGATGTGTGTCATGCGTGTTCGAGCCTGAGCGCCGAGTTGAGTGCGCAGACTGTCATTTGTGAGCAGGGTTTTCAAAGCCGTTGCCGCAGCGTCGATATCGGGATCGGCCCATTGCGCCGATGGACCGTTATAACCGGCATCGGCCGGGATAAGGCGATATGGCACCAGCATCGCGTTGTCTGGCGTCATGAATTCCAGATTGCCCGACCAGCCCGTCGCCAGCACGGCCTTGCCCAGCGCCATGGCTTCGGCCAGGGGCAGGCCGTAGCCTTCGCCGCGATGGAGCGAGATCAGGATATCGCAATCGGCGATCAGACGCGCCGTGGCAGCGTCGTCCAGGGTTTGGGCCATGAACACGATATCGTCGCGGCCGGTGACCAGGGTTTGCAGGGCCTGGAACTGAGTGTGGCTTTCGGCGCCGCTCAGGGTTTTGACGATCAGCCGAACGTCGCCGGGCTCGGGGAGGGCTTTCAACCAGGCCTGGATGGCGCCGGCCGGGTTCTTGCGATTGAAGCTGCTGCGCGGATCGAACAGTGTCAGGGCGGTGACGGGGCCTCCGCCGCGTTCGCTGGGTGGTGGGATGGGGACCGGTGTCGGGACTACCTTCAGTTTGGCGGCTTGATCGGCGGGCAGGATGGCGGCGACGGCATCGCGGACAAAGGCGCTGGGCACCCAGATTTCATGGAACCACTGCGCCACATCGGCCCAGGCGTCCGGCGCGCGGCTCGATTCCCATGCCCAGTAGCCGATACGATAACGGTCTTGCCAGCCAGCATGGGTGAACAGGGCGATGCGCGCTTCCGGCGGATTGGCGTGGATCAGCCAGACCGGCGCGCCCGACGGCAGGAGCGACGGTCCGCGCGTCAGCAGGCCGCGGTCAAAGGGACGCAGGTCTTCGCGGACGACGGTAATGCCCTTGGCTTCCAGGCCGTTGGCGATTAAAGCGCCGGCGCGACCAATGCCCAGGGCTTCGTTGAAAAAGCCGGAGATCAGGACGGTATCAAGTTGGGGGCGGGGACGTGACATGGCGGGCTGCCAGGCCCGAGAGCGGGCGGCGAAACGCAGGCCAGATGCTGTGCGGTGCAGGCCAGCCAGTACGCGTTTCAGAATCGCCATAGAAAGAGTCTCGCCAACCGGTGCACCTTCGGTACTATAGAACAATGACGTCAGACGCAATTTTCGACCTGCTGAGCCTGAACGGCGCGCTCCGGCTGAGCGGCCAATACCGGTTGCAGGCCAACGATCTGGCCGAGGTCGAGATGACCGACACGGTAACCGGCGAACGCAGCGTGGTCTACGTCCATGACGGTTGCGATATCCATATCATGGTGCCGCCGAGGAGCTACCGGTTCTGGCTGCGCTCCAAGGCGTCGGAGGTGACGTTGACGCGCCTGGCGCTTTCCGATCGGATCGGGGCCTATGCCGCGAAGGCTGTCAGTCTGGTCAAGAGCGGGCGGTTGTGGGACGCGGTCTGGTCGCGGCTGAACCGGCGCCCTTCAGGCGGTATTACCGGTATGGCGATGGGGGAGGCGACGAAGACTGTAGAACTGCCGCTGCGCCCGCCGCTGAAGCTAGCGCCTGAATTGTCGTCCGCCGGCGTGTCGATCGTTATTCCGACGAAGATCAGGGCCGAGATGCTGCGCGCCTGTGTCGACTCGTTGGCGCTGAACAAGACGGTCGAAACCGAGATCATCATCGTGGATAACGGCGCCGACGATGAGGCGATGCTGGCGCTTCTGGCCGAACTCTCGCAGCGGCCGGATGTGAAGCTGATCCGGGATGAGGGTGGGTTTAATTTCTCGCGCCTGTGCAATGAGGGCGCGGCTCAGGCGCAGCATCCACTGCTGCTGTTCCTTAACGATGATGTCGAAGCGCTGGATGGCGACTGGTTGGCGGCGATGCGGGGTTATGCCACTCGGCCGGATGTCGGGGCCGTCGGGGCGAGGCTGCTCTATGCCGATCGTACCCTGCAACATGCCGGTGTGGCGTCCAACCTTGTGCCGGGACCCGGCCACCCCTGGCGCGGTGTGGCGCCGCAGGTGTGGCAGGTTCATCCCTATCTGGCGAGGCCGGGCGAGGTCGATGCCGTCACCGGTGCCTGCCTGATGATCCGGCGTGATGTATTCGAGGCCGTCGGCAGTTTTGATGCCGAGGCGTTTGCGGTCACTCTGAACGATGTCGACCTGTGCCTGCGCGTGCGCGAACGCGGCTTGAAGATTGTCTACGCCCCCGAAGCCACCCTGCTGCACAAGGAAGGCCAGAGCCGCCGCCGCGACGATGATCCCGCCGAGCGGGAACGCCGCCAGGCCGAACTGCGGGCCTATGTCGCCCGCCACCCGGAAGCGGCGCGCACCTCCGTGTTTTATCCGGCGACCTTGCGCCGTGATACTGACCAGGCGCTTGCCATCTGAAAATTAAGGCCTTTGTCATGCTTTAGGTTTTGACAGCGGCGGGGGCGGTGGGGCAGAACTCGGTTCGCACAGACAAAAGCCACGATATTTTCAGGGGTTGGATTTATGACGAAAGCCATTCTGGTCGCCGGCGGCGCCGGCTATATCGGTTCTCAAACCTGCAAGGTGCTGCATCAGGCGGGATACCTGCCGGTCACCCTGGACAACCTGGCAACCGGCTATGCCGAATCCGTCAAGTGGGGGCCGCTGGTGAAGGCTGACCTGCGCGACCGCGCCGTTATTCTCGACACCATCAAGCAATACGATATCCAGGCGGCCATCCACTTCGCCGCCTACAGCCTGGTCGGCGAGAGCACGCGCAATCCCGCCAAATATTATGACAACAACGTCTCGGCAGCGACCGACTTTGCCGCCACCCTGGTCGAGGGCGGGGTCAAGTCGCTGGTGTTTTCATCGACGGCCGCGACCTACGGCATGCCGCAGACACGCCTGATTGCGGAAGATCATCCCAAGAACCCGATCAACCCCTACGGCGCCAGCAAGCTGGCTTTCGAGCAGGCTTTGCACTGGATGGGCCAGGCGCATGGCCTGAACACCATCGTGCTGCGCTATTTCAATGCCGCCGGGGCTGATCTGGAGGGGGAGGTCGGCGAAAGCCATGAACCGGAAACGCACCTCATCCCGCTGATCTGCAAGGCGGCGCTGGGCAAGTCACCGCCCCTGACCGTGTTTGGCACGGACTACGACACCAAGGACGGGACCTGCATCCGCGACTATGTCCACGTCATCGACCTGGCCACTGCGCACGTGGCGGCGATCGAGCGGCTGATGGCCGGTGGCGGCAGCGACGCCTTCAATGTCGGCACGGGTGAAGGCTTGACGGTGATGGAGGTCATCAAGGCGGCCGAGGAAGCTCTGGGTCGGCCGGTGCCCTACAGCCTGGGGCCGCGCCGCGACGGCGACCCGGAAATCCTGGTTGCCGATGTCAGCAAGATCAAAGCGACCCTGGACTGGACGCCGAAATACAGCGACCTGAAGACGCTGATCGAGTCGGCTGCCAAGTGGCAGCAGGTGCGGCCGTACTGATCAGGCTTCCAGCGCGTCCAGCAACTGGTTGAACCTACCGAGGTCCAGCGGCCATTCGGGATCGGCCGGCAGGTCCAGGTAGCCGGCCTTATGATCCAGCATGTGGCACAGGCTCAGATGCCACAGATTGTCACGGCCCGGCAGGTTCAACACGCCGAGGCGCGCCCCCTTCGGCGCAAAGACAATGTTGTGCAACGCGCTGCCATCCTCGCCGATCACGATCCGGGCGGACTTCATCAGCTCGATCTGCTGGGCGATGGTCAGGGTTTCCGGCGCCACAATACGATAGCCGCGGCGGGCGGCTTCGGCCTCGACGGCATAGATGTTGACGACGCTGCGGCGTGAACTGGCCGCCAGGCTGCGGCGGCTGAAGAAAATCTTTTCGCCCCTGATCCCGGCCGGCAGATCGACCGGCTTGTGGGCGTCGCGCACCACGGCCAAGGCAGCGCTCAGGGACGCCGTGCCGAGACGAAAGCCTGACTTGGATGCCGATGGCATGAGGGCATGTTCGACGCGGAACAGCCGCGCGGGATGGCGGCGGAGGCGTGCCGGATCGATGCCGAAAATATCGAGAAAATAGGATGCCCATTCGGGAATCGCCTGGAACAGGATGGGTTCCCGGTTGTGGCCCGCCTGGTTCAAGGTCCACAGACGGGGCACGACATCCAGCAGCCAATGGCCGTAGATTTCCTGGCCCGGTGCGGACATGACCACCGCCGCGCCCCCGACCATCTGGTTGCGCAGCTTCTGTTTCAACTGGTCGAGGTAGCCGACCGATCTGTCCAGAACCTCGCCCAGGTCGTGGGTGCGGGCGTGCCAGTCGGCGAAGTCGATGCCCCAGCAGATGGGCTCCCCCATCAAAGCCTCACGACGCGGGATGTGAATCGGTTGGGCGCAGGCTTCGAAGAAGCCGTAGTCCTGGAATGTGAATATACCGTTGGCCAGGTAACCGGGCGTGCGCATGGCGTTGCGGTAGCCGGTTTCCAGTCGGGTGTAACCGTCGACAGGGAGCAGGGCAGTGGCATCGTCGACGGGCGGCGGATTGTCGGCGACGCAGCGGAATGACACCCGGTATTCGCTGTTCACGAAGTTGCGCGCGCCCAGGGACGCGGGGTCGTGATCGCCGGCGGCGATGATCGATTCCAGGGTGGTGAAGCTGTAGCCGCCGGACATGATGCGCCTGCGCGGGCGCCTATAGTTTCAGGGTCGAAGGGTCGTAGTCAGCGACCGAACCGAGATAGATCTGACGGCCCTGATCCAGTACCAGCAGCTTGTTACACACCTTCTGAACCATGCCGAAACTGTGGGTGGCCAGGACCATGGCACGCGAGTTTTCCAACAGGCTGTTCATGCGGTTGGCGGCCTTCTCGTGGAAGGAGGCATCGCCGGCGCCGATCCATTCGTCCAGAAGCAGGACGTCGGGTTTCAGGGTCGTGGCGACGCTGAACACCAGTCGGGTCCGCATGCCGGCGGAATAGGTCTGGACCGGCAGGTCGATGAAGGCGCCGAGTTCCGAGAACTCGATGATGGCTTCCATGCTGGCCTCGATCTCCTTGCGGCCGATGCCGCGCATCCGCCCCATGTTGAAGATGTTCTCACGGCCGGTGTGGGCGGAGTCCAGCCCCAGGCCGATGTCGATCATGCAGGAGATATCGCCCTTGACGTTCACCGAGCCACGGTCGGGTTCGTAGATGCCGGCAATGACCTTCAGCAGGGTCGACTTGCCGGCGCCATTGTGTCCCATCACGCCCAAGCGGTCGCCTTCGCCCAGGGTGAAGCTGATATTGTGCAGGGCCTGGATGTGGATAACGTCCTGGCCGTCCTTGAGCAGCTTGCCGCCGATAGCCAGATTAACCAGGGTGTTGCGCAACGAGTGGGCACGGATGGAGTAGATCGGGTAGCTTAGCTCGACGCCGTTGATTTCGACGATATTCGACATGGTCGATCCTTGAATACTCTATACCCAGAACGGGATGCGGCGGCGGAACATGGAGAAGACGATCAGCCAGACGATGATCCCTGTGACCATGGAGCCCAGGGCAAGGTACCACATGTGGGCATCGGCCGGATTGCCCAGCAAGGGCTGCCGCATGATGTCCAGCAGGCCGAAATACGGGTTTATCTTGGTGAGGATCATGTTGCCGCGTACGGAATCCGGCCGCCAGAATATCGGCGTCAGGAAAAACAGCAGCTGGTTGACATAGGGCAACATAAACCGCAGGTCGCGGAAGCGCGCCGCAGCGATGCCGAACACCGAACCCCAAGTGATGCCGGTCACGATCACCACCGGGAAGGCCAGAAGAATGCTCCAGTGAGGGATATTGGCGGCGCCGATCAGAACCATGACTACATAGAAGACGACCACGTTGTTCAGGAACAACATGAACTCCTTGGCCATGGTCTCGAAGATGTAATAGGTGAATGGGTAGGCGTGGTTCTTGATGTCGCCGCCGTGGCGCAGGAAGATTTCCGTTCCGTCGATCAGGATGAAGCTCACCAGGCCGAAGCAAAGTATGCCGCCCATGATGTAGGGCAGCACGTCCTTCAGGTTCTGGTGCATCATTTCGCCGAACACCACCGACAGACAGACCGACGTAACGATCATGCCGCCCGAAATCCAGAACGGTCCGAGAAAGGTCCGACGGTATTTCGCCGTCAATTCGTGATAGGCTTGATAGAGCCAGATACGATAGAGGCCGAATCCCTTACGCAGGTCGGTAAAAGTCTTGTTCATTCGAATGTCTAACCACTGGCTGCGTGACAGGTGAGGGGGACAGATGCCGCCCGCGCCGTCCAACTGCTTCTACAGCAAAACGTCATCGGCGCAAGCCACGACCCAAGCTGCGAATTCATTCATTTCAGGTTTTCTTCGCACTTGCAATATGAAAACCTGAGTGCCGACCGGACCGCTTACTCTGCGGGGATGGCGGTAGGTTGTTCCCGGGCGGGTTCGCCTATGCCATTGAACACCTTGAGGTATTGCCGCGCCATGTCGTCAGCGGTCAAGACGCCCGGAATTCCCTGAACCAGGGCGCTGTGCACAGCGGCCGACGCACCCTTCTCGATGACGGCCATGAGGTCGGCCGGGTCGTTGAAGGCGAAGTGCAGGCCGCTGACATTGTTGATGACCTTTTCGGCCATGCCACCGATGCCGGTGCAGATCAGCGGGCGTTTCACGGCATAGGCTTCCTGGATGACCACGGGTGAGTTTTCCCACCAGCGCGAGGGCATCAGAATGTAGTCGCAGTTTTCCATCAGGCTGTTGACGGAGCTGTTGTTGTAGGGGCCCAGATAGGACAGGAAGTCATACTCCTCCAGCGCCGCCTCGAACTTCTTCACGAAAGCATCGGACTGGCCGATCAGGTTGCCGTGAATCAGGATGCGGATACCGGTGGCCAGGTCGGGCTTCTTCGAGATCAGTTCGCAGGCCTGCAGGATGATGTCGACACCCTTGAACGGGTTTATCTGGCCGAAGAAGCCGAATTTCCAGATATGGTTGTCGCTGTGCTGGGCCAGGTGCGGCGGATGCAGGTACATCAGGCCGTTTTCGATGACGTTCATCCGGTCTTTTTCCAGGCCCCAGTCAACGAAACGCTCGGCCAGGAAGTGGCTGGGCGACACGAAGGCGTCGGCCAGGGTCAGGCTGTCGAGGAAGTTCTGCTTGCGCAGGGCGAACTGCTGCGAACTGTATTCCGGGAAGCAGGTGCCGCAGGCATTGGGCGAACTGGCGCTGCACAGGATCTGGGCCGGGCGGGTGATCATCTGGCCGTGGTTATGGCAGATCGACAGGAATTCGTGGATCGTGAAGACCACGCTGGCTTCTTGGGCGGCCTGTTTGAAGGCAGCCAGACCCATGATGTAAAAGTGGTGGAAGTTGATCAGGTCGATCTTCAGGTCGCGGATCAGGGTCAGTAACTGGGCGGTGACGTCGCCGGAAGCCAGGTGATAGAAGTGATCGTAGATGTGCGGATCGTAATAGAAGGCATATTCGTTGGGCCCGAGTTCGATCTTGCCGCGCTGGCCCTGCTGACAGGCGCCGATGAAGACGGCGTCGTAGCCCAGGCGGCGCAGGCCGTGAAACAGGGTGTAAGCGGCAATTTCGGCGCCGCCCTTGCTGATCGACGGATGACTGTGGCTGACGATCGCGATGCGCTTTCCAGAGCCCGGACCGGCGTCGGCAAAGGGCGGTGAGGCGGTTGCGGCAGCAATCTGGCGCGAGACGGAGTCGGACGTGATTTTGGACGACGTGGTCTTGGGAGTTTGGGGCGATTTCACGGACTAGCTCTCGAACCGGCTGTTGATGGCGTGCAGAAGCGGGGAGGGGGAGGCAACGAACAGGGCGTTGGCGGCGTCGGGAACGCGCTTGGCCAGGGTCATCAGCTTTTCGGCAGGCGGCAGGCTGTCCAGTCCGCCGGCCGGCGTATCGGTCCGGTCGAGATAGGCCTTGAGCCCGGGTACATTCCAGGCGAAGCAGCCGAAGCTCGCCTGGCCCGGGGCGGAAAGCTGGACCGGATTGCGGATGTCGAGGAAGGTAAGGCCATCACGCGCCTGGGACGCGGCTGCCCAGCCAGCTGGCGACAGGTAACTGGAGCTGGCGACGAAGACGAAGGTGCGCGCCTGGATATGTTTTTCCAGAACCGCCGGCACGGCATAGGCCGCGAGGCGGACATCTTCGATGAAAACCAGGCTGACGGGATGGTTGGTAAAGGCCTTTAATTCGTTGAAATGGAAGACGATATTTGCCCGGAACTCGTCGGAGCTTGCCAGGATGACGACGCCGGTGTCCTTGTCCAACCGGTTCACATGCTCGCGGATGCCGGCAAACATCAGGTAAATGTCGGATTGACTGCGCGGTGCTGCAAAGACCAGGGCGTGAGAGGTCGGCGCCGCGTGCAGCACGGTAATGTTGCGCGCCCGCAGCTTGTCCAGCCGGCGCAGGGCCTTGGCCATGCGGGGGAAGAAGGGTTCCGCCATGATGGTCGGGTAGATGTTCTGCAGCCGGGCCGCCGCGCCCGAATGATTGATCTTGCGCACCTGCTTGGGGCTGATCTGGAAGTTAAGCGCGGTCCGGTCGGTGTAGGCGATCTTGAGCCGCAGGTCGCCGATGTCGGCGTCGTCGATATCGCCTTCGAAGAAGGCCGAGAAGCCGGCGCGCTGCAGCACGTCGTCGGCATTGGGTAGCAGGGTCGCCAGGTCGGGACGCGGCTTGAAGGTGATGACGGACGGATCGCATGACATCACGGTCTGGCCGGCGCGCAGATGCAGGGTGTCGAGGGTCTTGGTCGGGCTGATCGCCCATCCGGTGACGAAACAACCGAATTTCGGGATGACCTGGATTTCTTCGACGGCCATACGTTCGGCCGAATAGTCTTCCGGCAGGATGTCCCAGGATTGCGACTGGGCGACCAATTGCTTGAGGCCCAAAGTGTATTTCGACTCCGCCGTCTGCCAGTGAGGGCGGGCGTACGATACCAGGGTGGACTTGGGAACGATGTTGACGGGTGAGACGGCGCGCAGGTGCCGGCCGGTGCCGATCTGGATAAAGAAAATCGGCGTGGTCTCTGCCGAAGGCTGCCAGTCGGTCTGCAGCACACCGACGAAACCCGCGGCTTCGGCGGGAAGGTCGGGACGGTTGAACAGGGTGTAGACAAAGCCGCCGGCGTATTTGGTATCGTCCTGGATGATGACCGGCCGGTCGACCATACCGTCACGCTGCATCCAGCCTATAACCCAGACCAGGTTGTTTTCGTCGCGCGCCATGGCTTCGATGAAGCCGACGCAGGAATCGGCACGGACCGGGATGCCGTAAAGGCCGTGCGCCTCGCTCTCCAGGGCCGACAGCCGGCCCAGCAGGGTCAGGTCGGCACCGCTTTCGGGCTCGTCGTCGTCGATGGACTCACTGCCGGCCGTGGGCGTGGAATTGGTGAATTTCAGCAGGAAGGTGGATTGCGCCGGGCGGATCGAAAAAACGACGCCCGGGTTGATTTCCTGGTAGCTGCGGGCTCTGGCCAGGATATCGCCTTCGAAGGCGTAGCCAGGGAAACCCTCGCACTTGAAAGCGTTGAGCACGTCCGGACGCGCCAGGCCGGTCTCGCAGTTGCCCAGCAACAGATCATCGGCCCAAAGTTCCAGCGTCACGGGCGCCTCGGTATCACCTAGGTTCAGGGCCCAGCCGTTGACGCTCATGTTCAGGTCGAAATAGTCGACGCGACCTTCGTAGCTGGGGCCGGCGGGCTTTTGCGACGCCGCCGGGTTGGCGGTTTCCATTTTCGGCGTCTGTATGACAACGCCGGAAACGGAGTTGTTCTCATAAAAGATCTCGGGCTCGTACTCGTTTTCCGGCGTCGCGGGAGAATTCATGTCCAACTCGTGTCAAATGTCATTTGGATCAAATGCGTCAACGGCGCCGGCCCCCCGGCGGGCTGATCGCTCCAGTATCACGACCTCGAAATCCGAGCGTTCCCGATATCGGCCTGCGGCGCATTTCAAAAACAGAAGACACTGGCAATCTCATGAAAGCCAGGTGTCGTTCTGATTTAGAAATTCGTCTCACGGCCTGTATCGAAATCGCAGGAACTGCGAAATCACGACACTGGCAAACTTCGGTTTATAATAGACAATTTTCCAGGCCACAAGGCAATGGCCGATCTTGTTGTGCCCTGCAACATGGGGAACACGAATTGATACACAAAAACACGATTGCCATCGTTGACGCCCTCTGTCACTGAAACGCAGGCGGCGCCCGAAACAATCCACAGGCCGGCGCGCGGCGGGACAGGTACCATGTTATCACGCATCAAAGGGTTTTTGCTTGGCCGCAACACCATGCAATTTACCTTCCTCTTTCTGGTCATACTCTACGGGCTTTTTTTCGAATCCGGAATCCTGCAGGATCACTACCTGTTTTACACCGGCAGCCAGCCCAGGCCGCCGTTCTGGTGGCCGGTCCGCAGCCATGTGGTAACCGCCGGGCTGATAGCGATCAGCGTTGTCCTGTTTCTCCTCAGCCGCACCCAATGGCGCGAGCGTCTGAAGGGTTGGTGTGAGGGCCTTCTCGTGGCGGGCATCGTGGCCATGTTCGCGGCGATTGCCGTCGGCACCGCCACCGGCGTTGCCGTCTATCCCGACCGTGCGGAAAGCCGGCTGCTGACCTTCAAGGGATATGACCGGGAGGTACTGGACTATCGCAGTGTCCGTTATGTCACCCTGGGCTGCAAGGTGGTCGATACCCGCGGCAATGTTCAGGCTCAGGTTTTTTACGCTCTGCACGGGCAGCATGAGGCGATTGTCGACCTGGAACAGGGGCTGAGCAAGCGGGCGGATGATGCCACTTGGCTGAAGGCCGTCCATATGGCCGATGCCGCACTTCCGGGCATGACGGTGCGCCGGCAACTGGAGCCGCAGCCCGATAGCGCCGGACAGTACAAGGCTTGCGTTGAAAGCTTCCGTAAGGCCCAGGCCGAGAGCGACAAGCCTCTGGTGGATGAGGTTTTCAGCCGTCCGGACGTGATTGGCCTGTTGAACTGAAGGCTGGACAAGAAAGATTCAGGCCCGAAAGCGATTTCCGCTTTCGGGCCTGAAGATTCGGCAAGGCCGATATGTCAGGTTCAGGCTTCGACCACGAACAGGCGGGCGGCACGCCCACCTTCGCAGACGAATTCCGAACGCAGGTCCAGGAAGATCAGCATATCCAGGCTGCACTTGTTGGCCGGCAGGGCCGACAGGTTCTCGGAGCCGCGGGCGTAGCCGGCCTGGTTCGAACCTTCGGCAACCCGAACAATGCCCGATGCCGATGAAATAGCGACGAACGGCACGGCCAGACCCGCCAGCAGTTCGCCGCGCTTGGCGGCCAGGTCGCTGAGATTGAGGGTCCGGGTGCTGACCTTGGTCGTGCGGGTGTTGTAGATCGAAAACAGGCGCTCGGCCTCGGCCTCGGCGGCGATGACCTCGCTCTTGCCCTTGCGCAGCGAGCGCGTGAAGAAACCGACGCTGGCCAGATATTTCAGGAAGTCGGCATCGGCCTTGGATAACCATCCGGTGGCCAGCATCCATTCGATCGAGGCCGGTGTGTGACCGCCGGCCGGCGTCTCGGACGGCGCGGCGGCGGCATAGGTGGCCACCGAGTCGACGACGATCGAGGTCGATTGTTTCAGGAACAGATCGCTGTTTTCCAGACTGACGATAACGCTTGGCAGGGTTTCGCGGCTGGGCAGGCTGATGTCGAAGTTGAACCCGACATAGCCTTCATCCATGCCGGCATCGGCCAGGTCCTGGCGGTACAGGCCGACTTCACCGGCGCCGACGCACTGGCCGTCGACAAAGGCCAGCACGCGTTTGCCCTTCAGGCTGCCCTGTTCGCTGAAAATCCATCCCCCGATCTTGTCCGGGTGCACATTGTCGATAGCGCCTCTGATCATTGCAGTCCTGGTCTCGTGATAGCTTTGAGTGAATACGCAGAATTTACTGATTGGGCGTCATTCAATCCATTTCGGCGGCGAGATCAACAAAAATGATTTCGCGCCGCACCATGGTGAACCACGATGTGACCGTCGTGACGCAATACGCCCCAACTATAGGCCTACTCAAAAGATTTTGACAACCGGGTGTCTTGGGAGGCTTGAGCGGCGCCGGCTTATACTGTTTCTGGTGGTCAGAAAGTCCGGCGCTGTCCAGGATAGGTGGCGCCGCCGGCCTGAGCGACTGCGGGCGCGCCCACCACGGCGTCAGCCTGTTTAAGGAACAGATCGCTGTTTTCCAGGCTGACGACGACGCTTGAAAGCTTGTCGCGGCTGGGCAGGGTGATGTCAAAGTTGAAGCCGACATAGCCTTCGTCGAGGCCGGCATCGGCCAGATCCTGGCGAAACAAACCGATTTCACCGGACCCGACGCACAGCCCGCCGACAAAGGCCAGGACCTTCTTGCCGCGCAGGCTTCCGATTTCGCTGTAAATCCATCCCCCGATTTTGTCGGGGTGAACGCTGTCAATGGCGCCTCTTATCATATTGGATCTCAAATTTCAGGAGTTGAAAATACGCACTTTGCACAGCAACTATTCAGACCGAAAGCGTAGTCAAATCAACGGCAAATTCGCTGCGATGCAAAACTATGGCACACAGGTGTGGCCGTGGTGACGCAGGTTTGGCCTACCTGGGGTTGCCAGGTGAGGGCTGCAACGGCCGCGTTGCGAAAACGCGGCCGCTTTAGCATTGTAAAAAATCAATTGGGATCAGATTCCCGCGATCTTCTTCAGGAATGGCTTGGGCGTCAGGCCGTTGTTTTCCAGGAAGGCGACATAGTTTTGGGCGCGTTCCTGGCGGAAGGTGTCATAGGCTTCGCCGTCGAACTGGATCAGCTTCTTCAGGCTGCTGCGGGTGATCGGTTCCTTTTCCAGGTCGGCCAGGGTGAGGACGGGCACGCCGGTTTGGCGACACATTTCCTCGGTCCGCGAGTCGATGGCGACGACGCAGCCCATCTTTTCGGCCTGGATGGCCAACTGGGTGCCGTGATAGCGGGGCCCGATGGTCAGGTCGTAGCGGGTCAGCGAGTCCATCCACGCCGGCACGTCGTAGAAGGAGCGTGCATAGGTACGGCACCAGGCCTTGAACTCATCCATCGTGTAGTGCGGTACGGTGTGGACACGGATGCGATCCAGAACGACCGGATCAACGTCGTCGAACAGGGCGCGCGAGATCTTGATCATGTCGCTCATCGACTGGACGACGTACTGACCGATGGCGGCCGAATCCATCATCAGAGAGATCAGTTGCTGCTCGATCAGGCGGACCTTACCCCACGACTGGTGGCCGGCGCAGACAGACAGCGAGCGGGGGATCTTGATTTTTTTCCAGCCGGATTCAATCGCCTTGCCCAGTTTGGTATTGGTCGAGATGAAGTGGGTGGGGCAGCCTCCCACCACAGTGTCTTCGAAGCCGAAACGGGCCAGTTGGCGCGAGGTGAACGGGCCACGGGTATAGATGTTGGAGGTCGAACCAAAGCGGCGGGCGTCGATCGCCTTGACCCAGTTGACCGTGCCTTCGGTCGGGGTGACGTCGTGCTCCATGCTGTCGGCCTGGGCGCCCAGGCCGATCGAGATGATCGGCTTTTCGATCTTGGCAAAGCTTTCGGCCAGTCCGCCCAGATCGGTATGCTTGCCGAACTGGTTCGCGCTGGGGATGACGACGGCATCGTAGGTGTTCAGCTTTTCGGCGCTGGCATGCCAGGGCTGATAGACGATCTGGGCGTCGAGCTGGTTGGCAATGGCATAGACGAAGGCCAGGTTACCGTTATTGTGGCCGATCCCCGCATAGAGTTTGTCAAATTTCTTATTAGAATAAAGACCGAGGTCCTTGGATTCCCAAAGCAGAGCAATCTTCTTTTTCATAAAACATCCTGAAAGGTTTCGCCGGGGAAGGGGTAGGGAGGCGCTATTGTCGGAAAAAGCCTGCCCCAATCCTTTTCCGGCATGGGGCGAGGCCGGGGTTAAAGCCTATGGGGCACACCATTTTTTGTCAAATAGTTGCGCATGGTGTCGTACTTTTCGGTGAAGCCGCGCATGAACCGGCTCCAGGCATCGCGGGTATAGAAATCGCGCCATGAAGCATCCTTCAGGGCACTTTCCGGGATCAGCGGAATGTTGAGGGTTTCCGCGAGCTCGGCACTGCGTTCGTCGTAATCGACCAGCATGCCAGGGATGCCGTTGGCCAGGGCCGGCAGGATGCCGTGCACTCTGTAGCCGATGGCGAAATCCTGGGTGACGATGAAGTCGTCATACTGCGCCACCGTCGTGTTGAAGAACATGCGGTTGCGATAGATGTCTTCCATCTGGAAGATGTTGGCTTCCTGGAACCAGTCTTCCTCGAACAGGGTCTCGCGCACCTGAAGCTCGCGGTCGTGGTCGCGGAAGAAATAGGCCTTTTCCTCGCGCTCGCCATGCAGGGTAACCGTCATATGGCTTTCCTGGTCCAGGCGCAGCATGAAGGCGCGCTGAAGCGTCAGGTAGGTTTCCAGGTCGCGGCAGTAGTTGCCGCCGGTTTCGCGGCGCAGGCTGAAGGCGATGCGGCGGATATCGGCCTGGTGCTTCAGGTCCAGGACCAGGTTGCGGTCGCGGCGGCGGAACAGGGACGGGCAGCCGACGACCTCGACATTCTTGATGCCGTTGTGGGCCAGCACCTCGGCAGAATAGATACCGCGGACGCCGATCGAGCCGCATTTGTCGGCGATGGCCGCCCACACGCGCTGGCCTTCGGGTGGCAGGTCGATCGGGCGGCGCGTCTCGGCCTGGGCGCCGACGCCGATGGCGAAGACCGGGATCTGCAGGCGTTCGATCAGTTCGCCGGCGCGGGCCCAGTCCATATATTCGTGGATGAAGTTCGAGCCGCGCAGGAAGGCGAAGTCGAATTCGGAGTTGTAGCGGTCGACGTCGGCATCCTTGAAGTCGACGATGTTGGCGACCTCGATATCTTCGAAATCGAGCAGCTTCAGAGTCGAATCGTAAACCATCAGGTCGCCGATGTTCGAATAGGTGTCGATGATCTGGGACACCGGCCAGTCGTGCATTCGGACCTTATCGTGGTCGTAGCGGTGGCCGGCAGGGATCAGGACCAGCGCGCGCGCCTTGCGTTTGCGGGGCAGGGGGCGCGAGGCGGAATGACCGATCGGCTCACCGGTCTGCGCCATCTCCAGGCGCAGGCGCGGGCGGTCGAAGCCTTCGCCGACCCGGTAGGGCAGTTGCATCTCGATCGTCAGGACGCCGCCCGCTTCCTGGACGGCGTTGGCATGGGCCAGGGGGTAGAGCCGCGCCCACGGGAGATCATCGACGAACAGGTCGACCCCGCCTTCCAGCGCGGCGGCGTCGGCGCGCAGGCCGCTCAAAACCACCTTTTCGACGGTCAACTGGTCGATCCAGAATTCGGACCCGTTATTTGACATAAGGCTCAGGACCCCAGGATTTGGACAAGCGGACGCAGAGGTCGGATATATCACGGGCGGTAAGATGACAAGTGCGTTCGCGTCTGCACAATCGCGCGGCGATTTCCCCTAGACTCATGCAGGGGGCTTTTATATGGTGCCCGGCAACATTATGGCCAGGTATGTCTAAGGAGCTGATTTTGAGGAAGAAAATTGCTTTTCTGTGGAAAATTGAAGATCTCGGGCTCTATTCCAATCAGCCATTTGACTTCCTGAATACCGCGATCGGCCACAATAACGGCAACCTGGCCTTTGTCTATGCCATCTCCAACCAGATCGACGCCGACTTCCACTGGACGTCGTGGGCCACCAAGGCCGAGACGCTGAACCAGTACGACGCCATCGTCATTCCGTGCGCCAACCAGTTCGGCAAGCATACTGATCTGACCGGCGCTGCGGCCATCATCGAAGCCGTCGACAAGCCGGTGATCGCCATCGGCCTGGGCGCCCAGGCGGACAATATGGAAGCCGATGTCAGCCCCAAGGAAGGCACGATCGCCTGGGTCCAGGCGCTGACCAAGAAGCGCTTCGGTTCGACCTCCAACATCTATACACGCGGGCCGTTCACCTCGCAGCAGCTGGCCCGTTTTGGCGTTGACGACACCATCGTCGGCGGCTGTCCCACGCACTTCATCTCGCACGATGTCAACCTGGGCCAGACGATCCAGGCAGACTGGGATTCGATCCCCGTGCCGCGTTCGCTGTCGGTCTGTGGCGGTCACCAGTCATGGACGGATATCCGTCCCATCGAGCAACAGCTGATCGCGCTGATGATGGATCCGACGGCGTTCGGTCAATATGTCGTGCAGTCGATGACCGAGATGATCAAGATCTCGCGCGGCCTGTTCAACGACATGGATCCGAACACGCTGGACAAGATCCGCCAGCACACCGTGCCGCACTATACGATGGACGAATTCAAGTCGTGGTGCCGTACCTATGCCCGCTCCTTCTACGACATTCCGGCGTGGATGGATTCGCTGACCCGCTACGACCTGACCATCGGGCCGCGCTATCACGGCACCCAGCTGGCCATCCAGGCCGGCAAGATGGGCTGTGTCGTCGCCATCGACTCGCGTACCGAGGAAATGTGCCGTCAGACCGGCGTGCCGGTCCTGACCAAGGGCGAACTGGCCGACAAGCATCTGACCCGCAGCAACCTGAAAAAGCTGATCAAGTTCGACGGCGACGCCTATGACGCCGATCGTCGCGAGCGGGCCCAGAACTACGTCACCTTCCTGCGCAACAACGGTCTGGAACCGGTGGCGCACGTCCGCAAGATCGCCGGCGAATAAGGCTTACGGCGCCGCGGATCCCCGGTCCGCGGCGCAATTCTCCCTTCGGGCCGGCCGCGAGGTGGCAGATGATTACCGACTTCAATATAGAAAAAATCTACACGGTTTTTGACGAGGAAGCCTATGTCTTCGTCACCGGCTGGACCACCGAGGGAGAGGCCTCGCTGGCCAATCTGCGCGTGGGGGACACCGGCGCCGGCCTGAGACTGCAGAATGTCAGCTATCACGACCGCCAGGACGTCGTGGACTATCTGCTCGGCTTCGGCCTGGACGACGAAGCGCGCGGCTTTGTGGCGCGCTACAGCATCACCTTCGCCGAAGATCTGCGCCTGACCTCGAGCTTCGAGCGTGTCCGGGTCGAGATGGTGGGGTCGTCACGGGCTTTCGAGGCCGAGGTCATCAAGCTGGACCGGAAGACGGTCGCAGACTTGCCGTTCCATGGTCTGGTGGCGGCGCAGATCGGCACACTGATGCCGGAGAATTCGCTGGAGCGCTTCCTGCTGAAAAGCCTGGCGGGCGAAGAGCTTCCCAGCGGTGTCAAATCTATCCATCTGGACGCGGTCGGTGTCTTCGATAATGTGGCTCTGATCATCGATGGCTGGTTCCCCGACGTCAGCCAGTACAGGTTGTCGCTGTACGATCTCAACGACTTTCGCCTGTATGACCTCAACCTGTATGCCAAACAACGGGTCGACGTCTCCAACCACCTCAAGGGCATGGGCGTCCAGGTCCGGACCAATACCCACGGCTTCACGGCGTGGGTACCACTGGCCGCGCCACAGGGCGACTATGTCCTGGTCGCCGAAGGGGCGGACGGCGTGTTCGCCACGCCGCTGGATCTGGCCGGTCGCGGCAATACGGGTTCGGTGGGGCTGGACCTGGCAGGCCACGTGGTGCGCCAGATCTGCGAGGAACGGCCGGGCGACCTGAGCCTGTTCTTCGACGCGACCAATTCGCCGCAGCGCCAGCGCAAGGACATCGCCGAGGCGATCGGCAACGCCGTCGTCTACGACCTGGTGCCGGCGACCGACAAAACCGAGGTGTCGATCGTGGTGCCCTTCTACGGCACCGACTTCTTTCTGCTCGACATGGTCGAGATGCAGCAGCGTTCGCCCGACCACTTCCAGTGGGTGATCGTGTGCGACGACCGTTCGCTGTTCTCTTCGATGAAGAAGTATCTGACCAACCACGCCCGCAAGCTGACCAAGCCGATCAAGCTGGTCCAGACCACGGGCGATTCCGGGTTTGCCACCGCCAGCAATGTCGGCGCCCATTTCGGTGACGGCAACAAGATCCTGTTCATGAATTCCGACGCCTATATCCGCGACTACAGCACCCTGGTGCGCGGGGTTGAGGTGCTGCGCGACCATCCGGGCGCCATCGTCGGCTTCACCCTGCTGTTCGAAGACAATACGATCCAGCATGTCGGCATCCAGTTCCTGAAAAGCGACATCTATGCCGGCCTGGTCCTGGCCGATCACATCCGCAAAGGCCTGCATTACCGCAATGACGGTATCACGGTGCGCGACGCGACCGCGGTGACCGGCGCCATGATGCTGCTCGACAAGCAGGACGGCGACGCCGTCGAATATTTCGACTCGTCGTTCATCAACGGCGATTTCGAGGACGTCGATCTGTGCCTGCAACGGCTCAAGGACGGCCACAGGGTGCTTCTGGTCGACGGCCCGGGCATGTATCACCTGGAGCGCCAGTCGATCGGCTTGATCGGCGGCGGCGCGCGCGCCTTCTTCACCCTTAAGAACAGCAAGCTGTTTTCCAACCGATGGGAAGACTTCCTGGCCAGCCGCGGAGACCTGCTGTGAGACTTATTGTCGTCGCCCACTCCCACCCGGATATCACCAAGGGCGGGGCCGAAAACGCCGCCATCGCGCATTTTCACGCCCTGAAGGCTCAGGGGCATGACTGCCTGTTCGTGGCGCTGACACCGCACGGCAATATCGGTCACGACGGCCGTTTCGGCGCCTTTCGCGGCCGTGAGGACGAACTGCTGTGGGTCGGAGCGGATTTCGACGACTTCCGCCTGACCGCGCGCAACTTTCAGCAGGTCATGAAGGACATGGATGAGATGATCGGGGACTTCAAACCCGACCTGATCCACTTCCACCACTATTTCGGTATCGGCCTGGACGTCATCCAGGAGATCAAGGAAAACAAGGGCGTCAAGGTCTTCCTGACCCTGCACGAATATGGTGGCATCTGCCACCACTACGGTCAGATGATCAAGACCAGCAAGGAGCTGTGCTATGCGTCGTCGCCATCGGAATGCGCCAAGTGCTTCCCTGGAACGCCGTCGGGCTTCTTTTTCCTGCGCCGCGAACGTATCCTGAAGGCGCTGAATTCGCTGGACGGGATCATCTCGCCCAGCGCCTTCCTGGCCAAACGCTATGCCGAATTCGGCGTCGATGCGCATCGTCTGCATGTGGTCGAGAACCTGGTGTCGGTGCGCTATGGCGCCGACGCGCCGTCGAAGGTTCCGGTCGAAACCTACAGTGAGGACCGGCCACTGGTCCTGGGCTATTTCGGCCAGTTCACCCCGTTCAAGGGTGTGGACGTGGTGCTGAAGGCGATGAAGCTGCTGCCGGAGACCACGTTGGAGAAGATCCGCGTGGTGCTGTACGGCACGGCCCATGGCCAGGCCAACCAGGAATATTTCGCATCGCAGTCCGAGACGATCGAGGATCTGTTCCCGACGGTGACGCTCAATGGCGGCTATAAGAGCGAGGATGTGGTCGGGCTGATGCGCGACTGCGACTGGATCGTGATGCCGTCGGTGTGGTGGGAAAACGCGCCGGTGGTGTTGCAGGAGGCCCGCCTGTCGGGTGTGCCCGCCCTGGTTTCCAATGTCGGCGGCATGGCCGAAAAGGTCGAAAAGGGCGTCCATGGCGAACATTTTGTCGTCGCCAATCCGGGCAGCCTGGCCTCGCGTTTGAGCGGGATCATCAATGGCGATATCCAGGTAACGGTGCCGGCGTTCGATCTGGACGCCTATAACCGTGGCATCATGGATCAGCTTACCGGTATTTACGGCGCGACGGCCTGACCCGTTTTGGGGTGACGGCCCGCGGTGCGTTTGGTATGGGGGATGTATTACCCGCGTACCCAGAGCGCGTATCGATCCGGAAGAATCGGATCGGCGCTCTGAGTTTTTACTTTTGCGCGCATCTTTATCCGAAAAGTGCGTCACACTTTTCGGGATGCGCTCTATGTTTTGACCCTTTACAGATCGTGACATGAGACCGCCGAAAGCTGCCGCTCCCCAAAAATCCGCCCAAAATTCAGCCGTGGCCGTGCGCCAGCAACTGGAAGCGCGGCTCGCCGCCGGAAACATCGACCCCACCTCGCCGCCGCAGCTGGCCGACCTGGCCCGCCTGTATCGCCTGGCCGGGGATACGCCGCAGGCGCTGGCCCACTACGCCCAGGCCCAGGCCGCCGGCACCCTGCCGCAGCTGGCCGTGGTCGATTACACCATGCTGCTGCTGGACAACGGCAAGATCGACGACGCCTTCGCCCTCGTGACGCCGTACTTGGCCGCCAAGCCGCGCGAATACACGCTCGTCAATCTGATGGGGGTGGTCCATCGCCGCGCCAAGCGCTTCGACGCGGCGCTGGAGCAGTTCCGTCAGGCGCGCAAGCTGGACCCCAAGGCCGTGGCGCCGTGGGTGAACATGGGCAATATCTACGGCGACATCCACGACGGCGCCAATGCCGAGGAGATGTATTTCAAGGCTACACGGATGGAGCCCAAGAATGCCGAGCACGTCCGGCTGCTGGGCCGTTCTCAGCAGATGCAGGGCCAGTACGCCAAGGCCATCGCCACCTTCCGACGCAGCCTTATGATGAACGCGAACCAGCCCAAGGCGATCAAGGACCTGGCCTTTGTTCTGGCCCAAGACGGCCGCCACGCCGAGGCGCTGCACATGATAGAGCAGCGGCTGAAGGCCAATCCGGACGACGCTGGACTTTGGGCAGCCAAGGGCGATACGCTGCGCCGGGCCGGCCGCGGTCCTGAAGCCGCGGAATCCCTGCAACAGTCCCTGCGGATCAATCCGAACGATATCGACGTATGGATCGGCCTGGCGCGGACCCTGGCGCCGGTCGACCGTGAAAAGGCCAATACCTGTTACCGCCGCGCCCTGGAACTAGACCCGCGCTCGCAACGCACGCTGGAAGAGTTCTGCGGCAGCCTGAACCGCAGCAGATACGGCTCCGAGGCCGAGCATATCGCCGAGGCCTACCGGGTGGCCTGCATCCTGGCCGAACAGTATCGCGCCAGCGGATCACCCGTGTCGAGCGACGCCAAGTCCGTGCTGACGCGTTGCCTGGATTTCGACCGCGTCGCCGGGTTGGGCGACAAACGCAACATGTGGAAACACTGGCTGCGCAAGGGGGAGGGGGCGCCCTTCCACCTCGAACTGGCCGGCGTCAAGACCATGGAGGACCGGCTCGACCTGGTAGAATGCCACAGGACCTGGGGCCAACGCGTCGAGTCGACGCGGTCGCCTGCCGCCATCACCCATGCGCCGGCGGTCGGGCGGTCGAAGATTCGTGTCGGCATCTTCTCGAACGACCTGCGCGAACACCCTGTGACCTATTTCGCCCAGCCGCTGCTGGAGCAATACGACCGCAGCCGGTTCGAGGTCTATTGCTATTCCGGTTTCGCCGGCGCGCCCGACCGGGTGCGTCAGCATCTGGAAGGTCAGGTCGATGTCTTCCGTTCGGTGCCCGGCGTGCCGGAGATGAAGCTGGCCCAAACCTTTGCCGACGACCAGCTCGACATCCTCTTCGAACTGGGCGCGACCACCATGGACAAGTTCGAATCCATGGCCTTCCGGCCGGCGCCGGTTTCGGTCAGCTGGCTGGGCTATCCCCATTCCAGCGGGTTGTCGACGATCGACTATGTCCTGGTCGATCCCTACCTGAAGCCCGAAGATCCGCGCCTGCTGATCGAAAAGCCGTTCGAACTGGCCGACACCTGGGTCACACTGGGCAGTATCGGCTTCTTCAATGTGCCGATCCTGGATGAGATTCCGGAAACGCGACGCGGTTTCATTACCTTCGGGACGATGAACAATCCGTACAAATATACGCCGGAAGGGATCGCCACCTGGGCCGCCATCATGAACCGCGTGCCCAATTCGCGCTTCCTGTTCGTGCGTCCCGAAGGTGACGTAGAGGCTTTCCGCGTCAATGCCGAAAAGGCCTTCGGTGCACACGGTATCGCGCCGGACCGCCTGCTGTACACGGCGGTGCGCGGCCGCCACCTGCCGCATTATAACGATATCGACATCGCGCTGGACACCTTCCCGCATGTCGGCGGCACCACCACCTGCGAAACCCTGTGGATGGGCGTGCCGGTGATTACCCTGGTCGGTCCGGCCTTCTTCGAACGCCTCAGCTATTCCAACCTCAGCAATTGTGGCTTGGGCGACCTGTGCGCCTTTTCGCTGGCGGAGTATGTCGACAAGGCAGTCGAACTGGCCGGGGACCGCGCCCGGCGCCAGCATCTGCGCACCAACCTTCGCGCCGATATCGCCAAACATCCGCTGGGGCAGCCCAAGCAGTTTACCGACGCCTTCTACGCCAAGATCAAGGATGTGCTGGGATGAAAGCCATGATCCTGGCGGGCGGCCGCGGCACCCGCATCTCCGAAGAATCCCAGACCCGGCCCAAGCCGATGGTCGAGATCGGCGGCATGCCGATCCTGTGGCACATCATGAAGATCTATGCCGCCCATGGCGTCACCGACTTCGTCATCTGCCTGGGCTACAAGGGCTATTTCATCAAGGACTTCTTCTGCAACTACGCCATGCACCGGGCCGATCTGACGGTCAGCCTTAAGCGCGGCGAGGTTACTATCCATGCCGCCGAGACCGAGGACTGGAACGTCACCCTGGTCGAAACCGGCGAGGACACCCAGACCGGCGGCCGCATCCGCCGTGCCGCGCATTATCTCGGTGATGACGGCGCCTTCTGCCTGACCTATGGCGACGGGGTCAGCGATGTCGATATCGCCGCTTCAATCGCTTTCCATAAGGAGCATGGCCGGCTGGCCACGGTTACCGGCGTCCAGCCACCGGGCCGTTTCGGTGCTTTGGATATCCATGACGGCCAAGTCCGGCGCTTCCTCGAAAAGCCCAAGGGCGACGGCGGCGATATCAATGGCGGCTTCTTCGTGCTGGACCGTCGCGTGATCGACTATATCGAGGGCGACGAGACGGTGTGGGAAAGCGGGCCGCTGGAACGGCTGGCCGGCGAGGGACAGTTGATGGCCTTCCGCCACGATGGTTTCTGGCAGCCCATGGATACCCTGCGCGAAAAGATGCAGCTCGAGCAGATGTGGGACAGCGGCCAGGCGCCGTGGAAAATCTGGTGAGTTCCGTATGGCAAGGCCGCCGCGTCATGGTCACCGGCCATACCGGCTTCAAGGGCGCGTGGCTGTGTGCCGTGCTAGAGAAGCTGGGCGCCGAAGTCACCGGCCTGGCCTTGGCGCCCGAGCCTGGCGACAACCTGTTTGCTATGCTGGACCTGGCCGCGTCCAGCCGGTTGGCCGATATCCGCGATGTCGCGGCCGTCGCGCAAGTGGTGGCCGAGGCGCGGCCGGAGGTGGTTCTGCACTTGGCGGCGCAGTCGCTGGTGCGCAAGTCCTACGACCAGCCGTTCGAGACCTTCGACGTCAATGTCCGCGGCACCCTGACCCTGTTGCAGGCCGTGGTCGATAAGGCACCGGCGGCGCCGGTCCTGGTGATTACCAGCGACAAGGTCTATCGCAACGACAACCAGGGCCGAAGCTTCCTGGAGGGCGACGCTCTGGGCGGCGAAGACCCCTACAGCGCCTCCAAGGCGGCGTGCGAGATCGCCGTGCGCGCTTTTGCCGACGCCAAAAGCCTGACGGTTGCGACGGCGCGGGCTGGCAATGTCGTCGGCGGCGGCGACTTCGCCCAGGACCGGCTGCTGACCGATGCCTGGCGCGCCTATACGACACGCACGCCGCTGACCCTTCGCCATCCCGACGCCACCCGGCCGTGGCAGCACGTGCTGGACGTGGTCTTCGCCTATCTGCGTCACGCCGCGCAACTTCTGACCGATGCCGATGGCGCTCCGGTGGCGGTCAATATCGGCCCCGAGGCCGAGCCCCTGACCGTTAGCGACGCCTTGGCGGCCTTCTATTCCCAACTCGACTGGAGTCCGCCGCGCCAGGTCCAAAGTGACGCCGCGCGGCCGGAAAAGACCCGGCTGGACCTGGACCCCGGCCTGGCCCTGCGTGCGCTCGGCTGGCGCAACCGCCTGTCGCAACCCGAAGCCCTGCATTGGGCGGCGCAATGGTACAGCGCCTGGCATAGCGGCCAGAACCCCGTCGACATCACCTCCGGCCAGATCGAGGCTTATCTCAATGCCCATGGAAGCTAATAACTGCCGGTTTTGCCGCACCCCGCTGAACCGGGTCTTCCTGGATCTGGGGCGCACGCCGCTGGCCAACAGCTATCTGAGCGCAGCGCAGTTGGAGAAGCCGGAGCCGGTTTATCCGTTGAAGGTCCATGTCTGCGAATCCTGCCTGCTGGTCCAGGCCCAACCGGTTGTCCCGGCCGAGGACATCTTCAGCGACTACGCCTATTTCTCGTCGTTTTCCTCGACCTGGCTGGACCATGCGGCGCGTTACTGCGCCGATATGCGCGACCGGCTGGGTTTGACGCCGGACAGTTTCGTCGTCGAAATCGCCAGCAATGACGGCTATCTGCTGAAAAACTTCGTCGCCGCTGGCATTCCCTGCCTGGGGGTCGAGCCCGCCGCCAATGTTGCGGCAGAGGCAGTTCGTCAGGGCGTGCCGACCGAGGTGGCCTTCTTTGGCGCCGAAACCGCGACGCGTTTGGGCGCGAACCGGCTGGCCAATCTGATGGCGGCCAATAACGTCCTGGCGCATGTGCCCGATCTCAACGACTTCGTTGCCGGCTTCAAGATTTCGCTGGCGCCGGGCGGGACGGTGACGGTCGAATTCCCGCATATCCTGGAACTGATCCGAGACGTCCAGTTCGACACCATCTATCACGAGCACTACAGCTACTTCTCGCTGTATACCCTCGAAAAGGTCTTTGCCGCGCATGGCCTGTGCCTGTTCGACGCGCAACGCCTGCCGACCCATGGCGGATCGCTGCGTATCTTCGTCTGCCATGACGATGATGCCCGGGCAGAGGCAGCGAACGCCAACCTGGCCGATCTGCGCGCCGCCGAAAACGCCGCTGGCCTGGATCGGATCGAAGGTTATGACGGCATGACATCCCGGGTCGATGCCGTCGTTTCTGGCCTGAACGCGTTCCTGTCGCAGGCCGCCGCGGACGGTAAGCGTGTCGCCGCCTGGGGCGCCGCCGCCAAGGGCAATACTCTGCTCAATGTTGCCGGCGTCAAGGCCGGTCAGATCGACTTCGTTGTCGACCGCAACCCGGCCAAGCAGGGGCATTACCTGCCCGGCAGCCATATTCCGGTGGTGACGCCTGAGACCCTGTTCGGCGAAAAGCCCGACTATCTGCTGATCCTCCCGTGGAACCTGGCCGGCGAAATCCGTGCCGAGGCCGCCGATATCCGGCAATGGGGCGGCCGCTTCGTTACCGCCATACCCGACTTGAGGATTCGCGATTGATGCGCTTCGAGGCCACGGTCCTTCCCGGTGTGATGGTGGTCGCGCAAACGCCGATCAGCGATGACCGCGGCGCGTTCGCCCGGACCTATTGCCGCGACAGTTTCACCGCCGCCGGGCTGGATTTCGTGCCGCTTCAGGAAAGCCTGTCGAAAAACCATGCCCGCCACACCCTGCGCGGCATGCATCTGCAGTCCGAGCCGCATGCCGAACAGAAGCTGGTTCGCTGTACGCGCGGCTCGGTGTTCGATGTCGCCGTCGACCTGCGTGCGGAAAGTCCCGCGCGCGGCCGCTGGGTGGGGGTCGAGTTATCGGCGGACAATGGCCTGGCGCTGTTCCTGCCGCGCGGCGTGGCGCACGGTTTTCTTACCCTGACCGACGATGCCGAGGTCTTTTACCTGATTGACACGGCCTATGCCGCCGGTTCGGCCACGGGTGTGCGCTGGAACAGCCCGGTCTTTAACATTGCCTGGCCGGCCATCCCCCAGGTGATGTCCGACCGCGATGCCCAATGGCCGGACGATGTCTAGGGTCCTGGTCACCGGTGCGTCCGGCTTTGTCGGGCGCCATGCCCTGGCGCCGCTGGTCGCACACGGTTTCGAGGTTCACGTTATCGCGAGAACGAGGCGAAACGTGCCCGGTGTCATATGGCACAGTCTGGATCTCCTAAGCCAATCCGCCGACCCCTTGCTGGCCGAACTGCGTCCTTCTCATCTGCTGCACAGCGCCTGGATCACCGAGCATGGCCGCTACTGGGGGGCATCGGAAAATGCAGACTGGCTTCGCGCCAGCCAGGACCTGATCGAGGCCTTTGCCCGCCATGGCGGACGGCGCGTCGTCGGCGTCGGCAGTTGCGCCGAATACGACTGGACGCAGGAAGGGGATGTGCCCTGGCCTGAAACCCGATCGTGTGTTCCCGCCACTCTCTACGGCCAGGCCAAGCGCGACCTGGCGGCATGGCTGGACACGGCAGGATTGGACTACGCCTGGGCGCGACTGTTCTTCCTGTTCGGAGAAGGGGAGAGCCCGCAAAGGATCGTGCCCTATCTGCTCCAATGTGCGCTCAACGGCGAAACGGCGCGCTGTACCTCGGGCCTGCAAGTGCGCGACTTTCTCAGCACGCGGCTTTGCGGTGAATATCTGGCGGCAGTGGTCGCGTCGGATCTTACCGGCGCTGTCAATGTGGCCAGCGGGCAGGGGATTACCCTGCGCGACCTCGTGGAGCCGATCGAAGCCGCCACCGGCCGGACCTTGAACGTCGACTTCGGCGCACTTCCCGACCGGCCGGGCGACCCGGTTTCGATTGTCGCAGACGTCACGCGCCTGCGCGAACTCGGCGTCCCGATCCAGGACCTGGTCGCCGAGTTGGTACGGATCGCGGATTAGAGCGCGTTTCGATCCGGTAGAATCGGATCGGCGCTCTAAGTTTTTGTTTTTACGCGCATCTTAATCCAAAAAGTGCGTCACACTTTTTGGGATGCGCTCTAGATCAGGCCAGGGACAGCAGGCGGTCCGAAGCCGCCAGGTTGTTGTCGATCAGGAACTTGGCCAGGTTGTCGGCGCGCATGCGGCGGTTCTCGTCAAAGGCCAGACCTTCGTCATAGCTCCACCTCACCATCTTCAGGGCTTCTTCGACGCCCACGTCCTTGAAGTCGGAAGCGGCGATCGACTTGATGCCGGTGGTGGCCGACAACTCGCGCGTGCGGTTGTCGATATGGACGACCATGCCGGGGCGGCGGGCCTGGACGGCAAAGGCAACGCCGTGATAACGCGGGCCAATGGCGGCATCGTAGTGGCGCAGGAAATCGATCCAGGCAAAGCCATCATAGAAAGCGTAGGCGTGGCGGCCGAACCAGCGGACCATGTCCTCTACCGTTTCGAAGCGTCCACCATAGGCCGCCAGCAGGTTCGGCAGCTTGGCTTCGTCTTCCTCGGTGAACTGCCCGGTAGCCAGCGAGATCATGATGTCCGGGTGCTGGATGACATAGGCGCCATGGGTGGCGGAGACGACATCAATCAGGTTGCCTTCCAGGGCGCGCGTCTGCGGGTGATACGGGTTGCCCGCGGCCACCGCGATCTTGGCGTCTGTGTCGCTGATCTCGGCGGCGGCGATGCTTTCACCCAGCGCCGTGTCCGGCGAAATGAACAGGGACGGACAGCCGGTAACGAACGAGTCGAAACCGATATCGGCCAGGACGCCACGGGTATAGTCGCCACGCACGCCGATATTGGACTCCGCGGACTCGTTCAGCTTGGTGACCACGCGCAGGAAGTGACGGGTGCCTTCCGGAATCTCGATTTCGGTTTCGTAATTGGTGGTCTGGGCGCCGAGGCCGACCAGGGTCACGGGCAGGCCGAAAGCTTCCAGCCGGTCGCCCCATCCCTTCAGGTCGGCATGCTTGCCGATCTGGTTGGCACAGCAGATGACGAGATGATCGAAGTGCTGGCGGATGCGTTCGGGCGTTTCGTGCCAGAAGGTCACGGCATACCGGTTGCCAAGCGACAACTTGGTGCCCATAACAAAGGCCAGGTTTCCGGTATTGCCGCCGACCGCCGCACTGTAGCGCTTGGTCACAGGCTCAAAGGCTTCGAGTTCCTTAAACGTGCGGATATCCGCCAGATTATCGATAACGCCGACCCGCTTCGTCTTGTTCATACGTCTTAATCATCCAACCAGCTTTAGGAACTTTCCTCTAGAGAAATTCCCGCGGCAAGGCAAGTCGCGCGGCCACGGTAAACCCAAGTGACGAATTGGATTCGCCACAATGTTGCCCGCAAAGCTTGACCATAGGTCGGGTTCGTTCTTAATGGTATGATTATCCGCGCGAGGAAAGATGTCCGATACCCTGATCCAGCACCAGCAGAACACGCACACGCAACTGGGCCGCAACGCCGACCTGATGCGCCTGGCCGCGAACCACCTGGGCGCCGATGCACCGATAAAGGCGCTTTCGTTCGGCTGTTCCGACGGTTCGGAGTGCGTTGACTTCTCAAAAGTATTTCCGAATGCCTCGGTCGTCGGCGCCGATGTCGACGCCAAGGCGCTGGCCACCGCGCAGGCCCTGAATCACCCCCGCATCAAGGTCGTGTTCTCGACGAAGAACAATATCGAGCCGTTGGGGCCGTTCGACGTGATTTTCGCGATGAACGTCCTGTGCATCTACCCGCAGACCGACGGACTGCCGGATATCGCGGACGTCTATCCGTTCGCCAAGTTCGATGAAGAGATCCAGCGCCTGGACTCCTACCTGAAGCCGGGCGGTGTCCTGGGACTGTTCAATTGCCAGTACTATTTCGACGACACCAAACCCGCGGCCAACTACAAGCCGCTGGTCACCGGTTCGTACAAGCATGGCGCCTGGATCACGCGTTACCGCCCCGACGGCCGTCCGGCCTCGAACAGCGTCTTCGAAATGTACGGTCAATCTTTCACGCTGCCGCAGTGGCGCGAATTTACCAAGACCCAGCCGGCCGCCTATACCGGCATGCGCCATGAATGGGTCGACCCTGACGCCTATAGCGGCCGTCATACCGATGTGTCCCTGTGGGTAAAGCAGGCCTGACGGCGACGATCGTGCCGAAGGCTTGCCGCTAATCACCAGATTGTGCGGATACAGATTCCTCTGGATTTAGGCCGGGGGCTTTTATATGTTGCCCCGCAACATCTGGGCTGATGGGCTAAGGAGCTGATTTTGAAGAAAAAAATTGCGATCCTGTGGAAAATTCAGGATCCCGGGCTCTATTCCAACCAGTCCTTCGACTTCCTCAACATGGCCATTGGCCACAATAACGGCAACCTGGCCTTTGTTTATGCCATTGCCCGTCAGGTTGACGCCGAGTTCCATTGGGTTTCGTGGGCGACGCGGGCCGATGTGCTGAACCAGTACGATGCCGTCCTCATTCCCTGCGCCAACCAGTTCGGTGCGCATAACGACCTGGGTGGGGCTGCCACCATCATGGAAGCCGTCGACAAGCCGGTCATCGCCATCGGCCTGGGCGCCCAGGCCGACACCATGGAGACCGAGGTCCGCGCGAAGGAAGGCACGGTCAACTGGGTCAAGGCCATCGACGCGCGCCGCTTCGGTTCGACCTCAAACATCTATACCCGTGGTCCCTACACATCGCAGCAGCTGGCGCGGTTCGGCATCGACGACACGATTGTCGGTGGCTGTCCGACCCATTTCATTTCGCACGATGTCCATCTGGGCCGGTCGATCCAGGCCGGCTGGGACGCCACCTCCATACCGCGTTCGCTTTCGGTGTGCGCCGGTCACCAGGGGTGGGGTGAACTGCGGCCGATCGAACAGCAACTGATCGCCCTGATGATGGACCCGACTGCCTTCGGTCAGTATGTCGTCCAGGCGACCGGCGAGATGATCAAGCTGTCGCGCGGCCTGTTCGATGACATCGATCCGAACCAGCTCGAGATCCTCAGGCTGCACACCGTGCCGCACTATACGATGGACGAGTTCAAGTCGTGGTGCCGCACCTATGCCCGGTCCTTCTATGATGTGCCGGCATGGATGGACGCCCTGACCCGCTACGACCTGACCATCGGGCCGCGTTATCACGGTACGCAACTGGCCATCCAGGCCGCCAAGATGGGCTGTGTCGTCGCGTTTGACTCGCGGACCGAGGAAATGTGCCGCCAGACCGGCGTGCCGTTCCTGACCAAGGGGCAACTGGCCGGACAGCACCTGACCCGCGGGAACCTGAAGGCCCTGATCAAGTTCGACGGCGAAGCCTATGATGCCCAGCGCCGCGAACGCGCCCAAAACTATGTCACCTTCCTGCGCGACAACGGGTTGGACCCGCGCGAGCATCTCCTGAAGATTGCCGGCGAGTAAGCAACCGATCGCGCTTGCCGGGTGTCTTCGTCCCCTTGCGAACGTGGCCGGGGGAGCACAGATCTGTGGCGGTAATTCCCTCCGCAGGCGGTTACATGTTGCGATGCAACGTTTTTATTCCTATAAAGTCGAAGGCTTGCCGGGGAACTGACAACTTTGACGTGGAGCAAGGACGATGGCCAAGGCGTACAACAGCAAGAAAAAGGCGGGTAAGTCCCGCGCCAAGGGCGCCAAGACGGTTCGCGCTTCCGCCGCCACACCGGTTCTTGACACCGCTGCCCTGCCGGCAATCGAATGCTGGTTTCAAAGCGAAAAGACCGCCTTTCAACTGGATGACGGCGGCCGCATCACCGCCTGGTACAGCAAGCTGGGACGTGGCGGCAATGCCATCCAGAACGATGTCGCCTTCCGCGCCGCGCCGGGTTCGGACGCAGCCAGTGTGGTCTTCGACAACGCCTATTTCGATCTGCCGCAACTGGACGGGACAGTGTTCGTCAGCAGCAACCAACTGACGGTCGGGATCAATATCCGCTTCATCGCCGACAGCGTCGCCACGCCGCGCGTCATCCTGTCCAAGGGTGATTTCACCTCACGCACCCTCTATGTCGACTTCCTGAACAATACCCTGCGCGTCAAGCTGGGTAATACAGGGCTGAAGACGGCCGATATTTCCCCTTGGTACGGCAAACAGGTGCGCCTGATCCTGGTGGCGGACGGGACCCACTATTCGGTCTACATCGACGACGAGGCAGTGATCAGCAATGTCGCCTATGGCGCCATCGGCAGTGACGACGCACCGTTCCGTCTCGGGGCGCGCGACAAGGGGGACCGCGGCGCCTTTCCCCTGGCCGACGCCGCCATTGCTTCCCTGGTCGTCGGCTCAAGCGCTGCAACCGAAGACCAGCGCCGCGAGCTTGGCCGCTACCTCGCATAAAGCCGTTCTCCCACAGAGGCTTTTCATCCGCCTTGCTTACCCCTAGAAGAGGTAGGGACGAGTCGGCTTTTGCGGTCGACCGCCCGCCCAACTTGGAGAGGTAAATGCCGGAACCGGCGAGTTTGAACGTCGAGTTCATTGCCAATGGCTATGTCGCGCCGCTGACCCAGTTGCAGCTGCACGGAGCCGTGCGCGGTCATTTCGACGGCGGCGCCTACTATGCCGATGGTGAGGTCTGCCAGGCGGGGCTGCACCAGAAGGACGGCTACGACAATACGCCGCTGCCGATCGACCGTTCGGCCGTAGAAGCCAGGCTGGAGGGCAGCCATGTCTTCGGTGGCATGTTGCAGAACAAGCATTTCGGCCATTTCCTGGTCGAGTCCCTAAGCCGCCTTTGGGCCTTTTCCTTTCTCAGCCGCGACTACGCTTCGGTGGTCTATTACAACCGGATCGCCCACATGGACGCTTCGTCGTTCATTCCGGCCGTTCTGGACGTGCTATGCCCTGGCGTCAGATTGATTATGGTCAAACAGCCGACCCTGGTCGAGCACCTGGCCGTGCCAACCACAATCGCGCGGGCCGGCGTCATCCAGGGCCATCCGTCCATGGCCGGACTGCTGGCGCCGGCGCGGGCGCTGCGCGGGGAAGGGCATCGCAAGATCTATGTGTCCCGGTCACGCCTGAACCCGTTTGACGGCATGATCCTGGGCGAAGGATTTATCGAACGCAGCCTGGCGGCGGAAGGGTATCATATCGTCTACCCGGAAACCCTCTCGATCCGGGAACAGTTCGCCCTCTACAACGACGCCGACACGGTCATCTTCGCCGATGGTTCCGCGGCCCATCTTTACGCCCTGGTGGCGCGGGCGGATCAAAAACTTTTTATTATCTGGCGACGCAAACTCAACTATACGTATGTCCGCCAGATTGAAAGCTTCGGAGGCCCGACCGCACAGGGAACATCGACCATCGAAGAATTGTTCGTACCGTCGCACGCCCCCTGGGGTGTGTTTGCCCAGGCCAAGGGGCGGCCGAATTTCGACAATCTCAAGGCCCAGCTGCTGCAAGGCGGCTTTATCACCGGTGACGGATGGCAGGCGCCGACCGAAACCGACATCCAGGATCAGCTTGCCGACGTAGAAAAAATATTGAACGTCAAGCTGGTCAGCACGAATACCTTGCCCGACCTGAAGCTCGTCCGGCCGAAGGCAAGGCAAGAATAAAAGGTTGCGTAGATGAAAGTTCTGGAAGGCAAGGACGGCTTTCTGTTTCTTGACAACGATTCCAACGGTGTGGTCAGCCAGCATACCGGCAAGACCCTCCTGACCGAGCAGAGCAGCGCCCAATGGCGCGAGACCTTCACCCTGCGCGCCGAAAAGCTGGCCGAGGTCGGATTGCGGCTGTATTTCATGGTGCCGCCCGACAATCACGCCATATCGCCGGACAAGCTGCCCGACAGCGTGGTCCCTGCGGCAGTCAGGCCGGTGCACCAGATCAAGGCCATCGCGGACAGCATCGACAATGTCACCTTTGTCTATCCCCTGGCGGAAATTCAGGCGGAGGCGCGCAACCAGCTGATGGTGTGCACCACCGACTCGCACTGGTCGCATGCCGCGGCCTATGTTGCCTACCGTGCGGTCATGGCGGAACTTGCCAAGGTGCGGCCGGATATCCGTGTCCTGGACTGGGTCGACATCACCTTCGACGAGCGTGACTTCCTGGGCGATCTGGGATCGAAGCTGGACCCGCAGGTGACGGGACGCACGGTCTACGGCAAAGTGACCACGCCGCGCGCCAAACAGGTCAGCGACAACAAGGTCGTCAACCGCGGAAATATCGTCGTCTACGAGCAGGCCGACCCCAGCCTGCCGACGGCGGTGATTTTCCGCGACTCGTACGGCCTGTGGCTTTCCCCTTTCTTCGCGCAGTCCTTCCGCCGCCTGGTGGTGGTGGCGTCGCCGGTCTACGAGCATGACTATGTGCTTGAGGAAAAACCGGATTTCGTGCTGATGGAGCTGTCGGAACGGTTCCTGATCCGTCCGCCCAACGACCTGACCGATCCGACCACGCGCGGTCTTATCGCGGCCAAGACGGCGCAAGCAAACAGTTAAGCCAAAGCAGCTTTCAGCACATCGCGCATGGCCTCGAAACTGTGGGCTTGCGCGATGTGTGTGCGGCCCGATTTGGCAACGGTCGTCCAGCGTTGCGCCGACATGGTGTAAAGGCGCCGGGTTTCGGCCGTCAGGGCCTCTGCCGTGTCGGCCAGGAAGACGGTTTTGCCGCCGGTCAGGCCCATCCCTTCGGCGGCGATAGACGTCGCCACGACCGGCACGCCGTGCGCCAAGGCCGCCAGGACCTTGCCCTTGGCGCCGGCGCCGTAGCGCAGGGGGGCAATGAAGACCCGGGCCTGATCGAACCAGGGCGCGAGATCGGGTACAGTCCCGCTGACCATGACGCGGCCGCCGGCGCGGGACGTCAGGCTTTCGGGCGGATTGGAACCGACCAGCAGCAGGCGGGCCTCGGGCAGTTGCTCAGACAGTTTCGGCCACAGTTCGTCCAGCAGCCACAGGGCGGCGTCGACATTGGGCGGATGGTTATAGCCCCCCAGGAACATGATGTCCTTGCGTCGGGCATGGGACGACGGGCCGGGGGCGGGCAGGGTCTCGATCAGCGGCAGGATCAGGACACGGGCGCCGGGCACCTGGTCGCGCAGGATATCGGCCTCGACCGTGGAATGGACCAGGACGGCATCGCAGGCGCCGGCCAGGTGCATTTCCTTCCCGCGATAATCGGCGGCCGTCTCCAGCAGGGCCGGGTTGTTTTCGACCGCCGCCTGGCGCTCCAGCCGCAGATAGTGCAGGTCGGCATTGAGGAACAGGATACGCGCACGCGGCGCCATGCGCTGGATCAGGTTCAGATTCTTGGCGGCGACGTCGGCCCGGATCAACTGGACCACGTCGTACATCATGCCCGTACGCCCCAGCAGGGCGCCCAGCGAGGTGTCGTAGGGCGCGTAGTGGCATTCGACACCCATGGCCTGCAGGTGCTCGACCTTGGCGCGCTCGAACAGGAAGTTGTCCTCCGGCACGAAGCTGACCTTGTAGCCGAGGTCCTGATAAGCGCGGATCAGATTGATGGTGGCCTGTGAGCCGGCGTCCTGTCCCGGCGTCGGGTTTGTCATGTCGATGACCAGAACGCGTTTCTGTACCGTGCGTTCGCGTTCCGCCCAGGCCTGGGTGCCGTTGGCGCGATGGTGTTGCAGGGTGTCGCGCCAGCGTTCGAAGAAGGTGTGGCCGTTCTTCACCTGATAGGCCTTGGCGCCCTTGGCCGTGTCGGTGCCCGAGGTCTTGCCTTCGTAGTGGATGGCCCGCGACAGCGGCTGGAAGATCGTCCGATATCCTTTGGCGCGCAGGCGGAAGGCCAGGTCGGTATCTTCGTAATAGGCCGGACGGTAGATATCGTCGAAGCCGCCCATCTCCCGCCAGACCGCGGCGGGGAGGGCGATTGCGGCGCCGGACATGTAGTCGGCGTCGCGGGCGTGGCAGTAGCGCGGCCGATTGGGATCGTCGTCACGGCCATAGTTCCACGCCGAGCCGTCGCGCCAGACGATGCCGCCGGCCTCCTGCAGGCTGCCGTCGGGATAGAAGAATTTAGAACCGGCAAGGCCCGCCGTCGGGAAATCGTCAAAGGTCGCGATCAGGCGGTCCAGCCAGCCATCGCAGACCCGGGTGTCGTTGTTGAGCAGGACCAGGTATCGGCCATTGGCCAGGGCGGCGGCCTTGTTGCAGGTCGCGACAAACCCCTCGTTTTTGTCGTAGGTGACGGCGTGGATAGCGGATATCTTCGGCAGCCATTGGGCCGTGTCGTCGGGGGAGGCGTCGTCGGCAACAATGATCTCGAAACTGTGGCGGCTGTCATGCGTCAGCAGCGAGTCGAGGCAGTTCAGGGTGTAGGCCAACTGGCCGTAAACCGGAATGACGATGGAAACGTCGGGCGGGCTATCGGGCCGTGCGAGATGGGCATTCAGCGCGGCCACGGCGCCGGCCACCTCCGGTGTCTCCCCCGTCAGGTCGAAACGCCGGAGAAAATCGCTTCCGCGCCGTGCTTCGAACATGACGGGGTCGTCAGGCCGTTCGTCGTAGAGTACGGCGCTTTCGCGCGCCTTCGCCGGCTTGCCGGCCGCGGTGTCCCGCAGGGGCCAGCGGTGCTTGTGCGCCTCTTCCGGCGCGAAGCCCGGCCGGCCCGGACCGGTTTTGTCCGTACCGCCGTCCAGCCGCCTCAGGACGTCGCCCAGCCGTGTCGAGGGTTCGATGCGCCGGCATTCGCCTTCGCCGGCGCGGAGATAGTGAACAAAGGGGTTGATGCCCAGTTTGGCGACATCGCGGTGGGCGCTCAGGTAGTAGTCGGTGCTGAAGTCGGCCGTCGGATCGAACCCGTCGTGAACACCGAAAATGACGTAGTGCGTGACCGGGTCGAGGCGGGCATGCGGTGTGCCTGACAGTTGCATCTGATAGAAATTATGGTCGATCTGCGCGCTGCCGCGCAGATGTCGCAGGTCACGAAACGTCGCGGCGGCGGCTGCCAAACCCTTGCGGCGGGCTTTTCGCAGCGCCCAAAAAACATCCGACAGAAGATAACCGTGACCGAGGTGAAGCATGAAGACCCGAATTTCGGAGCGAATGTGCCGCCCGGTGCATTGATGCGGTTGTATTGCGGCCGCGTCAAGGCGTCGCTTATACGATAAGGCCTTGAAAACTCAAGCGCGGCGAGGCATGAACGGTAGGGTAATCGTTTATGGGGAAACCGTCCTTGGGGCGGTCAGGATGAGACAATGGCGTTAAACGGGGCGGCGACGGGACTCGGAAAGGTCAAGAGTTGGGCATTGCTGCATGTGCGAAAGGCCGTCAGGTCCCTCAGGCCTGCACCGCCGGTTCCCGGCCTGGCCCTGGCTGATCGGCTTGCCGTCGACATCGCTGAACAAGCCGCCGTTCCGGCCACCCCGGCACAACTTGGGCCGCTGGCCAACAGCCTGGCGGACCTGCTGGAACTGCAACCAGCGCAGGACGTTTTAGCCCGCTTCGTGCTGCCTGAACCGGAAGTTTCAACCGACGGAGTACGACAAGAGCCTTTGCGGCAACTGGTTGAGGCGGTGCTGGCGGAGTCCCTTGACCGCGATCACATGCAGGCGCTGGTCGATATGGCGGCCCAGGCCAAGGACGCCGGCGCCGCCCATGCCGAAATCGGTTTTCATCGTGTCCTGGCGCTTCGCCAGCCTGACTTCTATTGGCCGCACTACCGCCTCGCGGTCCATGAGCTGGAAGGCGGCGAGGCCGAGAAGGCCTTGGTGCGCCTGACAAGGGTCACCGAGACCGAACCCACCTTTGCCTGGGGCTGGTACCACCGTGCCCTGGCCGAAGAAGCGGTGCTGGGCGCCAGCGCCAGCGCGACCTCCATACTCCAAGCCGTGGCCCTGGACACGGATGACCAACTGAGTTTCCTGGTGCAGGGGTTCTGCGTACTGACGCATGAAACCTGGTCCGAGGACGCAGCCGATCTGCTGAACAGCATCCTGCAGCATCGCGCCTTTTCCGATTTTGATCTGCATCGTGTAATCGCCGCTCTTGGGCGCGTCATGACGGCGGACGCGATCGTGATCGACCCGGGGCTCATGAAGTCGGCGCTGGACAAGGACCTGGCTGAAGCCCAGTGGCAAGGCGGAGTGACCGCCAACTGGTGGCCGGTGCATGTGGCGCTTAGCCTGTGCGCGATGGCCGCGCGGTCTGCGACGGCGCTGGACCTGTTCCGCCGTGGCATTATGGCGGTTCGTGTGTCCATCTCGCGCGGACAGGCCTTCCAGATTTTCGCCGAGCACCTGCGTGCGCCGGCAACCGCCATTCTTGAGGATCTGGCTGCAACGGAAAATCTGGGTGACGTCACCGATCTTCTCGACCTCGCGGAAGCGTTTCTCACCGACTTTTATGAAGGCCCGCTGGCCGAAGCCGCACTGGCGATCGTCGCCGCCCAGACGCTCGATGCGGCACAGGCGCGACGTTCCCGGCACCTTCGCATCCGCGCGCTGAGCCAGCGTGGCGCCACGACCGAACTGGTCGATACACTCTCCGAACTGAAGGCGAGCGAACTGGAAGGCGATACGGCCTTCCTGTTTGCGGACATTCGCGGCCGGCTGGCGCTGGCCGCCGATTCGGGAGCGCAGACGCTCAAGGTCATCGAGGCGACCATGAAGCGTGTTGCGGCTTCAAAGCGTTTGTCGGACCAGGACCGTCTCAAGATCGGGCGGATGCTGGACGAAGCCGCCGAGCGTGCCTTTACGCTGGTCTATGACGACTTCAAGGCGATCGCCCAGGACGGTAACGAGCAGGCGCAGGCGCGCGCCTGGCAAAAGGGGCTTCAGCGTATTGTCTCCGCCATCGCGCGGATCGAGGACCTCAAACACCGGTCGTCGTCCTTGCCGCGGCCGGGCCTGTTGCGGCGCAAGGTCGTCATCCTGACCAGTCCTTATCTGCAGCAGGTTCGTCACTACCGCGCCGAGCAGATGTCCGACCTCCTGGACGAGATGGGCATCTATCATGAGATGCACGACCTGAATGAGCTGTCGCCCGACCAGGCCCGGCATATCTGCGCCGATGCCTCGGTTGTGCTGTTCCAGCGTCAGCCGGCAACGCCTTTCGTGTTGCGCCTGATGTTCGCCATGCGCAGCCTGGGGACGAAAGTCCTGTATGACATTGACGACCTGATTTTCGACCAGAAGCACTTTCCGCCGCCGCTTTCGGACTACGAGGGCAATATCGATCGCGGCACCTATGTCCACCTGACATTTGACTGCGCCATGTTCCTTGAGGCTCTGAATGCGGCCGACGAGATCGTGGTGTCGACCGAGCCGCTGCGCCGGCAGGTTCAGTCTGTTCTGCGGACTGACAAGCCCATCCACCTGCGCAGGAACTTCGCCGGCTATGTCGTCGAACAGGCGGGTATCCGCAGCCTGGCCCGGGAGACAGCCAAGGCGGCCGAAGCGGCGGACGACACCGTGCGTATCTTCTATGGCAGCGGCACCAAGGCGCACAAAACCTACTTCGTTGAAACCGTCATTCCGGCCCTGGTATCGGTACTGAAAACCCACCCCAAGGCCCGCCTCGTCCTGGTTGGGAATTTTCCCGAACTGCCCCTGTTCGAGGAGGTCCGCGATCGTCTCGACCTGCTCGAACCCAATCTGGCCTTCGGTGATTTCCTGGACCTGATGTCGCAGTTCGATATCAGCATCGCGCCGCTGAACCTGTCAGAAGCTACCGACGCCAAGAGCGAGCTGAAATGGTTCGAAGCGGCGGCGGTCGGCCTGGCCTCGGTCGTGTCGCCGACCCAGAACTACCGCGACGTCCTCAAGGATGGGCGCCATGCTCTGTTCGCGCTGACGACGCAAGAGTGGGAGACCGCCCTGGGGCGGCTGATCCAGGATGCCGGTCTGCGTGCGAAGCTGGTGGCGGCCTCGCGCAAGCTGATTGAGACGCGTTACACGACCGCCTATTGGGCCGGGCAGGTCCGCAAGAGCGGCATGCTGGACGTGGCTGCGGCGCACTATCTGCCGGCGGCGGCGCAAAAGAAGCGCCTGCTGGTGGTAAATACCTTCTTCTGGCCGCAGTCGATCGGCGGGGCGACCCGTATTGCCGAGTCCTATGTCGATGATCTCAGCGCCCGCTACGGCAGTGAGTATGACATATTCGTACTGTGCGCCAATGCCGATCCGGATCATAACTCCGCCTTCCAATGCGACTATCTGTGGTATGGCAATGTCCTGGTGACCCAGGTCAATGTTCCCGGCCGCGACTGGGGTGACTCCTATGATGATCGCGTTGAACGCCTGATGACCCGCCTGATCCGGCGCTGGAAGATTGATGTCGCGCACCTGCACAGTATCCAGATCCTGACGGCGTCCGTTGCCCAGGGGCTGCAGGACGCCCGGGTGCCTGTTCTGCTGACCCTGCACGATGCCTGGTGGCTGTCCGAGCATCAGTTCCTGGTGGACGATACGGGACAACCCTTTATTCCGACGGCCACCGGAACGGAAATCGAGAAATCGGTCACCTGGCGCATGTCGCCGGCCATGCGTCGGCGCCGGCGTCGGGAACTGGGACAGACCCTGAGGGGCTGTCAAAAGGTGGTCGCAGTGTCCGAGTCGTTCGCCCAGGTCTATCACCGCGCCGGCCACGCCGAGGTTGGGGTTCACGAAAACGGCGTGGTTCCGTTGAAGGTGCGCGCCCAACGCAAGAGACCTGCCGGCAAGGTCCGGCTGGGCTTTATCGGTGGACGGTCCGACCACAAGGGCTTTGGTCTTCTCCATCGCGCCCTGTTAAAGGGAGGCCTGCCCAATATCGAACTGGTCGTCGTCGATCATGCCCAACCCTATGGCTATGAGCGCGAGGAGCGCCTGGGGGACAGTCAGGTCGTCACCCTTGGGAAATTTCCGCAGGACCGGGTCGGAGAACTCTATTCCCGTTTCGACGTCCTGGCCGCGCCGTCGATCTGGCCCGAAAGCTATGGCCTGGTAACACGCGAAGCGCGTTTTGCCGGTCTTCCCGTCCTGGTCAGCGATTGCGGCGACATCGCCCGTGGCGTTGAAGACGGCGTCGATGGCTGGGTCGTTCCGGCCAATGATGAGGCCGCGTTGTTGTCGCTTCTGAAGCGGCTGAACGCCGATCCGGGCCTGGCCGACCTGAAGCCGAAGCGGCCTCAGGTCGTCAGTGTTGCGACAGCTGTGGATGAATTGGTTGCGAACTTGCAATATTTTGGCCGATAAACCGAATTCCGACACATTCCTTGGTTGTCTTTACGGTGTTAACTTGCTAGCAGGCGGATTCTTTTTTCCGATGGTTTTTGAGTACCAGTGAGCACCAGCGTACCCGGGGGACGACGAGTCAGTAAGATGCAGACAATGATCAAGTGCGATGTGAAATGGGGGGAGGACGCGGTCAAGTCGGGGGATCCGCAGATCGTGCTGCTGCACGACGCTGTCTTTATGCCCAATGGTGAGCGTTTTGGAATCTTCGACTCCGAGGGGCGGATTGTCCCTGCGGCCATCGACTTTCGCACGCCGCAATTGCTGTCGAAACAATCCCTGGCCGCCCGCATAGAGCTGTCTGAAGTCACCCAGACCGCGCCCGACGTGCTGTACATCTACTGCGGATATATGAATCCGCATTTCGGCCATTTTCTGATCAACACCCTGTCGCGGTTCTGGGACGTTGCCTATCTGCGTGGAATGCGGGCCAAGTTCGTGTATCACGGGGTCGATATCGCCGCGATGTACAGCCTGCCGTTTGTGCGGGCCATCTTCGAAGCCATGGGACTGATACGCGAGGATTTCGTCACTTTCGATACGCCGACGCGCCTGAGCAACCTGATCGTCCCCGACACCAGCTTCCAGGAACAGCGTGCCGGGTTTACGCGCTTTCGCGACCTGTGCCTCGACCTTGGCCGCAAGCTGAGCCCGAAATCTGATGCCGAGCCCAACGAGCGCCCGATCTACTATTCGAAAAGCCGGCTGCAGTCGGGGGTCGGCGGGTTCGACAACGAGGCTGAATTCGAAACCGTCATGGCGGGGCTGGGTGTGGACATAGTCTACCCTGAAACCCTGTCCCTGGCGGAGCAGATACGGCTCCTGAACAGCCGCAGCCTGGTATTCGGGACGGCAGGATCCTTCCTGCACAATACGATCTTCTGTGAAAGCGATGCCCGCTTCGTGATCCTGAATCCGTCGTTGCAGATCAACACCAACTTCACGATCATCGACAAGCTGACCGGAAGTGATGTGACCTACTACTATCCTGAGGACATGCAGGTTTTACCGTCCGAAGATCGCAAGGGGTTTTTGACCTTGCGCAGCATTCCCAATGCGCGGGCGCGGGCGGAGGAACTGTTCTCACTGGCCGGTGCCGGAACGGACTCGGTTCCCAGCAAAGCTCGCTTGCACGGATAAATGACCCCTTAAAAACATGCCCCCGTCAGCTGCCGGTCAGCCGACGGAGACCTTGTCTTCCTTGCGCACCCTTGCCGTCTTTGCGATGGCGAGCGTCGGCGGCGGCGCACCGAAATAGGCATCCAGGCCGGCATAGGGGGTGGTGTCCCTGGGCCGCACGGGCTGCTGCCACAGGTGGGCCAGGTCGACCGTCATCAATTCGGTTGCGAGCTGATGGATGTCATTACGCATGGCGAAGTCAAGGGTGATGCCGCGCGAATAGGTCTTGAGGCGATCCCCCTGGGCGCCGATATCCAGGGCGATCACCGGCAGGCCCAACGCGATCGGAACGGACAGGGCGTAGCAGTAGGTTTCCGGCCAGATGGACAGGCTGAGGGCGGCGTGCGGCTTGATCCGGTGGATCATGGCAATGGCTTCGGCATTGTCCTTGTAGGCGCCGTGCACGAAAATCTTGCGGTTGTCGGCCAGGTCCTGAAGATCACAATAACCGACCAGGTGGATTTCCATCGGCACGTCGTGCTGGTTCATATACACCTTGAGGGCGCGAAGAATACGCGAACCCTTGTGCGGTCCGATGGCCCCCAGAACCACGAACACCAGCTTGTCGCGATTGCCGGGAAACTTGCTGGTCAGCGGTTTGAGGCCATTCAGATCGGGCTCCCAGTGAGGGCGTATCAGGATGGGGGGCTCGGGCTGCTGCCAAAGATATTGCGGCGCGCTGTCCGACGGCGAAATGACGCACGCCGCCGCATTCAGAAGAGTCTGGTGATCGGCGCGCCATTGCGGGACGTCGAGGTCCGGCGTTGTCGGGAAGGTGCGCACGCACGACTGGCACTTCTCTACCGGCTGAACGCCATCACAATAGGTCTGGGTGACATGGGTGAAGTTGGCGCGCGGGCAGTTGGCGGCGTAGTCGTGCAGAACATAGGCCAATTTCCTGCGATGCTGCGTCAGAAGCCGGGTGATGGTCTGGCGCAGACGCGTGCCCGCTCCGATCATCGAGTTGAACAGAATCCACCGGCAATCCGGCGCCAGGCGCTCCATCAGCGCCGTGAAGGTTTCCAGCGGCACCGATCCGAGATTGTCGAAGGCCAGTTTCACATCCGGGAACCGGGCGCGTATGGAGACTTCTGCGCCTTTTAGCGCGATATCGATAAGGCCTGTCCCCGAAATTTCGGCCATGTCGGACATGCTGTCGATATAGGAGCGGATACCTCCGCTCAGGGCGTGGGAGATCGAGATGATGTAGGGATGGCTGTCGCACAACCGCGCCAGACGCTCGATATCATAGGCCTGGCGTACTGGTAGTAACGGATCGCCATGAATGAAGTCGAAGACCGACATCTCATAGCCGGGATAGCGGTTACCCAGGATTTCCTGACCCTGGGCATTGGCCTTCTTCTGCATGTCGAGGAAGGAAACGCTGCCGAAGTGGGTGACGAAAACATCCGGTGCGGCGATGTTGCGCATGCCCTCCAGGGCGGCGCGCTGACAAAAGTCGACCTCTTCGCCGTAGCCCTTGCCGAAGGCAACGTCCAGCCGGCCTACGCGGTCGAGGGCGGTGCGGGAGATGAACATGGCGAAACCCACCCCGGTGACGACATCAACCGGCGCCAGTCGTACCTTCTGCGCCATCTCCGCCAACTCGGCGTGGGAAACTTCGATATTGAACCGGTTATCGCCCAAGGTGCGCGGATAGCTCATGATCGTCGCGTTGTTCGACATCGGCGTAATGGTCGCGATCGCCGGGTCGGTATCCAGGTGCGCGCGAATCCGGTCGATCCAGCCATCGTGAACCACGGTATCCGCGTTGAGCAGCATGACATGGGCGCCGGTCGCTTCGGTCCGGACCAGGCCGCTGTTGATATTGCCAACAAACCCGAGATTGGTTTCGTGATGAACGTGTCCGGCGCCGATGCGTTCGCAGATCGCGGCCATGTCCGCCGTCAGACGGGCGTCCGGCGACTGATCGTTGAGCACCAGGACCTTGAACGGGGTAAGGCTGTGCGCCGTCACGGCGGCTTTCAAAGTCCCGAGGGTTTCGTCATAGCCACGATAGATCGGCAACAGAACGTAGACAAAGGGGACAACCGGATCGTCATAGGAGAGATAGCCTGGCGACAGGGCCAGGTCGTCAAAATCCTCCGGCGTTATTCTGGCAGCCCGCAGGGCGGAATACCAGGTCGGCGTCGCTTGCCGCCCTTCGCGGATGCCGTAGGTCAGGTAGTGGTAATAGGCGTTGACCCCGGCGTCGCGGACATCGGAATAGAGCTGGCGGTAGTGCTGGGAACAAAAATCGACGCTGGGATCATAACCCGCCCGCTCACCATAGAACAGGTAGTGCGCCGCCGGGTCGGCATCGGTCTCCTTCAGCCAGGGAAGCCGTGCCTGATAGTACTCGGCGTCCATGTGCTGGCGAATGAGCGCGGCCATTTCCGCATCGGCCGGGGGCAGCGGAAACAGGGCAGGTCCCCCGCCGGAACGGCGCATTTCACGCCAGCCGAACCGTGTATAGTGCACCAGAGGATCCTGGCAACTGCGTGCGACGTCCGGGTTGTGATCCAGATAGAACTGATTGTCGAACCGAGGTGTAAGCCGAAGGCTGCCACTATAGCCATACGCAAAATAATGCATCACCGGGTCGACGCCGCAATTCACCGGGTGGCCTGATTGGCCGAAATAATAGCCGCGGTCAGCATGGGGTTGCAGCTTGTTATAGACCGCCAGACCTTCGGGGGAGAGGGCTTCGGTCGGGGCGGTCGTCGGCAGGCGGCGGCGGCCCTCGAACTGGCCATGCTTGAGATAATGCCGCAACGGGCTGCCGACGGCATGAATATCGGGGTTGGACTTCAGGTAGAACTTTGTGTCGAACAGGGCCGATGGATTAAGACCCTGGCGCCAGCCTTCCATATTATAATGGTTGAGGGCTTCGTCGGGCGTCGCGAACGGGGGCGTACGGAAATACTTCCGGTAGGCATCAACGTCGAAAAGATCGGACACGGTAAAAGTGGTACCGTACAGCTCTATCAACATGGTGGCGCCCTGTAATATATTCTGGACCGGTAAAATCAAACCTATCGCCGACCGCCCGGGTCGCCGTGCAAAGTGCCCCCCCGGGCGTCAACGATGTGAATTGCTTAAACTTTGTCGCATCAAGACCCCAAACTGTCAAGTCAGGCTGCTGCGCTGCGGCGAACTCTTCGCGTTATCAGGCGTGATCTTTGGCCGGGTCCCAGGCCGGATCGTTGAGCGCGGTCCAGAAGCGATTGGCCAGGCTGATGTGGTAGAAGTTGGGGCGGGTGGCGTAGTCAAGGACGCCGTCGAGGACCGAACCGACATCGATGGCCACCCCGCCGCCCTGGGCTGCGCGATGGGTGTACAGCTTGCCGAGGAAGCCGCCGCCGACAAGGAAGAGCCGGTTGCCGCGGGCGGCCTCGATCTCATCCAGTATCCGCGTGGAATCGTCGAGATGACTGCCTGGGGTAAGCCCGGTGATTTGCAGGTCGGAGTGGGCCGGCGGGATAAGCACGGTTTCGAACTTGTTCTGTCCGGTTGCCGCAGCCAGCCGCGAGGCCAGTTCGGTGTGGCAGGTCACCAGGCACACCGATTCCGCCTTGCGGATCAGGCGTGACAGCGTGCCGTAATGGGCAAGATCCAGGCCGGCCGACGTCTGGGTCAGGGTGGCGGGCTGCGCGGCGGCAAAGCTGCGGGCGGCCAGGCAGCAGGCCAGGGTCTGAAAACTGCCGATATTCCATTCGTGATGGCACCATTCGTTGTTCGGGGCGCCGATCATGTCGTAGTCCGGAGAAGCTTCGCGCAACTGGTCCGCCACCCGGCGGATGGCCGCCATGGTGGCATCGTCGGTCCGGCCGTACCAGCGCTGGGCAAAATGGCGGCGTCCGACGTCTCCGACAGCGCGAACATCGTCATCGTCGTCAGGAACCAGGAAGGCGCCTTCGCCATCGCCGAAGCGGACAAGGGAGAAGGGGCGGCCGCTGTCGAGAGCGCATTCGATTGCGGTTCCCGCCGTGATGAAATTGGCGGGAGGCGGATCGATGTCCAACCTTTGAAGCAGTGCGCTCCAGTGGTCGAAACTCCTGTTGAAGGCGCTGAGCAGTGTCCTCTGGTCATCGGATATCAGGGAAGATGGCGTCGCAGCCAACAGTTCGGCGGCGCGATTGCGTTCGCCCAGTTTGATCAATACGGCGACGCGCAACAACGCCGCGGCGCCGAGATGGGGATTCAGCGCCAGCGCCCGGTTCAGCCGTGACAGGGCCGAATTGTTTTCCCCCAGCATGTTTTTGACGATGGCGGATTCGTACCAGACCGCGGCGGCGTTACCGTCGTGCTGGAGCAGGAGGTCCATGGTCTGGTCGGCCAGGTCAAGGTGACCCGCTTCCTTCAGAAACAGGCTGCAGTGAAGGCGGCGACCTTCCGGCAATTTGGTGTGAATTTTGGAAAAGTACGACGCAGCCCGCGACGGGTCTTCCGAGGTCAGACGTTCGAAGGTAGAGACATACAGTTGCTCGGATTCGATTCCGTCAGCCATGGTTCGGTTCCCTTGGTGGACTTATGTCCATGTTGCCCCGCCCCGGAAACGTGAATTGATAATGAAAAATCTGTCACATTCAACCCTTTTTTTTGTGGGGTGTAATGTTGGTAAAGATATTTCGTAAATGTCACTTAAGCACGGCCGGTGGTGTAGTTTTTGTCTTGTGAAGGCCGAGCGTCTATTTACTTGTGGACTACATTGCTCGGGTGGAGATTATACCTTTACCGTGTGCGATGCAGCAATTTTGAACTCAGAGTTCAATTTCTTCCGTGACAAGTCAAGCCCTGAACTTTAGAGTGTTTGAACAGTTTCCGGCAGGCCAACATGCAAAATCCGTATTCGGAAAAACCCGACTATCAATTTTGGCGTCGCAGCATGACCGGACGCACGGCCACCGGAGTTGATCCCATTGTCAGGACCGGGTTCAGTATCGGCCGGGCCGACAAGGTGGCAACAGCCGGGAGCTGCTTTGCTCAACATGTCGCGCGAAAATTGCGCGACATGGGGTTCAATTATCTCAACACCGAGCCGGAACCGGCCTTCGCCTTCTCAGGCCCTGAGAATTTTGGCGTCTATTCGGCGCGCTATGGCAATCTCTACACGGTGCGCCAACTGCTGCAGTTGTTTCGACGTGCGTATGGCCTGTTCACGCCGGAGGATAAGGCGTGGAAGCGTGCCGACGGCCGCTATGTCGATCCGTTCCGGCCCTATATCCATGAGGCCGGTTTCGCGTCGCCACAGGAGGTTGAAGCCGAGCGCGAAAGCCATCTCGCGGCGGTGCGCCAGCTTTTCGAGGACTGCGATGTCTTTGTCTTCACCCTTGGCCTGACCGAAGGCTGGGAGGCGGTGAATGACGGCGCGGTTTTTCCGCTCGCCCCGGGCGTCGTCGGAGCCGATGTCGCGGCGGACGGATATCGCTTCCACAACTTCACTGTCACCGAGATGGAAGCCGACCTGAACGAGTTTCTCAAGCGGCTCCACCGGATCAATCCGGCCTGTCGGGTGCTGCTGACGGTGTCGCCGGTAGCGCTGATCGCAACCTATGAGGACAGTCATGTCCTGACGGCCAACACCTTGTCGAAATCCGCCCTGCGGGTGGTGGCCGGGCAGGTCTCCGGAGCTTTCGATTTTGTCGACTACTTTCCGTCCTACGAGATGATCCTGGGGCCCCAGGCAGGGGCGGCTTTTCTGGCGCCCGACCTGCGCGAGGTGACACCGGAAGGTGTCGCCCATGCCATGTCGGTTTTTGCGGCGCATTATCTGGGGGAAGGCGAGAGCCGGATGGCCGCGCCTGTGGACGCGCCGCCCGATGCCGAGGCTGTGGCGCGTCAGCGCGCTGCGATGGCGCAAATCGCCTCTGTTATTTGCGATGAAGAGAAGATAGACAGCCGTTCATGACGTCGCATTTGAAGATAGCCATTGTTGGAGGTTGTCAGAGTGAGGGCCTCCGCGAAGCAACCCTTGCGCTGATCCCGGACGCCGAGATCAAGTCCTGGCATGTCAGCGTCAATCCGCCGGATCCACCGGAGGTGATTCTGGCGAAGATCGCCGACGCCGATGTGGTGGTCACCCAGATGCAGCCCGAGCATGGCTATGCGTCGCTGACCGTGGACGGTTTGAAGGCGCAGGGCTTCAACGCCCATTTCCTGCCGACCTTTACCTTTCCGGGGTTTCACCCGGACCTGAGTTACATTTTCACGGCCGGTGGCGTGCTGAGCGCCGTGCATTGCGACTTCCATTCGCGCATCGCCGTGGCCGGTTTCCTGCTGGGGCTGACGCCGCAACAGACGCTGCCGCTGTATAATTCCGTGGTGTTTGACGAACTTGGCTATTTCGACGTCTTTCCGGCCGCCCGGGTGGCGGTGGAGCAGGGGCTGGTCGAGGCCGGTTTTCAGCCCCAGGGTCTGATCGACGCCTGGCTGAAGGAGATCGGGCCTTTCATGTATATGGCCAACCATCCGCATGTCCGGGTGCTGGCCACCCTGGCGCATCAGCTCTATGTCCGTCTAGGCCTGGTCGATGCGGCAAAACCGGTGCCCTCGGTGAAGAAAGATCACCTTGGGGAAAGCTTCACCTGGCCGGTCTATACGGCCATGGCCAAGCGGTTTGGTGTCCAGGGATCCAATGATTTCCAGCGCCCGGCCTGGCTGGTGCAGGCCTTATGGGAGACGCGCAAAATTCCGCTGGGTACCTATCTGAAGGACCTGTTCGAGTTCTATGCCACCGTGCCGCGCGAACAGCTGGAGACCGAGATTATGCTTGTGACCCGGGAGCGGCTGAGAGGATTGCTGGCGTAGGGGCGGCAGGTCAGCCGAACGCCAGGCACTTGTAGAGGTACTTGCCGTATTCGCTCTTGCCCAGGCTGGCTGCCAGGACTTCCAGCTCGGACTCGTTGATGAACCCCTTGCGCCAGGCGATTTCCTCGGGGCACGAGATCTTGAAGCCCTGGCGCTTTTCCAGGACGCGCACGAATTCCGCTGCATCGAGGAGAGAGTCGGGCGTGCCGGTATCGAGCCAGGCATAGCCCCGGCCGATCGGCTGGACGCTCAGTTGGCCGCGTTCCAGATAGGTGCGGTTGACGTCGGTGATCTCATACTCGCCGCGCGCCGACGGCTTGATATTATGCGCAATTTCCACAACTTGGGAATCGTAGAAATACAGGCCGGTAATCGCCCAGTTGGAGCGCGGCTTGAGCGGCTTTTCCTCGACCGACAACGCCTTGAACTGGTCGTCGAACTCGACCACGCCGTAGCGCTCCGGGTCGGACACCTGATAGGCGAAGACGCTGGCGCCATGCTGGATCTTGGCGGCTTCCTCAAGCGAACTGGCGAGCGAGGGGCCGTAATAGATGTTGTCGCCCAGGATCAGGCAGGATGGCTCGCCGTTCACGAAGTCGGCGCCGATCATATAGGCCTGGGCCAGGCCGTCGGGGCTGGGCTGGGCAGCATATTCCAGCCGGATGCCCCAGCGGCTGCCGTCACCCAGCAGCTTCTCGAACAGGGGCAGGTCGTGCGGCGTGGTGATGATCAGGATTTCCCGTATGCCGGCCATCATCAGGGTGGTCAGCGGGTAATAGATCATCGGCTTGTCGTACACCGGCATCATTTGCTTGGAGACGCCGATCGTCATCGGATGCAGCCGGCTGCCGGAACCACCGGCCAGGATAATACCCTTCATAAACCCCTCGAATACTGTTCAGGTCGCAGCCAGAGCGTCCAGACACTGGGACAGTGATACCGGCCACGGGTCGAGCTGCAGCCCGTAGATAGAATGAAGCTTGTCGCCGCTCAAGCGGGAATTGGCCGGACGGCGTGCCGGAGTGGGATATTCGCTGGTTGTAATGCGGTTCACACGCACCGCCTTGCCGCCGCGCTTGACCGATTCGGCGAAAATGGCCTCGGCAAACCCGGCCCAGGTGGTCTCGCCACTGCCCGTCAGGTGGAAAATCCCGCGCAGCTTCGGATCAGGATCGGCAACCACCTTTTGCGCCACCGTCAGCAGGGCGCGGGCGATTTCCGGCGCATAGGTGGGGCAGCCGCGCTGGTCGTCGACGACATTCAGTTCGTCGCGGGTCTGGCCCACGCGCAGCATGGTCTTCACGAAATTGTTGCCGTAGGGCGAATAGACCCAGGCCGTGCGCAGGATGACGAAGTTGTCGGTGTTGGCCGCGATCTGGCGCTCGCCGGCCAGCTTGGTGGCGCCGTAGACGCTGGCGGGTTCCGGGGTATCGGCCTCGTCGTAGATGCCGTCCTTGTCGCCGGGGAAGACATAGTCGGTCGACAGGTGCAGCAGGGGGACGTTCAGGGCGGCGGCGATCCGGGCCAGTTCGCCCGGAGCGTCACCATTTATGCGGCGGGCAAGGTCGGGTTCGGACTCGGCCTTGTCGACGGCGGTATAGGCGGCGGAGGAGATGATGACGTCCGGACGGGCGGCGCGGACTGGCGCTTCCAGGGTTTCCGGCTTCGACAGGTCGATATCGGGCAGGCCGATGCGGATGACCTCGATGCCAAGCTGTTCGCCCAGGGCCTTGACCGAGGTATCGACCTGGCCCTCCGTTCCGGTGATCACGACACGCATCATTTATGCCTTCAGCACGCCAAGGCGTTCGCCGCTGTAGACGCCGCCGCGCAGCGGTCCCCACCAGGCTTCGTTGTCGAGGTACCATTGCACGGTTTTCTCGATGCCGGTGTCGAAGGTTTCCTGCGCCTTCCAGCCCAGTTCGTTCTCCAGCTTGGTGGCGTCGATGGCGTAGCGGTGGTCGTGGCCGGGACGGTCGGTGACGTAGGTGATGAGCTGTTCGTGCGGGTAGTTTTTCGGACGAAGCTGATCCATCAGGGCGCAGATGCGGCGCACCACGTCGATATTCTTGCGTTCGTTGCGGCCGCCGACATTGTAGGTCTCACCCAGCCGGCCCTTCGAGCAAATCAGGTGCAGGGCGCGGGCATGGTCGTCGACATAAAGCCAGTCGCGGATATTGCTGCCGTCGCCGTAGACGGGCAGGGGCTTGCCGTCCAGGGCGTTGAGGATGTTGAGCGGGATCAACTTTTCCGGGAAGTGGTAGGGGCCGTAATTGTTCGAGCAGTTCGACACCACCACCGGCAGGCCGTAGGTACGATGCCAGGCCTTGGCGAGGTGGTCGGAGGCCGCTTTGGAGGCCGAATAGGGCGACGACGGATCGTAGGGGGTGGTCTCTTCGAACAGGCCGGTCTCGCCCAGCGAGCCATAGACCTCATCGGTCGAGACGTGCAGGAAGCGGAACCTGGCTTTCGCCTCGCCTTCCAGGCCGTTCCAGTAGTGGCGGGCGCCTTCCAGCATGGTGAAGGTGCCGATGACATTGGTCTCGACGAAGTCCCGGGCGCCGGTGATCGAGCGGTCGACATGGCTTTCGGCGGCCAGGTGCATGATGTGGTCGGGCTTGAAGCCGTTGATCGCCGACGTCACGGCGTCGCGGTCGCAGATATCCGCCTTCACGAAGCGGTAATTGGGGGAGGCCTCGACCGGGGCCAGGGATTCCAGGTTGCCGGCATAGGTCAGCTTGTCGAGATTGAGCACCTCGGCGCCGACCTCGGACACCAGGTACCGCACCAGGGCCGAACCGATAAAACCGGCGCCGCCGGTGACAAGAATACGCATGGTTTGAAGTCCGTTGAAAATCAGGTGGTTAGGCTCGAAAGCGGCGGCTGGACCCTATCTTTATCCGATAATACCGCCGTGGCAATATCGATCGGCCAGACGATACCGATTTCGGGGTCGTCGAAAGCCAGGCCGGCATCATTCGGCTTGGAATAGGGATTGGTCACCTTGTAGAAGACTTCGGTGTCCGGCTCCAGGGTGCAGAAGGCATGGGCAAAGCCGTCGGGCACCCATAGCTGCTCGCCTTTTTCGGCGGTGAGCGTCGCGCCGACCCATTTCCCGAAGGAAGCCGAGCCTGGGCGTATGTCGACGGCGACGTCGAAGATCGAGCCCTTCAGGCAGCGGACCAGCTTGCCCTGGCCGAAGGGGGCGGTTTGATAGTGCAGGCCGCGGATCGTACCCACCTGCCGCGACAGGGACTGATTGTCCTGTACGAAGGTGACGTCTTCGATGTTTTCGCGGAACCAGGCGTCCTTGAAGGCCTCCATGAAGAAGCCGCGGTCATCGCCGAGCATTTTCGGACGGATGAGCGCCGGGCCCTGGATATCGAAACGCTCGAACTGCATGTGACCTCAGATTGTGTTGCAACGCACACCCAATCAGCAAATCACATGCCGCGAGTCAATTCCTAAGTGCCCTTAGGTCAGATTTCGTAATCCGGTCCGAAGCTTAGGTAGCCGTGCTCGGCCATGTAGTTGACGATCTGGCCGGCCAGTTCCTCAGACGAGAAGCGGTTGGTGTCGAGCACGATCTCGGCGTTTTCCGGCGCCTCGTACGGGCTGTCGATACCGGTGAAGTTCTTCAGCTCGCCGGCGCGGGCCTTTTTGTACAGGCCCTTGACGTCGCGGGCTTCGGCGACTTCCAGCGGCGTGGCGACATGGATCTCGATGAATTCACCCGGCGCCACCAGATCGCGCGCCAGTTGGCGCTCGGCCCGGAAGGGCGAGATGAAGGAGACCAGGGTCACCAGGCCGGCATCGACCATCAGGCGCGACACCTCGGCGACGCGGCGGATGTTTTCCACCCGGTCAGCATCCGAGAAGCCCAGGTCCTTGTTCAGCCCGTGGCGGACATTGTCGCCGTCGAGCAGATAGGTATGGTGGTTCATCGACAGCAGCTTCTTTTCGACCAGGTTGGCGATGGTCGACTTGCCGGCGCCGCTGAGGCCCGTGAACCACAGGACGGCGGGCTTCTGGTGCTTGATATTGGCGCGCGAGGTCTTGGAGACGTCGAGCGCCTGCCAGTGGACATTGGTGGCGCGGCGCAGGCCGCGGTCGATCATGCCGGCGCCGAGCGTCAGGTTCGACACGCGGTCGATGACGATGAAGCTGCCCATGGCGTGGTCATCGTCATAGGCGTCGAAGGCCACCGGTTCCTGGGTCATCAGGTTGACCACAGCGACTTCGTTGAGCGGCAGGTTCTTGGCGGCCAGTTCGCTGAAGCTGTTGACGTCGATCTTGTGCTTGATGGCGGTGACCGTGGCCGAAACCGTCTTGGCGCCGATCTTCAGGATATAGGGCCGGCCCGGCAGCAGGGGCTCTTCGTTCATCCAGATCAAGTGGGCCTGGAACTGGTCGGAGACTTCCGGGCGCGCTTCGGCGGGGACGATGACGTCGCCGCGCGAAATGTCGATTTCGTCTTCGAGCGTCAGGGTGACGGCCTGGCCGGCGCGGCCGTAGTCCAGGTCGCCGTCCATGGTGACCACGCGGGCGACCTTTGAGGCCTTGCCCGAGCGGGCGACGACGATGTCGTCACCGGGACGGACCGTGCCCGAGGCGATGGTGCCGGAGAAGCCGCGGAAGTTCAGGTCGGGGCGGTTGACCCACTGGACCTGGAGGCGGAAGGGTTTGGATTCGACGTCGCTGTCGATGTCGACGGTTTCGAGGTGCTCAACCAGGGTCGGGCCGTCGTACCACGGCATGCTCTGGCTGGCTTCGAGGACATTGTCGCCGTAGCGCGCCGACAGGGGGATGGCCTGGAGGGTTTCGAAGCCGAATCCGGCCGAGAAGGTTTTGTAGTCGGCGACGATCTGATCGAACACCGCCTGGTCGTAGCCGACCAGGTCGATCTTGTTGACCGCCAGGACGACGTGCTTGATGCCCAGCAGCGAGACGATGAAGCTGTGGCGGCGCGTCTGGGTCAGGATGCCCTTGCGGGCGTCGATCAGGATGACGGCGAGGTCCGAGTTGGACGCTCCGGTCGCCATGTTGCGGGTATATTGTTCGTGGCCGGGGGTGTCGGCGACGATGAACTTGCGCTTATCGGTGGTGAAGAAGCGGTAGGCGACATCGATGGTGATGCCTTGCTCGCGCTCGGCCTGGAGGCCGTCGACCAGAAGGGCCAGGTCGATGTCTTCACCGACGGTGCCGAACTTCTTGGAGTCGCGTTCGATGCCGGCCAGCTGGTCTTCGAAGATCAGCTTGGTGTCGTAGAGCAGGCGGCCGATCAGGGTCGATTTGCCGTCGTCGACGCTGCCGCAGGTCAGGAAGCGCAGCAGCGACTTCTTTTCGTGGCTGGCCAGGTAGTCGACCAGGGCCTTGGTATCGAGTTTGTTGATTGTCAGCGCGTTCATATCAGAAATAGCCCTCGCGCTTCTTCTTTTCCATGGAGCCGGCCTCGTCGTGGTCGATCAGGCGGCCGGACCGTTCCGAGGTTCGGGCGGTCAGCATTTCGGCGACGATGTCTTCCAGAGTGTCGGCCTCGGACTCGACCGCCGCGGTCAGCGGATAGCAACCGAGCGTGCGGAAACGGACCGACTTCATCTGGGGCTCTTCGCCGGGCAGCAGCGGCAGGCGGTCGTCATCGACCATGATCCACTGGCCGCCGCGTTGCACCACCGGGCGCTTCTTGGCCAAGTACAGCGGTACGATGGGGATGTTCTCCATCAGGATGTATTGCCAGATGTCGAGCTCGGTCCAGTTGGACAGCGGGAAGACGCGGATGCTTTCGCCCGGCTTGATGCGGGCATTGTAGAGGTTCCACAGTTCCGGGCGCTGGTTTTTCGGGTCCCAGCCGTGGTTCTGGGTGCGGAAGGAGAAGATGCGCTCCTTGGCGCGGCTCTTTTCCTCGTCGCGGCGGGCACCGCCGAAGGCCGCATCGAAGCCATGCAAGGTCAGGGCCTGCTTCAGGGCATCGGTCTTCATGATGTTGGTATAGACGTTCGAGCCGTGGTCGAACGGATTGACATTGTCGCGCAGGCCATCCGGATTGGTGTGCTTGAGCAGGTTCAGACCCAGGCGCGCAACCGTGTCGTCGCGGAACTTGATCATCTCCCGGAACTTCCAGGTCGTGTCGATGTGCAACAGCGGGAAGGGCGGCTTGGACGGATAGAAGGCCTTCATCGCCAGGTGCAGCATCACCGACGAGTCCTTGCCGATCGAATACATCATGACCGGGTTTTTGAACTCGGCGGCCACTTCGCGCATGATGAAGATGGCTTCCGCCTCGAGGCGGCGCAGATGGGTGAGCGGTTCGGCGGACACGTTGATACCTTAGTGAGGCCCTAGGCGGGGCTTGTCACGGCTATGTAGGCAGCCCGACCCGAAACGACAAACGACAAAATCTGAATCCAAAGGTGAGCCACGATGACCCACAATCGGGTCCGCGGCGGATCACGCGGTTTGCGGTGTCCGGCCGAAGGTTTCGTCGATGTCGTAATACATCGAGGAGACGAAGTTGCTGCCCACCGCCACCTTTCGGCGGCGTTGTTCTGAAACGAACTGGAAGTAGTGCGGCGTGCAGGCGGCGTCGGTGTAGTGGGTCACCAGGCTGCGCCGGGTCAGGGCCGGGTTGGTGATCGGGCTGCCGCCATGGGCCAGGTCGGCATGCCAGAACAGGACGTCGCCCTTTTTGGCCAGGAAGGGCTCCAGCGAAACACCACGCCCTTCCGCCTGTTTGTGCAGACGCTTCAGGTGAGTGTCATGGAGCTCGTGGTCGTCCACGTCGGGGTTCCAGTATTTGCGGTTATCCGGATAGAGATATTCCGGGAAGCGGTGGCTGCCGGGATAGAAGACCAGTTCCCCGCAGCCCGGAACGACGTCTTCCAGGGCGATCCACGATGCGATGAGAAGACGCGGTTCATCGATCACGACATAGGCCGTGTCCTGGTGGATGGCCTGGGTCGAGCCGACTTCGAAATGCAGGCCCTGAAAGGCGAGGCTGGGGCCCTCGAAGATGGCCTGGGCGAATTGCGACAGGCGGTCGGCAAAGATCAGGTCGTGCGACGAGCGCAGCTTGATGTGGGTGTCAAGAATCTTGGTCAGGGGGCGCTTCAGATCCTGGCCGACGATCGGAAAGACGTCGCGGCCATAGGAGACCATGATCGAGGTGTCGTGACCTGCGGCGTGGTCGAAATCGGCGATATAGGCGTCGATGGTGTCCTGCGGAATGGCGCCCTTAAGAATGGTGAAGCCGTCGCGATGGAACTCGCGCAGGCGTGCGGCCAGTTCAGACTGGCCCGGTTCCTGCGCCAGGGCGTCGATGCGGGTGATGGCATCACGATGATCGATCCACATGGGTTTGCCGATGTCCGCACGCATGGTAAGCTCCTGCCGTTAAAAGCCCCACGGATTTATCCGCTGTGGCTGCGGCTAAGTCAAGCCTGCCCTGCGGCGATTGCCGGGTCGCCGAAGGCCACAAAGTGCGGATTGGCGAAGTCGCTGTCGCCGGCCTGGTTGCGCTTGCCATAGGCGAGGGGGCGGCCGTCCAGGGTCTCGACCCGGCCGCCGGCGGCGCGCAGCACCGCATCGCCGGCTGCGGTGTCCCATTCCATGGTCCGGCCCATGCGCGGGTAGATGTCGGCCTCTCCGGCCGCAATCAGGCAGAATTTTAGCGACGAGCCGGCCGGTTTGAATTCAGCGACGTTGAATTGGGTGAGGTAGGCTTCCGTTTCGGCGCCGCCATGCGAGCGCGAGCCGATGGCGGTCAGGGCGCCGGCCACGGGACGGACCCGGATAGGGTGGGCGTCGCCGATGACGCCGTCGGTGACGTCGGCCATGAAGGCACCTTCGCCGGTGGCGCCCCAGTAGATTTTATTGAGGGCGGGGGCATAGACAGCGCCGGCCACGGGGATGCCGTTTTCGACCAGGGCAATGTTGACGGTAAATTCGCCGTTTTTGGAAATGAACTCCTTCGTGCCGTCCAGCGGGTCGACCAGGAAGAAACGGTTCGCGATTTGTGGAATTCTCCCGGCGGCGGCTTCTTCTTCGGCAACGACCGGAATCTCGGGCGCCAGTTCGCTCAGACCCTTCAGGATGACGGCTTCGGCGGCTTCATCGGCGGCCGTAACTGGGGAGGCGTCGGACTTCGAGACGACGGCGAAGTCGGTGGCGTAGATGCGCAGGATCTCAGCGCCGGCGGCCAGCATGATGGGATTCAGGTTCATGGGCGGGGTTCTAGGCGTGTCGGGATGAGCTTGTAAAGGCGGGAAAACTGTATCTATTGTCACGAGAAGACAGCGGGTCAAATCCCCCACCGTCTCATGTGCTTCCAGCACATGATCCACCTCCCCGTATAACGGGGAGGGATAAGGTTTTTACAGTCTTATTCTTTTCGCGAGGTTCCCCATGTGCCTGAAGCGTTTACTGCCTGTGCTGGCGTTGGCATTCCTGGCGGGGTGCAGCCCGCCGAAAGGTGCGGCGCCGGAGGGAGCCAGTTCGGTGGCGGTGAAACTGTCCGCCGCTGATGCGCTGGCCAAGGGCGTGCCCGTCGCGGGGTTGCAGGCCGCCCTGCAGCGCGGAGACTTCACCGCTGTGCAACTGACTCAGGCGGCGCTGGACGCCATCAAGGCCAGGGACGGCGAGCTGCATTCGGTTATCGTCGTCAATCCCGATGCCCTGGCCCAGGCGCAGGCCATCGATGACGCCCGCAAGGCCGGCAAGACCCTGGGGCCGTTGATGGGTATTCCGGTTCTGGTCAAGGACAATGTCGAGACTTCGGACAACATGGCCACCACGGCCGGATCGCTGGCGCTGAAGGACAATATTACCCGTCGCGACGCGCCGGTGGTGGCGCGGCTGCGGGCCGGCGGGGCGATTATACTGGGCAAGACCAACCTGTCGGAATGGGCCAATATCCGCTCGACCCGGTCGATGAGCGGCTGGAGCGCGGTCGGTGGGCTGGTCGCCAATCCGCACGACAAGGCGCGCACGGCCTGCGGGTCGTCCAGCGGTTCCGGCGCGGCGGTGGCCGCCAATTTTGCGCCCCTGGCCGTGGGGACCGAGACCGACGGTTCGGTGACCTGTCCGTCATCTATGAACGGGCTGGTCGGGTTAAAGCCGACCGTAGGGCTGGTGTCGCGGACCCATGTGGTGCCGATCTCGCATACCCAGGACACGCCCGGGCCGATGGGCCGGTCGGTGTCGGACGTCGCCGCCATGTTGAGCGTAATGGCCGGCAATGATCCTTTGGATGGCGCGACGACGGACGCGGATACGTACAAGGCCGACTATACGGTTGGGTTGAGCCGGGATGGTTTGAAGGGCGTGCGGATCGGTGTGTTGCGCGACCAGGTCGGCAATGATCCCAAGACCACGGCGGTCTTCGAGGCGGCTTTGAAGACCCTGACCGATGCCGGCGCCGTGCTGGTCGAAATCAAGGAGTCGCAGGTGCCGGGTCTGGGCGATGCCGAATGGACCGTGTTGCAATACGAACTGAAGGCCGATCTCAACACCTATCTGGCGACCACGCCGGCCACGGTGAAGACGCGGACCCTGGCCGATGTCATTGCCTTCAACACGGCGCACGCCAAGGAAGAAATGCCCTTGTTCGGGCAGGAATTCTTCGAGCAGGCTCAAGGAAAGGGTGGATTGGGGACGCCGGAATATGTGCTGGCCTCGGTCAAGGCGAAGACCTCGTCGGCGCTGAAGCTGGATGGGTTGATGAAGGCCAATGCGGTTACGGTGCTGATCGCGCCGACCTATGGCCCGGCCTGGTTGTCGGACCCGGTCTGGGGCGACCAGTACAGCGGCCCGTCGGCGACGCAACTGCCGGCGACCTCGGGCTATCCACACCTGACGGTGCCAATGGGCGATGTCCAGGGCCTTCCCGTCGGCTTGAGCTTTATCGGTCCGCGCTGGAGCGAGACTGCGCTGTTGAAAGCCGGATACGCCTTCGAGCAGGCGCGGCGCAAATAGGATAGTCTGCATCCGAATCGCCAGTCAGGAGCTCTTATGACACGCACCCATCTGATCCTGATCTGCCTTGTCCTGGGCGTGCTGGCCGGTATGGCCATCCGGTGGGCGGACCTGCCGTCGCTGACCGCTGCCGCCAATACCGCCATATTGGGCGGTCAGTTGTGGGTGCGGGCGCTACAGATGACCCTGGTCCCGCTGATCTTCGCCATGCTGACCCACAGCGTCGCCACGGCGGTGGCGACCGGGCGCGGCGGGCGGATGATCGGCACGACCCTGGCCGTCTTCCTGGCCGTCATGGTGGTCACGGTCGCGATCTGCACCGTGCTAACCGAGGTGGTGCTGCATATCTGGCCCATCCCGCCCAATGCCCTGGCCGGGTTGATGGACAACAGCGCGGCTCAGGCCCTGCCCAGCCTGGCAACGCAATTGCTGGCCATCATTCCGGACAATCCGGTGGCGGCGGCGGCACAGGGGCAGATATTCCCCCTGGTCATCTTCGGCCTGGCCTTCGGGGGCGCCATTGCCCGCCTGCCGCGCAAGGAAGGCGGCGCCCAGCCCGTGGTCATCGAGGTCCTGGCCAATATCTCCCAGGCGATGATGAAGATCGTCGACTGGGTACTGGTGGCGGCGCCATTCGGTATCTTTCTGCTGGCCATGGGGTTGGGGCTGTCGTCGGGCCTGGGCATTGCGCAGGTCCTGGTAACCTTTGTGGCGCTCTGTTTTGCCACCAGCCTGCTGATGGTCGTGCTGTGCTATGTCGCGGTGCTGATCGCCCGGGCCTATCCGCTTGGGAAGTTCGCCTCGGCCATCCTGCCGGCCCAGGCCATGGCGGCGGGAAGCTGTTCCTCGATGGCGACCACGCCGGTCATGCTGGAGGTGGCGATCGACAAGCTCAAGCTGCCCAAGGAAGTGGTTGGGCTGGTCATTCCGCTGGCCGTGTCGGTCTTTCGGCTGGGGACGGTGGCGCATGCCGTGGCGGCCGTGCTGATCGCTGCCCACGCCGTGGGTATCGAGCCGACGCCGCTGCAACTGGTCCTGGCCGGACTGGCGGTTATTCTGGGCAGTATCAGCGGGGCCGGGTTGCCGGGCGCCGCGGTTGTTTATGCCATTTACGGGCCGGGGATTCAGTTGCTGGGCGCGCCGATGGCCATCATGCCGCTGTACGTGGCGGTGATTGCGCTGCCCGATCCGGTGATTACGATGACATCGGTGACGGGTAACCTGACGGTCACGACCTTGGTCAATCGATTGTTGGGACGTGGAAAAACGGCGCCTGACGACGCGGCTTAACTACATCGTCATGCAGCCGAAGGTTTCCGGGCCGACATAGACGAACTGCATCAAGTCGGGGCTGTCAGCTTCGGCGGCCATGACCAGAAGGTCGATGTCGTCTGTCGCCGCGAGGATGTCGATCTCGCCGAACTTGTACATGTCGATAACACGGGTCAGGAACTCGCTCAGTTCGGCCTGGGCGTGATCGTCGAACTCCATATGGGTCGAGGCCTTGACCACACCGTCCAGCTTCATGCGCAGGGCGGATGGCGTGATGGCGCCGGTGTCGAGGGCGCGAAACAGCATGCGGAAATAGTCGCGGCGGGCGGCTTCGTCGTGCAGATCGATGGTACGGGCCATAATGACCTCCCTCAGCATCTGGCCCCTTTCGGCCATGGTGACACTATCTGAGGGATTCCCGGCACAATCTGGGCGGAATCATCAGGAACAGGGTAAGAACGCGGCGAGCGATTGTAAGATTTACGTCAAGGGAAGGTTATCAGCACTCAACTACGTTCACGGCCAGGCCGCCGAGACTGGTTTCCTTGTATTTGACGCGCATGTCCTCGCCGGTCTGGCGCATGGTTTCGATGACCGCGTCCAGGCTGACGATGTGGTGGCCGTCGCCGTTCAGTGCCAGGTAGGTGGCGTTGATGGCCTTGATCGCCCCCATGGTGTTGCGTTCGATGCAAGGCACCTGGACCAGGCCGCCGATCGGGTCGCAGGTCAGGCCCAGATTGTGCTCCATGCCGATTTCAGCCGCGTTTTCGATCTGGGCCGCTGTGCCGCCCAAAGCCGCCGCCAGGCCCGCCGCCGCCATCGAGCACGCGACCCCGACCTCGCCCTGGCAGCCCATCTCGGCGGCCGAAATCGAGGCATTGGTCTTGTAAAGAAAGCCTATGGCGGTCGCGGTCATCAGAAGGGTGCGCGTGCCCTCAGGCGTCGCATGGGGCACGAAGGTTTCGTAGTATTTGATCACCGCCGGAAGGACGCCCGCGGCGCCATTGGTCGGCGCGGTGACCACCCGGCCGCCGGCGGCGTTTTCCTCATTGACCGCCAGGGCGTAGAGGCTGACCCATTCAAAGATCTGCGACGGATCGATGCGTGGGCCGCGTGATGTGAGCTTGTCGGACATGGCCTTGGCGCGGCGGCGGACATTCAAGCCCCCCGGCAGGATGCCATCCTGCTTTATGCCGCGGTCGATGCTGTTCAGCATGGCGGCGCGGACGGCGTCCAGGAAGGCGCAGGTCTCTTCGCGCGGGCGGAAAGCGTCCTCGTTGCGGAACATCAGTTCGGCAATGGTCAGGTTTTCACGGCCGCAGGTTGCCAGGAGTTCGGCGCCGGATTTGAAAGCGTAGGGCAGGGCGATGTTGCTGGAGCGGGCGATGACGCCGTCGCCTTCGATGGCGCCGCCGCCGATCGAGAAATAGGTCGCGGTTTCGATGGTTCCGTCGGCGTAGAAGGCTTCGAACTGCATCCCGTTGGAATGTTCCGCCAGGAACTCGCCCTTGCGGAACAGCAGGTCGCTGTCGGGATCGAAGGGCAGGGGATGTAGGCCCGCAAAGGTCAGGTGTTTGTGCGTGCGGATGTCGGAGGTTAGCGGGCCGATCATCTCAGGATCGATGCGGTCGGGCAGCCAGCCCGACAGGCCCAGCAGCACAGCTGTGTCGGTGGCGTGGCCCTTGCCGGTCAGAGCCAGCGAGCCGTACAGTCGGCAGACGACGCGAACCGGGGGGCCTTTGTCGGCCAGCTTTTCAGCAAAGTGCTGGGCGGCGCGCATCGGGCCGACCGTGTGCGAACTGGACGGTCCGACGCCGATGGTGAACAGGTCGGTGACGCTGAGGGCAGGTGACATGCCGTATGACTCCCACACCCGCGCGGCAGGGTCAAGAAGGTTTCAAATGAGACTGATTTACAGGCTCAAGGTCGCCAGTTCGTCGATGGCGCAGATGATGTGGTACAGGGTGCTGGCCGGGGCGGGCTCGGTCTCGAACGTGCCGTCCGGCCGCATGCGGTCACTGTAGAGGCCTTCGATCTCGGTATTGAAGTACAGCATCAGTCCTTCGGCGCCCGAGACGGCGCCGGCAATGGCGGCTTCGCGCTCGGCCGGGGAGGGGGCGGCGTCGGCCAGCTTGACATAGGCCTTCATGCGTTCGGTCTGGGCCCACAGGCGCGACTTGTTGTCCTTGACCGAAAAGTCGTCCCACAGTTCGAATACCGTGGCGTTGCGCGCCGGATCGGTGCCGTAATCCTGGGCAATCTGGATCAGGCGGTGGGCGGCCTTTGCGTATTTGGGATCGCCTGTCATCTTGGTCCAGCGCAGCAACAGCCAGCCCCATTCAAACTGATGGCCGGGCTCAATGATACGGCCCATCTCGCCTTCGAGCGGGTTCCAGTCGCCGTCGAAATATTCGCGAAGTGAACCGTTTTCCGGGTGCAGGAACTTGTCCAGGCACAGGTCGGCGATCATGGCAGCGATGTCCCGCCATTTACTGTCGCCTCCGGCTTCCAGCCAGGCCAGGCAGGCCTCGAACATGTGCATGTGCGGATTGGTTTTGAGGGGGAGGGTGCGCGGATTGGACTCTTCGAAGCCGCGGACCGGGTGAGAATAGTCCCGGACAATGGCGTCGCGGATCGCCGTTCCGGCGGCTTCCAGCGCCGGATCCTTGCGCACAGCGAAAGCCGAGGCATAGGCCAGCATGGCGAAGGCGTGGTCGTAGAAGTCGAACTCGCCCTTGACGACCTCGCCATTGGGTTTGAGAACGGCATAGAGGTAGCCGGTTTCGGCGTTGCGCGCCGGGCCGCTCAGCCAGGCCAGGCCCTGGTCGATCGGGCCGTCGGTGTCGCCGTCGTAGCCCATGGTCTTGGCCAAGGCGTAAGAATAGACCTGACGGGCGGCGACGCGGGTGCGGCGGTCGACATCGCACGGCGTGCCATCGAGATTGATCTTTTCATAGAAGCCGCCTTTTTCGCGGTCGCCGCCGATATCCCACCAGATCGGCAGGGCCTTGTCGAACAGCCATTGGCGCAGGGAGGTCTGGGCGGAGGTCAGTCGGGAGGCTGTGTCGGACATGATGTTCTCGCAAGTGCAAAAAAACGATGCTACCGGCCTAGCACAGGAAAAAATAAAGGGGCAAGTGTGGAACCGCTTCCCGTCAGACTGATTGCGGGCTTATGTTTCCTCCGCAGCGGCCGCATGGAAAAAATATCGGCCCCTAAGCCATGGAAAAGACATGACCAATCCTCTATTCAGAGGCGTCTGAGGAACCCTTCATGCCGAACACCATCCTGCCCGTGATCATGTCGGGCGGCTCGGGCACGCGCCTGTGGCCGCTGTCCACCCCCACCGCGCCGAAGCAATTCCACGCCCTGGCCACCGACAACACCATGATCCAGGAAACCGCACTGCGCCTGGTCGGCGACAACTACCTCAATCCGGTGGTGATCTGCGGCCAGGGCCACTACGACCTGGTCAGCGAGCAACTGCAGCAGATCGACAAGCCCGCCCAGGCGGTGATCCTCGAGCCCTTCGGCCGCAACACCGCGGCGGTCGCTGCCATGGCGGCCCTGGCCGGGGCGGATCTGGCGCCCGATGCGTTGGTGCTGATGGTGCCGGCCGACCATGTCATCAACCGGCCGGGCGACTTCGACGACGCCATTCAGGCCGCCAGCGAAACCGCGAAGTCGCGCATCGTCACCTTCGGCATTACCCCCAGCCATCCGGAAACCGGCTTCGGCTATATCGCACGTGGCGCCGAAATCTCTGACGGAATCTATGAGATCGAGCGCTTCCTCGAAAAGCCCGACCTGGCCACGGCGACGCAGTATATCGAGGGCGGCCGCCACGTCTGGAACGCGGGCATTTTCCTGTTCTCGCCCCAGGTCATGTTGGAGGAACTGGAAAAGCACGCGCCCGAGGTCATGGCCGCCAGCCGCAAGGCCTATGAAGGGGCTGAGCGCGACGAGGCGGCCGTGCGGTTGAACGCCGCCGATTTCGCAGCCGTACCGTCGATCTCGGTCGACTATGCCGTGATGGAGAAAACGGCGCGGTCGGCCGTTATTCCGTGCGATATCGGCTGGGCCGATGTCGGCGGCTTTGCCGAGCTGTGGCGGTTGGGGGACAAGGACGGCCAGGCCAACCATATCAAGGGCGACGCCATCACCATCGACTCCGAAAACTGTTTGGTCCGTAACGAAGGCGGACCGGTGGTGGCGCTGATCGGGATGCAGGACGTCATGGTCATTTCCACGCCGAGCGGTATTCTGGTCGCGCCCTTGTCGCGTGCCCAGGACGTCAAGAAAGCAGCGGAAGCGGCCAAGGGTTTGCTAGGCAAGGTGTAACGCCCGGGCCAGTTCCCCATTTAGCGTAGTTCAAGAAAATGTGCTTCCGGTAACCCGGTTCTGCGGTGTAGGATCACCAGCGGGGCCGGGCAGTTCTGTTTGCCTGATACTTTGATCGTCGTTTTTTCTGCATATTTTTCAACAGGGTGGCCCTATGCGGTTTGGTCTCGATTTCGATGGTTCCGTCTGGACGACGGGCCTGGTGCTTAATCCTGTGCCCGCCGCCAAGGTCCTGGCGCCCGTGGTTGCGCCTCCCGTTCTTTCGGCACCCGTGGCCCCGGCACCGGTCCTTAAGCCCTCGGGCGTTGATGCTCCGGCAGCGGTAGCGCCTGCCTATGACGCCGCGCCCTTGTCGGTGAATATCCGTGATGGCGGATCGGTCGGCAGCCCGCGCAGCTACGACACCACAGGCAGTCTCAACGAAAGCTCCGGTCCAGGCCTGACGGCGCGGCTGACGCAGTATTTCGACAATGTCGACAACCGCTACGAATTCACCGGCAATCAGGACATAGACGCCGTCCTGTTCGGGGCCAAGTGGACGATTACCAATCTGACCTACAGTTTTCCGACCAGCGGCAGTTTCTATCAGACGCCCTATTACGATCCCGACTTCATAGCGAACCAGTTTGTCTTTAATGCGCAGCAACAGACGGCGACGAAGTATGCCTTGGGCCTGGTCTATGGGTACACCCTGCTGAGCTTTACCGAGGTGACGGAAAGCGCCACGACCCATGCCAATCTGCGGCTGTCGCAATCCTCGGATTCCACCGATCTGAAGTCGGCGGAGGGTAATTTTCCCGGATCGGAGACCTGGGACGGCGATATCTGGGTCGGTAACACCGGCCAGCCGTTTTATTCAACGCCTCAGATCGGCAACTGGGGCCAGTCCATGCTGATGCATGAGATCGGCCATACCCTGGGGCTCAAGCATGGTCACAGCGACTATACCACCCTGGATCTGACGGTCGGTGGCTATATCGATGGGCCGGGGCCGCGCTACGGCACGCAGGCCCTGCCGGCGGCGCACGACAGCTGGGCCTATTCGCTGATGACCTATCGCTCGACGCCATCGGTCGGCGATCCCCCGTTTCAGGGCGACCAGTACAACCAGCCGCAAACCTATATGCAGAACGACATTGCGGCGCTGCAGTACATGTACGGGGCCTATTTCGGCCATAACGCCGGCAATTCGACCTACAGCTTCGACGCCTTTACCGGCCAGATGTTCATCGACGGCGTCGGCCAGGGCGTGCCGGCACAGGATTCGACGCGTGGCGGCAAGATCTTCCGGACCATCTGGGACGGCAACGGCGTCGACACCTACGATTTCAGCAACTTCACCGGCAATCAGACGATCGACCTGGCGCCCGGCGGCTGGTCGACCATGAACGCGGCGCAACTGGCTGACCTGTATCCGCTCTGGTTTGAAAATCCGCGGCCTCCGGGCAACCTCGCCAATGCGCTGCTCTACCAGAATGACACGCGGTCGCTGATCGAGAACGCCAATGGCGGCTCGGGCAATGATTTCCTGTTCGGCAATCTGGCCAATAACACGCTGCGCGGCAATGGTGGTAACGACCAGATTCTGAGCGGTGACGGTAACGATTCCCTGTTCGGCGGTACGGGCAACGACTCGCTGAGCGCGGCAGTCGGCGACGACAGTCTGAGTGGCGAAGGCGGTAACGACTCTCTCGACGGCGCGACCGGCAACGACACGATTTATGGCGGTCTCGATCAGGACGCGGCGGTGGGCGGTATTGGGAATGATTATATTGATGGTGAAGACGGCGACGACACTCTGTCCGGCGACGATGGCAATGACTACCTCAACGGCGGCACGGGTATAGACAGCCTGGTCGGTGGCGCCGGTAACGACAGTTTTGTTGTCGACTCGGTCTACGACGTCGTTGTGGAAGTCAATGGCGGCGGGATCGACCTTGTCTATGCCAGCGTCAACTTCACCCTGGCGAGCCATTTCGAGAATCTGACGCTGCTGGGAAACCTCGGTTTTAGCGCGACCGGTAATGCTGCCAATAACCTGATTTACGGCAATAGTGGTGGTAATCAACTGAACGGCGCCGGTGGCTTCGACACGGTTTACGGGCTGGGGGGCGATGACGTCATCAGCTCGTCCGGTAACGGCTATTACGACGCCGGTGCGGGCAGTGATACGGTCTATGCCGGCACCGGCAGCAGTGAAACCCTGATCGGCGGCGATGGTCTGGACCTGCTGGACGCCACGGGGACGGCCGCGGCCTATGATATCAATCTGAATACCGGCACGACCAGCTTTGCGGGCGAGTCCTTCACCGGCTTCGAACACGTCAACAGCGGTTCGGGCAACAATGTCATCACCGGATCGGGCGCCAACAACACGATCAACAGCAATGCCGGCAACGACACCGTCTATGGCGAGGGCGGCAGCGACATCGTCAATGGTGGCGCCGGTGACGACAGCCTCTATGGCGGCACAGGCAGCGACATCCTCAATGCCGGAACCTATGCTTCGGTTGGCGATGTGATTTACGGCGAAGATGGCGGCGACTCCATCACCTCTTCGGGTGCGGGGACCTATGACGGTGGCGCCGGGAATGACACGATTTACGCTGGACTGGGCAGCAACGAAACCCTGATCGGCGGGGCCGATACGGACTGGCTGATCACCACATCCTATAGTGGCGACTACGCGATCAACCTGGCCACCGGCGTGACGAATTTTCCGGGTGAGTCCTTTACCGGATTCGAGAACCTGACGACCGGGGCCGGCAACGATACCCTGACCGGAACTGGCGGCAGCAACGAGATTCACGCCGGCGCCGGCAATGACCGCATCGACGCCGCGGTCGGCAATGACACTGTCTATGGCGACGATGGCAATGACCTGCTGTCCTCCACCATCTTCGGGCTTCGCACCTATTACGGTGGCAACGGCAACGACACCCTGGGCGGCGGTTTCCAGTACGGCAATGTCTGGGACGGTGGCGCCGACAGCGACACGGCCGATATGACGCTGCACAACTATGCCGCCACGATAAATCTGGCGGCGGGAAGCTACGTCACGGATGGCGGGCAACTGACCCTGCTCAATTTCGAAAACGTCATCTCCGGCAATCAGAACGACACCCTGATCGGAGCCGATGGTGACAACCGGCTCGACGCCGGCGGTGGCGATGACGACATCGATGGCGGTTTCGGCAATGACACGCTTCTGGGGGGCGGTGGCAATGACCGGTTTCATACCGCGCTGGGCGGGGTCAACACCTATGATGGCGGTTCGGGCAACGATACGGTCGATGGCAGTTTCGACTATGGCAGCCAGTTCGACGGCGGGGCGGATATCGACCTGCTGGATATGAGCTGGGTGTTGGAGACGTTTGGCGAGGTCGCCTTCGACATGGTGTCCGGGGTTTGGGGTGACGGCTTCAGCAGCTTTACCGCAGTCAATTTCGAAAACTATAACGGCGCCGGTGGAGCTGAGTCGATCAAGGGCACGGCTGCCGCCAACTGGATCGATGGTGGTCTGGGCGCGGACACGATGGACGGCGGCGACGGTAACGACACCTATGTGGTCGACAACGCGGCCGACAAGATCGTCGAGGCGTCGGGCAAGGGGACAGACCTGGTCCGGGCATCGGTGTCGTTCTCGCTGACCGGGGCCAATGCCGAGCAGTTGCTGCTGCTGGGGTCGGCGCATCTGAACGCCACCGGTAACGGTCTGGGCAATACGCTGACGGGCAACAGCGGGAACAATGTGCTGGACGGCGCTGCCGGAAGTGACACGATGGTCGGCGGCCTGGGCGATGACAGCTATTACGTCAATGCCAGCGGCGACGTCGTGACCGAACTGGCGGGCGAGGGGACGGACACCATCTTTGCCGCCGTCACCTACAGCCTGTCCGGCAAGCAGGTCGAGAACCTGACCCTGACGGGAGGCGCGGCTATCGACGGCACCGGCAATGGGTTCGCCAACGTCCTGACCGGCAATGGCGCGGTCAATACGCTGGATGGCGGTGGCGGCCATGATCGTCTCGACGGCGGGGCGGGCGCCGACAACCTGACCGGTGGCACCGGCAACGACACCTATGTCGTCGACAACGCGGCGGATGCCATCACCGAACTTGCCGGCGGTGGTGGCGATCTGGTCGAGTCCTCGGTGACCTACACCCTGAGCGCCAATATCGAGCAACTGACCCTGACTGGGACTGCCGCCCTCAACGGCACCGGCAACGATCTGAACAACGTCCTGACGGGCAATTCGGGCGTCAATGTCCTGACTGGCGGGCTGGGCAACGACACCTACTACGTCCAGAACACAACGGATAACGTAGTCGAGGCCGGCGGGGCAGGGACGGACATTATCTTCTCGACCGTGACCTATTCGCTGAACGGCCGCTATGCCGAGACCATCACCTTGACCGGCGTGGCGAATATCAATGCCACGGGCAACAGCCTGGCCAATACGCTGAATGGCAACGACGGCAACAATACGATCAACGGCAAAGGCGGGGCGGACAAGCTCAGCGGCGGGTTGGGGGCGGATATCTTCCTGTTCGATGCGGCCAGTGGCGCGGACAAGATCCTGGACTTCGATGCCAGTCAGAACGACAGCATCAATATCCACGCCTATACCAACGGCGTGGCCGACAACGCCATCGTCACCCAAAGTGGCAGCGATGTCGTCATCACCTTAGGGGGCGGCAACGTCATCACCGTGATCAATGCGATTGAGGGTAATGTCGAGGCCCGGATCGTCTGGTGATATATGACCTCACGCATAAGGCGCAAAATTCGTTGGAATGGTGAAAGTAACCGACGCTGAGCGATGTTTTTTGACGGCTGTGTCGAAATATTTTTACTTAATATTCAAGATGTAAGTTCCAAAGTAGAGTTCCCTAACGCAAGTTGTAATGAACGCCGTCTTTCAGGAATCGTGTTTCGTGGTGTATGATCTTACCGGGTCAGGCATAACATAACAGGGGTTCTCATGCGCGGGCGTTTCGGTCTCGATGTCGAGGAAGTTGGTAAAGCTTCCGGTCTTGCAGTGACGGGTACCTCGGCCGCGAAGGTGCTGGCGGTGGCCGCTCCGGCACCGGTTATGGCCTCGCCGAGCCTGGCGCCGGCTTCGTCCGTCGAGACGGTGGCGGTTGCCGCCATGGTGTCGGACGGCACACCGGGCAGCCCGGCGCGCGTTGCAACTACAACCGGCGGCGTCAACAACGCGTCGGGTGCCGGCAAGTCGGAGTTGCTGCCCGATTACCACTGGGACGCCGCCGATAACCGCTACGAATTTACTGGCAACCAGGATATCGACGCCATCCTGTTCGGGTCGCGATGGACGGTCGGCGTCATCAGCTACAGCTTCCCGACCTCGGGCAGTTTTTACAACACGCCCTATGACGTTCCCGGCTACCTGACCAACCACGTCGTCTTCAACGCCGCGCAGCAGACGATGGCGCGCTATGCCCTGACGACCCTGGTCCAGAGCTATATCACGCCGATCATCGTGGAAGTGACCGAAACCGCGACCGAGCATGCCATTGTGCGGCTGTCGCAGACCGGCGATGCGTCGCTGACGTCGGCGCACGGTAATTTCCCCGGTTCCGATGCGTCGGACGGTGACGTCTGGCTGGGCATGACGGGCGAGCCCTTCTACCTGACGCCGCAGATCGGTAACTGGGGCGGCGCCATCATCATGCATGAGATCGGTCATGCCCTGGGCCTCAAGCACGGCCATTCCGACCTGACCACCTCGGACCTGACGCTGACCGGCGAACTGGACGGGCCGGGGCCGCGCTTTGGCACCCGTCCTTTGCCCACAGCCCACGACACCTGGGCCTATTCGGTCATGACCTACCGGTCTGCGCCGGGCTATGAGGTGAATTTCCAAGGGGATGAATACAACCAGCCCCAGACCTATATGATGAACGATATCGCCGCCTTGCAATACATGTACGGCGCCTATTACGGGGTCAACGCCACCGACACCGTCTATACCTTCAATTCGTATAGCGGGCAGATGTCGATCAACGGCGTTGCACAGGAAATGCCGACCCTGGACGCCGTCGACCGCGGCAAGATCTTCCGCACCATCTGGGACGGCGGTGGTATCGACACCTATGACTTCAGCAACTTCACCGGCAACCAGACCATCCGCCTGACCGCCGGTGACTGGTCGACGATGAATGTGGCGCAGCTGTCCGACATGCGGCCGCTGGACGCCGCCGCCAATCCCATGGCGCCGGGCAACGTCGCCAATGCGCTGATGTACCAGGGTAATACGGCGTCGCTGATCGAAAATGCCAAGGGCGGTTCCGGCAACGACACAATCCACGGCAACCAGCTCGGCAACACCATCTATGGCGGCGCCGGTTACGATCAGATCGCCGGCTATAACGGCAACGATCTGCAGTTCGGTGAAGCCGGCGACGATTATCTCGACGGGCTGCTCGGCGACGATACCTTAAGCGGCGGCGACGGCAACGACTACATGCTGGGCTATGACGGCAACGACTCGCTGACCGGCGGTGTCGGGAATGATGCGATCAATGGTGAGGCCGGCAACGACTATATCACCGGCGGCTCCGGCAACGACACCATGTACGGCGGCTCGGGCAATGATACCTATTACGTCCACGATGCCGGCGATGTCATCATGGAATATGGCGCCGAAGGGATCGACTGGGTCTACAGCGTCGTCACCTATACCTTGGGCGCCAACCTCGAAAACCTGGTCCTGGCCGCGAGTATTGCCATCGACGGCACCGGCAATGCCGGTAACAACCAGATCACCGGCAACGCCTACAACAATGTCATCTTTACCGGTGGCGGTAACGACACGGTCGATGCCGGCGCGGGCAATGATACCCTCTATTCCAGTGGAGCCGGATCCTATACGGCCGGACTGGGCGACGATGTCGTCTTCGCCGGTAATGGCGGCGCCGAGACGCTCGACGGCGGCGCCGGCACGGACTGGCTGAATACCACGAGCTACGGCGGGAATTACGCGGTCAACCTGACGACCGGCCTCACCAATCTGTTCTGGCAGTCTTTCGTCGGTTTCGAGGCCCTGACCAGCGGGGCGGGCAATGACAGCCTGACCGGTAGCAATGCCGCCAATACCATTGATGGAGGGGCGGGCAACGACTCGATCACGGGCGAGGGCGGCCATGACAGCGTCCGCGGCGGGCTGGGCAATGACACGATCACCGGCGGGACCGGCAACGATACCCTGGTCGGTGATGCCGGCGCCGACAGCGTCAATGGCCAGGACGGCCATGATCTGATCACCTCCAGCGGCCAGGGGGGCATCTATGACGGCGGGACGGGCAACGACACCCTGTTCGCCGGGGGCGGCAATGAGACCCTGTACGGCGGCAGCGGCACGGATCTGCTGGATACGACGTCGTGGAGCGGTGACGCTACCGTCAACCTGACGACGGGGCTGACCCAGTTCGCCGCCCAGCTGTTGAGCGGGTTTGAAAACCTGACCAGCGGCGCGGGCAACGACTCGCTGACCGGGACGGCGGGCGTCAATGTGATCAATGGCGGCGCCGGCAACGACACCATCAATGGTGGCAGCGGCAACGACACCCTGGACGGTGGCGACGGCATCGACACCTACGACGTCAGGTCGGCAACGGGCGGCGCGACCGCGATCGTCATCGATCTGCATGTCGGCACCTGGACCTATAGCGCCCAGGTCGAGGTCGCGGCCAATTTCGAAAACCTGCTGGCCGGGGCGTCGAACGAGGTGATCCGGGGTACCTATGGCGCCAACTGGATCGATGCCGGTGGCGGCAACGACACCATCGACTCCGGCAGCGGCGATGATACGGTCGACGGCGGCGCCGGCAATGACAGCTTCTCTTCCATCGGGGGTGGTATCAAGGTCTATAACGGCGGTGACGGACAGGACACCATTGCCGGGTCCTTCAGCTATGGCAGCGCGCTGGATGGCGGCAGCGGGGTCGATCTGCTGGATGTAAGCTTTATCCTCAGTTCCCCGGCGCCCGTCTTCAACATGTCCACGGGCGTTTGGGCGGACGGGGTCAGCAGCTTCACCGCGGTGAATTTTGAGAACTACATCGGCAGCGTTGTCGGCGAGTCGGTCAGCGGCACGTCCGCGGTCAACCGGATCGAAGGTGGCGACGGTAACGACACGATCGACGGCGGGGCCGGATACGATACTCTGGACGGGGGCGCCGGTATCGACACCTACGATATCCGTTCCAACCTGTCTAATGCCGTGATCGACCTGGCGGCCGGGACCTACACGGACAGCGGGGGCACCGAAATCGTCGTCAATTTCGAAAACGTTCTGGGGGGAGATGGTCACCAGACCTATTTCGGTACCGCGGACGCCAACCGGATCGACGGCGGTGACGGCAACGACACCATCAACGGCGGCGCCGGCAATGATACGATCCTCGGCGGCAATGGCGACGACTATATCCATGCCTTCTGGGGCAATGCGGAAAGCATCGACGGCGGGACCGGCAACGATACGCTGAACACCAGCCTGTGGTCGGGCGACTATGCGGTCAATCTGACGACCGGGGTTACGAACTGGGCGGGGGAATCCTTCCTCAACCTGGAGAACATTATCAGCGGCATCGGCAACGACACCCTGATCGGCACCAGCGGCGCCAACTGGATCGACGCCGGTGTCGGCAGCGATGTCATGAATGGCGGCGCCGGCGACGATACCTATGTCGTCGACTATGCCGGCGATGTGGTGGTTGAGACCAACGGCAACGGCAACGACCTGGTGATGACTTCGGTCACCTGGTCCCTGACCGGGATCGTGGTGGAACGCCTGACCATGACTGGTGCCGGAAATATCAACAGCGCGGGCAACGGGCTGGCCAACACCTTGACCGGCAACATCGGTAACAATGTGCTGGATGGTGCGGTCGGCAACGACACGATGATCGGCGGGTTGGGCAATGACAGTTATTATGTCAACGCCACCGGCGATGTCGTCACCGAACTGGCGGGCGAGGGGACGGACACGGTCTTTGCCGCCGTCACCTATAGCCTGGCTGGCAAGCAGATCGAGAACCTGAGCCTGACGGGCGCGGTGGCCATCGACGGCATAGGCAACGGCTTCGGCAACATCCTGACCGGTAACAGCGCGGTCAATACGCTGGATGGCGGTGGCGGCCATGACAAACTGGATGGCGGTGCGGGCGCCGACAATCTGATCGGCGGCACCGGTAACGACACCTATCTCGTCGACAACGCGGCCGACGCGATTACCGAACTGGCGGGCGGCGGCGCCGACCTGGTCGAGTCTTCGGTGACCTACACCCTGAGCGCCAATGTCGAGCAACTGACCCTGACCGGGACGGCGGTGATCGACGGCACCGGCAACGATCTGAACAACGTCCTGACCGGCAATTCCGGCGTCAATGTCCTGGCCGGCGGGCTGGGCAACGACACCTACTATGTCCAGAACGCCACGGATAATGTGGTGGAGGCCGGCGGGGCGGGCATGGATGTCATCTTCTCGACCGTGACCTATTCCCTGAACGGCCGTTACGCCGAGACCATCACCCTGACGGGTGCGGCCAATATCAACGCCACCGGCAACAGCCTGGCCAATACGCTGAACGGAAATGACGGCAACAATACCATCAACGGCAAGGGCGGAGCGGATAAGCTCAGCGGCGGCCTGGGGGCGGACCTGTTCCTGTTCGAAGTCGGCAGCGGTGCGGACAAGATCCTTGACCTCAGCCAGGCCCAGGGCGACCACATCAATGTCAATGCCTATACCGCCGGCGTGGTCAACAACGCTCTGGTCACCCAAAGCGGCAGCGACGTCCTGATCAATCTGGGTGGCGGTAACATCATCACAGTGATCAACGCGCTGGAGGCTAATGTCGAGGCCCAGATGGTGTGGTAAGGCCTTGAGTACGTAACAAAATTGGGCCCCGTGGCGTCGCCTCGGGGCCCTTATGCTTTTCGCGTCGTAAACCTTTCCGTTAAACCTTTCCGAAATGCCGACCGCCGTTATATGGTCGGCGCGGAACCGGGGGCATGCGTCGGGAGGTCTCGCAGGTTCGGCTGATCTGAATTCCTCATTTGACAGGATGGAGTCCATGCGCGTGCGTTTCGGTCTGGAAAATGATGACGCCGGTATGTCCGGCCTGGTCATGGCGGGGGCTTCGGCGGCAAAGGTCCTCGCCGTGGCGGCGCCGACGGCGGCGAGTGGTGTCAATCTGAGCTCCGGCCCGGGCCTGACCACCCTCATCACTCAGGTTTTCGACGCCGGCGACAATCGCTACGAGTTCAGCGGCGTCCAGGATATCGACGCCGTGCTGATCGGTTCGAAATGGACGGGTACCAGCCTGACCTTCAGTTTCCCGACCTCGGGGAGCGTTTACCAGACGCCCTATTACGACAGCGGCTACCTGACCCAGCATATCGCGTTCAACGCCGCGCAACAGTCCGCCGCGCGCTACGCCCTGGGGCTGGTCGACGGCTACACCCTGCTGAGCTTCACCGAGATTACGGAAACCGCCGATACCCATGCCAACCTGCGCCTGTCGCAGACGGCGTCCGCGACCCTGGCCACGGCTGAAGGCAATTTTCCGGGCTCCGACAGCTGGGACGGCGATATCTGGCTGGGCACGTCGGGCAGCCAGCCCTTCTACACCACGCCGCAGGCCGGCAACTGGGGCATGGCGACACTGCTGCATGAGATCGGCCATGCGTTGGGGCTGAAGCACGGCCACGAGGACTATACCACGATCGACCTCACTGCCGGCGGCTATGTCGACGGTCCGGAACCGCGCTACGGCACGCGCGCCCTGGACGCCCAGCACGACAGCTGGGCCTATTCGGTGATGACGGCCCGCTCCGATCCCGACAACAATGCCGGCGAGATACCGAGTTTTCAGGGCGACGGCTTCAACCAGCCCCAGACCTACATGCAGAACGACATTGCCGCCCTGCAGTACCTCTACGGCGCCGACTTCACCACCCAGGCCGGAAATACGGTGTACAGCTTCAACGCGACGACCGGCCAGATGTACGTCAACAATGTCGCCCAGGCCATGCCGACGCAAAGCGGCGGCGCCGGCAAGATCTTCCGCACCATCTGGGACGGCGGCGGGACGGACACCTACAACTTCTACAATTTCACCACCAACCAGAGCATCAATCTCGATCCCGGCGCCTGGTCGACGATGAACACTGTGCAACTGGCCGACCTGCGCCCGCTCGACAGCGCCGTGACGGTCAACGCGCCGGGCAACCTCGCCAACGCCCTCCTGTACAACAACGATACCCGGTCGCTCATAGAAAACGCCACCGGCGGATCGGGGCACGACACCATCTACGGCAACGACGCCGCCAACACGTTCCATGGCAATGGCGGCAATGACCGCCTGTATGCCTATGGCGGTGGCGACCTGGTCTACGGCGAAGCGGGCAACGACTATCTCGATGGCTGGAGCGGCGCCGACACCCTGTTTGGCGGCGACGGGACCGACACGCTGTGGGGATATTCGGGCAATGATTATCTCAGCGGCGGCAACGACAACGACACGATTAACGGCGAAGGCGGCAACGACTATCTCAGCGGCGGGGCCGGGGCCGACAGCCTGGTCGGCGGGTCGGGCAACGACACCTATTATGTCGACGATGCCGGCGATATCCTGTCGGAGCTCTATTGGGGCGGTGGCACCGAACTGGTCTATGTTTCGTTCAGCTATACCCTGGGCGCCGAGTTCGAAAACCTGACCCTGACGGGCAGCGGCTCGATCAACGGCACCGGCAATGCCGACGACAATGCCATCATCGGCACAAACGGTCACAACCGCCTGGACGGCGGCGGCGGCACCGACACCCTGACGGGCGGGCAGGGTAACGACACCTATATCGTCGACTCGGAATGGGACCAGGTCATCGAAGTGGCGGGTGAAGGCAATGACGTCGTCTATGCCAGCGATACCTACTCCCTCAACCTTCGTATGGCGGAATCCCTGATCCTGACCGGGACGGCGAACCTGAACGCCACCGGCAATGGCCTGGCCAATACCCTGACCGGCAATTCCGGCAACAACCGGATCAATGGCGGATCCGGCGCTGATGTGATGACGGGAGGGCTGGGCAACGACACCTATTTTGTCGACAATCTCCAGGACAATGTCGTCGAACAACACCTGCAGGGAACGGATACGGTCTATTCATCGGTGACCTATTCCCTCTTCGGCCGGGCGGTGGAGGTGCTGATCCTGACCTCTGCGGCGGACATCAACGCCACCGGCAATTCGCTCTACAATACCCTGGTCGGCAACAGCGGAAACAATATCCTTAACGGAGGCGGCGGCTTCGATACCCTGACCGGCGGGGAGGGGACGGACGTGTTCCTGTTCGAAGCGGGCAGCGGCCGGGACACGGTCACCGACCTGGGCACGGGCGACCGCCTCAATGTCAATGCCTATACCGGTGGGGTGGCCAACAACGCCATTGTCACCCAGAGCGGCGCCAATGTGGTTGTCGACCTGGGCGGCGGTAACCTCATCACGGTGCTCGCCACACTGGAAGCCACGGTCGAGGCCCGTATGATATGGTAGCGGGTTAATGTTTCCATTTTGACGCGAAGCGGCGGGCTTCGGGGTGATCGCCCCGGAGCCCGCTGTGTATCCGGGGGCGGATTCGGCCTTCAGCCGCAGGCCGGAATTCGCCAGAATGGCGAAAAGAATCAATATTGTAAAAATTCGGTAAGGCTAATTTGCCGTTAGGTCAAAACGCGAAAAATAATTGTTTCGAAAATTCAACGCTCAAGGCCGAATTGGGGCAACTTCACAAAAGTTTCGATAAAAAACGCCTTCCAAGAACACGGTTCGCAGGTGTATGGTCCGCGCCGGGGCAAGTAGTAGGGGCGTAGCGTATTTTTCGTACTTAGTTCGTTTTTTCTCCAAATTTTCACAGGGTGGCTCCCATGCGCGTGCGTTTCGGTCTTGATCTTGAGGGGGCCGGCGCGGCCTCCGGTCTCAGTCACACAGGTTCCTCCGCGGGCAAGGTTCTGGCAGTCGCCGCTCCGGCCCCGGTATTGGCAGCTCCGGCCGCCGAATCGTCGGCGGTGCTCTTCGCAGCGGCCCCGGCCCTTGCGCCGGCTTCACTGACGGAAACGGTCGACGCGGGCGCGTCGAAAGCCGGCCTGTTCGGCATCGGCATTACGTCGGAAGGTGCGCCGACCGGCGCGGGCCGCGACCTCAGCGGCAGCGCCGCCAATGGCGGCATCAACAAGGGCTCAGGCGCCGGGACATCGGAACTTCTGAGCGCCTATCATTTCGATGCGGGTGACAACCGTTACGAATTTACCGGCAACCAGGATATCGACGCCGTTCTGTTCGGGTCGCGCTGGACGCTGAGCACGATCACCTTCAGCTTCCCGACCTCGGGCGCACAGTATGCAACGCCCTATTATGATCCCGGCTATCTGACCAGCCACGTCGCCTTCAATGCGGCCCAGCAGACAGGTGCAGAGTACGCCCTGCTGACCCTGGCGCGGGGCTATATCGGTACATTCATCAACGAGATCGCGCCGTCGCTGGCCAACCCGGCGACCATCCGCCTGTCGCAGACGACAGACAATTCATTGCCTTCAGCGGAAGGCAACTTCCCGGGCTCCGACAGCTGGGACGGCGACATCTGGTTTGGCCAGACCGGCCAGCCCTTCTACCTGACGCCGCAGATCGGTAACTGGGGCCAGGCGACCATCATGCATGAGATCGGGCATGCCCTGGGCCTGAAGCACGGTCATTCCGACTATACCGGGTTCGACCTGACGGTCGGCGGCTATCTCGACGGTCCCGGGCCGCGTTTCGGCACGCGCGCCCTGCCGGCCAGCCACGACAGCTGGGCCTATTCGATCATGACCTACCGCTCGGATCCGGGTAACAACGCCGGTGGCGATCCCAGCTTCCAGGGTGACCAGTTCAATCAGCCGCAGACCTTCATGCAGAACGACATCGCCGCTCTGCAATATATGTACGGCGCGGATTTCACCTCGCCCGAAGCCCATCCGACGGATACGGTCTATACCTTCAATTCGACGACCGGCCGGATGTCGATCAATGGTGTGGGGCAGGAGACGCCGACATTCGATGCCGTTAACAATATCGGCAAGATCTTCCGGACCATTTGGGACGGCGGCGGCGTTGATACCTACGATTTCGACAACTACACCACCAACCAGACCATAGATCTGACACCGGGCGGCTGGTCGACGATGAAGGCCGCCCAACTGGCGGATCTGCGGCCGCTGAGTGCCACCTATATCGCGGCGCCGGGCAATATCGCCAATGCTCTGCTGTACAACGGGGACACGCGCTCGCTGATCGAAAACGCCAATGGCGGATCCGGCAATGATACCGTTTATGGCAATGTCGGCAACAATACCGTCCACGGCAATGGCGGCAACGACACGGTCTTCGGCAGCGACGGCAATGACCTGCTGTACGGCGAGGCCGGCAACGATACGCTCGACGGCTGGAGCGGTGACGACACCTCCTATGGCGGCGACGGCAATGATTCCCAGTATGGCTATAGCGGCAACGATAACCTCTATGGCAATGACGGCACCGACACACTGCTGGGCGAAAGCGGCAACGACTATCTCAGTGGCGGTGCCGGCGGCGACAGCATGGTCGGCGGTACCGGCAACGACACACTGTATGTCGACGATGCCGGTGACGTCGTGTCGGAAGGTGCCAGCGGCGGGACCGACACCGTCTATTCGCTGATCACCTACACCTTGGGGGCTGAGCTTGAAAACCTGTCCCTGGTCGGCAGTCTCAATATCAACGGCACCGGCAATTCGCTCAACAACGTCATCTACGGCAACAGCTTCAACAATGTGCTGATGACCGGTGGCGGCACGGACACCATCTACGGCCAGAGCGGCGATGACGTCATCTACTCCAGTGGCTCCGGCTACTATGACGCGGGCGCCGGCAATGACACCGTCTTCGCAGGTCTTGGTGCATCCGAAACCCTGATCGGCGGTTCCGGCACCGACCTGCTGGACACCACGTCTTTCAGTGGCGCCTACAATATCAACCTGGCGACGGGCGTGACCAACTTCCCGCCGGAAGCGTTCACATTGTTCGAAAACGTCAACAGCGGCGCCGGTGCAGACACCATTACCGGCACGGCCGGGGCGAATATCATCACGACCAATGGCGGCAATGATCTGATCAATGCCGATGCCGGTAATGACAGTGTCGACGGCGGCATCGGTGTCGATACCCTCAACGGCGGTACTGGCAACGACACCATGGTGGGTGGCGCGGGCGCGGATCTCGTCAACGGTGACGACGGTAACGACGTCATAACGTCCAGCGGCGATAGCGGCACCTATAACGGTGGCGTCGGTAATGACACCCTGTATGCCGGACTCGGCAACGAAACCATGACCGGTGGCAGTGGTACCGACCTCCTGGATACGACCTCCTACAGTGGCAACTACGTCGTCAACCTGGCTACGGGCGCTACCAACTTCGCCGGGGAACTTTATACCGGTTTCGAACAGCTCACCTCCGGTGCCGGCAATGACTCGCTGACCGGCACGTCGAGCGCCAACGTCATCAACGGCGGAGCAGGCAACGACACGATTCTTGGCGGCGGTGGCGCCGACACCATGAACGGGCAGGCGGGCGACGACTATATCTGGGCCAGCCTGGGTACGCCGGAAAGCCTCGATGGCGGCGCGGGCACCGACACGCTGAACACCTCGCTGTATACCGGGAACTACCTTGTCAACCTGGTCACCGGTGCGACAAACTTCGCCACTGAACTGTTCGTCAATTTCGAAAATCTGATCAGCGGCAGCGGCAACGACACCCTGGTCGGCACAGGTGGCGCCAACTCCATCGATGGCGGTGCGGGTAATGACGATATCGACGCCAACGGCGGCAATGACACGGTCGATGGTGGTGCTGGCGACGACTATCTTCACTCGACCGGTGCCGGGGCAAAGACCTACACCGGCGCCGGGGGTAACGATACCGTCGGCGGTAACTTCAGCTACAACAGCGCGTTCGACGGCGGCGCCGGCACTGACCTGCTGGATATGAGCTTTGTGCCCAGTACGTTGCTACCGGTTAGTTTTGATATGACAACCGGCGCATGGGTCGATGGACTCGGAACCTTCTCCGCAGTCAATTTCGAGAACTACATCGGGGTAGGTGTCGCCGAATCGGTAACGGGCACCTCCGGTGAAAACTGGATCGACGGCGGTGCCGGCAACGACACCATCTTCTCCGGCGGCAGTATTGACACGGTCAATGGTGGCGACGGCGACGACGTTATTGAAGGCGGTTTCGGGTACGATTCACTTGACGGCGGCGCCGGTCTCGATACCATCGATTACAGCTGGCTGACCCATAGCGTGTCAGGCATCGTGATTGACCTGGCCGCCGGTACCTGGACGGAAGGTTCGTTTGTTGAAACCATTGCCAACTTCGAGACGGTCCTCGGCGCGAACGGCAGCGAATCCTATATCGGTACGGGGAGCGCCAACCGAATCGATGGCGGTGACGGCAACGACACCATCAATGCTGGCGGCGGCCAGGACACGGTCAACGGCGGCAACGGTGACGATTACATCTATGCCGTGCTGGGCTTCCCGGAAAGCATCGACGGTGGGGCCGGCACCGACACGCTGAACACCACGCTTTACACCTTCGACTATTTGGTCAACCTGGCGACGGGCGCGACCAACTTCGCCGGTGAATCCTTCCTGAACATGGAGAACATCATCACCGGCGTCGGCAACGACACGATTGATGGCACGGCCGGCGCCAACTGGATCGACGGCAGCAACGGTACCGACCTTATGCGCGGCGGGGCCGGCGACGACACCTATGTTGTCGACAACACTGGCGACTCCGTGGTCGAAACGGCCGGCAACGGCAATGACGTGGTGCAGTCCTGGGTTACCTTCTCCCTGGCCGGGCAGGTGATTGAAACCCTGACCCTGCTGGGTGCAGCCAATATCAACGGCACCGGCAACGGTCTGGGCAATACGCTGAACGGCAATACCGGCAGCAACGTGTTGGACGGCGCGGCGGGCAGCGATACCATGGTCGGTGGCCTGGGCGACGACAGTTATTACGTCAATGTCGCCAGCGATGTTGTGACCGAAGCGGCGGGTGAAGGTATTGATACCATCTTCACAGCCTTGACCTACAGCCTGGCCGGCAAGCAGGTCGAAAACCTGACCCTGGAAGGGGCTGCGGCCGTCAATGGTACGGGTAACGGCCTGGCGAATATCCTGGTCGGTAACGCTGCCGCCAACACGCTCGACGGTGGCAGCGGTCATGACCGGCTGGAGGGACGCGCAGGTGCCGACACCATGATCGGTGGTACCGGCAACGACACCTATCTGGTCGAAGACGCGACGGATGTGGTCACCGAAGGTGCAGGTGGCGGGCTGGATCTCGTCGAGTCGTCAGTGACCTATACGCTGGGCGTCAATGTTGAGAACCTGTTCCTGGCCGGAGCCGCCGCAATCAACGGTACGGGTAACGACCTCAACAACGTGTTGTCGGGCAATGCCGGCAACAATATCCTCGCGGGTGGCCTGGGCAACGACACCTACTACGTCCAGAACGCAGGCGACAACGTGGTCGAAGCCGGCGGGGCAGGGACGGACTTCATCTACTCGACCGTCAGCTACAGCCTGAGCGGCCGCTACGCTGAGAGCATCCTGCTAACCGGGGCCGCCAATATCAATGCCACGGGTAACAGCCTGGCGAATAATCTGAGCGGCAATGACGGCAACAACACGATCAACGGCAAGGGCGGAGCCGACAACCTCGCCGGCGGCCTGGGTGTGGATACCTTCCTGTTCGAGACCGGCAGTGGCGCCGACCAGATCCTGGACTTCAGCTTCGCCCAAGGCGACAAAATCAACCTGAATGCCTACACAGGTGGTGTCGTCAACAACGCGCTGGTGGTGCAGAATGGTGCCGATGTGGTTATCAACTTTGGCGGCGGCAACATCATCACGATTGTGACCGCGCTGGAAGCCAATGTTGAGGCGCAGATCATTTGGTAATCTAAGTTGGTTCGATAGAGACCTGGGGCTTTGCGGTGGTGCCGCAAAGCCCTTTTTTTATCCGAAATGCGCAAGGCGGTTATGCGGGCAAATTGTACCAGTTACCGCTACACAGGCCGGGCGAAAAAATGTCATTTCAACGCGGTAACAAATGCTTTACCGGGCGTGCCTTTCGTTCGATTTTTCGTTGAAAAATCAACGGCAGTGCCGTGGTTAACCGAGATTCATAAAAGTTTCACAAGAAAACGGTCTTCCGCTGTGCACCGCAACAGGTGTAGGAGTGTGACGGGGGCGTGTTTGCCGTAGCGTAAATCTGTTCCGGGAGTCCTTTGATCGAACGCGATCGAAGAAGGGTTTCCGTTTCCGTCCCTGTTTCCTTTCCGACTGTCTGACGTTGGCAGCGCCGTAACGGTGCGCGTCCGGTCGTAAAGGTGTCCGTATTGTCATTTTCACATTTCCCCAAGGGTGCTCCCATGCGCGTTCGTTTTGGTTTGGATTTCGACGGAGCCGGTCAGGCTTCCGGCCTCAACTCATCGGCTTCGGCCCTGGCTGTATCGGCATCGGCGACGCCGGCCCTGGCCGCGCCCGAAGCTGCCAATTTTGCGCTGACCGCGCCGAAACTGGCCAGTGATGGCCTGGCGGCGGGGCTGGGGGCAGGTCCGGCGGACACCTATATTGGCCGCGGCGCGGCGGCGGCTTCGACGCCTGCGGAGGGCGCGAGCCACTCGGGCGACTACACCGGTAGCACCTATACCGGCGCGGGCTACACCGGCCATATGTCCGGGGCCGGTTCCGGCGGCGGTGGCGTCAACGGATCTTCCGGGGCCGGCCAGACCCAGCGCATCAGCCAGTATTACGACTCCGGCCAGGGCCGCTACGAGTTCAGCGGCAACCAGGATATCGACGCCGTTCTGATCGGGTCGAAGTGGACCAGCACCAGCCTGACCTTCAGCTTCCCGACCTCGGGGTCCTTCTACCAAACGCCCTACTACGACAGCGGTTACCTGACCAACCACGTCGTGTTCAACGCCGCTCAGCAGACAGCCGTGCGCTATGCCCTGGGTCTGATCTATGGCTACACCCTGCTCAGCTTCACCGAGGTGGCCGAGAGCAACACCGTCCACGCCAATCTGCGTTTCTCGCAGACAACGGATTCGTCGCTGGGCTCGGCCGAAGGCAATTTCCCCGGTTCCGACAGCTGGGACGGTGACGTCTGGTTCGGCCAGACCGGCCAGCCCTTCTACCTGACGCCGCAGATCGGCAACTGGGGCCAGGCCACCATCATGCACGAGATCGGCCACGCCCTGGGTCTCAAGCACGGCCATTCGGACTACACCAGCTTCGACCTGTCGCCGGGCGGCTATGTCGACGGCCCCGGGCCGCGCTACGGCTCGGCCGCGCTGGATGCTGCCCACGATAGCTGGGCCTATTCGCTGATGACCTATCGCTCGGCCTCGGGGTATGCCTCGGACTTCCAGGGCGACCAGTTCAACCAGCCCCAGACCTACATGCAGAACGACATCGCGGCGCTGCAATACCTCTATGGCGCCTGGTTCGGCTATAATTCCGGCAACACCACCTATACCTTCAGCTCGACCACGGGCGAGATGTTCGTCAACGGCGTCGGCCAGGGTACGCCGACGCTCAACGCCGGCCTGGGCAAGATCTTCCGGACCATCTGGGACGGTAACGGTATCGACACCTATGACTTCAGCAATTTTACCGGCAACCAAAGCATCAACCTGGGGGCCGGCGCGTGGTCGACGATGAATACGGCGCAACTGGTGGACCTGCGTCCGCTGGACGGCGGCGTCAATGTCGCCGGGCCAGGGAATATTGCCAACGCCCTGCTGTACAACAACGATACGCGGTCGCTGATCGAGAATGCCAATGGCGGTTCGGGGAACGACACCATCTATGGTAACCAGGCCGGCAACACGCTCGATGGAAATGGCGGTAACGACTATCTCTCGGCCTCGACCGGCAACGACACCATGTACGGCGACGTGGGCAACGATACGCTCGACGGCTGGACGGACAATGACGTTGGCTACGGCGAGGGCGGCGATGATTATCTGTTGGGCTACACCGGCAACGACACGCTCGACGGCGGATTAGGTAATGACGCGCTGTACGGCGAAGATGGAAATGACTACTTGGAGGGCTACCTCGGCAACGACACGCTGTCGGGTTCAACCGGGAATGACAGCTATGTCGTCAGGGATGCCGGCGACGTCGTTACGGAAGCGGCGGACAGCGGCACGGATCTGGTCTGGGCTGAGGTCAGCTACACTCTGGGCGCCAACGTGGAAAACCTGAACCTGTTCGGCTTTGGCGCCATAAACGGAACGGGAAACAGCCTGAACAACATCATCAACGGCAATGACTACAATAACGTCCTGATAGGCGGCGGCGGCACCGATACGATCAACGGCGGGGCCGGGGACGACGTCGTCTATTCGACCGGATTCGGCATCTTCAGTGGCGGAACGGGCAACGACACGGTGTGGATCGCCAACGGCTTTCCCGAAACCCTGGACGGCAATGACGGCATCGACCTTCTAGAAGCCTCTACGGCGACCTTCGACTACGTCATCAATATGGTGACCGGCGTCACCAATTTCGCGACGGAGTCCTTCGTCAATTTTGAAAACCTCAACAGCGGCCTGGGTAATGACAGCCTGACCGGCACGGGCGGGGCGAACTCGATCACCGGCGGCGCCGGCAATGATACCATCATTGGCAACGGCGGGACCGACACGATCCTGGGCGGCGCCGGCAACGACTCGATCCAGTCCTCGGGCTATGGTGAGTATTACGGTGGGATCGGCGACGACACCCTGGCGGTCGGTAATGGCTATCCGGAGCTTCTGGACGGCGGCGACGGCATCGACCTGCTGTCGGCTGTGGTGACGTTCGATTACGCCATCAATCTCGTCACGGGTGTGACCAACTTTGTCACCGAGTCCTATATCAACTTCGAAAACCTCTACACCGGTTCGGGCAATGACACCCTGGTCGGAACCGTGGCGGGTAATATTGTCGATGCCGGGTCCGGCAATGACGATATCGATGGCAATGGCGGCGCGGACACCATCTTTGGTGGCGCCGGCAATGATTTTCTTCACAGCAGCGCCAACGGTACAGCCAACTGGTACGGCGGCGATGGCAACGATACGGTCACCGGCATTTTCAGCTATAGCAGCTATATCGACGCTGGCGCCGACGTCGATACACTGGACTTTGCCTATATTACCGGAGGGATTCCGCCTATTTCCTTCGATCTGACGCTGGGAACCTACACTGACGGCAGCGGCACCCTTACACTTCTCAATTTTGAGAACTACCTCGGCCAGGGTGCCGCTGAAACCATCGGGGGCACCGACGGTGCCAACTGGATCGAAGGCAATGGCGGCAACGACTATATCATGGGCATAGCCGGCAACGACACGATCAATGGTGGCAACGGCAACGACACTATCAATGCCGGCGAGCTTTCCAATGGTACCGATTCCGTCGATGGCGGCGCCGGCAATGACGTCATCACCTCATCGGGTTCGGGCACCTACACCGGGGGTACGGGCGGCGACTATATGTATGCCGGTCTGGGGCCCAGCGAAACCCTGGACGGCGGCAGCGGCACCGACACCATCGACACGACCCTGTGGAGCGGCAATTACGTGCTCGACATGATCACCGGTGTCACCAACTATAGCCCGGAATCCTACATCAACTTCGAAAACGCGGTGACTGGTGCTGGCAATGACACGGTTTCCGGCACCAATGTGGCCAACCGGATCGCCACCGGCGACGGTAATGACTGGCTGGACGGCCTGGGCGGGCTGGATACCCTGGTCGGCGGACTGGGCGATGATACCTATGTCGTCAATGCCGGCGCCGATGTGGTGACCGAAGCCAGCGGCGAGGGTAATGACCTGGTCTATTCGACGGCGACCTATTCCCTGGCCGGCACGTCGGTCGAAGCCTTGGCGCTGCTGGGCGTCGCCAATCTCAGCGGCACCGGCAACGGCCTGGCCAACACCCTGTACGGCAACATCGGCAACAACAACCTGGATGGCGGGGCAGGCAACGACACCTTCTACGGCGGGGCCGGTAACGACACCTATGTCGTCAACGCCATCGGCGATACGGTGGTTGAAAATGCCGGCGAGGGCATCGACGTGGTCGAAGCCGGCGCGACCTATACCCTGTCGGCCGAGGTCGAGAACCTGACCCTGACCGGCACCGGCAATATCAACGGCACCGGCAACGCCCTGGGCAATGTCATCACCGGCAATACCGGCAACAACGCCCTGGCCGGCGGGCTGGGCGACGACACCTACTACGTTCAGACGGGCGACAGCGTCGTCGAGGCCAATGGCGAGGGCACGGATACCGTCAACGCAGCGATAACCTGGTCGCTGGCCGGCAGCTATGCCGAGAACCTCAACCTGACCGGCGTGGCCAATATCAATGGTACCGGCAACGGCCTGGCCAATATCATCGTGGGCAATGCGGGCACGAACGCCATTGTCGGCGGCGCCGGCCACGACGTCCTGGACGGCGGGGCAGGGGCGGATACCCTGACCGGAAATACCGGCAACGACACCTACTATGTCGACGATGCCGGCGACAGTGTCATCGAAGCCAATGGCGAAGGGACCGAGGACACTATCTATTCGTCGGTTACCTACAGCCTCTCCGGGCGTTATATCGAAAGTCTGCTGCTGACCGGTAGTGCCAATATCAACGGCACGGGCAACAGCCTGGGCCAGACCCTCATCGGCAACAGCGGCAACAATACCCTGACGGCCCTTGGCGGCAATGACTACCTCGATGGCGGCGCCGGTGGCGCGGATACGCTGATCGGCGGCACCGGCGATGACACCTATGTTTACGGTGCCGGCGATACGCTGACCGAGGCTGCCGGCGAAGGCACCGACACCGTGCGTTCGGCCATTACGGCGACGCTTGGGGCGGAACTGGAGGTCCTGGAACTGACGGGCGCTGCCAATATCAACGGCACCGGCAACGCCTTGGACAACAAGCTCTACGGCAATGCGGGCGACAATCTGCTGACGGGCGGCGCAGGTAACGACAGCTTCTATATCCAGAATGTCGGCGATAATGTCTCCGAAGCCGTCGGTGGCGGCACCGACAGCATCTTCTCGTCGGTGACCTATAGCTTGGCCGGTAAGCAGGTCGAAAACCTGACGCTGGTGGATGCAGCAGCCATTAACGGCACCGGCAATGGCCTCGCTAACGTCCTGACCGGCAACAGCGCGGTTAATACGCTGGATGGCGGGAGCGGCAATGACCGTCTCGACGGTGGTGCCAGCGCTGACAACCTGATCGGCGGCACTGGCGGCGACACCTATGTCGTCGACGATGCCGGTGATGCAATCACCGAACTGGCCGGCGGCGGCGCCGACCTGGTCGAGGCCTGGACGACCTACACCCTGGCCGCCGAAGTCGAAAACCTGACCCTGATGGGGTCCTTCGCCATCAGCGGCACGGGCAACGGGCTCAACAACGTCCTGACCGGCAATACCAACACCAATACCCTGGCCGGCGGCCTGGGCAACGATACCTACTATGTCCAGAATACCGGCGATAACGTGGTGGAACTGGCGGGCGAGGGCACGGACACCATCTATTCGACGGTGACCTATTCGCTGGCTGGCCGCTATGCCGAAGCCATCATCCTGACGGGTTCAGCCAATGTCAACGCCACCGGCAATTCGCTGACCAACAGCCTGACCGGCAATGACGGCAACAACACGCTGAACGGCAAGGGCGGGGCTGACAACCTCACCGGCGGGCTGGGCAGCGACCTGTTCCTGTTCGAAACCGCCAGCGGCGCCGACACGGTCACCGACTTCTCGGCGGCCCAGAACGACACCGTCAACATCAACGCCTATACGGCCGGTGTTACCAACACCAGCCTGGTCAGCCAGAGCGGCGCCAATGTCGTGATCAACCTGGGCGGCGGCAACATCATCACGGTGCTGAGCGCGACCCAGGCCGACGTTCTGGCCCACATCGTCTGGTAAATTCCTGCCTGCGGTAAACCTGAAGCGGCCCTGGTAACAGGGCCGTTTTTTTTGCCTGTACATGTGTACGTCAGGGCGGACATTTTGTGTCTATTTTGAAATAAGTGTAAATATAACAATATGTTAAGGTGTGGTGCCAATCCTCAGGCCCGGGCGGGCTAATCGTCATGAGGATGTGGTTATGAATATCAATACCAATCAATGGGCGACCAGCGGTATGGGAGCGACGTCGTCGTTCCGGCAAACGCAGTCGCAGAGTGGCGCCGGTGAGGCGCCGTCGGGTCCCAAGGGGCCACCGCCGTCGGGGCCGCCGCCGTCCGAGGGGATGTCCATGTCGGACGAGACCCTGGCCGGCCTGGTCGGCGTCCAGCAGGCGCAAGGTCAGGGCTTCACGCCGCCGGCCTTCGAGGACATCGATACCGACGGCGACGGTGGCATCAGCCAGACCGAAATGCAGGCCTTCGGTCAGACCCGGCATGCCGACGAGACCACCGAAAAGGCCGATGCCCTGTTCTCGGAGATGGATGAGGACGGCGACGGCACGGTAACGGCGCAGGAAAAGACGGCCTTCGACGAGACCCGTGGTCCCGGCAAGGCTCCCCCGCCCGGCAGTGCGCCGCCGGAGGCGACGGCGTCCGAAAGCGACAGCACGGACTCGTCGGCCAAGCTGGCGGTGCTGATGCAGGAACTGATGACGGCACTGGAAGCCTATTCCGGCACGGCGGCATCAACCGAGACAGCCACGACGACGACCACCTCCGTCGCCGCCTAAACCAAGCCGGCGGGCAGAAAGCCCGCCGAACCGCGTTTTCAGAACTGGAACCGTGTCCGCAGCGCGATCGAGGCGTTGTCGTAGGCTTCCAGCTTTTCATACTGGGCTTCGATGCCGATATGGCTGTAGTCGCCATCGTGCGAGATCCGGAACCCGGCTACTGGACCGCCGCCTTCCAGATTACCGCTGCTCAACGCGAAACTGTCGCCGCCATTGAAATTGGCCACCGTGTCGGACAGGGTGGCGCTGATGTTCTGACGATAGCCCAACCAGATTTCCGGCCGGAACATGCCGCTGCCGAAGCCGGCGCGCAGTTGCGCCGTGGTGCTGAGCAGGTGGCCGTCACGCGCGCCGATGGTGAGGTCGAAACTGCCGCCGCCGCCGCTTTCGGTGCGGCCGTTTTCGCTCAGGCCGTAATAGTCGACCAGCCATTCCGGGGTGAAGACCAGCCGGCCGGCCTTGATGCCGTAACTGACCCCGGCGCCGGCGCTCTGCGACCAGCCGGTCCAGCGCGCCTTCGAGGTATGGACCACATAGGTGCTCAGCAGGTTGCGGGTACTTTCGAGCTGGACGTAGCCGGCGCCGGCATGGGCCCAGGCCTTCATGGCCCCCAGGCGCAGCCGCCAGTAGCCGCCCAGGGTCAGGTCCGAAGCCGCGCCGGCCTCGTTATAGATGGCGTAGGAATCCGCCGGGGTCGATGCGGTCAGGGACAGATAGACCCCGACCATCTGGTTGCCGTACAGTTCGCGTTCGCGGCCACCGGCAAAGTTGATGGTGGTGGCCTTGAAGCCGGCCGTGTCGCCGCTGTCGCGGCTGGTGCTGTAGCCGAACTGCTGCAGCCAGTACTGGCCGCCGTCATTATCCGGAATGACGGTGAGGGCGCTTAAGGACCGGTTGACCGACTGGCTGCCCAGCGACAAGCTGAGCAGGTTCTCGCCGGAATAGTCAGGCAGGTACTGGTTGTAGACCTGATCGAAGCCGGCCTTGGTGGTTTCGCTCAGCAGGGTGGCCTGGGCGCCCGTATCTTCGCCCAATGCCGTCAGCACCGGCATCAGGGCGGCGTACTGGTTGTCGGAATAGCCGGCCTCGGCCTGGGTCTTGAGGCGGAAATTGGCCGACAGTTCGGTTGCCGTATCGTTCAGTTCCAGATCGGCATGATAGAGGTAGGGCACATAGCCGTCGCGGGTCGAGGCCTCGATATCGCCGAGGTCGATGCTGGCCGAGGTCAGGAGGCTGAACGACATCGGCGTGGTGATCAGCTCATCCAGGCTCAGATTCAGGGTGGCGCCGTCGTCGAACACCGACGCGCCGCTGTTGACCAGGGGCGCCACCGATGGATTGTCGGTGTCCAGGCTAAGACTCAGTATGCTGTCGCCGTCGACATGCAGGCTGCTCAGGTTTGCATGGGTCCCGGAATATAGGATGGCGGCGCTGCCTCCGGTCAGGGCGAGGGCGATGTCGCCTGACGAGGTCAGGTTACCGGCATAGGCGGCTTCGTCGCTTAGGGAGAAGTTGCCGGTGCCCTGACCAAAATCGATATCGCCGAGTATGCTGCCGCCCGACGAGGTGATGATGTCATGGCCCGACCCCAGCAGAATCCGGCCCTGGATATAGGGGGCGGCAATGTCGTCGTCGTCGGGGGCGTTGTCGGTCTGGGTCAGGGTCAGGCCGACCGTATTGTACCGGGCGTCGATCGCCGTGGCCAATCCGGTAATCGTGTCCGCCGTACCGTCGCCATCGTCGTCGGTGGCGGTGATGCTGGCGGCAATGCTGCCGCTGTTGTCGATGCGGGTCAGGGTGTTGGAGCGGTCTTCGATAACCGTCGCATTGGCCGTCGACCCCGTTGCGGTTGCGGTTACCGCCGCCGTCTCGCTGATAGTGATGACCGGCAGGTCGGCACCCGAGGCGATGGCTATGGCCTTGCCCGTCTTGCCGCCGCCTATGGTCGTGTACACGTCTTCGCCGTCGACCTCCTCGGACGTCGTGACCGTCGTCGTGGAGCCGATGATCGAACCGCCGATGTCCAGGCGTGGTGTCGAGGCCCCGGATTCGAACGACAGGGCGGTACCGTCGGCGGCGTAGGCATAGCTGGTCAGGCTGCCGTCGACCGAGACGCCGTTTTCGATGGACACGGCGTGGCCCATACCGCCGATCTGGACCGCCCGGGTGTCGACGCCGTCGAATATACCGTAGGTGGCGATCGAGCCGCGGATCAGCAGGCCATAGTTGACGGCGGGCGGGTCGATGGCGGTATCGGCATAGGTCACGCCCCCGATGGTGATAGCCTTGTCGGCCGAGCCCAGGCGGAAGGCCGGGGCGCCGCCATACAGGACCAGAGCGGCGGTGGACTGCTCTGAATCGGTCAGGCCGTCGCCGTCCTCATCGGTGTTGTCGTCATCCTCGCTGCCCGGAGCGGCGCCGAACAGGATGCCGTTGGCGACATTGCCCGACACGCTGATCAGCGGCCCGGACTGCAGCAGGTTGAGCTCGGGATCCAGGCCGTCCAAGATGTCCTGGTCCGGTCGATAGGTGAGGGAATAGGCCGAGCCGGTAAAATTGCCGTCCAGGATCAGCGCGCCGCCGATGTCGCCGTTCAGCGTGACGGCGGAACTGTCCCTGCCGTAGGCGCCGACCGATCCGCTGAGATAGACGTCGCCGCTGACCGCCCGGTCGAGCGCTATGCCGGTCGTCTGGTCGCCTATGACGGACACGGCGCCGTCGAAGCTGAAATCGCCGTCGATGGCGTTTTCGAAGCGGATGCCATACGACTGGTTGCCCTCGACGGTGATGGAACTGGTGTCGGAGATGGTGACGTCGCCGGTGAAGGGCGACGTGCCTGTCGAGCGGATGCCGTAGCGGCCGGTGCCTTCCGCGAACGGCGCATCGGTGACGTCGTCGTCGGTGGTGTCCTCGGCGTCGAAATCGTCGGTGACCGAAATGTCGCCGTCGATTGTCACGGCCTGGGTACGGCCAGGGACGTCGGTGATCAGGATGCCTGTGCTGTTCGACGCGCCGTCGGTCATGTCGATCGTGCCGGCGAAATCGAGGACATTGTCGCTGTCGAGCGTGATCGCGCTGCCTTCGGTCAGGGTGATGGAACCGTCGGGGGTTACGGTGGTGTCGCCGGTGGTGCTGGTTTTAACGGGGGCCGTGGTGGCGGTGGAGATCGAGGTCGCCGCGAGGCTGGGCGTGGCCAGGACGAGGCCAAGGCCGGTCGCGGCGAGAAGGGCGTGTCTGCGCATGGAGGATCCTGCAACTGAGGCGTTGTGGCGTCAGTTGTACGGATCGCCTTGACGGCAATGAGACGGCAAAACTTCGGGATTGTTACTGAGTGACGAAGGTGAAACTATGTTTCAGGATTGTCGGTGTAGGTGGTGGATTCGGGCCGCAAGATGTCTCGGCAACTGGAAACCGCCGCTTCGCAGTTTTTTCGGACTTTAGCTATACACCTTCGGATAGCCGGGGCGGTTGGCGCCGTAAGGGCCATAGGCGCCTGAGCGCGATGCCTGATAGTGCGGCTGCGGATAGCCGGCGCGGTCGCCGTAGCGATAGGCCGGGGGGAGGGCCGGGTTGCGCCAGCCGTCCGCGCGGACCGGCGCCGCCGGCTCGGTCACGCCACCTTCCGACGCGTCGGCCAACGGACGTTCGAACAGGTCGGGCTGGTCGGCGGACGGAAGTTGATCTGCCAAAGAAGGACTCTGGGAACTGGACATGGAACGCATCCGCTGGGTGGGTGACTGAGCCCATTGATAGGGCTGAGTCGCGGCGTCTGGCGATGCCGCCGCGACGGAATTCATGTGGATAGACACCAAGGTTTTGTTAGCGCTATCATAACAAAATCAAGCACTTGCCCCGTGCCTGAGAGGGTTGCATTTTTTGTTGTGACAATTGAAAAATTTTCAATTAAATTAAGGGTATAGCGACACGAAACACCGCGCGCCAAAGCGCGGGAATGGGGAGAGATCATGCGACACATGCCAGGCGTCAGCCTGACCTATGGTTTGCTGGAAACGTTGGGGCAAGCCATCGTCGTCGGCGAATTTGAGGACAGCGGCTTTCCGACCGAGGCGGAGCTGTGTGTCCGCTTTGGCGCCAGCCGCACCGTCGCCCGCGAAGCCGTCAAGATGCTGACCGCCAAGGGGCTGCTGTCATCGCGGCCGCGCCAGGGGACACGCGTCGAGGCGGTGTCGAACTGGAACCTGCTCGATCCTGACGTCACGCGCTGGATGACCGAGCGGCCCTATACCAACAAGATTTACCGCGAACTGACCGAGGTGCGCCTGGCCATCGAGCCGATCGCCGCGTCCCTGGCCGCCCGGCGCGCGACCAAGGCCGATCTGAAGGCCATGCGGACGGCGTTCAATGCCATGCGCGACGAGGCCAGCCATCACGACCTGGCCCTGGCGGCCGACATTGACTTCCACGTCGCTATCCTGAAGGCGTCGGGCAATCCCTTCATCATCCAGCTGAAAGAGCTGATCCATACGGCGCTGACCATTTCGATCGGTCTCACCAATCGCATCGCCGGCCATACGGCCAGCCTGCCGGCCCATGAGGCGGTGCTGATCGCGATAGAGAATGCTCAGCCAGAGGTGGCCGAGAAGGCCATGCGCGCGATCATCGCCGAGTCGATCGACATGATCGACACGTTTAAGGGCGAGTAGGTCTGGGCGAGTAGCTACACCGGCACGATGTGGCTGCGGATCCACGACGCAAAGGCCTCGGCGCTCAATTCGCCCTGCGCGACGACCATCAGCCCCAGGAAACAGGCCGTATCGTCGGCGTTCAGCCGGTAGCCGTTCTGGGTCAGGAACAGTTCGATGATCACCAGGGCCGTCGGCAGGTTGGCCGAATGAAAGAGCTGATCGTGGGCCAGGCCGTAGCCGTAGCAGGCCGCCAGCGAGGCCAGGTCGGTGGCCGAACTCTGGTTCAGGACGTGGGTACGGGCGTACAGCATCTTCATCATGCTGACTTCGCGCAGCCCGGTACGGCCGCCGTGCTGGGCGCAGATCTCGTCGTGGACGGCCTGGATGACGCCGTCCCTGATCAACTGGAACGGCATCTTACTTGTTCAGTTCGTTGACGACGTTGCGGCGTTTGCGCATCAGGTCGCGCGCGGTGTTCATCTGTTCGGCAAACCCGGGATCGTAGGGCAGCAGTCGGTAGCCGTCCGGCGTGGCGGTGATGAAGATGCTGTCGCCCTTGTCGAGCTTTAGCCGGGTGAGCACCTCCTTGGGCATGATGATCCCCAACGAGTTGCCGATCTTGGTGACCTTCAGTTCCATACCCATACTCCTGCGGCTGTTGTACTAACGTTAGAACTGCGCCGGGGCGTGAGTCAAGGATGTCAAACAAGGGACGGACGCGAAAAACCCGCCGGCGCGCCGGCGGGTCCACAGGACTGGGAGCGTTTTGCCAATCAGGCGTCGACGCAGGCTTCGGCTTGTTTGATCAGGTCGTCCATGCCGGTGTTGTTCAGTTCGTCCATCAGGGCCTCGGTCGGGGTGGGCGCCGCCTTGTAGATTTCGGCCAGCGCCTCGCCGACCGACTTGGTCGAAGCCGCCAGTTCGTCCATCTGATTGAGAGTTTCCGTGTCTTCGGCGGTCGGGGTGGTCAGGTTTTCGCGCAGGAGACCCACGGTTTCCTTCAGCGTTCCGCCGAGCTTGAGCATGGTTTCGCCGACCGCGCGGCAGCGCATGTTTTCGGCATCGGTCCTCGCCAGCGCGGTATTGGGAATCGCGGCGGCGAAGGCAAGAACCGCCGCGGCGGCAACGAGTGTTTTGATCATGAGGAAGCCCCTTCCAGTGCCCGTAGTCTGATGTTTTCATGGTCACGGATGCGCCATGATTTTGTCACAAATCTTAACCGACGTGGCCGTTATCGGACCGCGCTGCGAAGTCACCGTGGATTAGCGCCATCGTCATTACGGACCTCACGCAGTTGGTTGCATCTGCATCAAGTCACTGTCTTGACAGCGTTTCTCCGGGATCATCCCGTCTCCCCTTTGTTATCCACAGGATATATCCGCGCCGAAAAATTACAAGCCCGCGAACGGTGCTTACAGAATTTGTAATCCGGAAGTTTAACCAAATGTGGCGAAATAGCGGCAAAAACCTAGCGCAGGGCCGTCGCCAGGGTGTCCTGCATATACTTCATGGCCTCGACAAATTCGGGCTGCTGGCCCCGGATTTTCATATCGTTGGCCGTGACGTCCTCAACATGGGTCTGCAACCACCAGATATTGCCGAACGGGTCCTTCATGCGGCCGACCCGGTCGCCGAACGCCAGGGCCTTGCAGCCGCTGATCATGGTGCCGCCGGCGCGGATGGCGCGGGCGAAGCTGGCGTCGCAGTCCTCGACATAGAGGCGTATGAAGGCCGGTGTCGGCGGCCAGCCCTTCGGCCGGTCGAAGGCCATGACCACGGCGTCGTGAACGCGGATTTCGGCGTGGTCGATCCTGCCGTTGCGGCCCGTTACCCGGCTGAGTTCCTGCGCGCCGAAAGCCTGTTGCAGAAAGTCGATCAGGCCGGCGGTATCGGGACCGACAATCCAGGGAGTAACGGCGCTGTAGCCGTCGGGAATATGGGACGCCATGGCGGATCTCCCGGCATATCTTTGAGCGCATCCCGGAACGCGCCGGGACGGATTATAGCACTTGCTGGTCCGCCGCCGCAGCCGATTGCACACAAATGACGGCTCCGGCATCAGGAGACAATGCGGAACGTGCGTAACGCGCTGAAAAGGTTCGATATCAGAAGGCGGCGCAGTTGCGGGCGATGAACTCGGCCTGGGTGGGCTGCGCCAGGGCGGCGCGGGCCAGGACGCCCCGCATCTGGTCCAACCGGCCGGTGATGGTGCTCAGGGGAATGGCGTCGGCCATGGGATCGTAGTCGCGCGGAACGATCCCTTGGTTGAGCATCACGGCGACCCAACTGGTCAGTTTGAACAGTTCATGGTCGCTGACAGGAACGCGGCCGGAATCGCGGAACAGGTCCATGCGCGCCTGCAGGCTGTCGGAGACCGGATTGTGGCGCAGGGCGTCCCAGAAGGGCTGGCCTTCGCGGGAATTGGCCTTGTAGTGCAGCACGAGGAAGTCGCGCACGTCCTCATAGTCGAAGGTGGTCTGGCGATTGAATTCATCGACCAGGGTCTGGGACCAGGTGCCCGACGGCATAAAGGTCAGAAGCTTGGTGACGCCCTTCTGGATCAGGTGGATCGAGGTCGATTCCAGCGGCTCCAGGAAGCCCGCCGACAGGCCGATGGCGACGCAGTTCTTGACCCAGGCCTTGGTCCGGCGGCCGGTGCGGAAGCGGATGACCCGGGGATCGGTCAGGGCCGGGCCATCGAGATTGGCCAGCAGGGTCGCGGCGGCTTCGTCGTCGGAAATATGGCTGGTCGCATAGACATAGCCGTTGCCGGTGCGGTGCTGCAGCGGAATGCGCCATTGCCATCCTGCCGTGCGCGCCGTCGCCCGGGTATAGGGCAGAAGCGGCTCGGTGCGGGCGCTGGGCACGGCTACCGCGCTGTCGCACGGCAGCAGGCCCGTCCAGTCGGTGAAGCCGGCCTTGAGAGTCTCTTCGATCAGCAGGCCGCGAAAGCCCGAACAGTCGACGAAGAAGTCGCCTTCGACGACCTGGCCCGAGGCCAGTTTCAGGCCGGTGAGAAAGCCGGTTTCGGCATGCTGCTGCACCTCGACGATGCGGCCTTCGATGCGCTCGACGCCGTTACCCTGCGCCAGGCTGCGCAGATAGCGGGCATAGAGGCCGGCGTCGAAATGGTAGGCATAGGCGATGCTCGACAGCGGCGAGGCGGGATTGGCGTCGCGCAGGGCAAAGCGGTTCGACCGCGCCAGCAGGGTGTTGAGGTTGAAGTCGTCCAGCGGGGCGCTGTACCCGGCGGCGCGGGCGCGCAGCCAGTAGTGGTGGAAATCGGTCATGTCGAGGCTCTGACCGTAATTGCCGAACGGGTGGAGATAGGATTCGCCGTCACGCGTCCAGCCGTGGAACTCGATGCCCAGTTTGAAGGTTCCCTGGGTCCGTTGGATGAAGTCGCGTTCCTCGACGCCGATCAGGGCGTTGAACACTCCCAGCAGCGGGATCGAAGCCTCACCGACGCCGATCGTGCCGATCTCATCGGACTCGACCAGGATGATCTTGACCGCCCGGTCGGCCGGGAAGTTTTTCATGAACCGCGACAGGGCGGCGGCCGTCATCCATCCGGCCGAGCCGCCGCCGGCAATGACGATGGTCCGCGGCGCCGTCATGCCGGCTGACGCTTCAGGAAGGCCGGGGAGGCGCAATGCGCCGCGATGAACTGGTCGTGGGCGGGCAGGCGCGGGACGATATCGGCGATCTCGCGCCGGCGTTTGGCCGCCAGGGCTTTCAGCGCGTCTGCGTCGATGCGGTCGGCCAGGTGGTCGTAGGTCTGTGGCACCACGCCCTGTCCGTGGAAGATCGAGATCCAGCTCGGCGATTTGAACGAGTCGCGTTCGTGCTCGATGGTTCGGCCGCCATAGCGAAACAGCGCGATACGCGCCGCCAGGTCGTCGGGAATGGCCATATCGGCGCAGTAGCGCCACAACTCGCCGTCGGTTCGGCTGTTGAGGCGGTAGTGCAGGATGATGAAGTCGCGCACCCGCTCATATTCGCTGAGGATCAGGCTGTTGAACTGGTCCTCGACCACCGGCGCGTGGTTCAGGGTCGGGTAGAATTCCAGGAAGCGGACGATGACGTTCTGGATGAAGTTGATCGAGGTCGATTCCAGCGGTTCGATAAAGCCCGAGGCCAGGCCGACACAGACGCAGTTTTTCGACCAGAAGCGGTTGCGGTGGCCGGTGGTGAAGCGGACCTGGAACGGATCCTTCAGGGTGGGCGCATCGAGGTTCCGGGTCAGGATGTCCCGTGCCGCATCGTCATCGACAAAGCGCGACGAATAGACATAGCCGTTGCCGGTGCGGTGCTGCAGCGGGATGCGCCACTGCCAGCCGCTCTCATGGGCCTGTGAGATCGTATAGGGCAGGATCGAGCCCGTGCGTTCGGTCGGCACGGCCCAGGCGCGGTCGACCGGTAGCCAGTGCGACCAGTCGGTATAGCCGGTCTTCAGCGCGCCTTCGATCAGCAGGCCGCGGAAACCCGAACAGTCGATGAAGAAGTCGGCGGTCTCAAGGCGGCCGTCATCCAGGACGACACCGTCGATAAAGCCGTCTTCGGGGCGCAGCCGGACCTCGCCGATGCGGGCATTGATGCGTTTGACGCCGCGCGCTTCGCAGTGTTTGCGCAGGTGGGCGGCGTAAAGCGAGGCGTCGAAATGAAAAGCGTAGCGATAGTTATGCATCGGCGAACGCGGGTCGGGATTGGGCGGAAAGAACCTCCCGGCATAGGCCATCTGCGTCGGCAGGCTGTAGGCGTCCAGCGGGGTATCGTCGCCCAGGTCGCGCAGGCGGCGCCAGATCTGATAGCCGCTGATGCCTTCGTGATGGTCGCCGAAGTCGCCGAAACCGTGGAAATAGCGGTTGTCCTTGTGACCCCAGCCGCGGAAGTCGATGCCCAGCTTAAAGGTGGCCTCGCAGGCGCGGATCATCTCGGCCTCGTCCAGGCCGATCTGGTCATTGAAGAAGCGGATGGCCGGTACGGTGGCTTCGCCGACGCCGATCGTGCCGATGTCCTCGGATTCGATCAGGACGATCTCGCAGGTCCTCGGCACGGCGGCGCTCAGGGCGGCTGCGCACATCCAGCCGGCGGTTCCGCCGCCGACCACCATGATTTTTCTGAGGGGCTGGGTCATCTGAGTTCAATGAAAAAACACGGACGCCCCGGAGCGTCAACCGGTCCGGAGCGTCCGTGAGGCAACAGGCGTTGGGAGGACCAACTCTCAAGCCTGAATGAAAATGAGGCGGCCGGGCTTCGGGCCGGCCGCCTCCAACGACAGCTTAGAAGCTGGCGCGCAGGACCAGGGCGACGCGCCGGTCGGTCGCGACCCACGAATAACGCGGGCGAACGTTCAGGTTGTCGAGGTTGCTGACGCGCAGGTAGGTCTTGGCCTGGCCGATATTGGTGGCCTGCAGACCGATCTTGTAGTGGTCGTTGACGGTGTAGAAGATCGAGCCGTCCCATTGGCCATACTCTTCCGACCAGACCGGGCGGTTGATATTGGCGCCTGAGGTGGTCAGCAGGTACATGTCGCGCCAGTTATAGGCCAGACGCGCCGAGATGCCGTACTTTTCGTACATCACCGCGAAGTTGTAGCTGGTCGGCGACATGCCTTCCAGCGGCAGGCCGCTGAGGTTGGCCTGGACCAGCTGGTTGCCGTCGAAGATGTTGACCAGCGGATTGTGGCCGCCCGACGAGTCGATCTTGGTGAAGTTGGCCTGGACACCGAAGCCCGACCACGCGCCCGGCAGGAAGTCGTAGAACTGCTGGTAGGCGATTTCGAAGCCGTTGACCTTGCCTTCCGAGCCGTTGATGTAACGGGTGACGTTGAAGGGCAGGGTCTTGCCGTTGTTGGTGAAGTTGATGACTTCGTTGCCGCCGTAGATGTAGTCCTCGATGTTCTTGGCGAACAGGTTCAGGACCAGGCTGCCGGTCGGGGCGAAGTACCATTCGGCGGTGGCGTCGTACTGGGTAGCCTTGATCGGCTCCAGCGACGGATTGCCGGCGGTGCCCGACAGGTTGACCAGGTAGCTGTTCGTGCCGGCGGTCAGGCCGACGCCCAGGGTCGTGTAGGCATTGGTCTGGTACAGTTCGGGCCGCACGATCGCCTTGGACACCGCGAAGCGGAACTGCAGTTCGTCATTGTACTTGAAGCGCAGGTTCAGGCTGGGCAGGATGTCGGTGTAGTCCGACTTGCCCTCGATCGGCTGCTTCATGGCCGTGGCGCCGAAGGCCGCGGCGTCGGCTGCCAGTTGGCAGGTGGCTGCGGTGACATTGCCGCCGACGACGCAGGGCGGGGCGTTGTTGACCTGGGGCGCGAAGGCGAAGCCGAAACCGGTGGCTTCGGTCTTTACGGCGCGGACGCCGATATTACCGTCCAGCTTGCGGCCGTTTTCCAGTTCATGTTCGAAATAGACGACGCCATAGGCTGCCGCGGTCTTTTCGAGCTGGTGATTGACGCCGCCCGAGATGTTGTCGCCGCCGGGGTTGTAGGTGTCCCAGTTCGGCTGCAGCGGGGACCAGCCCCAGCCTTGCGTTTCGGTGCTGCGCAGCAGCGAGTAGGCACGATCGGTGCCGTTGGTGACAACCCACGGGGCGGTCATCCAGGCAGCGCCCGGAATCTGGGCGTCGCCGCCGAAGAAGTTGTCGTACTGGTGGTAGACGACACCGTTCATGCCGGGGCCGCGGGTGGCGTCGTCCAGGAAGACCCGGCTCGATTCGCTGCCCGAACCTTGCCAGTACTGATACGACAGCAGCGACCAGTTCCAGCCCGACTGACGGGTGATGTAGTCCTTGTCCGTGGTGCGGACGCCGAACTTGAAGGTCTTCAGCCACTCGCTGTCGTCGAAGTCGTAACGGCCGTCGAGGCGGACGGCGGTCTCTTCGCCTTCATTGTCCTCGATATGGTCCATGGCGGCGGCCCAGTAGTAGTCCGAAGCCTTGGAAGTATCACCGGTGACCTTGATGGTCGGAATGTCGGTGCTGAGGTCGATGATGAAGGGCAGGTTGTCCTTGTGGTGGGTATAGGCCGTCATCGACAGGATTTCTGCCGTCGACTTGACGTGCTGGACGTCGAAGTTGAACGACAGGCGATCAGAGGCCCACCATTTGGCGTTGAACGCTACGTCGGTCGTGCGCTTGTGGTCTTCGCCGTAGCGGGTGTCGGTGTCGTACAGGGCGCCGGGGATGGTGCCGCCGGTGAAGACGCCGTCGCTGTCATACTTGAAATTGTTGCCCGGCGCATTGGCCTGGCCGATCCAGTCCCAGCTGAAGATGCCGTATTCGATGTTGTTGGCGTCGACCTTGGCGTCCATGGCGGTCAGGGTGAACAGCCAGTCGGTGTTCGGTTGCCACTGCAGGGCGCCGTAAGCCGCCGTGCGCTTCTGCTCCCACTGGATTTCCTTGGCGCTGAGGCCGCCCGGAATGTAGCGGGTGGCATTGCCGACCTGGGTGGTTTCGAACTTGTCCGCGTTCAGGGCATCGGTACGGTTGCCGACGTCGGAGACCGAGTAGTTGAACAGCACGCCCAACCGGCCGGCCGAGGTGTCGAACTGGTTGGAATAGATGCCGTTATAGGAGGTGTGGCTCTTCTTCTGCAGATCGCCGTAATTGGTGTCGACCGAGAAGGCGACGATGCGCTTCTTGGAATCGAAGGGCAAGCGGGTGCGCAGGTTCACCGTGCCGCCGATGCCGCCTTCGATCAGGTCGGCCGACGGGTTCTTGTAGACGTCGACGCCGGCCAGCAGGTCGGCCGATACGTCTTCCCAGCTCAGGCCGCGGCCGTTCTTGGCCGAGAAGATGTCGCGGCCGTTGGTTTCCGAACGGACCCAGCTCAGGCCACGGATCTGGACGGCGCCGCCTTCGGCCGCGATCCGGCCCGGGTCGCGGTTTTCGTTGGTGCGCTGGATGGTCAGGCCGGAGATGCGCTGCAGGGCTTCGGAGACCGAACGGTCGGGCAGGGCACCGATGTCGACGGCCGTGATCGAGTCCTGGACGACGTCGGAGTCCTTCTTGAGCTTCTGGGCGGACTTCAACTGGCCGCGCAGACCGGTGACGACGACGACGCCGCCATCATCGGCGGCGGGGGCAGCAGGGGCGTCCTGGGCCATGGCCGGAACGCTGACGGCGAGGCCGCCCATCAGCGTCAGGGCCAGGGCGGAGGCGCCGAGCTTCAGCCGGGTAAATCTGGTTTTTTTCATACATGTCTCCCTGAATGATCCGCGCTCGGGTTACGCGGACGGACAACTAGCTTCTCAAAGGGAGTTCGGATTGCGACGGGCTCGCATGTGAAATGATGTTCAAATGTGAAAATGGCTAATGAAGCCAAAAAAAGCCGCTTTCGCGGTTACGCCCGTAGATATCCTCTCCCAACACGACGCAATACTCTCCAGGTTATCAAGGTGCATGCGTACCTGAACAACCGGGGGTCTGCGTTCGCTGGTAACGCTATCATATTGTATGACAAAGGCCAGAGACAAGCTGGAGGTGATCATACAAATGCGCCCACATACGCATTTAAGTCACACAATGCCTTGATTTTGAAAGGTATTTTTTAAGTATGACAAATGAGGCCAATTTGATTCCAAATATGGAAACATTATTATATTTAAATAAATTAATTTGTCTGATTTATTGCGACGCAACCAGAAATATGACGTCCAAATCGCGATTTTTTTTATTCCTGAAACAGCAGGAATCGGTCGCCGGACGTCGGATGGTCGCGCAGGTTGTCGCTTAGGCGCCGTGCGAACTTAGCCGTTTTGGCGACAGGCTCCAACCTTCTGGCGATTTGGGAATACCCTGTTTGGCCGTCATCATCACGTTTCCCACGGGAGGCCCTCCATGGTCATTCGTATGTCAGAGCGCATCTCGATCCGGAAGAAACCAATTCGCGCTCTCGGTGTGACGGATGGTCTGGCAGTTTCACCTTGCCAAGCCCCGCCTTTTGCGGCTTCAATGGTTAACGGCTTTGTTCCGGCGCGCGAGCCATGACGGGCGGCGGAGACAGGGTGTAGACGGGGGTAAATAGTGACCAGCGAAGTGGCGTTGATGAACCTGCACGGGGTCGCGCTTGGCGCCGACAGCATGGTTACCCTGGGCCGGCGCCGTGGCGGCCGTGTGTCGCAACCCGTCGCCCGCAAGATAAGTATCGTCAGCGCCAAGGCGCCCGTCGCTGCAATGACCAACGACAATGCGCTCTTTGTCGGTGTGCCGTGGACGCTGGTGCTCGAACGGTTCGGTGTTCATTGCGGCGAGACGCCACTGCCTTTTGACGAATACCGCGACCGTTTGGTCACTTTCCTGGCCGATTTCGATGCCTTGTCCGGCATGGAGGGCAGGGACGGCCACGAGCTGGACAGCTTCAATGAATATATTTTCGGCTTCGTCATAGACTATTGGCGAAAGGCTGCCCAGCTTTCACGCGATTTCGAGGTCGAGTTCGGCGAAGGCCTGGCTTCGGCGGCTCTTGGCCAGCTGCGCCACGACGTCCTCTTTATCGCTCCGGATGCCGATGATGCCGGCGCCGAAGCGTCCGAGCCCATCGCGCGGGACGCCATCGCGCCGACGCCCCGGTTGATGAGTTTCGTCGCCGAGCATCTGCCCGATGCGCTGGAAAACGCCCTGGGCTACGTGTTCCAGGGGGTTGAGGTGCCGGAAGCCATAGTGCCGGCGCTGGCCGAACTGGCGTCGCAATCGATCCTGGTGGAATGGATTCCGGAGTTCAGCTCGGATTCTCAGCTCATCCTGGCTGGATTTGGCGCGGGCGCCATTACCCCTTCGCTGCTGGCCATGGACATTGCCGGCGCGTTCGCCGGCCGGCTGAAATACGCCATCACCGACCGCGTCGACGCCGGCGCCGGGCAGAGGATGTTCATCAAGACCTTCGCCCAGGCTCAGCTGGGCACGGCGATGTTGTCGGGCGCGCGTCCGACCTTCGAAGCGCTTGCCATGCGGGAATGTCGCGACGAGGTCCTGGACCTGGTCTTCAAGGCTCTGTCGGCGGCGCGGCTGAGCGAGAAGGTCGCCAATGCCCTGGCGCGCGATATCCTGTTCGACAGCCAAGCGGCGCTCCAACGCGGCATGGACCGGGCGAAGGCCCACCATAATGCGCATTTTCGGGCGCAGTTCGACCCGCTGTTGCATACAGCCGACGCAGCTACACTCGCTGCCTTTGCCCGCAAAATGGTTGAGGTGACCGTGCTGGAACATGAGTTGCTGCGCGCCGACTCGGTCGGGCGTCCGATCCGGGTGGTCACACTGACGCGCGATGGGGTAAGAACCGATATCGATGGGGAAACGCAATGAGCAAGTCCTGGTTTAACTGGCGAACGCTGCGCCGCCCCAAGGGCGCCGTCCTGCGCCAGCCCGAAATTCCGGCGGAATTCGACAGAAAATCACCCAGGTTGCGCGCGGCGCCGAAGAAGCTTTTTCAGTGGCCGCGTTTTGGCCGCAAGCCTTCGCCGTTTGATCTCCGCCCGGGCGCCATTGAGGGCTGGATGAAGGGCCTGCCTTCGAAGTCGTCCGCTGCGAAACCCCGACCTGTGCCCGGCCGCTGGGGCCGTACCGACGGCGACGTGTAAGCCGGGTTGCCGGCGGCGACGTGCCGAACCACTGCAGCCAGAAAAAATTACGCTCAGTTCAGCACGATATAGAAGTTCACCGTCACCGAGTTGTCGTTGCGGACCTCGATCTCGTTGGAACCGGTGAAGGCCGGCACCCAGCGGCAGCCCAGGTTGCGCGTCGACGGCGCCACCGCGCACACCGGTTCGCCTTCGTCGTCGCGGACCTCCAGGCTCAGGGGCGCGGCATCGACCGGCACCAGGACGATCTCGGCGCGCTGGCCGGCATTGTAGGTCTGGCGGGTGCGGAAGGCGCCATTGGCCGTCACCTTGCCCGAACGGTAGCCCGGCCCCAGCGTCCGGCCGCGGAAGGCCACAGCCGTCGACGGGCGAGCCCCAAGGGTCTTGGCCGTCGTCGCCCACTGCCGCGCCAGGTCGGGTGCGCCGTCCTCCGGCTTCGCCCCCATCAGGGCCAGTGCCTGGGCCTGGGCCTGAAGGGCGTCGGCATCGCCGCGCGCCTCGGCGGCAAATCCGCGCTGTAATATATCGGCTACCGTGTCGGCGTCACCGCGTAGCCGGTCGCGATCGCTTTCCGCCAGCCGGCTATCGCGGCCATCAGCCAGTCCGTCCGCTGTTCCGGGCACGGAAGCGCAGGCCGTCAGCACGGCCGCGGTCAACGCTGTCAGAATGAGATGCCCCTTGGTCAAGCCCCGCTCTCCGGCGATACGATGAACCTTGCCCCCTTGTGTACCTTATCAGGGTGGCTGTCTTCAACCCTGACCGAAAGATTGTGCCGGCCGGCGATAGCGGCGACCAAAGCCAGGCCCAGACCATGGCCCTTGGCCATCGAGGTATGGGCGCGGTGATAGCGGTCGAAGATGCGGCCCTTGTCGGCGTCCGGCACGCCCTGGCCCTCATCCTCGACCGTGATGACCGGCCCCTGGCGCAGGACGAAACGCAGGCTTGTCCCGGCGGAGCCGTATTTGAGCGCATTATCCAACAGGTTGACCATCAGCCGCGACATCTGCATGGCATCGGCGCGGACGACCACGCTGTCCTCGATATCCGCCGTCAGGGTCAGGCCGGCGTCTTCGGCGCTGGCTTCGTACAGTTCGCACAGCTGGCGCGCCAGTTCCGACAGGTCGACTTCGGGCAGGGCGCGCAGGTCGCCGCGCTGGGCCTCGGCTGAGGCGATGTCGAGCAGCGAGTCGAGCAGCCTCAGGGTGCCGCGGACCTGGTCCTCGGCCTGGTGCAGGCTGGTGATGGCCTCGGGATCCTCGATCCGCGCCAGGGCGTCTTCCAGTCGCTGGTTGAGGGCGGTCAGCGGGGTGCGGACCTCGTGGGCGATGTTGTCGCTGACGTCGCGCTGGGCCTTCAGCAGACGTTCGACGCGATCCAGGGTGAGATTGACGTGGCCGGAAAGGGCGTCCAGCTCATCCGGACGGCCGGTGGTGGCGGTTGTGCGGGCCTTGAAGTCGCCATCGTACAGCGAATCGAACACGCCGTTGATCGAGTCGATACGGCGGCGCAGTTTCCGGGCGCCGAACTCGCCGATGAAGAAGGCGCCGGCGACGATCAGCACCAGGGCGGCCACGAACAGCAGGCGGGTCTGGCTCAGAGATTGTTCCGCCAAGGCCATCGACCGGCCGGCCATAAGCTTCAAGCCGCCGCGCAACTGGGTGACGCGGGCCAGGATCTTTTCGCCGCCGGCTTCGATGACCCCGACCTCGGAGACAGCCGGGTCGAGCTTCGGCCACTGGGCGGAGTCACCGACCAGGGCGCGGCCCTGGCTGTCCACGACAATATAGACGGGACGCTCGCCGGCGGTGGGCGCCAGGTCGAGCCGTTCACGCAGGCGCTGGCTTAGGCCCTCAGGACCTTCCGAACGATAGATGTCACTCAGGCCGGCGATATCGGTATCGATCGTGGCCTGCAGGGCGCTGCGCGACTGATGCTGCAGGACGGCGTAGACAAGAACGAAAACCGCCGTGCACACCAGCGCCGTCGCCAGGGCGACGCGCAGTGCGATCGCCATGGCTAGGGAGCGCGTGCGCGCGGACGGGAAGGCAACTCTACTCAAGGCATTAACTCTTTTACTGTGGGTGCGATCAGACGGAAGCCCGCGCCACGCACGGTTTCCAGGCAGGGTGTAGCGAAGTCGTCCTCCAGGCGGTGACGCAGGCGGCTCATATTGACGTCGATGACATTGGTCTGCGGATCGAAGTTCAGGTGCCAGACCTCCTTCAGCAGCATGTCGCGGGTGACGATGTCGCCGGCATGCTCCATCAGCAGCTTCAGGATCTCGAATTCCTTGGGCGACAGGGCCAGGTGGACGCCCTGGCGGTGGGCGGTGCGCGACTTGACGTGCAGCTCGATGTCGCCGAACAGCATGACGGCGCTGTGGACCTGGTTGCGCGACCGGCGCAGCAGGGCGCGGACACGGGCGGTCAGTTCGTGGTCCTCGAAAGGCTTGCCGAGATAGTCGTCGGCGCCGCCTTCCAGGCCTTCGGAGCGGTTCTCCGACCGCGACAGGGCCGACAGCATCAGGATGGGAGTTTCGACGCCGGCGCCGCGCAGGCGGGTGATGATGTCCATGCCGGAAATGTCGGGCAGCATGCGGTCCAGCACGATCAGGTCGTAGGCGGTCATGCCGGCGGCGGCCAGGCCTTTTTGACCGGTTTCGGCCCAGGTCACGGCAAAGCCTTCCTTGCGCAGGACCGACGAAATGATGTCGGCGTTGCTGGCTTCGTCTTCGATCAACAGGATGGCGGTCTCGGTCATGGAATCCCCGGTTCAGGTTTCAGTGGTAACAGATGTGGTTGTCGCGCCGCAATTTACAAACACTGTGAGGTTTGGGCCCAATTATCCTCCCACGCTTGCGGGGGAGGTGCCGCCGCATGGCGGCGGAGGGGGAGCCGGGAGCTCGGAACGCCCCCTCCGTCTCGACGCACTTCGCCCTATGGGAGGGCTCGCTTGCTCGACACCTCCCCCGCAGGCGGGGGAGGATAAATTTTACCGCACCACCAGCGAGAACGGTGCCCAGATGGCCGGGTTGGCGCCGCCCGGAACCGATTCATCCGCCATCAGACCCAGCACCGCCTGGCGCAAGGCCTCCGCCTGGGACAGGCCCTTGGCATGTCCCCGGACTGTCTCGACGCTCAAACGGTCGGCGGCGTCGTCGCGCACCGGCCACATCGACACCAGCAAACTGTCGGCGCCGGCCTGCATGAAGGCTTTGGCGAGGCCGGAATAGCTGCCGCCGGCGTCGCGGCCGGTGCCCGAATTGCACGCTGACAGAATTACCCAGCGCGCCCGTAGCCGCAGACCCGCTACATCCGACGCTGTCAGCAGGCCATCGTCCGCTTCGGATGGCTGGTCCGGCGGTGTCAGGACCAGGGCCGGCTCGCGCAGGGTTTCGAGATTGCCGCTGACCAGGCCATGGGTAGCGAAGGCGATAACGCTGTAGCCGGAGAGATCGGCCTGTTTGATCCGGGTTTCGGTGGCGTCGGCGCCGGTGATCAGGCTGGAATTGGACAGGCCCAAAGCCTGGCGCATGCGTTCCAGTTCACCCTGGGCCAACGGCAGGCTGGGCAGCCGGCGCACGGCCTCGGCGTCGGCGATGCTGTTGCCGCCCCGGAAAAGCCCGCTGGCGTCGACGCCGGCGTCTTCCGCGCCGAGGACCGGCGCACCGACGCCGAGGAAGCCATTGGCCTCGGCCTTGGCGGTCTTGCCGCTTACCAGGGCGGGCTTGACCGAAACGGCATAGGCCCTGATCAGCCAGGCGCTGTCGCGCAAGGCCTGCGGATCACTGTCGTCGCCCTGCGGCGCCTGGGTCAGCAGCAGGCCCAGCGGCAGGGACATCAGCGCCCCGCTGCCGAGAACGTCCAGTTCCTTTGTGCCCTTGAGGGCGGCCTGGATCTTTGGGGTGAAGATGGCGCCACCCAGCCGCCAGGCGGCCTGACGGTCGAAAGCCGCATTGTCGGCGTCGACCGTGGGCAGCATACCCAGGTCGATGTCGCGGCGCAGCGTGTCGATCGTGTTTTGAGCGGCGAACCTGTCAAGCGGCGCGGCATCCCAGCTCAAGCCCTTCCGGGTAACCACCAGGGTCAGGACACGGTCGTCGCTCAGCAGGGGCATGACCACGGCATGGCCGCGGGCGAGGCTGGCCTGGACCGTCTTGACCGCCAGGGGGGCGGGGTTGCTGACCTGGTCGAAATCCGGAAAGACCCGGTCCAGGTCGGCTGCGATACCGGCCAGTTCCGAGTCGACGGCGGTGATGCTGCGGTCGATCTGCTCGATTTGTCCCGCCTGGGTACCGGCGCGGCTGCGGGCGAAGGTACGTTCGCGATCCAGGCGCAGGCGGGTGACCTGGGCGTCCTGAAGACGGCGCGACAGCTCGGCCGCCTGCGGATTGCCGGACGCGGCGCGCACGGCCAGGGCCTGGGACGTGGCGGCGATCTCGGAATGGGCAGCGCGCTGGGCGGCGGCAAAGGCCAGGTCCGGGCGGTTGGCGGTTACGGCGATGTCGGCATAGCGGATAAAGGCGACCTGGTAGGCTTGCAGCAAGCCCGCCTGGCGGCCCCGCGCCGCGCCCTGGTCCAGGCTTGCGACCATGACGGCGGACACGGCCTGGCCTTCGTCCAGGGCTTTGGCCGTTTCGCCTTGCCGCGCCAGGATCAGGGCGTGCAACATGGCGGCGCGGATGCGGTCGGGGGCGGCCGGGGGCATGTCGCGCTCATAATAGGTGAGGGCCTGTTCGACCTGGTCGCGGGCGCCGGCATAGTCGCCGTCCAGCAGCCGGGTTTCGGCCAGACGGGTGCGCAGGCGCGCCCGGGTGGTGTCGCCATTGGCGCCGACGCTTTCCAGCGACGTCAGACCGGCATCGAGATGCACAGCCGCTTCGGCACGCTCACCATTGGCCAGGGCGACCTCAGCCAGTTCCAGCCGGATCAGGCCGGGCAGGTCGGGATTGACCCCCGTATTGACACCCTCCAGCGCTGCCAGGGCGTTGTCGAGCAGGGCTTCGGCTTCGACGGTTCGTCCCTGGCGCGCCAGGACCTGGGCCAGGCGATAGCTGAGGCCCACCGTATCGACATTCTGCTTGCCGCCCAGCTTGCGCGCTAAGTCGACCCCGTCGCGCAGCACGATCTCGGCCTCACCGTAACGTCCCAGATCCATCAGGGTAGTGCCCAGGTTATGGATGGCGAACAGCACCGCGGGATGGCCAGCCGGCAGCTTATCGCGCAGGGCCACCGCCTTGCGGCTGGCGACCAGGGCGCCGTCCAGGTCGCCGGCGAGGCGCAGCGCATTGGCGTAGTTGCTCATCTGGACGGCATAGACGCGCAGCAGATCGGGATCGTTTTCCATGATCGGCAGGGCTTCGCCGTAGGCGATCAGGGCGTCGCGGAGCTGGCCGCGGCCGAACAGCGAGCCGGCGATCTGGGCCTTAATGGTGGCGGCGCGTCCGCTTTGCGGGCCCTCGACCCGGATGAACAGGGCCTGGGCCTTGTAGCGGGTTTCCAGTGCGGCCGCGGCATCGCCCTTGACGTCCTGGAAAACGGCGCGGGCCAGGAGGGTGTCGCCCATGTCCCGGCTTTCGGCATGGCCATTCGCAGCCAGCACGGCGATCAGTTCGTCCATGATGGCGATGGCCTTGTCGGCCTGGCCGGCGCGGGCCAGGGTGTAGGCGTAGACCTGCGACAGCCCGGCATCGAACTCGCCGTATCGGGCAAGCTCGGCCAGCATGGCCTCAAGTTCCGGCAGGGGCGGGCGATCGCTGCCTGCCTGATACCGCGCGACCAGGTCGGCGATGCGCTTGTCGCGGTCGGCCTTGGTTGAGGCCGCCGGCGCCGCTGGCGCCGCCGCCAGGACGGGTGTCGCCGCCAACAGCAGCGCCGTCAGGCCGATCGTTGCGATTGTGCGTGTCATCTGCATCACCGCGCCACCACCGAAAAGGGCGCCCAGATGGCCGGGTTGGCGCTGCCCGCCACCGTATCGTCCTTCATCAAGGCGAGGACCGCCTGGCGCAGGGCCTCGGCCTGGGAGGCGCCCCCGGCGTCGCGGCGGACGGTATCGACGCTCAGCCGGTCGGCGACGTCGTCGCGCACCGGCCACATCGATACCAGAAGGCTGTCGGCCCCGGCCTGCATAAAGGCCTGGGCCAGGCCGGAATAGCCACCGGCCCCGGCTTCGCGGCCGGAGCCGGAATTGCACGCCGACAGAATGACCCAGCGCGCCTTCAGCCGCAGGCCGGCCACGTCTGAGGCGGTCAGCAGGCCATCGTCGAGGGCGTTCGCTTGCGCCGGCGGCGTCAGGACCAGGGCGGGCTCACGCAGGGCCTGGGTGGAGCGGTCGGTCAGGCCATGCGTGGCGAAGGCAATGACGCTGTAACCGGTCAGGTCGGAGGATTTAAGCTGGGTTTCGGTGGCGTCGGCGCCGGTCAGGATACGGCTGTTGGGCAGGGCCAGGGCGTCGGACATGCGCTGGAGTTCGGTCTTAGCATGGGGCAGGCTGGGCAGCCGGCGCAGGGCCTCGGTATCGGCCAGGATATCCTTGTCGCCGCCGGTGCGGTAAAGGGCGGCGGTATCGACCGTCTCGCCCTCCGCCGCGCCCAGGATCGGGGCGCCGACGCCCAGGAAGCCGGCGTTCCCGGCCATTGCCGGACGGGCCGGGATCAGGCCGGGCTTGACCGAGACGGCATAGGACCGGATCAGCCAGGCGGTTTTGCGCAGGGCGCGCGGATCGGTGTCGGCGCCCTGGGGCGGGGCGGTGACCAGGAGGCCGAGAGGCAGGGACATCAACGCGCCGTTACCCAGTACGTTCAGTTCCGTATTGCCTTTCAAAGCCTTGCGGATTTTCGGCGTGAACACCGCGCTGCCCAGGCGCCAGGCGGCTTTACGGTCGAAACCGGCCGCGGGATCGTTCAGCTCCCGGTCGATGCTGGCGCGAATGGCGGTGACGTCGCGGCTGACCGCGATCCGGTTCACCGGTGCGCTGTCCCAGGTCAGACCGTCGCGGGTGACGGCCAGGGTGATCAGACGGTCGTCGCCGGGCAGGGGGATGATGACGGCGTGCCAAGGCGCCAGTCCGGCGCGCACCTCGTCCACCGTACGCGGGCGTGGCCGGCTCAATGGGCCGAAGTCGGGGAAGACGGCGGTCAGCTTTTGGGTAATGTCGCTCAGGCTGGCTTCGGCGGCGGCGAATTCGCTGTCGAGACGCGCCGCCTCCGTCTTCGACTTGCCGCGGGCGAAGTTGCGCTCACGGTCCAGTTTGAGACGGACCAGTTGCGTATCCTGGAACCGGCGCGCCAGTTCCGCCGCCTCGGGCGTGCTGCCGGCGGCCCGCACGGCCAGGGATTGCGAGGTGGCGGCGATTTCGGATTGCGCCGCCCGCTGCGCCGTGGCGAAGGCGGTCTCGGTTTGGCCCGCCACCAGGGCAACGTCGGTACAGCGAACGAAGGCGCGGGAATAGACGCTCACCTGGCTGGCCTGGGCGGCGGCCAGGTCGCCCTTTTCGAGACTGGCGGTCAGGCCGTCGACCAGCGCGACGCAGGTGTCGACCGCTGCCTGGCCCTGACCCAGCCGTGACAGGATAAGGGCGCGCAACGATTCAGCCTCGACCCGTTCGCCGGCGGCAGGGGTGGTTTCGCGGCGCAGATAGTCGACGGCCAGGTCGACCGTGGCAAGGGCTTCGTCGTAGCGGCCCTGATCGAACAGGGCGCCGGCCAGGTCGGCCCGGACCGCCGCGCGCGTGGTGTCGCCCAGTTCTCCGGTAGGCTCCAGCGACGCCAGGGCGCGGCGTAGCTCGGCCTCGGCGTCGGCCGGCTGGCCACGGTTCGATGAAAACTCCGCCAGGCTCAGGCGCGCCAGGGCCTCGGTGTCGGGATTGGTCTCGCTGGGGTGGGCTTTCAGGATGTCCAACGCCGCGCGGGTCAGGGCCTCGGCCTCTTCATCATGCCCCTGACGCTGCAGGGACCCGGCCAGGTACAGGGTGAAGGTGCCGGCGTCGTAGCTGTCGCGGCCGCGGGTCTCGACGGCGATGTCGACGGCTTCGCGGTACAGCGCCTCGGCCTCGGCATAGCGGCCAATCTCCATCAGGGTCGTGGCCAGGTTGGTCAGGGCGTAGGCGGTGGCGCGATGGCCCTTGGGAAGCTGGTTACGGGCGATTTCGAGGGCGCGACGGCCGGCGACCAGCGACGCGTCATAATCGCCCATCAGGCGCAGGCCGATGGCGTAATTGCCCAGGTGCGACGAGGTGCTGTAGGGATTGGGGTCTTCCGCCGGCAGGTCGCGCAGGCCGACTTCGTAATAGCCGAGGGCCTCCTGCAGCCGGCCCAACTGGAACAGGGAAAAGGCGATCGAGCAGCGCACCGCGCGGACAATACCCTCTTCGCCCTCCAGGCTCAGGAAGAAGCCCAGGGCCTGTTTCTTGGTCTCGAGGGCGGCCAGGGGATCGCCACGCTGGGCTTGAAAAATCCCCTTGTTCAGTAGCAGAAGCCCGACCTGGCGGTCCTGGCCGCGTCCGGCGGCGCGCATGCGGGCCATCCCCATGTCGGCCGTGGCCTCGGCGCCGCGGGTGTCGTCATTCTCGGCCTGGGCATTGGCATAGTATTGCGCCACCTGGGCATAGTCGGACGGATCGACGGACGGCGTGGCATTGACCTCGTCCCACAGCGGCTGCACCATGGCCAGATAGGCCTTGGGGTCCGAGGGCTGGTCAGAGGCGATCAGGACCTCGATGCGGGCCTTCAAGTCCGGGGTTGTCGCCGGCAAGGCGTAGGCGGGTACCGTCAGACAGGCGGCGGCTACGACCGCGATGGCCCAGGCTCTCATTGTTTCGCCCCTGTAATATTTTGCACAGGTAACCGCATTTTCTGAATAAGGTCAAAGCCATAAATAGAGCCCTCCGGCGGTTGGCGCGCCGGAGGGCTCGAGGCCGCATCAAATCTTTCCGGGATGGTGGCCCCCGGAAAGTGCGTTAGCCGAGGACCTTCACGCCCTGGACCATGACGGCGATGAAGCGTTGCGCCGAATTCTGGATGGCGGCGGTGTTGGCGCCCTTTTCGACGTCAACGTCGTATTCCAGGTGGATGGTGCTCTTGTCGGTGACATAGGCGCGGGCGAAGCGGTTGCTCTTGTTCCACTCGGCGACCTTGGACACATCGCCATCGAAGGCGACGTGATACTGGATGGAGGTGCAGCGGCCTTCCTTGCAGCCGTAGAAGAAGATCTTGTAGTCGATCGAGGTGTCGCCGACCTTGAAGGCGGCGGTGACCAGCGGATCGCCGGCCGAGTCCTTGCCGACGTCGGCAGTCTGGTCGATGCCCTTGAGATCAGCGGCGACTTCGGCGCCGGTGACGCCGCCATTGGGATAGTCCTTGGCCAGCAGCGGCGTGGCGAGGGCGAACGAAGCGGCGACGGCGGTAAACAGTACGGTTTTGATCATGACGGTGCTCCCCGATGAAGATGACGGGGGCACAGTTGCGCCTCGCGGGGCGCCTTAACCAGTTACAAACCCTGTAAGGCGGACGTGCCGGCAACCTTACAGGATTTGTCATAAATGCGCCCCATGGCGGGATCGGCGAAATCCTTGACGCTCAGATTGGCGCCGGCCTGGATCAGCCGGACTGCGGGCAGGGAGGTCTCCACGCCAACCGTAAATATCCCGGCTCCGGTCGCCGAGGTGATGCCGGCGATCGAATCTTCGAAGGCGACGGCGTCGTTCGCTTCACAGTCGAGCCGCCGAAGGGCTTCAAGATAGGGAAGGGGATCGGGCTTGGCGCGGGCTAGGTCCGCGGCAACGACGATGGTGTCGAAGCGATGCGGCAGGCGAAGCGCACCCAGCATGTGGTGAACGTCCTCCCAGGGGGCGTTCGTAACCAGGGCCGTCGGTGACCCGGCAATCCGCGCGAGAACCTCGTGAAGTCCCGGAAGCGGCATAAGATCATGCGAGGTTTCGCGAAAACGCGCCTCGGTTCGGTTGGCGAGGTCCAGGCACAGAGCTTCGTCCAGATGCGGCAAAAGGGCCCGGATCCCGGTAACCGTGGTCTGGCCGACGCAATGTTGCGCGAAAACCTGTTCACTCAGTGCATAGCCGACGGAAGCGAGCACGTGCTTCAGGGCGCGGAAATGCAGCGGTTCGGTGTTACAAAGTGTGCCGTCAAGGTCAAAGAGATAGGCGGTTTTCGGGTTTCCGGTCACTCACAGCAGCCCTTCAGGAAGAAATCCACCGCCGTGCGGACATAGTCGTCGATGTCCGCGTCCGAGGCCGGCGGGGACACCTGCAGCCCGCAACGCATATGGATGTCCGACCCCTTGAACAGGGCCGAGAACAGGTGGCACGACATCATCGGATCGTCGGTATTCAATTGGCCGCGGGCCTTCAGGCGGCCAAAATAAGCCGACATGGCCGCCTTCATGCGGTCGGGACCGGCGGCGAAGAACAGGTCGCGCAGGGTCTGGTCGCCTTCGGACCGCAGGATGACCTCGATGGTCAGGGCTTCGCGGCTGTTGAGCAACCGCAGCAGGCCGCCGCCGACGGCGATCAGGGCCTCTCGCACCGGCATGCCGTCCAGCTGGGCGAACAGCAGGTCCGGAACGAACTGGTTGCACTTGTCGCGGACGATGGCCGAGAATAGTTCCTCTTTGCTGGAAAAGCGCTTGTACAGGGTCAGCTTGGACATGCCGACGGCGCGCGCCACCGCGTCCATGGTGGTGCCCTGATAGCCGTGGTCGAGGAACATGTCGCCGGCGATCTGGAGGATTTGCGGGACCAGGGCCTCGTTGACCGGCCGGCCGCGTTTGGCAGGATTTTGCACAACTGTCATAATTTGGGTACTTGACGGTACTCTATTTCCGTGATCATTATGATACTCACTCGTTCACTAAATGGCAATAGGTCATGCACGACGTCGCTCTCAAGATGCTGCTGGGCGATCGGGCCAAATATATCGGCCTGATCTTCGGAGTCACCTTCGCCACATTACTGATGGCGCAGCAGGTGTCCATCTTTACCGGCATCATGTCGCGCACGGCCAATGCCATTACCTCGGTGCGTGAGGCCGAGGTTTGGGTGATGGACCCGCGGGTGCGCTATGTCGACGAGGTCGAGCCGATGCGGCCGGTGGAACTCAGCAATGTCCGGTCGGTGGCCGGGGTCGAGTGGGCTGTGCCCTATTACAAAGGCCTGGCGACGGTGCGGCTGGCCGATGGCATGACCCAGCAGGTGCAACTGATCGGGGTCGACGATGTCTCTCTGGTCGGGCTGTGCCACGACATGATCGCCGGGCAGCGCGAAACGATACGCGATCCGCAGTCGGCGGTGATCGACCGCAACGGCTTCCTGTTCGTCTGGCCGAAAGGTGATTTCGCCACCGCCAAGCCGCTGGAATTGAATGACAACCGGCTGAACGTGCGCGGCGTGTGCAACACCCAGCCGACCTTCCTGACCTTTCCGATCCTGTATGTCACCTACGACGCGGCGATGGAAATGACCCCGCCCCAGCGCAACAAGCTGCCCTTCATCCTGGTCAAGGGGCGGGCAGGGCAGTCGGCGGAAGACCTGGCCAAACGCATTTCGGACCAGACTGGGTTGCAGGCCCTGACCACGTCGCAGTTCCAGTGGCGCAGCATCAACTACTACCTGGAGCGGACCGGCATACCGATCAATTTCGGCATCACCATCATGCTGGGGGCCATTATCGGCGCGGCCATCACCGCCCAGACCTTCTACATCTTCGTCGTCGAGAATCTGAAACAGTTCGCCGCCATGAAGGCCGTCGGCGTCACCAATGGCCAACTTCTGCGCATCGTCCTGACCCAGGCCGGGCTGGTCGGCGTCATCGGCTATGGGCTGGGGATCGGGTTCACCGCGCTGTTCTTCTTCGTCACCAAGGAGGCGCCGGCCCTTCAGGGCTTCCGCCTGTACGGCGAGATTATGGCCGGCACGGCCGTGGCCATCGCCGTCATCATCCTGGCCTCCATCCTGTTCAGCCTGGGCAAGGTGTTCCGGCTGGATCCCGCCGTCGTCTTCCGGGGCTAAGCCATGCACGCCGTCAGTTTCCGCAACATCGCCAAGGACTTCCCTATCGGCGACGACCGTATCCGAGTCCTGCACGGGTGCTCGGCCGATATTGAACTGGGCCAGCTGACCATGCTGGTTGGGCCGTCGGGCTGCGGCAAGACCACCCTGATCTCGATCCTGTCGGGGATATTGACCGCCAGCGAGGGCGAGGTCGCCGTGCTGGGCCAGTCGCTGACCAGGATGAAGGACCGCCAGAAGGTGTTACTGCGGCGCGAGCGCATCGGCTTCATCTTCCAGCAGTATAATCTGCTGCCGGCCCTGACGGCGGCCGAGAATGCCGCCATGCCGCTGATGGCGGCGGGGATGAAGCTACCCGAAGCGGCCGAAAAGGCCCGCGCCATCCTGGATGGGATCGGCATGCAGGGCCAGGGCGACAAGCTGCCGCGGCAACTGTCGGGCGGCCAGCAGCAGCGGGTCGCGATCGCCCGCGCCCTGGTCCACAATCCCGGCCTGATCGTCTGCGACGAGCCGACCGCCGCCCTGGACGCCGCCACCGGAAAGGCGGTGATGGGGATCCTGCGCGACATCGCCAACGATCCGGGCCGCGCCGTCCTGGTCGTGACCCACGACAACCGCATCTACAATTTCGCCGACCGCATCCTGGAAATGAGCGACGGCCGCCTGACCGGCGACTTCGCACCAGACGCCTTTCATAAGGAATGACACGATGGCCAAACGGAAATTCAGCCTTCGTCCGACCAGCCTGATCCTGCCCGTCCTGGCGGCGGCCGGCCTGGGTTTCGCCCTCTACAGCGTGCTGTGGCGGCCCGCCGAAGCGGTCAGCGCCCCGGCCTCGGCGCCGCCGGCGACTCCGGCGCAGGGCGCTATCGCCGGCATCGGCGTGGTCGAACCGCGCAGCGAGTTCCTCAACCTGGGCGTCGAACTGCCGGGCGTGGTGCGCCAGGTCTTCGTCCAGGTCGGCGATACGGTGGTGAAGGGCCAGCCTTTGTTTGCGCTGGATCAGCGTGAAGTCGATGCCGAGATCGCTACACTGAGCGCGGCGATCGCCTCGGCCGATATTTCGGCGGCCGATGCCAAGGCGGCCTATGAGCTGATCCGCAGCGTCGACGATCCGCGCGCGGTTTCAAAAGATGAAGTCGACCGCCGCCGCTTTGCCGCCGATCTGGCCGCGGCCAGGACGGGCGAACTGCGGGCGCAACTGGCAGCCGCCCAGACACGCAAGCGTCGGCTGACGGTGACGGCGCCGATCGACGGCCGTATCCTGGCTTTGAATGCGCGGCCGGGTGAATATGCCCTGGCCGGCGCCTTGCCGGAGCCTTTGGTGCGGATGGGCGATACCGGCCGGTTGCATGTCCGCGTCGAGGTCGATGAGGAAAATGCCGGCAAGCTGACCGCCACGGCGAAGGCGCAGGGGTCGTTCCGCGGCGCGTCCGCCGACCGGGTTTCCTTAAGCTTCGTGCGCTTCGAACCCTATGTCCAGCCCAAGCAGAACCTGGCCGTGGCCGGGCAGAGGGTCGATACCCGGGTGGTTCAGGTGTTGTACGCCCTGCCCGAAGGCAGCGACGCCGCCTTTGTCGGGCGGCAGATGGACGTGTTTATCGAGGCCGGCAAATGACATACAGAGCCGTCCTCCTGACCGCCGCGGCTCTGGTCTTGGCCGTGCCCTTCGCCACGGCGCAACCTGCGCAGACCGCGGCGGTCGCCCCTCTACAGGTCAGCCGGTTTTCCTCCCTGTGGGCGCATCTCGGTGACCCCTATGCCGAGGAATTGGCCGCGCGGGTGTTGCGCGAGAACCCCGATATCCTGCGCATGGCGGCTCGGCTGGACGAGGCGCGGGCGGTGACCCAGGGCGCCGGTGGCCGGCGGAAGCCGCGGGTCGATGCCAGCGCGTCGGCCTCGCACGGCAACGACCAGATCGGCGTGACCGACAGCGAAAGCCTGGCGCGCGGCGGCTTCGAAGCCCGCTGGGAGCTCGACCTGTCTGGACGGCTGCGCGCCGGCGTCGCGGCGGCCCGGGCCGGTGAGGCGCGCGACGAAGCCCTGTACGAAGACGCCGCCCACGCCGTGCTGGCGCGGATGACCGAGGGCTTGGTGACGGCACGGATGCTGGCCGCGCAGGCGCGGGCGCTGGAGGCCAGCCTCAAGGCCCAGGACGAGACGATTACGCTGCTGCGCTCCCGCCAGTCGGCCGGGCTGAACGAAGCCACCCGGCTGGAGTTGGCGCTGTCGACGCGGGCGCGGACAGCGGCGCGGTGGAGCGAGATCGCGTCGCGCTACAGCGACACCCTGATCGGGCTGGAGCGGATCACTGGCGTGCCGGTGGCGGAACTCGAAGAGCGGTTGAACACCGACGACCTTGCCGTGCCGCAGGATGGCTGGGTGACGGCAGTGCCGCTGGACCGCCTGCGCGGCAATCCGGCAGTGCGGGCAGCCTACGCGCAAGGACTGGCCGCTGATGCCCTGGCCCAGGAAGCCCGTGCCGCGCGGTGGCCGTCCCTGTCGCTGACGGCGTTTCTCGGCGTTCAGGAGGGTTCGGACGGCCTGCGTTTGTCGGGCAACCCGATCGGGTCGCTGGCCGCCGCCCTGACCGCGCCTTTGTTCAATGGCGGCCAGTTGAAGGCGCAGGAGGCAGCCGCAATGGCCCGGCGCGAACAGGCACGGGCGGGTTATGAAGGCGCCGTCCGCGATGCCCTGGCCGACAGCGCTCTCGCGGTCAACGGCTTCGACCGGGCGCAGACTCTGCGCGACGGATATCTGGCGGCCCAGGCTCACGATGCCGAGCTGGTGCGGCTGGCGGCCCGGCGGGCAGACTCCGGGATGGTCAGTGTCATCGAGGTGTCGGAAGCCCAGGACCGCCTGGCCCAGGCCCGGCTTCAGGTCGCCGAGGCCACTGGCGCCGGCCATCTCGCCTATATCGCCCTTATCCGCAGCTTAGGACCAGGAGGTTCACAATGACCGATCGCGTTCTGGTTACCGGCATTAGCGGCTTTATCGCCAAGCATGTCGCCTATGAACTGCTGGTACGCGGCTTCAAGGTGCGCGGCACGGTCCGTTCGCCGGACAAGGCCGACGCGGTCCATGCCACTCTGGCCGCCGCCGGCGCGCCGGTCGAGCGGCTGGAGTTCGTCAAGGCCGACCTGACTTCGGACGACGGCTGGCAGGAGGCGGCCGCCGACTGCCGCTACGTCCAGCATATGGCGGCGCCGTTTCCGCTCCAGCAGCCGAAGGGCCGGGAGGATCTGGTGCCGGCGGCGCGCGACGGCGTCCTGCGCGTGCTGAAGGCCGCCGGCCAGGCCGAGCGGGTGGTGCTGACCTCATCGATCGTGACCATGCTGTACCCGACCGATTGGCGTGGCAAGCGGCTGATCAAGCCCGAAGACTGGACCGACCCGGAATGGCGCCCGGCCACGCCCTATGCTGTGGCCAAGACCCGCGCCGAGCGGGCGGCCTGGGACTATATGTCCAGCATCGGCCGCAAGGACCGGCTGGTCGCCATCAATCCCGGCCTGGTGGTCGGTCCGCCTTTGGACGCAGATATCAGCACGTCTTTGGAGGCGGTGGCCCTGCTGCTGCGCGGCGCCTATCCGGCGGTGCCGCCGGTGTCCTTCGTGCTGGTCGATGTGCGCGATGTCGCGGCGGTGCATGTCGCGGCCATGACGGCGCCGGTAGGCGGCCAAAGGCTGCTCGTCGCCGACGAGACCCTGACCATGAGCCAGATGGCGCAGGCCCTGCGCGATGCCTTCCCCGAGCGTGCGCGGCGGATTCCGGTGACGATCATGCCGGCCTGGGCGCTGCGTTTCCTCAGCCTGTTCGACGGTACCCTGAAGACAGTGGTCGGCGATCTCAACAAGCATCCGATCGCCGATACGCAGATTACGCGCAAGCTGACCGGCGTCACCTTCCGGCGGGGCCGCGACTCGATGATCGAAGGGGCCAAGGCCATGGTGCGGATGGGGTTGGCTTAGCGTTGGTCAGTGAGCTATAACGGTTTGGAACCGATAATGCGGTCCAAGTCAGCGATGGACACCAGATGACTGGACAATACCCCGACAGTTGGGCGTCTTTACGGTTTCCCAATCAGCGTGCCGAGCTGGTATTTTATCTCAGGGATTGCTGCGATCCGCACCACTACCTCGATTCCGATGAGGTGCACTTCGATGTTCATTTCTTTTTTGACGACCACGACTTTGCCGACGACCCTATGGGTATGATCGGGGCCGTTTTGTTCGATGACGTGGAGGTGGCGGCTATGACCAGACTGGTCCGCGCCTACAAAGCCGCCATCGGGCCGGGGCAAAGGATGCCGGACGTCGGGCATATTGACTGGGCGGCCGTGGTTGAGGCAGCAAAGGCCGCCTATGCGCTGATCCTGCAGCGCGGCGAACCCGTGCCTGTTCCCGGGGGCTGAGGGGGATAAAGCGGCCAGGTCATGAGGAAGGGCGCCTACCGCATAAAGGCCAATCCGGTTGGATTTTTTGTCAGCTGAATCACCCCTTCGACTTACGCTCTCACCAAATGGTGCGTTGCAATATTTAGGCAAGCGTTACAATCTCGGCCCTTGCAAGGCATTGGCTGCCTGAATCCCTGCGTGTACTCGCAGGTGCGTTAGTTGTGCTCGTTTGTTTGACAGGAGACCCACATGGCTCGACCGTTCAAATTCCGGGCACTGGTTATGAAGCCGGCCCGTGTGCGCAAACTCGGGAAGGCCATGGGTACGATCCTTAAGGGCCTTGCCGCCGCGTCAACGGCCTTGATCCCGTCGCCGGCAAGTCCGGCGAAATCCAGGCCAGCCTCCCCCAAACCCGCCGTCGCGGCGAAGCACAAGGCCGCAACGCCGGCCATGGGCTTTACCCAGCACAGCTTTGCCAACGCCCATGGCAGTCGGGACTACAAGCTATATATCCCCGCGATACCGCATAAACGCGCTGTGCCTCTGGTGGTCATGCTGCATGGCTGTGGCCAGACACCCGACGATTTTGCCGCCGGAACGCAGATGAACCGTCTGGCCGACACCCATGGCTTCCTCGTTGCCTATCCGGCTCAGCCGCCCAGCGCCAATGCCTCGAAATGTTGGAACTGGTTCAGCGCCAAACATCAGAAGCGCGGAAACGGCGAACCGGCTCTTATCGCGGGCATAACCCGCCAGATCATGAAGGACCACAAGGTCGACCCACGCCGGGTCTATATCGCGGGCCTGTCCGCCGGCGGCGCCGCGGCAGCCATCATGGCCGACGCCTATCCCGATCTCTACGCTGCGGTAGGCGTTCATTCCGGTGTGGCCTGCGGCGCTGCCTCGGACATGATGTCGGCCCACGCCGCCATGACCAAGGGTGCGACTGTGGCGCCGCGCGACGGGAGATCGCGCATCGGACGGCCGCTGATCGTGTTTCACGGCGACAACGACCGGACGGTTCACCCTTCGAATGCCGAAGTTCTGATTGCCCGCCGAGGCGTGGAGCCAGGCATCCGCATCGCCCAGAACGGTGGCAAGACCTCAGGCGGCATCCCGTTCACCCGCACCGTCTATTCGGATCGCGCCGGTAAGTCCGTGATGGAAAACTGGCGTGTCCATAAGGGCGGACATGCCTGGTTCGGCGGCAGTTCGGCCGGCTCCTACGCAACGCCGGACGGGCCGGACGCCAGCCGGGAGATGATCCGCTTCTTCCTGGAGCATGCCTTGTGAGCCCCCTTTTACGAGGCGGCCGGCCTCCAACAGACCAAGACGGTTTTGGAAGTCCGGCGCGGGGCTGCCCGGTCTGACCAGACGATGCTCCGAGAGGATATCTTGAAAGCGCTTTCAAGGTGTGTCAGTTACGCAGGTAATACCACCGGTTATGTGGCGGGGATGAGTTGAGTTCAGGCAAACCGACGATCGACGATGTGGCGGCGCTGGCCGGGGTAGCCCGGGTCACGGTGTCACGCGTGCTCAACGGCGGACCCAACGTCTCCGCCAAGGCGCGCAAGGCCGTCTTGGCCGCCGTCGATAAGCTGCAGTTCAAGGTCAATATGCAGGCGCGCTTCCTGGCCGGAGGCAAGTCGCATACGGTCGGGCTGCTCTATTCCTCCGACCTCGAATCCGAACCCAACTCCTTCTATTACGCCGGTCTCGAACTGGGGGCCTTGCGGGCCTGTTCCAAGGCCGGCTTCCAGTTGAGCATGCATGCCGTCAACCAGCATTCGCTGCGCAAGAACGATATGATCCTGGAACTGGTGGCGTCGCGGCGCTACGAGGGGCTGATTTTGACCCCGCCGTTTTCCGACGACATCGGGCTTTTGCAAGCCATCAGCGAGCAGAACTTTCCCGTCGTCGCTGTGTCGGCCGGATATGACGCCCAGAAGCTGGTTCCGGCCGTCGGCATCGACGACGAGGCCGCCGGGTATGAGATCACCCGGCATCTGATCTCGCTCGGGCACCGTAAATTCGCCTTCATCAAGGGGCTGGAAGGGCATGTCTCGGCCGAAGACCGCTACTTCGGCTATGTCCGGGCCTTGCGCGAGGCCGGATTGGAAGCGTCTGACATGCCCACCGTGCGCGGCAACTTTACCTTCAAGTCCGGTACCGATATGGCGAATCAGTTACTGGGCGGGGAGGTGTTCACCGCGCTGGTTTGCGCCAACGACGATATGGCTGTGGGCGCGATGTTCGCCGCGCACAGGGCCGGATTGGCGCTGCCGCAGGACGTGTCGATCGTCGGGTTCGACGATACACCCGTGTCCGAGATCATCTGGCCGCCCCTGACCACTGTGCATCAGCCCTTGAAAGCCATGGGCCAGCAGGCAGCCGAAATCTTGTTCGAGCGGATTTCCGGTGAGCGGATGCATGGGGGGGGGAAGCCTGTGTCTCACATCGTGCCGCATACCCTGGTGTTCCGGGAATCAGCGGTCAGTCCGAGGCACCTGCAGCTGAAGGCACGGTCGTAGACTGTTGCGAGAGCGAGATGCGTTTGGCAGACTCAAAGCGCCGCTCTAAATCTTTGTTTTAACTCGCAATTTATCCGAAAAGTGCTGCACACTTTATCGGATTGCGCTCGAGGTTTGACGCAGCCGCGGGCCAAATCCCCCACCGTCTCATTTGCTTCCAGAAAATGATTCACCTCTCCGACTTGTGACGAGGTATAATTTCAAGAAAATTCAGTAGGTTACGGTCATATTTGATCGCTTTGCCACGAATTGTGGAGACGCGGGGAAAAAGCCATGTCCGGCTGATGAAAGCGCGCTCAATTTTGGTTGCGTAAGGCGGCGCGCGGTGGATTTTTTTTGCGTTTTAGGGTGGGTGAGTGCCCCATCTGGACCCCGATAAGTCGGTTTGAATGCAGTGACGGCCGCCTGCGTGTCGACGGGTGCCGCCCAAAAGGGGGCTCACCTGCTCGCCACCTGCCCATTGTCGTTTTGTGATAATCATTTGAATATGTTATTATTTTTATTAAACTATATATGTCGGTTGCGTGATTGCAACTGTGTTAAAAATGGCTCAGTTGTCGGGCGCGGAGGCATGGTAGCGCAACCAGTCGATTTTTTACGGTTGACGAACAGGGGGATCTCGACATTTAATTGGAAGCGCTTCCAATTTGAAGCAAAAGAACATGCCCCAAACCGGGCTCAAGGGAGGACAACAATGAAGAGTGAACAACGCCGCGGGCGACGCGGACGTTTGGCGTATCTGGCCCTGTCGGCCGCTGCCGGCGCACTTCTGGTGGCCGCCGGCGCCGCCGTTGCCCAGGATACCTCCGCCGAAGGCGAACCGGCGTCGGCCGATAACGCTGTTGTCGTTACCGGCCTGCGCAAGGGCCTGCAGGACTCGCTGACCCTCAAGAAGCGCAGCACCTCCATCGTCGAAGCCGTCTCGGCCGAAGACATCGGCAAGCTGCCCGACGCCTCGATCGCGGAATCCCTGGCGCGTCTGCCGGGCCTGGCGGCCCAACGGGTCGGTGGCCGGTCGCAGACCATCTCCATCCGCGGCCTGTCGCCGGACTTTTCGACCACCCTGCTGAACGGCCGCCTGCAGGTCTCGTCGGGCGACAACCGCGCCGCCGAATTCGACCAGTATCCGTCGGAAATGGTCTCGTCGGCCATCGTCTACAAGACGCCGGACGCCGCCATCACCGGCCAGGGCCTGTCGGGCACCGTGGTGCTGAACACCATCCGCCCGCTGGACCACAAGAAGCGGGTGATTTCGGTCAACCTGCGCGGTTCGGTCAACACCAATGGCGAGGTCAATCCGGGCTTCTCGGCCAACGGCAATCGTCTCTCCGTCGCCTATATCGACCAGTTCATGGACGGCAAGCTGGGCGTGGCTCTCTCCTATGCCCACCTGGACGATCCGTCGCAGCTCCAGCACTCCAAGAGCTGGTGGTGGGATCGCCAGGGCAATGACTCGATCACCGGCCAGCCGCGCTACGGCGCCGGCAATGGCGATGTCATGGGCCTGCACGGCGTCGAAGCCTGGGCGACCTCACGCGAACAGGTCCGCGACGGCTTCATGGCCGTGCTGGACTTCAAGCCGGGCGACAATTTCCGCTCGGTCAACGACTTCTACTATTCGGTCTTCGACCAGAACGAAGTGTCGCACGGCGCCCAGTGGTACCAGACCCAGTGGACCGACGACATCCACATCACCAATCCGACCATCGAGGAAATCGGCGGTTCGCGCATCGCCACGGGCCAGACGGTCGCCGGCGTCGTCCCGATCGTCCGCAACGACAACAATACCCGCCGCGATGAGATGTTCTCGTTCGGCTCCAACAACCGGTTCAATATCGGTGAATGGCGCTCGGTGCTGGACTTCGGCTATTCGCGTTCGGTGCGCAAGGAAAGCATCAACGAAACCTATGCCGGCTATGGCACCTCGCCGACGCCGCTGACGCGCACACCCGACACCATCGTCGAAACCATTCCGTTCGGCGGCTTCCCGCAACTGAACCCTGGTTTCGACTATGCCGATGCCGACCATGTCTATCTCGGCGATGCCGCGCCGTGGGGCGGCTGGTCGCACGACGGCACCCAGCGCAACCCCAAGGTCACCGACCAACTTACGACAGCGCGTTTCAGTGGCGCGCGTGACATCGAATGGGGTGGCTTCAAGGGGCTGGAACTGGGTCTCGACTATTCCCACCGCATCAAGACCCGCGGCGTCGAAGAATATGACCTGTGCCTGAAGGGCTGGAACCAGGCCACCTTCAACTGCCACGGCACGCGCGTCCGCGTCGCCGACGGAGACCTGCAGGAAGCCACCGACATCAGTTGGGCCGGCTTCGGCAGCATCCTGTCCTTCTACCTGCCGGACATCCTGGACAAGTATTACGACAAGCGTCCGATCCGCAATGAAGACAATCTCAACAAGTACTGGCAGGTCGATGAGCAACTCGTCACCCTGTTCGGCAAGCTGAGCATCGACAGCACCATCAACGGCCACGGCCTGCGCGGGAACCTGGGCCTGCAATACGTCCACTCTACCCAGACCTCCTACGGCAATGAAATCGTGACGCCGTCGGGCGCCTATGGCGACCCGAACCATCCCGCCGTCGGCCAGTGGGTGTCGCAAAGCACGTCGTACGGCGACTTCCTGCCCAGCCTGAACCTGATCCTGGACCTGGACGACGACTCGGTGCTGCGTTTTGGCGCCAACCGTGCCATGGCCCGTCCGCGCATGGACGACCTGCGCGCCAGCCGCAATGCTGGCGTTAGCCAGATCGGCCAGCACTGGAGCGGCGGCGGCGGTAATCCGAACCTCAAGCCGTGGGTCGCCGACGGGGTCGACCTGTCGTACGAACGCTACTTCAATAAGACCAGCTATATCGGCGTCGCCACCTTCCATAAGGTGCTGCGGACCTATGTCCGCGGCCAGACGGTCGATGGCTTCGACTTCACCGGTTGGGCCAATTCCAGCAATGTGACGCCAATCCCGTGGCTGAGCAAGGCGCAACTGGAAGCGCTGGGCCAGACCGTGCCGGACAGCTATCCCTATCCGAACGGCGCGCCGGCAACGATCGGCAGTTTCTCGCAGCCGATCAACGGCTTCGGCGGCAATGTCAGCGGCCTGGAACTGTCCGGGGCGATCGACGGCAGCCTGATCTGGGATGCGTTGGACGGCTTTGGCGCCATTGGCAGCTTCTCACGCGGCTGGACCAATATCCATGCGGGCGATCCGACCGATCCGGCCAAGCTGCCGGGCTTCTCGGGCGATATCGTCAGCGCCACGGTCTATTACGAAAAGTCCGGCTTCTCGGCCCGCCTGAACTATCGCTGGCGGTCGGAGTTCCTGGGCGAGACCTACCAGCTGTTCGCCAACCGCGGGGCGACCCGGATCCTGGCGGACGACCAGGTTGACGGTCAGATCAGCTACGAGATGCAGGACGGGCCGCTGAAGGGCCTGACCTGGATGGTTCAGGGTTACAACCTGACCAACTCCAACTACCAGACCCAGTTGAAGGTCTCCGAGAACCGGACCAGCGACGGTACTTCTTTCCCCGAGAACTACGAGGAGTACGGCCAAACCATCCTGTTTGGCTTCAGCTACCGGTTCCAGTGAGCCTTCGCCGGCGGCCGGGCAGGGATGCCCGGCCGCCACCTTCTTATCCTCCCCCGCGTGCGGGGGAGGTGTCAGCGCGCCCGAAGACGAAGTCGAGGGCAGGTCGCTGACGGAGGGGGAGCCGGGAGCTCGAACCGTCCCCTCCGTCTCGACGCGCTTCGGCCCTTAAGAGGCCTTGCTTGCTCGCCACCTCCCCCGCGTGCGGGGGAGGATAAGTCTTCTTTTTCTGGATTTCCCCATGTCCCTGTTGTCCACCGTCGCCCGTATCGCCCTGGCGTCCGTCTTGTTTGCCGCGGCTCCCGCTGTCGCAAACGAGCCCCTGACCGACTGGCCGCACATCACCTCGGCCATTCCGCAGGATCCGGCCATGGAAGCGAAAATCGCCAAAATGGTCGCCGGCATGAGCCTGCGGGACAAGGTCGCCCAGATGACTCAGGTCGAGATCAAGACGGTCACGCCCCAGGACATCAAAACCTACCAGTTCGGCTCGGTGCTGAACGGTGGCGGGTCGTGGCCCAACATGGACAAATACGCCACCGCCAAAGACTGGGTCGCCATGGCCGACAGCTTCCATGCCCAGGCTAAAATCCCCCTGCTATGGGGCACCGACGCCGTCCATGGCCATTCCAACGTCGTCGGCGCCACGCTGTTCCCGCACAATATCGGTCTGGGCGCCGCCCGCGATCCGGAACTGATCCGCGAAATCGCCGCAGCCACCGGCAAGGCCGTACGCGCCACGGGTGTCAACTGGGCGTTCGCGCCGACCCTGGCCGTGGTCGAGGACAGCCGCTGGGGCCGCACCTACGAAGGCTTCTCATCCGATCCGCAACTCATCCACGACTATGCCCAGGCCTATATCGCCGGCATGCAGGGCAATTTCAAAGGCCCCGGCAATATCGTCGCCACCGCCAAACACTATATCGGCGACGGCGGCACGGCTCAGGGCATCGACCAGGGCATCACGGAATCGACCGAGTCCGAACTGATCAATGTCCATGCCCAGGGCTATTACGGCGCGCTCGAAGCCGGCGTCCAGACTGTGATGGTTTCGTACAGCAGCTGGACCGACAGCGGAACCGGCGAGGCCTATGGCAAGATGCACGGCAACGGCTACCTGGTGAAAGACGTGCTGAAGGGCAAGATGGGCTTCGACGGCTTCGTCGTCTCCGACTGGAACGCCATCGGCCAGATCCCGGGCTGCACCAACGACCATTGCCCCCAGGCGATCAATGCCGGGGTCGACATGATCATGGTGCCGTTCGACTGGAAGGCGTTCATCGACAAGACCGTCGCCGACGTCGAAAGCGGCGCCATTCCGATGTCGCGCATCGACGACGCCGTCACCCGTATCCTGCGGGTCAAGATGCGCGCCGGCCTGTTCGGCGTGAAGCCGTCGGCCAATCCCTATGCCGGCAAGGCCCAGGCGATGCAGGCGCGCGACCTGGCCCGCCGCGCGGTGGCGGAGACGCTGGTCCTGCTGAAGAACGACAACGCCCTGCCGCTGAAAACGGGTGCGAAGATCCTGGTGGTCGGCAAGAGCGCCGACAACATGGCCAACCAGTCGGGCGGCTGGAGCATCACCTGGCAGGGCAGCGAAAACAGCAATGCCGACTATCCCGTCGGCGATAGCGTGCTGAGCGCCATCAAGGCCGCCAATACCGGCGGCACCGTGACCTACAGCGCCACCGGCGCCGATGTCGATGTCAGCCAATATGACGTCGTGGTCGCCGTGATCGGCGAGACGCCCTATGCCGAGGGCAAGGGCGACATCAAGCCCGGCAAGTCCCTGGCGCACAGCGACCGCTATCCCGAGGATATCGCAGCCCTCAACGCTGTGTCCGGCAAGGGTAAACCGGTCGTGACCGTGTTCGAATCCGGCCGCACCGTCTATGCCAACGACCTGATTAATGCCTCGGATGCGTTTGTTGCGGCCTGGCTGCCCGGCACCGAAGGCCAGGGCGTTACCGACGTCCTGTTCGGGCAAAAGGATTTCAAGGGCGTCCTGCCGTTCGCCTGGCCTGGCGCGCCGTGCGAGGGAAGCACACTTTTTCCGGCCGGCTACGGCCTGACCTATACGAATCGAGCAACCGTCCCCACACTGGAGGTCATAGCAACTCCAGGATGCCCCCATGCCCAATCCCATTGAAAACATTGTCATCGTCGGCGGCGGCACGGCCGGCTGGATGGCGGCCGCCATGCTGGCCAAGCTGATCGTCGCCAAGGCGCCGAAACCGCCGACCGTTACCCTGATCGAGTCCGACGATATCAGCACGGTCGGGGTTGGTGAGGCGACGATTCCCGCTATCAAGAAATATATGTCGCTGCTGGGGATGAACGAAGCCGACTTTCTGAGGTTTACTCAGGGCACCTTCAAGCTGGGGATCGAGTTTGTCGATTGGGACCGGTTGGGCGAAAGTTACATTCATGGCTTTGGCAAGATTGGACAGGACCTGGGTTGGATTCGTCCGCACCAGTACTGGCTCAAAATGCGTAACAGCGGGCGCGTATCGCCACGGTTTGACGATTACGCCATCAACCCGACGGCCTGCCGCAACAACCGCTTCAACAAGCGCAAAGGCGATGATCGCAAGACGCCGCTTAACGACATTGGCTACGCTTACCACTTCGATGCCGGCCTGATGGCGCAGTATCTGCGCCGGATCGCTGAGCCCCTGGGCGTAAAGCGCATCGAGGGGACGATTATCGATGTGCGTCTGAAAGCGCAGAACGGTCATGTCGAGTCGGTCGCGCTCAAGGACGGCCAGGTGATCCGCGGCGACTTTTTCATGGATTGCTCCGGCTTTCGCAGCCTGTTGATCGGCGGCGCGCTGGGCGTTGGCTACGAGAGCTGGAGCCAGTGGCTGCCCTGCGATCGCGCCCTGGCGGTGCCGTGTGCCAGCGTCACACCGACGACGCCCTATACCCGGTCGACGGCGCGCACGGCGGGATGGCAGTGGCGCATTCCCTTGCAACATCGCATCGGCAACGGGCACGTCTATTCCAGCCAGTTTACCAGCGATGACGAAGCCGCCCGGGTGCTGATGGACAATCTCGACGGAAAGGCCCTGGCTGATCCACGCCCGATCCGGTTCGAAACGGGCAAGCGCAAGAAGCTGTGGGAAAAGAATGTGCTCGCCGTGGGCCTGAGCGGCGGCTTCATCGAGCCGCTGGAGTCGACCAGCATCCATCTCATCCAAACGACCGTGCTGCGGCTGCTGAACCTGTTTCCCGACAAGGACTTCGATCCCGCGACAGCGGCGGAGTACAACGCCCAGGCCGACTTCGAAATCGAACGGATCCGTGACTTCGTTATCGCCCACTATAAGCTGACCTCTCGCGACGACAGTGAGATGTGGCGCTACTGTCGCAATATGACGGTTCCCGACACGCTGGCGCGTAAGCTGGATGGCTTTGCCGCCTCCGGCCGGGTATTCAAGGAGAACGATGAGCTGTTCGCGGAAGACAGCTGGATCCAGGTCCTGATGGGCCAGGGATTGATGCCGCGAGGGTATGATCCGATCGTCGACAACTACCCGGAAGAGACAATCGTCGCTTATCTGAACAATATTTCCGGCGTGGTGGCCAAGTGCGTCGCCGCCATGCCGACCCATGACGAATTTGTGGCGGCGTATTGTCCGGCGCAAACACCATAAAAAACAAAGGAGAGGGACTATGAGAACGAGAACGAAGCAATGGCTGTGCGTAACGGCCGCAATGGTGGTGGCCCTGTCGGGCGGGTTGGCGGCGTGCGGCGGCGCCAGCGCCGGCGGTGGTGGAGGCGGCGGAACCTCGTCCTCCAGTTCTTCGTCGAGTTCATCGAGCCTGATCCCTTCCAGCGTCAGCGCCCAGGTGTGGCAGACCAATGCCGACCAGTCGAAACTGTTGGCCAAACAAAGCGACAGCCCGTTCAACCTGACGGCTGCCTCGGGCGTGGTAATCACGGTGGATTCGACACAGACCTATCAGACCATGGTCGGGTTCGGCGCCTCGATGACCGATGCCTCGGCCTACCTGATCCGCAACCGTATGTCGGCCTCGCAGCGCGACACCCTGATGGCCGAACTCTTCGGCAAGGATGGCCTGGACCTCAGCTTCACGCGCCTGACCATCGGCGCGTCGGACTTCTCCCAGACCCACTACACCTACGATGACATGCCGGCGGGGGCGACCGACCCGACCCTGGCGCACTTCTCCCTGGCGCCGGCCAAAACCGACGTCATCCCGGCGATCAAACAGGCCCTGGCGCTGAACGACCATATGACGGTGATGGCCTCGCCATGGAGCGCGCCCGGTTGGATGAAGTCCACGGACAGCCTGATCAAGGGTTCGCTGAACCCGTCAGCCTACGGGCCGTTCGCCGACTATCTGGTGCGCTATGTCACCGAGATGAAGGCCGAAGGCGTGCCGATCAAAATGCTGACCCTGCAGAACGAACCGCATTTCGAGCCCGACAGCTATCCCGGCATGAACGTCACCGCGGCGTCGCGGGCGGCCTTTATCGGCGGACACCTGGGGCCGAAACTGGCCTCGGCCGGGCTGGATGTGAAGATTCTGGACCACGACCATAATTGGGACCTGGCGGCGTCGCCGACGGCGGTGCTGGGCGATCCTGTGGCCAACCCCTATGTCGCCGGCGTCGCCTGGCACTGTTACGGCGGCGATGTCTCGGCCCAGTCGACCGTACACGATGCCTATCCCACCAAGGACGCCTATTTCACCGAATGTTCCGGCGGCGCGTGGGCGGCCGATTTCGGGCCGAACTTCGGTTGGCAGATGAAGAACCTGATCATCGGCTCGACGCGGAACTGGGCCAAGGGTGTGCTGATGTGGAACCTGGCGTTGGACGAAAGCCACGGCCCGCACCTGGGCGGTTGCGGCGATTGCCGTGGCGTGGTGACGATCAATTCGGCCACCGGAGATGTTACGAGAAATCTGGAATATTACGCTCTGGGTCACGTCAGTAAGTTCGTCAAGCCGGGCGCAGTTCGGATTTCCTCGAACAGTTCGGGCGGGTTGGACACTGTGGCGTTCAAGAACACCGACGGGACGATTGCCCTGGTGTTGCTGAATTCGAACGCGACAGCGACGGCGTTTTCGGTGGTCTCGTCGGGTTCGGGCATGGGCTACACCCTGCCGGCCGGCGCGGCGGCGACATTTACCTGGAAGCTGTAAGGGCTTGGATGTATTTTTGGACATCGGCAGGATTCGTTTATCTTGCCGATGCCCAAAGTAAGGATTTTGACCACGAACCACACGAAAAGACACGAACATGAATGATGTGCTTTTCAAAGACGAAGTGTTTGCCATTCAGGGCGCCATCTTCGAAGTCAATCGAGAGATGGGAGCTTGCTTCCTTGAGGCTGTTTATCAGGAGTGCCTGGCAAGGGAATTTGAACTTCGGAAAATTCCCTTCTTCCAACACAAGTCCATTGGCCTGATTTACAAGGGTGAGCCTCTCACCCAAGTCTACCAACCCGACTTCCTTTGTTATGACTCCATCATCCTCGAACTGAAGGTATGCCAGGAATTTTCAAGCGCGCATCGCGCGCAAATATTGAATTACCTCAAGGCATCCAAACTCAGGCTTGGCCTCCTCATAAATTTCGGAGCGCATCCCAAAGCACAAATAGAACGATTTGTTCTCTGATGTTCGTGTCTTTTCGTGTGGTTCGTGGTCAAAAAATCTTTCTTGGGTTCCCAGCAAAGTGCTCTGTCAGGCTGGTCGCGTGGCGTACTTACAGCACGTAGACGACCGGCTGGAAATGCCGGGAGTGGTCCTCGATCAGGCTTTCGATGATCGTCCAGTCGCCCTGGGCCAGGCCGGCGCCGATCTTGGGAAAGGCCACGACGGGCATATCACCGTCGGTGGCCTTTTCTGCGGCCCAGGCATCGATCTGCTCGATGGCTGACTTGATGCCGTCATAGCTGACATAGACGCGGTTGGGCTCGCGGCCATAGAATTCCTGGTGATGGCATTGATCACCGTGCGGCCATCGGGACAGTCGACAAACATGGTCTGTCCAGTCTCCAGCCGGTTGCTCTGCCGCTTCTACAGGTCGCGGTAGGCTTTGAAGACCATCGGATAGCGGTTGCGGATTGGGACCGCGATGCCGGAGCCCATAACGCCCTGGGCGTTGCAACCGTGGCAGATGACCCGCTCCGGCGCTTCCAGCAGATCGCCGGTTTTATAGATAATCTTCACCGTTGTGCATTATGGCTGATGTCTTAGTCGCCGTTATCCAGCGAACGCTTTGTGTCGCTTACTATCACGGCAAGTCTGAGGGGGCCATGATCAAAGTTTCATATACACGTCGTGGAATGCTCAGCCGTCTGGCCGTGGCGGGCGGATTGGTCGGGCTGGGTGGATGTGAGGTTCGCCGTCATCCTTCCTACACCTTCAAGTATACCCTGACGATCAAAGAGACCACCGGCCTGCGGCAGGGCAGCAGCGTTGTAAAGGTGAACTCAAGCACAAGCTATGGCCTGGGCTCCGGGTCTCACGTCACCCGGAAAGGGGACGCCGCCTGGGTTGAGTTAAGTGATGGCCGGCTTGTCGTCGCGCTCATGGAGGGGCGAGGGGCCCCGGATTACCGTCCGGGATGGCGGGAAGGGACCGATTACCTGTTCATGCACCTCTACGGCATCGAATGGAACCCGACTGACGCCGCTTACGAAAAGTGGTCCTATCAGGAACTGGCGCGGCAACGGGGAACCCGTCGCCTGGCGGCCGAGCAAATGCCCATCCTCATTGTGTACGATGACCAGACTGATCCGGACGCATACAGGTTTGTTGATGTCGCAAATCCGGCGGCGACGTTGGGGGGCGCAGTAAAATCCATCGCAATCGACATTGCGATAACGGATGAACCGGTACGGTCCGGTCTCAAGAAAAAGTTGCCTTGGCTGAAGGACAAGAGCATCTACAGGGTTCAGACGGGGCGGGGCGGAATGCCGCTAAGTGTTGGACGCCATCAGCTGATTTCCGATTGATCTTCTTTTAGACATCCATCGATTGCATGGCTTGGCGCCGGGCGGCCTTGCGGTCTGCGCGGCGTTCTTCGCCGGGATAGTTGTCAGCCGAACGGCGGCGGCGGTCAGGGCCCTTGTAGTTCGGCGCCAGCACAAAGCAGCGCGGATAGTCTACCACCGCCACCAGCTTGCGGAACAGTTCCTTCGGAATTACCGGCTTGACGCAGACCTCGTTGATGCCGGCGTCGCGGGCGGCTTCGATGCGACTTCTCTCCGTCGAGCCCGAGATGACGATGATCGGTGAAAAACGGTTGGCGTGGTTTTCCTTTGCCCGAACCCGCCGCGTCACTGCCAGGCCGTCGCCGCCTTCCAGCACGTAGTCCAGCAGGATAATGTCGTAGGTCGAGCGCTCCATGGCGATCTCGGCCTCTTCCGCCGAGGTGGCCGTGAAGATGCGTCTGGCGCCGAAGCCGCGTAAAACGGTTTCCAGGATCTGCCGCATATGGGCATTGGAATCGACGATCAGGATTTTACAATTTTGAAGTCCGACCACACCGCCCCGGTACACGTCAGCTAACGCTGTTACACGCTGAGGATGTACCTGGGGAATTAATAAAGGTTTAAAACGGCCTTGATTAACGCATAACGTGTGGTATCTGAAAACGATTGTCGCAAGCCCTTTCACGCCAGGCTGGTGCTGATGGTCAGGCCCTGTTTCAGCGTCTTGGTGACCGGCGTGCGTTCGGAAACATCCAACAAACGGGCGATCTGGTCCTTATCGAGCGAACCGGTCAGCAGGAGCGTCCGGTCGATGAACTCCTTGCCCGTGTCGTCGCGATAGAAATGCAGGGCGACATCGGCCGATTCCAGCGGCCACTGTTTGCGGTCGGCATACATGCGGAGCGTAATCGCCGTGCAGGCCGACAGCGCGGCTAGCAACAGATCGTAGGGGGCTGGACCGGCATTGCGGCCGCCATTACCTTCGGGCTCGTCGGCGATCAGCGTGCGGCCGGCGGTTTCGACCTGGGTGGCGTAGGCTTCGGTGCCGATATGGGCTGTGGCGCGGGCCATGACGGAGTCCTTTGCGAGTCTGGGGGAATGCTTACAAACCACGGATGCAGACAAAGAAAAAGCTCTCCCGGCGAAACCGGGAGAGCTTTTGTGCTTAGGCCAGGGCCGCCACCTTGGCGCGGCGGTTGTCCAGGCTGAAGGCGCCGGCGCCGAACGCGACCACCTGCAGAAGGCCGCCCACAATAGCGATGTTCTTCATGAAGTGGATCATCTGGTTCTGGTCGGCGAAGTTGTTGTGGAAGCCGAACGCGGCCGCCAGCGTAAAGCCGGCAATCGCAGCGGCAACCCAGCGGGTCTGGAAGCCGACGATCAGCAGCAGACCGCCGACCAGTTCCACCGCCACGGCGACGGCATAGGCGACTTCCGGCAAGGGCAGGCCCGCCGACGCGATATAGCCGATGGTGCCTTCGGAGGCGGTCAGCTTCGAAAAGCCGGACAGGACGAAGATGGCGGCCAGCAGCAGGCGGCCAAGGGCGGGCAGGTAGGATTGCGCTTTAGACATGACAGATCTCCCAGAGGGGGGGCAAAAGGATCCCGTCACCGCGGACATGAGGTCCGCGGTCCTGCAGGCGGGAGGGAAGGGACGGCTCCGCAGGCCGGAGCTAAAAACCTTACTTAGACAGTTTGATCGCGGTTTCAGCGACCCGGCGGCCCTGATAGCGGGCGCCGGCCAGTTCGTTCTCCGACGGCTGGCGCGAGCCGTCGCCGCCGGTGATGGTGGTGGCGCCGTAGGGCGAACCGCCGGTCACTTCGTCGATCTTCATCTGGCCCTGGAAGCCGTAGTCCAGGCCGACGATCACCAGACCGAAGTGCAGCAGGTTGGTGATGATCGAGAACAGGGTGGTTTCCTGGCCGCCGTGCGGCGTCGCCGTCGAGGTAAAGGCGCCACCGACCTTGCCGTTCAAAGCGCCGCGCGCCCACAGGCCGCCGGCACGGTCCCAGAAGGCCGCCATCTGCGAGGTCATGCGGCCGAAGCGGGTGCCGGTGCCGACGATGATGGCGTCGTAGTCGGCCAGTTCCTCGACCGTGGCGATCGGGGCTTCCTGGTCGATCTTGTAGTAGGACGCCTTGGCGACGTCGTCCGGTACGGTTTCCGGCACGCGCTTGATGACGGCCTCAGCGCCGGCTTCGCGGATGCCTTCGGCGACGGCCTTGGCCATGGTTTCGATGTGGCCGTAAGACGAATAGTAGAGAACGAGAACCTTGGTCATGACGATTGTCCTTATTGGCTTCGGGGAGGTTGGGAGTTCGGTTGTAAAATTGCGATCGGTTAAACGATCTGGCCCATGCGGCCGGCGTGGTAATCGCGGACAGCCTGTTCCAGTTCGGCGATGGTGTTCATGACAAACGGGCCGTGGCGCACGATCGGCGCATCCAGCGGATCGCCGCCGACCAGCAGCAGTTCGGTCTCCGGCGTGGCGGTTAGTTCGACCGTGTCTCCGGGCGCCAACCGGGCCAACTGGCCGGCCGTAACCGTCTGGCCATCAATCGTGGCCTCGCCAATCATCACATACAGCGCCAGTTCACGAGGGCTACGGGCATCGAGGCTGAGCGCACCACCGTCCTTCAGCGAGGCATGGACCACGAAGGGCTGGCCCGAGGTTTCGACCGGTCCGGTCAGGCTGCCGACCTTGCCGGCAACCAGGCGGACCGTGCCGTTACCGGCGTCGATCAGCGGAATCTCGTCGCGCTTGACGTGGCGATAGGCCGGTTCGGCGTGCTTTTCGCCCTTGGGCATGTTGATCCACAGCTGGATGCCGTGCTGGTGGCCGCCATCGCGGCGCATGATGTCGTCGGGCGATTCATCGTGGATGATGCCGCGGCCGGCGCGCATCCACTGGACTTCGCCCGGGCCCATGGCGCTGATATTGCCCAGGCTGTCCTTGTGCTGCATCCGGCCTTCCAGCATCAGTGTCAGGGTTTCGATGCCGGCATGGGGATGGGCCGAGGCGCCCTTGGCTTCGCCGGGCTGGACATCTATCGGACCAAACTGATCCAGGAAGATGAACGGGCCGATGGCCTCGTAGCGGCGCGAAGGGATGGCGCGGCGGACTTCGAAGCCGTCGCCTTCCAGGGTGCGGAAGGCGTCATGGACGGTCGCAACGGCGCGGGTCTTGGTAGCAGTCAGGGTGGACATGGTGTCGTTCCTTCATTTCGTTGGATTGGTTCTACGCGCCTTGCCGCGTTCTGAAAATCCGGATAATATTGAACAAAATTTTCAGGAAATTCGATATGTCTCAGATCGGCACCCCCAGCCTCGATCAGCTTCAGGTCCTGGTCTGCGTGATCGAAACCGGCAGTTTTGCCGCGGCGGCGCGGCGGCTGAACCGGGCGACGTCGGCGATCAGCTACGCCATCGACACGATGGAATTCCAACTGGGCCTGACCCTGTTCGAGCGGATCGGCACCAAGAAGCCCGAACTGACCGAGGCCGGCCGGGCGCTGCTATCGTTCGCGCGCTCGATCCTGCACGGCATGGACAAGCTGAAGGCGCGGGCGGTGTCCCTGCGCGAAGGCCAGGAGGCCGAGGTCTCGATCGCCGTCGACGTCATGCTGCCGACGGCGCGGCTGATCGACGCCCTGCAGGCCTTCCAGGCGGCGTTTCCGACGGTGCTGCTGCGGCTGCATGTCGAGGCGCTGGGGGCGATTTCGCAACTGGTGCTGGACGGCACTGCGCGTGTTGGGATCAGTGGGCCGCTGAACGTTTCGGCCGAGGGCATGGAGCGCAGCCAGATCGGCCATGTCCGCCTGGTGCCGGTGGCCGCTCCGTTTCACCCTTTGGCGCGGGCAGGGCGCCACGCACCGGGCGACGCACGCGAGCATATCCAACTGGTGCTGACCGACCGCTCGCCCTTGACCAAGGGCCAGGACTTCGGGGTCATCGCTACCAAGACCTGGAGATTGGCCGATCTTGGCGCCAAGCATGCGTTGTTATTGGCAGGCGTGGGCTGGGGCTCGATGCCCGATCCGATGGTCCGCGGCGACCTGGAAGCGGGCCGACTGGTGGAGCTGGACCTGCCGGACTGGAAGGACGCCTACTATCCGCTCCAGGCTGTATGGTTGTCGCAAACCCCGCCCGGACCGGCGACCCAGTGGCTGATCGACCGATTTGCGGGGCAGGTGTAAGGTTTCGCAGGGGCCTCGGGCCCCTGCACCCCGTAACTGGGACAGTGGTTACCTGCATCCATAAAAAAGACCGGGGTGAATGCCCCGGTCTTTTTTATGGATATAAGTAACTCCGTCGCGGTTTCGGGGTGCAGGGGTCTGCGACCCCTGCAAAAACCTTACTCCAGCACCACGACCGTCACCGACTCGGGCGCCAGCTTCAGGCTCAGCTTACCGCCGGAAACCTTGGCGCTGATCGGGCGCGGCTTGACCGTATCGGGCTTGTCGAAGGTGTTGATGCTGTCGATTTCCGGCGCATACAGGGTCTCACCTCGCGCCGTCTTGGCCGTAAAACCCAGGGCGTTCAGATCGACCTCGACCGGAGCCTTTGGATCGACATTGGTCAGCGAGACATAGATCTTGCCGTCCTTGCCCTTGGCCGCCGCCACATCCAGCCGCGGCAGGGTAATGCCGTCGATCGTGAACGTCCCGGCATCGGCCGTCACCGGCAGGAAGGTCGCATCCTGGAACGGCACATAAAGCTTGAAGACATGGTAGGTCGGCGTCACCACCATCTTGTCGCCCTTCGTCAGGATCATGGCCTGCAGCACATTGATCATCTGGGCGACATTGGCCATGCGCACCCGATCGGCATGGCGGGTGAAGATGTTGATGGTCACCGCCGCCACGATGGCGTCGCGCTGGGAATTCTGCTGATGCAGGAAGCGCGGGTTCGACCCCGGCGCCGCCGTATGCCAGGTGCCCCATTCATCGACGACCAGGGCGACACGCTTTTGCGGATCGTACTTGTCCATGATGGCCGAGTGCTTGCTCACCAACTCTTCCATCTTGTAGGCCGAGCGGATGACGTGGGTGTAGGCCGGCTCGTCGAAATCCTGGGCGGAATAGTGCGGCGGCCACTGGTCGAAACCCGAATAGTAGTGCAGCGACAACCCGTCGATCGACCATGAGAAGATCTGCTTAGTCGAGGCCTCCATCATGACCTCGGTCCACTTGTAGTCGTCGACATTGGCGCCCGAAGCGATCCGCTTCATGCCGTTGGGATCGAAATCGCCGTTCGGCAGTTGCTGGGCATTGTCGTAGTTGCGGGCAAAGGTAGCATAGGTCTTGTAGACATCGGCGTAGTGCTCCGGCGTCATCGACCCGCCGCAGCCCCAGCTTTCGTTGCCGACGCCGAAGAAGGGCACCTTGAACGGAGCCGGATGGCCATTGGCGGCGCGCTCACGGGCCAGGGACGAGATGGCCGGATCGGCGGTCATGTATTCCAGCCAGTCGGACATTTCCTGCACCGTACCCGATCCGACATTGCCCGACATGTAGGCTTCGGAATCGATCTGGTCGATGAAGTCCATGAATTCGTGGGTGCCGAAGTGGTTGGACTCCGCCACGCGGCCCCACAGATAGTTGACCGTCGACGGGCGCTTGTCCTTCGGGCCGATGCCGTTGCGCCAGTGATAGTCGTCGGCATAGCAGCCGCCCGGCCAGCGAATATTGGGGACGTGGATGGCCTTCAAAGCGGCGACGACGTCGTTGCGGATGCCGCGGGTGTTGGGGATGGGTGAGTCTTCGCCGACCCAGATGCCGTCATAGATGCCGGTCCCCAGGTGCTCGGCGAACTGGCCGAAGATATGGCGGCTGATCTGCGGTCCGGGCTTGGTGGTGTCGACGGTGACGGGTGTGCCGGCAAAGACCGGCGCCGCGGCCAGCATGAGGGCGGCTACCGCCCCGGCCAGATAGGTTTTCATCATCCCTGTTTTCCTTAGCCCGTTACCCTGACCGTGTCCGGCCGCAACGACCGCACTTCAAACACATCCAACCCGGTACCCCGCGTGGTAAACCTGACGCGAACCGTCTCCTTGCCGGCCGTCATCGCCGCTGGCACAGCATAATCCACCACCCGGAACTGCGCCTCTGACGGATAATCCAGCTTCTCATTGGCCAGTAAAACCCCATCGACCGTGATATCGAAATTGCGCCGGATATCCTGCCCCCAATAGGTCACCTGCAACACCGTCTGCGCCTCGACGCCCAGGTCGAACTCGAAATACTTGCCGGTGGTCCACATCATCCACCGTCCCGATCGGCCCAGCCGCGACGATGGCTCGGAAACATCGGTGACAAAGCCATGATCCCGCTCGGGCTGCATCTCCCCCAGCCGCATGATGTCGATGGTCCGCCAGTTCAGCGCCAGGCGATTGGCTTCGGCGTCCTCATAGGCGGCCTTCTCGACCTGCCATTGGTCTTCGGTAAAGAGCGGGAAATAGACGGCCGTGCGGCGATGATACTGGTTGAAGAACGGCACCAACTGCACCGTCTCAGGCTGCGCATTCAACGTCAAACTCCCGCGATCGACCGCGCCCAAAGCGCTGGCGGCCACCACCACCGGCGCCTGGGGGACGTCCCCTTGCGCCGGGCCCATATCACCGGCCATGACCATCGGGCCCTTGATAAAGGCCGCCAGGCGCGGATTGTCCGGCATGGTTTCAACTTTAAGCGCGTGGGGCAGGGTGAGCACGACTGTGTCGCCTGGCTTCCATGTACGCCGCACCCGAACATAACCGTTCTTCACCAGCAACGGCGTCGCCTTGCCATTGACCGCCAACTGCGGACCATCGGCCCACTTCGGCACCCGGATGGCCAGGGTAAAGTCGGCCTTGCCCTTTGGCGTCACGGTAAAGGTCGCCGCTTCGCCCTTCAGGATGTCACCGCTCAACGCGATCTTCGTCGCCTTGTCGGCCCAGGCCAGCTCCGACGGAATGAACAGGTTGGCGTAAACCGTCTCGCCGGACCGCCACCAGATCGAGTCGCCGTGCTTGGCATGGCTTTCCATCCCCGATCCGACGCAGCACCAGAAGCTGTTCTCCGGCGTCGAATAAAGCCGCTGTGTCCCCGACGCCAAAGGCACGAAATAGACGAAATTCCCGGTCTGCGGATCCTGGTGCGCCAGGATGTGGTTGAGGTGGGCGCGCTCATAATAGTCGAACCATGACGCGTCGGGCTGCCACTGATACAGGTGTCGCGTCAGCTTCAACATGTTGTAGGTGTTGCAGCTTTCGCAGGTCTTGTCGTCCAGCCGGCCGCTGAGTTTATCCGGCGCGCCGAAGTGCTCGCCGGCCGAATTGCCGCCGATGACATAGGAATGGTGATGCACCACCCGGTCCCAGAAGAAGGACGCCGTGTCGCCGTAACTCTTATCGCCGGTCACCTCATAAAGCCGCGCCAAACCGATCAGTTTCGGAATCTGGGTATTGGCGTGCTTGCCTTCCAACTCGTCGCGACGCTGCGACAGCGGCGTCAGCACCGCCTTGTGATAGATACGCCGGCTCATGTCGAGATAGCGTTTGTCGCCGGTGCGAACATAGGTCTCGGCGAAGGCCTCGTTCAGCCCGCCATGCTCGGCGGCCAGGACCTTCTGCATCTCTTCGTCCGACAAACCGTCCAGCACGCCGATCAAATAGTCGGACATTCCGACGGCAACCTTCAGCGCCTGGCCGTTGCCGCCATAGCGATGCGCATCCAGCAATCCGGCATGGACCTTGTGCCAGGTGTAAAGCGGCACCCAGCCGCCATTGAGATCAAATCCCTGCGACGTAAGGACATGCCGGCGCAGTTCTTCATAGATAATCTTGCCGTCGACGACCTTGCCGTCGCGCTCGACCGTGGTGCCGCCGACATAGCCGTCGCCCTGAGCGGCCTGGATGACGGCCATCTCGTTGACGGTATAGTCGAGCTTCGCCTTGAACGCCGGATCGCGGGTCTGGGCATAGGCCAGGCCCAGCGCCGTCAGGTAATGCCCCAGCGAATGGCCGGCAATGCCCATATTCTCCCAGCCGCCGTAGATTTCGCCTTTCGGTTCCAGTCCGGCGGACTTGCGGAAATTGTGCAACAGCCGGTCGGGCGCCAGCGACAGGAGATAGCGACCATTGGCGTCGACGGCATCGCGCCACACCGATGGCATCAGGGTCACGGCTTCAAGCGGGAAGGGGGCGACCTTGACCGGGTCTGTGGCGGCATGAGCGACGGCCGGTAAACCCGCCATAGCTGCGCTGGTCAGCATAAGACCGCGACGCGTGAACATAGACCATCTCCCTGCTTTTTGTCTGACAATAGGTAAGCGGCTGCGCGGCGTCAATGGGGGAGGTGTGGCGCAATGGAAGAACAACTGACTCTTAAATCAGCGTCTCCATGATTCGAAACTGCGACGATCGCAATTTTAATTACATAAAAACAATAAGTTGCGATTTCCTTCCTTGGTATGCCAGGATGTGCTGACTTGTTGTGGAGCAGGCTTCGCACGGTACGGACGGCCATGGCGACCGTTCTTGGATCGTGGTAGAGCTTGCTTAACCATTAAGCGAATATTTACATGATCTGGCTTGGTACGGGAGGTACGCTATGGAGGAGGTAGTAGGGGACGCCCATGTCTCGCACCGGCAGGAGGCATTTGCAGGAGCCTATATCCGCGCGGTATGCGCAACGATCGGTTACAGCATAAGCAAGCCCGAGACGGACCATGACAAGGTCGATTTTATTATCTCTTCGCGAGAGAAAGGCAGCGTTCTTAATAAGCCAAAAATTGACTTGCAGTCTAAATGCAGGATGAGCGGCATTGCGACCGAAGACCCTATCGCCTATTCCATAGATATAGAAACTTACAACAACCTACGAGATTCCAGAGTATCCAATCCCAGATTGTTAATCCTTACGCTTGTGCCAAATTCAACGTCTGGCTGGATGAGTCAATCTGAAGAGCAATTAGTTCTCAAGCATTGTTCATATTGGATTTCTCTGAAGGGGCAGCCTGAGACGAAAAATTCTACTGGCATCACTGTTTACTTCCCTAGGGCAAATTTATTCACACCGATTTCCCTAAAGGAAATGATGATAAAGACCGGGAATGGGGAGGATTTGTGATGCGTGCGACCGTCACCGACGCAAATGCAATTGCCGCTCTGAAGCCTCAGAATATCATCGGCTACTTGAAAGCCAAGGGTTGGACCAAGTACAGCGAGAAGCGAGGGGCATTTAGTGTTTGGATTAATGACCGGTTCCCCGATGCAGAAGTCGTCGTACCCAGCAAGCGCGAAGCCAGTGATTTTGTGACTAGGCTAGGTAGTATTCTCCCTGAGCTTGAAAGTGCGGAGCAGCGCTCGCAGGTCGATATTTTACGCGATCTGCTTAATTCCGGATTCGACATCATGCGTTTAGCCGCGAGGTCCCCATTCACCACCGACGGCTCAATTCGCATTGGTGATGGCGTGCATCTTTTTGAGCACGCCCGGGAAATGCTGTTGGCCGGAGCGTGCGCGGCGGTCAAGCCAAGAGCGGTCTTTCACTCCCGCAAACCACAACCAGCTCTGGAGTACATGGACCAAGCCCGACTTGGTCAGACCGAGCACGGAAGCTACGTTCTAACAATCTTGTCACCGGTTGCGCCGCTCTTGCACGCTTATAGCGACGAAGAGTTGTTTCCCGAAGAACCGTTTGCGCGCCGGGTAGTCAAAACTCTCACGAAAGCAATCGCCCTTACAGTTGACGCTGCTGACGCAGCCATTGTGGACACAGACTTTAGTCCATTTCAAAACGCCGTCCAAGGCGGGGTCAGCGCCAACCTTTGCGAAGCCCTTGCTGGATTTTTTAAGATATCTGATCCCACTGAGATGAGCTTTTCTGTGGGATGGGCGCTAAATCGCCCGATGCCAGAACAAGAAGCGCCGGGCAAAATCACAATCACGAACGATATTATTCCTATGATTGAGGAGGCAGCAAAGACGTTCCGCCAGAAGGACACTCTTGAAGCCTACCCGGTGACCGGTCCCGTAGTCAAATTGGAACGGCCTGAGAATTCCGAGTCCGGGGTGGTTACGATTTGGGCGAATGTCGAAGGTGTTGTCAGAAAATTGAATCTTACTTTGAATGAAGCTGAGTATAAATTGGCCACGGAGGCTCATAAGAACTACAGTCCAATTAAAGTTGTTGGTGACGTCAAAAAGCAAGGCCGCTCTTACGTAATCGCCAATCCTATAAATTTTGACGTTATTAAAGATAGCGATGATGCTGACGCTGTCGAAGCAACTATAAATTGAAATATTATCTGCGCGAATACTGACTTCGCGGCTGTAGCCAGCCCTGATGGCCCTTTGGGCGGCGAAAGCAAAACATGCCTGCCAGGGGTACGGTTTCGGACAGGGGATGTACGGGGGGGAGGCCATCCACCAACGGTCTGGAGCGCTTGCTAGGCCTTCGCTCGTCGCGCGCCAAGACGAAAGCCGCGAAGTGCAAAACATACTTCTGCAATGCCGCGTCAAGAACGGTTGGGGAATATTGCTTCTGTACCGGTATTCTTGGTTTCGTAGGGCATCGCGGCGGTAGTGGCGATATGTCGATTTTTTCCGATTTTTTCGACACGTTCGTCGGTGATGTCGATAGCGTCGACATTAGAGGTTCGCGCTCCGAACGGGCCGATGATAGACCTCGTCAGAATTTTGTACGGTGCTATTGATCTGGCGCGGCATCTCCCTTCGAAAAAGTAAGCTGCCCGGTCGCGCCCGGCACCGCTTTCCGGTCCTGGTCAGAAACTATACCGGCAAAGGTGGCGCTGCCGGGCATGGCATGGCCGGTCGTGTCGTCCGTATGGATGGCCTGACTTTGGAAGGCGAGGAACAGGGCCGTCCACTGATTGGCCGTGCGGTCGTGCAGGAGCAGGGCGCCATCCTGCCAGACACCGTTGTGGGCCGCAAAGGCGCCGATACTGCCCTGGTTCATATGGACATTGTGCACGCCGTCCGAGAAGAGCTCGCCGAAGACATAGGTGTCGACGGCCTCGCCCCGTTTGACAGCCTGATGCAGGTGCTGTTCCAAGCGGTCGAGGAGATCGTCTTCCAGGGCCGGTGTGTCGTGGGGCAGGGCGGTGACAGCGGTGACATCGAACATTTTGCCGCGGATAAAGTCCAGTGCGCCGCTGCCGGCGCGGCAATCCAGGCGGGTAAGCCCAGTCGTCAATTGCGGGTAATGTGCCAGTTGCGGGTGCATATAGTCGGAAACAGCCAGATAGACGACTTCGGATGGGCCTTCCGACGATTTGACATTGACGGCTGCGCGAAAGATGCGGCCTTGGGCGTCGAGAGACATATGCAGATGCGGACTTCGCCGTGGGGCGCGCTCGGCGTTGTAGCCGATGATCCGCCCCTTCAGGACGCCATAGTTTTTAAACCCCATGATCCAATTTTCCGCCCGTTGTTACGACAGCTATACCCAATTGGCAGATGATTGGGTACTCCCGGCTGCCGGCATACTATGTCATGGTGTCGGCGCGTAAGGACTGGAGGCGAAACATGCCGGTACGGAACTTTGGGCCCACCGAGGGTCTTGATGCCGAAGACGCGGCGAAGCTGGACGCGCTTCGTGCCGCCGTTCAAAAGGGCATCGATTCTATAGAGCGCGGCGAATACACCGAATTTAAGGATGCTGCTTCCCTGAGGGCGCATTTAGCCGCGATCGCGGACAAGGTCCTTAAAGGCGAAGCGTAATCGTGCGGCACTAAGCCTATTGGCCGCACGATTCCCGCAGTACCAACTGCGTCGGGATACGCACCGACTCCGCGGGTTCGCCTTCGATCAGGGCGCAGACGCTGTCGACCAGGCGGCGGGCGGCGGCTTCGGTATCCTGGCGCACCGTCGACAATCGCGGCCAGGCGATGTTGCATACCCACAGGTCGTCGAAGCCGATCACCGACACATCCTCCGGAATCCGGTAGCCCCGCGACATCAGTTCCCGCATGGCGCCCAGTCCCAGTATGTCGGTCGAGGCGAAGATCGCGTCGAACTGCGTTCCGGCCTCCAGCAGGCGGCGGACCGCTTCGGCGCCGTCGTCGATCTTGAGCTGGCTATCGATGATGAGCGTCGGATCGAGCGCGATGCCGGCGGCGTCCAGGGCGTTGCGGTAGCCGTCGAAGCGTTCCAGGAATTCCCAGTGGTCGGTGTCGGTCTTGCCGATATAGGCGATGCGGCGTCGGCCGGATGCAAGCAGGTGGTTGACCGCGTCACAGGCGCCCGAGCGGTTGTCGGAGGCGACGCAGATCTTGCCGTTCTCGACCTTGTCCAGGCCCCACACCACCCAGTTATCGTCCTTCTGGTTATGGCTGCGGAAGTTTTCGGCATAGGTGTCGAAGTTCTTCGAGCCCAGGAAGATGATGCCCTCGGCCGGGCGGCTGAGGCAGTAGCCGGCGCCCCAGTCGTTGCTTTCGCGCTGGAGGGAGATCATCACCTCATAGCCGCGGTCGGCGGCGTAACGGACGATCGAGCCGACGATGGGCAGGAAGAACGGATTGATGTCGCTGTGCTGTTCCTCCATGTCCTCGAGGATCAGCAGGGCCAGGGTGCGTACGCGCGATGAGCGCAGGAAGCGGGCATTGTTGTCGATCTTGTATTTAAGGACTTCGGCGGCTTTCAGCACGCGGTCGCGGGTGCTGTCCTTGACCAGGGACGACTTGTTGAGAACGCGCGATACGGTGGCCTGCGACACGCCGGCGGTGGCGGCGACGTCGATACAGGTCGGCTGACGCTTCATATAGCTCATGGGTTACGCTCCTCCGGCCGGAACGCCTGATTTCGGGACGGCGTTCTCACTTTTGTCGTTTCTCTGCAAAGCCTAAGCCGAATTTGCAAAAATGCGCAGAAGAATACGTATTCACGGGGCTCGCCCTACGTCGATGTCGTTCTAACGCCGCGGAGCGGCCTTCCCGACGTAAAGGGGTTGAAACACGAATGGCCACGAATGGACACGAATAAGAAAGGCAATGATGCCTTGCTGCCAGAGTGAACGCGGCATCAGAAACATTGCCGTCGTGTCGGCTCAGCCATTCCTCCTTATTCGTGTCCATTCGTGGCCATTCGTGTTTCAACCCCTTGCTGTCGATTGCCGCTGCGCGGCGGATTCAGGTCGTCCCTGCAAAAAAATGAATACGTTATCATTTTGATTTTTCGGGTTTTATCCCGATTACGCCTGCGCGATAGTTTCCAAAATGAAACTGCAGGGAAACATGTCCTTCGATCGCGTCAGTCACCCAGTCAACGGTACACCGGTCGCGAAGATGCGCCTGGCCGACCTGGCGCGGCTGGCCGGCGTGTCGGTGGCCACCGTGTCGCGCTCCCTGCAGGACTCCCCGTTGATCAACCGCACCACCAAGTCGCGCGTGCGCCAGCTGGCCGCCGACAACGGCTTCTTTCTGCCCCAAGCCGGTCCGGCAGCCGTCAAAAGAGTCACCGTCGCCGTCATGATGCCCGTACGCGAGGAAGCACTCCATGCCGCGCTGCTGCCGGGTCTGGTGACGGCCATGCGCGAACTGCGCTGCAATCTGCTCTTCGTGCCGCTGGGCCAAGGTGCTTTCGATGACCTGCCGCGTGTACTCGATGCTACCGGCGCCGATGCCTTCCTGTTCTTCGACGAACGTGAAGCCCGTTCCGCCCTGGCGGCGCTGAAGACGCATCGCTTTGTCGTCTGGGGCGGCGGCGAAGGGCCTTACCGCCGCGTGGCGCCCGACAATTTCGCTGCCGGACAGGCCGCCGTGCGCCATCTGGCCGAAGCCGGTTGCCGCCGCATCGCCTATCTCGGGGAAACCGAAGGCGCCGATACGACCCAAAGATTCATGGGCTATCTCACCGGTCTCAACGAAGCCGGTCTGGCCGTCGATCCGTCGCTGATCCTGTCCTCGCTGGACGATGCGCCGCAAGGATTCGACGGGCTGTTCATCGCCAGCGAGTCCCTGGCGCGGACGGTCCCGGATATGCAAACCGTCACGGTGGGCGAGGGCGCCGAGCGCGCCGCCCGTCTCAGCCTGGATGTTCATGCAGCCGGACGGCGGGTCCTGTCGGCCCTGTTGAACCGCAAGGATGCGGTCCAGGCCGGTTTCGAAAAGATTGCCTATCAGCTGACGCCTTACTGATTTTCCAAAGTTATCGCGTGAACACCATGAGTAATGCCGAACGCCAACAGGGCGTAATTTTCCGCGCCTGAAATTGCAATAACTTGCAATATAAATGCAAGTATTGCAAAATATATAATAATATAAAACCTGCAAGAATACGTATTCATCAAATGAAAAACTCAAATTTGCAAAAAGTTGTAAAATGTAAATTCCTTTAAAATCAATGATATGCGCTGTGTATTGCCAAATTTTGGTGGCGATATTGCAACATATTTCGCCGTTATATTTTCACATGTGCCGGATTGCGCTTTGAGTTTATTGCTTAAATATGGCGCAGATTTTACATTCAAGACTCAGGCGTCCGGCAGAGGCGCTCAGGTTGAGATAACAATAAACCAGGACCTGTACACGGCGATCACGCAGGGAACGCGTTGGCATCGCCACAAAAACAGACTCATCAGGAGGATAGACTTGATTACTCAGTATTCGAAAACCAAGCGAGCGGGATTGCGGCTGCGGCTTCTGGGCTGCACCGCCCTGCTGGCCCTGGCGGCGGCGCCGGCCTTCGCCCAGGATCCGGCGCCCGCGCCGACCGGAGAAGCGGCGGCGACCGACGACGGCGTGATCGTGCTGCGCGGTATCCGCAAGGGCCTTCAGGACGCCATCACCGCCAAGAAGCGCAGTTCGTCGATCATCGAAGCGGTCTCGGCCGAAGACATCGGCAAGCTGCCCGACTCGTCCATCGCGGAATCGATCGCCCGCCTGCCGGGCATCGCCGCCCAGCGCGACAAGGGCCGCGCCCAGACCCTGTCGATCCGCGGCCTGGGCCCGGACTTCACGGTCACCACGCTGAACGGCCGTGAGCAGGCCTCGACCAACGACAACCGTTCGGTCGAATACGACCAGTATCCGTCGGAAATGATCCAGCAGGTGCGGGTCTTCAAGACGCCCGACGCCAGCATGACCTTCCAGGGCCTGGCCGGCACCGCCGATCTGCAGACCGTCAAGCCGCTCAGCTACGCCCGCCGCAGCCTGTCGGTCATGGGCAAGCTGGAACGCAACAGCCAGGACGAACAGGTTCCGGGCCAGCCGACTTCCGGCGAACGCCTCAACCTGTCCTATGTCGACAGCTTCAAGGACAAGACCATCGGCGTCGCCCTGGGTCTGTCGCACAGCAAGACCCCGTACCAGGCCCAGACCCACGAGCCGTGGGGCTATCCGACCTACAGCGACGGCAATATGGTCATCGGCGGCGATAAGTCCGGCATCCAGTCGTCCTATTATGAGCGCGACTCGGTCATGGGCGTTCTGGAACTGAAGCCCAACGACCAGTTCCACGCCACCTTCGACCTGTTCCACTCGGACTTCCACGAATTGCAGACCATCCGCCGGCTGGAATACGGCACGGTCTGGGGTTCGGGCGCGCTGCAACCCGGCTATACGGTCGAGGACGGCCGCATCACCAAGGGCACGTTCAACGGCGTGACCACCATCGTCGAAAACTACACCAACGACCGCAATGCCTCGATTGACAATTTCGGCGCCAACCTGGTGTTCAAACCCTCGGACAAATGGACCCTGGAAGCCGATCTCAGCAGCTCCAAGGTCGAACGCAGCGACCTGCGGCTGGAGTCGACCGCCGGCACCGGTGCTGCCGGTTCGGTCGTCCGCGATAACCTCAGCTTCGAAACCGTCGACGACGGCGTCATCCAGCTCGGCTCGACGCTCGACTATTCCGACTTCGACCATGTCTACCTGACCGATCCCGGCGGCTGGGGCAGCCCGCTGTACCGCGCCGGCTATGTCGGCAACCCGGAGGTCAAGGACGAGATTTCGGCGATCAAGCTGGCCGCTACGCGCGTTTTCAGCGACGGGCCGTTCCGCCAGGTCTCGGCGGGGATCAACCTGACCGACCGCAAGAAGAACAAGCACCAGTGGCAGGGCGAACTGCGCAACAAGACCGCCGCCGCCATGAAGGTGCCGGAAGCCTTCCGCACCGGCACGGTCGACACCTCGTTCTGGGGCAATCCCAACGGCATGATCTCCTACGACGCGCTGGGCCTGTACCGCAGCGGCTTCTGGAATGTGGTCGATGCCCGCGTCGATCCGGCGGCCAATACCGGCGACCGTATCTTCGACATCACCCAGACCTGGGAGATGCAGGAGCAACTGACCACCCTGTTCGTCAAGGCGGATATCGATACCACCGTCTTCGGCGTGCCGGTGACCGGCAATGTCGGCATCCAGTCGATTACCGCCGACCAGGAAGCCAACCAGGGCTTCACCAATGGCGCGACCGTAGCGGGCGATCCGACCAAGCTGATCGTTACCCAGGTCAAGGACGGCGAGAAATACACCGACATCCTGCCCAGCCTGAACCTCAACTTCAGCCTGCCGAACGACATTAGCCTGCGCGTCGCGGCGGCCACCACCATGGCCCGTCCGCGTATGGACGACATGGCGGGCGGCACCAGCTATAATGTCGCCGCCGATACCGCGCCGCCCTATGTCAACGGCAACATCACCTACTACTGGGGCGCCGGCGGCGGTAACCCGCACCTGAAACCCTGGAAGGCCAATGCCTACGACATCTCGTTCGAGAAGTATTTCGGGCGTAAGGGCTATGTCTCGATGGCGGCCTACTACAAGGAGCTGACCAGCTACATCTACTACCAGAGCGTGGCGACCGACTTCACCGGCTTCCCGCTGCCGACCCCGGCCGGCAACTATACCCGCGCCGATGCCAACCGGAACGGCTATACCGGAGCCCAGGCCAATGGCGACGGCGGCGGCTTCGTCCGCGGCGTCGAGTTCACCGCCTCGATCCCCGGCGACCTGATCCATGAGAACCTGGACGGGTTCGGGTTTATCTTCAGCGCGGCGCTGAATAACTCCAAGATCACCCCGGACGGCATCCATGCCGTGCCTCTGCCCGGCCTGTCGCCTAAGGTGATCAACACCACGCTGTACTATGAAAAGCGCGGCTTTTCGGCGCGGATCAGCCAGCGTTACCGCGAGGCGTGGCTGGGCCAGGTGCCCAACTTCGACTCGTCGCTGGGTTCGCAGTGGGTCGACGAGGAAACCGTGGTCGACGCTCAGGTCGGCTACAACTTCGAGGACGGGCCGCTGAAGGGGCTGTCGCTGAACCTGTCGGCCTATAATCTAACGGACCAGCCGTTCCGCTACTATGCCGGCGAAAACCAGACCCAGAACATCCTGAAGTACGAGAACTACGGGACGACCTACCTGGTATCGGTCGGTTACCGCTTCTATTGATGAAAGGGCGCCTGCCGGGATCACCCGGCGGGCGCTTTTGTTTATGATAAAATCAATCGTTATTGCCGGTGGTGGCACGGCCGGCTGGATGACGGCCGCTGCCCTGGCCCGCGTTTTCGGGCCGTCGCTGAACATCACCCTGGTCGAATCCGACGAGATTGGCACCATCGGTGTCGGCGAAGCCACCATCCCGGCCATTGCCCGTTTCAACACCATGCTGCGCCTGGACGAGGACGCCTTCCTGCGCGAGACCCAGGGCACGTTCAAGCTGGGCATCGAATTCCGCGGTTGGCGCGAGCGCGGCCACAGCTATATGCATTCCTTCGGCGCGGTCGGGCGCGACCTGGCCTACCTGCCGTTTCATCACTACTGGTACCAGGACCGCATGCAGGGCGGTGACGCCGGTGAACTGGGCGACTATGACCTGAACCACGCCGCCGCCTACGCCGGCCGGTTCGCCCGTGCCGACGACCTGGTCCACGCCTTCCACTTCGACGCCGGCCTCTATGCCGCCTTCCTGCGCCGCTATGCCGAGGCCGGTGGTGTCACCCGCATCGAAGGCCGCATCGCCGACGTCACGGTCGATGGCGACATCCGCTCACTTCGCCTGGCCGATGGCCGCGAGATCGCTGGCGACTTCTTCATCGACTGCACCGGCTTTCGCGCCCTGCTGATCGAAGGGGCGCTGAAGACCGGCTACGAGGATTGGCGCCACTGGTTGCCGTGCGACCGCGCCCTGGCCGTGCCGTCGGCGCGGACGGGGGCGCTTCTGCCCTATACCCGGGCGACGGCCCAGGTGGCCGGCTGGACGTGGCGCATTCCGCTGCAGCACCGCACCGGCAATGGACATGTCTACTGCTCCGCGCATACCAGTGACGACGAGGCCCATGCCGCCTTGATGGGGCAACTCGACGGCGAGGCACTGGCCGATCCGCGTCCGATCCGCTTCACCACCGGCCGGCGCAAAAAACTATGGCACCGGAACTGCCTGGCGATCGGTCTGTCGGCCGGATTTATCGAGCCGCTAGAATCGACCTCGATCCATCTCATCCAGTCGGCGATCGAGCGCTTCATCATGCTCTTTCCGCGCGGTCCAAATCACGATCGTCTGGCCGAAGACTTCAATAATTCCAGCATTATGGAAATGGAGAATATAAGGGATTTCATCATCTTACATTACCACGTCAACGGACGGTATGATGAAACCTTCTGGAATTCGTGCAGGAACATGACCGTCCCCGACAGCCTGCACCACCGTATCGAACTGTTCCGCGAGACGGCGGCGCTTCACATTCCGACGGCGGATATCTTCCGTCTGCCGAGTTGGTTACAGGTGCTGCACGGCCAGGGCGTCGAGCCCCAGGCGGTGCACCCGTTCACCGAACGGGTAGCGCGCGACGACCGGGCGCGGTTCCTGCGCGGGCAGCGCCACGACTGCCGGGAACGGCTGAAACACCTGCCATCCCTTGCCGGATAAGGTAGTCCAGGTGTGGCTCGGCATTTGCTGCGCGGCCGGCGATGTCGGCGCGCAGGTTGCGGCCCAGCTCGCGCAGGTCCTCGATCGGAAACCGTTCCGCCCACGGATCGGCTGTGTCGGGACGGATGCCGAAGCCTTCGAACATGCAGAGCCAACTGGCTTCGAAGAAGCTGTCCAGATCCTGGCGGACCAGATGCCCGCCGGCGCGGAACAGGTCGACCCGGTGCTGCAAGCTGTCCGGCAGTTCCATGCTACGGCATTGATCCCAAAGGGATTCTCCCTGGCGGCGGTTGGCGCAGTAGTGCAAAATCAGGAAATCGCGGATGCGGGCATAGACGGTTTCTAGGTGTTGGTTGAACTCGGCTGCCAGACGCGGATCGGACGGCCGGGCGGGCCATAGGGCGATCAGCTTCTCGATGGCGACCTGGATCAGGGTGATGCTGGTCGACTCCAGTGGCTCCAGGAAGCCGCCCGCCAAACCGATGGCGATGCAGTTGTTTTTCCACGGCTTTTCGACATGTCCCGCGGTGAACTGCAACCGGTTGGCCGGCGCCAGGGCTTCGCCTTCCAGAGCTTGCCGCAGAGCCGCTTCGGCGTCGTCGTCGCTGATGTGAGCAGAGCTGTAGACATAGCCGTTGCCGACCCGGTGCTGCAACGGAATGCGCCACATCCACCCGCCGGGCTGTGCCGTGGCGCGGGTGAGCGGGGCGATGTCGTCGGGATTTTCCGGCGCACAGGGCAGAGCCACCGCGCGGTCGCACGGCAACCAGTTGCGCCAGTCGCGGTAAGGCGAGCCAACGGCTTGCTGGATCAGCAGGCCGCGAAAGCCCGAGCAGTCGATAAACAGGTCGCCCTCGATCCGCCGGCCATTGTCGAGGCTCAAGGCGGTGATATCGCCGCTTTCGGAATCCTGATCGATTGAGGTGATGCGGGCGTCTATGCGGGTGACGCCGTCCGCTTCGGCGCGGCGACGCAGGTGGGCAGCGAACAGGCCGGCGTCGAAATGTATAGCCCAGTCAAAGACTTCGAACTCGGCGCGTGGCGACTTGGTCGGCTCAGCGAACCGGCCGGCATAGGCCAGTTGCGTGCCAAGGCAATAGTCATCGAGGGGGTGCTCATCCATGCGCTGCCACAGGTGGTGGAAGGGCACGTGCCCGGCCGAGACGCCATACTGGCCGAACGAATGGAAGAAACGGTGGCCGGGATGGCGCCAGTCGGCGAACTCGATGCCGAGTTTGAGGGTGCCGTTGGTGGCGCGCATGACTTCACGGATGTCGAGGCCGGTCGCCTCAAAATACTTCTTAATAGCTGGAACTGTGGCTTCGCCGACCCCGACCGTACCGATGGCGGACGATTCGATCAGGGTGATGTCGAGGCCGAGCGGCTTGAGGCGGTGGCTGAGCGCTGCGGCGGTCATCCATCCCGCTGTGCCGCCACCGGCGATAATGATACGTTTTGTCATGCCGACAGGCGTAACATCGGGCGGGGCTGACGCCTACGCCCGGTGGCCGAATGGTAACGTATTCATCTGGGTGAGGAGAAGAGAATGGTGGGTGGGCACGGACTCGAACCGTGGACCCGCTGATTAAGAGTCAGCTGCTCTACCAACTGAGCTACACACCCGAAACCATTCATCTTATCAGGCCTTGCGGCCTTTCCCTTTTGGGGAGGCGCCCTCATAATCGGTTTGTTTCCGCGTTGCAAGCCCTAATCCACAAATCTCATGACCGCAAATCAAAACGGGGAGAGCGCAACCGGAAAGACCTTGTATGTTTAGTATTTCAATTTTAATTATTCGGTCAAAAGAATGAGGAAACCGATATGACCGTCTCCCGACGTACCGCCCTGGGCGGCATGAGTGCATTGGCCTTTGCGGCGGCGACCGGCGCCGTTGCGCAAACCGTGCCGGCCAAGGGCGAATTGAGCAACCCCAACGCCTCGCCCGAAGCCAAGGCCCTGTATGCCTGGTTGTGGAGCCAGTACGGCAAGAAGACCTTGACCGGCCAGCAGGAGTCGATCTGGCGCCAGCCCGACGGGCCGCGTTACGAGCTGAACTATATCGAGCGCACGACCGGCAAGCTACCGGTGATCCTGGGGCTCGATTACATCGATCCCAACGATTACAACGCGCTGAACGACCGCGCTACCAAGTGGTACAAGGAAGAGGGCGGTATCCCCAGCATCTGCTGGCACTGGGGCAATCCGATGATCGGCACGGGGTACGACAATTCCAAAAAGTACTTCGACATGTACAAGGCGTTCAAGCACGGAACGCCCGAAAACGCGGCCCTGGTCCGCGACCTGCGCATCATTGCTGATAACCTGACGGTGCTGCGCGACCGCGGCGTACCCGTGCTGTGGCGGCCGATGCATGAGTTCACCGGCAACTGGTTCTGGTGGGGTATGCAGGGACCGGAGCCATTCAAGGCGCTGTGGATCGCCATGTATAAGTATTTCACCCATGAGCGGGGCCTGAACAACCTGATCTGGGTGCTGGGTTACACGGCCGAGGTCAAGCCGGGCTACTATCCTGGGCGGCAGTATGTCGATATTGCGGGCGCCGACACCTATGTCGATCACCACGGGCCGCTGAGCGAGATGTTCGCCGCCGTCAAGGCCGAGGTCGGCGACACCGTGCCGATCTGCCTGCACGAAAACGGCCCAATTCCCGATCCCGACAAACTGGGGCCCGATGCCGACTGGTTGTGGTTCATGACCTGGCATTCGGAATGGATCATGCCCGGCAAGCACAATACCGACGCCAGTGTGAAGAAGGCCTATCTGTCGGAACGCTACCTGACCAAGGATGAGGTGGCCGGAGCTTTCAAGCTGTAGGGTGCGGCAAGGACGCAGGGGAAAAACCGGCGGCGATAACTTAAATTTGCAGAGAGGTCGCGGAATACCTCTGTTAAGAGCGCCGGTCATTGCGTAGTTTACGCGCAGTCTGTTTGATAGCAAAGCCATTGGGGGGATATGATCATGGCAATTTATAGCGGTACGCCCGGCGACGACACCTACGTAGGTCCCGACGAATTCAATATGATCTCCGGCGGGGACGGCAATGACAGCCTCACGGGTGGCGCGGTCGTCGACTATATCTGGGGAAACGAAGGTAATGATACCCTGACGGGTGCCGGCGGGGATGATCTTCTGATGGGCATTGCCGGGGATGATAGTCTGACCGGTGGGCTCGGCAACGACTCACTCTGGGATGGTGGTGCAGATGATGCTGGCAATGACACTTTGGAAGGGGGCGAAGGCGGCGACAGTTTGGTAAGCTATGGTGGCCGCGATGTCATCGATGGCGGTTCCGATAGTGACAGCCTGCGTTTTGACCGATCGACCTCGACATTCAGCTTCCATCTCAGCATGGCGGACCTGACCGCCGCCGGCGATCATGTCCTGGCCGACGGCACGCTGGTGCGCAACATAGAGTATTTCAGTGCCGCATTGGGATACGGCAATGACACCCTGTCCGGGGGAATGGATGGAGACCAGTTCGATGGCGGCGGCGGCGCGGACAGTCTTTCGGGATTACTGGGCTATGACAGGTTGGAAGGCGGCGACGGCAACGATACAGTCGACGGCGGGGAAGGCTATGACAATATCTTTGGCGGAGCAGGCAACGACTCGCTGATCGGCGGTACCGGGCACGACGAATTGCAGGGCGACGATGGTCATGATCGCCTGAAGGGGGATGCTGGCGACGATCGGCTGAACGCGGGTGCCGGTGATGACACTGTCGAAGGCGGGACGGGTCTGGACACCCTTACCGGCGGCGACGGCAATGATACGCTGAACGGCGGCGACGGTAACGACAACCTGTTCGGCGGCGATGGCAACGATCTGTTGGAAGATGTCGCCAGCGAAGTGCTCGACTACACCTACATCAATTTCGACGGTGGCGCAGGCAATGATACCCTGACGGCCAGTGCGATCGGGGAAACGCTTCAAGGCGGCTATGGCGACGATGCTATCAATGCCGGCGGCGGTAACGATACCCTGTATGCCGACAATGGCGAAGGCGATGGCGGCAACGATAGGGCCGATGGTCAGGCCGGCGACGACATCGTTTACAGTTATGGCGGAGCGGACTCGATTGATGGTGGGGCCAATAATGATACAGTCCTGCTGTTCCGGCAAACCGCGACCCAGAACCTGGCGATAAGCGCCACGCTGGCGGCGACCGCTCAGGGAACGACCCTGGCTGATGGGACACTTCTTCGCAACCTCGAAAATTTCTACGTCTACAGCGGCAGCGGCAACGATAGCTACACCGGCGGTAGTCTGAATGACGAGTTCCGTGGCGGCGGTGGTGACGACGTGGCTACGACCGGGACCGATGGCTACGACATCCTTCACGGTGAGGCCGGCAACGATACCCTGGCGGGTGGGGGCGGCCGCAACGAATTGTTCGGTGAAGCCGGCAACGATGTGATAACCGGAGGTGCGGGTGCCAGTTTCCTCTACGGCGACGTCGGTGACGACACCCTGACAGGCGGAACGGGCCAGAACGTCCTGTGGGGCGGTGACGGCAATGATCTGCTACTGTCCGTCGGCGGTTGGGGTACAATGTTAGGGGAAGCCGGTAACGATACCCTGACAGGCAGCAGCGTTACCGACACCATGGTCGGCGGGCAAGGTGATGACCTGTTGTCGGGTAACGCCGGAAACGACATCCTGAACGGTGACGTCGGAAATGATGTCGTGAACGGCGGCGCCGGTGACGACGTTCTGCATAGTTACGAGGGCATCGATACCATCGACGGCGGCGAAGGTTGGGATACTGGCAATCTGGCGATCTCCAGCGACCTCAATCTTCTTCTGGACGGGACGCAGGCGGCAACCCTGGCCGGACTGACCCTGAACAACGGTACGGTTTTGCGCAATGTCGAAGTCTTGTGGATTTCGCTGCTCGGCGTAGGCAGTGACACCGTGTCAGGCGGCGGTGGCAATGACAGCTTCTGGGGAGGCGGTGGCGGCGACGTGCTGCAGGGCGGGGCCGGCAATGACAGCCTGACCGGCGGCTTCATCTACACAACCATAAACAGCGGCGATGACACCCTGGACGGCGGTTCAGGCAACGACCTTATCAGCGGTTTCGATGGCCATGATGTTCTTGGCGATGTCGAGACCGGCCAGGGCAATGATACGGTCATGGGCGACGAAGGGACGGACCTGCTTTACAGCCGCGAGGGCGCCGATATGATCGACGGCGGCACGGACGAAGATGTGATCCTGCTGTTCCGCACCTCGACGAACAACTTCGTCATCGACATGGTCCAGGCGGCGACGTCCGAAGGCGTGATACTGCTGGACGGTACGGTTGTGCGAAATGTCGAGCGGGGTTGGGTGACCTTGGGCGGCGGCAATGACACATTTATCGGCGGAGCCAGCTTTGACAACTTCTGGGGCGGTGACGGCGCGGACCTCGCCAACGGCGGGGACAAGGCCGACGAACTGTACGGCCAGGGCGGGGATGACACGATTAAGGGGGACGCCGGAGCCGACCGTCTGTCCGGTGGTGTCGGTCGGGACAGTCTGTTGGGCGGCGACGGCGACGACTTCCTTTTCGACGCTGGCGACGGTTCTGCCGGGGGCGGGAGCGACACGATGTCGGGAGAGGCGGGCAACGACCTGATCAACGGCGGTCTGGGTAATGATCTGCTTCTGGGCGGAGCTGGTAACGACTCGCTGAACGGTGAACAAGGCGCCGATGAGATGACCGGCGGCCTGGGCGACGACGCATTCACAGTCGACGATCTCGGCGATCTTGTCCTCGAAATCTCTGGTGGTGGAACAGATACGGTCACGTCATTACTCAGCTACAATCTGGGCGCCAATGTCGAGAACCTAATCTTTGCAGGCAGCGGGAACTTTACGGGTAATGGCAATTCCAACGCTAACGCCCTTACGGGCAGTATCGGCAAGGATTGGCTGGACGGTGGGGCCGGCAATGATACGCTGACCGGAGGCCTGGGCAATGACACGTTCGTTGTCGATGCCGACGATATTGTGGTCGAATGGGGCGCCAGCATCGATTGGGTCCTGGCCGGTCGCAGCTACAATCTTGGCGCCTTTCTGGAAAACCTGGCTTTTAGCGGATCCGGCAACTTCACCGGCAACGGCAATGCCGCGAACAACATTATTAGTGGCAATTCCGGCAACAATTGGCTGGACGGCGGGGCAGGTAACGACACCCTGACCGGCGGTCTGGGTAATGATGTGCTCGTAGTCGACGGCGATGACGTTGTGGTCGAAGCAGCCAACGGCGGCAACGACTGGGTCCTGGCCAATCGCAGCTTTAATCTGGGGGCCAATATCGAGCACCTGGCGTTTAGCGGAGCCGGCAATTTCACGGGCAACGGCAATGCCGGGAACAACATGCTAACCGGCAATTCCGGCAACAATTGGCTGGACGGTGGGGCAGGTAACGATACCCTTACTGGCGGCCAGGGTAATGATGTCCTCGTGGTCGACGGCGATGACGTTGTGATCGAAGCGGCGAATGGCGGAAATGACTGGGTGTTGGCCGGTCGTAATTACAATTTGGGCGCTGAGGTCGAAAACCTGGCGTTCAGCGGGACCGGCAACTATACGGGTAACGGCAATGCCGGCGCCAACAGGCTGACCGGAAACTCGGGCAATAACTGGCTGGACGGCGGACTCGGCAATGACACCCTGACCGGCGGGGCCGGTAATGACGTTTTCGTGGTCGATGCCGATGATGTGGTCGTAGAAACCGCCAATGGCGGCAATGACTGGGTTCTTGCCAGCCACAGTTACACCCTGGGCGAGTTTGTCGAGCATCTGGGCTTTAGTGGAACCGGCAACTTTGTCGGCAATGGCAACGCTGTCGCCAACATCCTTAGCGGCAATTCCGGGAACAACACGCTGAATGGCGGGGGTGGCAATGACGTCCTGGCAGGCGGGCTGGGGGCCGACATCTTCCTGTTCGGGATGGCCAGCGGCGCCGACACCATCAACGACTTCAAAGCAGAGCAGAACGATATGATCAATATCAACGCCTATAGCGGTGGTACGGCCCATGCTGGATGGGTGTCGCAGTCCGGCACCCATGTGGTCATCACACTGGGCAGCGGCAATGCCATCACCGTCCTCAACGCCAGCCAGACGGATGTCCTCAGCCATATGGTGTGGTAACGCCTCTGTCCGGAGGCTGGATTTGCAAGTGGCTACCTTTGCGCAGCGCTACCTGCCAAGGACGAGCAGCGGGCGCGTTTAAGCCGCCGAAGTAGAGAAATCTGTGCCGCCGGTACAGCCCTATCGACAGGCGCACGGTCGACTGTTACCCATGGGACCAATGCCATGTTGTGCAACCCAGGGGGATTCTCATGACCGATCTGACAACCGTCTTCGCCGTTCCCGTCGGCTCGTTCCGCTTTCACTATGATGCGGCACGGAATGTTTTTTACTACGCCGACGGCGGAATGCTGAAGAGCTACAACCCGCTGACCCAGACGACGACCACCCTGGTGACCCTGAGCGGGACGATCGGGGATTTCGGCCTCACCGCGGACGGCAGCCAGCTTCTGATCGCCATGGCGGATATCGTCAGAAATGCCGACGACTCCAAGTCTTACAGCACGCTCTATCGCATCGATATGGCGACGGTGAACGATCCCGGCACATTCGACGTCGTGCACTATCAGGCCAGCTATGTGTCGCGCGCCGCCTTCGATCTGGCCATACTGGCCGACAATCAGGTCGTCATGTCCGTCGGAACGCAAAACGACGGTATCGATGTTGTTTTCCCTGCCGCTACAAACAACTTCATCAGCTATGATGGCAACCAACCGCTGAGTGGAAGTCATATCATCCGCTCGGAACACGGCCGCTACGCCCTGGTCCAGCAAGCTGGTTTTTCAAATGGTCAATTCCAGATTTACGATTCCCAGACCGACCAGATTATAGCACTCGGTGAGGCCTATACCTCGAACTTCGGGCGTGGCGATATTAGTGAGACCGCAGGCCTGTTGTTCATGTTCACCTGGCGGGGGCATACCATCCTCGATTTCAATCTCGAGGTTGTGGAGGTCATCGACACGGACTCCTGGACGCTGGACGGCAAGTTTAGTGCTAACGGCCACCAGCTCTTTCTGTGGGACGGTGCGACCGGCCAGATTGAGGTCTACGACACAAAGAGCTGGACGCAAATCGGCTCGGCGCAGGCTATCACGACCGGTCTGACAAGCTATGAGGAGAGCCTGCCGGGTGGTGGGCGCTATCCGGTCGGCATCATGGAGCTGTCGGCCGATGGCCGCTTCCTGTTCCTTGAGACCAAGACGGGGTATGAGGCGGTCGATCTGGCCAGCCGCCTGACGACGTCGCAGAGCGGCACGACCGATGATGATGCGCTGTTCGGTACCCAGGGGCGGGATACGATCCAGGGCCTGGGTGGTAATGACACGCTCAGCGGCTTGGGCGGCACAGATTCGCTGGATGGCGGCGAGGGCAATGACAGTCTCAGCGGAGGCGAGATCGGTGATACGTTGAACGGCGGCGCCGGAAACGACACCCTGTCCGATGGCTGGAACGGCCAGTTGAACGGCGGTGCCGGGGATGACCGGCTGGAAAGTACCCGTGGGGCGGACACGATCGACGGTGGTGACGGCGTCGACCTGTTCTATCTCGACCTGACGACCGGGGACGCGGCCATGCTGTTCGATATGAGCCAGGCCGGGACCGCGACGGGGGCGACTCTGTCGACGGGGCTCAGCGTCGGGAACGTCGAGAAGGTCTTTGCCTGGGGGGCGAGCCAGAACGATACCTTCATCGGGAGCGCCGGAGGAGACACCTTCTTCGGTGGCGTCGGAAATGATTCCTACACGGGCGGTGCGGGGGCCAACGCCTTCGATGGCGGTGAGGGAAATGACTGGGGGAGCGCCAGCACGGGCACGTCCGCGCAAATGGGCGGCGGTGGCGGCAACGACACGCTTGCGGGCGGCGCCGGCGCGGATAACCTGTCAGGTGGGAATGATAACGATCTGGTGTCGGGCGCCGGCGGTGCCGATACCCTACAGGGAGGTGACGGAGCCGATACGGTCATTGGAGGCGCCGGTGATGATAATGTTTCAGGTGGTAGCGGCAACGATCTGCTGAACGGCGGTGCTGGCAATGACACATTCACGGGATCTACTGGGACTGACACAGCGTCCTATGCCGACGCGGCTTCGGGTGTAAGTGTCGATCTGAGGTTGCTGGTGTCTCAGAACACCCTGGGCGCCGGCGAAGACAGATTGTCAGGGGTTGAAAACCTGGTCGGATCGTTCACGACCGATGCGCTGACGGGCGACGACGGTGACAACCTGCTGAACGGCGAGGGCGGCAACGACTATCTGGTGGGCTTGGGCGGCAAGGATACCCTGAACGGTGGCGCCGGCGGTGACGATCTGCGGGCGGGTGCCGGCGATGACTCCGTTTCCGGAGGCGACGGTGAAGACCTGATTTTCGGCCAGGACGGCGCGGACCTGCTGTCGGGCGGCGCCAATGCCGACAGGCTGTTGGGCGGGGCCGGCAACGACCTCCTGAATGGCAATGAAGGCGAGGACATTCTGACCGGGGGCGCCGGCAATGACACTCTGGTCTCCAGCGACGGCAATGATACGCTGGAAGGTGGCGATGACGATGACTTGCTTACCGATACGATCGGCAGCGGCTTCATGTCCGGCGAAACCGGCAATGATACGCTATTCGCCGGCGGTGCCAACGACGTGCTCAGCGGTGGTTTCGGGAATGACAGCCTGACGGCGGGAGACGGCAACGACACGATCTATGGCGGCGACCAGATCAATGATGATGGGGTTGACACCGTCCTGGGTGGCGCCGGGAATGACGAGATACACACGCATGGTGGTGATGCCATCGATGGCGGCGAGGGATCGGACATTTTGTATGTCCACGGTTTTGAGTCGACAACTGCCATCAGTATCAATGCAGGCGCCGGCGGAAATGTTGCGGGCATTGAAGCCATCAGCTTCCAGGGCGGTGGTTTTGCCGACACTCTGATCGGTAGTGAAGGTGGCGACACCTTCCTTGGCGGTGAACGGGATGACACGGCCCTGGGCGGCGCCGGCGCGGATATCCTGCACGGGGAGGCCGGCGACGACGGCATGGACGGCGGTGACGGCAATGACAGCCTGAACGGCGGTGACGGAAAAGACAATCTGTCGGGTGGAGCGGGGGATGATACCCTGGCCGGCGGAGCCGGGGATGACATCTACTGGGTCGATGCGATCGCAGACGTGGTGATCGAAGCGGCCGGGCAGGGCGACGATATCGTCAATACGACCGTCAGCCTCATCCTGGCAAACGGCGTGGAGCGATTGAAACTGGCGGGGGGCAATAACATCAACGGCACGGGTAATGCCGGTGCCAACAGTATGGGCGGTAACGCCGGAAACAACCTCCTGGACGGGGGCACTGGCAATGATACCCTGGTTGGGCTTTCGGGCGACGACACCTACATTGTCGAGGCCGTCGGCGACCGGGTTTTCGAAAATGCAGAGGCGGGCACCGACCTGATTCTGGCTTCAGTGAGCTACAACCTGGGTATAGATATCGAGAACCTGACCTTTACGGGTGCGGGCAATCTCACCGGCAATGGCAATAACATGGCCAATGTTTTGACCGGGAACTCGGGTAACAACTGGCTGGAAGGTGCGGCGGGTGTCGATACTCTGATCGGCGGACTGGGCAATGACACCTTCGTGGTCGATAGCGAAGATAGCGTCGTGGAAAACGCCGGCGAAGGCAATGACTGGGTTCTGGCCGCGCGCAGCTATACCCTGGGCGCAAACCTCGAACACCTTGCATTGTCAGGCAGCGGCAACTTCACCGCAACCGGCAATAGCCTGGCCAACCGTCTCGGCGGCAATTCCGGCAACAATGTGCTCGACGGGCAGGGTGGCAATGACACCCTGGCGGGTGGTTTGGGGAACGACACCTATGTCGTTGACGCCGCGGGAGACGTGGTAACCGAAAATGCATCGGAGGGTACCGATACGGTGCGGTCTTCGGTCAGCTTCGTCCTGGGGAGCAACCTGGAAAACCTGACCCTGACGGGGGGCGCATCTGTCAGCGGCACGGGCAATGGTTTGAACAATACCCTGACCGGCAATGCCGCGAATAACCTGCTGGACGGCGGTGCCGGTGGTGACCGCATGGTCGGTGGTCTGGGTGATGATACCTACATTGTCGACAATGCCGGCGACAGCGTTGGTGAAAACCACCTGGAAGGCACCGACACCATCCTTTCGTCCGTGAGCTATTCGCTGTTCGGCCGGGCGGTGGAGATTCTGACCCTGACGGGCACGGGCAATCTGACGGGCACCGGCAACTCGCTGAACAATGTGATGACCGGGAATGGTGGTAACAACACGCTCGATGGTGCGGCCGGCAACGATGTGCTGGACGGAGGAGCCGGGATTGATCGCCTGCTCGGCGGGCTGGGCGACGACACCTATTATGTCGACAATGCCAGCGACAGTGTCGGTGAGAACCACCTCGAAGGTACGGACACCATCATCTCGTCGGTGAGCTATTCGCTGTTCGGACGGGCGGTCGAGGTGTTGACCCTGACCGGAAGCGGCAACCTGAATGGCACCGGCAATTCGCTAAACAACACGCTGAACGGCAATGCCGGCAACAATGCGCTGGACGGCGGCGCAGGTGTGGACAAGCTGGTCGGTGGGCTGGGCGACGACACCTACTATGTCGACAATGCCGGCGACAACGTCCAGGAACAGCATCTGCAGGGCACCGACACGGTGTTCAGCTCGGTGACCTATTCACTTCTGGGCCGTGCGGTCGAGGTTATGACCCTGACCGGCGCTGGCAACATCAACGCCACCGGCAACTCGCTGAACAACAGCCTGACAGGCAACAGCGGCAACAACCGTCTGGACGGTGGGGTCGGCAACGACACCCTAGCCGGTGGGCTGGGATCGGATGTGTTTGTGTTCATGGCCGGTACCTGGAAGGACACGGTCACCGACTTCAGCGCGGCGCAGAATGACAGCATCGACATCCATGCCATAACCAATGGCGTGGCCAACAATGCCATGGTCACGCAGGTGGGGGGCAATGTGCTGATCAACCTGGGCGGCGGCAATACGGTGACTGTCCTGAGCGCGACCCAGGCCGACGTGCTCAGCCACATCGTCTGGTAGGTCAGCCGGTATTCCAGAAACACCGTTTTCAAATCCGTGGACTTAACGTAGTCTCCCCCTGTCTTTTTTATAAGGGGGGAGACTATGTCCGTACTTTCCGGCAAGCGCGATGACGCGCACACATCGGCTCTGCAACTGGATCTGTTGTCGGGCGCGCCGACTCTGGCGGTCCAGGGGGCTGTGACCCAGGCCAGTTATAACGGCACGTCAGGTAACGACACCTACGGTGGCACCGGCAGCGCCGATTCCATTTCCGGCAATGACGGCAACGACACCCTGTCCGGGGCTGCCGGCAATGACACGATCAATGGCGGAACGGGCGACGACAGTCTCGATGGTGGCATCGGGCTGGACACACTGCTTGGCTACGAAGGCAATGATCTGCTGAACGGTGGCGATGGCAACGACTTTCTCAACGGTGACGGCGGCGTCAGCTTTGGCGCCGATACGCTGAACGGCGGCGGCGGCAACGATACGCTCTGGGCGACGGCAGGTGGCGATGTCGTCGACGGTGGCGACGGTGCGGATACGGCGTTTGTGTCCTTCGCCACGGCAACTTCGGGAGTGAACCTGAATACGGCCGGCGTTTCCACGGCGACGGGCGGTATCCTGTTTGACGGAACGATCCTGAAGAACGTCGAAGCGATCGGTGTTTTCGGAAGTGCCGGCAACGACACGTTTTCGGGCGGAGCCGCCAAGGACAGCTTTGCCGGCGGCGACGGCGACGACTGGGCCAGCGTCGGCAGCAGCCTGGCGGCCAGTCTCTCGGGGCAGGGCGGCAATGACACCCTTGTCGGGGACGGGGTGACGGACAGCCTGAGCGACAGCCTGAGCGGCGGAGAGGGGGACGACCTGGTCTCCTCGGGAGCAGGACACGATTTTATCTATGGCGACGGCGGAAACGATACTCTGCGCGGGGATGCGGGAGGCGACCGGATATGGGGCGGTGATGGCAACGACCTTATCGAGGATTCGGCGGGCGCCGGAAACACCATCTGGGGCGAAGGCGGCAATGACACCATTACCACCGGATTGGAGAGCGATTCAGTTTCCGGAGGCGATGGCGACGATCTGATCACCGACGCGGCCAGCGGCGGTTTTATCACCGGCGAAAGCGGCAATGATACATTGACCGCGGGTGATGGTGATAACCTGATGACCGGCGGTGACGGTAACGACTCGATCGCGGCTGGAGCCGGCGACGACACTCTGGAAGACGACTTTTTTGGCGGCGGCGTTGGGGCCGACACGTTGGATGGCGGTGCCGGCAACGACAAGATCACCAGCCGCGAAGGTGCCGATCAGATTGACGGCGGCGCGGGCACGGATTGGCTCTATCTTCGCCGCGGCAGTGCGACGGTGGGCTTTGCCTACGATGTCGCTCAGGCCGCGACGGCGACCGGTTTCGCCCTGGGCGACGGCGCGTTCGTCCGAAATGTCGAGGCCGCCTATGTCTGGGGCGGGGCGGGCAACGATACCTTTATCGGTGGCGCAAGTCTGGATAGTTTTGTCGGCGGCGCCGGCGATGACTGGGCCAGCACGGGCCAGGGAAGTTCCAACACGCTGGAGGGCGGCGCCGGCAACGACACGCTGACCGGCGGCAATGGCAATGATTATCTCAACGGCGATGCGGGAAGCAACCAGGTAACGGGTGGCGCCGGCAAGGACACCCTTATGGGAGGCAATGGCGCAGATATCCTTCAAGGCGGCACCGGAAACGACGAAATCTCCGGCGGTCAGGGGCGGGATACGGCGTCCTATGCCGATGCGACGGCCGGAATTTATGTGACGCTAGATGTGCAGGATGGTTCCGCTCAATATACGGGGGTTACGGGTTCCGACATCCTGTTCTCGATCGAGAACCTGACCGGTTCCGCCTTTAACGATACCCTTATCGGAAACGAGCAGGACAATCTGCTGGACGGGGGCGCCGGCAATGATCAGGTGACCGGCTGGGACGGCGCCGACACGCTTCAAGGCGGGGGCGGCGACGATACCTTGATCGGCGCCAACGGGATGGACAGCCTCAATGGCGGAGCCGGAAATGACAGCCTGATGGGCGACAATACCGATGGCTCGGATGGCGCGGCGGACACCTTTATCGGTGGTGACGGCGACGATCAGTTGACCAGTTTCGGCGGCTCCGACCTTATCGATGGTGGCGCTGGCGCGGACTTGCTGTACTTCCATCGCTGGAACGACACGGTAGGCCGGGTGATCAATACCAGCGGTTCAGATACGGCTGACGGTATCGTCCTGTATGACGGTACCACGGTCAAGAACGTGGAAAATGTGTATGTCTATGCCGGAACCGGCAACGACACCTATACCGGCGGTGCGGGAACGAATGTCTTCGATGGTAGCGGCGGAGACGACTGGGCGAGTTCCGGTAACGGCATCCGCAATACGCTGGTCGGTGGCGACGGCAATGACACCCTTATCGGCAACGGTCAGCTTGACCAACTCTACGGCGGCGCCGGGGCGGATACTCTCTCGGGCGGTGGTACGGAAGATACCCTGTATGGCATGGACGGCAACGACACGCTGAACGGGGGGGAGGCATATGATCACCTGATCGGCGACGCGGGCGATGACGTCCTCGATTCCGGGACCACCGGCGGTTATATGGCGGGAGGTGACGGCAACGACCTGCTTATCGGGGCAAGCTATGGGGATTACATGACAGGCGGCGAAGGTGTCGATACGGCGTCCCTGATCCGAGCGGATTACGGAGTTTCGGCCAATCTGGCGAACGCGTGGTCTTCGACCGGTCACATGTTCTTTTCCATCGAAAACCTGATCGGTTCAGCATACGGTGATGACCTGACCGGCGGTTTCGATGACAACCGGCTGGACGGCGGCGATGGCGATGACCTGCTATCGGGGTTAGGCGGCCGCGATACCCTGGCAGGGGGCAACGGCAATGACACCCTGTATGGCGGCAGCGAAGATGATGAGCTGTCGGGAGCGGACGGCAACGATTCTATGTATGGTACTCTTGGGGGCGACACGCTGACGGGCGAAGAGGGCGACGACCATCTGGATGGGGGGGAAGATGGCGATAGGCTTGCGGGCGGTAACGGCGCCGATACCCTGTACGGTGCCTCTGGAGGAGACAGCCTGGATGGTGGTGGTGGCAATGACAGCCTGGTAGGAGATATACCCGCGGATCTGACCAGCAACGATACGCTGAGCGGTGGCGACGGGGATGACAATATCGCCAGTCAAGGCGGCACCGACCAAGTCGACGGTGGGGATGGAAACGACATTCTCTATCTCTTCCGGACGGCTGCCGAAACCGGGCTGCTGATGGATATGAGCCTGGCCGGAACCTCGGAAGGTGCGGTCCTGTCCGACGGTTCCACAGTAAAAAACATTGAAAACCTCTATGTGATCGGCGGGACTGGAAACGACACCTTCGTCGGTGGTTTCGGCAACAATGCCTTTTCCGGTGGGGCTGGTAACGACCAGGCCAGCCTGGCGGCAGGATTGTCGAACAATCTCAACGGCGATGCCGGAAACGATACCCTGTCGGGGGGAACTGGCGGCGATCTGCTCATGGGCGGCGACGGCAGCGACAGCCTGGACGGTGGCGACGGCAACGACACCCTGACCAGCGGTACCGGTCCGGATGAGAGGCTTAGCGGTGGTGCGGGTGATGATGAGATCTGGAGCGAAGGAAGCTCCAATCTCTCTTATGGCGGCAGCGGCAATGATACCTTTACCGTCGGCAGCGCGGGCAATGCCACGCTTTACGGTGACGCCGGCAACGACTCTATGCTTGGTGGCGCCTTGAACGACGTGATCCTTGGAGGTGATGCCGGCAATCTCGATTACGGCAATGATACGATCTTCGGTGACCTCGGCGACGACATGGTGTCCAGCGGCGGTGGAACGGATGTGCTGGATGGCGGCGACGGGTTGGATGCGTTGCAACTTCGGTGGGCGGATTCCAAGATCAGTATTGCCCTCGACATGACACAGGCCTGGACGGCGGCCGGGGTTACCCTGGCCAATGGTACGGTGATCCGTAACGTTGAATTCGCCGACGTTATGATGGGCCATGGCAATGACACCGTCATTGGCGCGGGCAATAGCGACTTTGTCTGGGGAGGCGGTGGCGACGATCTGATCCTGGGGGGCGGAGGGTACAACGACTACCTTGACGGTGGCGACGGTATCGACACGATCAGCTACGCCGACGCGCTCAGCGGGGTTACGATTTCCCTCGCCTTCAGCGGCCCGCAATCGACCGGTGGCGTGACTAACGACATGTTGCTCGGTTTCGAAAACCTGACCGGCTCGGGGTTCAATGACAAGCTGACCGGTGATGCCAACGCCAATCGCATCGATGGCGGCGCGGGTAGTGACCGGATGGTCGGCGGGCTGGGTGACGACACCTACTATGTCGACAATGCTGCGGACAGCGTCGGTGAAAACCATCTGGAAGGTACTGACACGATCCTTTCGTCGGTCAGCTATTCGCTGTTCGGACGCGCGGTTGAGGTCCTGACTTTGACCGGGACCGGCAACCTGACCGGCGCAGGCAACTCGCTGAACAACCTGATAACCGGCAACAGCGGCAACAACACGCTGGATGGTGCGGCCGGCAATGATGTGCTGGATGGCGGCGCGGGAATTGACCGCCTGCTGGGCGGGCTGGGTGACGACACCTACTATGTCGACAATGCTGCTGACAGTGTTGGTGAGAACCATCTCGAAGGCACAGACACCATCATCTCGTCGGTGAGCTATTCGCTGTTCGGACGGGCGGTCGAGGTGTTGACCCTGACCGGGACCGGCAATCTGAACGGCACCGGCAACGGACTAAACAACACGCTGAATGGCAATGCCGGGAACAATGTGCTGGACGGCGGCGCAGGCGTTGACAAGCTGGTCGGTGGGCTGGGTGACGATACCTACTATGTCGATAATGCGGGCGACAACGTCCAGGAGCAGCATCTCCAGGGCACCGACACGGTGTTCAGCTCGGTGACCTATTCACTGCTTGGCCGCGCGGTGGAGGTCATGACGTTGACGGGCGGGGGCAACAACAACGCCACCGGCAATTCGCTGAACAACAGCCTGACCGGCAACAGCGGCAACAACCGGTTGGATGGTGGCGTCGGCAACGACAGCCTCACGGGTGGGTTGGGCTCGGATGTGTTCGTGTTCATGGCCGGTACCTGGAAGGACACGGTCACCGACTTCAGCGCGGCGCAGAACGACAGCATCGACATCCATGCCATCACAAATGGCGTGGCCAACAATGGCATGGTCACGCAGGTGGGCGCGAATGTGCTGATCAATCTGGGCGGTGGTAATACGGTGACGGTGCTCGGGGTGACTCAGGCCGATGTGCTCAGCCATATCATATGGTGACCATGACGCCGGTTTGCGACCCCGCACGCCGGCGCACTTGCCTGGCTCCACATTTCATTCTTATTTTTTCGCGGGCATAATTTACGCCCAGGGCAGATAAGGAAAAAGTTTCATGTCTATGACAGAGGAAATTTGCCGTTGGGCCTATGCCAGGGCCATGCGTCTCGAACACATCCGCCAGGCTTTGGAAAACTATGGTCGGGCTGTCTTTATCGATGACTTCATGCAGGATACCGAAGTCCTGCCCGTGCCGCATCGGTTTGTGCTGTCGCGGGTGGATATCTCCGCCGCGACCGGTCACGCGCTGACCTACTGCAACGGCGTCCGCGTCGCCTGATCTACGGATTTTTCGTGTTTTTACTTCCCGCTGCGCATCTCGTCATGGCGCAGTTGCCGGTAATATCATAATGTAGCGACGGCCGGAGCCCGCTTCGGCCGTTCAGTATGTGTGCCTTATCGTTCCAACCGTGTTTGCAGGCAGGCCATGGCTGATTTTACCGTAGAACCCGTCGAGACCGTCAACACCACCACCGCCGGCACGCAAAGAGCGCCCGAGATCACGGGGCTGGATGGCGGCGGTTATGTCGTCACGTGGTACGGCAGCACGGCCGCGCTGGGCACCGTCCTGTACGCTCAGGTCTATGACGGCGAGGGCGACAAGCTAGGCGGGGAGATCGTGGTGGCCGACCATCTGCCGGCGACTGGCGCCGATGTGGCGGCCGAGACCGGCGGCGGCTTCTTTGTGGTCTATACCGACTCCGGGTCGAAGTTCGGTATCGCCGATGATCCGAGCGTGATCGTGTCGCGCAAGTTCGACGCGTTGGGCAACGCGTTGTTTTCGCCCTATACGGTCAGTGCGGCGCCGGTCTACGACCAGATCAATCCCGACATTGCCCGCCTCAGCGACGGTACCTTCATGGTTACCTGGAGCGGGCAGCAGTACCCAAGCAACGCCGATCACAACCTGCATGGCCAGAAGCTGAATATCTACGGCCAACGCAGCGGCGAGATACGTTACCTGGCCACAACCCTGTCCTATGAGGGCTGGGCGCCCAATCCCAATGCCGGCGACAGCGGCAGCAGTGTCGCCGGCAGGCCCGGTGGTGGCTGGATCGCCGGCTGGATGACCGGGCGGTCGACCAGCACATCGTTCCTGAGCCTGCAGGCCTATGATGCCTCCGGCGCTTCCGTCGGGGTGCGGGTCGAGGTGAAGCCGGGCACCTATCCGGTGTCGTCGTTCGATGCCGATATCTCGGTGCTGGGGGATTTCAAGGTCGCCTTCAACAGCCAGTCGCGGGTGTTCGTGGCCGATCTGTCGACCGGAGTGGTGGCGTCGTTCGATCCCAATGCGTCGGGGAATACCGGCTTGCTGGCCGATATCCAGGGCCTCCCGGACGGATCGCTGCTGGTGACCTGGACCGAGGTCGATGGCGGCAGCGGCCTGCTGAAGGCCGGGATATTCGACCAGGCCGGGGCGGCGCTGAGCATGGTCGTGACGGTGACCGGCGCGGGGAACAACCGCTATGTCACGGCGACCCTGCTGTCGGACGGCAATGTCGCTCTGGCCTGGACCGATACGGCCAGCAACGATATCGAAACCACCGTCCTAATGCGCAATCACGGGCCGGAACTGACCGGCGCGGCAGGGATTCTGGAGACCGGAACCGAGGATACGGTCTATACCATCAGCGCGGCGGACCTTCTGGCCGGCTATACAGACGCGGACGGCGACAGCCTGAGCACTCACAGCCTGAGCATCGCGGGCGGCGTCCTGGTCGACAACGGCGACGGCAGCTATAGCTGGACGCCGCCGGCCAACTATTTCGGTCCGGTGAGCCTTGGCTATAAGATCTCAGACGGGCGGGGCGCCAACCTGATCGTGACGCGCAGCTTTGACATTACGCGGGTGATCGACACGCTCTTCAGTTCGCACTCGACGATGCTGGATCAATATTCGGAAAACCTGACCCTGACGGGCCGAGGCAATATCAAGGGCGTCGGCAACAACTGGGACAACATCCTGACTGGGAACAGCGGCATCAATACGCTGGAAGGCCAGTTGGGCAACGACACCTACTATGTTCAGAACAGCGAGGACCGTATCGTCGAATACCGCGGTGGCGGAGTCGACGTGGTGTATGTCTCGGTCAATTACAGCCTGGTCGGCGGCGATACCGAATATCTGTATCTGACCGGGACGGCCGACTTGAATGGCTGGGGTAACTATTCCGCGAACACCTTGATCGGCAACAGCGGTGCCAACCGGTTGAGCGGCGACCGCGGTCACGACCGGCTGGACGGCGGCGGCGGGGCGGACACCCTGATCGGGGCCACGGGGAACGATACCTATGTCGTCGACAATGCCGGCGATGTCATCAGCGACCAGGACGAGAACTTTTTCAGCGGCGGCACCGATGTGGTCGAGGCCTCGGTCAGTTGGACCCTGGGCGCGGACCTGGAGCAACTGGTCCTGACGGCGGCGGCGGCGATCGATGGAACCGGCAACGGTTTGGGCAATGTGCTGACCGGCAATAGTGCGCGCAACGTGCTGAGCGGCGGTCTGGGCAACGACACCTATTATATCCAGAACGAGACCGACCGCGTGGTCGAACTGCATCACGAAGGCGACGACACCATTTATTCCTCGGTCAGCTATTCGCTGTTCGGACGGGCCGTGGAGACGCTTATTCTGACCGGGACGGGGCATCTGAATGCAACCGGCAATTCGCTGAACAATACCTTGACCGGAACCTCGGGCAACAATGTGCTGGACGGCGGGACGGGCGGTGACCTGATGACCGGGGGGCTGGGGGACGACACCTACTATGTCGACAACATCTACGACAATGTCGCCGAACTGCACCTGCAGGGCACCGACACGGTCTACGCCTCGGTGACCTATTCCTTCTTCGGGCGGGCGGCGGAAGTGCTGATCCTGACCGGGGCGGGGGACATCAACGGCACCGGCAATTCGCTGGCCAATACCGTGATCGGAAATACGGGAACGAATGTGCTGGACGGGGCCGGCGGCAAGGACACGTTGACCGGCGGCGGCGGGGCAGATGTGTTCCTGTTTTCGGCCGGCAGCGGGACGGATACCGTGGCCGATTTCAGCGCTGGCGAAAATGACACCGTCAATGTCAATGCCTATACCCACGGCGTAGCCGATGCCGGGCTGGTCAGCCAGGTGGGGGGCGATGTGGTGATCACCCTGGGGAGCGGCAACATCGTCAAGGTCTTGAATGCGACGCAGGCTGACGTGCTGGCCCACATGGTGTGGTAATGCCGGACGGCAGGAAATAAAACCGTTTCCGGCGGGTTAATTTAGGATTAAACTGCTTTTCAAGTTAAACTGTGGGAGGGTGTCATGTCGCGACTTTCTGTAAAGCGTAGTGAGGGGACGGTACTGTCGCTTGCCGATTTCGGCGGTTCGTTCATGTGGGCTGACTATGTCGGCACCACGGGCAACGACACCTATGCCGGTACGTCCGGCGTTGATTCCATTGTCGGCGATGCCGGCAATGATACACTGGGCGGAGGAAGTGGCAGCGACGTCATAAGGGGCGATGACGGCAATGACAGCCTGAATGGCGGCGATCAAAACGATGTGCTGGTCGACGACATAGCCGGCCAGCCTTACGGCAACGACACGCTTTACGGCAATCTGGGCAACGACACGCTCTACAGCTATGGCGGCAGCGATATTCTGGACGGCTATGTCGATACCGATATGGTGGTCTATGATCGTTCGACGGTTTCGACGGCTATGTTGATCGACGCACGGGGCATGACTTCGACGATAGGCGTGACACTGAGTGACGGTACAATCATCCGCCGGGTCGATTACGGCGCCTTTACCACCGGAAGCGGCGACGATACCTTTTATGGTCATATAGGCAGAGATACGTTCAGCGGCGGCGGCGGCGCCGACATCGCGTACGGCGGGAACGATTTTAATCTGCTGCAGGGTGACGACGGTAACGATACCCTGACCGGGGGCAAGGGTAACGACACTCTGGAGGGCGGCGACGGTGACGACAGTCTCGATGGGGCCGACGATACGGACAGGTTGTACGGGTACGGCGGCAACGACACACTGACGGGTGGAGCAGATAACGACTTTCTTTACGGCGGTGTGGGCGATGACAACCTGTCCGGCGGAATTGGTTTCAACCGTTTGTTCGGGGAGGACGGTAACGACATCATCGAGGGCGGGAGCGGCGGTGATGAATTGGATGGTGGCGCCGGGATCGATACGGCGAGCTATCTTCATGCCGGCGGAAACGTTGCGGTCAGTCTGGCGGTATCGGGCTACCAGAATGTCGGCTCCGAAGGGTCGGACTCGCTGACGGCCTTCGAAAATCTGACCGGTGGCTTCGGTTACGACACGCTGACCGGCGACGGCGGAAACAATGTTCTGGACGGCTCCGGAGGTGTGGACAGCCTGATCGGGGGACTGGGGAACGACACCTATTATGTCGACAACAGCGCAGACAAGATTGTTGAATTCAGCGGAGAGGGCACCGACACGGCCTATGTCAACGTCACCTATTCGATATCCGGTCGGCAGGTGGAAAACCTGATCCTGACTGGTAGCGAGGATCTGGGCGCAACCGGCAATTCTTTGGCCAACAGCCTGACCGGTAATTCGGGAGACAATCTCCTGAATGGCGACACTGGCGTTGACACCGTCACCGGTGGACTGGGCAATGACACCTATGTCGTAAATGTCGCGGGTGACGTTGTGATCGAGGCGGCCGGGGAGGGCGATGACCTTGTCCAGGCTTCGGTGAGCTATGGGTTGAGCGTAGAGGTCGAGCGGCTGGAACTGATCGGCACTGGCAATGTCAATGGAACGGGCAATGCCCTGAACAATGTTCTGACGGGCAACGCCGGCAATAATGTGCTGGACGGCGCTTCCGGTGTCGATACGATGATCGGTGGGCTGGGCAATGACAGCTATTATGTCGATGATCTGGGCGACGTGGTTACGGAAGCGGCAGGTCAGGGGACGGACCTGATCTATGCCGGCATGTCCTATTCGCTGGCCGGAAAACTGGTCGAAAACCTGATCCTGACGGGGACGGCGAACCTGAGCGCTACCGGCAATACGCTAGGCAACGCTCTTACAGGTAATGCCGGCAACAACGCCCTGAACGGCGGTGCTGCCAAGGACACGATGGCCGGCGGGCTGGGCGACGACAGCTATTGGGTCGACAATACCGGCGACAAGGTGGTCGAAAACAATGGCGAGGGTTTCGACACCATCTATGCCAGCGTGACCTATAACCTGACCGGGCGTTATGCCGAGGTTCTGGAACTTACCGGCGCGGCGAACATCGACGCCGCCGGCAACAGCCTGGGCAATACGCTGCGGGGCAATAGCGGCAGCAACACTCTGAACGGGCTGGGCGGCAACGATATCCTGACCGGCAATGGCGGGCTGGACACCTTCCTGTTCCAGACCGGCAGCCGCTCGGACACCATTACCGACTTCACCGTGGCGGACGGCGACCTGATCAATGTCAACGCCTATACCGGCGGGGTGGCCAATAGCGGCCTGGTCAGCCAGGCCGGTCTGAACGTGGTCATCAACCTGGGCGGTGGCAACCTGATCACCGTTCTGAACGCGGCTCAGGCCGATGTGCTCAGCCACATCGTGTGGTAGCAGGCGTCCGGTCTTCGCCTTTGTTTAACTGCCGTGGTGCATGGTTTCGCCCGGAGGTGGGACTATGACGACATCGATCTGGACTCTTGCGGACGGCAAGGCGCCGGTTCTGGCCCTCTATGAGGGCGGGCCGGAGAACGACACCCTGAGCGGCGACACGGCTGACGACACCCTGTATGGCTATGGCGGCGATGATGAGCTGTCAGGCGGCGGCGGTAACGATACCCTGTACGACGGCGATTTCGGGCAGGACGGCAGTGATACGCTCAGTGGCGGCGACGGCGACGACGTGATCTACGTCCGCGGCGGCTATGGCGAAATGATCGATGGCGGCGATGGGACGGATACCCTGATCCTGGACCGCTCACATGACGAATATGGCGGTGTCTACTGGCTGGGCCAGGTCTATCTCGACGAGTACGGGGGGACCATGGTTACCGGTATCGAAGCCTTCCATCTGATCCTGGGAGGTGAGCGCAACGAGGTCTATGGGTCCGCCGGCTATGACACGATCGAGGGCGGGAACGGCGAAGATCTCATCTGGGCGCAGGGGGATATCTCTGGTGGCGATGGCGACGATCAGATCGTCGGGGGCGTCTTCGATAGCCTCTTCGACGGCGGCGACGGCAACGACAACCTGATCGGCGGCAGTGGAACGGACCTCATCGAGGGCGGTCTGGGCGACGATATCGTGGTGGGCGGTTCCGGCGATACCCTGGACGGCGGTGCGGGCTTTGACCGGCTGGGCATCCGAGTCGCGGGCAACCTGGTTTTCGACCTGCGTATCGAAGGAGCGCAGGAGACCGGCGCCGGGATCGTGTTCGCGACCGGGTTCGAGGGACTCTTCGGATGGACCGGCAGTGATCACCTGACGGGAACCCGTCGCGGCGACTACCTTGACGGCATGGCGGGCGCGGATACGATGATTGGCGGGTTGGGGGCCGATACCTATGGGGTATCCACACTTGACGACCTTATCGTCGAAGCGGCTGGCGGTGGGCGCGACCTGGTCCGTGCGGCGGTCAGCTACACCCTGGGAGCGGTACTGGAGGACCTGATCCTGACTGGTTCCGGGGTGATTGACGGCACGGGCAATGGCTGGGCCAATAGTATCACCGGCAATAGCGGCAACAACCTTCTGGATGGCGCCGGCGGGGCGGATACGCTGTCGGGCGGCGCCGGAAACGACAGCTATGTCGTTAATACTGCCGCGGACAGCGTGGTCGAGGCCGCGGGGCAGGGGACGGATACGGTGCTCAGCAGCGTCACCTACGCGCTGAGCGGTCATGTCGAGAACCTGACCCTGACCGGGACGGCGAACATCCACGGTACGGGCAATGCCCTCAACAATGTGCTGACCGGTAACGCCGGCGACAACCTGCTGCGCGGCGGCCTCGGTGACGACACCTATTATGTCCAGAATGCCGGCGATACGATCAGCGAACTGAGCGGCGAAGGTAACGACCATGTCATGGCCGGACTGTCGTTTTCGCTGGCGGGAAGCCAGACCGAAATCCTGACCCTGACGGGGGGCGGCGATTTTACCGCCACCGGCAACGGCCTGGCCAACCGGCTGAACGGTAATGCGGGCCACAATGTGCTGGATGGCGGGGCGGGCCATGATACGATGGCCGGGGGAGCGGGGGATGACACCTACTACGTCCAGACGACCGGCGACGTCGTGGTCGAGGCCAGCGGCTTCGGGACCGATGTCATTTATGCGAGCGTCGATTACGACCTGGCCGGACGGTATGTCGAAACCCTGACCTTGACGGGAATCAGCAATATCAAGGCGATCGGCAACAGCCTGGCCAATACCCTGAACGGGAATGCCGGCAACAATGTGCTGGATGGCCGCGGTGGTAATGATGTTTTGAGCGGCGGCGCGGGCGCGGACCGTTTCGTCTTTGGTTTTCCCAGTGGTGCCGACACCATTACGGACTTCAGCAAGGCGCAGGGCGACTGTATCGACGTCCATGGCTATATGCATGGCGTCACCAATGCATCACTGGTGACCCAGGCCGGCGGTTATGTGCTGATTGACTTCGGCAGTGGTCACGTTATCACTGTGCTGAATACCCTGCGGGCGGACGCCCTGACTCAGATGGTGTGGTAAGACACGGGCTTACGCCTTTTTCAGATATGACTCAAAAGGCAGTGGGCAAATCACCGGATTTATCCTAGTCTCGCCCGGTCTTTTTATCGATTGGGGGGAAGGCCGTGGCCGCTTCGTTCGGAAAGCGCGACGACGCGCATGCATCAGCCATTCAACTGGATATGTTTACCCATGCGCCGGCGCTGACGCCGGAGCAGGGTGTCATGCAGGCCGTGTATACCGGAACGGCCGGCAACGACACCTATCTCGGCACAACGCGGAGCGACCAGATCAGCGGAAAAGGCGGCGATGATGTTTTGTCGGGTGGTCTAGGGGACGATACCATTTTCGGCAATGAGGGCGATGATAATATCACCGAAACCGGAGGCGCCAACTACCTGTACGGCGGAGCAGGCAATGACACCATTTTCGGTGATGGCTACGCGAGTGTGGACGGTGGCGACGGAAATGATGTGATCGGCGGCGGTAGCTACCAGATAGTGGGGGGAGGTGGAGCCGGCAACGATACATTTACGGCGACAGGACATGCCGTTTTCAGGGGCGATGATGGTAACGACAGTTTGGTGGGGTCTGACAGTTCCGACCGGCTTTCCGGCGGGAATGATTCCATCGATATTGGAAATGACTTACTCACGGGACTCGGCGGTGACGACGATTTGTACAGCCTTGGGGGCGTCGATATCATCGATGGTGGGGAAGGTTCGGATATCTTGACTTTTGTTCGCTCCGGAAGCGCGCTGAATTTCACCATCGATATGAATATCTTGGGGACGGCGGAAGGCGTAGTCCTGGCCGATGGTTCGATTGTGCGCCAGGTTGAGAAGGTGAAGGTTGAACTGGGATCAGGCAACGACACTTTTCTCGGCGGGGCCACCTACGACACCTTTATCGGCGGCGGCGGCGATGACTGGGGCATTGGCGGTTTGCTGGAGGGAGGTGACGGCGACGATACGCTTACGGCCTCGGTTAACGGTGGCGAGTTATCCGGCGGGGCCGGCGACGACTACTTGGTGTCCGCCGACTACGACGATTATCTGTACGGCGGCGCCGGTGATGACACCGTGGACTACCAACTCCTTGGGGCGGTAACGACATATTTGTGGGAGCCGAGCGCTCCAGCATACTTTGACCGCAGTGGTATAGAGAACATCGTCGGGTCTGAACGGAACGACGATCTGACCGGCAACAGCCTTGGCAACCGGCTTGAAGGCCGCAGCGGGGCGGACACGCTCAAGGGCGAGGCGGGTAACGATCTGATTATCGGCGGCGCGGGCAATGACAGTCTGAATGGCGGACTTGGTAATGACACAGCTAGCTACATCGACGCGACTGGGAATGTTAGCGTGTCGCTGGCAACGACCGCTTTGCAGGTCACCGGCGGGAGCGGTACCGATACTTTGATCGACTTCGAAAACCTTATCGGATCGAAATTTCGCGACAGTCTGACCGGCAGTGAAGCCGACAACCGTATTGAAGGTGGTTTGAGTAACGACACATTGCGAAGCGGCGGCGGCAACGATACGCTATTTGGTGATGACGGCGGTGACGTTCTCGACGGTGGCGACGGAGACGACAGCCTCATAGATGATAATGCCGACGAGCCCATTGGGGGCGATACGTTGGACGGCGGCGCCGGCGACGACAATCTGACGAGCCGTGGCGGCACCGACCTGGTCGACGGAGGGACCGGGGCCGATACCTTGCTCTTGCAACGCTTTGGCGAGTTGGTCGGCCAGGTGTTCGATATAAGAGGGGCAACCACGTCAACGGGTGGGAGCCTGACCGACGGGACGATCATCAGAAATACAGAAACGGTGTATGTTTATGCCGGGGTGGGTAACGACACCTATCTGGGCGATACGGGCACCAGCGCGTTCTACGGTGGTGGCGGGAACGACCTAGCTCGCGCCGGCACCGGTGCCCACACTCTCCTCGTGGGGGGAGAGGGTAACGACACACTAGCCGGGGGCGGTCAGAACGATACCCTGGAGGCGGGGTTAGGAGACGATCTGCTGGTCAGCGGTCGCGATGGCGACCATATGGATGGTGGCGAGGGTAGTGACACGGTGTCGTACGCGGAAGCCTTGTCCGGGGTGACGGCTGACCTGTCTCTTGCGGGATCGTTTGGCAGTGACGGCGATGACAGCTACGTGTCGATCGAAAATCTTACTGGCTCCGACTTTAGTGACAGCCTGAGCGGCGATTCGAAAGCCAATAACTTTAATGGGGGCGACGGCAATGACGTGCTGTTTGGCCGCGACGGGAATGACGTCTTCGATGGCGGCACGGGTGAGGATTCGCTATATGCCGAGGTCGGCAACGACACGCTGTCGGGTAATGACGGTGACGACCTGATCGAAGGCGGTGACGATGATGATATCCTGTACGGCGATGGCGGCAACGATGCTCTGTACGGGGGGGGCGGTGGCGACGTTCTTGACGGTGGTGCGAACGACGACTCCCTTTATGGTGAGGACGGCAACGACACCTTGGCGGGCGGGGCCGGTGAAGACCTGCTGGAAGGCGGTGCCGGTGACGACAGTCTGAATGGCGGTGACGACTATGACCGGTTGTTCGGCGGTGACGGCAACGATCTGATCGAGGGCGGCGCAGGCCCCACCACCGGCTTCGGTGACGGCGGCGACGATACGCTGGTCGGGTCGGCGGACAGCGATCAGTTCTACGGCTGGTCAGGCAATGATAGCCTTGTTGGTGGCGACGGCAGCGATCAGCTGTCCGGAGACTTCCATTTTGTCGACACCGGCCAGGACACGATAGAGGGTGGCCTTGGTGATGACTGGCTGGTCAGCCTGGGTGGCACTGATGTTATCGACGGAGGTGAGGGGCACGATAAGTTCCAGTACGTCCGTTTCGACGCGACCAGCGACTTTGTTTTCAACATGACCGAAGCCGGAACTGCCTGGGGCTCGACGCTGGCGGACGGCACGATAGTGCGCAATGTTGAGATCGCCGATATCTGGGCCGGTGACGGCAACGATACCTTTATTGGTGATGCGGGCCATGACACCTTCCAGGGTGACGCCGGCGCGGATTGGGTCAGTGGCGGTGGCGGTGACGACCAATTGAACGGTGGTGACGGCCATGATACGGCCAGTTACGCTGATGCGTCCGGCGGTGTCACGGTCAGCCTGGCTCTGACAGGCTTACAAGCCACCGGTGGCGCTGGAACGGATGTTCTGGCAGAGTTCGAAAATATCGTCGGCTCGGTGTACGCGGATCGCCTGTCCGGCGACAGCGGCGCCAACCGCCTCGACGGCGGCGCCGGTAACGATACCCTCACCGGGGGGCTGGGCGACGACACCTATTATGTCGACAACGCCGGTGACAAGGTCAACGAACTGCACTTGGAAGGCACGGATACTGTCTTTACCTCGGTAAGCTATTCGCTGTTCGGACGCGCCGTCGAGAATGCCGTCCTGCTGGGTGAGGCGCACCTGAGTCTGACCGGAAATTCGCTGGCCAACAGCTTCACCGGCAATGACGGCCATAACACGATCGACGGTGCCGGCGGTGATGACAGCCTGGCCGGCGCGGGCGGAAATGACAGCCTGATCGGCGGTGACGGCTATGACCGGCTTGACGGCGGGGCAGGTGCGGATACCCTGGCCGGCGGCCTGGGCGACGACACCTACTATGTCGACGATAGCGGCGACAGGGTCGACGAGGCCCACTTCGAAGGCACGGATACGGTGTTCGCGTCGGTCAGCTATTCGCTGTTTGGCCGGGCCGTTGAAAGCCTAACCCTAACCGGGGTGGCAGATCTGATTGCGGTCGGCAACAGCCTCGCCAATCGCCTCACCGGCAATGATGGCGCCAATGCGCTGGACGGCGGCGCCGGCAACGACACTCTGATCGGCGGGCTGGGCAACGACACCTACTATGTCCAGGCGACGGGTGACAATGTCATCGAAACCAGCGGACAGGGCTCGGACCTCATTTTCGCGTCCGCCAGCTATTCGCTGAATGGTCGCCATGTGGAAAGCCTGACCCTTACGGGGACCGGACACATCAATGCTACCGGCAATAGCCTGGCCAACACGCTGGTCGGCAATTCCGGCAACAACGTCCTGGACGGCGGGGCCGGTTTTGACACGATGAGCGGTGGGGCCGGTTTCGACACGATGAGCGGCGGCGCGGGTAACGACACCTATGTGGTCAATACCACCGGCGACGTGGTGTCGGAAAGCTCTGGTGCCGGCATCGACACGGTCCAGACCTCGGTCACCTGGTTCTTGGGTGAAAACGTCGAGAACCTGGTCCAGTCGGGGACCGCCAATCTCAGCGGCTACGGCAATGGCCTGGCCAACCGGATGACCGGAAATGCAGGCAACAACAACCTGAACGGCGGCAACGGCAACGACACGCTGGAAGGCGGGCTCGGCAACGACATGTTGTCAGGCGAGGGCGGCGACAACCGGCTGGTCGGCGGCCTGGGGGACGATCTCTATGTCGTGCAGTCGGCTGGCGACCGCGTCGTCGAAGCCAATGGCGAGGGCAATGACAAGATCATTGCCTCGGTCAGCTACAGTCTGACCGGGCGGTTTGTCGAAACGCTGCAACTGGCAGGCACGGACGATATCAACGCAACCGGTAACAGTGTCGGCAACAGCCTTATTGGCAATGATGGCGCCAACCGGCTGAACGGTCTGGGCGGTAACGACCTTCTGACCGGCGAGGGCGGGGCAGATGTCTTCCTGTTCGAATTGGGCAACCGCAAGGACACGGTGGCCGACTTCGACGCGGCGGAGGGCGATTTGCTCGATATTCACGCCTACACCGGTGGTACGGCCAATGCGGCACTGGTCAGCCAGGCCGGAGCGAACGTCGTCATCGACCTGGGCGGCGGCAATATTGTCACAGTGCTGAACGCCGGCCAGGCCGATGTGCTGAGTCACATCGTCTGGTAGCGGGATACTCAACCGCAAATAACGGTGTCGGACGTCCGAAAAGCGTAGTATAATGGTAGGCTCTCGCCTTGGTTGAAGGAGCGGGGTGCCTGCCATGCCGAACAGGATAACGGTTCAGATCAACGATCACGCCTACTTCGTGACCTTTAAGTTGCGCGGCATTGTTTACGGTAGTGACCTGCTGGAAAAAACGGACGAGGTCTATCGCAGCCTGGAAGAGCCGTGGAGGTATAATCGGCTGTTCGACATCCGCGCCTTTATCAACATCCTGCAGTTCGAGGACTTTCGCGCGCTGGCCGATCAGTGGCGCAGCCTGGCGGGCGGGCCCACGCCGACGCGTTTTGCCGTGGTCACCGACGATGCCACGCGGGCTGCGCGAATCGAAGCCTTCGACCCGTTGTTTCCGGATATTACCTCACGAGTATTCAGCCGGACGCGCGATGCCATAGGTTGGCTGACGGAAGGTGTCCAGGTGCACAACGTCGTGGCGCCAACGCGGCGTGTGGTCTGACATTTCCGTCAAGCCCTTGATGGGCATATGATTTCGTGAACTATGCCTTCCGGACCGGAAGGAATCGCGATGGCGCCCAGAAAAGCTCTGCGAATCGAGGACGTGGCCACCGCCGCGCTCGATATCGTCGCGGCCGAGGGCGTGGCGGGGCTGACCCTGCGGCCCCTGGCGGCGCGGCTCGGCACAACGGTGGCCATCCTGTCCTATCAATTCGGCCAGAAGGAGGCCCTGGTCGAACAGGTGGTGGCTTTTGCCGCCACAGGTGAAGCCGCCTATCTGGATGGCTGGCGAGAGGCGCTGGGCGGAAGCACCGTCCTGCCGGCCACCGCTCTGGCTCAGATCGTCGAAGCCGTGGTGGCAGATCTGACGACGCTGTTGCGGCCGCAGACCCTGCTGTTCAGCGAACTGTTGTTCAATGTTTCAGGACCGGAGTATTCGCCGGCCATGGCGACGTGGATCGGGCATCGTTTCGCCTTCCTGCAGTTCTTGGTGGCGCAGGTTGAGCCGGCACCGGTCTTCGACCTGGCGACCCTGTTGCAGGGTTATCTGATCGATGAGAGCGCTTACGCCTTGGCGCTGGGCGGCATCGACTCTTACCGCTGGCTGCAGAAGCTGTGCATTGGCCGGCTGTGTAGTGGGCTGTGCCCACCGGGGCCTGCATCGGGGGACGAGGTGCTGTTCGACCGCCATATCCTGGCCCTGCGCCGCTATGCCGGCGCCGCCCTGAAGGCGGATGAACCGGTGGAAGGTGCCCAGGACCTCATCGCCCAGGCCGCCGGCGACCTGATCGCGGCACGGGGCGTGGCTGGGGTGACCCACCGGGCGATCGCCGAACAGACGAATCTGGCGCCGTCCACCGTGGCCTATCATTTCCCGTCGCAGCCGGACCTGGTGCGGACCGGTCTGGCGCGGCTGGTACCGCCGCAGCAGACCCGCATGGAGTTGGACGGCAGCTCCAGCTACACGATCCGCGATATCGACGGCACCTATGAACGTCTGAGGCCCTACCAGGCGTTCGAACTGGCTCGCGCCGGTTTCGGAATCGCCCTGGCGGCCAGTCGGGATCCGGAATGGCGTCCGGCCGCCGCCGGTCTGCGCACCCTGCGGGGGCATTTTCTGAAACGGGCCCTGGCCGGTATGACCGGACCGGCCCATTTCGATGGGCTGGGCGCTCAGGCCCTGATCGTCGCGGCTTCGGGTATCGCCAATCTGAACGCCTGCAAGGGCGCGGAGATCACCACCGCCATGACTCTGCCTGTGATCTTCGGTACGCTGGACGCGATCCGGTTTCAGGCAACGGACTACCACTCTCGAACAACTGTATAAAAATTATCCGTAATTCGTCTCTGGAGATACATTTTGCTAACATGGTGCGAAATGTCAGCCGAACATCTGTTTGAAATTAACGCGGGCTTAACCAGGCTGTGACAACTTCCGCGACGTTGGGAACCGGGCGTTGAGTCCGGGTCCCGTTGTGTTGACCGGGGCGTAATGAGGGTTTCGCCCCACCAGTTCTGGGGAAGTGCGTTGAAAAATCTGTCCATCCGCCTGCGTGTCATTCTGGCTTTCGCGATCGTCCTGACGGCGACGGTCTGTCTGGGTCTGTTCTCGGTTCACCGGCTGAGCGCGGTCAATACCGCCGCTGCGGACGTGTCGGGCAATTGGCTGCCGGCGTCCAACTATCTTGGCGACCTGACCCAGGAGTTCGAATCCTATCGTTCGCGCCAGGGGCAGATTCTGCTGGTGAGCGGCGATGATCAGGCGGCTATGTACGGCAAGCTGGACGACACCAAGGCCAAGTTGCACAAGGCGCTGGAGCAATATCTCGTTACGGTGACGACCACCGAGGAGCGCCCCATCGCTGACGAACTGAAGACCTCGGTTGACGCCTACCTCGCCCTGACTGAAGACCATCTTCAATATGTGCGCAGTGGCGATACCGCCGGGGCCTCGCAGATGCTGTTCGGAACCATGCGGGCACCGGTCGACCGGGCGCGCGCCGCCATCCGCAAGGCGCGCGATTACCAGGTGACGCAAGGCAATATCGTCGCCGCCGCCGGTGAGAAACTGGGCAAGGACGCTCAGGTCCTGATCTATGTCACCCTGGCCGTGACCGGGGGGATTTGCCTGTTCATCGGCTTCGTCATGATCCGTACCATTTCGATGCCGATCCGTCGCATGTCGGACATGATGGGCGTGCTGGCCAAGGGTAATACCGAGGTGCAGATTCCCAATGCCGGCGAACGCAGCGAAATCGGCGACATGGCGCGCGCCGTCGAAGTCTTCCGCGTCGGTATGATCCGTAACCGCGAACTGGAGGCCGAGACGGCCGAGGCGCGCGAAATGGCGGAAATCGAACGCAAGCAAACCATGTACAGCCTGGCCGATCAGTTCGAAGGCGCCGTCGGCGGTATTGTCGAGATGGTATCGTCCGCGGCGACCGAAATGCAGGCCACGGCCGCGCAGCTCAGCGCATCAGCCCAGGAATCGTCGAGCCAGGCCGTCGCCGTGTCGGCGGCGGCGGAAGAGGCCGGCACCAATGTCACCTCGGTCGCCGGTGCGGCTGAGGAACTGGGGGCTTCGGTCGGTGAAATCGGCCGCCAGGTTGAGCATTCGCTGCAGAAGGCCCGCGAGGCCGTCACCGAAGCCGATGCCACCGCCGCCATCGTTCATCGCCTTAGCGAAGCGGCCGGCCGCATCAACACGATCGTCGAGATGATCTCGGGCATCGCGTCGCAGACTAACCTGCTGGCGCTGAACGCCACGATCGAGTCGGCGCGGGCCGGCGAGGCGGGAAAAGGCTTCGCCGTCGTCGCCGCCGAGGTCAAGGCCCTGGCCGAGCAGACCACGCGGGCAACCGCCGAGATCAACACCCATGTCGCCGGCATCCAGGCGACGACCCGGCAGGCGGTCGATGCCATCACCGGCTTCACCGGTACCATTCGCGCCATCGGGGAGTCGTCGACCACCATTGCTGCCGCCGTCGAGCAGCAGGGCGCTGCGACCCATGAGATCATCCATGCGGTGACCCAGGCTTCGGCCGGCACCACTGAGGTGACGACCAACATCACCGCCGTCGCCCGCATGGCCGAAGAGACCGGGGCGGGCGCCAGCCAGGTCCTGGGCGCCTCGTCGGAACTGGCGCAACAGGCTGCCACCCTGCGTAGCCAGGTCCAGGCCTTCCTGCACCAGGTTCGCGCGGCCTGATAGCGGTATGGCATCTCTGGGGGCTCGCCTTAGCGACCTGGTCGTTCGGCTCAAACGCCGCCGCAAGCTGCTGCTGATCGCCCTGGCCGTCCTGCTGCCGGTCTTCGTCCTGTCGGGCGTGGTGGTGCATGACAGCGCGAGTGAGATTGCCTTCGCCGAAAAGGAGCTGTCCGGCACCGCCTATCTGCGACGGACGTGGAATGTCGTTTCCGTATGCGATGCATGGCTTGTGCCCGCACGTTCAAGCTTCGGCGGCAGAGGGCGGGGTGAAACGATCCCGAAGCTGGAGGCCGAGGGGAGCCGGATCTTGGCCGATCTCAGCAACGGAACCGCGGCCTGCGGTAAGGCACGGGCGTTTCTGCGTCAGATTGCTGATGAGACCAATCTGACTCTGGATCCGCGGTCGGACACCTACTATCTAATGCATGCGGCGGTGACCGATCTGCCGGGTTTGAGCAGCCATGCGGCGGATCTGGCGCGGCGGGATAGGGGCGCTTCGGCTGACGCCGTGCAGGGGGATATCAGCCGCATCGCTGAATCTGCCCAGGCGGTGGAGGATTCGCTGAACCGGGCGATCCAGCATGATGACGGTTCGCTGACCGCCGCCCTGGCCCTGCCGTCGGTCACCCTGTCGCGTGCCGTCAGCAGGTATGTCAGCAACACGTCGGGTGTCGTGGCTTCGCCGGCCGCCGCTGGAGAAATGCGCGGTGCGCTGGACAATCTGTGGGTGGTCAGCGTCGACCAACTGGAGCGCCTGCTGAACCTGCGCATTGCACAGGCGCGGCTGAAGCTGTGGGTGTCGATGGTGGCCGCGGTCCTGCTGTCAGCCGGGGCGCTGGTGGGGCTGATCTATTATGACCTCTATGTCGAGCGCGAAGAGGTGATGACACTGAATGCCAGCCTGAAACAGTCCAACGAGGAGCTGGAACGTTTCGCCTATATCTGCTCGCATGACATGCAGGAGCCGGTGCGGATGATGAACATATATGCGGCCATGTTGCTTGAGGATTCTCGCGAGCAACTGGACGAGATCGGCCGCCGGCACCTGGACTATATCGCTGCCAATGCGCGCGCCATGAAGCAGATGATCCAGGATATTCTCGAGTTTTGCCGCGTCGGCCGCGATCCGGTCGAGCTGAGCGAGGTCGACTGCAATGTTGTGCTGGAGCACGTTCTGGAGGGGCTTTCGCCGGCCATCGCCGCGGCCTCGGCGCGGGTCGTGGCCGATCGTCTGCCGGTCGTGACCGCGACGCCGACGGTGATCCAGGCGGTGCTGCAGAATCTGATCGGCAATGCCGTCAAGTTCCGCCACGGCGATACGCGTCCGGACATCCGGGTATCGGCGCGGCCCGAGGGCCATGTCTGGCGGTTCGAGGTGCGCGACAACGGTATCGGGATCGACGAAGCCTATCGCGAAGAGGTCTTTGCCGTGTTCCGCCGGCTGAACCGTCGGGACGATTATCCCGGTCACGGCCTGGGACTGTCGACCTGCCGCAAACTGTTGCAGATGATCGGCGGGACGATCGACTTCACGTCGAAGCCGGGGCAGGGTAGTGTGTTTTACTTCACTGTCCCGATGCTGCAACGGCCTCACGGACCAGCTTGATCAATTCCGACAGGGGCTTGACTGGAACCAGGTGTTCTCTGGCGTTTGGGCCGTTGTTGGCGGCCAGGTAGCCCCCCTGTTCGTTCAGGCCTACAGCCAGATAATCGTCTTCCCCTTGAGCGGTGTAGGCTTCACAGACCACGCCGGCATCGAGATTGGCCTGGGCCGCGCCCTGCATGGCCGAGGCAAATCCGGAGAGGTCCTGCGTCGACAGGGTGTTAGGTGTCAGGATCAGCTCGGCCGAACGCCAGTCGCGACACAGGGCCTTTCCGACGATGCGGTAATGGCCCTTCAGGATCATGACCATGGGGCCCATGACGAAAACGCGATGGTAATTGTCATCCGGCGAGGTGGCGCCCAGGCTGAAGGCGCGTTCCGGCGTCGTTCCCGATTCATCGAGACGGCCGACGGCCTTGTAGGTGACGGCGCCGTTCCTGTCCGAGAATAACGCCTGATCGCCGGCCGTAAGACGTGCCGGATCGATGTCGGATTGGGCCAGCGCCGCAACGTCGCCAGGCTGGGCGACATAGTTGGCTTTTACACCCTGATAGGTAGCCTGGTAGGCCTCCTGGTTGAGGGAAAAGGTTTGTGCCCTGGCCTGCGTGATGGAGGTCACAAGCGAGACGGCCGCCAGGCCGGCGAGAAAGCTGAGGCGCATGATCTTCCCCTGAAAGCCAAGCCTCACCATCGGTCATAATGCCATCAGGCGCAAGGGGCGCGGCCTTTCGGTGGTCAGGCGGGCGTGATGCGGTTGCGCGGCACGAACCATGTGTCGCCGAACCCATGCGGATCGGCGATATCCAGTTCGTAGTCCAGGCCGCACGGGCCGCGGCGGATGGACGCGATGGTGGCCGTGCCCAGCCCTTCGTAGGGAAAGCGCAGGCGGACCGTGGTACCGGCTTCGAGCGGGGCCTCGTCGGGCGGGGAAGGGCGAGGGCGCTGGAGGTAGGCTTTCAGGGTGGGATCGGCGGCGACGGCGCGGTTGATGCGTGCGCTGTGGCTGAACGGCGTCACAGCGATGGCCACCGCTTCCGCCAGACCAAAACGAAAGCCCGTGTCGTCCATAGGATTGTCCCCGGTTTGCAGGTATTAAATGTATATAAAATACATTCAAAAGTCAAGCGGAGAATGTTTCTATTCTACATAATGGCGCGTGAGTCTGTGTTTATCGGATGTGCTGTGTCATGTCTGGGGCATGGAAAAGCAGCGCTACACCGTTGTTTGTGATGTCCGCGGCGGCACCTATGTGTCTCAGGTTCAGGCGGCGGATGAGGTCGAGGCCGTGCGGCTGTGGGCAGCGCAACTGCTGGCGGAAAAACCTGTACCCGAGGTGTCTTCCGAGGTTGCGCGAAACGTTTTGAAGACGCTCGTCCGGGACCCGCCGGTTGCCTTGACCGGGCTTGTGGGCGTCTGGTGCTTTACGGCCCTGGTGGGGGACAACCTGGTGCTGGGGAACATCGTTCTGAGCGCTTAGTTGGCGCGCAGGCCTTCGAAGGGGCGGGCCCAGTCGACGGCGACGGCTTCGATCGGATCGAAGGCCGAATTCAGGCTGTGCAGGTCCCACCGGCCCTGAGTCTTGCTGATGCGCAGGATCTTGATCATGCGGCGGCCGTCGACCGTGCGCACCAGAACCTGCTTGTTCACCAAGGGAGACGGGTCGTCGTACTTGTGGCCGAAGACCGCGATTTCGCCTGGCATGAAGCGCGGCGTCATCGAAGTGCCGTCGACGATCACCGCCACGCTGTCCTCTATATTGAAAGGTTCCAGAGGTTCGAAATCGCCGGTGTCGTAGTCGTCGATATAGGAGCCGTCGGGGCCGGCCAGGGCGCGGCCGATGACCGGTACCCTGGCTTCGCGCATCGGGCCGATGCCGGCATACAGCCAGGCCGCCCGGACTTTGAACTTTTCGGCGTAGTCCAGCGCCTTCTTGAACGAGAAGGATGCCGTGCCGCTTTCGTTGTTGCGGTACGAACTGGTCCAGCCGAAACGGCGCGCGGCATCCACCGCCGTTTCAAATCCCGCTTCGATGCGGGCTCGCATCAGTCGTTCGCTTTGTTCGCTCATGAGGTGAATGTATAAACTGTACAAATGTATTTTTCTTACATTTATCTCTTGACCTGAAAATACATATTTCATACATTGATGTTCGCCGGATGTTCCGGCCTTCCTGAACCTCGTGGGCGGCCTTCCTCCTTTGCCGCCCGCCCTCTTTTTGCGCCTGGGAGCGCCAGCGATGATGCATGTCTGTGAGTTTCTGCGAAACCTTCTGCTCGGTTTCCGTTCTTTGTGGGAAAAGGCGTTTCCGCCTGCCGGCAATCCGTTGCTGCGCGATCCGTTCTGTGCGCGGCTGCGCGCCGACATCGCGCAGGCCCGCCGCCGCCATAAGCCGGTTCGCCATCTGAAAGCCCAGTTGGAAGCCCGGCTCGATGAGATCCTTGGCGAAAAGGGCCGGTCATGAGCGGCTGGACCCCGAACCGCCTGGCGGAACTGAGCCGGCGCTGGAACCAGGGCGAATCCAGCGCGGCCATCGCAAACTCTTTGGGCGTCAGTCGCAGCGCCGTGATCGGCAAGGTATTCCGGCTGCGAAAGGCCGGCCACGACCTGAGGGACAATTCGGCGACCATCGCCATGGGCTATCTCTTTACCCGCGCCCGGGTCGCGGTTCGGACCGAAAAAGCGGAAGCGGCGGCGCCGTTCCGACCTGCCGGGCTGGATCCCTTCGCCGCCGAGCCCGAACCGTCCAGCCCGCGGGCGCGCCAGGCCGCTGAGGGGCGCGCCTTTCTGGCGGCCCTGGAAGCCGCCATGCCCGGAACGGGGATTCCGTTCGGGGATCTGAGCCGGCGGGCCTGCGCCAATATTACCGGTGGCGAGGCGCCACAGTGGCTGTTCTGCGGGGTGGAGACGGCGCCGCGCAGCCGCTACTGCCCCGCCTGCCGGCCGAAAATGTACCTACCCGTATCGGAGCGTCCATGAGCCTGTCGAAACGCCAGAAACGCATCAACCAACTGACCTATTGTCCGGAACCGGAGGCGGTGGCTTTGGCGGGTATTGCCCGCCAGGACCTGGAGCCGGTCTATGACCTCACCGGCGCAGATACCGGCGTCAAGCGGCGATCCAATGTTTTTCGCGTGCTGGGCCAGTCGGAGGAGATTACGTCGAACCAGTCGGCGGCCGGGGCGAAGCTGATCGAAATCTATGCCGCCTGGCGCGGGTTAGGGGGCAAGCCGGGCGAACGCGAACTGGGTTGGGCCATCGTGTCGGGCAATGCGGCTCCGGACCTGGTCACCGACCGGATGATCGAAAATGGCCATGTCTGGCGTCAGGTGATGCGGTTTGTCGGGCCGTCGTCGGGGCGGCTGCTGACGGCTTTGGTTCAGGATATCATGGAGGGGGACGGGGTAGCGGTGCGGCGTCCCGACGGCCAGGCGGGGGTACGCTGGCGCCTGGCGGTCGAGGCGGTGACAGGCGAGCGCCGGCCGCATGCCCAGGCAGCGCTGGTACGGCGGGCGTGCGAGGATCTGGAGGCGTTCTGGCGGTGATATAGAGCTTGCCTCGACCTGATATATTCTTAAAGTACCTCACGGTACTTCGGGGGAGGGAAATTTGGCTCGCCACTTTAATCTGCGTCGCACCGATGGTGTTTCACATATGTCTATGGCTGTTCCGATCGCGTCGCTTCTTCAGGCCGGCTATACCGGTACGCCGGGTGACGACACCTATATTGGTACGGCCTACGGAGATTCGTTGAATGGCCGTGGCGGTAACGACGCGCTTTCAGGCAGCGGCGGGAACGATGCAATATTGGGTGAAGATGGCAGTGATACCCTGAGTGGAGGGGCGGCGGCGGACAGTCTGAACGGTGGTGCGGGTGACGACGTTCTCTACGGTGATGAGGGCAATGATATATTGCAGAGCTTTGATGGCGCCGATCTGATTGATGGCGGTGCCGACATCGACAAGGTCATCTTCAATCGTGCGACCTCCACCCTGGCCTTTTTCATCGACTTCGGCCAAGCCGTAACGAGCGCTGGCGCCACGCTTGTTGATGGATCTGTTATCCGCAACGTTGAATCCGGCTACTTGGCAATGGGCACCGGTAACGATACTTTAACGGGTGGTGCCGGCACAGACGAATTTAATGGGGGCGCTGGCGCCGACCTACTTTCCGGCGGTGGAGGAAAGAACTTCCTGAATGGCGATGGCGGTAATGACACTCTGAATGGTGGTGCGGCGACTGATGAATTGAATGGCGGTGGAAACAATGATCTCATATTCGGTGGCGGGGGCTCAGACTATCTGTCCGGTGGCGCCGGAGAGGATACGATCGAGGGCGGCTCAGGCAGTGATGATATCGCGGGAGGGCCGGGTAACGATCTTTTGTCGGACACGGCGGGTGGTGCAGGATTCGGCGGTGATGAGGGCGATGACACGATAAACGGTGGTGTCTCCCGCGACGCGATGTGGGGCGGAGCAGGCAATGACCTGCTGATGGGGGGCGGTGACAATGACTTGCTGGATGGCGGCGATTCCGACCGCACAGACAATGGAAACGATACGCTATTAGGCGGTGTCGGTGACGATACGTTGAACAATTTTGGCGGAATCGACAGTCTCGACGGAGGAGCCGGTACAGACGTCCTAATATACCAGCGCATGTCTTCAACCACCAGCTATCGGTTCGATATGAGCCAACTGGGGGGAGCCGAGGGCGCCGGTCTGAGCGACGGGACCTTCATTCGTAATGTCGAGGCTGTGCAACTTGTTCTCGGTTCCGGAAACGATACATTTATTGGCTATAACGGGAATGACATTTTCAGCGGCGGTGACGGCGCGGATCTTGCGTCGGCGGGCAGCGGTCATACCACTCTGAGCGGGGAGGCGGGCCAGGACACTCTGACGGGCGGAAGCGGCAATGATAGCCTGAGTGGCGGCGATCACAATGACGTCTTGTCGGGTGGCGACGGCAACGACACGCTTTACGGTGGAACCGCCAATGACCGAATTACAGCTGGCGGCGGAGACGACTATATTGCCGATGGCAGCGGTAATGATACGGTTGCCGGTGGCGCAGGAAACGACACCTTCAGCCTTAGTAATGGCGACGGAGACCGATTGGACGGCGGGGAGGGGACGGACAGGTTGGTCGCTGACTCCAGCCTCAACTTTTTTCAGATTGTCGGTGTCGAGGTTTTGCAGATTTACAGTTCTTTATCGGCGACCGCGGTTCAGTTTAGCAGCTTTGATACCATTCTCGGGACCTCGTCGTGGTTTCCGCCGTACCTAACGATTGTTGGCGGCGGTACTGTTGACTTCGCCACCAAACTTTCGGTTGGCGCCAATCTCTCGGCTTTTCAGGCGGGAGGCAGCATTACGGGGGGCGCCTTTGGCGACACGATGTCGGGCAGTACCGGCCAGGATATGCTGAGCGGAGGTGGTGGCGCGGACCAAATTTGGGGATATGCCGGTGATGACAGCCTGAACGGCGGCGACGGCAATGATACCTTCTATTACAATTATTCTTCGCAGGGTAATGATAGTGTCGACGGTGGCGAAGGAATGGACGAGGTCTGGGTTAATAGCAGTTTCTTTAACTCCACCTTCAGTCATGTTGATATTCTGAATGTTCAGACCAGTCTGACGGCCACAATATCTCAGTATGACAGTTTTCAGACTATTGTCACCAATCACGGTGCCTACAGTAATTACAGTTTGAGTGTTTCAGATGGCGGTACGGTTGACTTCAGTTTCAAGCTGGCATCGGGGGCCGCTATATTTACATCCTCATCAAGCACCAGGGTTATTGGTGGTGCCTTTAATGACTCGATATCCGGAGGATTCGGTAACGATACGCTCGATGGCGGTGCTGGTGACGATCAACTGAATGGTGGCGCCGGCAACGATGTCTACTACCTGCAGTCGTCGTCGGATATGGTCGTAGAGTATTCCGGTGGAGGGCTGGATGAGGTTTACAGTTCAGTGACCTATTCCTTGCCCACCTTTGTCGAAAATCTGATTATGACGGGTACGGGCGATGCAGATGGCTTCGGCAACGGCCTCGATAATCGCCTGATTGGCAATAACGGCGCCAATATGCTGAACGGCGCCGCGGGTAGTGACGTCATGAGCGGAGGATTGGGCGATGACACCTATTATGTAGACCACGTCCAGGACAATGCTGTGGAGTTGCACCATCAAGGTACGGATACGGTCTATTCCTCGGTGAACTACTCGCTGTTCGGTCGGGCGGTTGAAAACTACATCATGCTGGGTGACGCCAATCTGAGCGTGACCGGCAATTCGCTGAACAACCGGCTAACCGGCAATGCCGGTAATAACTGGTTCGACGGCGGCACCGGCGGCGACAAGATGATCGGCGGGCTGGGTGACGACACTTACTATGTCGACAACTTCTACGACGACGTCACCGAACTGCACCTGGAGGGGACTGATACGGTCTTTTCGTCGGTGACCTATTCGCTGTTCGGGCGGGCGGTGGAAATCATGACCCTGACAGGTTCGTCCCACATCAATGCCACTGGCAATTCCATCGCCAATACCCTGACCGGGAATTCCGGCAACAACCGGCTGGATGGCGGAGTCGGCAATGATACGCTGACGGGCGGTAACGGTGCGGACGTCTTCGTCTTCATGAGCGGGACCTGGAAAGATACCGTCACCGACTTCAGCGCGACGCAGAATGACATGATCGATATCAATGCCTACACCCACGGCGTCGATAACAGCACTTTGGTCGTCCAGTCAGGCGTTAATGTGGTGATCTCTCTGGGCGGTGGGAATGCTGTGATGGTGTTGAATGCGGCCAGGGCGGATGTCCTGAGCCATATGGTCTGGTAGGCTTTTGAGTCCGATAGCCTCTCCGTGCTCGTGCTCGCACCGGCACGGGGAGGAAGTTGGCGAAGACGACGGGACTCGAACCCGCAACATCCGGATAGACAATCCGGCGCTCTCCCGATTGAGCTACGTCTTCCTGGATATGAAGTGGCGCCCCGGAGTGGATTCGAACCACCCTTTTCAACTCCGGCCTACGGCTACCGCGTTCGTGGCGCGGCCCGGTTACCGGGGCAGATGTGGTTGAGGCGGTACGACTCGAACGTACATTACCCTGAATCAAAGTCAGGTTTCCTACCTTTAGAAGACGCCTCAATGAAGCGGCCGCCTGAGGTCAGGTTCCGCTTTTACAGGATATCTCGTTGCTGTCGCATGTGTATTTCTCCGTATTTTTCCTGTGTATTTATTTTTATTTTCTGAGTCAAATTCTTTTTTAATAAAACTTTTTACTTAAATTTATTTAAAATTGATCGCAAATATTCATTCATTGCTTGGGGCAATGCTTCCGAAAATATCGGCATTGTTTGCGCTGAAAGGGAAGTGGGCATGTGAAAAAGCCCCGCTGGAGATTACCGAGCGGGGCTTCAAAACCTGGAGAGGATGATGACGGGTATTATCCCTGGTCCTCACGCAGCATCGCAGCACCGCTCGGGCTATCCCGGCGATCTCGCCGTTGCTGGCTTTGGCGGTTCATCATGCTCATAGTGCCCAGCTTATGCTTGAGGTTCACACGGGTTGTCAACATGAGGCGTTACAGTGTTTTCACGATCGTGACGCTTTGGGCCGGGACGGTTACGGTGATCCGGCCCGACGCGTTGCTGGTCACAGTGGCGCCGGCGGCCGGGTAGATGCTTCCGAACGCTGTCAGACTCAGGCCCGTATCCACCGTGATCGTCTGGGATACGGTCGACAGGTTGATCAGCACCACGGCCGTCTGGGCGCCCTGGCGGCGCAGGAAGATGACATGCGGATCGCCGGGCAAGGACAAGGCCGTCAGCGTGCCCCATTGCAGCACCGGATAAGTCGAGCGCACCGCGTACAGCGACCGGTAGGTTTCCAGCAGCGAGCCGGTGATGCCTGTCTGGGCAGCGGCATTGTAGGTCGCCATATTCGACGCCACCGGGCGGTACGGCGTGCCCGAGGTGAAGCCCGACACCGCATTGGACCAGCTCATCGGCGCGCGCAGCCCGGCGTCGCCACTTTGGCCGTTTTGCCCCATGCCGAACTCTTCGCCGTAATAGGTGAAGGGCGTATCCGAGGCCAGCAGGGCGATGGCCGCTGCGACGCGGTAGTCGCCTTCGCCATGGCCGCTGAGGGCTTCGATAGCGCGGCCGCCGGCAAAGCCGTCGTGGTTGGACAGGAACAGCGGCAGCGACGTGCGGTCGGACGCGGTCAGGTAATCATGCAGACCCGAGGTCAGGGCGCCGGAAGTGGCCGAGTTGCGGACCTCCCACTGCTTGCCGAAGGCGAAAGCATTGCCGCAACCGCCCCCTGCCGCCGCGTAGTCGGACGGATGGTCGGCCGCTTCGCAGACCATGTAGCGGTTGGCGTAGCCGTTGATGACGGTCTGGGCCTGGACCAGGACGGCGTGGGTTTCGGGCTGGTTGTACCAGGCCGACGGGCCGTTCTCGACGAAGGTTTCGACCGCGTCGAAGCGGAAGCCGTCGACGCCGCGGTTCAGCCAGAAGCGCAGATTGTCCATGTGCCAGGCGACCACGTCGGGGTTCTTCAGGTTGAAGTCCGGCATGGAGTCGGCGAACAGGCCGTAATTGTAGCCGTAGGCGGTCGGGCGCCACGGATTGCCGCCCCAAGTGCTCCAGCCCGGATCGGTGGCGTTGAAGACGTACCAACTGCGGCGAGTGTTGGTCGGGCTGGAGACGGCGTCGAGGAACAGCGGGTTCTGCGCGGCTGAGTGGTTCATGACATAGTCGAGGACGATACCGATGCCGCGGGCATGGGCCTGGGTGATCAACTCGTCGAAATCGGCCATGGTCCCGTAGTCGTGCTCGATGGCGCGGTAGTCGCTGACGGCATAACCGTGGTCGTTGTCCTGGCTTTCGAAGACCGGCATCAGCCACAGGCCGGTGACGCCCAGCGACTGCAGGTAGTCGAGCTTCGAGGTCACGCCCTTCAGGTCGCCGATCCCGTCGCCGTCGCTGTCCTTGTAGGAACGGACGAAGACTTCCATGAACTGGCCGCGCCGGTTCCAGTTGGCGGGCAGGGTGCTGGTGGTCGTGCCGACCGCTACGGCGGCCATGTTCAGGTCGTCGGCCTGGTGGCCGACCTTGGCGGCGGCGGTGTCGGCGGCGGCGCGGGTGGCGAAAACGGAGCCGGTCTCCTGGACGACCCAGGCTTCGGCGCCAAAGGTCGAGCGGTTGACGCGCATGTCGACGGCCGGGCTCTTGGCGTCGCCCTTGTGGATCAGGAAGTTGAGATTAGCGTTGTCATTGACCAGGGGGATGACGACGGTGGCCCAGCCGCCCGAGGCGCCGTCAAAGGCGCGCGGGGCGGTCCAGGTGGTGACGGTGCCGGCCGCGATCGCCGCCGTCCCGGTGGTGTCGTTCCACAGGTGCAGACCCCAGCCGGTATAGTCGCCGTCCAGGCGCCGGTAGTGGATGGTCAGGGCGAGGGGGGCAGGGCTGGACGACGAACTGCCGGTGCCGCCACCGCCTCCACCGCTGGAGGAGGCCCCTCCGCCGCCGCAGGCGGAAATGAGCAGGCATAGGCCAACGGTCAGGAGGGCCGCGGCCCGTCCGGTCAAGATGCGCATCTGTTTCTCCCGATATGTGCCGGCTCTGGTGGCGGCTTTTGGCGGGACGTTACACTGGGGTGGAACGAATGGGCCGTGAATACGTATTCGCGCGGCGAAGAATACGTATGCAAGAGACGTGCGGAAATTGGCCATTAACCGCGGGCTTTTCCCGGCAAGGGGAAGATAAGGCATTCCGCCGCACCAAGTCTTTCCTTTTCCGCGCGTGCTTCGCATGGTGAGTTGAGACGTGGTTCGTCATCATGACCTTATTTGAAAGGTGAGGCCCATGATCGTTGAAACCAGTACACACGTCGTCCGGTCGGTTCTGTCGGTGCTGTTGACCGTCTACAAGATGGACAATCGCGAGGACAGCGATGTCGCGCTGGATGTCATTGAATTCATCGCCCTGCGCATGCGTGAGCGCCAGGATCATCAGGTTGCCGAAATGGGCAGTTTCGTGCGTGCCTGTCTGATCGGGTATCTGCATGGCCGGCTGAGCTATGACGCGGCGCATGAACGGTTGGTCGCGGCGGCGCTTTATGCTCCGGTGGGGCACGTCTGTCTGCGCGAAGCCTTTCGCTGCTCAGGCCGGTCGTAAGTCCAGCGCGGCCTGTAGCTTTAGACGCAGGGCTTCGGGGTCGAACGGCTTCGCTATATAGTCGTCCATGCCGGCCGCCAGGCAGCGGTCGCGGTCGCCGGCCAGGGCGTGGGCGGTCATGCCGATGATGACCACCGGCGCCTGGCCCGTCTGGCGTTCATGGCTGCGGATAAGGCGCGTGGCTTCGAAGCCGTTCATACCCGGCATCTGAACATCCATCAGCACCAGGTCGAAGTCCTGGGCCTTGAGGGCTTCGAAGGCTATCAGGCCGTTGCCGGCGACCTCGATCCGGTAACCGAAGGCTTCCAGGAAGGTCGTGGCGACCAGGACATTGGGCTCGTGGTCCTCGACCAGTAGAATCCGCGCAGCGCCACTGGCCGGCGGTGGGGCGGCGATGGGATCGGGCGCCTGGGGGGCGTCGGTGATGCGGAGAGGCAGGGTAACGACAAAGGTCGAGCCCTGGCCAGGTACGCTGTCGATGGCGATTGTGCCACCCATCAACTCGGCCAGGCTGCGGGTGATGGCCAGGCCCAGGCCGGTGCCGCCGTACTTGCGGTTGATGCTGTTGTCGGCCTGGACGAACTTGTCGAAAATGGTCGCCAGGTTTTCCGGCGCAATGCCGATTCCCGTATCGCGCACGGCGATCGACACCCTGTCGTCGGCGTGACAATCGACGCGGACTTCGACGCCGCCGGCTTCGGTGAACTTGACGGCGTTGCTGCACAGGTTCAGCACGATCTGGCGCAGCCGGGTCGGATCGCCGGCATAGGTGCGACCCCTTATGCTGTCGATGGCGGTGGTGAAGCTCAGGCCTTTTTCGCGCGAACGCACCGTCATCATGCTGGCGACCTCCAGCACGATCTGTTCCAGGCTGAAAGGGACGTCTTCCAGTTCGACCGTGTGGGTCTCGATCTTGGCGACGTCCAGCAGGTCGTTGATCAGTTCCAGCAGACCCTTGGCGCTGACATTCAGGGTCTTCACGAACTCCTGCTGGCGCGCCGTCAGCGGCTGGCTCATGGCCAGAAGTGTACCGATGCCGATGATGGCGTTCATCGGCGTTCGGATTTCGTGGCTCATATTGGCCAGGAATTCGGTCTTGGCCAGGCTGGCCTCCTCGGCCTTGCGGCGGGCCTCGGTCAAGGTCTGGATGGCTTCGGCGCGGTCGATAAGCTGGCGGGTGCGTTCGGCCACCGCCTCCATGAAGGCGACCTCGGCCGGATCCCAGCGGCGCGGCTGCTGGGCGTTGAGATAGACGATGGTGTGCAGGCGGCCGCCGCGCAGGAAGGGTACGACCAGGATGGCGCGGGTGTCGACGTCGGCGGCCGTTTCGCGCGTGCGGGCTTCGTCGCTGATCGTATCCTGGAACAGGTCGTTGACGACGACGGTTTGGCCGGACGCCAGCATGGCAACGATCTTTTCCCCGAAAACATGGGCCGGGTAGTCGCCCAGCAACGGCGGCACGAAGCCGTCGGTCCAGCACACAGTATAGCTGAACACGTCTTCGACGGGATCGAGCAGGCCGTAACCGACGCGCGACGCGCCGAAATGGCGGCCCATCAAACCGCAGGCGGCATGCAGGGCGCCTTCGATATCGCTGCTGCGCAGCAGATCCGTCAGTTCCAGCATCACCGCCTGGCGGTGTTCGGCCTGTTTGCGGGCGGTAATGTCGATGATGTTGCCGACGACGCGTATACAGCGGCCATCGTCGTCGAAGATGGCGCGGCCCTTGGCTGCGGCCCAGCGGATGATGCCGTCCTCGCGGCCGATGGTGCGGTATTCGACGTCGTAGAAGCTGCGCTGTGCGGGATCCTGGGCGGCCAGATAGGCGGTGGTCGTCGTGGCGCGGTCGTCAGGATGCAGGCCGTTATAGAAGTCGTCCAGGGTTACCTGGGCCTCGGGTGAAATGCCGAACATGGCCTTGCAGCGCGCGTCCCAGTAGAGGGTATCGTGGGCGACATCGACGTCCCACAGGCCGATCTGGGCCGCTTCGACCGCCAGGCGCAGCTGTTCCTCGGTCGTGGCCATACCGGCCGCGGCGGTCGGGGCCTGCCGCTTCGAACTCACCGATTCCTCGCTGTCTCTCACTGACCGCCCCGTGTTTCGTTTTGCTGGAGAGTTTATAGCAGCTTCCCTACTGCCGCGTCCGGAAATAAAAATTCAATGCAATCGGTTTCGATCCAGCGGATTGACGTTTCGTAAATCGTATGATGACCCGGCAACCACTTAATAAGTATTTGCGATTATTGTGGTTTCTCGACTTTTCGCGGCCAGTAAGGACGCGTGTCATATTTCAGCGAGAAGAAATCTTGTTGCAGCGTACCGACAAAGCCGCCGGCGGGTGGTTGCATTATACCAACCTGAAGGTCGAGGCCGCGATCTTCATGTTGATCGCCCTGACTTTTGCCGCGGTGATGGGCAAGGATGCCATTACCAGCCAGGCGTTCGACCTCTCGAAGCACGCGGCTCAGTATTATCCCTTTGTCTATGGTGACAAGGACGAGGGCGGCAAGACGACCGTCACCTACGATGCGGCGGTGCCTCTGAAATGGAGCTGCACGCTGGCGCCCGGTGCAGCCTATTCTTACTGCGGGTACGGCCTGCAACTGGATGTCAACCAGGACGGCCGCGGCGCCGACCTGTCCGGGTTTCAGGATATTCACCTGCGTATGAATTACCGGGGGGCGGGCGACCATATGCGTTTCCTGATCCAGACCGCCGTGCCGGAGAATGTCCGCGATCGGACCAAGGATGGCGACTCCATGCCCATGGTCGCGGAGTTCGAGGTCAAGGAGGGGATGAACGATATCCACCTAACCACCGAACAGTTCGTTACGGAGGCCTGGTGGTTGGGTGCGCGCAATATCCGGCCGGAAGAAATCAAGCCGGCGATGGACCATGTCGTTTCGGTTGCCATCGGCTCAGGCAGTACGGCGCCAATGGGCCGGTTCGATGTCGATGTCCAAGGCCTGGACTTCAAGGGACATTCGCTGTCGACGGCGCAGTGGTATCTGCTGATCCTGGGAGCGTGGCTGATCCTGACCGGTGGCTTCCTGGTCTATCGCTTCCTGAGCGTCCGCAAGGGTTTCGAAGAGCAGCAGAAGCGCCAGGCCGAAGAGGCCCGAGAACTGGCCGCCGCGCGTACGGCCGCCGAAGCTGCCAGCAGCGCCAAGTCGCAGTTCCTGGCCAATATGAGCCACGAGCTGCGCACACCGCTGAACGCCATACTGGGTTACGCCCAGCTTCTGAAGAGCAGCGACCTGAGCTCGCAGCAGCTGTCGGCGGTGAAGACCATCAAGCACAGCGGCGAGCATCTGTTGACGGTCATCACCGACATCCTGGACATCGCCAAGGTCGAGGCCGGGCGTATGGAACTGATGCCGGGCGGGTTCGATATCCGCGCCTGCGTGCTCACGGTCGGCCAGATGGTGCGCGTGCGTGCCGAGGACAAGGGCCTGGGCTTCAGCATCAGTATCGCCGAGGACGTACCGCAATATGTCGTGACAGATGAAAAGCGGATGCGTCAGGTGCTGATCAACCTGCTGGGCAATGCCATCAAGTTCACCGCATCCGGCGAAGTGCGCCTCAACGTGACGACAGTGTCGGTGGGGGAGGAGATGGCGCGGCTGCGCTTTGCCGTCAGCGATACCGGCGTGGGTATTGCGGCCGACCACATCGACAGCATTTTCCGGCCGTTCGAGCAGGCCGGCAACACCATCTCAAAAAGCGGGGGCACGGGGCTGGGGCTCAGCATCACGCATCAGATTGTCAAGCTGATGGGGGGCGAGATTTCGGTGGAGAGTGAAATCGGGCAGGGGAGTTGCTTCACCGTCGAAGCTGAGTTTCCGTTGGCCGTGGCTGAAACCGAAGGCGAACAGGCCGAAGCGCACATGGTGGAGATGCCGCAGACACAAACAGTGGTGGCCCCGGCGCCGGACGTTCTGGCGCGATTGCTGGACCTGGCGCGTGCGGGCAATCTGCGCGCCATTCGCCGGGAAATTCCGGGAATTATCGCCATGGGCGAGGACTATCGCGGCTTTGCCGAGCGTCTGGACGGCCTGGCGGCCGCCTATCAGTCGCCGGCGGTGCTGCGGATGATTGAACAGTACACAGTGGACAAGCGTGCCGCATGACCGAGACAATTCAGACTGCGGCGACCATCCTGGTCGTCGATGATAACCCGGTCAATCTGGGACTGGTGGCCGATCACCTCGAACTGCACGGCTACCAGGTCGTGGTGGCCCTGGGCGGCACCGAGGCGCTGGAGCGGGTAGCGTTTGTCCAACCCGACCTGGTGTTGCTGGACGTCATGATGCCGGATATCGATGGCTTCGAGACCTGCCGTCGCCTGAAGGCGCAGGACGGCGTCAAGGATATTCCGGTCATCTTCATGACCGCCCTGACCGATGTCGACAGCAAGGTGGCCGGTTTTGCCGCCGGTGGCGTCGATTATGTCAGCAAGCCGTTCCAGATCGAGGAGCTGCTGGCTCGGGTCAATACCCATCTGGCGCTGCGCCGGACGCAACTGGAGCTGATCGCGGCGGAAGCGTCTCTGCGCGAGTCGGAACTGCGCCATCGCCGCCTGTTCGAAACCGCGGGCGATGGCATCCTGGTGGTCGATTGTGAGGCCGGAACCGTGGCCGACCTGAACGCCCAGTGCAGCCAGATGCTGGGCGCAGCCGTCGAAGCCATGCGCGGCCAGAAGGTGGACGCGATACCGGTCTTCCAAGGCGCGGGTGGCAAGCCGATTATCGAAGCCCTGCGCGACGCCGGCCATATGAAGTGGGACGAATGGTCGTGGGAAAGACCCGACGGCACACCGGTGACCGTCGAGGTGTTGGGCACGACCTACCGGGCCGGCGACCGGCTGCTGGCGCAATGTACCTTCCGTGACGTCCGGGCGCGCAAGGAGGCCGAGGCCCGCGTGCGCTACCTCGCCATGCACGACGCCTTGACCGGCCTTCCCAATCGTACCCTGCTGATGGACCGGCTGGGTCAGGCCATTGCCCATGCCCGTCGCGACCAGGGCCAGGTTGGACTGCTGCTGCTGGACCTGGATCATTTCAAACACGTCAATGACAGCCTGGGGCATTTTGTCGGCGACGGACTGCTGGAAGAGGTGGCGCAGCGCCTGCGCAGCGTGCTGCGCGAAAGCGACACGCCGGCGCGGCTGGGTGGTGACGAATTCGTCATTGCGGCCAGCGACCTGGGCGGCGTCGCCGATGCGGAGGCCCTGGCCAGGCGCATCCTGAAGGCGCTGGAACCGGTGTGCATGGTCGAGGGCCATGAACTGCGTATCGGAACCAGCATCGGTATCGCCATGTATCCGGCCGATGGCGAGAACCCGGCGGCGCTGCTGCAGGCGGCCGATACCGCCATGTACCAGGCCAAGAAGAAGGGGCGAGGCAATTACCGCCTGTTCAGCCGCGACCTCAGCATGGCGGCCGAGCGTTGGCACACCTTGTCGAATGATTTGCACAATGCCTGTGAGCGCGGCGAGTTCGTCCTGCACTACCAACCGCAGCTATCCCTGGATCCGTCCGCCATTACCGGGCTGGAGGCCTTGCTGCGCTGGCAGCATCCGACCGAAGGCATGATCGCGCCCGGCCTGTTCATTCCTTTGCTGGAAGAACATGGCCGCATGGTCGAGGTCGGCAAGTGGGTGCTGCGGACGGCCTGCGCCCAGAATGTCGCGTGGCAGAAGCAGGGCCTGCCCAAGGTGCGTATCGCCGTCAACCTGTCGGCCCAGCAGTTCTATCGCGGCGATATCGTCGATACGGTCCGCGAAGCCCTGGCCGACACCGGCCTTGCGCCCGAATGGCTGGAACTGGAACTGACCGAAAGCCTTACACTGGATGATACCGACACGACGATGCGGCTCATGGCCGATCTGAAGGCGCTGGGGGTCAAGCTGTCGCTGGACGATTTCGGCACTGGCTGGTCGTCGCTGTCATACCTGAAGCGCTTCCCGCTCGACCGGATCAAGATCGACCGGTCATTCGTGCGTGACATCGTCAACGACCACAGCACGGCGGCGATCGTTCACAGCATCCTGGATCTGGCGCGTCAGCTGCACCTGGACTGCGTGGCGGAGGGTGTCGAAACCGAGGAACAGCTGGAGCACCTGCGCGAGGAGAAGTGCCCAGGCATCCAGGGGTTCCTGTTCAGCAAGGCGGTTGCTGCGGGCGAGATTCCGGCCTTGCTGGCACCCGTTGCTCCGGCGGCGCTGGCGAGTTAAGCTTCCACCGTCCACGTAAGCGCGAAGGCATGACGGTCAATGCCGGTGACTCTACCGGATTCGAGCTTCAGGCTGGCGCCCAGGGTGAGGAACTGGTGTTGGCCGGGCCCCCAGACGTCAAGCATCACGACGGGACGATCAATGACCTGGTGCAGGACCGGGCAGGGTGTGGCGACCGGACGGTAGTGGCCGTCGCCTGCGGCTTCATAGGCCCCGGCCAGGACCTCGTCGCCATTGGGACGGCCCGACGCGTCGCGCGGCAGATAGGCGTCTTCACGGCCATCGGGCAGGTCGTTGATGAAGATCAGTTCGCCACCTGTGGCGAAAAAGCTGGCCTCTTCGATAGCGTCGGGACGGGTGACGATGGTTTCGCCCGCCGTCGCCGTGCGAACCCGGATGGAGGCGGTCTTGCGGGCGGGCTGAGCGGCGGCGAAATCCAGGCGTGCGGGGTCAAGGACGGCGTAGGTCAGGCCGTCGATGTGGAGCAGTGTATCTCCGGTCAGGGCATGGTCGAGCGTCACCGGTCCGGTATACCCGGTCGCCAACGATCCGGCTACAAGCGGCTGGTGGTGACGGTCGTAGTGGCCGTTGTCAGGCCATCTGCCTCAGCGCGGACCGTGATCGGGCTCGTGGCGCCGGGTTTAGCGCGGACAATGGCCAGGCATAGGCCGAAGTATGCCGCGCGCGAGGACGAATGGAAGGGCTCGAAGCTCGCCGGATCGCCGTTGTCGGTGGCGACGATCTCGCCCGGACCGTCGATCGTGAAGCGGATGCGGTTATCAGCACGCGGCGCGGTCAGACCATCCTTGTCGGTGATCCGTGCGGTGATGAAGGCTAGGTCCTGGCCGTCGCCCGTGATGCGGTTGCGGTCGGCAACGGCTTCCAGGGCGGCGGCGGGACCGGCGGTTCGGGTCGTCGCGCGGGCCCATTCCTGGCCGTTCTTGTAGGCCACGACCGTGATTTCGCCAAGCTCATAGGTGACATAGTCCCAGCGCAGGCGGTATTCGTAGGCGCGCTTCTTCAACCGGCCCTGGGATTTGCCGTTGACGAAAAGTTCGGCTTCGTCGCCGGCGGTGATGGCGTGGACGGGGGTGACCTCGCCGACGCGGTCGGGCCAGGTCCAGTGCGGCAGGATATGGACGAACTTCATGTCCGGGCGCCACCGCGATTGGTAGAGGTAGAAGCGGTCCTTTTTGAAGCCGGCCAGGTCGAGAATGCCGGAATAGGAACTCCGCGCATCATAATAGGGCGTCGGCTCGCCCAGATAATCGAAGCCGGACCAGACGAACTCGCCGGCGACATAGGGATACTGGTCTTCCGCCGCCCAGGCGCGGTCGGCCGAGGTGCCGAAATCGGCGGCGAACAGTTCGTAGGCGCTGACCTGTCGGGTTTTCGGATCGCCGCCGACGCCGGGGCGAACCGCGGCGGTGTAGGCGCCCGGCACCGGAAACAGATAGGCGCCGCGCGTCGACAGGGCCGAGGCGCTTTCGGTGGTCAGGATCATCTTCTTCGGAAAAGCGGCGCGGAAGCCCGGGAAGTTGCCTGGCGCGGTGCGAATGCCGGCGCCCTGGTAATTGACCGTGACGACATCGACCGCGCCGGGCATAGGCATGTCGGGCTTGGCGTAGTTCATGGCGGTCATGGTCGGGCGGGTGGTGTCTTCTTCGCGCGTGATGGCGACCAGGTTGCGGGCGACCGCCGCGCCTTCTTCTCCGGAATATTGTTCGCCGACCTCGTTACCGACGCTCCACAGGACGATCGAAGGGTGGTTGCGGTCGCGGCGCAGCATGGCGCGCAGGTCCTGCTCGTGCCACTCCGGGAAGATCAGGTGGAAGTCGAGCGGGGTCTTCTTCTTTTTCCAGGAATCGAAGACCTCGTCGATGACCAGAAATCCCATGCGATCGCACAGATCCAGCAGTTCCGGCGCCGGCGGATTGTGGCTCATGCGGATGGCATTGCCGCCCATCTCCTGGATGATCTCAAGCTGGCGCTCGGCGGCGCGGACATTGAAGGCAGCACCCAAAGCACCAAGATCGTGGTGGTTGTTGACGCCCCGGAAGCGGATCGGCTCACCGTTAACGTGGAGGCCGGTGTCGGGATCGAAACGCAGATTGCGGATGCCGAACGGAGTCTCGTAGCGGTCGACTGTCTTGCCGTTGTGGCTCACAGTGGTGATGGCGATATGGCGGTGCGGGGTTTGCTGCGGTTTGGGGCCCCACAGGCGCGGGTTCTTGACGATCGTGGTGCCGGACACGGTGGCGGAGGTGCCGGGCGCGACCTGAATGCGGGCGGGGGCGATGGCGGCCAGAGCCTTGCCCGACGGGTGGCCATCCTCGCCCATCAGGAAGATCCGGGTCGAGACCTCGACCGTGGCGGTCGTAGCGCTGTCATTGTCGATCGTTGTGGTCAGGTTGACGGTGGAGGCATCTGCGGACACGTCAGGCGTGGTGACGAAGGTGCCCCACTGGCTGACATGGACCGGATTGGCCTTGGTCAGCCAGACATTGCGGTATAGGCCGCCGCCGGGATACCAGCGAGCGGATTCCGGCGGGTTGTCGAGCCGGATGGCGATCTGGTTGCGGCCGCCCGGTACCAGATAGGGCGTAAGGTCCAGGCGCCAGGAATTGTAACCATAGGGCCAGCCGCCGACGATATGGCCGTTGCACCAGACGACCGCATAGGACATGGCGCCGTCGATATCGAGGAAGACCGACTTGCCGCGGTCGCGCGCTGGGATATCGAGGCTGCGGCGGTACCAGCCTATGCCCCAGGATTTGAGGCGGCCCATGCCGCCATAGGGACCGCTTTCCAGCCACGGGCCGGCAATCGCCCAGTCGTGGGGCAGGGTGACCGCTTGCCAGGCGCTGTCGTCCAGGCCGGGTTCGGCGAAAGGCGGCAGGGCCGGTTCCGTCGCAGGACGGCTATGGCGTTTGGCTGGGTCTTTCACGAAGGCATTGCCGGCGGGCAGAACCCAGGCCTTGAGCGTCGGCTGACGGGCGCGGTCGATGGCGGCGGCATCGTCTGGACGAGCGTCGGCGGCCTTGCCGTCCTCGCTTTTGCTCAGTTCCGGACGGATGTCGTAGGGAAGGCCCGAGTGAGCGCCGTCATCGTCGCGATGGAAGCGCCAGCCCGTATTGATGGACAGCCTTTCGCGGCCGCCGCCTTTGGTTTCGGCCAGCGAGGGCAGGGCTGCCGACAGGGCGGACGCGGTGGCGAGGCTGGCGATAACGGCGCGGCGCGAAGGGGAGGGCATGACATTTCCCTGTTTTGTCTGACGATTTTGGTCTTACCTATTTTTATATGCGGCTTGACCAATAAGTCCACCCTTATTCGATCGGTTCGTGGGCGCCGGCCGTGCCGCGGCGCCAGTAGGCGGCGGCCTTCATGGACTTCGGATCGACGCCGCGGTCGGTCAGGATCTGGCGAAGGGCCTTGGCGGTCTGGGCTTCGCCGGCCACCCAGACATGGATATCGCCGGACGGTAACTCCAGGCGCATGACGGCGTCGGCCAGGTTTTGGCCTTCGGAACGTATGACCCAGTTGATGTCGGCCTCGGCGCGGGTGGTCCAGGTCTGGCGGTCGTCGTCGCTTTCGACCTCGGCCAGGATGGTGACCGGCGTGCCGGCCGGCAGTTCCTCCAGACGGCGGCCGATGGCAGGCAGCGCCGTTTCGTCGCCGATCAGGACGTAGCCGTCATAACCATCGGGCAGGATCTGCGACCCGCGTGGCCCACCGACGTTCAGGATGTCACCGGTCTGGGCAGATAACGCCCAGGCCGTAGCCGGGCCAGTCTCGCCGTGGAGTGCGAAATCCAGGGTTAGCCGGCCGGCGGTGACATCGAAGCGGCGCGGGGTATAGTCGCGCATGACCGGCTCAGCGGTTTCAGGATCGGCGAAGAACAGCTTGATATGGTCGTCGAAGCCCAGGGACTGGAAGCCGCTCAGGTCGCCCGTAAGGACGATGCGCTGCATATGCGGAGTCAGGCGATGGGTCTCGACGACCGTGAGTTCGCGCCGTCGGGTCTCGAAACGGACGCGCAGGGGTGTGCGGGCGATGGTCATTCCGAGCGCTCGATCTTCCTGGCCAGGTCGTCGATCCAGTCAACGATGTTTTCGATGTCGGTCTTCGACATCGGGCGGATGGCCCGGGTGCGCAAGGCGGCCTTCAGGTTATCCATGGCGCGGTAGAGGGGGGCGTAGTCCTCGCGGTTGCCGGGCTTGTCGGCCGCGGTTTCGAACAGACGCTCCAGATCCTCGGCGCGTTCGGCCAGCAGGGCCTGACCGGCCTCGGTGATCGAAGCGACCTTGCGGTTGTCGGCGTCGGTGGTGATGACGATGAAGCCGCCGTCCTCCAGCCAGCTCAGGGCTGGATAGACGATGCCGGGCGAGGGTGCATAGCCACCCTGGAACTGCTCCTCGATGGCCTTGATCAGTTCGTAGCCGTGGCTGGGCTTTTCGCTGATGAATTTCAGCAGGACCAGGCGCAGGCCGCCGTGACCGAAGCCGCGGCCATCTCGTCGGCCGCGCCCACCGAAGCGGTGACCGCCGTGAGGAGCGTGGTGTCCGCCATGATGGCTGAAGCCGCCACGGTTAAAGGGAAAGTCTCTCATATCTAGTAACTTTCAGATTGCTATCAGATATATCTGATTTGCATATAGGCACATTTCGGTCGGATGGCAATCAGATATATCTAAAATAATTTTAAGGCGCGCTATACCGCGCCGGCGTTCGGCGCCGGTTCTTCGGTGCTGATGGCGTCGATGGTGCGCGGCCAGGGTTCCGGGAGGCCGTCGGCGCGGTCGATGCTGATCTCGACCGGACCGTAGGCGACGCTGCCAAACGGTGAGCAGAACGCGATTTCAGCGGCATCGCGGCCGACGCCGATGCGGACCAGGCCGTCGAGATTGGCCATCCGCGTACCGTCGAACAGCCACCAGCGGCCTTCGAGATAGACTTCAAAAACCGCATGAAAGTCGTTGGGTTGCAGGCCATAGGCATAGCAACTGACGAAGCGGGCCGGGATATCCAGGGCGCGGCAGAAGGCAATGCCGAGATGGGCGAAGTCGCGGCAGACCCCGGCGCGCAGGATCAGGCTTTCGGTCGCCGTGGTCTGTTCGTTGGAGGCGCCGCGACGGTAGTCGATATTGTTGTACAGCCAGTTGCAGATGGCCGTCACACGCTCGAAGCCGCGATCGAGGTAGCCAAACTCCTTGCGCGCGAAGTCGGCCAGGCGGTCGGACGGTACGAAGCGCGACGGCAGCAGGAAGGGCATGATGTCCAGCGGCAGGTCGGCCACCGAGGTTTCACCCACGCTCCGCGGATCGGCGCGGTAGGGATCGAGGGTGACCTCGGCTTCGTAATGCAGGGTGAGCGGCCCGGCCGGGGCATGCAGGCCGACATAGCGGTTGTTGATGTCGGGAACCGTGTACGTCTTCAGTGGCAGGTCCGGAGTCACGGTCAGGCGCTCGACCAGGTCGATATGACGGCGCAGGCGCGCGACCTCGACATTGAAGATAAAGACGGACGGCGACAGGACCTCATAGCTAAGGGTGCAGCCGAGCTTGTAGCGGACAGGCATGATGGGTTTTCAAACAACAGGAGAAGGTCCGACGACGTTTGTGCCTGCCGGATAGAAAAAATTCGATACGAGCTTGGAAGCCTGCGCAAAGAAAGCTGCGCGCACAGGCTCTAAGATTTTGTACCGCTTCGTGTCTATGAAAAAGTTGCAAGAAACGATTGCCGCCACGTTTTGGCATTGGGCTCTAAAAGCGTTTTATCGACAACGTCTCAAACGTCTGTTTCAGGGTCGCCGTGGAACGATCGTAATCCGCCAGCGCGAGCGCTGCAATCAGGGCATCTACCACGCACAACTGGGCGATGCGGCTGGTCATGGCTTCGGTGCGGAACAGGGTCTCGCGCGCCATGGTGAACAGCACCACCTCGGCATAGGCCTGAATCGGCGAGCGGGCGAAGTTGGTGATCACCACCGTGCGGGCGCCGGCTTCGCGTGCCAGTCGGGTGGCGGCGACGGTTTCGTGGGTGGCGCCGGAATGGGTCACGGTCAGCACCGCAACATCGGGGCCGGTGCGTGAAGCACTGATCGCCTGGACGTGGCTGTCTATCACTACCTTGGCGTCGAGGCCTATGCGCAGCATGCGGTAGTGCGCGTCCTCGGCGATGGGGGCGGCCGAGCCGATGCCGTAGATCTCGATGCGTCTGGCCTGGCGGAAGATGTCGACGGCGCGGCTCAGCTCCTTGGGGTTCAGCACCGACAGCGAGTCGCGCAGGGCCTGGATGCCGGAATGGAAGATCTTGCGGCATACGGTGTCGGTATCGTCGTCGCGTTCCAGGTCTTCGTGTATGAACTGAACCGGCTGGACGGTCTCCTGAGCCAGGCTCAGTTTCAGTTGCTGGAAACCTGAGAGGCCCAGGCGGCGGCAGAAATTGATGACGCTGCCTTCGGAAACGCCGACGGCTTCGGACAGTTCGGTGATCGACATGGCGACGATGCGATGCGGCTGTTCGCTGACATAGTCGGCAATGCGCCGGGCGCCCCGGGCCAGGGACGGATAGGCGACGCGGATGCGGGTAAGGGCATTGTCGACCGGTTCACGGCCGTCGGCTAAGGCTTTCAACGCAAGAATATCCAAAAAAATCGCCCCGGAAGGGGAAGAGATAGCGCGATTCCGTGGCCGTACCGCCACGTCACAAAAGTTGAGCACAACCGTCGCGCCGCTGCCACCGGAAAGCGCCACTTTAAACTGAATATATCTCAAAATTATAAAACTATAAAAATGAGATTATTTCATAAAGTCGTCATCGAAGTCTGAGGTTTCTGTCACACGACCTGACTAGGTTCCGCCGCGTTCAGCCCGGCGTCTCCCATTGCGCCCGGCGTTTTCACGGGGATATCGATATGCGGATCAAGAAATTTCACGCGCCCTTGCTGGGGCTCGTGACGCTGGGCTGCGGCCTGGCAGGTGTGGCGTTTGCCAATGATGCGGCGCCGGTGGGCGATGCGGAATCGGGCGTTGTCACTGTCACCGGCAAGCGGTCGCCGGCGACTCCGGTGGCGCGCGAACTGGCCGACTATGGCACGGAAGTGCAGGTCATCACCGCCGAACAGATCGACCAGAGCGGCGCCATCAATTTTGCCGAAGCGGCGCAGTTCCTGATCAAGGGCGTCAATGTCGGCTATTCACCCGACGAAGGTGAGTTCACCATCCGTCTGGACGGCGGCGGTGACCGCGACACCCTGGTGACCCTGGACGGCACGCCGCTGTACGACCGCGGCCCGGCGCTGGAAAACATCTGGGGCGCCACCACGATCGATCCGCACATGATCGAGAACATCGAGGTCTTCCGTGGCGGCAACAGCCTGTATTTCGGCTCCAACGGCGGCATCGGCGTCGTCAATGTCATCACCAAGAAGCCGGACGGCACGCGCAAGGGCGAGTTCGGCGTCTCCTACGGTTCCTTCGCCACCCGCGAAGTCTGGGGCAACTACAGCTTCCCTCTGGACGAGGCCGGCCACCACAGCTTCATGTTCTACGGCTCGATGCTGGCCACCGACGGCCCGCGTATCTTCGATCCGTCGAAGTTCACCGACAATGTCGCTCTGGCGGGCGGCATCCAGGACTATCCGCTGAACAAGAACCATGTCGGCGCCAAATACCTGTGGCAGATCGACGAGAACACCCAGTTCCGCGCCAATGTCATCTATACCGAAAGCTGGTTCCAGGATCCGTTCCCGTCGGGTGAGACCTATTCGCCCAACACGCTGCGCTACCCGATCGCCGACGTGGCCTTCAGCAAGCGTTTCAACGACCGTTTCTCGATCGAAGCCTCGGCCTACTATTCCAACCCGGAACTGTGGAACGCCGAACTGTATCCGGAAATCTGCAAGGTCTCGGCCGGCTGCGTCGATCCGAACACACCGACCCGGACCATCCCTTATGGCGCCTGGACCGGCGCGGTCGAGCCGGCTTTCGCTCACGGCTTCGGCACCACCAACCAGTACCGCAGCGGCTTCAAGGAAACCGGCGCCACGGTCCGCGCCACCATCAACGCGGCCTCCTTCCTGGAAACCGTTGTCGGCGTGCAATATGTCTCCTATGCCGACGACTCGGACGAACGTTTCGCCACGCCGGACAATGACAGCACCACCACGGGCGTGTTCGTCGACTTTCATCCCCGCCTGCCGTTCAGCCCGTCGACCAATATCTCGATCGCCATCCGCCAGGACTTCTCCGAAGCTTTCGACAGCAAGACCGTCTGGAAGTTCGGCTTCAAGCAACCGATCGGCGATTTCTACCTTCGCGCCAATGGCGGGACTTCGTACAGCCTGCCCCAGACCAACGAACTGTACATTAACAATCCGCGTCCGCCGCAGACATCCGCTTCGGCTGCCTTTACGGTGGTCGGTAATCCGGACCTGGAAACCGAAGAGACCGAAACCTACAACCTGGCCGCCGGCTATCAGGGCGCCTTGGGCGATCTGCGGATCAGCACCGAAATCGGCGCCTTCGACACCGAGATCAGCAACCGCATCCGCACCACGTCGGGCCGGCCGATCGTCGTGAACCACAACGGCACCAACTACTCGGTCGATACCTACTACAACGACACCGCCGTCACCAAGATCAAGGGCCTGACGGTGGATGCCGATGTCTTCGTTGGCGAGCAGTGGAGCTTCGGCTTTGCCTATACGGCGCAGGATGCGGCCCCGGCCAGCGGCCCGCGCCAGGGCATCCAGATCAACGAAACGCCGGAATGGTTCGTCATCGGCAAGCTGAACTGGGAATCGCGCAACGGCCGCCTGAAGGCGCAGCTGCTGTCGCGGACCCAGGGACCCGAATGGGCCACCGGCGGCCCGGCCGAGAAGTTCCGTCATAACTTCGGTGATTACACCGTCGTCAACGGCACCCTGACCTACCTGGCCGGCAAGGACATGGAGCACCGCTTCCAGCTCCGCGTCGCCAACCTGTTCGACACTGAATATGCCGAACGTTATGGCTACGGGAACAACTTCTACGGTGTGGCGTTCAACCGCGGTGAATATACCAATACGGACGATCGCTACTTCTACGGCTATCCGTTCGAAGGCAAGCCGCGCAGCTTCTATTTCACCTATTCGACCCAGTTCTAAAAGACTGTTGGAAACTCCGTCCGACTGGCCTGCAAAGTGCTGTTTTCTGCGCTTCCGGTGCTCACGTACTTAAGTACGCTCCGCTCCGGTTCTCGAAACCACCCCTTTTCGGCTCAGCCTGACGGCTTTCCAAACAGTCTTTAGGTAAGGGGAGGGGGGCCGTAAGGGTACCCCTCCGCCGGCTTCGCCGGCACCTCCTCATGAGATGGGGAGGAGGACCAAGCATAACTTCTTGTGTGTGTATTCCCCCTGAGGCAGGGCGGACCGGATGGGGGAGGGCGTTTCCTCCATCAGCGTCCCGACCGGTTCGTCCCGCTTTTTTCTAATTCCTGGAGCTCCTGACATGACCGATACGGATCGCCGCAGCCTGTTGCGCCTGTTCGGCGCCGGCGCGACCCTGGCCGCCGCCGCGCCCTTCACCTACGCCATCGCCCAGGCCATGAGCCTGCCCGCCAAACGGGTCACGGGCACCCTCCAGGACGTCAAACATATCGTCATCCTGATGCAGGAAAACCGGTCGTTCGACCATTATTTCGGCACGCTACGTGGGGTGCGCGGCTTCGGTGACCGCTTTCCGATCCCGATGACCAACGGCCCGGTGTGGCAGCAGTCGGACGGCAACAAGGTCATCCCGCCCTATCATCTCAATACCCGCACCACCAACGCCATCGCCGTGCCCGGCACGCCGCACAGCTTCTCGGACTCGCAGGCGGCGTGGAACCAGGGCAGGTTCGGTTATTGGCCCAAGTACAAGAACCCGTATTCGATGGGCTATTATCAGCGCGACGATATCCCGTTCCAGTTCGCCCTGGCCGAAGCTTTTACCATCTGCGACCATTATCACTGTTCGATCACCACCGGGACAGACCCGAACCGCATCGTCTTCTGGTCGGGTTCGAACCATGACCCGAAGCTGCGGGCCGCCGGGATTAACGCCACCGAGGCCGATTCCGAGCCCAACAATATGCGCTGCTGGGTCAAGGGCGCGCTGCCGGAACCGGGCTACGAATATCAGGGCTCGGCCTTTGCCTGGCCGACCCTGCCGGACGTGCTGGAAGGTGCCGGCGTGTCGTGGCGCATCTATCAGGACCCGAACGACAACTGGACCGGCGCCATGCATGGCGGTCTGGCCTTCGAGAGCTTCCGCAACGCCAAGCCGGGCTCTGCCCTCTACGAAAAGGGCATGAGCCACTGGTCGCTGGAGCAGTTCGCGAAGGACGTCCAGGACGGCACCTTGCCGGCGGTGTCGTGGATCCTGCCCAACAAGGAATGGTCCGAGCACCCGTCGGCCTCGACTCCTTTGCAGGGCGCAGAGTTCACCGCTGGCATCCTCAGCGCCCTGGTCGCCAATCCGGACGTGTGGGGTTCGACCGTCTTCTTCCAGACCTTCGACGAGAATGACGGCCTGTTCGACCACCTGCCGCCGTCGGCACCTCCGTCCTATACGGCGGACGGCACCCTGATGGGCAAGTCGACGGTCGACCTGAAAGGCTTCTACTTCTCCGATCCGCAGCGCAAGTTCCTCGATCCGTCCGATACGGTCAGCGGTACGCTGCGGCCGTGGGGCCTGAGTGCGCGGGTGCCAATGTATGTCGTGTCGCCGTGGTCGAAGGGCGGTTGGGTGACGTCGCAGGTGTTCGACCACACCTCGGTCGGCCAGTTCCTGGAAAAGCGCTTTGGCGTTACCGTACCGGCGATCAGCCCGTGGCATCGCGCCGTCTGCGGCGACCTGACCTCGGCGTTCGACTTCTCCATGCCGGAGGGGCCGGAATTCCCGGGCCTGCCCGATGCGTCGGGCTCGGAGCAGGCGGTCTTGGCGCAGATCCACCGCAAGCGGATCGAACCGCCGGCGCAAGCAGAACCGCTGATGCAGGAAAAGGGCACGCGGCCGTCGCGGGCCTTGCCGTACGACCTGGATGTCGTCGCGAAGGTGCATGACGGCGTCGAGCTTGAGTTCGTCAACCGCGGCCAGGCCGGAGCGGTATTCCACGTCTATGACCGGCTGAACCTGGAGACCATTCCGCGGCGCTATACGGTCGAGGCCGGCAAGAGCCTCAAGGATCAATGGCCGGGCCAGCGCTACGACCTGTGGGTGCTGGGGCCGAACGGCTTCCATCGCGCCTTTGCCGGCGAGAGTGTGACGGCGGTCGAGGTGACGACGGTGATGACCTCACGTCCGGCGCTCCTGCAGGTCGCCCTGCGCAATTCGGGCACCGTCGCGGTTGAGGTGGTGGTCGACGCCGAGGTCTACGGCCAGGGCAAAACGACGGTCGCCGTCAAACCGGGGGCGGTGCACAAGCAGGTGTTCGACCTGGGCAAGCACGGCAACTGGTACGACGTCACGGTCACGGCGGGGGCTCAGGTGCGGCGGTTTGCCGGCCGCATTGAAACCGGCGCCCACGGCATCAGCGATCCGGCGATGGCGCAGGTAGTCGAGCCCGTGGCCTATCCCAAGCCGGAGATGCGGCTGCCGAAATTTTGAAGCAAGGCTTGACATATAAGGATTGGTAGCGCTAACATAATTTCGTCGTGACGTAGATCACGCGCCAGTGCCGCCACATGTCCAAGCAGGGGCCGTCCGCAAGGGCGGCCCTTGTTGACTCCGGCTGCGGCAAACCGCCGCGTTCAAATTCTCCTGATGGGTGGTGTTTGGCTTGTCCCGCCTGAGGTTTTATGGCAACAGTCGTGGCGGGGGGACCGTTCTGCACACTTCCGGGGTTGCCGTGCAGGGACGAGTTTCAACAAAAGTATCAAGCGTTTAAGCTTTGTTTTGGTAACCACGACTAATCCCTGAGCCCGAGCCTGGCCACACCGTGGCCAGATGCCAGGTTAAGCGCTCTCACAGGCCTGTTGCGCCGTCTTGCCACCATGGAAGGATAACTATGAGTATTTCCCTGCAAAAAAACGCATCGGTAAGCCTCAAGAAGGAGGGCGGTGACGGCCTGACCAATATCACCCTGGGCGTCGGCTGGGACGTGGCTACCGGCCTGCTAAGCGGACTGTTCGGCGGCGGCGGGAGCATCGACCTGGATGCGTCCTGTATCGCCTTCGATGCCAATGGCCGCGTGGTCGACACCATCTGGTTCCAGCAGTTGCTCAGCCGCGACGGCTCGATCCGCCACAGCGGTGACAACCTTACGGGCGAGGGGGACGGCGACGACGAGACCATTTCCATCGACCTGACCCGCCTGCCGTCCGAGATCGAGACCCTGGTGTTCACGGTCAACAGCTTCCGCGGCCAGACCTTCGACAAGGTCAAGAACGCCTTCAGCCGCGTGGTCGATAGCCGCGCCCGCAAGGAGCTGGCGCGTTTCGATATCTCGGAAAGCGGCCCGCATACCGGCGTGGTGCTGGCCTACGTCAAGCGCGACGGCGGTCAGTGGACCTTCAAGGCCATCGGCGAGCGCACCACGGCGCGGACGGTGAAGGATATCACCGCCCTGGCCGCCCGACTGATCTGATACGATAACGCGGAGAGAGGTTCGCCTCTCTCCCCAGCCTACAGAGATACGCATGCAGTTGCAGAAGGGCGAAAAACGCAGCCTGGCCGACCTGGGCGTCGGCGCCCAGTGCGCGGTCAAGGTCGAGTTCGGGCTGGACGGCGCCGATATCGCCGCCTTCGGGCTCAACAAGGAGCGCAAGATCGGCGACGACCGCTATGTCGTGCTGTTTTCCAACACGCGATCGCCAGAGGGCGCCATTACGCTGACTCCATCATCCGGGGCGGCGCAGTTCCAGCTGGAACTGGACCGGTTGCCTGAGACGATCGACCGGGTGGTCTTTACCGCGACCCACGACAGCCGCCCCATCGGTCAGGCGCGGCCCCTGCTGGTCACCCTGGGCAGCAACCAGGCCTCCTTCAACGTGGCGGAGCACCTGAATGCTGAAAAGGCGGTCATGCTGATCGAGCTCTACCGGCATAGTTCGGGTTGGCGCGTCGGCACCATCGCCGCCGGGTTCGAAGGCGGCCTGGCCGCGCTGATCACCCATTTCGGCGGTGAGGTGGCAGATGCCCCCGCCGCAGCGCCGGCTCCCGCTGCGGCGCCCGCGGCACCGCCACCTTCGACGCCCTCCGCGCCGGTCAGCCTGAAAAAGGTGACGCTGGAGAAGAGCAATCCGCGCGTCAGCCTGCAGAAGACGGGCGCGACCTTCGGCGAAATCATCCTGAACCTGAACTGGAGCCAGCCGGAACAGAAGCGCGGCCTGTTCGGCGGCGGCCCCAAAAACGTCGACCTCGACCTGGGTGTGATGTTCGAACTGCAGGATGGCTACAAGGGCTGTATCCAGGGCCTGGGCCGCAGTTTCGGTGACTATGAATACGAGCCGTATATCCAGTTGTCGGGCGATGATCGCACAGGCGCCGTCACGACCGGTGAAACCATCCGTGTCAACGGGCGCCACTTCGACAAAATCAGACGGATCGGCGTTTTTGCCCTGATCTATGACGGCGTGCCGAACTGGCAACAGACCGACGGTATCGTCCGCATGACTGTGCCGGGCCAGCCGGAGGTCGAAATCCGCCTGGTGGAGGGGCGCGACAATGCCCGGCTGTGTGGGATTGCGCTTATCGATAACGTGAATGGCAATCTGCAGATGGATCGCCATATGAAATATTACCGTGGCCAGAAGGAGTTTGCCGACGATATCGGTATCTATCTGCAATGGCAGGCCGGCCGTAAGGACTGACAGTCGGCGCGGCCCGCCGCCATCCCCCAAAACGACGCGCGGTATTGCCGGGCGCTAACAAGAGACAAGTATGCTGAAGAACTTTTACGGATCGATCGCCTTTACCGTCGTATCCCTGATTTTGGTGGGGGTTCTGGGCTATTACCAGACCGGCCTGATCGGGCCGACCCTGCAGATGGTGTTCCTGGCCTGCGTGTTGGGCGTCATGGAAACCTCGCTCAGCCTCGACAATGCCGTGGTCAATGCTTCGATCCTGAAGGACATGGACCCGGTATGGCAGCGACGGTTCCTGACCTGGGGCATCATCATCGCCGTGTTCGGCATGCGGATCATCTTCCCGATCCTGATCGTGTCGATCTCGGCCATGGTGACGCCATGGGAAGCCACGCGCATCGCCTTGATGGATCATCAGCTTTACGAAAAGATCGTCACCAGCGCCCATATCGGCATTTCCGGCTTCGGTGGGGCCTTCCTGATGCTGGTCGGCCTGAACTTCTTCTTTGACGACGAACGTGAGCACCACTGGCTCGGCTTTATCGAGCGGCCCCTGGCGGCCTTGGCCAAGATTCCGTTCTCGCCCTATATCGTCACTGCCGTGCTGATCGCCGGCCTGTCCTTCCTGGTCCACGGTGAAGAGCAGAAGACCTTCCTGATCGCCGGCCTGTCGGGCGTGCTCACCTTCCTCGCGGTGCAGAAGTTTGGCGACTGGATCGGCGGCGAAAAGGACCATACCGGCGTCGTCGTACGCAGCGGTGCGGGCGCCTTTATCTATCTCGAATTCCTCGACGCCTCCTTCTCGTTCGACGGCGTGATCGGGGCCTTCGCCATCACCAACGACATCGTCCTGATCGCCCTGGGCCTGGGTATCGGCGCCATGTTCGTGCGCTCGATGACGATCGCCCTGGTCCGCGGTGGACACCTGGCGGAGTTCCGCTTCCTGGAATCCGGCGCCTTCTACGCCATCATAGCCCTGGCGACCATCATGCTGCTCAGCATCAAGCTGCACATTCCGGAAGCCGTGACCGGCCTGGTCGGGGCCGTCATCATCGGTGTATCGCTGTGGGTGTCGATCGAGCACAAGAAGCGCTTCCCGCAAGAATATGCCGAGGACGGCGACGCCCAGATCATCCTGCCGACCGGTGAGGTCGTGCCGGACCAGCATACCCAGCCGGTTGACGACAAGACCACGCTGGACAGATAACCCATACCCTCAACGTCAAGGATGAAAAGGACTGTTTGATATGGCAATTTCGCTTTCCAAGGGCGGCAACGTCAGCCTGAGCAAGGAAGACCCCGCGCTCGACGAAGTCATCGTCGGCCTGGGTTGGGATACACGCGCCACCGATGGCACCGACTTCGATCTCGACGCTTCGGCCTTCCTGCTGAAGACCGACGGCAAGGTTCGCGCCGACAATGATTTCGTCTTCTACAACAACAAGGTCGTGACCGGTGTCGAACACCTGGGCGACAACCGCACCGGCGCCGGCGATGGCGACGACGAGCAGGTCAAGGTTACCTTGTCCAAGGTGCCGGCGGATATCGACAAGATCGCCGTCGTCGTCACCATCCACGATGGCGAAGCCCGCAAGCAGAGCTTCGGCCAGGTGTCCAACGCCTTCATCCGCCTGGTCAATCAAAAGACCAATGTCGAGATCGTCCGCTACGACCTGTCGGAAGACGCTTCGGTCGAAACAGCGATGATCCTGGGTGAGGTCTATCGCAACAACAACGAGTGGAAGTTCCGCGCCGTCGGCCAGGGCTTCAAGGGCGGCCTGGGGCCGCTGGCCACCAATTACGGCGTCAATATCGGCTAAAAACCAAGGCCGGGACGGGCGGATACCGTCCGTCCCGCCATCTACAAGGATTTCCCCATGGCAGTTTCTCTCGTCAAGGGCGGTAACGTATCGCTCTCCAAGGAGGCCCCCGGCCTCAGCTCCGTCACCGTCGGCCTGGGTTGGGACGTCCGCAAGACGGACGGCGCGGCGTTCGACCTCGACGCCTCGGCCTTTATCGTGGATGAGGGCGGCAAGGTGCTGAGCGACGGCCATTTCGTCTTCTACAACAACAAGACTTCGCCCGACGGCGCCGTGGTCTACGGCGGTGACAATCGCACCGGCGAAGGCGCCGGCGACGACGAAACCATCAAGGTCGACTTCGCCAAGCTGCCGGCCAATGTCAAAAAGGTGACGGTCGCCGTAACCATCTATGACGGCCAGCAGCGCCGTCAGAACTTCGGCTCGGTCCAGAACGCCTATGCCCGCGTGATCAACAATGCCGACGGCAAGGAATTGGCGCGCTACGACCTGTCGGAAGACAGCAGCACCAATGCCGCCATGGTCTTTGTGGAACTGTATCGCGGTCCGGCCGGCGACATCAAGGTCAAAGCGGTAGGCGAGGGCTGGGAAAGCGGCCTGGCTGGCCTGGCTTCGGCCATGGGTGTGAACCTGGCCTAAGCCCATGCGTATCTGGTTTAACCGCGGCTTTTCCCTGGCCAGTATTTCGCAGGCCATGATGGCGGCGGAGCCGGGCCTCGACGTCTATGCAAGTGTGGCCAAGGGCATGCCCCGCCATGCCGGGCCGGTCGAAACCTGGATCGAGCCGGACGTCGACACGGTCGGCTATGTCGCGTGGGTGCGCAGCCAGGTCGAGGCCCATGGCATCGACATCCTGATCCCGACCCACTATCGCAACGCCCTGCGCGACGCCGACCTGCCGTGCCGGGTCGAATTCCCGGCCGGCCGTAGAGCGTTGAAACTGCTCGAGGACAAGTACCGGTTTGCCGAGGACCTGCGGGATACCGAATTCCATCTCGACACCGTGCTCATCCGGTCCAGCGATGAACTGGCGGCGGCCCTGGCCGGGGTCGGTGACCGGTGGGGGAGTGACGCTGTGCCGTGCGTCAAGCCGCGCAACGGGGTGAACGGGTTCGGTTTCTGGAAGCTGACCCGCGACAAGCCGATGCGGCACCTGGAAAACCCGGATGGCCGGGAAATCCACCAGGACCTCTATCTGGCGGCGTTGCGACTGGAGGAAAAACGTAAACCCATCCGCGATATGGTGCTGATGGATTTCCTGCCCGGGCCGGAAGTGTCGTTCGACATCCTGGCCGAAGAGGGACGGATGCTGCGTTATGCGGCGCGGACCAAGCTTCACACCGGGCGGCAGCGCATCCAGACAACGCATCCGCTCAGCGACTATGCCCGGCAACTGGTGGAACGGTTCACATTGCACGGGACGGTCAATATCCAGTTCCGCAAACACCGTGACGGTAGCTGGAAGGTACTGGAGATCAATGCCCGGCCGGCCGGCGGGGTGGTCTATGCGGAAGCCGTCGGAGCCGGTATCCTGGCCGGATGGGCCGGCCTGCTGACGGGGCGGATGACGGCGGATGAGGTGACGGGGACGATGATTGACACCGAAGTCGGTTTCGAAACGATGGTGAGGTAGGCGATGCTGACGCCGACGCCAGGTCAGAGGATTCAGGTCGTCCGGGACGGCGACTGGTTGATTACGGCCCTGGGCCGCGACGCCGACCGTGTGGTCGTCTGCGCCGTCGGGGCGGATGGCGCCATTATTCCGTTCGCCCAGGGCGAAGGCGGGCGCTGGATGGCGCCGTCGCCGCTGATCCGCGACACCGCCCTGGAGGTGATCGCCTATATCAACGACGACCGCAGCGGCGGTTTCGTCAATACGGCCTATCCGATCCAGGTCGAGATCGCCGGCCAGGTCCACAGCTTCCCGGAGCCCGACCAGCAACTGGCCGCGGTGATCCTGGCCGAGATCTATGCCAAGGACGGTGTCTGGCGCGCCAAGGTGTCAAACGAAGGCTTCACCTTCGGGATCGAGGCCTTCGCCCGCGCTCGCAACCTGGGCAATGTCGCCTTCCCGTCGCGGCCCGGTCGGGCCGACGGCGCGCCCAGCCGGCCGCCGCGCGGTTCGACGGCGACGGGCAGTGGTGTCGTCATTGCGCCCAAGCTGGTCGTCACCAATGCGCACGTCATCGAAGACGGGGTGTCGCTGGAAATCGGACGCAGCCGCACGCCGTTGAAGCTGGTAGCGGCCGACCTGATGCACGACCTGGCCTTGCTGGAAGGTGAGGTTGAGGGAAGCCCTATACCGATGCGGCTGGGTTCGCCGCTGTGGCTGGGTGAAGGCGTCCTGGCGGCGGGCTTTCCGTTGATGGATGTGCTGGGGGCGGATCTGAAGGTCACGACCGGCAATATTTCCGGCCTCACCGGTGGCCATGGCGATGTCTCGCGGTTCCAGTTCACGGCGCCGATCGGATCGGGATCGTCGGGCGGGGCCATTATCGACGAAGCCGGCAATCTGGTGGGGATTACCTCATCATCCCTGGCCCACGGCAATATGCGCGAACGGGGCTCCATTTCGGAAAACGTCAACTTCGCCATACGCGCGGCACTGGTTTACGAACTGATCGCCGCGGCGGGATTTACCCAGCCGGACGTACAAGTGTCGCGCAACAACGACCGGCGCGACGTCGTACAGCGGCTGCGCAAGTCGGTGGTCAGTATTATCGTTCATATGTGAGAGGCAGGCGGATGAGCCACGCGGCAACCGCACAGGCGTCGGAAACGATCTCGCTTCCGACCGGAAAACTGACGCTGACCGTTCACGACGGTCCGCCGCTGCGCGACCTGTGCGACTTCGCCGCCCGGTCCAATCCGAAGCGCGGCTTCCTGATCGTGTCGAAGATCCTGGGGCGGCATCTGCCGGCGGCGCCGGCGCAGATGCGGGCGTCTATGGCGACGCTGGCGGCGAAGATCGCGGCGGACCTGCCCCAGCCGGTCGTGTTTCTCGGCATGGCCGAGACGGCGACGGCGCTGGGACAGGGGATATTCGCCGCCTTCCGTCACCTGCATCCGCAGGTCGAGGCCCTGTATCTGCAAAGTTCGCGGCAAAGGGTCGAGGGGGCGCGGGTGCTGGCCTCATTCGAGGAAGGCCACAGCCACGCCACGACCCATCTTGTTCAGGTGGCCGATCCCGGTCTGGAGGACCTGGTCCGGTCGGCGCGGTCCCTGGTCATCGTCGACGACGAATGCAGTACGGGCAACACCTTCATTGCGGCGGCGAAGGCGCTGGCCGGTGAGATGCCGGCGCTGAGCCGCATCGAAACCTGCTGTATCACCGACTGGGGCAACGGCGCCTATCTCAACGCCATGCCGCACCCGACCCAGGCGCGGGCCATCCTGTCCGGCGCCATGACCTGGCAGGCGGGAGCCGCTGCGGCGGCACCGGTCCTGGCGGCGGCCTCCAACCAGGCCGGCGCGGCACCGGCCGG